>NZ_JBIDAN010000003.1:0-84665 GCF_043202495.1 Streptomyces sp. NPDC048185
CTTTGTACTCACCCTCTCGGGCTTTCCTCCGGGCGCTTCCCTTCGGTCTTGCGTTTCCGACTCTATCAGATCCTTTTCCGATCCGATTTCCTCGGCGCTTTCCAGGTTCCCGCTTTCGCGTTTCCCTTTCCGGCGGTTCCGACTCTATCAGATCCTTTCGGGCTCTGATTCCCCGTCAGAGGGGGGTGTCTTCCCGGCTGTTGGGCCGTTCCGACGTCTCAAACCTTAGCGGACTTTCCCGGCGTTTCCCAATCGGTGTCGACCGGGGCGTCGAGTCCCATTCGGAATTGAATTCGGGCATGCCGAATCGGTTCCCAGTGGGAGTCGTGCTGGTGGTTTAGTTGCCGCTGTTGCGGCGGGAGGTGCTACCGCAGAACCGTTACGGCCCGGTGGCAACCCGAAGAACCTTACGGATCCCGCAGGGGGCTGTCAACCGCCCCTGTCAAGATCTTTTAGTCGAGATCGCTGAGCCGGCCGCCGGCGTCGGGCTGTGCGTGCTCGACTCTGCGCAGGAGGCGGGTGAGGACCTCCCCGAGGGCCGACCGTTCGTCCGGTGAGAGGTCCTGGAGGAGGTCCTCCTCGAAGACCGTGGCGAGGCGCATGGCCTCCAGCCACTTCTCGCGCCCGTCACCCGTCAGCTCGACGATCACGCGCACCCGGTTCGACTCGTCCCGCTCCCGGGTGACCAGTCCCTCCGCCACCATGCGGTCGATGCGGTGGGTCATGGCGGCCGGCGTCAGACCGAGGCGCTTGGCGAGGTCGCCGGGACCCAGCTGGTACGGAGCGCCGGACAGGACGAGCGCCTTGAGCACTTCCCAGTCTGTGTTGCTGATGCCCAGCTCGGCCGTCTGGCGGCCGTACGCGACGTTCATGCGGCGGTTGAGCCGGGACAGTGCCGAAACGATCTTCTCGACCTGCGGGTCGAGGTCCTGGAACTCGCGCTGGTAGGCGGCGATCTGTTCTTCGAGTGGCGGCTCGCCGGCGCCGGAGGTGTCGCCCATGGCCGCAGTATGGCACGCCACTCCTTTGCCTTGAAGTCCTTCTCTATGTACTCTTTACCTTCGAACTTTAGCTTCTAAGTCTTCAGCTCTAACGGCTGGAGCGGACTACCCAAGAGAGGGTGAACGTGACCAGGGCAATGGGCGCCGCGATGCGCCGGATCCACGTGGGCAACGCACTCAGCGCGTTCGGGCTGGGCTTCACCGTTCCCTACCTGTACGTCTATGTGGCGCAGGTGCGGGGGCTGGGGTCCATGACGGCGGGTCTCGTACTCGCCGTCTTCGCCGTGGCCGCGCTGATCGTGCTGCCGTTCGCCGGGCGGGCCATCGTCCGGCGGGGCCCGCTGCCGGTGCTGCTGGTCGCCCTGGTCACCGCCGCGGTCGGCGCGCTGAGCCTGGGGCTCTCGGCCACCGCGGCCACCGTGCTGCTGTCCGCGGCCGCGCTCGGGGCGGGGCAGGCCGTGATGCAGCCGGCGCTCGCGACGATGATCGTGGACTGCTCCCCCTCGGAGACCCGGTCGCGGGCGTTCGCCATGCAGTTCTTCCTGCAGAACCTCGGTCTGGGCGTCGGCGGTCTCATCGGTGGCCACTTGGTCGACACCACGAGCGCGTCGTCGTTCACGCTGCTGTTCGCGATCGAGGCGGCGATGTTCCTGCTGCTGGTCGCGGTGATGGCGACGGTGCGGATGCCGCGTGCGCCGCGGGTGGAGGAAGCGCCGGGGCAGCCCACCGGCAGCGGCTGGAAGCAGCTGCTGGGCAACCGGGCCATGGTCCAGCTCTGCGTGCTGGGTTTCGTGCTGTTCTTCGCCTGCTACGGCCAGTTCGAATCGGGGCTGAGCGCCTACGGCGTCGAGGCCGCCGGAATCTCGACGTCCGCGCTCGGGACGGCGCTCGCGGCGAACACGCTGATGATCGTGGTCGCGCAGTTCGCGGTGCTGAAGTTCGTGGAGCGGCGGAAGCGGTCGCACGTGATCGCCGCCGTGGGTCTGATCTGGGCCGTGGCGTGGGCGGTGGCCGGGTACGCCGGGCTCGGGCACGGCAGCCGGACGATGGCGACGGCCGCGTTCATCTCGACGTACGCGCTGTTCGGGCTGGGCGAGGCGATGCTGTCGCCGACGCTGGCGCCGCTGGTGGCCGACCTGGCACCGACCGGGATGGCGGGGCAGTACAACTCCGCCTTCGCCCTGGTGAAGCAACTCGCGCTGGCGATCGGGCCGGCCGTGGGCGGGCCGCTCGGGGCTTCGCTGCACGGGCCGTACATCGTGGCCTTCCTGCTGTTCTCGCTGGGCATCTCGGTGCTGGCGGTGCGGCTGGGGCGGCAGCTCACGGACCTGCAGAACCAGCCGTCGCTCGCGCGGAGCCGGGTGGTCACGCAGGGCGGGGCGCCGGCGGGCGCCGTGGCGGCCGCGGAGGCGTGAGCGAGGCCGTGACGGGTGCCGAGCCCGTCACGGCTCGACCGCCGGCGCCGACGGCCCGCCCCGGGGTCACGGCTTCGGCAGGACGAACTCGCACCAGACGGACTTGCCGCCGCCGGGCGTACGCCGGGAACCCCAGTGGGAGGCGATCGTCGCGACGATGGCGATGCCCCGGCCGGACTCGTCCCCCGGCTCCGCGCGGCGGCGCCGGGGGAGATGGTCGTCCCCGTCGGTGACCTCGATGATCAGGCGTCGGTCCGTGCGGCGCAGGCGCAGGCGCATGGGGGGCGTGCCGTGCTGGAGGGAGTTGGCGACCAGCTCGCTGGTGGCCAGGACACCCGAGTCGTGCAGGTCGGCGGGGAAGCGCCAGCTGGCGAGGACACCGGAGGCGAAGGCACGCGCGCGGGGGGCCGCTTCGACGCCGCCGAGCAGTTCGAGCGTGGCGTTGCGGAAGAGCTCGGCCTCGGGGCCCTTGCGGGCGGGGTGCTGCAGGACCAGGACGGCCACGTCGTCGTCGTGGTCCGGGGTGACGCCGGCCGAGCGGACCAGGCGGTCGCACACCACCTGGGGGCTGCCGGTGGCTCCGGACAGGGCGCGTTCCAGGGCGGCGATCCCCTCGTCCAGGTCCTCGTTGCGGCGCTCCACCAGGCCGTCGGTGTAGAGGACGGCGGTGGAGCCGGGCGTGAGGGCGATGGAGCCGGAGGCGTGCATCCAGCCGCCCGTGCCGAGCGGGGGGCCGGTGGGCTCGTCGGCGCGCTGGACGGTGCCCGTCTCGTCGCGGACCAGGATGGGCAGGTGCCCGGCGGAGGCGTACACCAGCCGGCCCTCGTTCGGGTCGTGGATGGCGTAGACGCAGGTGGCGATCTGGTTGGCGTCGATCTCGGTGGCGAGGCCGTCCAGGAGCTGAAGGACCTCGTGCGGGGGCAGGTCGAGGCGGGCGTAGGCCCGCACCGCCGTGCGGAGCTGGCCCATGACCGCGGCCGCGCGGACGCCTCTGCCCATGACGTCGCCGATGACCAGGGCGGTGCGGCCGCCGCCGAGCGTGATCACGTCGTACCAGTCGCCGCCGACCGCGGCCTCGGTGCCGCCGGGGTGGTACGTGGCGGCGACGCGCAGGTCGTCGGGCTCCTCGAGTTCCTGCGGGAGCAGGGAGCGCTGGAGGGTGACGGCGGTCTCGCGCTGGCGGCGTTCGCTCGCGCGCAGGCGTGCGGCGGCTTCGGCGTGGTCGGTGACGTCCGTGGCGAAGACGAGGACGCCGCGGTCGCCGCCGTCGCCCTCGGTGACCGGCGTGCAGGTGAAGGTGTAGGAGCGGCCGTCGGGGGCCTTGCGGGACTTGAGGGTGCGGGGTCTGCCGCTGCGCTGGACCTGGTCGAGGAGCGGGAAGAGTCCCAGTGCGTCGAGCTCGGGGAGGGCCTCGCGGGCCCCTCTGCCGAGGGGGCGTGCGCCGAAGGCCGTGGCGTAGGCGTCGTTGACGTAGGCGATGCGGTGGTCGGGGCCGTGGACGAGGGCGACGAGGGCCGGGACGCGGTCGAGGACGTCGCGCGTCGGCAGGTCGTCGACGGACGGTACGGGCGGGGCCTCGTCGGTCAGCTGTTCGGCGCGGGCGGTGGGCACGGAGCCGTCTGCCCGGCGGTCCGGCGGAAGCGTCGTGTCGGTCCGCGCTGCGGCGCGGCGCTGCGTTCCGGGGAGTCGGGCGCTCCAGCGCGTGAAGTTCACGAATCCTTGCCTCGGGTAGTCGTCGGCGGCCGGCACCGGAACCGGCAGGGCCCGGGAGCCGCGCGGGGTGAGCGGCGGCCCGCCCCCGGTGGTGGACCAGTCTGGCAGGGTGCCGACCGGCCGACATCCGTCAGACGCCGGGCCGGCCCGGGGAGTTCCTGAGTCCGGACAGGACTACCCCTTCGGGTTGCGCGGAGGTTCCTGAGAAGGCTTTCCACCGGCCGCGAGTTCGAACTCCGCGCGGGGATGTTCGAGTGATCCCAGGGAGACGATCTCCCGTTTGAAGAGTCCGGCGAGGGCCCATTCGGCCAGGACGCGCGCCTTGCGGTTGACGGTGGGGACGCGGCTGAGGTGGTAGGCGCGGTGCATGAACCACGCCGGGTAGCCCTTCAGCCTGCGGCCGTAGACGTGCGCGACGCCCTGGTGGAAGCCGAGGGAGGCGACGGAGCCGACGTACTTGTGCGCGTACGTGTCGAGTGGCTCGCCGCGCAGGGCGTGCGCGATGTTGTCGCCGAGGACCCTGGCCTGGCGGACGGCGTGCTGGGCGTTGGGGGCGCACGTCCCGCCGGGTCCGGGGGCCGTGACGTCGGGGACTGCGGCGGCGTCGCCCGCGGCCCACGCGTGCGGGGCGCCGTCGACGGTCAGTTGGGGCGTGCACACGAGCCGTCCGCGGTCGTCGAGAGGCAGGTCGGTGGCGGCGAGGACGGGGTGGGGTTTGACGCCGGCGGTCCAGACGACCGTGCGGGTGGGGAAGCGGGCACCGTCGCTGAGGACGGCGACGCGGTCCGCGCAGGACTCCAGGCGGGTGTCGAGGCGTACGTCGATGTTGCGGCGGCGCAGCTCGGTGACCGTGTAGCGGCCCATGTCCTCGCCGACCTCGGGCAGGATGCGGTCCGACGCCTCGACGAGGATCCACTTCATGTCCTCGGGCGTGACGTTGTGGTAGTAGCGGGCGGCGTAGCGGGCCATGTCCTCCAGCTCGCCGAGCGCCTCGACCCCGGCGAAGCCCCCGCCGACGAAGACGAAGGTGAGGGCGGCGTCCCGGATCGCGGGGTCACGGGTGGATGAGGCGATGTCGAGCTGCTCCAGGACGTGGTTGCGCAGGCCGATGGCCTCCTCGACGGTCTTGAAGCCGATGCCGTGGTCGGCGAGGCCGGGGACGGGGAGGGTGCGCGAGACGGATCCGGGGGCGAGGACGAGTTCGTCGTACGTCAGACGGCGGGCTCCCGTGCCCTCGTCCTCGGTGGCGAGGGTGGTCACGGTGGCGGTGCGGCCGGTGTGGTCGATGCTGTGCGCCTCGCCGACGACCACGTGGCACTGGTCGAGGACACGGCGCAGCGGCACGACGACGTGGCGCGGGGAGATGGAGCCGGCCGCCGCCTCGGGCAGGAACGGCTGGTACGTCATGTAGGGGTCGGGGGTGACGACGGTGATCTCCGCCTCGCCCCGCCGGAGTTCGCCCTTGAGGTTCCGCTGGAGACGCAGGGCCGTGTACATCCCGACGTAGCCGCCGCCGACAACGAGAATGCGCGCACGTTCCTTCACCATCCCATGACGCACCCGTCGCTTGCGTTTGTCCACAGGCCCGGCGATTTGTGTGACCGGACACCACTCGGGCCCCGGGTCGGCCGGATCGCCGTGGTGCGCGGCGCCGACGCAGGTCAGCACGGGTGGAGCGGCGGGCGGGAGGGGCCGTGTTGCGGGCGTATGCGGTCCGTACTCCGATCGGGGGGCGCTCCGTGCGGAACCTGCCCCTTCTGAATTGACTCCCGCTCAACTATGTTCGTCTCCACGGAGTGTGGGGGGACGCGCTCGCGGGTCCGCGACGGGCGGGCCGCCGAGCCGGGTCGCTCACGTGCACTCCGGCTTTCGATGACGGGGAGAGTCTCCGGGGGGAGACGTCATTACCGGGGGATTGTCTATGCATGTACAGGACTCTCATCGGTCGTCCGCGTCCGCTGTCGCGCCCGGTGGCGTGATGGGTGCGGCGACGGGCGGCGGACGCGGCGACGGTGGGCGTACGGCGCCCCTGCGCGTGGACGCCCAGCGCAATCTGGAGCACGTGCTGCGCGCGGCGCGCGAGGTGTTCGGCGAGCTGGGGTACGGCGCGCCGATGGAGGACGTGGCGCGGCGCGCTCGGGTCGGTGTCGGCACGGTGTACCGGCGCTTCCCGAGCAAGGACGTCCTGGTGCGGCGGATAGCCGAGGAGGAGACGGCCCGGCTGACCGATCAGGCCAGGGCGGCGCTCGGGCAGGAGGACGAGCCGTGGTCGGCGCTGTCGCGGTTCCTGCGCACGTCGGTGGCCTCGGGGGCGGGCCGGCTGCTGCCGCCGCAGGTGCTGCGGGTCGGCGTGTCGGACGACGGTGACGGCGCTGCCGGCGGTGGTGTGGCCGGTGAGCCGCGGGTGCCGCAGCAGCGGGTGCAGCCGGGCTCCGGTGAGCTGCGCCTGGTGCCCGAGGACACGGTGCCGCTGGGGCTGGTCCCGGGTTCGCCCGCCGGCTCCGTAGGGGCGCCCCTCGTCCCGGGCGACGATCACGGGGCGGCGGCGCTGCTGGAGGTCGTGGGCCGCCTCGTGGAGCGTGCCCGTGCGGCGGGCGCGCTGCGGCCGGACGTGTCGGTGTCGGACGTGCTGCTGGTGATAGCCACGGCAGCGCCCTCGTTGCCCGACGCGGCACAGCAGGCGGCCGCCTCGGCCCGGCTGCTGGACATCCTGCTGGAAGGGCTGCGTTCGCGTCCCGCGTGAGGCCGGTGGCGGCGTCGAGCGGGGCGGAGGGGCCTGTTTCTCACGTCTCGCCCGGGCCGGCCGGGGACGGGGCGCGTGTCCTGACGGGTGCGGGTTGCCGACGGCGTGTGTGCCCCGACGGGTGCGGGTTGCCGACCGTGTGCCGTGCCCCCCGATAGGTGTCTGCCGCCCTCAAGGTCCGCGTGCCCCGACAGCGTGTGTGCCCCGACGGGCGCGTGCTGCCGACGGTGTGCCGTGCCCCCCGATAGGTGTCTGCCGCCCTCAAGGTCCGCGTGCCCCGACAGCGTGTGTGCCCCGACGGGCGCGTGCTGCCGACGGTTCGCGTACCCCTGACGGCCCGCGTGCTGCCGACGGTGTGCGGGCCCACGACAGGCGCTTGCCCCCGACAGCGCGCGTGCCCACGACAGGTGCGTGCCCAGGACAGGTGCGTGCCCACGACAGGTGCGTGCCCTTCCGCGTGGTGCCGACCGGCGGGGTCGGAGGCGAAGGGCGTATCCCTTTCCCGAACGGCCGGTCGTCAGTACCGCGTTGCCGTAAAAGACCACGGACGAGTGACCGTCCACGGTGCGGGCTCCTGACGAGAAGCCGCTGTGGCACCCTGACCCGGTGTTCGGGTCCGGTTGGGCAGGTGGCGGGGGCTTTCCGCGATGAGCGTTGACGGGCGGGACGGTGCACTCGGTGACGGCGACGCCGTACCCGGTGACCCGCCGCAGGTACCGGGTCAGGGCGGCCCCGCGGAGGTCCCGCGGAGCGGCACCTTCGCCGGAGGGGGTGGCGTCCCGGCGCAGCGGGAGCTGCACGAGGACAGCGTGCTGCCGCCCCCGCGCGACGTGCCGCCGTCCGACGCCGAGCTGATCGCGCTGATGCGCTCGGGCGACGACACGGCCTACGAGGAGCTGTACCGGCGCCACGCGGACGCCGTGCGCCGGTACGCGCGCACGTGCTGCCGCGACGCGCACACCGCCGACGACCTCACCGCCGAGGTGTTCGCCCGCGTGCTCCAGGCGGTGCGCGGCGGTTCCGGACCCGAGCACGCCGTGCGCGCGTACCTGCTGACGGCCGTCAGGCGCGTCGCCGCGGGCTGGACGCGGTCGGCCAAGCGGGAGCAGCTGGTCGACGACTTCGCCGTGTTCGCCACGCAGTCCGCGCACACCGCGAAGACGGCGGACGACGACACCCTGGAACTGGGCGCCGACGTGCGCGCCATGCACGAGGCCGAGCAGTCGATGGCCATGCAGGCGTTCCGGTCGCTGCCGGAGCGGTGGCAGGCCGTGCTGTGGCACACGGAGGTCGAGGACGAGTCGCCGAGCGAGGTGGCCGTGCTCTTCGGACTGGACGCCAACGGCACGCGCGTACTCGCCAGCCGCGCCCGTGAGGGACTGAAGCAGGCCTACCTCCAGGCACACGTCAGCGACGCCCTCGCCGCCGACGAGGAGTGCGCCCGCTACGCCGACCGGCTCGGCACCTACGCCCGCGGCAGGCTGCGCACCCGGGCCGAGCGGGGTCTGCGCAGGCATCTCGCGGAGTGCGCCCGGTGCCGGCTGGCCGCCAGTCAGATCGAGGAGGTCGCGAGCGGCATCCCCGCCGTGGTGCCGGTCGCGGTCATCGGATGGTTCGGCGCCGCCGGTTACGCCAAGGCCGCCGGGCTCGTCGCCGGGGGCGCGGGCGCGGCCGGTGCGGCGGGCGCGGCTGCCGCGACGGGCGGCGGCACGTCCGGCGGAGCGGGCGCCGGGGGCGGAGCGGCCGCCTCCGAAGGGCTGGGCGCACCGGTGAAGGCCGGTGTGGCGGCCGGGGTGACGGCGGTGGCCGCCGCCGCGGCGATGGTCTTCGCGCTGACCGGCAACGACGCCCCGGACAAGGAGCCGCCGAAGGCGGCCCCGCCCGCCTCTTCGCCGGTGGCGCAGCCCGCGCCGGACACCCCCACGCCGCCGGAGCGGGCCCCGCGCCCGCACCCGCCGGTGTCCGCGCCCGAGCCGGCCTCCGTGCCCGCCCCCACTCCGACCCCCACGCCGACGCCACCCCCGCCCCCGCACCCGCCCACGCCGACACCCACTCCGAAGCCGGTGCCGGAGTCCCCCGAGCCCGCTCCGCCCCCGCCCTCGCCTCCGGCGCCGTCGACCCCGCCGCCCGCCCCGGCCGTCTACCGGTGGAGCGAGCTGGCGTACGACCTGACCGGCGACGGCAGCGGGCCCGAGATGCGGCTCGCCGGGAGCAGTTGGGTGTGGCAGCGCTCCGGCCTGTCGATCGGCGACGTGCGGTACGCCCACGGCGTCACCGTGAACGCACGCTCCTCCGTCACCGTCGACCTCAACCGCTCGTGCTCGTCCTACGACGCTCTGGTCGGCGTCGACGACCTGCCGGCGAAGCTCGGCAAGGTCCGCTTCGCGGTGTACGCGGACGGCGTCCGGCTGTGGAACTCCGGGACGGTCGGCGGCGGGGACCCCGCGGTACCGGTCCACGTGGACCTCTCCGGACGCGAGTCCGTACGGCTGGTGGCCGAGCCGCACGGTCCCCTCGACTCGGTGGCGCTCGCAGACTGGGCGCAGTCGCGCTTCACCTGCGCGTAGGGGCCCGGCGTGCCGCTACGGCCGGTGTGTCTTCGGGACGGCGGCGCCACGCGCACCTCACCGGCCCCGCTACGGGCCGACGCGGGCCGTCACCCCCGTCGTGCCACCGTGCCCGCGCCCCCCAGGGCCCCTCGTTGCGGCGCGATCCCCGCGGGGACGGCGCGCTGCCGTGCCGGGGTGCCGGTCCAGCAGGTGCCCCGGCGGGCGAGGAGGCGGCGGAGCCAGAGCTCCAGGGAGATCAGACCGGCCAGCCCGTCCAGCGGCAGCGGCTCCCCCGCCGCCGCCCCGCGCACCGCCTTGCGCACGACCCGCGCCTCGACCAGCCCGGCCTCGGCGAGCAGCGGTGTGTCGAACAGCCCCAGCAGTGAGTCGGCGGCGACCCGCAGCCCCGTCCGCGCGGCGGAGGCGGCCAGCGCCTGCGTCGGCGCCCCCCACCCGTTCGGCAGCTCGCTCACCCCGGCGCCCTCCAGCACCGTGCGCAGGATCGCGGCCCGTGCCCCGGGCTGGACGCGCAGCGCCTCCGGCAGCGCACGGCAGGCGCGGACGACCTGGTTGTCGAGGAACGGCGCGTGCAGCCGCTGGAAGCGGATCTCCGCGGCCTGCTCCAGCACCCGCACCTCGGCCGCCTGCCGGGCCAGTGCCGTGCGCGCGCGGAAGTCGCCGGGCCGCTGTCCCGGCCCGATCGCGGACCGGTGGGTGGACGCCTGAAGGCGAACCGATACTTCAGCCAGGGCCTCCCCCGTCAGCCAGCGCGCCGCCGGCCCGGGACCGGCCCAGGTGAGCACGGCGAGCGACGCCTCCATCGCTCCGCCGCCCCCGCCGGCCGGCTCGTCGAAGCGCCGGCGCAGCAGCCGTTCGGCGAGTGACTCGACGCCCGTGCGGTAGGGCGTGCGCGACAGCCGCCGGGCCGCGGCGTACACCCGCGCGGGGACCAGCACCGAGCCGTCGGCCTTGGCGAGCGCGGCGACCGGACGGACGAGATGGCGCCGTTTGCGGTCCATCAGCAGGTCGGCCAGGCGGGCGGGGTGGGCGTCGAGCACCTGCCGCGCCCCGTAGCCGGTGAAGTGGTCCGCGCTGCCGGCGGCCAGCCGTGCCCGGTGCCGTGCCGCCGACACCAGGCAGGAGCCCGGTTCGTCGGTCAGGGGCCCGTCGAGCGCGGCGTACGGCAGGACGTCCTCCCCGCCGGCGACGACCACGTGGTGCAGCCGCGGGTTGGCGGCCAGCGCGCCCGCCCGCTCCAGCTCGGACTCGCGTCCGCCGACGGCCAGGTCGTTGAAGGTGACGGCGAGCAGCCGCTCGCCCGCGCCCGTGCCGTGCCCGAGCACGGTGCCCGGCATCCCCGGCAGCCCGGCGGCCAACAGCGCCAGCGTCCCCGAGGCCGGTCCGCCTGACAGGTCGGCGCCGATCCCGGGCACCGGCATCCCGCGCGCGGCACGCCGTTCGGCGGGCCCCATGCCCGGCACCGGGCCCGGGTCGATGCCGTCCCCGGGGACGTGCCGGGGCGCGGCGAGGCGGGTCCGTACGGCTTCCACCAGCGCGTCCCGCACGCCGTCCACGGCTCTGTCCGGGTCGGCGGCGGGTGCCGCCACGGCGAGCGAGGCCACCTGCTCGTACCCGGCGATCTCGCGTGCTCCGGCGCGCAGAATCAGCGCATGCCCCGGCGGAATGCGCTTCACGCCGTCGTACGGGGTGGAGTCGTCCAGCGCGGCCGGCACGTCCGGGGCGGCGAGCAGGGCGGCGAGGTGCCCGAAGTCGAGGTTGGCCTCCACGAGGTCGGCCAGGGGCAGCGCGGCGGTCGCGTACGCCGTGCCGCCCGCCCAGGGGGTGTGGAACACCGGGCGCGCGCCCGCGAGGTCGCCGCAGACGGTGATCCGCCGGCCGACCTGGACGACCGCCGTGTAGCTGCCGGGCCACGCGGTCAGGTGCCGCAGTGCCCCGCCGCGCGCGGCGAACAGCCCGACGCGCAGCTGCTCGTCGGACGCGCCGCAGATGCCGAGGACCGCGATCCGGGTCTGCGGGTCGGCCGTGACGACGCGTACCTCGTCGGGGCGCCAGTCGCCGACCGCCCACAGGGGGTCGGGGTCGCCCCACAGAAGCTGGGAGCCCACGGGCTGCACCGTCTCACCGTCGTACCCGGTGGCCCCGGCGGAGCCGCCGGCCCCCGCGCTTCCCGCGGCTCCCACGGCGGTGCTGCTCCACCCCACCAACCACCGCATCGACGCCTCCACAGGCCGGGGAACCAGTGCACCGTACGAACTGGTTCCCCATGCTGCCATGAAGGGCACGCCGCAGAGCGTCGGCGGAGCCGCATGCGCTCCCGTGAATGCGCCCCCGCGGACACCCGCGTGAGGGCGTCACATGCCGGTGGCCGTATGCCGGTCCCGACGCGTCGGTCTTCCGGGGGCTCGCCCCGACGACGCGAATGCGCCCCCGTAACGCGCCCCTTGGCTACCCGTCGCGCCCTCAAGTGCCATGGTGAGGGCGCCGGAGCCCCGTGGACACCGGGGGCTCTTTCTGGCCAAATGGGCGTCGTACAGAGCGTGATGAACACGCTCCGTACAGGCTCTGCGCACCACCCGGCGGTGCGCAGTCCGGGAGACGGGCCACGCCTCCCGGACCGGTCCGCCGCCCGCGGGGATGTAGGCGGCGGCGTCCCCCAGCCCGCTGGATCCAGTACAGCGGGCCGACCCACGCACCGCCATGGAACCGCTCCCCCGATGGCCGGAGAAGAGCGCACGCACGGGCGCACGGCCACACACCGGTAGCACGCGGCAACGGTCCGTGCAGGCGCCGCACTTCAGTACGGGCCACAATCCCGCCATCCGGAACAATGCCTCTTAACGCATGGGATGCGGCGAACTACGCTGGGTTTACGAATGCCGCATGGTTATGCCAGTGCGGCAGCCGTCTGTGTCGAGGGGTGGCGCATGTCCAGGGAGCAACGCGGGCCGAACGAAAAGCTCGGCGCCGTTCTCGCCCTCGCGGGAATCAGCAACGCAGGACTCGCCCGGCGTGTCAACGACCTCGGCGCCCAGCGCGGGTTGACGCTTCGCTACGACAAGACGTCGGTGGCGCGCTGGGTGTCGAAGGGCATGGTGCCGCAGGGTGCGGCACCGCACCTGATCGCCGCCGCCATCGGCCAGAAGCTCGGCCGCCCGGTGCCGCTCCACGAGATCGGCCTGGCGGACGCGGACCCCGCCCCCGAAGTGGGCCTCGCCTTCCCGCGCGACGTCGGGCAGGCGGTCACGTCCGCCACCGAGCTGTACCGCCTCGACCTCGCCGGACGCCGGGCCGGCGGCGGCATCTGGCAGTCGCTCGCCGGCTCGTTCGCGGTGAGCGCGTACGCGACGCCCGCCTCACGGTGGCTGATAACCCCGGCCGACAGCTCGGTGGCGCGCGACGCGAGCCCGGCCGAGGGCTCCGGCGCACCGCTCAAAGTCGGCCACAGCGATGTGCGGAAGCTGCGGGAGGCCGCCGAGGACGCCCGCCGCTGGGACTCCAAGTACGGCGGCGGCGACTGGCGTTCGTCGATGGTCCCCGAGTGCTTACGCGTCGAGGCGGCCCCGCTGCTCCTCGGCTCCTACTCCGACGAGGTCGGCCGCGCCCTGTTCGGCGCGTCGGCCGAGCTGACCCGCCTGGCCGGCTGGATGGCCTTCGACACCGGCCAGCAGGAAGCCGCCCAGCGCTACTACATCCAGGCCCTGCGCCTGGCCCGCGCGGCGGCCGACGTCCCCCTGGGCGGCTACGTCCTCGCCTCCATGTCCCTCCAGGCCACCTACCGCGGCTTCGGTGACGAGGGCGTGGATCTCGCCCAGGCCGCCCTGGAACGCAATCGCGGCCTGGCCACGGCCCGCACGATGAGCTTCTTCCGTCTGGTCGAGGCCCGGGCCCACGCGCGCGCGGGTGACGCGCCGGCGGCGGGTGCCGCGCTGAAGGCCGCCGAGAGCTGGCTGGAACGCGCCCGGCCGGGCGACAACGATCCGACCTGGCTGGGTTTCTACTCCTACGACCGGTTCGCCGCCGACGCGGCCGAGTGCTACCGCGACCTGAAGGCACCACGCCAGGTCCGCCGCTTCACCGAGCAGGCCCTGTCGCAGCCGACGGAGGAGTTCGTCCGCTCGCACGGACTGCGGCTCGTCGTCTCGGCGGTGGCCGAGCTGGAGTCGGGCAATCTGGACGCGGCCTGCGAGCAGGGCGTGCGGGCGGTCGAGGTCGCCGGGCGCATCTCCTCGGCCCGTACCACCGAGTACGTCAAGGACCTCCTGCACCGTCTGGAGCCGTACAGCGACGAGCCGCGCGTGGTCGAGCTCCGTGAGCGCGCCCGGCCGCTGCTGGTCACCCCGGCCTGAGCCCGGGTGCCGCACGGGTTTGAGCGCACTGTCAGTGGCGCAGTGCACTATCGAAGCCGGGAGACGGAGCGCGAAGGGACCGGGAGGTGGGACACGTGCGGACCGGGATCGCCTACGACTGCGACGTGCTGGTGATCGGCGGCGGAATCGTCGGCCTGTCCACGGCGTACGCGATCACGCGCTCCGCGCCGGGCACCCGCGTGACGGTGCTGGAGAAGGAGCCGGGACCGGCCCGGCACCAGACGGGCCGCAACAGCGGTGTGATCCACAGCGGCATCTACTACCGCCCGGGCTCGCTGAAGGCCCGCTACGCGGTGCGGGGCGCCGCCGAGATGGTCAAGTTCTGCGCGGAGTACGGCATCGAGCACGCGGTCACCGGCAAGCTGATCGTCGCCACCGACCGCACCGAGCTGCCCCGGCTGCACGCGCTCGTGCAGCGCGGCCGGGAGAACGGCATTCCCGTGCGGGAGCTGGGCGCGGCGCAGATCCACGAGTACGAGCCGGAGGTCCGGGGCCTGGCGGCCATACACGTGGGGACGACCGGCGTCTGCGACTACGTCGGAGTGGCACGGCAGCTGGCCCGGGCCTCCGGGGCGGAGATCCGCTACGGCGCGGAGGTGCTGCGCATCGACCGGCGCCCCGACCTCGGAGTCGCCGTCCGCACCCGTACCGGTGACGTGGTCCGCGCCCGGACCCTGGTCAACTGCGCCGGCCTGTACTGCGACGAGGTCGCGCGGATGACGGGCGACGACCCCGGGATGCGGATCGTGCCCTTCCGCGGCGAGTACTACGAGCTGGCGCGGCCGGAGCTGGTGCGGGGCCTGGTGTACCCGGTGCCGGACCCGGCGTTCCCGTTCCTCGGCGTGCACCTGACCCGCGGCATCGACGGCAGCGTGCACGTGGGGCCGAACGCGGTGCCCGCGCTGGCCCGGGAGGGCTACGGCTGGAGCGTGGTCCGGCCCCGCGAGCTGGGCGCCACGCTCGCCTGGCCGGGCTCGTGGCACATCGCCCGGCGTCACTGGAGATACGGCGCCGGGGAGCTGCGGCGGTCGCTGTCCAAGGGGGCCTTCACGTCGGCGGTCCGCAGGCTGCTGCCGGCGGTGACGGAGGGCGACCTGGTGGAGGCGCCGGCGGGGGTGCGGGCGCAGGCGGTCCTGGCGGACGGGACCCTGGTGGACGACTTCCTGATCAAGGAGGGGGCGCGGGCGGTGCACGTCCTGAACGCGCCGTCCCCGGCGGCGACGGCGGCGCTGCCGATCGGGCGGGAGGTGGGGCGCCGGGCGCTGGCGCTGCTGGGGGCGGTGTGAGCGAGCCGGCGTCCACGGGGGCCGAAGGGGTGCGGGGTCCGGCGCCGGCCTGGTGCCGTGCGTGGGCGTGCAGCCAGGGCGGCACGGCGGCGTCGGTGGGGGAGCGCAGCTGAGATGGCGCGGCGGTGGAGTGCGGAGGGGGGTCAGGACGGAGGCCGTAAAATCGTTCTCACTGTGTCTGATTCACGCCATGCCCCCGAGACCCCTCAGCCGGTGCGTGCCAAGGGTGAGCCCCGGTTTCCCGACGGGCCGAAGGCCGATCCCGCCGGGTCCCACTTCGAGCGGCGCATCCGCAGCTTCCAGCCGCGCCGGAGCCGGGTCACCACCGGGCAGGCGGACGCGCTGCAGCGGTTGTGGCCGAAGTGGGGACTGGACATCGACGGACAGCGGGTGATCGACCTCGCCGAGCTGTTCGGGAACACCGGTCCCGTCGTCCTGGAGATCGGCTTCGGCATGGGCGAGGCGACCGCCCAGATGGCCGCCGCCGACCCGGACACCAACATCCTCGCCGTGGACGTCCACACCCCCGGCCAGGGAAACCTGCTCGGTCTCGCCGACCGGAACGGGCTCTCCAACATCCGCGTGGGCAACGGCGACGCGATCATCCTCCTGCGCGAGATGCTCGCCCCCGGCTCCCTCGCCGGGCTGCGCGTCTACTTCCCCGACCCCTGGCCGAAGAAGCGGCACCACAAGCGCCGCCTGATCCAGCCGGAGTTCCTGACCCTGGCCGCGTCCCGCCTCGCACCGGGCGGCATCGTGCACTGCGCCACCGACTGGGAGCCGTACGCGGAGCAGATGCTCGAGGTCCTCACCGCGCACCCCGGCTTCGAGAACACCGTGCCCGACGGTGGTTTCGCGCCACGTCCCGGCCACCGGCCGCTGACCCGTTTCGAGGGCCAGGGACTGGACAAGGGTCATGTGGTGAACGACCTGCTCTTCCGCCGCGTACAGGAGCAGCCCCCCACCGGTTAGGGTCCATGCCGTGGCCACCTGTCCCCCGTACCCGACGCGTCCGCCCGCGCCTCAGCACAGGCATCCACACTGGTGGCAGCGCGCCTGGGTGCGTTACGGAGCGCTGGTCACGCTGCTCGCGCTGTCCGGCCTGGTGATCCTGGCCCTGGTGCGCGAGCAGACCGGCACCCAGGGGTTCCTGGTGGGACTGGGGCTGGCGGTCTTGCCCGTGCCGCTGCTCATAGCCGCGTTCCGCTGGCTGGACCGGGTCGATCCCGGCCCCTGGCGGAACCTGCTGTTCTCCTTCCCCTGGGGCGCCTGCGCGGCGGCGCTGATAGCGATCGTCGCCAACAGCTTCGCGACAAGATGGATAGCGACCGCCACCGCCGATCCCACGGGCGCGGACACCCTGGGCGCCACGGTGATAGCGCCGGTCGTGGAGGAGTCCGCCAAGGCCGCGGCCGTCCTCCTGGTCTTCCTCTTCCGCAGGCGGAACTTCACCGGCATCGTCGACGGCGTGGTCATAGCCGGTGTCACCGCCACGGGCTTCGCCTTCACCGAGAACATCCTCTACCTGGGCACCGCCTTCGGCACCGACCAGCTCACCGGCGACCGCGGCATCGCCTCGGTGACCGCGGCGACCTTCTTCGTCCGGGTCGTGCTGTCACCGTTCGCGCACCCGCTGTTCACCGTGCTCACCGGTATCGGCTTCGGCGTCGCCGCGCTCTCCGCCGACCGCCGGCGCCTGCGGCGCGTGCTGCTCCCCCTGGCCGGCCTGCTGCTCGCGATGGGCATGCACGCCCTGTGGAACGGCTCGGCCTCGCTCGGTGAGTACGGCTTCTTCGCCGTGTACGGGGCGTTCATGGTGCCGGTGTTCGGCCTGCTGACCTGGCTCGCGGTCTGGACCCGGCAGCGCGAACTCGGCGTCATCCGGGCCGAGCTGCCCGTCTACGCGGTGGCCGGCTGGCTGGCACCGGCCGAACCGTTCGTGCTCGGCTCGATGCGGGCCCGCCGCATCGCCCGGCAGCACGCCCGTCGGCACGCCGGGAAGCGGGCGGCGCGGACGGTGGCGGAGTACGAGGCGTACGCGACCTCGCTGGCGTTCCTGCGGCAGCGCGGGCGCCGGGGCAGGGCGGGCGCCGACTACGTCGTACGGGAGCGCGAGTTGCTGACCGAGCTGTGGCGCCGGCGGGAGACGGCGCGCCCGGCTCTGGACCACGCGGCCCGGGTCACGGCGCCGCCCGTCCCGGTGGCCGCACCGCACTGGCCGGCGTACGGGGCGCACGCGGCACCCGCGCCCGTCCCGTACGCCGCGCAGGCCCCGCACGTCACCGCGTACGCCGCCCACGCCCCCCACTCCGCGTACGCCGCGTACCCGCCGTACAACCCGTACCGGTCGTAGCGGGCGCCGGGAGAGGCCCTCAGGCGGACGCCTCGGTCAGCCTGAGCACCTCCGCCTCCGTCAGCTCCAGCTCCGCCAGCCCCAGCAGCGCCGGCAGCTGCTCGACCGTCCGCGCGGACGCGATCGGCGCGGCCACCGTCGGCTGGGCCGCCAGCCAGGCCAGGGCCACCGTGGCGACGGGCACGCCGTGGGCCTCGGAGATCTCGTCCAGGGCGGTGAGCACCCGCCGGCCGCGCTCGCTCTCCAGGTGCTTGGCGGCGCCGCCCGCCCGGGGGCTGTCGACGGCCGTGCCGGGCCGGTACTTGCCCGTGAGGAAGCCGGCCGCGAGGGCGTAGTACGGAACGGCGGCCAGACCGGCCCGCTCGGCGAGGTCGCGCAGCCCGCCCTCGTACGTGTCCCGCGAGACCAGGTTGTAGTGGGGCTGCAGGGCCACGTACCGGGCGAGGCCCTCGCGGTCCGAGAACTCCAGGGACGCCGCGAGCCGCTCGGGGGTGATGTTGGAGGCGGCGATGTACCGGACCTTGCCCGCGCGCACCAGTTCGTCGAGCGCGCCGATGATCTCCTCGACCGGCACCTCGGGCTTGTCGAAGTGGGTGTAGTAGAGGTCGATGTGGTCGGTGCCCAGGCGGCGCAGCGAGGCGTCGGCGGCGGCCTTGATGTTGGCGGCGGACAGACCGGGGTACTCCGGGTGCTGGCTGACCTTCGTGGCGATCACGATGTCGGCGCGGTTGCCGCGGGTCGCGAGCCACTTGCCGATGAGGGTCTCGGACTCGCCGCCGCTGTTGCCCTCGACCCACGCGGAGTAGGCGTCGGCGGTGTCGACGAAGTTGCCGCCGGCGGCGGTGTAGGCGTCGAGGACGGCGAAGGAGGTGTCCTGGTCGGCGGTCCAGCCGAAGACGTTGCCGCCGAGGGAGAGCGGGAAGACCTCGAGGTCGGAGGAGCCGAGCTTGCGCAGAGAAGTCATGTCCTACGACAACAAGCGCACCGGAACCGGTCATTCCGAGGGTGCGGGGGCCGGACGCAAAGATCGCGCAAACCGGCAGCCCTGACGTCGGGGGGTCGCCGTCAGGACCGCCGGGATCCGAAGGTGGGCGCCTCTTCCGGGCGCCCGTGTCCTCAGGGGGTGAGGCCCTTGCCCTGCAGCCACGCGGCCGGGTCGACGCCGCCCTCGGCACCGCCGACGTGGACCTCGAAGTGCAGGTGCGGTCCGGTGACGTTGCCCGTGGCGCCCACGCGGCCGATGACGTCCCCGGTGCTGACCTTCTGGCCGACGCCGACGCTGATCGACGACTGGTGGCAGAACCACAGCTCGGTGCCGTCGTCCAGGGTCAGGATGGTGCGGTAGCCGTAGGCGCCCGCCCAGCCCGCCTCGGTGATCGTGCCGGTGTGGACGGCCTTGATGAGGGTGCCCGTGGGCGCGGCGAAGTCGAGGCCGGTGTGGTGGCCGGAGGACCACATGGACCCGGCCTGGCCGAAGGTCGAGGTGATCGTGTACGAGGAGGTCGGCAGCGTGAACTGCTTGGCCAGCTCGGCGAGCCGCTCGGCCTCGGCCTTCTTCGCGGCCTCCTCCTCCGCCTTCTTCTTGGCGGCGGCGGCCTTGGCCTCGGCCTCCTTCTCCGCCTTGGCGGCGGCCTCGGCGGCCTCCTTCTCGGCCTTGGCGGCGGCCTCGGCGGCGGCCTTGGTCTCGACCTGGACCTGCTGCTGCTCGGCCTGCTGCATGATGCGCGCCCGCAGGACCTCACCGGCGTCGGTGGTGCCCTCGGCGGTGTCGTCGGCGGTCATACCGATGCCGCTGAGCGGGGTGGCGGAACCCTCGGGCTCCGGCTCGTCGTCGGAGATGAGCGAGCCGACGTTCGGCAGATCGGGCATCGAGATGGACACCGGCGGCTTGCCGGTCTGCGCGCTGGCCATGCCGCCCGCTCCGACGGCCGCGATGACGCCGACGCCGAGGACGGTGGAGCTGCGGGCGAGCCCGCCGCGCTGCTTGGCGACACGGTGCCGGCCGCGTACCGGACGGATGGACTCCGCGGTGGGATTCCACTCCTCCCAGGGGCCCTCTTCGGCACGGTAGCCGTCGTAGCCGAAGGTTTCGGTGTCGTGCGTGCCGGGCACGAACGGGGCCTCGGGGGCAGGCCGGTTGGACGCCACGTGGGCGTACTCCTTTCCTTCCTTCCGCCTACCGGGTTAGCTGACGGGTTCGGAGCAGGAAGGTCTCCTACGCGCGTATACGCGCCGTGTAGCCACGGCGGCATACGCCCGATTCACCCCAAGTGGTGGTTCCCCGGTTCCCTCACGGGATTCGGCGCGTGCGCACGGAGCCGCCTTCTGTGACGGCTGGGACGACCGCGCTGCGTTATCGAACGTTAATAGACGCGAGGTGCTGATTCCAAGCCGTTCCGCTTGATCATTAGGGATACCGGCCGGGACGTACGCCTCATTGAGACACATATGGGGGCGAGTTGACCGCCTCTCAGGTCACGACTTCACATCACGCGTTTATGACGGTGTGTCAGTTGTTATGCGGAGGGCGGTCGTGCCGTCACCACCCGTGACGGCGATCGAGGGGGGTCGCCGCACCGCTCAGGCCCGGCGGCGGACGGCGAGCAGCGCCATGTCGTCCGTCGTGCCGCCCCCGGAGTGCTCGCGCACCTCGTCGGCGAGGGTTTCGAGCAGGTGGGCCGGGTGGCGGAAGACGCGGCCGGCCAGCCGCGCGTGGGGGTCGTAGAACCGGCCCTGGGCGTCACGGGCCTCGGACAGCCCGTCGGTGTACAGCAGCAGGGTGGCTCCGCCGGGAAGCCCGCTCTGCTGCGCCCGGTCGGGCCACACCCCGAGCTCGCCCATGCCGAGCGGCAGCGCGAACTCCCCGTCCTGCACCGGGTGCACGGTGCCGTCGGCGTGCAGCAGCAGCGGCGGCGGGTGGCCGCGGTTGACGACGCGGACGATGCCCTCGCCGTGCGGCAGTTCGGCGAGGACGGCGGTGGTGAACCCCTCGAAGGCGTCCAGCCCGTCCCGGCGGGTGCCCTCGCGCGCCAGCGCCCGCTCCAGCCGCTGCGCGACCGCCTCCAGCGTCGCCTCCTGCTCGGCGGCCTCCCGGAAGGCACCGATCACCACGGCGACGGCGGCCACCGCGCCCATGCCCTTGCCGCGCACGTCTCCGACGATGAGCCGCACGCCGCGGGCACTGTCCTGCACCGCGTACAGGTCGCCGCCGATGAAGGCGTCCGCCTGCGCCGCCTCGTAGCAGGCGGCGATCTCGAAGCCGCCGATCCGTTCGGCGGGCTCGGGCAGCACGGCGCGCTGGGCGGCCTCGGCGATCTCACGGGCGGAGGCGAGGCGCTCGTCGGTGCGGCGGACGAAGGCGTTCACGAAGACGGCGAGGGCGGCGACCGTCGCGATGGTGATCAGCTCGGTGAGCGAGTCCACGTAGTGGATGACGCCCTTGCCGAGCTGGAGCCCGATGACGGCGGCGACCACGGCGAGGCCGGTGAGCAGGGTGTCGCGCCGCGAGTAGAGGGGCGCCGCGACCAGGGGCGCGGCCGTCCAGAGGGGCCCCGCGGTGAAGTACCGGGGGGTGAGGAGGTCGTACACGACGGCGACGACGATCAGCAGGACGGGGAGCAGGCGCACGAAGGTCCGGCCGTACGGGGTCCGCCGCCGCACCGGCCGGACGGGCGGTACGGGCATCGGGGCGGCGCCGAGGCCCGGGCCGGGCACGGGGACGCCGGACAGCCGGCCGCCGGACCTGGCATACGGTCCTTCGCCGTCCACGTCACCTGGCCGCACCACTCGTCTCCCGCCGCCCCTGCACGTCCACGCCGTTTGCCGTCCCGCCTCCCAGGTTTCCCGGAGGAGGGACGGGGGGCGAGCCGTGGCGGCCGGTCGGGTGACGGACACGCGGAGACACCGAAGGCCGGAATCCCTGAGGATTCCGGCCTTCGGCCTTGAGTAGCGGGGACAGGATTTGAACCTGCGACCTCTGGGTTATGAGCCCAGCGAGCTACCGAGCTGCTCCACCCCGCGTCGTTGTGTCTCCAGTGTACGTCATGTCGGGAGCGGAACGCACACGCGTATCTCAGTGGCCCAGCAGGTGACGGTTCGGACCCTTCGCCGCCGCCTCGTGTTCCGGCACGACGACGACCACGGCGCCCCCGGCGGCGAGCACCCCGCTGCCGTCGGCCCCCGGCACGAACGTGTCCGGTTCCCGCCAGGCGGTGACCACCCGGCGCACCCCGGCGTCGAGGATCAGCCGGGCGCACGGGGCGGGCCGGGAGGCGCGGCGGGCGCACGGCTCCAGGCTGCTGTAGACGGTGGCGGTCGCGAGCCGCGGATCGGCTGCGTCGATCTTGGCGAGCGCGGCCTCCTCGGCGTGCACGACCGGGTCGCCTTCCTCCCGCGAATGGCCCCGCGCGAGCTCCGTCCCGTCGGCGGCGACGACCACCGCCCCCACGCTGAACGCCGTGCCGGACGGCGGGCACAGCTCGGCCAGCTCGCAGGCGAGCGCCAGCCAGTGCCGGTCGGCGGCGGACACGTGACCGGCGGCGCCCGGGGCGGTCGGCCGGTAGCGCATGAGCACGACGTCCTCGATCCGCCGGGTCTCCACCAGCCGGAGCCGCCCGCGCCGGTAGTCGCCGGGCCCGAACAGCCGGGGAGCGGCCGGGTCGCCGACGAACAGGGGGGCGAGGACGAGCTGCAGCTCGTCGGCGAGCTCCTGCTGCAACAGCCGGCTGTGCACGGTCCCCCCGCCCTCCACCATCAGCCGCCGCACACCCCGCCGGTCGTGCAGGTACTCCAGCGCCGGCCGCCATTCGAACACGCGCCCGAGCGGGACGACGTCGGCGGCGAGCCCGAGCGCGTGGGCCCGCCGGGCGCCCTCGTCGGTGGTCAGGAGGACCTTGTCGCCGCCGGTGTGCCAGAAGGCCGCCGTCGGGTCCAGCTCGCCCGACGCGCTGACCGTGACCTTCACCGGGTACTCCGGCTTCCCCGCGGCGGCCCGCGCGGCCCGTCGCCCGGCCGAGTTCACGAGCAGCCGCGGGTTGTCGGCCCGGATCGTTCCGGCGCCGACCAGGATCGCGTCGACGGACGCCCGCACCTCGTCGACCCGGTCGAAGTCGGCCGGGGAGGACAGCAGGAGCCGCTCGGGGCCGGTGTCGTCCAGGTAGCCGTCGAGGGACACGGCGGCGGAGAGGAGGACGTACGGGAGGGGCATGGGCGTACTCCGGTGAGGCGGTGGGACGACGGGTGCGGCGGGGCCACCCTAGGCGCCCGTTCCGCCGGCGCCCGGTACGGTGTCGCTCGGCTCACCGCTCGGCGTGCCGGACAGGCGTCGCGAGCGGGGGCACCTCGTCACCGCCGTGATGTTCGTCGTGTGCGGCGCGCTGTAGGGGAGGGGCCACCCGTGTGACGGGTGTGCCTCACGTTGATGTCTGAGGCCTTGGCCGGCCGGCTTGCTCTGGGGTGGGGATTTGTCATGAGTCGTCGTTCGTCGCACGCGTACAGACCGCTGAGCCTGAGACGGCGGGCGTGGCTGACGCTCGGTGCCGTGGTCCTGGGGGGCGGGGGCGTGGTGACGTACGCGGTCGCCAGCCCGTCCGACGACCCCGGTCCGGCAGGCCGGGCCAAGCGGCCCGTGAAGGTCTACGACCTCGCGCTGAAGGGCACCGCGCGCGGCAAGCGGGAGCTGCCCCGCACGGGGACCGCGCAGTTCTCGCTGGTCGGTGTGTCCTGGTCGGGGCCCGTCGAAGGGCTCGACGGGCGGGCGCAGGTGCGCACCCGCGACCTGGAGAGCGGTGAGTGGGGCGCCTGGCACGACCTCGACGTGAACATCGACCCGCCGGAGGACCCGGAGGCCGGGATGCGCGGCGCGTCCGAGCCGCTGTGGGTCGGGCCCTCCGACGGCGTCCAGGCCCAGGTGCTCCACGAGGACGGCACCACCGGCACGCTGCCCAAGGGCCTGGAGGTCAACCTGGTCGACCCGGGGGTGGTGACCAAGGCGGAGACCCAGGCGACCGGCCCGGCGGCCTTCGTCGCCGAGGAGGGCACCCCGGCGGCCACGCCCACCGATTCCACGACACCCACCGACGGCACGGCCGTGACGCCGACGGACGACCCGACCGGCACGTCCGGCGACCCGGCCGGTCCCGCGTCCCCGGCAGCCACGGACACCACGGCCCCGTCCACGCCGACCGGCTCTCCGGCCGGGCCGCCTTCCGGCTCCGCGTCCCCGGGCCCGTCGGCCACCACGCCCACGGCGCCGCCGCCCGCGCGGCCGTCCACGGTGCCCAAGCCGCCGGTGACCTCGCGCGCCGGCTGGGGCGCCGACGAGTCGCTCAGCCCCGACCCGTCCGAGTACAACGACGACGTGAAGGCCGTCTTCGTCCACCACACCGACGGGGCCAACGACTACTCCTGCGCCGACTCCGCGTCGATCGTGCGGGGCATCTACGCGTACCACACGCAGGTCAACCACTGGAACGACATCGGCTACAACTTCCTGGTCGACAAGTGCGGCACCGTCTTCGAGGGCCGCAAGGGCGGCACCGACCTGCCGGTGCTCGGTGCGCACACCTACGGCTGGAACCGGGAGTCCGCCGGCATCGCGGTGCTCGGTGAGTACACCTCCACCGGTGCCTCCGGTGCCGCGCTGGCCTCCGTCGCCCGCGTCGCCGCCTGGAAGCTCGGCCAGTACGGCGCCGACCCGGCCGGCACGGTGCGGCTCAGCGCCGGGGCGAGCCAGAAGAACTACTTCGGCACCGGCTTCACCGCGGGCACCGCGTACACCTTCAACCGGATCTCCGGCCACCGCGACGGCTACAACACCCAGTGCCCCGGCAACTCCCTCTACGCCCAGCTGCCGGCCGTGCGTGCCTGGGCGGCCGGCCCGGTGCAGGGGCTGAAGGTGGCCTCGGTCGGCGGCGCGAACCTGTCCGGTACGACGTACTACACCAGGGGCGCCGTGAGCGTGAAGTGGCAGGCCACCACGCCCGCGTCGCTCATCAAGAGCTTCGAACTGCTGGTCGACGGCAAGCCCGTCGTCACCGCTTCCGGTACGGCCACCTCCGCGAACACGACCCTGCCCCTGGGCAGCCACACCGTCGCGGTGCGGGCGGTGCACCAGTCCGGCAGGACCGTGACCACCACCGCGCTGAAGGCCGTCGCGGAGACGACCGCGCCGGTGTTCACCACCACACCGAAGCTCTCCCTGCGCACCGGCACGGTCGCCACCACCGCCGTCCCGGTCACCCTCGGCTGGAAGGCGACCGACGACAAGGCGCTGCGCGGGGTGAAGCTGCTGTCCCCGACGCCCACCACCTTCCCGCCGACCTGGACCGCCAACAACCGGACCGCCAAGCCGGGCACGGCCACCACCTGGTCGATGCAGGCCTACGACTACGCCGGCAACTGGCGCAACGCGTCCGCCTCCTACACCCCGGTCATCCTCCAGGAGACCTCGGCGGTGAGGTCCGGCAGCTGGACGAGCCGTTCCTCCACCAGCTACCTGGGCGGCAAGTCGTACTCCAGCGCGAGCAAGGGCGCCGCCCTCACCTGGACCTTCACCGGCCGTTCCGCCTCCTGGGTGGTATCGCGGGCCTCCAGCTCGGGCCAGGCGTACGTCTACGTCGACGGCGTCAAGGTCAGCACGGTCGACCTGAAGTCCTCCACCACCCTCTACCGGCAGGCGATCTGGACGAAGACCTGGTCCGGCAGCGCCAGGCACACCGTCAGGATCGTCGTGGCCGGCACGAGCGGCCGGCCCACCGTCACCACCGACGGGCTCGTCCACATCAAGTAGCGGCCGGGAGAACGACACAGCGCCCGGACCGGCGGAAACCGGTCCGGGCGCTGTGACGCAGGGGGGAGGCGCTCCCTCCCCGCCCTCGGTAGGCCCTGTGGGACTCGAACCCACAACCAATGGATTAAAAGTCCTGGCCAAAGCTTGCCGGGTGGTTCCGGACACTGCTCCGGTGTCCGGAACTGCCTGGTCAGAGCATGTGCGTCGTGATGCGCGGTGCGGCTCGTGACGGCTCGTGCCGCACCGTCCGCTCACGCATCGCTCACGCAACCTGGGCCCTCAACTTCCCAAGGTCCGAGGCATCATGCCTCTGCTACGTCCTCTTCAGCGGCAAGGTCAGGCTTAACCTCACCGCCCAGTGCCTCGGCAATCGCCTCGAACTCTGTGAGAGCAGCCTGGAGATCTTCCACGATCTCCTGGGCGATGACCTCAGGAGGGAGCAGGCTGTCCGCATCGTCGAGCGCCGGGTCTTTCAGCCATGTGATGTCAAGGTTGACCTTGTCACGGGCGATGAGCTCCTCATACGTGAACCGCTTGAAGCGCCCATCTTCGGTCTCCTTGCGCGCCGAGCGGTCGTCCGCCTTATACGCCTCAATGAAGTCGGCGAGATCGGCGAGGCGGAGCGGTCGCTGCTTCAGCGTGAAGTGCATGCCGGTCCGAAAGTCGTACACCCAGACATCGGAGGTATTGGGCATGTCGTCGGCCCGTGGCGGCTTTTTCTCGAAGAACAGTACGTTCGCCTTGACGCCGCCCGCGTAGAAGATGCCAGTAGGCAAGCGCAGAATCGTGTGGAGGTTGAACTCCTGAAGAAGGCGACGCCGGATCTTCTCGCCGGCCCCGCCTTCGAACAGCACGTTGTCGGGCAGGACCACCGCCGCGCGGCCATCCATCTCCATCAGCGACATAATGTGCTGCAGGAAATTCAGTTGCTTGTTGGTTGTCGTCGCCCGGAAGTCGGACCTGTCGTAACTAATGTCTTCTCGGTCGGTCTTGCCGTCCGTCCCTACAACGGTGATCGCCGACTTTTTACCAAAGGGCGGATTAGCAAGGACGAGTGAGGCACGCCGAGACGGCGCATCGGCGAGCGCGTCCCCCGTGGTGATGAGAGACTCACCGCCAGCCTCACCGATGCCGTGGAGCAGCATGTTCATCGCGGCGAGACGTGCGGTGCCAGGAACGAGTTCATTTCCCCAGATGGTGCCCTGCCCGAGCGCGAGACGCTGCTCTCTAGAGAGGCCCTTGAGATAATGCTTCCGGATATAACTATGCGCAGCAATCAAGAAGCCTGCGGTCCCGCAGGCCGGATCTGTGATCGTATCCCGCGGACCAGGCCGCATCACCTGCACCATGGCGTCGATTAGGGGGCGCGGGGTGAAGTACTGTCCAGCCCCTGTCTTGGTGTCCTCGGCTCCCTTGGCAAGAAGACCCTCGTAGGCGTCACCCTTGAGGTCAGTGCCTTCCATGACCCAGTCCGTCTTGCCGATCAACTCGACAACCAGCTTTTCGAGGAGGGCGGGCTCGGTGATGCGATTCTGAGCCTTGGCGAAGACAGTGCCCAGTGTGGTGCCCGGGTGCTTACCAAGCTCTGCAAGCACCCTACGGTAGTGAGCCTCCAATTCCTCACCACGCTTGGAGGCCAGCGACTGCCAGTCCAAGCCGGGCGGCACGATCGGCTCTGCCGTCTCCTCAGCAAATGGATCAGCTGCCAATTCATCAGCCATCTTCAAGAAGAGCAAATACGAAAGTTGCTCAACATACTCAATGGTTGATAGACCGTTATCCCGCAGGACATTGCAGTAGTTCCAGAGCTTCGCAACGAGCGCATTGGTTTGCGCGCTTACCCTGGATGCATCCCGGATGGATTCAACAGTGCTCATTAGAGCTGGAACTCCTGCTGGACAGTGGATTAAGATTCCATGATTACAGCCCTGCGTGGACTGACGATAGCGGCATTCTAGCAACGTCAAGCATTCAACGCCGTCGACACCTTTGCACGTCCCGAGCGACCACCCTTGCCCGACGCGCCCCTCTCAGCACGAATGCGTTCTAGCACCAGGGATGCAGGCTTGTCATCCGGGTCTTGCGCGACAAGTTTGCCATTCAACGCCCGCGAAAGAATAGCTCGACGCAAGGCAGAACTTCTACGGATTGCTCGCTCCACCGCATCATCTACTGCACCAATCACCGTCTGCTTTTGTTGGACGTATTCGATGATCTCACGTTGAGATCCGGACGGGGGTACAACTACCGGCATTGCGCGGATCGAAGCAATATTTACGCCCTTTACCGCTACACCGCGAGCATGGTTCTTCAGGTAGGCTTGAGCAAACCTACTCTGAAAATAGAGCTGCAAGTACTCAACATCAAGTCCAGGAAGTGGAGCGATGCGCGCTACATCACGACTCACATTCGCCGACGTGATAGACGGCGGGACGATGGCAGAACGGTCGTAAGAACCTCGCACTGCCAACACGAGATCTCCCGGTTGGATTCTCGCACCGGCGAATTGTTCGTCAAGTTCGCTGCTAGTGAGGTGCAGTCCCTCTCCCCGTAGCACGCATCCCGCTAGGTCCTTTACCTCAACATAGGGGACGGTGCCTCCCTCCTTCACCTTAGGCATCAGAATGCCATAGCGAATGATTCGAATAGGATCCGTAATCTCCTCAAGGCTAAAGACACTCCAACCATCAGGCACTACAGGAGCGACCGAGAGGTCCGGAGATGCAGGAACTTTATATTTCTTCTTCCCCTTGAACTTCTTCCAGATCTCCTGACGAATCGCACGAAAATCCGGAACCGATTCAGAGACGCGGTGCGCAACCCGTCCCTCTGATGCCGCAGTGAAGAGCGAGCGCGTCTGCAGAGGCCCGAGCAACTTAGCGTGCGCCAGAGCATCATCAGCTGCATCCAGGCGAGAAAGGTGATCCTCGATGGCCTCCACAATGCGCCGCTGTTCATCAGGTGGAGGAATCGGGATGGTGACATCGAGTACATCCGCCTCTCGAACTGCAGGATAGCTGACGCCACGTTGCTTGGGCAGGATTTGTGAGGCGAACTCGTCAGTGAGTGTCACATAAAACAGATAGCGTGAATCAATCTCCTCGTGGGCACGAAGAACGGCGAAGCCAGTTGAGGCCACGTGACCGTCGAGTTCTTCCGGAATGATTGCGATCTTACGGAGGTACGGCCTTACGGTCGAATAGACGGTATCGCCATTACGGATGACTTGACGTGCACGCGAGGGAGCCCTATCGGAGTCGACCCATTCAGCATTCCGCACCCGATTGGTTCCGCTGTCGATGGACCCAATGTCGACATACTTAAATCGATCTCGTCCGTAGCCGTCACGTCCGACCTTGGCGATGGGCACACACACTTCTTCGAGGCGGGCGGAAGCCCAACCTTGAGGAAGTTCCGTCTCACTCAAGCCAGTTCTCGATTCAGCTCATTCAGAAATTCGTGCGGATTGCGCCCAGGAAAGGCCAAAGCAAGACCCTTGCCCCCTCCGCGGCTGACAAAGGGTTCCGCTCGGAAGTCCGGCGGGGCGATGCCGACGTCGCTGGCGACGACGTCGCGGATGGCCTCCAGCCACCACATCTGGTCCTCCGTGAACTCCACACCGGCCTGTCGCTGCCGGAGCAGCCAACCCTCGAAGCGCTCTTCTACCGTCTCACGGTACGGCTTCAGCTCCGAATCTACGCCGAGCTCGTACCGGATGAGCGAGATGAGGTCGGGCACGCCGGCTTCCTTGCCGGGCTGCTCGTTGGCACGGCCAAGGTCTTCGTAGTAGGTCCACAAGACCTGCGGTGTCCAGGCGAAGTCGGGACGTCGGATCTTGTCAGCAAGCTCCTTGAGTGCGCCATACGCCTCGGTGGGGCCGACCGAGCGAGGGCTGGAGAGTGCAATGGAGATCGCGGCGATCTTGTCGCGCTGCTCCCTGAGCAGACGGCTCCAGCGGTCAACCTCCTCGCGAGCCCGTTCCTCTCGTGGAATTGCGTGAACGTCGGTGACGGAGACCGCAGTGGTCTCATCCATCACATAGTCCTTGTCCCGGCGGATTTCGATGATCAGCTTGCGCAGGTCGGGACTGGCGGCGAGTGGAGCCACAGCGGATACAACCAGTGCGCGGGCCGCTTTCTCGCCCCCCTCCGCCTTTGCCTGATCTTGCCGGTCGGGGTCGACGGCCTTGACGATGGCGCTCGCGATCTCTGAGAGGGTGCGGCCACCGGCAGCCTTGGTGAGCTGGTCACGCTCGCTGTCATTGAGCTGCTGGTTGAGTCGGGCGAGGCGACCAGCAAGAATCTCAGCCTCGGAGGCGCTGATCGATTGGGTGCCCGCCTTGTCGAGGAGCTTGGCAAGGGAGATCTGGCGTTCTCCGGCGGGGACGAGCGGGCGTGCGTCGACGAGCGGGGAATCGGTGACACCCACGGCGTCCACGAGGACGAAGCGATCTTTACGTACCCTCTCGTCTCCGCCAGGGGTCACCTCGCGCAGCTCTGTGGCGTCGATGGTGCGGGCACCGCGCCCCTTCATCTGCTCGAAGAGGACCGCGCTGCGGACTTCCCGCAGGAAGATCACGCACTCCAGCGCCTTAACGTCCGTGCCGGTGGCGATCATGTCAACAGTGACGGCAATCCTCAGACGCGGGGATGTCCGTAGGGCGCGGATCAGCTCATCGGGGTCGTCGCCGGCTTGACGGCTCTTGTAGGTGATCTTCTTGGCGAACTCGTCTCCGCGTCCGAAGACTTCCTTGGCCTGGGCAAGAACATCCTCCGCGTGGTCCTCGCCAACCGCGAAGATCAGTGTCTTGGGGACTTCCTTGCGCCCCGGGAACCAGCTCTGCCAGTTGTCCCGATAGGCAGTGAGAACGGCGCGGATCTCGTCGACAGCCACCACCGAGCGTCCGATCTGACGGGTGGTGTAGGTGAAGTCGTCTGCCAGCTGCTCGTAGCGCTGGTAGCGAGTCTTCCGGTCGCGGATCTTGACCGTAGTCCCCTCTTCTATCGTCGCGCCGCCGTTCTCCCGCAAATCTGTATGCAGGCGGACGACATCGAAGTCGACGTTGACGCCGTCCGCGACGGCCTGAGGATAGGTGTACTCGGAGACCAGGTTGCGGCCGAAGAAGCCGAGGGTCTGCAGGGTCGGGGTAGCGGTGAGCCCGACGAGGTGAGCGTCGAAATACTCCAGGACACCGCGCCACAGGCCATAGATGGAACGATGGCACTCATCCACGATGATCAGGTCGAAGGATTCGAGCGGCACTGCCGGGTTGTAGCCCACCTCAACGGGGCGTTCGGCAGCGTAGGACTCCTCGTACGCCGTGTCGTCATTCGCCTCATCGGCCGGATCATCATCTACGAGTTGCTCGCCGGTGAGGAGGCGGTACATCTTCTGGATGGTGCAGATCACCACCGAGGTGCTGTCCTGCAGACCCGCAGCGCCCAGGCGCTCGACGTTGTAGATGTCCGAGAACTTGCGGCCGTCGTCCGGGGTGGTGAACTTGCGGAACTCATCCAGAGCCTGCTTGCCCAGGTTGTTGCGGTCGACCAGGAAAAGCACGCGGCGAGCACGGGCATGCTTGAGCAGCCGATAGGTCTGGGAGACGGCGGTGTAGGTCTTCCCCGCGCCGGTCGCCATCTGGATCAGAGCCCGCGGCTTGTCCAGAGCGAGGGAACTCTCCAGCCCCTTGATCGCCTCGATCTGCGCTGGCCGCAGACCGTTGCGCTGCAGCTCTGGAATGCAGCGCAGAGCGGCGCGGAAGGTGGGTGCCTCTGGGTGCTCCTCGGCACGCCGCATCCAGGCGGCGATGGTCTCTGGCTGATGAAACGCGAACACCTCGCGCGAGCGCGCGTCAGGGTCGAGGCGATTGATGAAGTACGTCTCGGTACCCGTCGTCGCGTATCGGAAGGCGAAGGGCTCGTCCTCGCGCCACACTGCGAGCCGGTGCTCCTTCAGAACACCGCCCGCATAGCGGTCGTTCTGGGCGACTGCGCTGGCCAGATGGGTTCCCTCGCGCTTGGCCTCGATGACACCTACGATCCGCCCGTCCACGTAGAGGACGTAATCGGCACGGCCGGTGGCGAGCGTGAACTCGCGCACGGCTACGCCAGGACCGGCCAGCGGGTTGACCTCGCTCCGGTTTTGGACTACCCAACCAGCAGCTCGAAGCAGCTTGTCGATCTCGTCACGGGCCTGAATCTCGTTGAGCGGCGCCTTCCGCTGTGCACGGTGAATGATCGCGTCACGAGCCGCAGGATCGACCGGACGCGGGGCCTGTCGGGCCTGCTCATAGGCCGCCGTCTGGGCTGCGCGCATTTCGGCGACCTGTGCAGTCAGCTGCTCAAGCTGGGCCAGCAGCTCGGCGTTGTTCGCGCCGGCGCTGGCTATGAGGCGCTCCGCCTCGGCCCTTGCCTTCCGCTCTGCCTCCAGCTCGCTCGCTGACTCAGTGAGGCGTGTGCGGGCCTCGGTGAGCGCCTTGCGATGGCCATCCAACGCCTCAGTGAGCTCAGCGAGCTCCTCCGGGTCCGAGACAACGGCCTGCGGATCGGTTGGCGGCACGAACTCTGCCACCGTGCGGCGCCCGGAGATCGCGTCGTGGAACCACAACCCGAGCTTGTAACAGACGCGTACTGCCTCAAGCGCCCTGGCCGTGTCGAACAGATGGGCGTGGGCGGCCTTGTTACGGTCCACCCGCAGCTGATCGAAGTCCCGACGGATCTCGGGCACCAAAACGCCGGCTCGGGTCAGAGCGGTCAACCGATCGATCTGGCGGTCGCCTTCCACCCGCATGCCGATCCGGGTGATCAGCTCCTCTGCGAGGACTTCGCCGAACTGACCCGCCTGAACAAGCGAAGAGTTCGGGTTCGTGAAGACCGTAGCCTCCGCTTGCGCACCGTAGAGCGACAACAGCGGCTTCAGGGGGTAGAGGATGCCGAAGTTCGGGGATGACTTGGCTAGGTTCTGCAGTCGCTCGTCCATGTCCCCCACCCGCTACCCCGTCCTCAGGACACCTGACCGAGATGCCCACTCTGCTGTGTCGATTTGGCACACAGTCTAGAAGGAGTCCGATAGTTGGGAAGGGGCTTTGGATCACCCGACTTGAGCGGAAGACACCAAGGGTGAGAGCGCCTTCCCCACCTCTGAAGGCGCCCGCTTGTACCCGGTGCATACCGCAGTGGGACAACCACGTGGTGTGTTTGGCACGCCACCAGGGCAGGAAGCTCGGCATGGCCGATGTGAGCACGATGTGGGCGGCGCAGGTAGCGGAAGCTGAACTCAGCACCCTGCTTCCACGGAGGTGGGCGCACACTCAAGGAGTGGCCAAGCGTGCGACCGAGGTCCGGCGACTTCTTGGCAAGAACGGCGACCTTCTCGTCGCTGCCGCCACGCTCCACGATGTCGGGTACGTACCTCGGCTGGCCGTGACGGGGTTCCACCCGCTGGACGGGGCAAGGTTCCTCCGTGACGAGCATGGGGCCGACGAGCGGCTGGTGCGGCTCGTCGCGAACCACTCTTTTGCCCTGCTGGAGGCCGAGGAGCGAGGGCTGCGGGACGAGTTGACGTCGGAGTTTCCGTTGCTGGGGGAGCCGTTGCTGGTGGACGCTCTCGTGTACTGCGACATGACGACCACGCCCGACGGTGGCCGGACCAGTGCGCAGGAGCGGATCGCGGAGATCATCAGTCGCTATGGCGCGGACAGTGTGGTCGGCCGGTTCATCCGCCGCGCGGCGCCGGAGATCGTCTCCTCTGTGCAGCGCATCGAGGCGGCGCTGGCGGCTCAGCCGAGGTAGGGATAGGTGCCGGCCAGGTAGTCCCCGATCTGCTGGCGCATGCTCGGGTGGATGTCGTACTGGTCGAGGTCGGCCGGCTGGACGAAGCGCACCCCGTCGGCCTCGTCGTTGATCGTGGGAGTTCCGCCGATGGGGCGGCCGATGTACGTGTTCTCGTACTGCTGGCGGATCTCTCCGTCGCTGTAGGCGACGATGTGGTTCGGGTTGGTGTAGACGCCAAGGAAGCCGGTGATCTCGGCGACGATGCCGGTCTCTTCCAGGCACTCGCGTACCGCGCACTCTGCCGCGGTCTCGCCGATGTCCTGCGCGCCTCCGGGAAGCGCCCACTGGCCGGTGTCGCGGCGGCGCTGGAGGAGGATGGCTCCGGTGTCGTCGACTACGAGCAGGTTGCTGGCCGGGATGAGGGTGTTTGCCTTCGGGGCGGCCGGGTCGTTGTAGTACTCAGTCCTACCCATGGGCGCTGGTCCTCTCGTGGTCGGGTGTCCACGGCCGCGCGGCGGCCCAGACGGCGTCAAAGCTCTGAGCGTAGCTGTCGAACCACCCAGTCCCCTCTGTCCTCTTGAGGTGGAACAGGGGGTTGGCGCTGGCCGGCTGCCCCCAGATGTGGGGGTTGACCAGAAGGTTGTCGTCGTAGCGGAACATGGACGTGTAGAGCGTGGTGTCGTGGAGGCGTACGGCGCACCCAGCTTCGCCCAGCAGGGGCCGGTAGTACGTCAGTGATGCTCGGATCTTGGCGGCAAGGGTGTCGCCGATTCCCTCTTCGCGGCCTCGGATCGCGACTGCCTGACCGTCCGGGTCGCCGAAGCACAGGCGCACACGGACCCCCTCCGCCGCGCGCTCGGAGAGCATCTTGGCTACGTGCGGATTGGACTGCGCAAAGAACGTGCCGGAGAAGACGAGGACGCCGATCTCGTGCTGGGCCTCTCGCAGCAGCGAGAGCCAGACGTCCCGCGGCACGCTGGCACGGTTCTGATAGGCGCCGACCAGTTCGCCTAACCCGTCACGCGGTCGGCCGGACCGTCGAGGCGGCGCCGGCCACAGGAAGGTCTCTTCCACGCGCAGGTGGCGGGCGGCGCGGAAGCGATGCCGTGCGTGTGGAACGCGCCCTCCCAGCCACCGGCTCACCGTCTTGGGGTCCACCTCGCAGACTTCCGCGAGCGATTCGGGCGAGACGCCGCGCTGCGCAAGCACAGAGTGCAGTCGGTCGTTCACAGGAGCCATAGAAGCGGCCCGGTGCATGATCGCGCAAGGACGTTTTGGGACGCCGTCACGGAAGCAGAGCATCGAACCGACTGCCTACCCTGGCGCCATGGAGCTCATCGTCCTGTGGGACATCGACCACACCCTCATCGAGAACGCGGGGGTCAGCAAGGAGATCTACGCTGCCGCCTTCTCGTCACTCGCGGGACGCGAACCGTCGGCGCCGGCGCGTACCGAGGGGCGCACGGATCGACTCATCATGCGCGACATGTTCCTTCGCGACGGGCTACGTGTACCCAAGTGGTCCGTCATCGAGGCCGCCCTCGCGCAAGCTGGGCATGACCGCCTTGATGATCTGCGCCTGCGCGGGACGGCTTTGCCAGGGGTTCACGAGGTACTGAAGGCCGCTGCCGCACGAAGTGGTTGGGTCTCCTCTGTCCTGACCGGCAACATTGCCGCCAACGCTCAGGTGAAGCTTTCCGCCTTCGGCCTCGACTCGCTGTTGGATTTGCCTGCCGGCGCCTACGGAGCGGACGCCGAGCTCCGTCCAGAACTTGTTGCGGTCGCACGTGAACGCATACAGCAGCTCCGTGGCGTTCCGGCCGATGTGCCCGTCGTCCTGGTGGGAGACACCCCCCGCGACGTGGAAGCCGCCTTGGCCACTGGTTCTGCGATCCTTGCGGTCGCCTCCGGTGTCCACAGTGCCGAGGAGCTGGCCGCTTCCGGCGCCCACGAGATCCTGCCGGACCTGTCGGACACCAGGCGGGTTCTCGGCATCCTGGAGTCCTTCGCGGGCACGTAAAACGTCCCAGGACGTCCTCGGACCGTCCCCGAACGCGGTGACGAGGTCCCCTGGCAGACCGCCACCATCAGGGTTCCCACCAGGCAGTCAGCCGAAGGAGCCCATGTGATCGGGGAAGTTACCGGGATCAGGAAGATCCGGATGCTGTACCTGCAGCTGCTGTACCGCTGCAACTTCACGTGCCTGCACTGCTTCCACGGCAAGCGGCTTCAGTACGCCGACGCCTTCACCGCCGAGGAAGCCGTCAGTCTTCTCTCCCTGATGCGAGACGAGTACGGCACGGAGGCCGTCACCCTCCTCGGCGGGGAACCGTTCGTCTACCGGGAGCTGCCGCAGGTCGTCCGGCACGCCAAGCAGGAACTGGGCCAGCGCGTCGAGATCTGCACCAACGGATACCGGATCGAGCGCCGCCTGACCGAGATCGCTCCGCACCTGGACTTGCTCCGGGTCTCCCTGGAGGGTGTCGGCTCGACCAACGACGGCATCCGCAAGCGCGGCAGCTACCAGAGCGCCCTCAGCTCACTCAGCCTGGCAAGGGACCTCGGTGTCCCGACGGGTGCGACCATGACCGTGACCTCTCAGAACATCGGCGAGGTCCTCCCTCTCACCAGCATCCTCGGGCAGCTCGGCGTCCGGCAGCTGAAGCTCCACCACCTACGGCCGGTAGGCAATGCCGCTGACCACCCCGAGCTGCTGGTCACGGACACGACCGCCTACGGCCGGCTCCGCGAAGAGCTCGCGAAGACCAGGCTGCCGCTTGAAGTGATCGTCGATGAGGACCTCTCCGAGTCCGGCGCGCCAGAGGTCTGCGCTCCGTCCGGCGGGCCCCGCGAGATCGAGCGGATCGAGGCCGACCCGCGCGGTGCGCTCACCATGTCGTGCAAGGCAGTGGGCAAGGACTCCCACGCGTTCTGGTACGAGAAGGCCGCGAACCGCATCGTCCACAGGCCCTCCGCCACCGATGAGCTCACGCTCTCCGTACCGGACGTGGTGTACGCCCGTGCCTGACCAGCCGAGATTCGAGAGCCTGGAAGGCTTACGGGGCACTGGGAAGTCGACGATCGCTCCGATGCTCGCCGTTGCCCGTCAAGCCGTCCTTGTGCCCACCGTGCCAGCCTTCTACCAGCCCCTCAGGCGCGAGGTGGACAGGCGGACGAACGTCGAGGCTCGGATGTGCCTCTACCTCTCCGCACTGTTCACAGCAGCCGAAGAGATCCAGCGGCACCTCAGAAACGGCGTTCCGGTTGTCGTGGAGAGCTATTTCGCCCGGTGCCTCACCAACCACCGAGCCTTGGGCGCCCGGCTCGGCGTCACTCTGCCGGCCTGGCTGCCGACTCCCGTCACGTACTACCTCGTCTGCGCTGACGACGAACGCCGGCGCCGCCTCGCAGCCCGGGACAAGCCGATATCGCGATGGGACGCGCTGACGGAGACCGTCACGGACCAAGTGGCGGATGCCTACGCCTCGTTCCCGATGCGACGCATCGACACCACGGGGCTCACCCCCGAACAAGTCCTCCGCGTGATCACCGCCACCGATACGCAAGGAGCGCCCTCCCATGCAGACACAGAGCTTGTGGGAGCACACCCTCACCTTCTTCCCTCAGTTCCTCGCGACCCTGCGGGAACGTGTTGCTCCTGACTCCACCATCGCGGTCGTCGGTGCGAGCGACGGCAAGTTCGTCCTGCCCCTGGCCGCCGCCGGGTACCGCGTAGTGGCCATCGAACGCGACGCGCTCGCCGTGCACGGAGGTGAGGTACGCCTCCCGGGTGACAGCCAGGTGCACGCCATGGGGTTGATCGACCGGCTCAAGCTGGAGGAACTCCACGACCGTGTGCGGGTGATCGAAGAGGACTTCCTCGCGGGGAAACCTCTGGACGTGCCGTGCGAGGCGGTCTGGACGAGCTGCTCGTGGCACTACAGTGCCAACCACCACCGCCCTCTCGCCGAGTTCGTCGACCGCATGCAGCGCCTGGTCCGCCCGGGCGGTGTGTTCGGTGCGGAGTTCATGATGCCCGTGGATAAGCGCCATCACTTGGTGGAGCACTACACCTCTCCGGAGCGCCTGCACCGTCACTTCCTCGGGGACTGGGACGTGCTGCTCACCTTGCGCACGAACGAGTTCACCGAGCGGCCTCACATCGGCCAGCCACACGACCACATCCATCGCATGGGCCTGCTCCTGGCGGCCCGTTCGTCCACCCTCACCGACCGTCTCTGAGAGAAGGATCCATGAAGCACGAGTACGAGGCGAAGTTCCTGGCCGTCGACGTCGCCGATCTGCAGGCAAAGCTGGCTGCCCTCGGCGCCGTCCAGGCGCTCCCCCGCACCCTCCTCACCCGCAAGATCTTCGAGAACGACTCGCTCGACGGCGGGGCGTGGCTCCGCCTGCGGGACGAGGGCACCCGCTCGACGCTCACGCTCAAGCAGGTCACCGACGCCACGACGATCGACGGCACCAAGGAGATCGAGACCGAGGTTGCCGACCTGCACGCCATGGCCGACATCCTCCGCCGGGTCGGCCTCACCGAGGTCCGCTACCAGGAGAACTACCGCGAGGAGTGGCGCCTGGGAGAGGTCGCCTTCGACTTCGACACCTGGCCCGACCTCCCCACGTTCCTGGAGATCGAGGGGCCCGACGAGGCGTCCGTCCGCCAGGCCGCCGATCTTCTGGGGCTCGACTACTCCCAGGCCCGGTTCGGCAGCGTCGACGAGATCTACAAGAGCGAGGCCGGCCGCGACATCCTCGCCGAGCCCACCCTGCTGTTCTCCGACGACGAGAAGCAGGAGAGCGCATCCGCGGTGGCCCAGGGCTCCTGATCGAGGAAACCGACGAACCATGCTGACGGAAATCGCCTTACAGCACAGGGTGATACCCGGGATCGCGGAATTCGCCCGGGGCGGGCTACCCGCCCCAGCAGCCACGGACGACGGCAACGAATGGGTCGACGGGTTCTGCTGGCTCTACTGCGGCCGACGCTGGACACGCGTGCTGTGGATCGGCCCCGCGAGCGTCGCCGGCGCTCAGGCTCCCATGTACGCGTGCGGGCCCTGCATCCGCGAACTCCAAGCGCGCGTCTGGGAGTCGCTGCTCAGCAGGGATGAACCGGCTTCCTCTGATCCCTCTCCCGCAGCCACGGTCGCGGGACCGCCCTCGGCCCGACGTACCGGCAGGCACCGCGGCCAGAGCAGGTTCCTGCGACGCAGTTGAGCCCCCGCCCTGGTCTCGGGAGAGCCTGCCGTTCCCCCACGGCACGAGCCCCGTGGCCAGGGCGGGTCTTCTGCAGTACGCCCCCCGGACGCCACGTGACCTCAGCTCGTCAAGTTTCCGTGATCACCGGGCAGGCCGGCTGCAGCCGCCCAGAAAAAGACGTGCCCGCACCGGGGCAACGGCATGCGCGAGCGTTCGGCGAGGACACTCAGTGCACTGCGCAATTCCGTGCTCAGCTGGAAGAGCCAACGGCTGTACTGCCCGCCCCTGTAGGCGTACAACCGAAAGACCTTGACGGCCAGTTCATCTCGGCCGTCGGCGAAGGTGCCCGGGAGACCGGCGAGCAACTCGGAGTCGCATTTACCGGTCGCCGCGTCAGCCACCGTACTCAGAGGCAGGAGGTCAAGCTCTGCGGCAGACACGGCGGTGTCGATCGCGACGGCATGGGCGGCAAGGGCCGCGAAGATTTCAATCAGCCGCTCGCCTGCCGCGATGTTGATGCCCCAGGCCCCCAGACGCTCGTGACGTCGGGCCTGGCGCCACGCCTCCTCATCCACCACAGGCAACAGGACACGACCCAGGTGCGCGCAGCGACGCCACAGCATGTCGTGATCAGAAGCCACGGTCGACCCTTCCTAGGGCGAGTGGAACACCTGAGGCCGACGACAACCCGACCGGCGCCGGCCCTCCAACATCCCACTACGCGTAATGCACGTACAGGGAGGAAGCCAAGATCCCCGAGAGCATCAGCCACTAACGCCGGGGACGGGTGTCCCGTCCTGGACTGGCGACACGGGCGGCCTGCTGCGGTGCCGGGATCGCGCCTCCCGCAGGCCATGCCCCGCTGGTTGAGCGGCGGCGGGCGGCTTCGGCTCGGCGGTTGGGTGCCGGGTTGCGGCCGGTGTGCTGGATACGGGTGATCAGCACGCGGGCGGGCTGCCGGGCGGTGGTCAGCTCGCGCTGAGCAGCGGCCTCCATAAGGAGCTGGTGGGGCTGGTGGCCACGGGCTTCGGCGTCGGCAAGGACGGTGGCGAGCGCCGGCCAGGCTGGGTCGGCGAGGATCCGTTCCGCGTGGTCGGGGACAGCAGCTCGCACGTCGTTCGCGACAACGCGACGGGCTTCCTTCCTGGGCGGTCGGGCTGTGAGTTCGGCGAGCGTCGGAGCGAGGGCACGGTCTACGGCTGCCTGAAGGTGTTGGACGGCCTGGCGGGCGGCATCGGCCTGGTGAGCATGGTCCTTCGCCTCGTGCCAGCGCCCAGCGACGACGGCGGCCCAGACGAGGGCTGCGAGCAGGGCAGCCAGCGCGCTGCCGTCAGGGCCGGTGGCCGTGTGGACGATGTCGCGCGCCGCGCTTCGCACGGCGCGGGCGGCGCGGTCTTCGGCGCGGATCTGGGAGCGCTGGGCTCGGGCGAACGCCGCTGAGGCGGCTTGGAGTTCGGCGCGCAGGTTGCCGGGTGCTTTCTGGGCGGTGGCTTCGATCAGTTCGCCGAGGGCTGCGATGTGGGCCTGGGCGTTGGTGTCGTCGACCAGGTCGGTGTGGAGGGTGTCGAGTGCGTCGGTGGCCTGGTGCCACGGGGTGCTGGGGCGGTTGCGGCGGGCGGTGGGGTGTTCTTCGGGCAGGCTGGATTCGAGGCGTGCCTTGATCTTGGGCAGGGAGAGGTCGGGGGCGATCTTGCCTCCGGAGTGGAAGATCTGCTGGCCGTTCTCGTTGAGGTCGCCGGGACGGCCGACGGCGTAACCGAGGAGGTCACCTGACGGGCCGCGCCGGGCCTTGACCTCGATGCCGTCGGCTGCGAGGTAGGCGATGAATTCCTCGGCGTTGGTCACGTGGGGAATGGCGGCGCGGATACCGTCCTGGAGCCATTCGGGGCTGGTCTTGTCCCAGCCGAGGCGTTCGGCCTTGTGCATCTCGGCCTGGGTGGGGCGACGGGCGCCGGTGCGGTCGCCCTTCTTCAACTGCCTGAGCCCGTAGTTTTTCTCGATCTCGCGGCAAGCGTCGCCGACGCGCAGGCCGCTGTCGTGGAGTTTGGGGCGGCGGCCGTCTTCGCGGACGGTGGTGGCGAGGATGTGGATGTGGTCGTCAGCGTGGCGTACGGCGATCCACCGGCAGGCCAGGTCGTCACCCGCCGGGGCGATGCCGGCCGCCTCAACGATGCGCTGGGCTATCTCGCCCCATTCGGCATCGGAGAGGTAGCGGTCCTCGGGTGCGGCGCGGACTGGGCAGTGCCAGACGCGGTCGGTGACCTTCCGTCCGAACTCGCTGTTGCGCAGTCGCACGGGCTCGTCGAGGTACCGGGCTAGTTCGGTGAGGGTGGCGTTCTCGTTGCGGCCGGGATCGGGCATCCCGAGCATGGCGAACCCGGCCACGATGTGCGGGTCGAGGTGTTCGTCGTGGCGGCCGGGGCCGTAGAGATAGGCGAGCAGGCCGCGGGTGTTGGATCCGACCGGTTTGATGGCGGCGATCACGCGACTGCCTCCGGCTCCTCGTCGACTGGCTGACGCAGAGCTTCGGCGATCAGCTCCAGCAACTGCTGCAGTTCGGTCAGGCGCTGACGGATGTCGGGTGGGGTGTGGTCGCTGTTGAGGGCGCGGGCGATCTGGTTGACGTTGATGCCGATCCGGTTGAGCTGGCGCAGCACCTGGGCGCGGAAGTGGTGGGTGCGGCGGCGGTCCTCGGACAGGGGCAGGTTGGCGGTGAACCGTCCGGCGATGAAGGCGAGGACGATGTCGGCGGCAAAGCCGGAGTCGCCCTTGTAGCCGTGCTCGGCGGCTGCTCGTTGAAGCCGAATGTGTTCGTCGCCGGTGAAGCGCAGAGGGCCGACTCGGACCACGCGCTTGGTGCCGGTGAAGCGGCGGATGGCAGGCTGCACGCTGTGCACGGCGGGCTCGCCGGCGAGGGTCTGGTTGGCGCGGGCTGGGCGGAGGACATCGCGCTGCACAGCGTGGAGTGCGTCGGTGTCGGAGCCGCCCTCGGTCACGACCTCCTGGTCCGGCGCCCCCTGGCGCTGGGCCGTCTCCGCCACCCCCGGGGCGGAGACCCCCGAAGTGCGGCCTTGAGTCGGACTCGGGGTACTACTGGCTCCGCCAGGGGCACCCCGTCCGAACGCGCTCCTCAGACGGCCCATCAGCGTAGGAGACTTCGTCTGGGTCAGTGGCTCGTCGGCAGGGTGGCCGGTGCGGGGCAGGGGTGACGTCACGGGCGGTTCTCCGAAAGGGGGCGCAATGCGCATGCGGGTCGTAGGAGAGGGCTGGCCGGCACTGGTGGCCAGCGCGCGGTCCACAGGTTGTGGATGAGCGGGCGACGTGGCTGGCTGGCCGGTGTGACCGGAAGGGTTCCGGTCACCCCGTAGGTGTTCCGGTCAGTTGCCGTCCGGACCGGTTTCGGCGGTGGCTTCGATTTCGGGCCGCAGGACGCTCATCACGTCGGTCTGCCGCTCGCTGCTGATCGTCAGCCCCTTGTCCTTGACGGCTTTCCGGAGGAGGGACCGGGTGAGCGTGCCGTGCTCGGCGAGGGCGATCCGGCCGATCTCCACGAGTTCCTCAAGCGTGGCGCTGGGCGGACGGCCGCCGCGTGGCCTGCTCTCCGTAAGCTCGGAAGGTGGTTCCGGCGGCTGGGCAGGTACGGCGGGCGCCTGCGCGGTGGGCTGTACGGGCTCGGTGGCCTTGACGAGGGTGGTGTCCGGTGGTTCCGGCGCCTGAACCGGGGAGGGATCCGGATGGCCTGCGGGCTGGTCGACGAGCTGGTGGATCTGGCGCATCAGGACGCCGAAGGCCAGCAGCGCGGCGGTCGGCGGAACGGCGGCGACCACGTAGTCGAGCAGCGGCACGGTGCTCGCACCGCCCGTGCCGTTGACCCCGGCCACGTTGAGCGCGATGGAGCCGACCGATCCAGTGGCCGTGAGGGCGATGGCCCACTTGTCGGTCACCCTGCGCAGGCCCGCACGGAGCATGAGCAGTTCGCCCGCGATGATGAAGGCGTCCAAAGTGGCCGGCCAGGCCCAGCGGCGGGTGGGAGAGCTGCGCAGCCCGTGTTGGCCGGCAACCTCGGCGAGGTGCGCGTACGACAGCCAGAATCCGCTGATGGTGAGGGCGACGATGACGACTCCGGCCGCACCGAGCGTGTATCGCTCGATGTCCTGCTTGGTCATCGACAGCCGTCCTTCGTCGGGGCGGTGCCCCCGACTCATGGGGGTGGGGAGGGTCAAGCGGGGTGCTCCTGGGGTGGGTGGTGTGATCCGTCTTGCCGTCTTGGCCGTTGCAAGCGCAGGTCAGGGCCGGTACGGCAGGGCCTTGATCTGCCGTACCCGCGGCGTTCGCGTGCCGTCCGGCGTGTGCGGGGCGCGGCCTCGCGGCGCGCGATCGGCCGGTTGCGTCTCGATGTATCCCCTGCGGGCCGGGACGGCACCGTTACGTCGTGCCGTCCCGGCGGACTGGGCTTTGACCTGCGGTGATACGGCGGGGACGCGCGGGACGGCACAAGACGGATCCGGGCGGCGTCCTGACGGCAGCCAGCGATCACCATGATCGAGTTGCCGTATTGGCCCCGGTTGCCGTCTTGCCTGTATGCCGTATGACCTGCGAGATCACGGCAGGGACGGCAGGTACGGGGACCCGGGGGTGTGGGGTTCAGTCTGCGGCGGGGGCGGCCGGTGCGGCGTTCACTGAGTGAACGGTGGGGCAGTAGCGCCGCCAGGCGTCGAGGAACTTGTTGCGCATGTAGCCCTTGCGCTGGGTTCCGTCGGCGAGGCGGACGTTGCCGGGCCTGATGCCGAACTCCCGGAGCATCGCTGCCAGGTCCTTGGCGTTCAGCCCGTTGCGTCCCCACTCCGCCCAGGGGCTCTCGGCATCCTGGCGAAGCTGGTGGAGTAGTTCGTCCGTGGTGAGGCTGTCGGGCTCGCGCTGGGCCGCGAACACCCTGCGGATGTCGGCGAGGATGCGGGCTCCGCCGGGCCGGTCCTCCTCTGCCTCGACTTCGGCGGCGACCATCCGTGCACACGCCTGGCGGGCGCGCCGGGGCCAGGATCCGGCGGCCAGGTCGGCGATGATGACCAACGGCTCCCAGGTGTCCGCGGCCCGGTCCTCCACCGGCATGTCCGGTTCCAGGTCCGCCGCCTCGTCCAGCAGCGGCCTCGCCCATGCAGCGATCCGGTCGCGCAGGTCGTGCAGGGCGGGGATGTCGCGCCGGGAGCGGAAGGGCTTGACGCGCTCACCCTCCGCCCGGCGGCGCATACGGATCACCACAGCCCGATCCATGATCGTGTCGGGCAGGTCACCGATCCCCGCGAGCGCCGCCATGGCGAAGGTGGCGAACCGGTGCGGGGTGTGGTCGTTGCCGACCACCCGCGTGACGAAGCGGTTGCGCTGGTGGCCGGCGTTCAGCAGACCGCGCATCTCCTCGTTCTTCTCCGCCATCTTCGGCGTACCGAAGATGGTGTCCGCCTCGTCCACCAGGCGCGTGGGCGGCTCCTCGGTGATCGACCGGAACACCGCAGCCGGGGTGGTGTTGATGGTGAGCATCGGCTCGTGGACCGTCTCGGTCAGCACGTCCAGCAGCCGCGACTTGCCGCACCGCTTCGCCGGCCCCACCACCGCCAGACGCGGCGCGTGCTGCCAAGCGGGCTGCAGATGCGTCGCCGCCACCCACAGCGTCACCGCGTCCAGCGCCTCCGGCGAGGGCAGGATCACGAATTTCGCTATCTGCGCACGCAGTTCGTCCAGCAGCGCCGACCCGGCGGTCGGCTCCGGATCCGGAGCCGGAGCCGGAGCCGGCACCAGAGTCCCGGCCGCCTCGACCGGCGCGGTGGGCTGGGTGTCGCCCTGGTCAGGCTTGCCCGGCACCGCGACCGGCGGCCAAGCGGCAGGTACAGGGGCGGAATAGGGCGCGGGGTTGTCAGGTTGCACTGGGCGGCTCCTCTTCTGCGGCGCCGGGCATGCAGGCCCGACGGCGCGGATCGTTCGTTGGATGCGGGCGACGGGGATTCCCGAGCCTCTGGCGTTGCCGCGCCGGAGGCTCGCCGTGTCCCGAGTCGGAACACGCGCTCTGTCCCGACTCGGGACACGTGCTCTGTCCCTTCTCGGGACACGCGGTCTGCTCCCCGAGGGAACACGGACAGTAGGTCCACCCCCGGCAACAGTCCAGCGTTTCTGTGTCAGCTCAGCGCAGAACCGCCTGCTACACTCCCCCGCCTTCACGCCGCCAGCCCGAGCAGCTCCCACAGATCTGCGGTCACCACCCGGTAGGCGTTGCCCAGCCGCAACACCTTGCACGGGTAGGCGCCCCGCTTCGCCAACTCATACCCCTTGCTCCGGCCGAGCCCCAGCGCCCGATTGCTCGTGTCCAGGTCAACCGCCACGGGAAGGGCGAGTACCTCTTCCCGGCTCATCCCCTTCACACCCTTCGAGTCTGCGGCCGTCGCGTCGTCGCGCATACAGCGCACTCCTTTCCATGCGGCCCTCGGCGAACGCGGTCATCACATCCGTCTCCAGGCGTCTACAAACCAGGATGACGAAGCTACTGTGTCTTCATGACACAACATGGCTCCCATGATGGAAGCGACGAGGACGACGTCCCCGAGTGGGCGGACCGGATCAAGGCCAACGTGGCCGGCGAAGTCCGGCGCAGAAGGAAGGAGATGGGATGGAGCGCACAGGACCTGGCGGACCGGTGCGAGGAACTCGGGCACCCCATCCCGCGCAACGTGATCGCCAACATGGAGTCCGGCCGCCGGGCCAACCTCCCCCTCGTGGACGTCATGGCCCTGGCCGCCGCCCTGGAGACGTACCCGGTCTGCCTGATCTTCCCTGTCGGCTACGTCGAACAGACCCAGGAACTCCCCTTCCAGCACCTCGTGCCCACCTGGGACGCCCTGCGCCGCTTCACCGGCGAGGAGGACGTGCCCGGCCACGACGCGGGCCTGGTCCCCGACTTCGAGCTTCACGCCAGCCTCGTCCGCACCGCTCTCGCCGCGATCGAAGAGGAAGAACGGGCGCGGTTCGCGGCCAAGACAGCCACCAGCCGCGCCGAGAAGGAAGAGGCCGAGCGCCAGCGGGGCAAGTACGCCGACCAGGCCATCTCCGCCAAGTACAGACTCCGTCACCTCCGCCGCGACCTCCGCGAGGAGGGAGCCACCCCACCCGACCTGCCACCCGCGCTGGGTGACGTCGACCCGCCCGAGCCCGATACCGAAACCACCCCGGAGGAACGCCTTTGAAGGGCTCCACCTACCGCCGCTGCTCCTGCCGTAACCCGAAGACCGGCAAGGAACTCGGCTCCGCCTGCCCCAAGCGCAAGAGCCGCAAGCACGGTTACTACTCCATACGCCAGGAGCTGCCACCCCGCGAGGACGGCACCCGCCGCTCCTTCAGCCGCGCCGGCTATGAGTCCCTGAAGGACGCTCAGGCAGACCTGGACCACGTCCGCTCCCTGCTCGCCCTGGCGGACAAGGACGACCCCGACAGCCTCCAGCGCCTCGTCACCATGCTGGAGGAGGTCGCAGCCGAGAAGGCCCCACTGCCGGCCATCGAGGAGACCCGACGCCGCCTCAGGGCGGGCCTTGCCCTCCGTGGCAGCCTCACCGTCGGCGAGTGGCTGGACCAGTGGTTCGCTGCGAAGAAGCGCCGCAAGACCACGCTCAACGGCTACGCCTCCCACATCCGCGTCCACCTGAAGCCGCGCATCGGCCATGTACGCCTCGACCGACTCAACGTCGGCCATCTCGTCGAGATGTTCGACGCGATCGCCGACGAGAACGAGGTGATCGCGGCCGAGAACGAGGCCCGCCGCGAGCAGATCGCCCGCTGTAAGCCGAGCAAGCCCGGCCGCCCCGTGGGTGCCGAGCGGAGGCTCCTCGCGGTCGAGCGGGCCAAGCTGGCGGAGATGAAGCCTTTCCGGAAGGTCACTGGCCCAGCCACCCGGCAGGCGATCCGCCGCACCCTGCGCGCGGCCCTGAACTCCGCGATCGCCCAGCAGCTCATCACCTTCAACCCGGCCTCCCACGTCGAACTTGAGTCCGGCCGGCGCCCTAAGCCGCTCCTCTGGACCGATGAACGGGTACGGCGCTGGCGGGAGACGGGTGAAATCCCTGGCCCGGTCATGGTGTGGACCCCGCAGCAGTTCGGCGTCTTCCTCGATGCCGCCGAGAGCGACCGTCTGTACGCGGCTTTCCACCTGATGGGCACCCGCGGCCTCCGCCGCGGCGAGGCGGTCGGCCAGGACTGGCACGAGGTCGATCTCGGCGCCGGCCTCATCACCCCCGCCAAGGAAATCGTGGTCGACGGCTGGGACCCCTACGAGTCCGAGCCGAAAACTGACGGCAGCGCCAACACCATCGCGCTCGACAGCATGAACATCGCCGTGCTGCGCGAACACAAGGCCCGTCAGGACAAAGAACGCGCGGCCTGGGGCAGCGCCTGGCAGGACACGGGCAAGGTCTTCACCAAGGAGGACGGCTCCTGGCTCCACCCGGAGACGGTCTCGGAGACCTTCCGCCGCATCCTCGCCACGACCGACCTGCCGCCCATCACCCTGCGGGACCTGCGTCACGTGGCCGCGACGCTCACGCACGGAGGAGGCGGCGACATCCACACGGTGAAGGAGACGCTCCGGCACTCCACCATCACGCTGACCTCGGACACCTACACGAGCCTGCTCCCCGAGCTGGACCGTGAGATCGCCGAGAAGGCGGCGAAGCTGATCCCCCGGTCTCGTCCGGCAGCTGCCGAACCGTCCGCCTCGGTCCCGGCCGATCCGCAGGACACAGGCGCATCCGCTCACGCATCGCTCACGCAAGAGCCGGAAAACGAAGCAGCGCCCGAGTCGACCGAGGCCGATCCGAGCGCTGCGTAGCAGGTCAGAGGGGGTATCCCCTCCCCCGCACCCGTAGGCCCTGTGGGACTCGAACCCACAACCAATGGATTAAAAGTCCACTGCTCTGCCAATTGAGCTAAGGGCCCGTGGCGTGTTGCGTGATGTTGCCACACCGAGCATAGCCCGACGCGACCGGGACGCCGATCGGGTATCGGCGACTCGGCCGCGTCGGCGGGCGCCGGGAGGAGGCCGCTACGGGTCCACCGGCTCGGGCGTGTTCGCGCGGGCCGCCGCCCGTGCGCGGGTGCGTTCGTGGTCGGGGTCGAGGAACCAGTGCCGGGCCGAGGCCAGCCACCAGGTCGCCGCGAAACCGAGGACGGCCAGGACGGCGATCGGCGCGTAGTTGAAGGTCTCCCAGGTGACCGGGGACACCTGCGGCAGCATGAACAGCACCGTGATGACGCCGACCCACGTCACCGCGACCACCCCCACCGCCCGCGACCAGCGGCCCAGGTGCCACGGGCCGCGCTCGAAGGCGTCGCCCTTGCGCAGGCGCAGGAAGGTCGGCACCACGTACGCGATGTAGAGGCCGATGACGGCGATCGACGTCACCGCCGCGTACGCCGTCACGTTGATGAGGTACGGCAGTCCGAGGGCCAGGGCGCCCAGCGCGGCCAGCCACACCGCGGCGACCGGAGTACGGGTGCGCGGGCTGACGGTGTGCCAGACGTGGGACCAGGGAAGCGCGCCGTCGCGGGAGAAGGCGTAGATCATGCGGCTGTTGGCCGTCACCGACGCCATTCCGCAGAACAACTGCGCCCCGATGACGACGAGCAGCAGCAGCTTGCCCGCGGTCGCGCCGAGCGCGTCGAGCAGGATCTGGGCGGGCGGGGCGCCGGTCGGGGAGGCGAGGGCGCCCTCGTAGGACTGGATGGCGAAGGTGAAGCCGAGCAGGAGGACGAAGCCGGCGATCCAGGACGTCCAGATGGAGCGGACGATGCCCTTCGGGCCGGCGGTGGAGGCGTCGCGGGTCTCCTCCGTCATGTGGGCGGAGGCGTCGTACCCGGTGAAGGTGTACTGGGCCATCAGCAGGCCGATCAGGACGACGTAGACGCCACTGCCCCAGCCCGTGTTGTTGACGAACTCGCCGAAGACGAAGGACGCCGGCCGGTGGTGGTCGGGGGCGAAGGCCAGGGCGCCGACGATGACCGCCACGCCGAGGACGTGCCACCAGACGCTGACGCTGTTCAGCAGGCCGACGATGCGGACGCCGAAGGTGTTCAGCAGGCCGTGGAGGACCAGGATCGCGGCGAAGAGGAGGATCGTGCGGCCCGGCGTGACCTCGAAGTCGAACTGGAGGTTCAGATAGGCGCCGAGGAAGGACGCCGCGCCGAAGTCGATGCCGGCGGTCACCGCGACCTGGCCCAGCACGTTGAACCAGCCCGTGAACCAGGCCCAGGCCGCCGCCGTCCGGGGCGGCGCGAGGCGGTGCGCCCAGAAGTACAGGCCCGCCGACGTCGGGTACGCCGAGCAGATCTCGGCCATCGCCAGGCCGACGAAGAGCGTCATCAGGCCGACGGCGACCCAGCCCCAGGTGATCACGGCGGGGCCGCCCGTGTTCATGCCGAACAGATAGAGGGTCAGGCAGCCCGAGAGGACCGAGATGATGGTGAAGGAGACCGCGTAGTTGGAGAACGCCGACATGCGGCGGGCCAGGACCTGGGTGTAGCCGAGCTGGGCCAGCCGTTCCTCGTCCGACAGCCCACTCGCCTTGGCGTCATCTGTCATGCCCCCAGCAATTCCCATACCGGGGGCGTGACATGCGTCACACAGGGGTCGGGGTGGCTAGAACAAACCTTTGTAGCCCTGCCAGCCGGTCCCGATCCGCACGCGGGCGCCGAAGGATCCCCTGCCGTCGCCGTCGTTGCGGAACAGATTGCCCGCGGTGTCCCGCTCGACCAGGTCGGGCCTGCCGTCCCCGGTGATGTCCCCGACGCCCACGACGGCGTCGTAACCGACGGCCCACTTGGTGAAGACCTGCACGCGGGAGGTGAACGTGCCGTCTCCCCGGCCGTCGTACCGCCACAGCGTCCCGGCGCCGTCGCGGGCCAGCAGGTCGCCGAAGCCGTCCCCCGTCAGGTCGCCGGCGCCGACGACGTGCGTGTAGCCGGTCCAGCCGGAGGCGATCCTCACCCCCGGCGCGAGCCCGCCCTTGCCGTCGGCGGCGAACAGGTACACGTCTTTGGTCGACGACTTGCGGGCGATCAGCTCGCTGCGTCCGTCACCGGTGACGTCGCCGACGGCGGTGAGGACGTCGTACGCGTCCCAGCCCGTGCCGAGCGAGGTGTGGCTGCCCGACGGTGTGTACGAGCCGCCGCAGCTGCCCCGGTAGCGGCGCAGCTCACCGCCGGGCATGCGGGCCAGCAGCTCGGCACACCGGTCCGTGTCCATGTCGCCGAAGGGCACCACAAGGGTGCCGGCGGGCCAGCCCGAGCCGGACGTCCGGCCGGTGAAGGTGCCCTTGCCGTCGGTTCGGTGCAGCGTGAGGGCGCCCGAGGAGTCGAGCGTGACCAGCTCGCCGTAGCTGTACCCGGTCAGGTCGTGGTGTCCCTGCCGGCCGCCGGTGTACCCGAGCCGCCCGCTCGTGGACCAGGTGCCGCCGCCCTCGTCGGCGGTGGCGGTCAGCGTCCAGGTCTTGAGGCCGTTGTACGGGTAGTCGCCCGAGTCCGTCCTCAGGTCCCAGTCGACGTCGACGGCGACTCCGCTGCCCCTGAGGGTGCGTTCGGTGCGGCCCGACGCGTCCTTGACGGTGAAGGTCCAGGACGCGGGCCTGTTCAGCTGCCAGTAGCTGCCCCAGGAACCGACCCCGACGCGTTCCGTGGGGTCCACGACGTCGCCGGCCACGTCGGACTCGATGCTCGTCAGGGGCTGAGCCGGCACACCGCTCTGCACGATCCGCACCGACCCGTCCGGCCCGACGTACGCGATGTCCCCGCCGAACTTGTCGACGGACCAGGTCAGCCGCCGCTGGTCGGCGGTCGTGCCGGCCGGGAGGTCGGCGACGGGGCGCGGGGCCGCGGCCGTGCCGGTGTGGAAGTCCGTCAGCATCAGCCTGCCCGCGGTCCGGTCGTGCCGGACCAGGAAGCCGTCGCCGACGAGCACCGGCCCGGAGGGGACCGCCGTCGTCCTGCCCGAGGTGCGGTCGTACACACCGGCCGCGCCCGCGGGCCCGCAGTTCCAGTAGACCCAACGGCCCACGACCTGGAGCTCCTTGACGGTGCACGGCGCACCGGTGGAGACCGTCGCGACGAACTTCTTCCCCTCCAGGTCGTACGCCCGTACCGTGCCGTTGCCCGTGCCGGGCACCCACAGGTGCGGTCCCCACACCGAGGCGGCGCTGCTCGGGCGGGTCAGGCGCACGTCGTCCCACCGGTAGGGGTGCACGGCGTCGATGTACTGCTTGCCGGTGGACGCCGCGTCGTAGAGGTAGTAGCGGCCGGTGGCGTCCACGAAGCGCCCGCCGGTGACCGACGGTTCCTCGTTGCCGCTGAGCGAGTTCTCGGTCAGGTGGATCTCCGCGGTCTGCCCGCCCGATCCCCCGTTCATGAAGTAGCCCGTCCACGTGTTGCCGAACGAGCGCATCGGTACGCAGCTCCCGGCGTCGCACGGCACCCGTTCGGCGTGGCTGCCCCCGGCGTACACGTCGGCGTACCCCCGGCTGGTCTTGTCCAGCACGGTCGAACCGTCCGCCGATATCCGGCGTCCGATCACCCACTGGTAGCCGCTCGGGGTGTTCTCCACGGTGGTCAGGAAGCCACCCGCGTAGTCGATGCCCCGTACGCCGTCCGTCTGGATCGGCGTGGGCGACGGGTCGGCCGCGCCGGCCGGGACGGCGGTGGTCAGGGAGCCGGTGCCGAGGGCGGCCAGGCAGGTCAGAGTGAGCAGGATCCGGGCACGCCGGGTCAAGGGTCCCTCCCCAGGGATGCGGGAAACGGCACGCGGTGGCGGCGATTCCGAGTCCCCCTCGGCCGCCCTGCACATGCCAAGCCTGGGGATGCTAGCAACACGGCACACGGTGGGGGTAGCGGAAAAGGCGGGGGCAGGACGCGGAAGGGCCCGCACGACAGGAGTCGTGCGGGCCCTTCCGGTGCGTCGGTCAGCCGGCGTCAGCCGTTGCGCTTCCAGCGCGGCTTGTCGTCGCGACGGCCGAAGGAGGAACCACGGTGGTCGTCACGGCGGCCGTACGGACGGTCGTGACCGCCGCTGCGGAAGCCGGGGCGGTCGCCCTGGCGGTCGCGGTTGTACGGTCGGTCGCTGCCGGAGCGGTCGCCCTGACGGTCGCGGTTGAACGGACGGTCGCTGCCACGGTGGCCGGGGCGGTCGTCGCGGCGGAAGCCACCGCGGTCGTCACGGCGCTCGAACGAACGGCCGCCGCGGTCGTCGCGACGGTCGTCGCGGCGGAACCCGCCTCGGTCGTCGCGACGCTCGAACGAACGGCCACCGCGGTCGTCGCGCCGGTCGTCACGCCGGAAGCCACCACGGTCACCGCGGTCGCCCCGGTCGTCACGGCGGTCGTCGCGGCGGAAGCCGCCACGGTCACCGCGGTCGTCGCGACGCTCGAACGAACGGCCACCGCGGTCGTCGCGACGGTCGTCACGCCGGAAGCCACCGCGGTCGCCGCGGTCGCCCCGGTCGTCACGGCGGTCGTCGCGGCGGAAGCCGCCACGGTCACCGCGGTCGTCGCGACGCTCGAAGGAACGGCCGCCGCGGTCGTCCCGGCGGTCGAAGGAACGGTCCCGGCCGCTCCCGGGCCGCTCGGTCTTCTCCACCTCGCGCGGGCCCGACTGCGCCGGCAGCGAGACCTCGGCCTCGGCGGCTGCAGTGGCGGTGGCCACCTCGGCCAGCACCGTCTCCGGGTCCTCGCCCCGCTCCCGCGCGACCCTGGCGACCAGGCGGTCCGCCTCCTCGCGCAGCTCCGTGGCCCGCCGCTGAGCCCGCTCCAGCTCCTTGGTGAGCTGGGCGACCTCACGCTCGGCCTGCTGCGCGGCGTTGCCCGCGGACTCGGCCTGGACCTCCGTCATCGACCGGGCACCGGTGATCTCGGCGACCTCCGGCTCGAAGGCCGCGCCGCCCTGGATGATGTGGCGCGTGGCGTCGACGCCCGCGTCCTCCATCAGGCGGAAGATCTGGCGGCGCTGGTGCGGCAGGGACAGGGAGACGACCGTGCCGGTGCGGCCGGCGCGGGCCGTGCGGCCGGCGCGGTGCAGGTAGTCCTTGTGGTCGCCGGCCGGGTCCACGTTCAGCACCAGGTCGATGCCGTCGACGTGGATGCCGCGCGCGGCAACGTCGGTGGCGACCAGGACGTTGACGTAACCGTCCTTGAAGTCCGCCAGCGTGCGGGTGCGCGCGCCCTGGGTCATGCCGCCGTGTAGCGCGTCCGCTTTGGCACCGGCGTCGCGCAGCTGCTCGGCGACGCGGTCGGCACCCAGCTGGGTGCGCACGAAGATGATGGTGCGGCCCTTGCGGGAGGCGATGGCCGCGGTGACCGGGGCCTTGTCCTTGGGCTTCACAACCAGGATGTGGTGCGACATGGTCGTCACCGCGCCCTGCGCCGCGTCGACCTCGTGGCTGACCGGGTCCTTCAGGTACCGGTCGACGAGGGTCTTGATCTCGTTCTCCATGGTCGCGGAGAACAGCATCCGCTGGCCGCCCGGCGGAACCTGGTCGAGCAGCTCGGTGACCTCGGGCATGAAGCCCAGGTCGGACATCTGGTCGGCCTCGTCGAGAACGGCGATCTGCACGTTCTCCAGGGAGCAGGCGCCGCGGTTGATGATGTCGCGCAGGCGGCCGGGCGTGGCGACCAGGATGTCGACGCCCTTCTCCAGGGCGTAGATCTGGTTGCCCATCGAGGTGCCGCCGCAGACGACCTTCATGCGCAGGCCCACGACGTCGCCGTAGGGCTGGAGCGCGTCGGCGACCTGCATGGCCAGCTCGCGGGTCGGCGTCAGGATGACGGCGCGCGGCTTGTGCTTCTCGGTGCGGCCGCCGGCCAGCGTGGCCAGGGTCGGCAGACCGAAGGAGAGGGTCTTGCCGGAACCGGTGCGGCCCCGGCCGAGGATGTCCTTGCCCTCCAGCGCGTCCGGGATGGTCGCGGCCTGGATGGGGAAGGGGGTGGTCACGCCGTTCTGGGCGAGCTTGCGCACGATGCCCTCGGGGAGACCGAGGTCGGCGAAGGTGATCTCGGGGGCGCCGGCGGACTCGGAGGCCTCGACGGCCTCGGGAGTCTCCTGGCCCTCGGACACGCCCTCGGCGTTCTCGGGCACGACGACGTGATCAGTACTGATGATGGACATGCGAATGCGAAACCTTCCGGAGTCTCTCAGTCGGCACGCGCCCGTCAACTCCGTGAATCGCGATTCGCAATACGACCGCCTCGATGCGGTCCACCACGGCAAGGGAGAGTACGCGCCACACGGCGCGCTCTGCGGTGGCGCCGGGCAAATGGGATCAAACGATCTACCACCATACGCACTCACCACCCCTGAAGGCAAACCGGGTAGCACATGCCCAGCTCAGCCGGTCCTCCGCCCCGCCCCGGGACGGCGCTCGGACACCGTCACCCGGCCTGCGCCCCGTCGTCCCGGCTACACGGGCACCCCGGCCTCCGGTGCCGGTTCCCGCTGCGCCAGCTGCGTCCCCGGCGGCTCGTGCGCCGACGAGGACGGCTCCGGGGTCGGCTCCGGGGTCGGGGAGGCGGGCGGCTCCGGGGGCGGCGTCGGCTCCGGGTCCACCGTCCGCGGCGGCTCCGGGTCGGCCGTCCGCGGGGGCGTCGGCTCGGCCGGTCCGCCCTTCGGCGGGACGGAACCGGTCGGCTGCGCGGAGGGCGAGCCCGAGGGGGCCGTGTCCCCGCCCTCGCCGTCCTCGCCCCGGCCCTTGTCCTTCCCCTCGCCCCGGCCGTCCTCGCCCTTCTTCCCCTTGCCGTGTCCACGCCCCTCGCCGGCCGCCGCCGGACCGTACCCGGCCGCGCCGCCGGACACCGCGGGCCCGCCGTCCGGCCCCTCGCCACCTCGCTCCCCGGCCGAGTGCGACGGCCTGGCGTCCCCGCCGGACTCGTCGCCGACGCTCATGCAGCCGGCGGCAGCGGCGACGGCCACCACCGTGGCGGCCAGACGGACGGGTACGTACAAGGGGCGCACGGGCGGCCACCTCCGGGAGTCAGGAGTCGACGTGCCCAACTCCCGTCACCCGTAAGAGGACACGCGCGACACGCGCCCCGCGCCGAGGGACCGGCTCCGCCCGGCCCCCTCAGCCGTACCCGAGGGCGTGCAGGCGGGCGTCGTCGATCCCGAAGTGATGCGCGATCTCGTGCACCACCGTCACCTCGGTCTCCGCGACCACGTCCTCACGGGTCGCGCAGAACCGCAGCGTCGGCCCCCGGTAGACGGTGATCCGGTCCGGCAGCACACCGGCGTACCACTCCCCGCGCTCGGTCAGCGGCGTCCCCTCGTACAGTCCGAGCAGCTCGGGATCGTCCGCCGGCGGTTCGTCCTCCACGAACACCGCGACGTTGTCCATCAGCCGCGTCAGCTCGGGCGGGATCCGGTCCAGCGCCTCGGCGACCAGTTCCTCGAACTCCTCGCGCGTCATCTCCAGCACAGACCCATTGTCGGGTACGACACATCGAGTGCGGCAGTGCCACCACCCACCGTCCACCACTCGCATATCCGCCCCGGGCCACGGGCATACGGCACCAATGGCCCGCCTCCCCGCCGCAGTCCTGCACGTCCTGGCCGAGGTGATGAACCGCATCCGCAGCGCCCCGCGCGCCCTCACCCGCCGCCGCCGCGCCCGCCCGGCGCCCGCGACGGCGGAGCTCACCCCCCGCTCCCGCCCCTGGACCCGCGCCCTCGGCCTGGTCGCCGTCGTCCTGCTCGGGGCCTGGCTCGGCCTGCTGATCGTGGGCAACGTGCGCGTCCCGGTCGGCCCCATGAACACGACGATGACCCTGCGGCCCTCCCTGACCGGCGGCACGAAGATCAACGTCTCGCCGCTGGGCGCCCTCCAGCTCGACAGCCACATCGCCCCCGTCCGCCTCGACGTCAACGTCGACCAGCTCGACCCGGACCGCGCCCAGGCACTCGTCGACCACCCCGAACGCCTCTCCGGCCTCCAGGACGAGGTCGCGCAGGACGTCGAGCACGGCACGCTCGACCTGGCCGCCCGCTCGTGTGTCGCGGTGGTCACCGGCGCCACCGCCCTCGGCCTCGCCGTCTACCGCCGCCCGCGCCGTGCCCTGGCGGCCGGCGGACTCGCCCTCACCCTCCTGGTCGCCTCCGGCGGCACCGCGTACGCGACGTGGAACCCCGATTCGGTCCTGGAACCGAAGTTCTCCGGCCTGCTCTCCTCCGCGCCGTCCCTGGTCGGCAACGCGCGCAGCATCGTCACCGAGTTCGACGTCTACCAGAAGGAACTGGCCCGCCTGGTGACGAACGTGACCAAGCTCTACGACGTCACGTCCACGCTCCCCGCCTACCAGCCGGACCCGACGACGATCCGCGTCCTGCACGTGTCGGACATCCACCTGAACCCGGCGAGCTGGAAGATCATCGCCTCGCTGGTGCAGCAGTACAGGGTGAACGTGATCGTCGACTCGGGCGACACGATGGACCACGGCACGGCGGCGGAGAACGGCTTCCTGGACCCCATCGAGGACCTCGGTGCCCCCTACGTCTGGGTCCGCGGCAACCACGACTCCCGCGTCACCCAGGACTACCTGAAGGGCCTCGAGAACGTGCACGTCCTGGACGACGGCCGGGCCCGCACGATCGCCGGCCTGCGCTTCGCCGGCATCGGCGACCCGCAGTACACCCCGGACCGCTCCGCGAAGCCCGGCGCCGAGGCCTCCCAGGAACTGGCCGGCGCCCGCCTGGCCTCCGCCCTGCGCGACCAGACCCGGGCCGGCACCCCCGTGGACGTCGCCGTCGCCCACGAGCCGTCGGCGGCCCGCGAAGTCGACGGCACCGTCCCGCTCGTGCTGGCGGGCCACGTCCACCACGAGGACATGGAGGTCATGAAGTACGGCACCCGGCTCCGCGTCGAGGGATCCACCGGCGGCAGCGGGCTACGCGCCGTCGAGGGCAAGCACCCCGACCCGGTCCAGGCGTCGATCCTCTACTTCGACCGGGACAGCCGGCGTCTCCAGGCCTGGGACGAGATCGAGCTGGGCGGCCTGGGCCTGACGACGGCCGAGGTCAGCCGCCATCTGCCGAAGGAGAACCAGCCCGGCGCGACGCCGTCCCCGGCCGGCACGGGTCCGTCACCGACCGGCGCCACCGGCACCCCGAGCAGCCCGGCCGCCCGCACTCCGTAAACCGTTTTGGCGATACCTCCCGCCATCCCATATGCTTCTCACGTCCCCGACGCGCTGAGAAGCGCGCAGGCGGGCCGATAGCCCTCATCGTCTAGCGGCCTAGGACGCCGCCCTTTCAAGGCGGTAGCACGGGTTCGAATCCCGTTGGGGGCACGCAGTACATGTGCGACACTGTCGTACGAAGCTTGGTCCTGTGGAGCAGTTTGGAGTGCTCGCCACCCTGTCAAGGTGGAGGCCGCGGGTTCAAATCCCGTCAGGACCGCTGAGGTTTCACGTGAAACCTCTCGGCTGGGTAGCTCAGTTGGTACGAGCGATCGCCTGAAAAGCGATAGGTCGCCGGTTCGACCCCGGCCCCAGCCACAGTAAGGCCCCGATCTTCGGATCGGGGCCTTGTTGTGTGCCGTCCACCGGTCTCGCCGCTCCGCGCCTCGCCGACCCCGGGGCAAAAGCGCTCGCCAGGAATTTCGCGGGGATGCGATCCTGGAACCCGTATGTCTACGCACCCCGCCCCCGCCCTCGGCGCCCTCGCTCCCCGTCTGACCGAGCTGTCCCTGCGTGACGCGCATCGGCTCGGCCGGAGGCTCGAGGGCGCGCGGAAGATCCGTAAACCGGAGGCCCGTGCCGCCGTTCTCGCCGAGATCGAGGCGGAGGTGGCCAAGGCCGAACAGCGCATCGGCGAGCGCCGGGCCCGTGTGCCCGCCGTGAGCTACCCGGAGCAGCTTCCGGTCAGCCAGAAGAAGGACGTGATCGCGGAGGCCATCCGTGATCACCAGGTCGTCATCGTCGCCGGTGAGACCGGCTCCGGAAAGACCACGCAGATCCCGAAGATCTGTGTCGAGCTCGGCCGGGGCGTCCGCGGCATGATCGGGCACACGCAGCCCCGCCGGATCGCCGCGCGCACCGTCGCCGAGCGGGTGGCGGACGAGCTGGACACGCCCCTCGGCGAGGCCGTCGGCTGGAAGGTCAGGTTCACCGACCAGGTGAATCCGGACGCCACGTTCATCAAGCTGATGACGGACGGCATCCTGCTCGCCGAGATCCAGACCGACCGCGAGCTGCGCGCCTACGACACGATCATCATCGACGAGGCCCACGAGCGGTCCCTCAACATCGACTTCCTGCTGGGGTACCTCGCCCAGCTGCTGCCGAAGCGGCCGGACCTGAAGGTCGTCATCACCTCGGCGACGATCGACCCCGAGCGCTTCTCCCGGCACTTCGGTGACGCGCCGATCATCGAGGTCAGCGGCCGTACGTACCCGGTGGAGGTGCGGTACCGCCCGCTCCTCGAGGAGGACGGCGACGACGCCGACCGGGACCAGATCACCGCGATCACCGACGCCGTCGAGGAGCTGATGGGCGAGGGGAAGGGCGACATCCTCGTCTTCCTCTCCGGCGAGCGGGAGATCCGGGACACGGCCGACGCGCTGGAGAAGAAGAAGTACCGGTTCACGGAAGTGCTGCCGCTCTACGCCCGGCTGTCGCACGCCGAGCAGCACCGGGTGTTCCAGCAGCACACCGGGCGCAGGATCGTCCTGGCCACGAACGTCGCCGAGACCTCGCTGACGGTGCCGGGCATCAAGTACGTCATCGACCCCGGCTTCGCCCGCATCTCCCGCTACAGCCACCGCACCAAGGTGCAGCGGCTGCCCATCGAGCCGATCTCGCAGGCCAGCGCCAACCAGCGCAAGGGCCGCTGCGGCCGTACCTCCGACGGCATCTGCATCCGGTTGTACTCCGAGGACGACTTCGACGCGCGCCCGGAGTTCACGGACGCGGAGATCCTCCGGACGAACCTCGCCTCCGTCATCCTGCAGATGACCGCGGCCGGCCTCGGCGACATCGAGAAGTTCCCGTTCATCGACCCGCCGGACCACCGCAACATCCGCGACGGCGTGCAGCTCCTCCAGGAACTGGGCGCGCTCGACCCGGCGCAGAAGGACGTACGCAAGCGGCTGACCGACACCGGCCGCAAGCTGGCGCAGCTGCCCGTCGACCCGCGCCTGGCCCGGATGGTGCTGGAGGCCGACAAGAACGGCTGTGTCCGCGAGGTCATGGTCATAGCGGCGGCCCTGTCCATCCAGGACCCGAGGGAGCGGCCCTCCGAGAAGCAGGCGCAGGCCGACCAGCAGCACGCCCGCTTCAAGGACGAGACCAGCGACTTCCTCGCGTTCCTCAATCTCTGGCGGTACGTGCGCGAGCAGCAGAAGGAGCGCGGCTCGTCGTCCTTCCGCCGGATGTGCAAGCAGGAGTACCTCAACTTCCTGCGGATCCGCGAGTGGCAGGACATCTACACCCAGCTGCGCACGGTCGCCAAGCAGATGGGCATCCACCTCAACGACCAGGACGCCCCCGAGGACCGCGTCCACGTCTCGCTGCTGGCGGGACTGCTCTCCCACGTCGGCATGAAGGACGTGAAGGAGACCGGAGGGGAGGGCGGCAGGAGCACGGCGAAGAACGAGTACCTGGGCGCCCGCAACGCCAAGTTCGCGATCTTCCCCGGCTCGGCACTGTTCAAGAAGCCGCCGCGGTTCGTGATGTCCGCGGAGCTGGTGGAGACCTCCCGGCTGTGGGCCCGCGTCAACGCGAAGATCGAGCCCGAGTGGGTGGAGCCGCTCGCCGGGCACCTCCTCAAGCGCACCTACAGCGAGCCGCACTGGGAGAAGGACCAGGCGGCGGTCATGGCGTACGAGAAGGTGACGCTGTACGGCGTGCCGATCGTGGCGCAGCGCAAGGTGAACTACGGCCGGATCGACCCGGAGGTCAGCCGTGAGCTGTTCATCCGCAACGCCCTGGTGGAGGGCGACTGGCGCACGCACCACAAGTTCTTCGCGGACAACCGCAAGCTGCTGACCGAGGTCGAGGAGCTGGAGCACCGTGCGCGGCGCCGGGACATCCTGGTCGACGACGAGACGCTGTTCGACTTCTACGACCAGCGGGTGCCCGAACACGTCGTCTCCGGTGCGCACTTCGACTCGTGGTGGAAGCACAAGCGGCACGAGCAGCCCGACTTCCTCGACTTCGAGCGCGAGATGCTCATCAACGAGAAGGCGGGGGCGGTCACCAAGGACGACTATCCGGACTCCTGGCGTCAGGGGCCGCTGAAGTTCCGTGTGACCTACCAGTTCGAGCCGGGGGCGGACGCGGACGGCGTGACCGTGCACATTCCGCTCCAGGTGCTCAACCAGGTCACGGACGAGGGCTTCGACTGGCAGATCCCGGGTCTGAGGGAACAGGTCGTCACGGAGCTGATCCGGTCCCTGCCCAAGCCGATCCGCCGCAACTACGTGCCGGCGCCGAACTACGCGCAGGCCTTCCTGGAGCGGGCCGTGCCCCTGCAGGAGCCGCTGACGGTGACCATGGCGCGGGAGCTGAAGCGCATGGTGGGAGTGCCGTTCGACGCGGAGGACTTCGACTGGGGCAAGGTCCCCGACCATTTGAAGATCACGTTCCGGATCGTCGACGAGCGGCGCCGCAAGCTGGCCGAGGACAAGGACCTGGAGTCCCTGCAGCTCCGGCTGAAGCCTAAGGCCCGCAAGGCGCTGTCGCAGGCCGCTGCGGCGACGGCCGAGCGCAGCGGCGGCGAGTCGCTGGAGCGCGCGGGCCTGACGGACTGGACGATCGGCACGCTGTCCCGGGTCTTCGAGACGCGCCGGGCCGGTCAGCCGGTGAAGGCCTACCCGGCGCTGGTCGACGACGGGGACACGGTGTCCGTGCGCCTCTTCGACACCGAGGCCGAGCAGGCACAGGCGATGTGGAAGGGCACGCGCCGGCTGATCCTGCGCAACATCCCGGTCAACCCGGCGAAGTTCGCGTCCGAGAAGCTGACCAACCAGCAGAAGCTGGGCCTGTCCGCGAACCCGCACGGTTCGATCCAGGCCCTGTTCGACGACTGCGCGACGGCGGCGGCGGACCGGCTGATCGCGGACTTCGGCGGGCCGGCGTGGGACGAGGAGTCGTACCGGAAGCTCTACGACAAGGTCCGCGCGGAGATCGTCGACACGACCGTCCGCACGGTGGGGCAGGTGCAGCAGGTGCTGGCCGCCTGGCAGGCCTGTGAGCGCCGGCTGAAGGGCGTGCGGAGCCCCGCGCTGCTGCCGAACCTCCAGGACGTGCGGACGCAGCTGGACGGTCTGGTGAAGCCCGGCTTCGTGACGGAGGCCGGCATCGGGCGGCTGCCCGACCTGATGCGCTATCTGGTCGCCGCGGACCGGCGCCTGCAGCAGATGCCGACCAACGTCCAGCGGGACACGACCCGCATGGAGAAGGTCCACGAGATGCGGGACGAGTACGCGTGGCTGCTGGAGCAGATGCCCCGGGGGCGGCCGGTCCCGCGGCAGGTCCTGGACGTCCGCTGGATGATCGAGGAACTCCGGGTCAGCTACTTCGCCCACGCGCTGGGGACGGCGTACCCGATCTCCGACAAGCGGATCGTGAAGGCGATCGACGCGCTGGCGCCGTGACGACGATGTGGTGACGAGGTCTGCACGGAGGGTGAGTTCGACCCTGGGCCCACCCTCCTGTAGAGTCTCTTCTCGCAGCGCAACGCAGCAAAAGCGCCGCAAAACCTGGTCCTGTGGAGCAGTTTGGAGTGCTCGCCACCCTGTCAAGGTGGAGGCCGCGGGTTCAAATCCCGTCAGGACCGCAACAAGAGAAGGCCCGCGCCCACCGGTGCGGGCCTTCCGCGTACCGGCCCACACCCTCAACCCACCGACACCCGGTCGACGCGGAGGCCGCGCCCGCGGCGCAGCCGCAGTCGGCACAGCAAAGCCCGTCAGGACCGCAGCAGAGAAGGCCCGCACCGATCGGTGCGGGCCTTCCGCGTGTCGTCCCACGCCGTCGAGGCGGCGGTCGCCCCCGCGGCGCAGCCGCCCTTCCGCGTGCCGTCCGCAGGTCTGGGGCTCCCGGGCGCCCGGAAGCGCTCAGCGCCTCTCTCGCGGCCTTGACGGCGTCGCATTCGCTCGGTACTCCAAAGGCAGGGCGCGTTCTCCGTGCGGTCCCTGGAGGTGGCGTATGGCGGCATCGGTCAGGCACGAGACGCGGGCGCTGCTCCGCGCGCACCTGTCGGCCGCGTCGTCGTACCGCCACCTGACGAGCCACTGCCCGATCTGCCACCGGCTGCTGCGCCTGGCGTGGGACTCCGCCGCCCCGCCGGCCCAGGCACCGCCCCCGCCGCCATCGTCACCGACAGGCCGTCAAGACGCCGTCGAGGAGGACGGCGCCACCACCACGTGACGCACCTCCGGCCCCAACGCCCGTGCCACGCCGGGCCGATGGAACCGACGGCTCCTCTAGCGCACATATGCCAGAGCCAACAAGCGCCAGCATGTGTGACGGGTGTCACCGCATGAGTTTTTGAAACGGTGGCACTTACGCCCCTCCTACAACTCCTCGATTTGATATGTGCCATTGCACTCTCCCGCAGGGCGCTTCCACACCTTCCCCCAGGCCCGCTCACAGTCGACCCGACAGCCTCCCCCAGACTCCGACAAGGCCGCTCCCGGCGGACCGCCGGCGGGCACAAAAAAATCGCGCTGGACCCGGCGGAGTCCAGCGCGATCCACGACGTACCCGGCCGGTCGTCCGACATGGTCGAACGGTCTGGGCGTGGGGCCTGTTGGGGCAGGACCCGCGTCGGTTGGAGCTGTGGTTGCAGGCGCTTCGGCAGGTTGGGGGACCTGCCGTTCTGCCCGGTTATGCGGTTGTTCAGGCCTCGCTGCGCTGCTGCGGAATGCCCGCGAGCAGAGCGCGGACCTCGGCCTCGCGGTAGCGGCGATGCCCGCCGAGCGTGCGGATCGACGTGAGCTTGCCGGCCTTCGCCCAGCGCGTGACCGTCTTCGGGTCGACGCGGAACATGGTGGCGACCTCAGCCGGGGTCAGCAGCGGCTCGGCATCAGGGGTGCGAGCGGTCATGAGCGGCCTCCTCGGGAGAACCGAACCTTCTCGGTTCTTTCCTCTAAATTCTGCACCTTGACCCGCGTTGCCCGAAATGGCGGACGCGAGTCGAGTCGGTTATAGGACGAACGGCTTGTCCTCGGCACTACAACTACACCATCTGTCCAGCCGCGTCGGCCAAACCGATGGAATTGCCCTCCCAGGTGTTCATCAGCGACGGATGCCGATGGACCATGCCATAGCGGACAGTCACGCCACTGTGACGATCAGTCACAGGGCGATCAGGAGTCACCAGACCCCCCAAAGCGTGCAATGCTGAGATTCCGCCCACAGTGCACCACAGCAGGACGGATGGAGCCCTCCCCGGACTCCTTGTCCTATTTTGGCATGAGGAGGGGGAAGCGGCGCAAGAGTGGCGTACGTGCGGTCCGTCACGCTTGACGCATACGCCCGGATCGGGACTTCCGTCCCCTGGTGACGCCGCATCAGGTCACACCGAACATACGTCGGAGCGAGAGACGAAACCCCAAATCGGGCGGTACGTCAAACGTCAGTTCGCCGACCGCCGGTCCCGCACCGAACGCCACCGCTCCACGAGCCGCCCGTACGCGGCGCCCGCCGCCGTGCCGTCCCCCCGGCGCAGCGCCTCGATGCCCTCGGCCACGTCCGCCGCCGAGTGGTCGTCCTCCAGCTCCCCGGCCGGCAGGGCGTGCACCAGACCGCCGTAGTCCAGCTCCACCAGGGACCGCGGGTGGAACTCCTCGAGCCAGCGCCCCACGTCCACCAGGCCGTCGATCAGCGGCCCCTCGTCCACGGCCTCCCTCAGCGCCCGCAGCCCGCGGGCCACCCTCCGCCGCGCCTGCACCATCGGCGTCCGGTAGCGCAGCACCGGCGCCACCGCCCCGGCGTCGTCGCCGCCCTTGTCGTACTCCCGCTCCTCGTCGGCGACCAGCACGAACCAGTTGATCGGCACCTGCCAGGTGGCCGTGCGGATCCAGGGGCGGGCGTCGGGGTTGTCCTCCAGCCAGCGTTCGTAGTCCTGGGCGGTCTGGCGGCGTACGACCGGAGGGAGCAGGGCGTCCAGGACGGGCTCGGGAAAGTCCTCGGCCAGCTCTCCGAGGGCCTGCCAGCCACGCAGCCGGGTCCGCCAGGGGCACACGCAGACGACGCCGTCGACCTCGGTCACGAAGGCGTCGCCGCTCTCGTGCACCGGTACCGGCACCGGCGGGGTGGGCAGCAGGTCGGCCAGGGAGCGGCGCAGCTCGTCCTGGTAGGAGGGCAGGTCGGTGCGGCGGGCGTAGCGGGTCCAGTGGCCGCGCTCCGGCTCGGGGAAGGCGGCCAGCGGCTCGTACACGCGCAGGTAGGCCGCGTAGGGGACGATCACCGAGGACACCTTGGGCACGCCTGCTCCCTCCCCCGCGCACCGCCTCGAAAACCTGGCGGAACCGATCACAAACGCGCGGGAATCTCTGCAAATCGTCGCACGCCTGTACTCCTTGCGGAGGTGATCCTCGGCACTGTGCGGCGGGTGGGCACCGCCAGGCTCTAATCTCGTGCCACAGTCCCCGCCACCCGCACGGGGACCGTCTCCACCCGCCGCACCTACACAGGAGTCACCACAGTGACCGACGTAACCGGCGCACCTGCTGATGTACTGCACACCCTGTTCCACTCGGAGCAGGGGGGTCATGAGCAAGTCGTGCTCTGCCAGGACCGTGCCAGCGGCCTCAAGGCCGTCATCGCCCTCCACTCCACCGCCCTGGGCCCCGCGCTCGGCGGTACGCGCTTCTACCCGTACGCGAGCGAGGCGGAGGCCGTCGCCGACGCGCTGAACCTCGCGCGCGGAATGTCGTACAAGAATGCCATGGCCGGTCTCGACCACGGCGGCGGCAAGGCCGTGATCATCGGCGACCCGGAGCAGATCAAGAGCGACGAGCTGCTGCTCGCCTACGGCCGGTTCGTCGCCTCGCTCGGCGGCCGCTACGTCACCGCCTGCGACGTCGGCACCTACGTGGCCGACATGGACGTCGTGGCGCGCGAGTGCCAGTGGACGACCGGGCGCTCCCCCGAGAACGGCGGCGCGGGCGACTCGTCCGTGCTCACCTCCTTCGGCGTCTACCAGGGCATGCGGGCCGCCGCCCAGCACCTGTGGGGCGACCCGACGCTGCGCGACCGCACGGTCGGCATCGCCGGCGTCGGCAAGGTCGGTCACCACCTGGTCGAGCACCTGCTCGCCGAGGGCGCGCACGTGGTCGTCACGGACGTGCGCAAGGACGTCGTGCGGGACCTCACCGAGCGGCACCCGTCGGTGATCGCCGTCGCCGACACGGACGCGCTGATCCGGATCGAGAACCTGGACATCTACGCCCCCTGCGCGCTCGGCGGCGCCCTGAACGACGACACGGTGCCGGTGCTGACCGCGAAGGTGGTGTGCGGCGCGGCCAACAACCAGCTCGCCCACCCGGGCGTCGAGAAGGACCTGGCCGACCGAGGGATCCTCTACGCGCCCGACTACGTGGTGAACGCCGGCGGTGTCATCCAGGTCGCCGACGAGCTGCACGGCTTCGACTTCGAGCGGTGCAAGGGCAAGGCCGCGAAGATCTACGACACGACGCTGGCCATCTTCGCACGTGCGAAGGAGGACGGTATTCCGCCGGCCGCGGCGGCCGACCGGATCGCCGAGCAGCGGATGTCGGAGGCACGCGCGCGACGCTGACCGGAGCGGCGCTCCGGAGGGTGATCCGGGGGCGGTCTTCGAAGGTTTGAGCGGTACCCGCCGGCGGGCAGTTGGAGAGAACTCTCACTTCTCCCGGCGGGTCGACCGTCGAAAGGTGGTTAAAATCGCCTTTGACCAGCGAGGACAGGGCGCCTCGAAGGTCCTGGGCGTAGCCACGTCCTGCGGGCGACGTACCGTATGGGCGTGGGCTCAGGTACCGTGGAAGCCCTACGGACCGGTCTCTCCACGGAGAGCCCGTTCCGGACCATGAACGCGTGTCAAGACTCTGGGGCCGTCGAGCCCCGTCGTTGAGGGGGTCGAGCCATGGGGCGCGGCCGGGCCAAGGCCAAGCAGACGAAGGTCGCCCGCCAGCTGAAGTACAACAGCGGTGGGACTGATCTCTCCCGCCTGGCCGAGGAGCTGGGCGCATCGACGTCGAGTCCGCAACCGCCTAACGGCGAGCGGTTCGAGGACGATGAGCAGGACGACGAGCTGTACGCAAAGTACGCCGACCTCTACGAGGACGACGAGGACGAGGACGGCCAGTCCCCGCAGCATCGTCGCGGCGCTTGACCCTGCACTGAACACTCACCCGGTCGGTGGCTTCCGTCACCGACCGGGTTCTGTGCTACCCCGCGCCGCCGCGCCGGGCTCGGCTCAGCGGGCGTAGTCGCCGGTCATGGTGGCGCCCGTCGCGTGGTCGCCGCGGTCGGTGATCTCGCCGGCCACCCAGGCGTCGACGCCGCGGTCGGCGAGGGTCGCCAGGGCCACGTCGGCGGATTCCTGGGGCACCACGGCGATCATGCCGACGCCCATGTTCAGGGTCTTCTCCAGCTCCAGGCGCTCGACCTGACCCGTCCGCCCCACGAGGTCGAAGACGGGGGCCGGCGTCCAGGTGGAGCGGTCGACGGTCGCGTGCAGGCCGTCGGGGATCACGCGGGCCAGGTTGGCCGCGAGGCCGCCGCCGGTGACGTGGCTGAAGGCGTGCACCTCGGTGGTGCGCATCAGGGCCAGGCAGTCCAGCGAGTAGATCTTCGTCGGCTCGAGCAGCTCCTCGCCGAGGGTGCGGCCGAGGTCGTCCACGGGTGCGTCCAGGGCCAGACCGGCCTCGTTCAGCAGCACGTGGCGGACGAGTGAGTACCCGTTCGAGTGAAGGCCGGAGGCGGCCATGGCGACGACCGCGTCACCCTTGCGGATGCGGTCCGGGCCGAGCAGCCGGTCGGCCTCCACGACGCCCGTACCGGCGCCGGCGACGTCGAAGTCGTCCGCACCGAGCAGACCGGGGTGTTCGGCCGTCTCACCGCCCACCAGGGCGCAGCCGGCCAGCACACAGCCCTCGGCGATGCCCTTGACGATGGCGGCGACGCGCTCGGGGTGGACCTTGCCGACGCAGATGTAGTCGGTCATGAACAGCGGCTCGGCACCGCACACCACGATGTCGTCCATGACCATGGCGACCAGGTCGTGGCCGATGGTGTCGTAGACGCCCAGCTGCCGGGCGATGTCGACCTTGGTGCCGACACCGTCCGTGGCCGAGGCCAGCAGGGGACGGTCGTAGTTCTTGAGGGCGGAGGCGTCGAAGAGACCGGCGAAGCCGCCGAGGCCGCCGAGGACCTCGGGGCGCTGCGTCTTCTTGACCCATTCCTTCATGAGCTCGACGGCGCGGTCGCCCGCCTCGATGTCGACGCCCGCGGCTGCGTAGCTGGCACCAGTTGTGTCAGGCATGACGATGAGAACCTTTGTGTCGTACGGCAGGTATTGCGGACGGACGGCTACGGGCGACGGATGGCGTCGGCGGCGGCCGTTCCGGCGGGCCCGGCGGCCAGCTCGGTCTCCAGGAGCTGCTTGCCGAGCAGCTCGGGGTCGGGGAGCTCCATCGGGTACTCGCCGTCGAAGCAGGCGCGGCAGAGGTTCGGCTTGGCGATGGTGGTCGCATCGATCATGCCGTCGATGGAGATGTACGCCAGGGAGTCGGCGCCGAGCGAGGTGCCGATCTCGTCGATGCTCATGCCGTTGGCGATGAGCTCGGCGCGGGTCGCGAAGTCGATGCCGAAGAAGCAGGGCCACTTCACGGGCGGGGAGGAGATCCGGATGTGGACCTCGGCGGCGCCGGCCTCGCGGAGCATGCGGACCAGGGCCCGCTGCGTGTTGCCGCGGACGATGGAGTCGTCCACGACGACCAGCCGCTTGCCCTTGATGACTTCCTTCAAGGGGTTCAGCTTCAGCCGGATGCCGAGCTGGCGGATGGTCTGCGAGGGCTGGATGAAGGTGCGGCCCACATAGGCGTTCTTCACCAGGCCGTTGCCGAAGGGGATGCCGGAGGCCTCGGCGTACCCGATCGCGGCGGGGGTGCCGGACTCCGGGGTCGCTATGACGAGGTCGGCCTCGGCGGGCGCCTCCTTGGCCAGCTTGCGGCCCATCTCGACGCGCGAGAGGTAGACGTTGCGGCCGGCGATGTCGGTGTCCGGGCGGGCCAGGTACACGTACTCGAAGACACAGCCCTTGGGCTTCGCTTCTGCGAATCGCGACGTGCGCAGACCGTTCTCGTCGATGGCGACGAACTCGCCCGGCTCGATCTCGCGGACGTACGAGGCACCGCAGATGTCGAGGGCGGCGGACTCCGAGGCGACGACCCAGCCGCGCTCCAGGCGGCCGAGGACCAGCGGGCGGATGCCCTGCGGGTCACGGGCGGCGTACAGGGTGTGCTCGTCCATGAAGACGAGGCTGAAGGCGCCCATGACCTGCGGAAGGACCGTGTGAGCGGCCTCCTCGACGGTCAGCGGCTTGCCGTCCTCGTCGACCTGGGCCGCGAGGAGCGCGGTCAGCAGGTCGGTGTCGTTGGTCGCCGCGACGCGAGTGGAGCGGCCCTCCTGCTTGGGCAGGTCGGCGACCATCTCGGCAAGCTTGGCGGTGTTGACGAGGTTGCCGTTGTGGCCGAGCGCGATGGAGCCCTGCGCGGTGGCCCGGAAGGTTGGCTGGGCGTTCTCCCACACGGACGCGCCGGTGGTCGAGTAGCGGGCGTGACCGACCGCGATGTGACCCTGGAGCGAACCGAGCGAGGTCTCGTCGAAGACCTGGGACACCAGGCCCATGTCCTTGAAAACGAGGATCTGGGAGCCGTTGCTGACCGCGATTCCCGCGGATTCCTGGCCCCGATGCTGGAGGGCGTAGAGCCCGAAGTACGTGAGCTTTGCGACCTCTTCGCCCGGGGCCCAGACACCGAAGACGCCACAAGCGTCCTGGGGGCCCTTCTCGCCGGGAAGTAGATCGTGATTGAGTCGACCGTCACCACGTGGCACGTTCTCGAGTGTAGGCGAGATCGACCACTGGTCCGAATTGGGGATCCCGGCTCACCTGCGGATCACTCGTCGGCCACCGCTCGGACGACGGTGCCGTCTTCGCTGGTCAGCGTCAGGGTTTCGTGATCGATCCGGTAGTCGACCCGGCCTTCGAAGAAGCGGAGCATCCGCTTCTCGGCGTTCATGAGTGAGCCTTCGCACATCATTCGGGTGGTGGCCGGAGCGCCCAGGGTGATATGTCCGTCGCGGACGGTGGCCCTGGCGTCGACGTGGTTGCAGGGCAGGCGGCCGGAGACGGCGCCCGCCTCCTTGTCGAAGGTGAGGTGGGCGCGGCCCTGCCCGCCGGGAGCCGTGACGGTCCACTCCGTCCCGTACAGGGACGCGTTCGCGGGCCTGCTCAGCCGTACGGTGTCGCCGGCCGAGGTGGTGAGGGTCAGGCGGTCGCTCGCCGGGTCGGCGGTGAGGGTGCCGTCGGTGAGGACGCGGCCGAGGGATTTCTCGAACTCCAAGGGCGTCTTCTCGCAGGCCTTCTCGGTGAACGCGGCGTCGCTCAGCCGGACGCGCTCGCCGTCGACGTCGGCGCGGGCGCTGAAGGTGTTGCAGCCGGTGCTGCCCGCCGCCTCACCGCTGTCGTCGATCCGGACGCGTGCCGTGTCCGGTGCCCGGTGGGTGGTGCCGTCGACGGTGACGCTGTCGATGCTCCACCGGACGCCGGTGAAGGGGCGGTCCGCGCCCACGGAGCCGCTGCCGCCGTCGGCCTTCTCGCTGCCGCAGGCCGCCGCGAGCGGGACGAGCGCGGCGACGGCCGCCACGGCCAGGGTCATGCTGCGCTGCTTCCTCTGCCTGTACATGCCGATTCGACGGACGTACGGAGGGTCCGGTTCCCCTCAGCTCAGCAGCGGCAGCAGGCCGGAGAGGTCGGCCCGCTCGCCGCTCGCGCTGACCTCGCCCTCCGCCACGGCGTCCGCCCAGGCCAGCCGCCCGGTCGCGAGCCGGACCCAGGTCAGCGGGTCGGTCTCGACGACGTTGGGCGGGGTGCCGCGGGTGTGCCGGGGGCCCTCGACGCACTGCACGACGGCGAACGGCGGCACCCGCACCTCCGTCGACCCGCCGGGCGCCTTCACGGCGAGCGCGTCGGCGAGCAGCCGCGTCGCGGCGGCCAGGGCCTGCCGGTCGTACGGGATGCCGAGGCCGGACACGGCGGCGTTGAGGTCGTCGGTGTGGACGACGAGTTCGACGAGGCGGGTGACGAGGTAGTCGTCCAGCGGCAGCGCGCCCGCGTTGGTCTCCAGGAGCCGGCTGCCGGGGTGCTCGGCGAGCAGCGCGCGCAGGCTCTCCTCGATGCGGGCGAGGTGGGCATCGGGGTCGGGATGGTCCGCGGCGAGCCTGCGGGTGAAGTCGGCGATCGCCGCGGAGTTGCCTGCGGTGGCGAAGGGCCACTCGACGACCTGGACGTCCTGCCGGGGCGGGGCCGGCCGGTCCACGGCGCGGTGCAGGGCGGTCAGGGCCATCCCGATGTGCGCCACCAGTTCCCGTACGGTCCAGTCCCCCAGCCGCGTCGGCAGCGCCAGTTGCTCGGGCGTGAGGGTGCGCACGGCCGCCCGTACGTGCCCGAACTGGGCGAACACGGCGGCACGGGTGCGGGCGGGGTCGTAGGTGCGGGCGCGTTTCGTGGCGGGCGGCATGACGGTGAGCCTAGTGGCCGGGGCGGCGGCGCTCCCGGGAAATACCGGGTCCGTGCCCGGACCTCCGCCTCCGCGCGCGGGAGGCCCCGCCCGGACTGATCCGGGCGGGGCCTCGCGTCGCGTGGTGCCGGCGGTTACGCCAGCAGCGCCGGGATGGTGCCCTCGTGGGCCTCGCGGAGCTCGGTCAGGGGCACGGCGAACTCGCCCTGGACCTCCACCGCGTCCCCGTCCACGACACCGATGCGGGTGACGGGCAGGCCGCGCGCGCCGCACATGTCGGTGAAGCGGAGCTCCTCCGAACGCGGGACGGCGACGACCGCACGGCCCGCCGACTCCGAGAACAGGAAGGTGAAGGCGTCCAGGCCGTCGGGGACGACCAGGCGCGCGCCCTTGCCGCCGAGCAGCGCCGACTCCACGACCGCCTGGACCAGACCGCCGTCGGACAGGTCGTGGGCCGAGTCGATCATGCCGTCGCGGGAGGCGGAGATCAGGATCTCGGCGAGCAGCCGCTCACGCTCCAGGTCGACCTTCGGGGGCAGGCCGCCGAGGTGGTCGTGGATCACCTGGGACCAGGCCGAACCGCCGAACTCCTCACGCGTGTCGCCGAGGAGGTAGAGCAGCTGGCCGTCCTCCTGGAAAGCGACCGGCGTGCGGCGGGCCACGTCGTCGATGACGCCGAGGACCGCGACGACCGGCGTCGGGTGGATGGCGGCCTCGCCGGTCTGGTTGTAGAGCGAGACGTTGCCGCCCGTGACCGGGGTGCCGAGCTGCTGGCAGCCGTCGGCCAGACCGCGCACGGCCTCCGCGAACTGCCACATGACCGCCGGGTCCTCCGGCGAGCCGAAGTTCAGGCAGTCGGAGACCGCGAGGGGCTTCGCACCGGTGGTGGCGACGTTGCGGTACGCCTCCGCGAGGGCCAGCTGGGCGCCCGTGTAGGGGTCGAGCTTGGCGTACCGGCCGTTGCCGTCGGTGGCGATGGCGACGCCGAGGCCGCTCTCCTCGTCCACCCGGATCATCCCGGAGTCCTCGGGCTGGGCGAGGACGGTGTTGCCCTGCACGAAGTGGTCGTACTGCTGGGTGATCCACTGCTTGGACGCCTGGTTCGGCGAGGACACCAGCTTCAGGACCTGGTCCTTCAGCTCCTCGCCGGACTGCGGCCGGGGCAGCTTGCCCGCGTCGTCGGCCTGGAGGGCGTCCTGCCACTCCGGGCGGGCGTAGGGGCGCTCGTACGTCGGGCCCTCGTGGGCGACCGTGCGCGGGTCGACGTCGACGATCTTGCCGCCGTGCCAGTAGATCTCCAGCCGGTCGCCGTCGGTCACCTCACCGATGACGGTGGCGATGACGTCCCACTTGTCGCAGATTTCGAGGAAGCGGTCGACCTTGTCGGGCTCGACGACGGCGCACATGCGCTCCTGCGACTCGCTCATGAGGATCTCCTCGGGCGAGAGCGTGGAGTCGCGCAGCGGGACGTCGTCCAGGGTGACGCGCATGCCGCCCGAGCCGTTCGACGCCAGCTCGCTGGTCGCGCAGGACAGGCCCGCGGCGCCCAGGTCCTGGATGCCGACGACGAGCTTCTCCCGGAAGGCCTCCAGGGTGCACTCGATGAGGAGCTTCTCCTGGAACGGGTCGCCGACCTGGACGGCCGGACGCTTGGACGGCTTGGCGTCGTCGAAGGTCTCCGAGGCCAGGATCGAGGCGCCGCCGATGCCGTCGCCGCCGGTCCGGGCCCCGTACAGGATGACCTTGTTGCCCGCGCCGGACGCCTTGGCCAGGTGGATGTCCTCGTGCCGCATGACGCCGATGGCACCGGCGTTGACCAGCGGGTTGCCCTGGTAGCAGGCGTCGAAGACGACCTCGCCGCCGATGTTGGGCAGGCCCAGGCAGTTGCCGTAGCCGCCGATGCCGGCGACGACGCCGGGCAGGACGCGCTTGGTGTCCGGGTGGTCCGCGGCACCGAAGCGCAGGGGGTCCACCACGGCGACCGGGCGGGCGCCCATGGCGATGATGTCGCGGACGATGCCGCCGACACCCGTGGCCGCGCCCTGGTAGGGCTCGACATAGGACGGGTGGTTGTGCGACTCGACCTTGAAGGTGACCGCGTAGCCCTGGCCGACGTCGACGACACCGGCGTTCTCGCCGATGCCGACGAGCATCGCGTCGTTCTGGGGGGCCTTCTCCCCGAACTGGCGCAGGTGCACCTTGGAGGACTTGTACGAGCAGTGCTCGGACCACATCACCGAGTACATGGCGAGCTCGGCACCGGTGGGCCGGCGGCCGAGGATCTCCACGACCCTCTCGTACTCGTCCTTCTTCAGGCCCAGTTCGGCCCAGGGCAGCTCGACGTCGGGGGTCGCGGCCGCGTGCTCGACCGTGTCCAGAGGCGTCCGGCTCATGCGTTGACCAGCTTCTTGAGGATCGAGGTGAAGAACGGGAGGCCGTCGGTGCGGCCGGTGCCGATCAGCGGCTCGACGGCGTGCTCGGGGTGCGGCATGAGGCCGACGACGTTGCCCGCCGCGTTGGTGATGCCGGCGATGTCGTTGAGCGAGCCGTTCGGGTTGACGTCCATGTAGCGGAACGCGACGCGGCCCTCGGCCTCCAGCTCGTCCAGCGTCCGCCGGTCGGCGACGTAGCGGCCGTCCATGTTCTTCAGCGGGATGTGGATCTCCTGGCCGGCGCTGTAGTCGCTGGTCCAGGAGGTGTCCGCGTTCTCCACCCGCAGCTTCTGGTCGCGGCAGATGAAGTGCAGGTGGTCGTTGCCGAGCATCCCGCCGGGCAGCAGGTGGGCCTCCGTGAGGATCTGGAAGCCGTTGCAGATGCCGAGCACCGGGAGGCCGGCCCTGGCCTGGTCGATGACGGTGTCCATCACCGGCGAGAAGCGCGCGATGGCGCCGGCGCGCAGATAGTCGCCGTAGGAGAAACCGCCGCACAGCACCACGGCGTCGACCTGCTTGAGGTCCTTGTCCTTGTGCCAGAGCGCCACCGGTTCGGCGCCGGCGACGCGGATCGCGCGCTGCGTGTCCCGGTCGTCGAGGCTGCCGGGGAAAGTGACGACGCCAATACGAGCGGTCACTTCACGGCCTCCGCGACGACATCCTCGGACTCGACCTTGACGGTGAAGTCCTCGATCACGGTGTTGGCGAGGAAGGATTCCGCAAGATCATGGATGCGGGCGAGGACGGCCTCGTCGACCGGCCCGTCAACTTCCAGTTCGAAACGCTTTCCCTGGCGGACGTCCGAGATCCCTTCGAAACCCAGTCGCGGCAGTGCGCGCTGCACCGCCTGGCCCTGGGGGTCGAGGATCTCCGGCTTGAGCATGACGTCGACTACGACGCGTGCCACTGGCACTCCCGGTGTGTGGTGCTGAGCAGGTTCCTTCAGACTACCCGTACAAAATTTCTACGCGCGTAGCCTTGGAGGAACATACGTGAGCCCAGTCACGATCCGGTATCGGGGACAGGCTCGCACGAAAAGCTTCGGGAAAGATCCCGGATGCGTCATGGACGCCTATTGCGCGGCAGACACGCGGGGAGATTTAGTCGGTCTTCCCATTGCAATGCCGGGCACTGTACAAATGAAATGTCATTAGCCGATACTTTGCCCAATTACAGGCGAACAGTCGGCATCATCGCGGCGTCCTGGCACGTCATCGCGGAGGTGCCGCACGAAGGGACCGATATTCGTGGCGCAGCGTGTCGTGGTCACTCTCTTTGACGACATCGACGGCTCGGAAGCGGCGGAGACGATCGCCTTCGGAGTCGACGGCCGGATGTACGAGATCGACCTGAACGAAGCCAATGCCCGGAAACTGCGCAAGGCTCTCGAGCCCTACGTGTCGGCGGGCCGGAAGCGGTCGCGGTCCGGCCGGGCGTACCGGCAGACGGAGGTCGCCCCCGACCCCGCGGCCGTCCGGGCCTGGGCCCAGGCCAACAAGATGGACGTGCCCGCGCGGGGCCGGATCCCCAAGAAGGTCTACGAGGCGTTCGCCGAGGCTCAGTGAGCGGTCGCACCCGGCTGCCGCGCCGGCGGTCCGGCGGCCGGCCGCCCCGTGCCGGACGCCGACGGCCGCTCAGCCGCCCCTCGCGGCAACCGACTTGCGCAGCACCCCGGGTGATCAGCTAAAGTCTGGAGCACGCCGAGGGGCGAGGCCGAAAGGCCCAGCTCACGGAACATGCGGGTGTAGTTCAGTAGTAGAACATCCCCCTTCCAGGGGGAAGGCGCAGTGTGCAATTCCTGTCACCCGCTCTGCATCGCCGTACCGGCCACTCGATTGGATCAGGTAGGCTGGTGCTCGCACCGATCGGTGAAGGCCGGTCGGGGGCAATGCGGACGTAGCTCAGTTGGTAGAGCGCAACCTTGCCAAGGTTGAGGTCGCGAGTTCGAGCCTCGTCGTCCGCTCGGGAATCAGACCCCGGTCCTCCGAGGACCGGGGTCTTTTCGTGCGCCCCGGACGGCGCGAGGAACCGGACCGCCGTCTGACATTTGTCATGCCGAGCGATGACGGCGCGCACTGCCGCCCGGCCCGCGGTACCGGGATGCTTGGAGCATGCAAGCAAACGGACACGAACACGTGATTGAGGTCACCGACCTGCGGCGTGTGTACGGGGGCGGGTTCGAGGCGGTGCGCGGGATCGACTTCACCGTGCGCCGCGGCGAGATCTTCGCGCTTCTGGGCACCAACGGAGCCGGCAAGACCTCGACGGTCGAGCTCCTCGAGGGCCTCGCCGCGCCGGCCGGCGGCCGGGTGCGCGTCCTCGGGCACGACCCGTACACCGAGCGGGCCGCCGTACGCCCCCGCACCGGGGTCATGCTCCAGGAGGGCGGCTTCCCGTCCGAGCTGACCGTCGCCGAGACCGCGCGGATGTGGGCGGGCTGCGTGAGCGGGGCCCGGCCCGAGGCGGAGGTGCTGGCGCTGGTCGGGCTGTCGGACAAGCGGGGCATCCGCGTGAAGCAGCTCTCCGGCGGTGAGCGGCGCCGCCTGGACCTGGCGCTCGCGCTGCTCGGCGAGCCCGAGGTGCTCTTCCTCGACGAGCCCACGACCGGGCTGGACGCCGAAGGCCGCCGCGACACCTGGGAGTTGGTGCGCGCCCTGCGCGACGCGGGGACGACGGTGCTGCTGACCACGCACTACCTGGAGGAGGCCGAGGACCTCGCCGACCGGCTCGCGATCCTGCACGAGGGCCGCATCGCCGCCACCGGCACACCGGCCGAGGTGACCGCGTCCCAGCCCTCCCGGATCTCCTTCGAACTGCCAGACGGCTGGTTCGTGGGCGACCTGCCACCGCTCGGCGAACTGGGTGTGAGCGAGCACCGGGTCGACGGCCGGACCGTCCGGCTGCGTACCCGGGAGCTCCAGCGGGCGGCCACCGCGCTGCTGGTGTGGGCCGAGGGGGCCGGTGTCGAACTGCGCGGACTGGACGTCCGGTCCGCGTCCCTGGAGGAGGCGTTCCTGTCGATCGCGAAGGAAGCCGCCGAGGGAACCACGGCGACGAAGGAGTACGCGGCATGAGCGGCACCGGGACCGAGGAACGCGCCGCCCGGACCGGCACGACGTCCGGCACCACACCGCTGGGCCGGATGACCGCGCTCGCCCGCGCCGAGCTGACCCTGCTCGGACGGAGCAGGGGCACGCTCGTCGCCGCCCTGTTCGTGCCGCTGGTGCTGCCGCTCAGCGTGCGGTCGGCGGCCAAGGAGATGGACCTCGCCGGGGCCGGGCTGACGGTCGGGACCGTCGTCCTGCCCGCCGCGATCGGCTTCTCCCTGCTGTTCGCCGTCTACTCGGCGCTCGTCGGCATCTTCGTCGTCCGGCGCGAGGAACTCGTCCTCAAGCGGCTGCGCACCGGCGAGCTGCGGGACGCCGAGATCCTCGGCGGCGCCGCGCTGCCGGCCACCGTCATCGGACTGGCGCAGTGCCTGCTGCTGACGGTGGGCTGCGCGGTCCTGCTCGACCTGCCCGTGCCGCCCGCCCCGCATCTGGCCGTCGCCGGTGTGCTGTTGGGCCTCGTCATGTGCGCCGGCCTCGCGGCGGTCACCGCCGGCTTCACCCGGACCGGCGAGAGCGCGCAGGTCACGCCGATGCCGCTGATGCTCGTCTCGATGCTCGCCTCCGGCATGGTCGTCCCGCTGGAGCTGATGCCCGACCGGCTGGCCTCCGTCTGCGAGCTGCTGCCGTTGACGCCCGTCGTCACGCTGGTGCGCGGCGGCTGGACGGGCGACCTGTCGGCGTTCGAGGCGCTGGGCGCGCTCGCCACGGCGCTGGCCTGGACCGTGGCCGCGGTGTTTGCTGTACGCCGGTGGTTCCGCTGGGAACCGCGACGCTGACGGACGGACCGGGGCCGAGGAGAGCGGGGTGAGCGGGGAGATGCGCAGGCCGCAGCGCTGGTGGCGGAGGAAGAGCACGCCGGCGAAGGTGGAGACGTACACCCGGTGGTCGTTCCACTTCTTCGGGCTCGTCGAGGTCGTCGCGCTCGGGGTGCCGAACTTCCACCAGATCGGGGCCCGGCTCGCCACCGTGCTGTGCCTGCTGGTCGTCGCGCACGCCGCGCTCTGCATGCTGGTCGCCTCCCGGGCGCTGGACTGGACGCGCGGCCGGCGCCCGCAGCCCGTCCGGCTGCTGTGGGCGCTCGCCGCGCTCACGGCGGCGATCGCCGTCGGCGCGATCGGTCTCGCCGAGCGCGGGCCGGGCGGACCGGGCGTGGACTCCGCGGCCTGGGGGATCTTCGGGGGCGTGCTGTGCTTCGGCGCCGGCATGATCACGCTCGGCGTGCACAACCGGCGCCGGGTGGTCGCCGTCGTCGGCGGCTTCGCGTTCGGTGCCGGGGCCGCGTCCTTCCCGCTGGGCATGCCGAGCCTCGCGTCGCTCGTGGTGGCGTGCTTCGTGCTGGTGGGCGGCGGGTTCCTCGCCTTCACCTCGATCTTCTCCGTCTGGCTGCTCAACGCGGTCTACACGCTCGACGAGGCCAAGGAGACCCGGGCCCGGCTCGCCGTCGCCGAGGAGAGGCTGCGGTTCGGCCGTGACCTGCACGACGTGATGGGGAGGAACCTGGCCGTGATCGCGCTCAAGAGCGAGCTGGCCGTACAGCTGTCCCGGCGCGGACGGCCGGAGGCGGTGGAGCAGATGATCGAGGTGCAGCGCATCGCGCAGGAGTCGCAGCGGGAGGTCCGCGACGTCGTCCGCGGCTACCGGGAGGCCGACCTGGAGGTCGAACTCGCCGGTGCGCGGGGCGTGCTGGGGGCGGCCGGGATCGACTGCGAGGTGCGCGGCGACACGGCCGGGCTGCCCGCCGGGGTGCAGTCGGCGCTCGGCTGGGTGGTGCGGGAGGCGACCACGAACGTGCTGCGGCACGGGGACGCGGGGACATGTGCCGTGGTGGTGCGGCTGTCGGAGGGGCGTGTGGTGCTGACGGTGGAGAACGACGGGGCGACGGAGACGCCGGGTGGCCCCGGTGCGCCGGGAGGCGCCGGTGCCTCCGACGGCTCCGGGCTCGCCGGATTGCGGGAGCGGCTGTCCGCCGTGGACGGCACGCTGGAGGCCGGTCCCGTCGGCAGGGGCGTGTTCCGGCTCACGGCCGAGGTGCCCCTGCCCCTGGCCGCCGGCACCGTGCTGGAGGCCGCGTCGTGACGTCCCACGTACGCGTTCTGCTCGCCGACGACGAACACCTCATCCGTGGCGCGCTCGCCGCCCTGCTCTCCCTGGAGGACGACCTCGTGGTGGTCGCCGAGGCGGCCACCGGCCCGGAGGCCCTGGCGATGGCGCGGGCCCACGCACCGGACGTGGCCGTGCTGGACCTCCAGATGCCCGGCGCGGACGGTGTGAAGGTCGCCACATCGCTGCGCACCGAGCTGCCCGGTTGCAAGGTGCTGATCGTGACCAGTCACGGGCGGCCCGGGCACCTGAAGCGGGCGCTCGCGGCAGGGGTGCGCGGATTCGTCCCCAAGACGGTCAGCGCCCAGCGGCTCGCCGAGCTGATCCGCACGGTCCACGCCGGAAACCGTTACGTCGACCCGGAGTTGGCCGCGGACGCGATCTCCGCCGGGGACTCGCCGCTGACCGCGCGGGAGGCCGAGGTGCTGGAGCACGCGGCCGACGGGGCGCCCGTCGCGGAGATCGCCGAGCGGGCCGCGCTCGCCGAGGGGACCGTGCGGAACTACCTGTCGTCGGCCGCCACGAAGCTCGGCGCGGAGAACCGGCACGCGGCGGTGCGGCTCGCACGGGAGCGAGGTTGGGTATAGTGGCTCACGCACCACGGCGAAGCCCGCGGAGCAGGCGAACGTAGCTCAGTTGGTAGAGCGCAACCTTGCCAAGGTTGAGGTCGCGAGTTCGAACCTCGTCGTTCGCTCCACAGGAGGAAGCCCCCGGTCCAGGCCGGGGGCTTCTTCGTGTCCGCGCGTCCTACCAGCGCACGCCCGTCAGCCGTTCGTAGGCCTCGACGTACTTGGCGCGGGTCGCGTCCACGACCTGCTGCGGCAGCGCCGGCGGGGGCTGCTCGCTCTTGCGGTCCCAGCCGGACTCCGCCGAGGTCAGCCAGTCCCGCACGAACTGCTTGTCGTACGACGCCTGCGCGCGGCCCGGCTGCCACTGGTCGGCGGGCCAGAAGCGGGAGGAGTCCGGGGTGAGGACCTCGTCGGCGAGGATGAGCTCGTCGCCCTCGAAGCCGAACTCGAACTTGGTGTCGGCCAGGACGATCCCGCGCTCGCGGGCGATGTCCCGGGCGCGGGAGTACACGGCGAGGGTGGCCTGGCGCAGGGCGGCCGCGGTGTCGGCGCCGACCTGGCGGGCGACCTCCTCGTAGGAGACGTTCTCGTCGTGCTCGCCGACCTCGGCCTTGGTGGCCGGGGTGAAGATCGGGGCGGGCAGCTCGGAGCCGTCGACGAGGCCCTCGGGGAGGGCGAGGCCGCAGACGGTCCGCGTCTCGTTGTACTCGGCCAGGCCCGAGCCCGTGAGGTAGCCGCGGGCCACGCACTCCACGGGGACCATCCGCAGCGACTTGCAGACCAGGGTGCGGCCCTGCCAGTCGGCGGGGGCGCCCTCGGGCAGCGCGGTGCTCAGGACGTGGCTCGGGACCAGGTCGGCGAGCTGGTCGAACCACCACAGGGAGAGCTGGGTGAGCACCCGGCCCTTGTCGGGGATCTCGGTGGGCAGCACCCAGTCGTAGGCGGACATGCGGTCGCTGGCGACCATCACGAGGTCGCCCGCCTCGTTCTGGTACAGGTCGCGCACCTTGCCGGTGTGCAGATGCACCAGGCCCGGAACCTCGAGCGGCTCGGGCTTTTCGACGAATCCGGACACGGTTCCTCCCCGTGGTTCTGTCCAAGTACGTCGATTCTCCCGTATGCGGTGACCGGTCTCCGTGCGGGGTGGCCGCGGAGGGGTTCAGTCGCGTTTGCAGATGCGGTCCAGGAGGTTCGCGGTGGCCCGCTGCACACGCGGGTCGACGTGGCCGGGACGGTCCAGGGCCGGGGACCAGGCGAACGTCCCGGACGCGAAGACCCAGGCGCCGGACGGCGCCCGGTACAGGGACGTCTCCTGGTGGCGCCGGGCGCCGTGGGCGTCGGTGTACGGGGAGTGGGCGAGCAGCACGCGCTCGTCGTGTTCGGGGAGCGGGGTGCGCGGGAAGTAGCGGTCGGCCTCGCCCGCGACCAGGTCCTCGATCTCGTCGCCCTCCTGGGCGCCGGTGGCCTCCCAGAGCCAGTGGCCGGCATTGCGGACGATCATCGGGTGCGGTTCAGGGACGCGGCCGGCGTACTGGATGCCGAGGAGCTGCTGCTCGGCACGGTCGACCTCCCGCCACAGCGCCGGCCGGCCGGGGCCCTGGCGCTTGCGGCAGGTCAGCAGGCGGTCGGGGACGCCGGAGGGGGACGGGGCCAGCTCCACCTGCCAGTACATGGTGTTGGCGGAGAGGAAGACCAGGGACGTGCCGTGCTCGCGGGCCAGCTCGGTGGTGCGGCGCATGGCCGCGGACCAGTACTCGTCGTGGCCCGGGAAGACCAGGCCCCGGTAGCGGGCCGGGTCGACGCGGCCGGAGTGCAGGTCGCGGGCGTCGGCGTAGGCGATGTCGTAGCCGTAGCGCTCGGCGAAGCGGATGAAGTCGTAGGCGTGGCCGACGTGCAGGGGCAGGCCGGCGCCCGCGTAGGGGCGGTCGAAGGAGACGGTCGTCGCGGCGTCCGCCTCGCCGAGGAGCCGGCCCTCCTCGTCCCAGGCGTGGTAGAGGCTCGCGCCCGTGCGGCCGTCCTCCGGGTAGAGGTTGTACGCCTGCCAGGTGATGTCCGGCAGGATCAGCAGGAGGTCGGCCGGGTGGTCGTGGCGGACCGTGAACGGGACGTGGGACCGGTAGCCGTCGGCCGTGGTGAGGACGGCCACGTACGCGCCGATGTTCCAGTACGACGGGATCTGCAGCCGCCAGGACAGCCACCAGTGGTGGCAGGAGACCGTGCGGTCGGCGGTGAGCGGCGGGGGCTGGACGATGCCGGACAGGCGAGGGCTCGTGGTGACCTTGGCGGCGCCGTCTCCGCCGTAGTGGCCGATCCGGTAGACGTCGACGCTGAACTCCTGCGGCGGGTCGACGGTGATGTGGAAGTCGATGGCCTCGCCGGGTGCGACGGCTCCGGTGGCGGTGAAGCCCTTGATCTGGCGGCGGACGTCGTCGGCGGCGCGGGGACCGCCGGTGGTGGAGCGGCGCGCGGGCCCACGGCGGCCTGTCCCGGTCCGCGGTCCGGCCGGGTCCAGGTCGGGGTCCGGGTCCACGTACCAGGGGACGACCTGGCCGGTGTCGCTGTAGTAGGTCTCGCCGCCGCGGAGCCAGGGGACGGGTCCCTGGCCGAAGGGATCCGTCACGGCGTGCGCGCGTGCACCCGACTCCCAACGGCGGACGTGCTCGGACCCCATGGGACTGCCCCCTCCCTCGTGCCCCCGTGGTCGTGCGTATGACGAACGCTCTTGCCATGTGCGCGATCGGTCCCAGCACATCACATCCAGCACGCGGACTGTCACTGTTCGTCGCGAAGTGACCGAAAGTGGAATGGAATCGTCCGCTTCCACGGGGCCACGGCCTCAGACCAGGCGTACCGGCTTCTCCGCGCGTATGCCGAGCTCGGTCAGCCAGGCCCGCAGGGGGGCCGGGTCACCGGTCTCGACGAGACTGCGGACGCGGGGGGCCAGGTCCGCGGCGCGGACGCCGTTGACCAGCAGCGACGGGCCGTCGAGCCAGTCGAGGCCGGGCGCGGCTCCGGCGGTGTCCATCGCCGCGCAGCACACCATCGCCGTGATGTGGTCGGTGAGGACCTCGCGGCCGGTGCGCGGGGGCTGGAGGGGGAGGAGGGGCAGCGCGCGGTCGTCCCAGAGTGGGCTGTCGGGGCCGCTCCGCTGCGTGTCCGCCCCGGACGCGGGCGACGGGGTCCCGGCCTCCTCACGGGCCAGCTGCGCGCTGAGCCCGGCGGCCAGGGCTGCGCCCCGGGGCGTGGTGTCGGCGAGGTCGTCGTCCTCGTCGGGGCGGTCGGGGCCGTCGGTGCCGTCGTGGTCCGGCGGTGGGCCGGAGGTGGGCGGGGTGGGGCGGTCCGTGGGGCGGTCCGTGAGGTGGTCCAGGACGCGGGCCAGGGTGGGGCCGGCGCCCGGACCGGTGACCTCGGCGGTACGGCGGACGCCCAGCGTGTCGAGGACGCGGTGGAGGCGAGCCGCGTCCGTGCGCCAGGTCCGGTCGACGACCTCCTCCGGATACTCGTCCCAGCCCACGGGCGCCCAGTCCTGGCCGGTCTCCGCCGGTCCCCCGTGGAAGAGGCGCGCGGCGAGCAGGGAGACCGACTCGTCGATCAGCCCGGGCTCCTCCAGCAGGTCACAGGCGGGACGCTCGCCCAGGCGCGAGGCGAAACCCTCGGCCAGCCGGTCGCGGCGGGACAGCTCCGTGAGCGCCGCGACGACGCCCACGTCCAGCCGGGCGGGCCAGCGGCCCATCCGCCAGGCGGGCAGCGCCACCCGGGTCAGCAGCCGGTCCCAGCCCGCGTACGCCAGTCCCACCTGCTCCTGCGCGACGATCCGCAGCCCGTAGTCCACGGCCTGTGCACGCTCGGCGGCCGCCGCCGCGACCCCCCGCTCCATCTCCGCGGCGTGGACGCGGCAGCCGCGCAGCAGCAGCCGGGACACCTGTCCGAGCCCGGCGCAGACCGCACGGGACAACAGGCAGCGGTCCCGCGTCGAGGCCACCGCCACCGCGGCGTCCAGGCCCCGTATGAAGCGCCGGGCGGCGGCTATGTCGGGGTGCGCCGACGGTCCCGTACCCGCGACGACCGGGGCGAGGACCGCGCGCAGCTCGCCGACGCGCATCCACCACAAGAAGGGCGAGCCGATGACGAGGACGGGCGCGGCGGGGCCGCGGCGGTGCCCGGGGCCGTCCGGACCGGTCGCGCCGTCGGGCCGCTCCGCGGACGGCGGGCCGTGGGCGGGGTGGGTGCGGTCCTCCAGCCAGCTGTCGCAGTCCGGCGTGAGCGCTATCGCGGAGGGGACGGGCACCTCGAGCCGCTCGGCCAGGTCGCGCACCATCCGGTAGAGGTCGGGCGCCGACTCCTCGGCGACGGGGACCGTCGGGGTCATGGCGGGCCGGGCGCGGGCGACGACCAGGGCGACCCCCGCGGCGGCCGCCAGGACGAGGAGCGCGCACGCGGACACGGTCCAGCGGGCGGCGTCCCAGCCCGCGCCCGTGAGGTGGCCGGTGGAGACGCCCGCGAGCAGGATCACGGCGACGGCAGCGGGCAGCAGGGCGACGGCCAGCGCCCGGCTGCGGACGCGCAGCACGGCCAGCGCCCTGGAGCGCGCGGCCCGCGCGCCCATCTCCACTCCACCGATACCGGTCACGACCGGACCTCACCCCCTCCTTCGCTGCCCTGGGACGGCGCTCCCGCTCTTGCTCACTCCCCCACTGTGGCACCCGCCACTGACATCGCAATGCCGGTGGGCCAAGTGCCGGAACGCTTGCGCGGCACCCTAGTTGGGGCCTCCGCGCCCGTCAGCCGTATGGCGCATCGGTCACTCGATGGAATGGCTTTGGGGAAAGGTGGATGACGGACAGCAAGGATCAGGCCCCGGCTCCTGAGACGGAGCCGGGGCCTGTCGGACCGGGTACGGAGGGCGCGCCTCCGGGGCGCTCAGGCCCCCGTCGGGCCTCCGGCCGCCGCGTCCGCCGCCGCCTTGGCCGCGATGTCCGTACGGTGCTGGGAGCCGTCGAGGCCGATGCGGGCGACGGCCCGGTAGGCACGGTCGCGGGCCTCGGTGAGGTGCGCGCCGGTGGCCGTGACGGACAGGACGCGGCCGCCGGCGCTGACGACGGCGTCGCCCTCGCGCCGGGTGCCGGCGTGCAGGACGTAGGCGTGCGGGGCGTCCTCGGCGGCCACCTCGTCGAGGCCGGTGATCGGGTCGCCGGTGCGCGGGGTGCCGGGGTAGTTGTGGGAGGCGACGACCACGGTGACGGCCGCGTCCTCGCTCCAGCGCAGGGGCTCGAGGTCGGCGAGGTTGCCGGTGGCGGCGGCCATCAGCAGACCGGCGAGCGGGGTCCGCAGGCGGGCCAGCACGACCTGGGTCTCGGGGTCGCCGAAGCGGGCGTTGAACTCGATCACGCGGACGCCGCGCGAGGTGATCGCGAGACCGGCGTACAGCAGGCCGGAGAAGGGTGTGCCGCGGCGGCGCATCTCGTCGACGGTCGGCTGGAGCACGCTCTCCACGACCTCGTCGACGAGCTTGGGGTCGGCCCACGGCAGCGGCGAGTACGCGCCCATACCGCCGGTGTTCGGTCCCTCGTCGCCGTCGAGGGCGCGCTTGAAGTCCTGGGCGGGCTGGAGCGGGCGCACGTTCTCGCCGTCGGTGACGGCGAAGAGGGACACCTCGGGGCCGTCGAGGTACTCCTCGATGACCACGCGCTCGCAGGCGTTCGCGTGCGCCCGGGCCGCCTCGACGTCGTCGGTGACGACGACGCCCTTGCCCGCGGCCAGCCCGTCGTCCTTGACGACGTAGGGGGCGCCGAAGGCGTCGAGGGCCGCGTCGACCTCGGCCGGGGTCGTGCAGACGTACGAACGGGCCGTGGGCACTCCGGCGCCGGCCATCACGTCCTTCGCGAAGGCCTTGGAGCCCTCGAGCTGCGCGGCCTGCCCGGAGGGACCGAAGACGGGGATGCCCGCCTCGCGGACGGCGTCGGCGACCCCGGCGACGAGGGGCGCCTCGGGCCCGACCACGACCAGGTCGGCGCCTAGCCCGGTGGCCAGTGCCGTCACGGCCGCGCCGTCGAGGGCGTCGACCTGGTGCAGTTCGGCGACCTCGGCGATACCGGCGTTGCCGGGTGCGCAGTGCAGCGCGGTGACGTCGGGGTCGAGGGACAGGGAACGGCACAGGGCGTGTTCGCGGGCGCCGCCGCCGATGACAAGGACCTTCACGGGGGCCAGCCTAATGGGAACGGACCCGGCCGGTTTGTGCGGGCTTCCTAAGGGGCGGGCGGGGCGGGCTTGTGCGTTTCTCCAATGCCGCGCCTCCGTGCGGCCCCGTGCGCGGGCGGCGCCCGGTGCAGGGGTGGCGGGCAGCGGGCAGCGGGCAGCGGGCAGCGGGCAGCGGGCAGCGGGCAGCGGGCAGCGGGCAGCGGGCAGCGGGCAGCGGGCAGCGGGCAGCGCAACGGCGGCGCGGTGA
>NZ_JBIDAN010000003.1:84763-137861 GCF_043202495.1 Streptomyces sp. NPDC048185
GCAGAGGTGGCGGGCAGCGCAACGGCGGCGCGGTGCAGAGGTGGCGGGCAGCGCAACGGCGGCGCGGTGCAGAGGTGGCGGGCAGCGCAACGGCGGCGCGGTGCAGAGGTGGCGGGCAGCGCAACGGCGGTGTGGTGCAGAGGTGGCGGGCAGCGCAACGGCGGTGTGGTGCAGGGGTGGCGGGCGGCGCAAGGGGCGGCGCCCGGCGACTACTCGTGCGCGATCTCCTCCACCACCGTCGCCCCCAGCTCCCGTACGAGCAGGTCCTTGCCGGAGAGGGCCGATTCGTCGAGGTCGGGGTCGTCGTCCTCCGGGATGTCGTCCTCCGGGGAGACCGGGGGCGGCGGCTCGGGGGCCGCGGGCCGGGGATCGGGGGCGGCCGCCGGGGCGGAGGCCGACGCCGCCGGGCCGTGCCCGGGGGACGCCGGGGAGGGACCGGCGCCCTGGGACGGCGGGCCGGGGGGCGCCGGCGCGGCCGGTCGGTGGGCGGGCGCACCGCCTGCCGGTCCCCCGAAACCGCCGCCGTGGCCACCGCCGCCGTAACCGCCGGACGGGCCGGCGGGCGGGGGTGCCGAACCGCCGGAGGGGTCGACGACCGCGTCGACCTTCCACTGCACGTTGAACTGCTCCGCGAGGGCCTGCCGCAGCACGTCCTCGCTGCCGCTGCTCAGGAAGTTGTCGCGGGCTCCGGCGTTGACGAAACCGATCTGGAGGGTCGTGCCGTCGAAGCCGGTCACCTGGGCGTTCTGGCTGAGCAGGATCCAGGTGAACCGGCGACGGTTCTTGACCGCCTCCAGGATGTTGGGCCAGAGCGAGCGCGGGTCGGGCCCGCCGCTCGGGGCCGGCGCCGGGGCAGCGGGCGGCACGGCGGCGGCATGCGCGGGTGCCGGGGCGGAAGCGGGCGGAGCCTGGGCCGGGGCGGCCGGCGCCGGGGGCTGTCCGCCGCCCGCCGGGGCGGCCGTGGGCCATCCGCCGGGCCGGCGCCCACCACCCGCGGGAGCCGCGGTGGGCCAGGCGCCGGGCGCGGGCGCCGAGACCGGGGCCGGGGCGGGCGCGGCCGGCGCCGGGGGCTGTCCGGGCTGCCCCCCACCGCCGGCCGCGGCACCGGGGCCGGGAGCGGAAGCAGGCGTAGGCGCAGGTGTGGGAGCAGGCGCAGGCGCAGGCGTGGGAGCGGGGCCGGAAACGGGCACCGAGGGTGCACCTTCCCCAGGCGCGGCGCCGCCACCGGCGCCCGGCCCCCGTACCGCCGCCCGGGCCGCGGCCGGGCCGCCGCCGGGCGGAACCGGTGCGGCGGCCGCGGGGCTCACGGCACCCGCGGCACCGGCATGCGCCTCGGGCCCGGGCACGTACCCCATGGCGGGCGCCCCGGCACCCGCCGAGAACTGCGCCCCGCGCTCGATCCGGTCCAGCCGGGCCATCACCGAGCGCTCGTCGCCGTACGCGGCGGGCAGCAGCACGCGCGCGCAGATCAACTCCAGCTGGAGCCGCGGCGAGTGGGCGCCGCGCATCTCGGTGAGGCCCTCGTTGACGAGGTCGGCGGCGCGGCTCAGCTCGGCCGCGCCGAAGGACCGCGCCTGGGCCTGCATCCGCTCGATGACGTCGGACGGGGCGTCGATGAGCCCCTTCTCCGCCGCGTCGGGCACGGCGGCGAGGATGACGAGGTCGCGGAGCCGCTCCAGCAGGTCGGTGACGAAGCGCCGCGGGTCGTTGCCGCCCTCGATCACCCGGTCCACGACCTCGAAGGCGGCCGAGCCCTCTCCCGTGGCGAACGCCTCGACGACGGAGTCGAGCAGCGAGCCGTCCGTGTAGCCGAGAAGGGCGGTCGTCATGTCGTACGTCACACCGTCGGGCCCGGCGCCCGCGAGCAGCTGGTCCATGACGGACATGGAGTCACGCACGGAGCCGGCACCCGCCCGCACCACCAGCGGCAGCACGCCGTCCTCGACGGGGATGTCCTCCCTGCCGCACACCTCGGCGAGATAGTCGCGCAGGGTGCCGGGCGGCACGAGGCGGAAGGGATAGTGGTGGGTCCGCGACCGGATGGTCCCGATGACCTTCTCTGGCTCGGTGGTCGCGAAGATGAACTTCAGGTGCTCCGGGGGCTCCTCGACGACCTTCAGCAGGGCGTTGAAGCCCTGCGGGGAGACCATGTGGGCCTCGTCGATGATGTAGATCTTGTACCGGCTGTGGGCAGGCCCGAAGAACGCCTTCTCCCGCAGGTCACGGGCGTCGTCCACACCACCGTGCGAGGCGGCGTCGATCTCGATGACGTCGATCGAACCCGGCCCGTTCCTCGCCAGGTCGCGGCAGGACTGGCACTCGCCGCACGGCGTCGGCGTGGGGCCCTGCTCGCAGTTCAGGCAGCGGGCCAGGATGCGGGCGCTGGTCGTCTTGCCACAGCCGCGCGGACCGCTGAACAGGTACGCGTGGTTGACCCGGTTGTTCCGCAGCGCCTGCTGCAGCGGGTCGGTGACATGCCCCTGCCCGATGACCTCGGCAAAGGACTCCGGGCGGTAACGGCGGTAGAGCGCGAGAGACGACACGCATACGAGGTTATAGGCGCCCACCGACAACCGGACCGCCCGCAAAAGAGACGCCCCCCACGCACCCGCCAGAGCCGACCTACCCTTGCTGCCTTCCGGCCCTGGGGGAGTTCAGTCAGATAGCGCCGCGTGAGGGGCTGTGCCACAGGTTACCTGATCCGGGGCCCCGAGAACGAGTTCGCGAGCACTCTCCGACGTCATGTAATGTTTGCCGCGGAGGATTCGCCTAGAGGCCTAGGGCGCACGCTTGGAAAGCGTGTTGGGGGCAACCCCTCACGAGTTCGAATCTCGTATCCTCCGCACCCGCCCAGCAGGGCAAACGAAGGCCCCGACCGCTCAGCGGCCGGGGCCTTCGTCGTTCCGTGGTTGCAGTTTTGGTTGCAGTTGCCCCGCCATCGGCGGGCAGCCGGCTTGGCGTTTCACCATGGCTATCCGGGAGGAGCGCCTGCAAGGCAGGCACGTAGTGCCTGGTCAGTGTCGTGGTTCGCCGTCGCTTTCGTCGGGACTCCGACAAGATGGACAACGTCATCTCCACAGCGCAAGGGATCGCCGCATGGCCTCGAACTCGACGCCCCGACACCAGGGCCGTCTCGAACTGACCTGGACCGACAAGGACAAGACGCTCCTGTCGACCGGGGACGGAAAGTACGACTACACCTTCGTCGACCCGACGGACTACCGGGTCTCCGAGGTTCGCCTCCTCCACGAGGCCGGCCGAGTCGAAGCGCCGACACCTGCGAGCCGCCCGGCGGAACTGCCTCAGCCGACCACCGACAACCTCTTGATCACCGGCGACGCGATGCACGCGCTGGACGCGCTGGCCAAGATCCCGGCCTACTCCGAGAAGTACGCCGGGAAGGTCAAGCTGGTCTACATCGACCCGCCTTTCAACACCGGCCAGGCGTTCACGCAGTACGAGGACAACATCACGCACTCGATCTGGCTCACCCTCCTTCGGGACAGGATCCGCCAGATCAGGCCGCTGCTCGCGGACGACGCCTCCGTATGGGTGCACCTCGACCACATGGAGTCGCACCGATGCCGCGTCGTCCTCGACGAGGAGCTCGGGGAGAACAACTTCGTCGCCGAGGTCGCCTGGCAGAAGGCGGACTCGCCCCGGAACGACTCCAAGCTGCTCTCGACCTCCCAGGACACGATCCTGGTATACCGGAAGTCCGAGTCCTGGGTGCCAAACAAGATGCCCAGGCTCGCCGCATCGAACACAAGCCGGTACCAGTCACGGGACGGGGATCCTGTTCCCTGGCGTGACGGGGATGCAACCGCAGGGGGTGCAGCTACGCACCAGCTGATGGTTTACGCCATCCAGCACCCCGTCACAGGGGGCCTGATGTATCCGACAGCAGGCCGCTGCTGGGGCAAGGCGCAGTCGTGGATGCTGGAGCAGATGTCGGAGTATGCGCCCTACGAGCTGCGTGACATCGGCGACGAAGCTGAGCGCGCCCGCATCTGCGGCACGACACCGGAGAAGGTAAAGGCCGGCGTACCGGCGATCATGCTTTCGGTGTCCGTCGAGGAGGCCGCCAAGCACGCCCGCGCGCGCTACGACGCCGGCCACTGGCCGGACATCGTCATGCTCGGGCTCCGGGAACGGATCCAGCGCAAGAAGCACCTGGAGGACAACGGCCGGGTACCTGAGACGCTCTGGCTGGGAAGCGAGGTAGGAGGGAGCCTTCGCGGGAAGATCGAGATCAAGGCTCTCTTCCCCGACGAGCATCCGTTTGCGACGCCGAAACCGGAACGCCTTCTGGCGCGCGTCATCCACATCGCATCGAATCCCGGCGACATCGTCCTGGACTGCTTCGCCGGATCGGGCACCACCGCAGCCGTCGCCCACAAGATGGGGCGTCGCTGGGTCACCAGCGAGCTCCTGCCTGAAACCGTGGCCCGATACACGCTGCCCCGGCTCACCAAGGTCGTCAATGGACAGGACCCCGGCGGCGTCACCACTGTCACCGAGCGGATTTCGGCCGTTGATGACGGTGAGGACGAGGAGCGCGGCCTGCCCAACGGGATGAACCCTGAGGAGGCCCAGGAATTCAACCGGCTCCTCACCAAGGTGACCAAGGCCATCGACACGGGTCTCGACGCCGCCACGATCAAGGCCCTCAAGGCAGCCACCAAGACCAAGGACGCCACGACGGTCAACTGGCACGGAGGTGGCAGCTTCACCCACCTTCAGGTCGGTGAGTCCATGTTCGTGGAGATGGCGGGGATGGTCCTCCTGGCCGACTGGGCCGCACAGGGCGCCCTGGCGGAAGTCATGTGCGCCCAGTTGTCAGTCCCCTACGAGCCGGACGGGATCTTCGCCGGCAAGCAGGGCCGCGTCAGGTACGTCGTCATCGACGGCATGGTCGGCGCGGGAACAGTCGCCTCCATCGTCGACCGCCTCTCTGAGGGCGAGATGGTCGAGGTGTGGGCGACCCAGATCCAGGACGATGCGGCCCAAGCCCTGAAGGAGGCCCGCAGCGGCTCTCGACTCGAACTGATCCCCGATAAGGTCCTCGACAACTACCGTCGCAAGTCAGCACGCAAGTCGCCGTTCGGCGCGGGTCGTTCTGTGCCGTCGCCACGAGATGCGGACGACTCGGCTGAGGCTGCCGCCGGAATCGAAAGGGAGACCGCCTGATGGGCGTGTTGCAGTTCCAGCCTGAGCTCCTGGACCAGGTCGCCCACAGGCTCACCCTGCGTGAACCGAATCGCAAGGCGATCGAGTCGGTGTTGCTCCGCACCTCGGACCACTACGACGTGCAGGAGAAGAGCGAACCGTACGAATGCATCGTGGATTCAGCCACCGGCGTCGGCAAGACCTACGTCATGGCTGGCCTGGTGGAGTATCTGGCAGGGGCCGAGACTCCCGCTCGGAACTTCCTGTTGATGGCACCTGGTAGGACGATCCGAGACAAGTCGGTTCTTAACTTCACTGCCGGCAATCCGAAGTCGCTGCGGCGCATGCTCCGGTCCAACCCGTACGTCATCACGGCCGACAACTTCAACACGCCGGCCACCAGAACCGCGATCGACGACCCGACGATCACAAAGCTCTACATCTTCACCGTTCAGGCGCTGACCTCCGCCACGGGCGAAGGTCGCGCTACGCACGTGCCCCTGGAGAATCTCGGCACGTCCTTCTACGACTATCTCGCGGGGCTCGATGACCTCGTGATCCTGGCGGACGAACATCACTGCTACCGCGGACCGGCGTTCTCCCGGACCATCCGGGACCTGAAGCCCCAGCTCGTGGTCGGCATGACCGCCACACCCGTGAGAGCGGATGAGTCTCTCGTCGCGTTCCGCTACCCGCTGGCGGCCGCTATCGCCGACCGGCTCGTGAAGATCCCGGTGATGGTGGCTCGCCGCGACGACCGCTCTGACATCGAGACGAAGCTTCTCGATGGCGTCAACCTGCTGCGCTACAAGGGGCAGGCAGCCGATGCCTACTGCGACGAGAACGACCTGCCCCGGGTCAACCCGGTCATGTTGGTCATTGCCCAGAGCATTGACGAGGCCGAGGAGTTTCGGAATGTTCTCGACACGGCCTCCTTCGATGGCGGTTCGTGGGTCGGGAAGACGCTGCTGATCCACTCGAAGTTGACGGGAGACGCCAAGGAGAAGGCACTGGCCGACCTCCAGGCCGTCGAGGACCCCGAGTCGTCGATCCGCATCATCATCAGCGTCGGCATGCTCAAGGAAGGCTGGGACGTCAAGAACGTCTACGTGATCGCCTCCATGAGGGCGTCAGTCTCGGAGGTCATGACCGAGCAGACCCTCGGCCGCGGTATGCGTCTTCCGTTCGGCGAGTACACGAACGTCGAGATCCTCGACACGCTCGAGATCCTGGCCCACGAGAAGTACGGCGAGCTGCTCGCAAAGCGGAAGGTCCTCAACGAGGCGTTCATCGACTACGCCACCTACGCCGAAATTCGGCGACTCGCCGACGGCAGCTCTGTGGTCCGCCAGAAGACGGTCGAGAGCGATGCGGACGTCATCGGTCTGCCTGGCGGGGCCACCCCCACAAGACCTGGCGACGGCAACGTACCTGGGAGTAACTCGGCAGGAGCTGGCGCCGGCGACGGATCCGCAAGTACCCCGCCCGGAGCTGACGACGCCGGGCAGGCTACCGAGGAGGCTCCGCCCGCGGGGACCGGCGCGACGCCCCCTTCGCCGGCCACCTTCAGTAGACCTGGTGTTGTGGACGTTGAGACCCGTACGCGTGAGGCAGCAGAAGCCGCGAACAATACGTCCGGAGCCATCCAATACGACCCGCTGCCGGACCGGGACCCCATCTTGATCCCCCGGTTGATCTCAGTGCCGCAGTTCGTCGCGGTCAGCCTGAATGACATCACCGACTACGGACCGTTCGAGCGGCTCGGCCGCACGCTCACTGCGGATTACTCTGATGAGCTGAAGCGAACCAAGCTCGTTGCCAGTCATGACGGCCGCAAAGTCATAGTGGGCACCGAGACGGCCGCTGACACGGTGGTCTCCGCGCTACCGCTCGACATCCCCCTCTCGGTGACGAAGAACGCCTTGGTTCAGCGGGTCATGTCCGTCAAGGGGGTTCCGAACCGGCAGCTGGAGGTTGGCGCCGCTCAGCGCATCGTTGATCACCTCATCGAGGCCATGGGCGACAAGGCGACCGAGCACCTTGCGGCCTTCGTCGACCGCTGCGGTCAGCGTCTCGCTACCGAGGTCGCCAGAACTCTCCGAGCTACGACTCAGGCCCAGGTCTCCTACACCGATGACGTGGAGATCCTCGCGCTGAGCAAGACCCGCGTGGCACGCAAGCGCCAGGTGGCCGGCCATGCTGACGGTGCGTTCAGCAAGACGATGGCGTTCAACGGCTGGACCAAGAACCTCTACAGCCACGCCTGGTTCGACACCGAGCCGGAGTTCAAGGCAGCCAACGCCATCGACAGCGGGAAGAACGTAGCCGTGTGGGCACGGCTGCACATCAACGACGTGCCCATCACCTGGACGTCGGAGGGAAGGAATTACAACCCCGACTTCGTCGTGATCGAAGAAGTGGATGGCCAGCGCGTCGGCTGGCTGGTGGAGACGAAGGCCGACAAGGACATGACCTCCGAGGAGGTAGTCGGCAAACGCCGGGCAGCACGAAGGTGGGCCAACACCGCAAACTCCTCGCCCGATGTCGACATCAACTGGAAGTACTTGCTCGTTGGAGAGCAGGACGTCGAGGACGCACAAGGGTCCTGGGAGTTCCTGAAGGGCTTCGGCCAGTAGTAGGTCGACCCAACTGACTGAAGCACACTGACCGGGTCAGCCCTCAGCGAAGCTCCTCAGCTGCCTGGGGATCCCCATGGATTTGGGGATCCCCAGGCAGCCTTCAGCCAGCTAGATCGCCGTACTCTCCTGGATTCTTCGCACGGTCCACAGCCTGTGCACAAGCCTCTGCAAATGCGGCGGCCACGGCCTTCTGGTCCGTGCCACGGACCTGGGCCTCGACCTCCTGGCCTGGACGGCGAGTGGTGTGCCAGCGCACCGGGAGGTCGGTGTAGAGGTCGGTCTCGAATTCCCAGGCCGTGACGGACCACTGGTCATCGCGGCCGATGTTGAGCCGCTCGCCGCCGGGCAGGAACACGGCTTGGGCGTGATGGACGATCCGACGGTCGGGCATGCGGTCGCGGATGGCCCGTATGCCGCCCTGGCCCTTGTCCTCCCACTTCTCCCGGTCCCATTCCTCGTTCTCCGCCGGATGGCCGGGATGGTCAGCACCCCACTGTGAGGCCACTGCGTCAGCGTGCTCGCGGTGCAGGAACGGGATGCGGCGCTCGCCAAGGAGAGCCACATACACCCTGGGCTCCGCCGGAACGGAGGTTTCCCTCGGGCCAGGCACTGGGCCTCCAGGCGCCGGTTCGAGCACGTGTGGCTTCGGACCCCACAGCAGGCCGCCAATCTTCGCGGCCGTCTGCTGGAGCACCTGGCCGGTGAGGTGCTGATAGCGCCGGCGCATCCGGGCGGACTTGCCGGGTTCCCATCCCATGATGCGGTCGACGACCGCTTCGGGGACGCCGAGGATCAGCAGCACAGTGGCGGCAGTGTGGCGGGCGTCGTGGAGACGGCCGTCACGTACGCCGGCGACCTTCAGCAGGTCCTTCCACCGGTGGTAGTCGGTGTTGGGGTTGAGCGGCTCGCCCGTCGGCGAGGTGAACACGTACCCCTTCTCCACCCACAGGTCGCGGGCCACGGCCCGCTCGCGGTCCTGCTTCTCCTTGTGCTGTCGCAGGAGCCCCAGCAGCTCGTCCGGCACACCGATCGGGCGCTTGCCCGCGCGGGTCTTGGTGTCCTTCGTCTCGCGCCGCACATTGATCTTCTGTGGGCAGTAGCCGGGCTTGCGCCCGCATTTGTCGCCGCATCCGTGCTGGTAGCGTGGCCGCAGGCGGCCCCGGCGTACGAGGATCACACCCGCCTCGAAGTCAACGTCCTCCCACTGCAGGCCCAGGGCCTCGCCCTGGCGCAGGCCGAGCGCGAGCGCGATCACCCAGCGGGCGGTGTTGCGCACTTTGGTGGCCTCGGCGAGGAGACGCTGGACCTCTTCGAGCGTGTACGGCTCGACCTCCTCCTCTTCGACCTTGGGTGCCTTGGCGACGGACGCCGGGTTGATAGTGAGGTGGCGACGGCGTACGGCCTCGTTGAGCGCCGTTTTGACCGTGCGATGCACCTGGTGGGCGGTGCCGGCGGCGCTACCGTTCGTCTGCATCTTGCGGTACAGGCGCTCCAGGTGCTCCGGCTCCAGCTTCTCCAGGCGGTGGGCGCCCAGCCCGGGGATGAGGTGGTGGTAGACCGCCACGCGGTAGCCGTCGATGGTGTTCTCACCGACGTTGGGTGCGGCGATGTTCTCCACCCAGTGGGTCAGCCAGGTCTCGACCGTCCAGGTCTGACCGGCCTTGCGGACGCCAGTGGAGTCGCGCTGCTTCTCCAGGTCGCGTACGGCCTTGGTGACCGCGGTGCGCGTCTTGCGGCCGACGTGACGACGATCCGGGCTGCCGTCGTCCTTGACGCCGACGGTGACGTAGCCGTGCCAGCGGCCGTCCTTGCCGAGGAAGATGGTGGAGGCACCATTGGGCTGGCGGGACTTCGAGGACTTGGTCATTCCGCCCCCTTCAGGCCGCGGTCGTGTAGTCCGCCGAGTCGGGGCGCCTGGCTAGGAAGTCGTTCAGCGCCTCGGCGGGTATGCGGCGCAGCCGGCCGATCTTCACGGAGGAGATCTCGCCGGAGGAGACGTACTCGTACAGCTTGGTGCGGCCGATGCCGATCCGCCGTGCGGCTTCGGTGACGGTGAGGCCGACGAGAGTGGCATCGCCGTGGGAGGCGTCGCGCTGGTTCATCAGAGCGCGCAGCTCAGTCTCGGCGACGCCGAGGAGCTGGGCGATCTGAGTGATGGGCAGGGCGTTTTCGGGCAAGGAGAAGTCCGTTTCCTGGCAGGTGATGGGGCGGCAACCCCGGCCTGGCCGGTTGATCTCGGGATGTGTGCGGTGGGTTCCGTGCCTGGGGGTTTGCGGGCCCAGGTCAGGTGGCGGAGGCGCTACGCGTTGGGAGCGGAGTCCGCCTGCTCAGAGTCGGATTGCGTGCCGGGCGCGGGCCCGTAGATCTCCGCGTTCATCTTCATGACGCTTTCGGCGATGGCGTTGGAGACCATCACGTCCGCCTCTTCGCGGATGTCGGGGTGTTCAGCGATGTAGGCGTCGAAGTCGTCACGAGCGCGGGTGAACATGTGCTGGGCGCGCTGGGTCTCCTGGTGGGCGGCGACGACCTTGTCGATGAGTTCCATGGCGCGGCCCTTCGCAGCGAGCTGCGGAGGGCCAGCAAGGTTTCGGAGGTCGACGCCGAAGATCTCGGCGAAGCCGATCGCCTCATCGAGATTGATGCGTCGCTTGCGGTTCTCGATCCGCCAGACCGCGGACGGGTTCATTTCGAAGCCGGCCTCGTTCAGGCGGTCGGACAGGGCGGTCGTGCTCCAGCCGCGCCGCTCGCGTTCGAGCTTGATCCGTACAGCGGCGTTCTCCTCGCCGCTGAGCAAGATCCCCTGAGGGGTCTCGTCGTCCGCCATACACCCTCCTTCCTGTCGCAGGACACCCCTGTAATACGCAGGGAACACAACTGTACCACGAGCTCTGCCTTTTGCAGGGATCCAATGCGTTAGGCATAGCTAGTGATCATCGACACTCTCTGCATCAGGCATAGAAGCATTGCATTTCGCAGATCGTGTGGCATCCTGGTAGTCCTGCCCAGACACCGACCGGAGACCCGACGCGCAAAAACCCCTCGGCGCGACACCGAGGGGTTCAAAGCGCAAACCTCTGCAACCGCCATCCCTAGCGATCAACCTGCCTGGCCGGGATTGCCGTCCCATATGGCCCCGCAGGAGAGGAGCTTCATGCCCCAGGGTACGCCCCTGACCCCGCAGCCGCCATCCCCCGCAGTCTCGGCCGACGCCGAGCCGTCAACGGACATGCTCCACGCACCGTTCAACATCGACGCCGAGCGTGCGATCCTGGGCGCCTGTATGCACCGCGCCGACGTGATCGACACTGTCCGGCCCATACTCGGCGACGCCGCCTTCTACCGGCCCTCGCACGAGACCATCTGGCGTGCACTGCTTGCCCAGCACCGCGAGGACAAGCCGACCGACCCAATCGCCCTCACCGAACTCCTCCAACGGCAGGGTGATCTGCAGCGAGTCGGCGGCAACACCTACGTGTTCCAGCTCGCCGACCTGCACTACGGCACCGGCGGCGCAGAGCATCACGCGGAGATCATCCGCGAGAAGGCCAACCTGCGCCGGCTGCTCGCCTCCGCCATACGCACTGCCCAACGCGCCCAGGAGCCGGGCGCCGATCCCGAGGCGATACGCAGCGAGGTCGAGGCGGAGATGCGGGCCGAGCGTGAGCGGGCGCTGGCCTCGGGCCAGGGGCGCCTGAACCGCTTCGCCAGGGACGGGTGGTCCTTCGTCAAGGAGACCGGCGCGGACGCCGAGCCCCTGTGGGGCACGCGTGAGAAGACGGTCTGGGCGCCTGGCGAGAGCCTGATGATCGTCGGCGCACCCGGGGTCGGCAAGACCACCCTGGCCCACCAGGTGATCTTCGCCCGCCTCGGCCTGTCGGAGACGGTCCTGGAGATGCCGGTCGCGCCCAGCAGGCGGGTGCTCTATCTGGCCATGGACCGGCCCAAGCAGATCGCCAAGGCCATGAACCGCCGCGTCTTCGACACCGACGAAGCGATCCTGCGCGAGCGACTCGTCGTCTGGGAGGGGCCACTGCCCGCCACCCTCGACAAGGAACCCGACCTCCTCGCCGACCTCGCCGCCGCGCACCAGGCCGACACGATCGTGGTCGACAGCCTCAAGGACGCCGTCAGCACGATGGTCGACGACAGTCTCGCGGTCGCCTTCCACAACGCCCGCATGCGCGCCCTGCGAGGCGGCGTGGAGATCCTGGAGCTGCACCACCAGCGCAAGGCCACCGCCGACGCCCCGCGCGGCCAGCGCCCCAGCCTGGACCAGGTCTACGGCTCCACCTGGATCACCGCCGGCGCGGGCAGCGTCCTGTTCGTCACCGGCAGGGCAGGCGACCCTGCCGTCACCCTGCACCACCTCAAGACCCCCACCGGTGAGGTTGGCCCGCTGGACGTCACTCACGACCACAAGCGCGGCACCACCACGGTCGACCCGACCAAGGATCCTGCCGTCCTGCTGTGCAACGCCCCAGGCGGCCTGACCGCGCGCGATCTGGCGGCCATCTTGATCGGCGGAGGCGACCCCGAGCGCGCCGACGTCGAGAAGGCACGGCGCCACCTCGCCCGCCTCGTCGACAGCGGCCTGGCCACCAGGGCCGACGGCGCCGCCGGAGGAGCCGGAGGCGGGCAGCAGACCCGCTACTACGCCTCCGCACGCCACCTCACCGCCGTCGGCTGAACCCCCTGCCAGTCGGCGCGAAGCGATCACGCGACCGTACACGCGGCCCTCACGCGAACACCCCGCCGTGAACCGCTCACGGCGTCCACGCTCGCCGCAAAACCGCAGGTCAAACGATCACGCGAGCGTCCACGCCATACACGCGCCCAGGCGATCACGCGCGGGGCCCCCTTTAGAAGGGGGCCCGCGTGAACGCCCCCTCCGTGAACGCCCCTCACCTCAGCACCACAAGCCTCACTTCCCCACCCTGGAGCCCGCCCTTGCACTCCCCTGCCCCGAGCGCGCCGACAGCCATACGCGGCAGCCGCAACATCCGCTCCGGCATTGCTCTGCTCCCGCCCGCCACGGCCACCGTGCGCTCACACCCGCTGGGGGTCATCGCGTGAACCGCCTGGGACGCATCACCCTCGTCGTCGGACTGCTGGCCGTCGTCCTCATGGCCTTCCGGGTCTCGTGGAACGCGCTGTCCGACGTGGCCCGCGCCATCGGCGCCGACTCCACCGCCGCCTTCTTCTACCCGATCGTGGTCGACGGGCTGATGGCCCTCGCGCTGATCGCCACGCTCGTGCTGACCGGTACCGACCGGACGTTCGCGCTTCGGGTCCTGGCGACCTACACGATCGCCAGCCTCCTGCTGAACTACGTACACGGCCTCATCCCCGCCCTGCACACCACGTCGACCCAGTGGGGCCGACTTGCCGACTGGGCCCCGGCGAACTGGGCTCTCGTGCTGCTGGCGACGTCGCTGCCGGTCGGGTCGATCTACTTCGGGTCGGACCTCGTGGCGAAGGTGCTGCACCACAACCCCGAGTCGGCCGACTCCGCCGAGGCAACCTGCGCCGAGTCGGGGAGTCAGCAAGCTGACAGGCAGGCCGCACGGTCGAGGTCTGACCAGGCCGCATCGGCCCCCGAGCATCTGACCGAGTCGACCCCCGTGAAGAGCGCCGAGGCGCCCGTGACGAGGCCGACTGCTACCGACGAGTCGATCCCAGCTCCCCGACCGCCCCGGCCGGCCACCGCGGCGGAGTCGACCGGAGCCGCCCCGCGTCGGGCGACCGGTCGGGTCCCCGCCACCGCCAAATCGACCGCCGACCGCACCCGCACCAACGCCGAAGTCCTCGACGAGGCCCGGCGCCTGACCGCCGACTGGAGCGACGACCGGCTGAGCGCCGAGCGTCTGCGCAGCGCACTACGGATCGGCCAGAAGCGCGCCCGCGCCCTGCGCGACCAGCTGCAGGCCGAGCGCACTGGCCAGGCCGAACCTCTCGACGGACTCGAAGAAGCCCCCTCGCAGCGGCAGAGGGAGCTCGACACAGCCCCTGCTGGCACCGGCTGACCCCCACAAAACGCACCGATCGCCTCACCCCTCCGGCCCCCCTGCCCCGCGCAGAACAGCACGGGCACGAGGCCGCGCACAGCGAGGCACCGACACCAACACCCCAACGGAGAACTGATCCATGCACGACCCGCACCACGAAACCCCCACCGCCCAGCAGGCGACAACCACCACCCCAGCCCCAAACGGCACAGCAAGTTGTCCCGGGAGCAATGCTCCCGGAGTTCCCGCCCCGGGGGTGGCGGGAGCGTCCCAGCGCCAGAAGGCGCCGGGTCTGCACGCAGCGGCCGAGGGCGGACCGCAGCCTGGAGGGGGACGGCCGGCCGAGTCCCTCTCGCGCAAGCGTCAGCGCGCTCGACAACTGAAGCCCCACAAGCGCCTGCACCAGCCCAGCTGCCGTATGAACGACGCGGAGTTCGCGCGCTTCACCAAGGCGGCCGACCAGTGCGCCATGAGCAACGCCGCCTTCCTCGCCTACGCCGTGGACAAGGCAGCCCGCGATCTGACCCGTACCGCCGCCGAAATCGCCACCGAACGCGAAGTCATAGACGAGATCTTCGCCGCCCGCCGGCATCTGGGCCGCATCCACGGTCTGTTCAACCAGGTCGCCAAAGCCCTCAACTCCGGCGCCGACGCACCTCACCTCGACGCCACCGCTCAGGCCGTCCTGGGCGCGGCCCGTCGCATGGAGGACGCCGCCGATGCCCTGATCGCCCACCGGGACGGTGGTGCCTCGGCGTGATCCCCCGCATCCACAAGCGCGGCAGCGAGACGATCGGGCTGGTCCGCTACCTGTACGGCCCCGGCACCCACGAGGAACACGTCGACCCTCACCTGGTTGCCGCTTTCGACCCGCTCACCCCCGACCCCGGCCGCGATCCCAGCGCCACCTACAAGCAGTTGCAGGGCCTGCTCAACCAGCCAGTGAACGCGCTGCGCGTCGGCCGGCGCCCCAAGAAGCACGTGTGGCATCTGTCCGTACGCGCCAGCCCCGAAGACCCGATCCTGTCCGACGACGACTGGGCCGCGATCGCCCGTCGCATGGTCGCCGCCACCGGCATCGCCCCTGATGGAGACGACGCCGCCTGCCGGTGGGCGGCCGTCCGGCACGCCGACGACCACATCCACATCGTCGCCACCCTGGTCCGCGACGACGGCCGACGGCCACGGCTGCACAACGAGGCCCGCCGCGCCCAGGCCGAGGCCCGCGCCATCGAGGCCGACTACGGCCTGCGCCGGGTAACCCCGGGCGATGGCACCGCCGCCAAGCGCCCCACCAGCGCCGAACGCCACAAAGCCGACCGCCGGGGCCAGCAGCGCACCTCGCGGGAGGAGCTCCGCGAGACGATCCGCCGCTCGGTGGCCGGCGCGGTGAGCGAGGAGGAGTTCTTCGACCGCCTCGCCTCCGCCGGCCTGCTCATCCGGCGCCGCATCGCGCCATCGGGCGACACCCTCGGCTACACGGTTGCCCTCCCCGGCGACCGCAATGTCAAGGGCGAGCCCGTCTTCTACTCCGGCTCCAAGCTCGCCCCGGACCTCTCCCTGCCCCGTATCCGCGAACGCTGGACCACTCCCTCGGAGGACGCCGCCCAGCAGCCGGCCCTGCCGCCAGTAACCGGGCCCGCGTCCGCACGCCGACGCGTCACCAGCGCCGCGTGGCAGGCACTGCTCGTCATCGATCAGGGCGACGACAGCATGGTCGCCGCGCAGATCGCCGCCACCGGGGAAGTCCTCGACGCCCTCGCCCAGACCTCCGCCGCCCACACCCGCCACGAACTACAGGTCGCCGCCACCGCGTTCGAACGCGCCTCCCGCTCCCACGTCCGCGCCGCACGCGGTCACGACCGCGCCCTTCGCCAGGCCGCCCGCGACCTCGTCCACAGTGGCTCGGCCCTCGGCCGCGGAGAGGACGGCGCCACGACGGCCATGGCGCTCGACATGCTGATCTTCCTCGCCGTCGCCGCCGCGAACTGGCACGCCAAGAAGCAGCATGCCCAGCAGGCCGAGGCCGCCCACCAGGCCGCCGCACACCTCCGCGCCGCCTACAAAGCCGCCGCCGGGCACCCCATGGCGTTGCTCCGCCAGCGGGGAATCCGCTTGGCCCCAGCCTTGCAACGCCGCCATACCGCCGCCGTACGCAAAGCCCTGCCCGAACTTGTCGACCGCATCCTCGCCGAACCCGGCTGGCCCGCCCTCGCAGCCACCCTCAACGAAGCCCAGGCCGCCGGCCACAATCCCACCACCCTGCTCACCCAGGCAGCCGCCCGACGGGAACTGGACACGGCGGAAGGCATGAGCGACGTGCTCGTGTGGCGGCTACGGCGAATGGTCGACCTCCCCGCTGATCCCCAGAACACCCAAGGCCGGCGAGCCAGCGGGAACCGCTCTGCCTCGTCACCGGAACGGAAAGCGCAAATCGGGACCAGGCCCTCGAACAGCTCCCCTCGGCGACGCTGAACCGCAGGACCGCGCCGACGAAAGTAGCCGACGATCCCCGGTTAGCCCAACCGGGGATTCTCCAGACCATGGGTACATCGACACCCACCACCGCCCCACCAAGGAGAACCCTTTTGCCCGCATCCACCCCTCGCCCCCACGTCATGGCCCTTCTCTTCGACTCGGACTTCAACCGACCCTCGGGTACCTGCACCTTCCGCCACCTCGACGGACGCCCCTTCACCGACGAGGAACAGGCCCTCGCCGATGACGCCACCCTCGAAGAATTCCAGGCCGCCGGCATCCACGTCCACAACCCCGAGGCCGGAGCCGAAGCTCAGGTCGCCGCGTACCAAATGGCCGAGCTCCTGTTCAAGTACGCCGTCCCGCACCGTGAAGCCCTCATCCCCTTCATGACCCACGAGGACATGCTCGAGTACGGCCGGTTGGAGACCCTCATCACGGAGGGCGCCCACCTCCTCGGCCCGCACAAGGACTGAGCACACAGGCACGGCCCCGTCAGGAACCGGCGGGCCGATGCTCGGAAGTGCGGCCCCGCTCAAGCCATACCGCGAGACCACCTGTCCCAGCCAGCACCACCGCCGACCGCCGTGAGCTGGTCCGCCGAGCTGTTCGCCGCCACCGACACCTCGGGCGGGGACGGCTACAACCTCAAAACGCTCAACCGGTTTCCGGGTGGCGGCGCGACCGGCCGTGGACGCATGTGACAAGCCCGGCCCGCCTCATTCGAGGTGGGCCGGGCTTGTCGCGTCGGCAAGAGAACAGCCCGTCGTCAGCTGGCTGGAGCCCGCAGCAGCCGTTCCTGAGTGCTTTCGGGCAGCACCCGGCGCAGGACAGGTGCCGTAGAGCTCAAGGAACCGGCGAACGCGGCGACGAGGTCCTGCGGAACGCTGGCGCCGAACGAAGCGGCCCACAGATAGCCTGCGCCAGGCATCGGCTCAGCCCACGCCTGCCATCCGACCCGGACCGGCTCATCATGCTCGGCCACCAGGGCGAGCGGGTCGGCATCCTGAATGAGGGGCGGCACCTCGCCGAGGTGGACCTGGGAGGCGAAGGTCGGGTCCACCGCGCCTGCACGGGGCGCGTCGATGTCGCTCAGCCAGCCGTGCGCCGTAACGGCGTCGAGGACCAGCTCGGGGCCGCCGAGTGAAACGGCGGGCTTGTCGCGGGCGTCGAGTGCGCAGAGGAAGTCGGCGAGGACCTCTCCGGGGACGTCGGGGGTGAAGTAGGCAGACCACTGGGCTAGCGGGCTGCTCGTGTCCGTACGAGCGGAGACCTGCCAGGCGATCGGCAGACTCCCCAGGTGAAACGGCTCATCCGGCAGGACCCATTGGGCCCAGCGGAGGGTGTCGGGGCTGATGTGCAGGACGATGCTGCGCAGAACCTGACGTTCCTCCGGCGCCTCGTCCGGTACCCGTCGCCCGCGGACGATCGCCAAGCTGTTCCAGCCCAGCTCGGTGAGTGTGTCGGTGACGGTGTCGTACAGGCGTCCGTCGTCACCGGCCAGGTGGCGAGGGGCGACCCAGTACAACGGATTTTGTGAGTCGGGGCGGTGGGAGTCACTGGAGTGGTGCGGGTACAGGGGCGCCTCCGTGGGTTCGGGCGTGGGTGCTCTGGCAGGCGTTGTACGTTGACATGGCCTGCCACCGGGCACCAGTCCTTTGCGGGGCTTTCCTGTCTGCCCCGGGCGAACTGGAGAAACGCGGGCGCATCTACCCTCGTACGCGGGGGTGGATCATCCTCGCTCTGCCTGCTGCACAGGAAGGGTCAGACGGCATGACGACGAGCGAGCACACCGCGTTCGACTTCGCGGTGGCAGAGAACATTCTGCTTCAGGCTTGCCGGCTGGTGGGGCTGCATCCCGACGAAGTCGAAATGCTGCGGCTCGGTGACCACGCGGTGTTCCGCATCGACGACGGACAGGTCGTCTCTCGCGTCGGCCGCCACGCGGATCGTCTACCGTCCGTGCGCCGAGAGGTCGCTGTTGCGCGATGGCTCGATGCTGAAGGCTACCCGTCGGCACGGCTCGTCACGGAGGCCGAACAGCCTGTCGTCGTCGACGGACATCCCGTGACCTTCTGGGAAGGGCTGGCCGACGGCGAGCAGTACGCCAGCACACATGAGATGGGCGAACTCCTGCGGCGGCTTCACGGACTGGAGGCGCCGTGCTTCTCCCTGCCCGACCTCCGTCCCTTCGACAAGGTCGAGCAACGTCTGGAGCGTGCCGTGATCCGCGCCGAGACCCGCGCGTATCTAGCCGGCCTGGCCGAGGAGCTGGCAGCCCAGTATGAGCAGCTGGAGTTCGCCCTTCCGCCTGGGCATCTGCACGGTGACTTCAACGTCGGCAACGTCCTGCACGACTCCGAAGGGGACCCGAAGGTCATCGACCTGGACGGCTTCGCGACCGGCCCCCGTGAGTGGGACCTCATCCAGACGGCCATGTACTACGACAGCTTCGGCTGGCACACGGAAGCCGAGTATGCCGACTTCGCGGACGGCTACTGCTTCGACGTTAGGCAGTGGTCCGGGTACACCGTCCTCCGGAGCGTTCGCGAACTGCTGATGGTCACCTGGCTCGCGCAGAACTCCGGCACGAACCCGCGCGCCGCCGAAGAAGTGGAGAAGCGTGTCGAGACGCTGAGGTCAGGTGGCTCGCGCCGGGCTTGGGCACCGTTCTAGGCGAGTCCGGCTTGCAGCCAGAGTCGGAAGCGGCCGGCTTGTTCCGCGAAGTCACGGAACTCCGCGGCCCGCCTCATGCCGTCCGTGACACGGCCCTGGAACTCCCGCACGTACTGCAGGCAGCGTGCTGACTTCAGGCCCTCACCAAGGTTCAGCGCGCTCAAGGCGATCTCGAAGCCGCGGCCGATCTCACCCTGGTTGATGTACGCCTCGGCCTGCACCATGGTCGCGAAGAAGTCGCTTCGGTTGTTCATGCCGTCGCCGAAGATGGAGCCTGCGCCCCGCTCCGTGGCTTCGACAGAGCGTCCCAGGTCGCGAAAGCAGTGACCGAACTCGGCCGCTAACTCCACCTCGTCGAAGTACGCGATGTACAGCGGGTCGCTGTCGGCTGTCCTCTGGCAAATCCTGCTTTCCGCCTCCGCCAAGGCCAGGTCACAGCCTCGCTCGTCACCGAGACGGGCCAGAGCCCGCGCCTCCATTGCACGGAACTGGGCCGCCATCGTTGGCCCCAGGCTTGCGGCCGGCCCCATGTACGCGGCTCGGGCAAGAGCCACGGCCTCCTGGTACCGCCCCACGAACGTGGCCTGATGGCTCATCGCGGACAGAACGCTTCCACCCAGGAGCCTGTCACCAGCCGCCCGCGTCATACGCAGAGCCTGTATGAAGTACCGCTGGGCGACGCCATGCAGGCCGCTGTCGTACGACATCCATCCGGCCAGCAAGAGGGCTTCAGCTACAGCCGAGTGCAGTTGCTTGCCCACGGCGTCGGAGTACTTTCCATCGAGCATCGGTCGAACATCGGTGTGCAGGTACTGGATCAGCGCACGCCGGGCGTGACCACCGCCGAACTTCCCGTCCAGCATGCTGAATGCATCTGACGTCGAGCGCACCATTTCCACGTCCACGACGCCGATCGCTCGGTTACCCGTGCGCGCCAGCTCTCTGTCCGGAGGGGCGACGAGCCAGCGCAGGGCAGCGGTGTTCCACGCGGCCGAGTCCGGCTGTGCTCGGACCAACAGATCAGCCTCGGCAAGGTCAGCGCGCCACAAGTCAGTCACGGTCTTGACCGTGGCCTCATGATGGTCCGCGAATTCGAGCCCCAGATCAGGCTGTACAGCAGACACCGCCGCGTCACCCATACCGATGTCGTCAATGGTGATGCGGCATCCCAGCTTGCGCCCGATGGCGTCGCCAATGAGCTGCGGCATGTTCCCGCGCGGTATCGAGCCCTTGAGCCATCGGGTGACGTAGGTGTGATCGCAGGTGATGTCTTCGCCCGAGCGAGCCGCTGCGGCGACGACCGCGCGGGCAAGCGACTTGTGAGAAAAGTCCCCTTCCTGCATGAGTGCGGCCAATCTGGCGTTTCGGTCTGCCATTGGGACCCCCAGAGAACGGCCGTAGTGCCAGCTTGACGCGCTGTCACCCTACGCAGGTCAGGGCCAGGGCGCAGGGGGTTCGCACGTAGGAGTGCACGAGTGCACCCCCAAGTGCACGCTCCCGACGTCGCCCCTCCATGGCGACAGTTGGATCACCGCAGAGCAGGCCGGCTGTCCGAGTCGAACGACGCGGATTGATGTTGCGGCCTCATGAACGGTTTCCGGGAGTCTCGGCCGCGTTGCGCGCCCGAAGCGGCCGACAACGCGGCAGCACCGCGATGTGGAATGAGAGGTCACCGTGCACGGCACGAGAGAGCAGGTTCCCGAAGAACCTGACTGGTCACAGCGGCAGATCGGCTACTACCGGGCAAGGGCCGCCGAATACGACAAGGCCCACAACGAACGCACGCACATGCCCCGGCTCGTGAGAGCCCTCGACGACTTGCCCGTCAGCGGTGACGTCCTGGAGGTGGCCTGCGGTACGGGCCAGTGGACCCAGCTGCTCGTCGACCGCGCACGCAGCCTGACCGCGCTGGACGCCGCTCCGGAGATGCTCCGTATCGCCCGGGACCGCATGCGGGGCACGACGACTCGCTTCATCGAGGCGGACATCTTCACCTGGGAGCCGGACCGCCAGTACGACACGGTCTTCCTCGCCTTCTGGCTCAGCCACGTGCCGCCCGTGGAGATGGAAGCCTTCTGGAACCTGATGCGCTGGGCGCTGAGGCCGGGCGGCTGCATTGTCTTTCTCGACGACTCAACCGCGAAGGCGGAGATCGAAGAATTCGTCGCCGAGACGCGGGTGCCGACCGTGCGACGCAGGCTCGCTGACGGATCTCAGCATCTCGCCGTGAAGGTGCTGTATGACGCCCCCGGCCTCACCTCGCAACTGAATGACCTGGGCTGGGAGGCCCACGTCGAGCCGATCGATGCTTATCACTTCGCCGGCATCGCTCGCCCCCGGGGCAGCGAATGACCAGTATCAACGGCTATGCGGCTCGACCGAGCGTCCGCGCCGGCGAGGTGATCCAGCTGCACATCGCCACATCGGCCCCTCGGTTCCGCGTCGACTTCTATCGCTGGGGCACGACTCCTCAATACGCAGGGCACGCCGTGTGGCCGGGCCGCGCCACCGATCCCGGAACGTTCGACAGGGACTGGCAGTGGCCTGCCTACGACTTCGCTGTACCGCCTGACTGGATGTCGGGCGTCTACATCGCGGTGCTGAGCACGGAATCGAACTCCGGCACACCGACGATGGATTCTCGCGAGGCGCGGATCCTGCTGGTCGTCACCCCCGCCACCCCCTCGGGCCGAAAGGTCCTCTACAAGATCCCGACCTTCACCTACCAGGCGTACAACACCGCAGGTGGCGGCAGTCTGTACAGCGCCTCCAAGGTGACATTGCGTCGCCCGGGAGGCGGGGTGGGAGGCCCGGTCAAGGGACTGCCCGACCCCTACGACTCCGTTTCTCCCCGGCAGACGTTCGCACACTGGGACGCCCCGTTCATCGCGTGGATGGGTGAGAACGGGATAGAAAGCGACTTCTGCACCGACCTGGACCTTCACGAAGGCCGGTACCTGGACGGCGGATACCGCCTTCTGGTCTCCGCCGGGCACGACGAGTACTGGAGTGCCGATGCGCGCCGGCACATCGCCGCCTTCCGGGACGCCGGCGGCAACATCGCCAACTTCGGTGCCAACACGTGTTGGTGGCGGGTCGATGTTGCACCGGACGGCACCGGGCTGAGCTGCGCAAAGTTTCCTCCCGGATCGGCCGCCGGCACGGACCCGGACAGCTCGTACGGCTGCCCGGACCACTGGTGGGAGTCGGAGCCCGAGAACACCCTGCTCGGAGTGAGCTACCGCAACGGCGGTGGCCACTGGGACGGCCCGCGAGCACCACTCGGGTTCACCGTGACCGACGGGAACCACTGGATCTTCTCCGGGACCGGGTTGAAGACCGGCGACGTCCTCGGACGCGAGGCTGCCCTGATCGGCTACGAATGCGACGGCGCAGCGTACGAGCTCGACACAACTGGCCGGCCCCGTCCAACAGGCCAGGACGGAACGCCGAAGGACTTCCAGATCCTCGGCCTCGCGCAGCTGCCCTCCGACTGGAACTTCGCGGCCCGGGAGCCGATGGCCAGCCCCCGCGCGGCCACTCTCGGCCTCTACTCCGCAGCCGGCACCGTCTTCACCGCCGCGACCACCGACTGGGCTCGTCTGCTCGCCACCGACCCCCAGGTCGCCGCCATCACCCGCAACGTCATCACTCGGCTCTCCTGACGAAGGGATCAACATGTCTGGGTACACACGCCCGCTCAGCGTGGTCATCGGCGTCAACGGCATCGGCATGGGGCACTCCGTCAGGCAGAGCGTGATCGCCCAGTACCTCCGCGACCGCGGCCACGAAGTACGGATCATCACCAACGGTTCGGCCCGCGTGGAGTACTTCCGGGACCTCGGCTTCCCCGCGTGGGACGGGTGGATGCCGACCCTGCTGGCCCGGGGTGACCGCATACACGCGAGCGACGCAGTACGCGCCAACTTCTGGCAGGCACCCGCCGGCGTCGGTAAGCACCTGCGGCTCCGCCGGATCATCCGGGACACCGGTGTCCCGGACGTGTTCATCACCGACTACGAGCCCAACACTCCGCGACTCGCCTACCACTTCAGTAGGCCGCTGATATCCGTCGACCAGCAGAGCAAGTACCGGCACCTCGACCTTCCCCCTGTTGGAAGGTACGCCCGTACCGCCGACGAGCAGCGGCTGCGCTACTTCGCACCCCACGTCGACCGGTCCTTCATCTGCTCCTACGTCCCGTTGGAAGGCGACGACGGACAGGTGGAGTTCATCGCCCCTGTCGTCCCGGACTTGGTCCGCTCCGCACCGGTCACCACCGAGCCGCTCGCCACGGCCTACTTCTCGCGCTACTTCGACCACGGCCCCGAGGAGTCCGTCCGTAACCTCGCCGAGGTCTTCCGGAACCACGCACCAGACCGCGCCCTGCGTATCTACGCGCAGGCCGACGAGCTCGGTAAGCTGAGCCAGTACACCGACGGCAAGATCGAGGTCTGTACCTTCGACCGCGAGGCGTTCATCGCCGACATGGCACGGTCCGAGGCAGTCTTCTCCAACGCCGGCTTCAACCTCATCAGCGAAGCCTTCGTCCTCGGTAAACCGGTCTGTCTGATTCCGCTGCCCACATACGACCAGCACTGGTGCGCCAGGGTCGTCGATGAGGCGAAACTCGGCACCGCATTACCGCACATCAACCGGGGAGCGGTACTCGACTTCCTCGGCCGGAGCCGGGAACTTCGCAACAACGTCGTGCGCCATCGGGACCAGCACCTCGTGTCCGACCCCCGTGAGCGGATCGCCTCCTACCTGGAGAGCCTGTCCGCAGCCAGTCAGCGGACCCTCACACGATCCGCGCGGTAGACGGTCATGGCGACTCCTCCACTCCCCGCAGAGGTGAACATCGGGGTATCCGTGGCCGCCGTAGTGGTCTGCTATCGCTTCGCGATCTCTCCGACCGTACGAGCCCTCGCTCGCCGGCGCTCGCTCCTGCCGGCCGTGATCGTGGGCGTCACCCCCACGGTCCTGGCCGTCTTCCGGCCGTCGCTCGATCCAGGCCCACTGCGCTGGTTCGTCGTCTTCGTGATCGTGTTGCTCACCTGGCAGGGGGCGACCAGCGACTACGACGTCACGGAGCCCATCGAACCCCAGCGCCTCGACAAACGGTTGCTGCTCCTCTTCGCAGCCGCCTCATGCCTGTGGCCGACGGCCCTCCTACCGTGGCTGGCCGTGTACTGCGGCAGGCTGCGCGGCTGGAAGCACCACGCGATGATGCCCCTGCGTCTGCTCAAGGCGTACCTCGCCTGGTTCTTCGTGGCGATGCTCCTCGGCGCCTCGTGTTCCGCAGCGGTACTTCCGCTGGTCCTCGGCTGTGTCTCGCTCTCCCACTACGTCAAACCGGCCTGGAGCAAGGCTCGCCTGGGGCCGTACCCCTGGTCATGGGTCTGGCACAACCGCACCCACTACCTCATGGCCTCCGCATATTCCTGGGGCTGGGCGCGCTTCCTTCGTGCCGAGACCGTGTCGCACGTGCTGCGCCGTGCACGCGGCCTCGATCGCCCGGTCAACTTTCTCGCGCTGGTCGTCGAGGTCGCCGGCACCGTCGCGTTCCTCGATCGCCGACTACTGATCGCTGCCCTGCTGGCAACCGCCCTTTTCAACGTCGTCGTGGCCCTCGCCTCCGGGATCCTCTTCTGGGAGAACATCGGCACAAACGTCGCCCTCGCGATCACGGTCACGCTGCTGCCCGGTACGGAGTACGCCTCGGCGTTCGGCTGGCCCGCCGCACTGATTGCGCTCGTCGTGCTCCTGCTCAGTGCCGCCGATCTGCTGTGGCAGCCGTGGCACCTGGGCTGGTGGGACTCCCCCTTCACAGCACGCGTCCATTGGCAGGTGGAGACCATCTCGGGGGCGAAGCTGGGTCTCTACAACGACTTCATGTGCCCGCACGAGCGCGAGTACGGCCGCGTCCTGGGCTACTTCCTCACCGACGAGCCTGTCCTCCACGGCCACCTCGGCATCGTCTGGGACCGAAAACTCCGCGACCTTCTCGTCCAGGCGGAAGGCGACCGAAATCAGCTGCACGCGCTCAAACAGACCTACGGCCATACACAGACCGACGAGCGACAGGCGCGCGAGCACATCGCGTTCCTGACCAGGATGTTCACTCGTCTCAACGCCGGCGCCCGGAAAAGCCCCTTGCCCTGGTCACTGCGCCACCTCAAGGCCCCGGGCGGCCAGCTCTACAGGTGGGGCGACCTTCCTCCCTACCGCGGTCAGGAACCTGTCCGCCGTATCACGATCCGCTACGAGGAGCGCTGCTACCGCCCAGCTACCGGCGACTTCCTCCTGCTCACCAACCGCACCGTGCAGGAGATCGACCTCCTCGCACCCGGCACCGACCACGGGAGTACCTGATGCGCAAGGTTTTCATCGACTGCGGCACCAACCTCGGAGTCGTCCTGAACCGCTTCATCCGCGAGCTTCCCGATCACGACTTCTACGCGTTCGAGCCCAACAAGGACCTGCTTCCTTCCATCCGTCGGCAAGTCGAGCAGGCTCCTCACCACCCGCGTGTGGCGATCTCCTCCAGCGCGGTATGGATCCACGACGGGACGATCGACCTCTTCCTCGGCCACCACGAGAGCTCGACCGTGTTGCCCGGCAAGGTCGTGCCGCCCATGTACGACCAGCAGATCGACTACAGCTCACCCATCGCCGTGCCCGCGACCGACTTCAGCTCATGGCTGCGCCGGACCGTCACCACGGACGATCACATCGTCGTGAAGATGGACATCGAGGGCGCTGAGTATCCCGTCCTCACCAAACTGCTCGCCGACGGGACGATCAACCTCATCTCCGTCCTCTACATCGAGTGGCACTACGACCGCTTCCCCGCCATGAGCCGGGCCGACCACGACCAGGTCGCCAACGCGGTATCCGCATGTGTCGACGTCCGCGAATGGGACTGACCCGAAGAAGAGGACACCATCATGCGCTCGAAGCACATCTACCTGATCAAGCACGGTGAGACAGAAGAGAACCTGCGGGGCATCCACCAAGGTCAGGCTGTCGGCGGCAGGCTCAGCAAGCGCGGGAGCGATGACATTCGCAAGGTCGGCGACAGCCTCGCCGCAGCCGGCGTCACCGTAGACCGGATGCTCGTCAGCCCGATGTCCCGCTGCCGCGAGTCCGCCGCGCTGCTGACCGCCACGCTCACCCCCGCCGACGTACGAGTGGACGAACGCCTGGCCGCCAAGAACAGCGGCTACCTCGGAGGCCGCCCCAGGGGAGTCGCAGCAGCCGAAGCCGCCCGCCAAGGCATCCCCATCCACCAGCTCCGCACGCCGGGCGGCGAGTCGTCCGAGGATGTCCAAAGCCGCTACATGCAGCTCTGGGACGAAGTCTGTGCGGGGCCACACCGTACGACCGTCCTCATCGGGCACGGTGGGGGAATCGCCTGCCTGCTGCTGCGGCTGACGGGTAACGGCTTCGACCGCTACCTCGATCACGTTCCCGGATCCGCAGGCGTCACATGGGTCGAAATCGACGACCAGGCCCCTTGCGTCCGGCTGATGAACGTACCGGTCGCGGACCTGCCCGGCCGCCTCAGCCCCCGCACCGCCCGATGAGAGCGCGAGCGGTACAGGTGCGAGAGCTACACTCAGGCGTCCTCGGCACCGCCGAAGCGCACGCGGTAGGACTCCAGATCCTCGTCAGTGATCTTCGCGAACAGCACCGGCGGAACGGTGAACGTCGTCCCGGCCGGGACGACGCCCAGGGTCGTGGCCTGCTCGGCGGTCACCCAGGTCGCGGTGTCACCCTCCAGCGCAAAGGCCCCGCGCATGGCAGCGGCGCTGGCCGGAATGAACGGCTCGGAGACAACCGCGTACAGGTGGATCAGATTCATCGCGGTACGCAGGGTCAGCGCGGCACCGTCCGGGTCGGTCTTGATCTCCAGCCACGGAGCCTTCTCCTCCAGGTAAGAGTTGCCCGCGGACCACAGAGCACGGAGAGCGGCAGCGGCCTTACGGAACTGGAGGGCCTCCATATGCTCTTCGTACTCGGCGAGGAGCCGTGCGATCTCGTCGCCGAGTTTCGCCTCCGCCTCGCCGCCCGCGTGGCCCGCCGGGACCTCGTCGCCGAACCGCTTGCGGGAGAAGGACAGCACGCGGTTGACGAAGTTCCCCAGGGTGTCGGCCAGGTCCTTGTTGACCGTGGCGGCGAAGTGCTCCCAGGTAAACGAAGAGTCGTCCGACTCCGGGGCGTTGGCGATCAGGAAGTAGCGCCAGTAGTCACCGGGAAGGGTCTCCAGGGCCGCGTCCGTGAAGACGCCACGCTTCTGAGACGTGGAGAACTTGCCACCGTAGTACGTCAGCCAGTTGAACCCCTTGACGAAGTCGACCTTCTTCCACGGCTCGCGCACTCCCAGCTCGGTGGCCGGGAACATCACTGTGTGGAAGGGGACGTTGTCCTTCGCCATGAACTGGGTGTAGCGGACGGTGTCGTCAGCCTCGTACCACCAGGTCTTCCAGTCACGAAGCTCGCCGTCCGCGGCGGCGTCCGCCCACTCCTTCGTCGCGCCGATGTACTCGATCGGGGCGTCGAACCAGACGTAGAAGACCTTGCCCTCGGCCGCGAGATCGGGCCAGGTGTCGGCCGGGACCGGAACGCCCCAGTCGAGGTCGCGGGTGATCGCCCGGTCGTGCAGGCCCTCGGTCAGCCACTTGCGGGCGATGGACGAGGAGAGCTGCGGCCACTCCTCGCTGACAGCGTCGATCCACGCTTCGACCTCGTGCTGGAGCTTGGACTGCAGAAGGAAGAGGTGCTTGGTCTCGCGGACCTCAAGCTCCGTGGAGCCGCTGATCGCCGAACGCGGATTGATCAGGTCGGTGGGGTCGAGGACACGCGTGCAGTTCTCGCACTGGTCACCGCGAGCCTTGTCGTAGCCACAGTGGGGGCAGGTGCCCTCGACGTATCGGTCCGGCAGGAATCGGCCGTCGACGGGCGAGTACACCTGACGGATGGCGCGCTCTTCGATGAAGCCGTTCTCGTTCAGCTTGCGTGCGAAGTGCTGGGTGATCTCGACGTTCTGCTGCGACGAACTGCGCCCGAAGTAGTCGAAGGCCAGCTCGAACCCGTCGTAGACGGCCTTCTGCGCGTCGTGGGCCTGAGCGCAGAACTCGGCGACAGAGAGCCCGGCTTCCTTGGCGGCCAGCTCGGCCGGCGTGCCGTGCTCGTCGGTGGCACAGATGTAGAGGACGTCGTGACCGCGCTGGCGGAGGTACCTGGAGTACACATCCGCGGGAAGCATCGACCCGACCATGTTGCCCAGGTGCTTGATCCCGTTGATGTAGGGAAGCGCGCTGGTGACCAGGTGTCGAGCCATCCTTGGATGCTCCATTTCGTACGTACGGCGCCGGTGGCAGTGCCACGGCGGGCCCAGGTCGGGAAGCTGCAGCCGATTCGATCACTCGGATCGCTTCTTGGTGCCACGCACAGTGACGGTACGGCACTGCAGGCCAACGCCATCGTATCGAACCAGCGGTCTGCCCTTCCTGCGGGTTTTGGGACCCGCCCGCCCCGAGACGAGAAGGCACTCGGCCGTCCGAGACAGGCGGCCAAGCGAGTCTCGTACGGCCGAGGCGCCTCCCATCTTAGGGCCCCCGCACAGCCGCGGATGCGCGCACACCGCCCTCGCCCCTGCCCTTCGCCGAAGCCAACGAGGTGGGATGCATGATCGAGAATCGCCAGTTCCAGCAGCTCCGCGTCGTCGTAGTCGGGCAGGGGTACGTCGGACTCCCGCTCGCCGTCAGAGCGGCCGAGGTCGGGCACAAGGTCGTCGGCTTCGACGTGGACGCCCAGCGCGTCAAGCGGCTCGTGCTCGGAGAGTCATACGTCGAGGACATCCCCCACGCACGGCTGGCACCGCTCCTGTCCACTGGCGCATACCGACCGACCCTCGACTCGTCCGACTGCGCGGACTTCGACGTCGCGATCGTCACGGTCCCCACGCCACTCCGAGACGGGGTGCCGGACCTGTCCCACGTCGAGGACGCAGCACGGATACTCGGCCGCCATCTCGGGCGTGGGGCAACCGTCGTCCTGGAGTCCACCACGTACCCCGGCACGACCGAGGAAGTCTTCGGCCCTGTGCTCGAACGCGCCTCCGGCCTGACCGCCGGCCACGACTTCCACATCGGCTACAGCCCTGAGCGCATAGACCCCGGCAACTCCACGTGGAAGCTGGAGAACACTCCCAAGGTCATCTCCGGTATCGACCCCGCCTCCAAGGAAGCTGTCCGCCGTTTCTACGGATCCCTCGTCGACACGGTCGTTCCTGTCGCCAGCTGCAAGGAAGCCGAACTGACCAAGCTGCTGGAGAACACCTTCCGACACGTGAACATCGCGCTCGCCAACGAGCTGGCGATCTTCGCCCACGAGCTGGACATCGACGTCTGGTCGGCGATCAACGCGGCTTCCACCAAGCCGTTCGGATTCATGCGATTCGCCCCGGGACCGGGGGTGGGAGGCCACTGCCTGCCCATAGATCCGTCGTATCTGTCCTGGCGCGTCCAGCGCACCCTGGGGCGCAACTTCCGCTTCGTCGAGCTGGCGAACGACGTCAACAACCACATGCCCGACTACGTGGTCCGCCGCCTCGTCGAGGGCCTCAACGAGCGCAGGAAGTCCCTCAACGGTTCCCGGATTCTGCTGCTCGGCCTCGCCTACAAGGCCAACACCGGGGACGCCCGTGAGACTCCGGCAGCGCGCATCGCCGAACTGCTCACCGACATGGGCGCCGAGGTCCAAGCGGCCGACCCCCACGTCACCGACGACGCTCACCCACGTGCCGCCGGCCTGGAGAACCTCCAGCGGGTCGAAGTAACCCCCGACGGCCTCGCGGCTGCCGACGCCGTCGTCCTGCTCGCCGAGCACGACGCCTTCGACTACCCCCTGATCAGCGCCCACGCCCCGTACATCCTCGACTGCCGCCACCGGCTCGCCGGCGCACACGTCGAATCTCTCTGAAGGGAAGCCACGTGAAGATCGTGATTACCGGCGGTGCCGGGTTCATCGGCAGCAACCTGGCCCGGACCTTGACAGAGCACCGCGAGATCAGCCAGATCCGGGTGATCGACAACCTCTCCACCGGCTTCAAGGAGAACGTCGCGGGCCTCGACCTCGACTTCTTGGAGGGCGACGTCCAGGACCCGGCCCTCCTTGACCGGGCGTTCCATGGCACGGACGCCGTCGTCCACCTGGCCGCCCTCCCTTCTGTACCGCGTTCCGTGAAAGACCCTCTGGCCAGCCACCATGCCAACGTGACCGGAACCCTCCAGGTCCTCGAAGCCGCCCGCCGAGCCGGTAACCTGCACGTGATCGCCGCCTCTTCGTCCTCCGTTTATGGGGCGAACGCTCACCTCCCGAAGCACGAAGACCTCTCGACCGCTCCGATGAGTCCGTACGCGGTCACCAAGCTCGCCACGGAGGCGTATCTCGGGGCGTACCACCACAGCTTCGACCTGCCGGTCCTACCCTTCCGCTTTTTCAACGTCTACGGGCCGGGGCAGCGAGCCGACCATCCCTACGCCGCGGTCATCCCAAAGTGGATCAACGCCACGCTCGACGGACGGCCCCTGACCGTGCATGGGGACGGCACCCAGACACGGGACTTCACGTACGTGGCCACGGTCTGCCGGATCCTCGCTGACTCCCTCCTTCGCCGGGTCGTCGGCCCTCAGCCGATCAACCTGGCGTTCGGGACACGCACGCCCCTCCTGGACCTGATCCCAGAGATCGAGGCCGCCACCGGGTTCCGCGCTCTCTGGGAGCGCACCGCCCACCGCGTCGGTGACGTGCCCCACTCGCAGGCCGACGGCACGCGGCTGCGAGCACTCTTCTCGACGATCACGCCCACCCCACTACAGGAAGGGATAAGGGCTACAGCTGATTGGCTCCGTGCTTGATCACGGGGTTGTCACACCGGCTGATCCCCACGCGAGACCTCGCCGCCAATTGGGTCCCTGGCACCGACTCGGTGCCGGCGCTGATCAACAGCAACCGAGCTCTCGCTGGTGCACTTCTGGTTGCCACCGACAGCAGTGACTCCGACGCCCTCACCGGGCCCCAGCAATCCCAGTAGCTCATCCTGTTGACACCGCGTCACCCTCAGCGCTGCTTGTCGCACAATCGGATGGGATTCCAGCTGCATTCGCATCTCTCCTGACAAGACGTAGTTACTTCGCGTGACACAGTCCTTGATCGAAAGGCAGAGGTACGCAGTGACGTTTTATTCAAAGTTGCCACAGGAGAAGCGGGCTGAACTGGCGGATCTCGTGATCGCCGAGACCAAGACCGTGCTGGAGGTGAGCATCGAGTACGAGGTCTCACGCAAGACCGTGAACGGTTGGGTGCAGAGGCGCAAGCGACAGCTCGGGATTCCTGGATCTCCCAAGGGGGGAGACCGCACCCTCCCCCCTGCCGCACTGCGTCGCGTTGCCAAGGAGAAGCAGGGGAGGGTCGCGGCCGAACGGCGCGCGGAGTCCTACCGAAACGAGCTGGAGGAGACCAAGTCCCAGCTTGAGCAGCTCGTGGAAACACTCCAGGGCATGCAGGTCACCTTGGAGTACTACATGGGGCAGAGGCCAGCCGGCCGAGCCGCCGCCTAGCAATTCCCGACGAGCGCTTCCCACATGGCTACCCACCGTCACGACAGCAACCACATCGCAACCGAAATCGAGATCCTGTGCAAAGGCATGGGACTTCCCGTCGCGGACACGGACGACCGTACTCGGGCCGTCGGTGTGCTGATCTCGTCAGCCGGAACGAGGGCCGCGTCACTGGAGTGGTTCGTCTCCACCACCGCGCGCTCAGCCTCAGCCCGTGAACAGACCGAAGGACTCGCCGACGGACGAGCCGGCCTCCTGCACCGCAGTACACGCGCTTACGTGCATCACGCGCTCACCGGCGTCCTCCAGGAACTGGGGTACTCGGTGGCCCACACCACTTCCGGCCTGCGTATCGACGAGGGCCTGCCCGGCGCCTCAGCCGGAGCGGAGACCGCCAACACTCTCGCGGACTTCCTCCGTGTGGGCCTCGACAGTCTCGACGGAGCACGCGACCGCAAAAAGCCCAGCGAAGACGGCGAGGATGGCGACGACGGTCTGGCCGGCGTACCCGCCCGCGTGTAACCCCGTCGCCGTTTACGAGCGAGTCCGCACAACCTGAGCTCGCGCGGCGAACGTCCGGCGAGTAACCGGCCTCGCGCCTCCAACTAGGCCAGATACTCGCCGGACGCTCGCTTCCAGCGTGTTCGGTGCCGGGAGTCGCCCCGTCCGATGCCGCAGCGCGAAAGCCTCGCGTCAGCGCACCGGACGAGGGTTTCGCCTGAGCGCCGCTTAGGAAGGGAGCAGACAGAAGCTCATGGTGCGGGAGAACAGAGACGGCATTGCTTATAGTTTCTTCCGCCCTTAGGGCCGGTATTCTGGGCAATCCATGCCCGCGCTTCGGAGGCTGCCATAGGACGAAAGGTTGGGTAAGTTGCCGCCCTATCCCAACCGCCATCAAAGGTCTCGTAGTTCCCGGTTGGCATGAGCGGATTTGCTGCGTGGGCGTAATCGCGTAGAGCGCTGTCAAATTTCGTTGCCGTCGGCCGAACGAATTGATTTGGCATCGCACGCTTCACCACCGAGCAGTCAGTTTCATGCAAACTCTTCTTGCCTGCAGTGAAAGGATACGTCTCTGGCTGTTGGTACCTTCGCCAGAATTCTTCGGCATCCTCAACCAGGCGTTCGAAGTCGCTTCGATGGCGATGGCACGCTTCGCAGCCTCCGTCCCGCTCGCACCAAGCCCATCGATCCTCAGCCGATTCGTAATCGATGCAGCCGTTGGGCCCGTACATGCGACTCACCGATTCGAGGAGCCCCCTGCGCGCACCTTCAGCAGACATCTGCCCACTGCTCACCGCCTCTAGGATATCGAGGACGGCCGACAACTCAATGTCGAACCCCCACCCCTCACAGATGGGTCGCTTCCGAACTTCCGGGAAGTGATCCCCGAATATGAATCTTGTCTCAGGGATCGAGATCGTTCCGATGGTCACGTCGTCCACGTCGAATGTGGGCACGGAGGAGCCTCCTCGTGTGAAACTGGTAAACCGCGACAAAGCTACAGGAGTTCGGCTTACCTGGGCGGGCGTCAGATCGATCCCAGGACTGGACAGCAGTCCGCCGCGGGGCTTCCCGCTTGAGGCCGGTGAGGTTGCGTCGGGCACCAGGGGTGGGTTTCGGCCAGACACTTCGCTGTCCAAGCGACGATGGCTCAGATCATCTACTGGCTCGGCGAACCGCTGCCCATCATCGTCGTCAAGTATCCAGAGGTACGGGGGAGTCGGTCATGGATCCAGAGGTGCTGGCGCAGACCGCGGGGATCACCGTCGTCGGGCTGATGGCCACCGATGCATGGCAGCGGACACGCGACGGCGTGGTGGCTCTGTGGCGTCGGGCACGCCCTGTGCAAGCCGACGAGATCGGCACAGCGCTGGAGGAGACGCGCGAGGAGCTCCTCGCAGCCCGGCACGAGGGCGACTCCGAATGCGCCGAGGACCTGGAGCGTGACTGGCGCCGCAGGCTGAGGCGCCTTCTTGCCGCCGATCCGTCCATCGCTCAGGACCTTGAGGAGATCCTGGCCGAGGCGCGTGCCTCCCTGCCCGAGGATGAACGGCCTCCCGTTCCCGCAGTGCAGATGCATGCTCACGCGTCCGGACACGGGCGGGTCTACCAGGCCGGCCGGGACCAGCACATCGTCGAGCGGTGACGGGGTACCCGGGCGCTCCTCACGGGGGCCACGTCCTGCGGGCTGTCACGGACGGGCACGGCCGGGTGTACCAAGCCGCCGGCAACCAGATCATCGTGGAGTACCCCGTCCATCAGTCCGAACCACCCGTTCCAGGATTCGGGTTGGGATGGGCGAGCCCCGAGTCGGTACGTACTCCCCTGGCTGCTCCGCTGAGTTCGCCGCTGCGGGACCGGCTCGATGTGCGACAGGCACTCCTCAAAGCGATCGCCGCCCCTGCGACCGCGGCAAACGGTCTGCACGTCGTCCATGGCATGGCGGGCAGCGGAAAGACCGCGTTGTCCCAGACGGTGTTCGACGAAGCCGTTGCCGACCATGGAGTCGTGGGGCTGTGGGTCAACGCCTCCGACCGCTCGTCGTTCCGGTCCGGGATGCTGGCCGTGGCACACGACCGGGGTGCCTCGCAGCAGGAGGTCGACGCGGCGCGGGAGGGCCGCCGTCCGGACGCGGATTTCGTCTGGCACTATCTGCACAGCTCGCCCGAGCCCTGGCTGCTCGTCCTGGACAACGCGGACGATCCGTCCGTGTTCGGCCATGGCGCCTGGCTGCGATCGAGCAGCCGCGGCATCGTACTGATCACGACTCGGCTCCGGGACGCCGCCGTATGGCGCCGGGCCGCCAAGCATCGACTCGACGTTCTCGACATCTCCTACGCTGTCGACGTGCTGCGGGATCTCCTGGTCAGCGCGGAGGACACCGCCAAGCTGGAACTGCTGGCGCGGCGGCTGGGCGGCCACCCGCTGGCACTGTCGCTCGCCGGCACCTACCTCGGCCGACAACTCCTGGAGCCGGTCTCAGTGGACGAATACCTGAAGCGCCTTGACGCCGACCCGTCGCTGCTCGATCGCGGGGCGGAACCCGGCGAGCAGGAACTGCGCCGACTGATCACCAGTACATGGCAGATCTCACTGGACACCCTGACCGAGCAGGGCCTTCCCGAGGCGACGACGTTGCTCAGGCTGCTGTCGTACTTCGGTGCGGCACCCCTGCCTGTCGGGGTGCTCTCATCGACCGGCCTGGAGGGCACAGGGCTGCCTCATGCCCTCCCGCCGCTCACCGGCGAAAGCGCCAACCTCGCACTCGAAGGGCTGGCCAGACACTCCCTGGTCTCGCTCATCAAGGCTGATGCCGGGACCGCCGCCGTGCCCAGCGTGCAGGCTCACCCGCTGCTCCTGGAGACGGTCGCGTCGCGCGTTCCGGTCGACCAGCGTGCGCTGCTGCTGGAATCGGCCACCGCTCTGTTACGGCGGCTCCTGTCCACGGACTCGGGCCGCTATGTCGACCCACACACCTTGCGGCTGTTCACGCCCCATGCCGCCGCCCTGCTGAGGCACGCCGCCGCGCATCGCGCGGACGCGGCAACCTCGTCGGCTCTGGCCATCGTCCGCGACCTTCGCGATCAGTCGTATGTGCGCGGCGACTACGCCACGGCCCGCGCTCTCGCAGACGACGCTGCCCACGTCACCGACGGCCAGGGAACCCCAGAAGCCCTGACCGACCGCCACGAGCGCGGCCGGGTACTGACAGCCCTCGGCCACTTCGACGAGGCGGCCACGGTTCACCGAGCCACGCTCGAAGCACGAGAGGCCCTGCTCGGCCGCGAGCACCCGGAGACCCTGGACAGCGCGCACGCCCTCGGTATCGCTTTGTACGGCCTCGGCCGCTGGGCGGAGGACGAACGGTCCATGCGCCGCGCCGCAGACGGGCGTGCCCTCGCCTTGGGGGCCACGCATCCGGACACCATCGACAGCCGAGGCAGGCTGGCCGAAGCCATAGGCCAGCAGAAGCGCTGGGACGAAGCCCGTCAGCTGGCGGCCGAGAACCTCGAAGTGAGCGAGCGGGCCCTCGGCGACGACCACCCTCACACCCTGCTGAGTCGTATCGCCCTCGCCTGGTGCTTGCCGGTACCGGGGAGTGGGAAGAGGCGGCAGTCCATACCCGAGCCACGCTGGCAGGCAGCGAGCGAGTGCTCGGGGCGGACCACCCACGCACGCTCGCCGCGCGACAGCGTCTGGCAGATGTCCTGTCTCACCTCGGTCAGTGGCCCAAGGCACTGGAAGCGGCGCAGTCAGTACGCGCTGTGCGTCAGCAAATTCTCGGGCCGGAGCATCCGCACACCCTCTCCATCGAGATCATGCTGTCCCGGATCCTGCGCGGCATCGGGCGTGCCGACGAGGCGGGGGAGCTGTCCGCTCGTACTCTGGCCGCCTGTGTGAGCGTGCTCGGAGACGATCACCCGGATACGCTGGTCTGCCGTGCGGAGTGCGAGGCAGCAGGTGCAGCAGTCCAGACAAAATCGGTTGATTCCGGTGTAGTTGAGCAGGAGGAAGAGGAGTCGTGACCGGGCCGATACGGGTTTGGCGCAAGAGCAGCTACAGCGGTGCTGACAACGGCTGCGTAGAGATACAGACCCCCCCCCCGCCGCAGAGAGCTCCGGTTCGCGACTCAAAGGTGCCCGAGGGTCCAGTGATCGACTTCATGGATCGCTCGTGGGTGTACTTCGTCCAAGCCCTCCAGCAAGGGGAGTTCGCTGGCCATGACCTGTAGCCACCCCATGAGCGTGGGCCGTTCCCTGCGGTCAGTCACGACTCCGGGCAACACGGCGCGGCGGTAGTCCATGGGCGAACCATCGAGACCGACGACACCGGCTCCGTCGGACAGCGACATCGTCATCAGGGATCACGCCCGCTGGAACAGCGCCTCGCGGGACCAGTACATCGGGGAGATCGGACAGTACGTCGTCCACCACGGTGCGAGGCCCGATCCCGCCGCGTCCGACCGGTCGGGGCCGGACTCGGTGCGCGTGCCGCTCGCCGCGCGATCGCCCTCCCCCGTCCGGGACCGTCACGACATACGCCGCGACGTGCTGCACGCCATCAGTCATCCCTACGATGCGCCCGCGAAGTTCGTCTTCCACGGCACCGCGGGCAGCGGAAAGACCGTCCTCGCCGAGGAGCTCTTCCACGAGGTCGCGGCACGAGGCGTGGTGGGATTGTGGGTGAACGCGGCCACCGAGGTCGCGTTCCGTGCCGGCATGCTGGCCGTCGCCCTCGACCGTGGCGCCGACCCGGGCCAGGTGGAGGCGGCTCGGGTCGGACAACGCCCCGCCGCCGATCTCGTCTGGCAGTGCCTCGATGCCTCCGCCGAACCCTGGCTGCTCGTCCTGGACAACGCCGACGACCCGAGCGTGTTCGGCGACGGCGGCTGGCTGCGCGGCTCTCGGCGTGGCACCGTGCTCGTCACGACGCGGCACGGCAGCGCGCCCCTGTGGCAGGACGCCGACCGTCGCCACCTCGACGTCCTCGGCCTGGACGACGCCGTGTGCGTCCTGCGTGACCTCAACGTGAGCGACTACGACCAAGCGGCGCTGGAGAAGCTCGCGAACGGCCTCGGCTGCCATCCACTCGCGCTCACCCTCGCCGGCGCCTATCTCGGCCAGCGGCTACTCGATCCCGTCACCGTGGACGAGTTCCTCCAGCGCCTGCGCGACGATCCGAGCGGCACCCTGGACGAAGCCGCCGACCCGGACGAACGTGACCTGCGCCGGCTGATCAGCTCCACGTGGCAGATCTCGCTGGACGCTCTGGCCGACCGAGGCGTCCCCGAGGCAACCACACTGATGTGGCTACTGTCCTGCTACGCGCCCGACCCCCTGCCCATCGGCCTGTTCCACGCCCAGCGGCTCCGACTCACCACCCTCGCCCAGGCCGAGCCGCCGCTCCCCACGCGGAAGGCGGACGCCGCCCTGCGGGGGCTGATGTCGCAGTCCATGGTGGCGGACCTCAACGTTCCCGGAGACGTCGGCCTGCCCAGCGTCCGCTCCCTCCAGGCCCACGCGCTCCTCTTGGACACCGTGGCCGCTCGCATCCCCCTCGACCAGCGCGAGGGCGTGCTGGCCTCCGCCACCCAACTGTTGGACCATCTTCTGCACGACGGTGAAGCCGAGGGCACCTGCCTCGACGCCCAGACGATGCGGCTCTTCACGCCGCATGCGCTGGCGTTGCTGGGCCGCACTGCCGCCGCCCACTCGGTCGCCACACCGAAGGCCCTCGGCCTTGTCCGCTACCTTCGCGACCAGAGCCGCGAACGCGGCGACTACACCTCGGCGCACCTCCTCGCGGAGTCCGCCGTACGCGTCCCCCCGTCCGTGTCCGCTGCCACGGAGGCCGAATTGCTCGACGACCGATACGCACTCGCCTGCTCCTTGGGGGACTTGGGACGTTACGCCGAGGCCGCCGAGATGCACCGCGAAGTCCTGCACACCCGTGAGACACAGCTCGGTCCCGACCACGTCCAGACGCTCGACAGCGCCCACGCGCTGGGCCTGGCCCTGTACGGGCTGGGCGAGTGGGCTGAGGACGAGCGGCACCTGCGCCGCGCCGTCGACGGCCGCAAGCGGGTCCTCGGGTCCGAGCACGCCGACACGATCATGAGTACCGCCTGCCTGGCCGAAGCCATCGGTGAGCAGCAGCGCTGGGGCGAGGCCGAAGCTCTGGCCCGCGCCAACCTCGCCACCAGCGAAGCAACCTACGGCCCGACCAGCCCGTATACGCTCGCGGCACGCCACACACTGGCCTGGGCCCTGTACCGACTGGGCCGCCTCGATGAGGCCGAGGCCCTCACCTCCGCCACGCTCGCGGAGCGGGAGCATTCCCTCGGTTCAGAGCACCCGCGCACTCTGGTCGTCCGGGATCTGCTCGCCGGCATCCTGTGTGCCCAGGAACGTTGGTCGGAGGCGGAAGCCGCAGCGCGTTCGGTCCTCACCGCCCGTGAGGAGGTGCTCGGCACGGAGCACCCACACACTCTGGCCATGCGCACGGGGCTGATCCGGATCCTCACCGGCACCGGCGATCTGGCAGCGGCGCAACCCCTGGCCGTACTGAACCTCGAAGCGTGCATCCGTGTCCTCGGCGAGGAACATCCCGACACAGTCGCCTGCCGACAGGCTCACCTTGACGCCTTCGGATCAAGCCTTCACGATGACGAAGTGCCCCGGACTGGACATGACAAGGACGTGCAGCGTTGATGGATACCGCGCCGACCCGCATATGGGTCAAGAGCAGCTACAGCGGGCACGACAACAACTGCATGGAATTCCTCACCCCCCCCCCGCTGGGCAAGGCCGTTGTCCGTGACTCGAAGGATCCGCAGGAACGGGTGATCGTCTTCCGCGCCACTTCGTGGGCCCTGTTTGTCCACGCCTGTCGCGCGGGCAACCCGACGACGGAGACGGCTACTTAGGGGGAAGATCACTTCCCGTACGCCCGCTTCCAACGTGCTTGATGCCGGGAGTCGCCCTGCCCGCGGCCGTTCACTTCACTCAGGGACAGCAGCGAGGCCCCGTTGTTCCACAGCCCGAAGTGGTCCCGGTGCACAGCGAGGATTCCGTGCTGCAGCGCGAACTTCTCGGAGGGACGGCTGAACCGCGTGGTCGTCACGAACACGGCCAGGTCGGCCCCGAAGTGCACCTTGGCGCCCAGCAGATCGCGCAGTTCGCGGCTCGCGATCGTGCTGGTCGGCGTATAGCGCTTGCACTGAATCACCACGCTCCGGCCGTCCGGGAGACGGCCGACAACATCGGCGCCGTTGTCGTTGGCGCCACCCACGCGCCGGACGTCGGTGCATCCGTCCCGTCGGCACAGGCTCGCGACCAGATCCTCGAACTCGGTGCCGGTCATCGTGTCCACCTCGGCAAGCGTCCGGTGGCCGGCCTTCACCGCCTCTTCCTGCCGCCAGAGACGGTCCCGCCCACGCACGAGCCGGTCCGTACGCCGGAGCCACCATCCCGCCGCTGTGACGCCGCCGAGGACCACAGCCCCCGTGACGTACGGCCACACGACCGACCAGAAGACGATGAGCAGGACCAACACCAGGCCACCGCCGACCGCCGCCGACTTCAGCCGCGTCGCTCGTCGTCTACGAGCAGCCGCACCCCGCCCACGCCTCGTCATCGTCGAAGTCCTCCCCCACAGGTCCGTGTACCGCAGTGTGAGCCGACCGAGGCAGCGCGAGAAGGGCGCGATTCGGCCGTGGCCGGATCGGATGACGCACCGAGGGTGACTCGAACACCCCGGACGTCAACGACGGCCTGCTCCATCGCTCTTTCCGGTGGTCATCGAGCCGATCGACTCCGTAGGCGCGGGATACGCGGCAACACTCGCACCGTGGCCGAAGAAACAAACGTGGCGTGTGAAACCGGCCCTCCTCCGCAGAATGCTCCCGAGCCAGGAGGAAGGGTGGCCGCCCGCACCGGCCGTGTACGACTCCAGTTCTGGCGCTGGGCCCTCGCGCCTCAAACGACCTGGCAGGCCCGCCGCCTGGCAGCCGATTTCGGGCCGGGCATGGATGCCCGCACCGCCTGGGTGATGGCACGACTGAAGCGGCACCCGGACGAGTTCCCCCTTGCGATGCAGCACCTGAACGATGAAGAAGACGCCGGATGACCCCCGCGCGAGAGTCCATCACCCACGCGGTCCTGACACTACCTTGGCGCCATCGCTGACCAGGGGAAACGCGGCCTTCTCTGGTTGCAGTTCTGGTTGCATTCACCTCCGTTCAGCGCCGTCCGGAGCTTTCACCGACATCCGTTCCGCCGCAGGTCAGGACGTTCCCGTACATCCCCGAACCCCCAGACGAACATTTGGAAAGCGTGTTGGGGGCAACCCCTCACGAGTTCGAATCTCGTATCCTCCGCCAGTGCCTCACCGGGCACTAACGTCGAAGGGCCCCCTGGAAACAGGGGGCCCTTCGACGTGTCGAGGGTGGACGGCGATCCGGGCAGGCGGCGGGCCGGAGCGGCCCACGCGGACGATACGCCGGTGAGAGGGAGCCGACCGGCGAAGTCCGGGAACGCCCGGAAACGATTCCGAGTTTCCGCCAACTCCGCACCGTGTCCCGGTTCCGCCGACCGGCGCGGCCGACACCCTGCAGCCGGCGCCGAGATGGAGATCACGCCCGTACGCGAGCGACCGAGGGGCCGTCGCGCACGGTCGCCGACGAGGGTGCGACCGGGGTGGGTAGCAGACCATGGCGGGGCCGCTGCCAGGAGGTTCCGTCATTACCGGACAGTAGTGTGAATGTGGCGCAATTCACTCCCTCCGGGACGTCACTCTGTCACCATCAACGCCAACCAAGCACCAGGCGTCCGGACTGCGGCGGGGGGCGTAGCCATGGGACTGCTCGGCGACGAGCTCGCGTTCGCGCAGGCGCTGACCGTCCAGGAGCGCGAGAGCGTGATGGCCCTCGGCAGCCGGAAGCGCTATCCGGCCGATGCCCATTTACTGATCGAGGGCGACCGGTCCAGTCATGTACTGATCGTCCTGGCCGGCTGGGTGACCGTCTCCGTCGCGACCGACCGGGGCGCCACCCGGCTGATACTCGGGCTGCGCGGCCCCGGTGAACTGCTCGGCGAGATGGCCGCCCTGGACCGCCACCCCCGCAGTGCCACCGTGCGGGCGCTGGGCCCGACCGAGGCCCAGGTGATCGGCGGGGACGCCTTCCGCCGCTTCCTGGCCCTGCACCCCCGCGTCAGCGGGCTGGTGATACGCCAGCTCACCTCCCGGCTGCGCAGCGCCGATCAGGAACGGTCCGCCCTCGCCTCGCTCACCGTCCTCCAGCGCCTGGCCCATCGGCTCATCGAACTGTCGAGGCCCGACACCTCCGGGCCCTACTCCTCCTTCTCACGGGCCACTTCGGCCTCACCGGCCACCTCCGCGGCCGTCTCCGTCGTCCACCTCGCGCAGGACGAGCTCGCCGCCACGGTGGGAGCGACCCGGGAAGCCGTCGCAAAGGCACTGCGGCTGCTGCGGACCCAGAACATCGTGCGGACCGGCAACCGGATGGTGGAGATCCTCGACCCCGCGTTGCTCGCCCTCCTCGCGGAAGGCCATCAGGAGTAGATCCACGTCCCGCCGTGTGTAAACGGCTACAGACGGCCCTCGTCCCGGGCCGGAAGCTGACGGGGACGGCAAGCAGACGGACCGGCAGCCAGCAGGGGGCACGGGTGAACGACGACGCCATGGATCTCACCGAGGCACGCTACGAGTTGGTGATCAGCGTCGACGCCAGACGTTCCGGCGAGTACGACGACGTCGACAAGCCGCGTATGCGCGAGCGGATCTACCGCGTGCTGGAGACGGCGTTCGCGCACGCCAGGGTGGCCCGGGACGCCGTGCACATGGAGGACCGCGGCGACGGCGTGCTGCTGGCGGTGGCCGGCCGGATCGCGGTGACCCGGCTGCTCGGTCTGTGGCTGGTCGAGGTGCACGAGATGCTGCGGGACGAGAACCGGGCCCTGCGGGTGCCGCTCGGCCTGCGGATCGGCATGCACGTGGGCCCGGTCCGCCACGACGCCCGGGGCATCAGCGGACGCGCCGTCGACCTCGCCTGCCGGCTCGCCGACTCCCCCGTCGCCCGGCGGCTGCTGGACGCCGAGAAGGCCGACCTGGTGCTGGTCGCCTCCGACTCGTTGTACGAGGACGTGATCAGCGGCGGCGGCAAGTTCATCGAGGCCGCGCGCTACGCGTCGGCGCGGCTGAAGCTGAAGGAGGGCGAGGTCACCGCCTGGTTCCACCTTCCGGGGCGGGCCGCCCCGGAGATCCCGGCCGAGCCGGCCGCGTCGGAACCGGCGGCTGCGGGCGGTCCGGCCGCCGCGGGCGGTCCGGTGCCGGACGGCGGGGCGAGCGCCTTCGCGGACGGCAGCGACGACCGGGACGAGGAGGGCGGCCTCGGCTCCGGGGCGGCGGGCGTCCGCTACACCGTCCACGGTGACATGTCGCAGCACCACGACAACGTGTACCAGCAGCCCGTGCACATCGGCCGGATCACCGACGGCGCCCGTTCCCGGAAGGGGGGCGGCGAGTGAGCGAGGACCAGGACGGGGCCCGCGAGGCCGAGGACGCCCGCACGCCGGGGGCGGGCGGGAGGGCCCGGGACAAGGGGCGGAACGACGACCGGGCCAAGGCACCCCGGGGGGCCGGCGCCGGGGACGGGGACCGGGCGGGGAAGAGGGACCGGGCCGGGGAGAAGGACGGGGACCGGGCCGGGACGAGGGACCGGGCCGGCGACGGGGACCGGGCCGGGGACGGCGAGGGGGCCGGCGGGGACGCCGCCGAGCAGGAGCGGCAGGAGCAGGAGCGGGAGGAGCAGGAGCGGGAACGGGAGCGCGCCGCCGGGCGGTTCCGGGAGCACACCCGTGACCCGCTCGCCGAGGAGCAGGGCGAGGACGCGCCCACCGACCTCGCCGCCGCCGCTCGGGCGCGGCGCGCCACCCGCATGCTGTTCGACGCGGGGCGGGACCTGAACACCTTCGACCGCTCCTACTTCGCCAGCGCCCACATCGGCGACATCCACCTGCGGATGGACGCCCGCCGGTCCGGTTCGGCGCTGCGCGGCGGGCCGGTGCCCGAGGAGGAGCTGCGCAGGCTGCGCCGGGTCCACGTGGAGCCCGACGGCTACGTGCGGCTGCGGGAGGCGCTCACCGCCCGCCGGCTGCTGGTGCTGGGGGCCGCGCCGGGCACCGGGCGCACCAGCACCGCGCTCTCCCTGCTCGACGAGGTCACCGGCCCGGCCGACGGCACCGGCCCGGGGGCTGCGGCCCGGGTGCGGCGGGTGGACACGGCCGGCGAGACCCGGCGGCTGGCCGGCTGCCTGGGGGACGGGAGCGAGGAGGCGGGGGACTTCTCCGGCTACCTGCTGGAACTTTCCCTCACCCGGCCCGGCGCGCCCGTGCCCGACGAGATGGACCTCGACGAGCTCGCCGCCGCCCTGGCCCGCCGGGAGGCCTTCGCCGTGGTCGTCGTGCCGCTCGGCTCGGCGGCCGACCCCATGCTCGGCGGGCGGTACGGAGCGCTGTGCCCGCCCGCGCCCACCGAGGAGCTGCTCACCACCCGGCTGCGGGAGCTACTGGAGGAACACACGGCCGAGGCCGGGGACGACGCCGGGCGCACGGCCGGCCTGCTCGCCGACGCGAAGGCCCTGTGGTCCCGGCCCGAGGTCAGGGACGCCGTCGGACTGGACGACCTGCGCCCCGCCGAGGCCGAGGTGCTCGCCTCCCTGCTGGCCGGGCACGTGCGGGGGGACCTCGGCTACGGGCAGTTGCTGTCGGACTGCCGCAGCCTCGCCGCCCGTCAGGCGCAGGAGTGGTTCGCCGGGGTGGACCGGGCACTGGCGGCACCGGCCGGGGACGAGCCGGACGGCGAACGGCAGGGGACGGCGAGCCTGTTCCACCCGGTGGCGTTCCGGATCGCCCTGGCGGTCCTGGGCGGCGCGTCGCACAGCGCCGTGGCCGCCGCCGCCCACCTGCTGACCTGGGAACTCTCCGTACAGGCCGACCCCGACCGCACCCCCGCCCGCCCGCTGTTCTGCGACGACCCGCGCTCCGACCTCGCCCTCTCCCGGGCCAGGACCGACGACGGCCGGGTCGAGGTGGCCGGTGCCGAGGTCCCCTCCCGGCTGATCTGGTACCGGGGGCCGGCCCTGCCGTCCGCGGTGCTCAGCGAACTGTGGGACCGGCACTTCGCCGCCCGGGCCCCGGTGGTGCGGTGGCTGCGGCAACTGGCCGACGACCCGCGCTCGCCGGTGTGGATGCGGGCCGCGGTCGCCGCGGGGGAGCTGTGCATACGGGACTTCGACCACGGCTACGCGGAGCTGATCCGTCCGCTCGCCGAAGCGGTCACCCCCCGGCGCCGGGTCTTCGCGGCCACCGCCCTGGACCAGGCCGCCGGTCACGCATCGCACCGCCGCGCCGTGCACAAGGTGGTCGGCGACTGGAGCCGGTACGGCACCAAGGCGCTGCGCTGGACGGCCGCCATGGCGCTGGGTTACGGCAACTGCGCGGCCACGACCGGCGACACGCTGGACGCGCTGGCCCGGATCGCGGTCCGCGACGAGGGCGACCAGCTCGCCGTCGCCTCCTTCAACGTCGTACGGCTGCTGGCGCTCCCCGACGCGGCGGCCGTGCTGCGGCGGATGGCCGAGTGGACCCACCACAAGCGCGAGGTCCACCAGGACCTCGGGCTGGTGACCACCGTGCGGCTCGCGGTGACGACGGTGGACGAGGTGCTGGCCGACGACTCCGGCTCACCGCTGGGCGACCGCGGCGACTGGCCGCTGCCGCTCGCCCTCGCCGCCGCCCGGCCCGAACTCGTGCACTCCATGGCCGACCTGCTGTGGACCGCGCTGAACACGCCGCGCTCGAGGGAGGTGGCGACCGACGCGCTGGAGACGCTGCTGCGCTCGGCCGTGCGCCGTGACGGCGGCGAGTGGGCCCGGCCGGGGCTCGCGGCGCTGCTGCCCGCGCTGACCACCGAGGAGCACGACCGGCGGCGGCTGGACTGGCTGCTGCGCCGAATGATGAACGATCCGGAGGATCCGCTCCCCGACGCGCAGGCGCGCTCCCTGTGGTGGCTCGCCGTCGCGGCACGGGACCGGACGCGCGAGGAGGCAAGGCATGGCTGAGGACGTGCACGCGGCGGAGGCGGCCGGGGAGCCGGGCACGGGCCCCGCGGGCCCCTTCCTGCGGGAGTACCCGCCGACCGGGGGGCATCCGCAGGTGAGCGCCCAGCGGGCCTCGGTGCTGTTCTACCGCAACGGCGGGTACAGCGTGGTCACCGTCTCCGGCACCCGGCACGTCGACAAGCGGGCGCTGGCCCGGCCGTACAACGTCTGCGAGATCGCGCTCGGGACGTACCAGACGCGGCTGCGGATGGACCTCCCGGCCGCCGGCGGCACGACCTTCTTCAAGGCCGAGGTGGACATCCACTGGTCCGTGACCGACCCCCACCTGGCCGCCGTCGAGGTCGTGACCGACGTGGGACGGCGGCTCACCGCGCCGGTCCTCGAGCGGCTGCGCGAGGTCACCTCGACGTACCGGGTGACCGAGGCCGAGCAGGCGGACCGGGCCCTGACCCGGGAGTGCGCGGGCGGCCGCTGGGACAGCCTGGGCGCCGAACTCGGGCTGCGGGTGCGGCTGTACGTACGGCTGCGGGTGGACGACCGGACCATCGAGCACTCCGCCGAGATCCGCGACGCGCGGGCCTCGGCGGAACTGACCGGGGTGCGGCAGGACGCCTTCCGGACCATGCTGCGCGGCGGCGACCTGGAGCAGCTCAGCTTCATGCTGGCGGCCGACCCCGAGCGGGCCAAGGACTTCCTGGAGCAGATCCGCCAGGAGGGCCGGCAGGACGAACGGGAGCGCGTGGAGCGGCTGTTCGACATGGTCGCCAGCGGTCAGATCCAGTCCAACGACGTGGAGACCCAGGCCCTGAACCTCCTCAACCAGGGCCGTGGCCGCCCGATCCAGGGGCCCATCGGCTCGGTGCCCGCCCGCCGGGAGACCGCCCGGCTGGAACCGGCCCGCCCCGAGCCGTTCACCCCGGACTGGGTGGCGGAGGAACCGCCGTACCGGGCCGGGCCCGGGGCGGACGAGGACGCCGAGGACCTGCCGCCGCGCGCCCGCAGACGCTCGCGCGACGGCGGCTGGGACTGGGCGGAGGAGGACCGGTGACCGCCACGGGCGGGGAACCGGCCACCGGGACCGCCGAGGGCGGGCGGCGTGCCTCCCCCGAACCGGCCGGGCCAGAGCCGCACGGGGGTCGGCCCAGCCCGGACCGGTCGGGGGAGCGCATCGCCGAGTTGCTGCTGACCACGGTCCGCGAGGACCTGGGCCGGGCCGACTCCAAGGCGGCCGTGCTGCTGTCGGGGACGCTGGCGCTGCCGGCGTTCCTGCTCGGCTGGCACGGCGCTCCCGGCTGGCGGGGCCCGGTCGACGTGATGCTGGCGCTCGCCGGGCTGCTCTGGGTGGTCGCGGTGGCCGCGCTGGTCGCGGCGCTCATGCCGCGCACCGGCACGGTCCGCGGCCGGGACGGGGTGACGTACTTCGGTGACCTGGTGGCCTCCCGCGACCTCGCGTGGCTGTACGCCCGGATCACCGAGGCCGGGCGGGACCCCGCCGAGTGGCTGCTCGTCCAGGCCGTGGACGTCAGCTCGATCCTGACCGCCAAGTACCGGGCCATCCGCTGGGGGATGGGCGCGCTCGCCCTCGCCGCGGCGCTGGCCCTGGTCTGGGGCCTGACCGCGCGCTGACGGCCCGGCGGGCGGGCCCGCGCCCACCGCCGCCACCGACGCGGCGACCACCGCACACACCACCACGCAGAGAAGTACCGAGAACCAAGGGGACGGCCGTGCAGAGAACCTGGGGAATACGGCGGACGGGGAGAGGCCGGGCGCGGCGCGCCGCGGTCGTGGTGCTGGGCGGCACCGCGGTGCTCGTGTCCCTGCTGACACCCTCCGGCAGGGATCCGGTGCCGGTGGCGGACTCCGCGCCCGCCTTTCCGTCGGTCAACTACGCCGTCGCCGTGGACGAGTCGGCCAGTCTCGCACCGGAGGACATGAAGGCCGAGAAGGCCGCCGCCGCCCGCATCGCCCTGGGCGACGTCTCCTCGTCCTCCCACGTCACCGTCTTCGGGTTCGCCGCCGCCGAGTCCGCCGGCCAGCGCGCGGTCGACCCGGTGTGCCCGCGCACCACCCTGGACGCGGCCGGACGCAAGACGATCGGCGCCTGCGTGGACAGGCTGAGCGCCCGCGAGAAGAGCGAGGGCACCGGCACCGACTTCCCGACCGCGATACGTCAGGGAGTGCACGACCTCACCACCGGCACCGACCCGTCGGAGCCGCGCGTGCTGTTCGTCCTCACCGACGGCAAGATGGACGTCACCGACAGCGAGAAGTACGGCGACCCCGCACACCGCGCGGCCGAGGGCGAGCGGCAGCTCACCAAGGAACTGGCCAACGCCCGCGCGCAGAACGTGCAGATCTGGCCGCTCGGCTTCGGCGACGAACCCGACAAGGAGCAGCTCGACCGGATGGCGGCGGGCGGCTACCGGAAGGGCTGCGTGAACCTGCCCTCGGCCGGCCCGAAGGCGCAGAAGGTGTCCGGCGCCGGGGACGTCGGCACGGCACTGGAGAAGATCTTCGCCGCCGCCCACTGCCTGCGCCACGAGGAGGGGCCCAGCAAGAAGCCGCCGGCCACCCTGGAGATCGGTATCTCGCCGCTGGCGACCGTCGGCAGCATCGTCGTCGACAAGGGCGACCCCGAGGTGCGGATCACCTACCTCGACCCCAGCGGCCAGGAGGTCCCCACCAGCGGTGACCGCCGCGGCTCCCACTTCGAACTGGCGGGCGGCGACGGCCCCGTGGAGGCGCTGAAGATCACCGACCCGCTGCCCGGCACCTGGCGGGTGAAGGCCGAGGCCCCGGAGGGGCACCGCTCGCTGCCCGTCGCGGTGAGCGTGCTGTGGCAGGGCGAGCTGGGCGGCGCCATCACCATGGACCCGCCCTCGCCGCGGCCCGGCGAGAAGGTCACGGTGACGATGCGGCTGCACACCCGCGAGGGCTACCAGATCAAGGACCCCGAGGACTACGCGGGGCTGCGCGTCAGCAGCGAGCTGACCGGCGACGGATTCCCGGCGCAGGCCGTGTCCCTCGCCGACGACGGCAAGGGCGCCGACCCGAAGGCCGACGACGGTTCCTTCAGCGGCACGGTGACCATCCCCCAGGGCGCCGACGGAGCGCTGAAGGTGGACGGCACCCTGACCGCGTCCGGGCTGCGGGCGGACACCCGCAGCGAGCTCGGCGAGATCGCGCCCGGCGAGCTGCCCGTCACCACCGCGCTGGAACTGCCCGACGGCGACACCCACCCCGGCGGCAGCGTCACCGGCACCCTCACCGTCCGCAACAACAGCGAGGAACGGCACACCCTGCGGCTGTCCGTGGCCGACGTGCGCCCCGAGCTGCTGTCGGTCGGCCCGGCCGAGATCCAGCTCGCGCCCGGCGAGTCCGGCACCCGGAAGGTGAAGATCACGGTCGCCCCCGCCAACGTCTTCGGCGACCGGCTCGGCGACGACGGACTGCGCCTGTCGGGCACCGTCACGGTCGCCGACGCCGGCGACGACGACCGGACACTGGTCCGTACACCGCTGTCCGTGCAGGTCACCCCGGAGCCCGGCTTCTGGGAGAAGTACTGGTGGGCGGTGGTCGCGGGCGCGGCAGTGCTCGTCCTGGCCGCCGTCGCGGTGCTCGCCTGGATGCGGCAGCGCCGCGCCCGCAGGGACCCGCACGGCCTAGTGCTGCGCCTGGTCTCCGCGGACGGCGAGGCCGTGGGCACCGACCACGTCGCCGGACACGGGCACAAGCAGTGGTACGAGTTCTCCCTCGCCGAGCCGCACCGCGCCCCGCGCATCGAGCGCCGGACCCACGGCGAGTACGCCGTCCAACGCAACCCCGAGGGCGGAGCGGTGCTGCGCCGGCGCGGCGGCGGGCGGACGCCGCTGCCCGTGCGCGGGCAGGTTTCGCTCAACGACACGGTGAGCCTGGCCCTCGGCGAGGAGACCCGCGGCCCCCGCAACCGCAGGCCGTCGGCCTCGGCCCGCGGCGGGGCGGCCACCGGCGCCGGGGCCGGGCCGGCCTCCGGTTCCCGGTCCGGGGCGGCGTCCGGCGAGAGAGACGGCACGGGCGGCGCCTACGACTCGTACATGTGACGCGCGGGGCGGGCACGTCACCTCCGCGCCCGCCCCGCCCACCACGCGCCCCACGCGCACCCCACGTACGAACCGAGCACGAACCAGCGGCCCGCGACGGCCGCCAGCGGGGAGGAACCCATGAAGATCTTCCAGCCGATGCTCTTCGTCGGCCTGGGCGGCACCGGCGGCCTGGTCGGCGCCGAGCTGGAGCGCAGACTGCGCGCCGAACTGTGCGGCCCGGACGGCCTGGCGCTCACCGGGCTGAACGGCTACGCGCCCTACCAGCTTCCCGACGGCCTTCAGTTCGTGTACGCGGACTACAGCGAAGGCGACCTGCAGCGACTGCCGCAGTTCAACGTGGACCCGTCCCTGCGGGCCGCGTACGCCCGCACCTCGCGGGCCACCCACAACCTGCTGCCGAACTTCGACGCCTCGCCCGAGGTCACGAAGATGCTCCGGGCGAGCATGCGCGAGGAGGTCGCCGACTGGCTGCCGCCGCGCATCGACGAGCCCAAGGTCACCCCGCTGCACAACGGCGCCGGCCAGTTGCCCACCGTCGGGCGCGCGGCGCTGTTCGCCACCCTCCGGCACGGACTCGCACCGGTCCTCGAACCCCTGCTCCAGGCGATCGACGCGATCGCCAAGGCGGCCGGCGGGCTCAGCGAGTTCGGCGGGGGCAAGACCAACGGCTGCGACGTGTTCGTCGCCTTCTCGGTGGCCGGCGGCACCGGCGCCGGGATCTTCCTGGACTACCTGCACCTGATCAACCACGCGTTCCAGCTGCGTCGCTTCGACGGGGTGAAGATCTACCCGCTGGTCGTGATGCCGTCGTCGTTCTCGGCGGCCTCCGGCGGCGGGCGCGAGGCGGACCTCAACGCCGCCCGCGCGCTGGTGGACCTGTTCCGCCTGGTCGACGGGCAGAACGCGCCGACCGAGGGCGCGGAGATCGGCGACCTCGACCACGACGCCGGGATGGGCATCCGCTACCCCGGCACCATGCCGATCCGGCTGCGCACCGGCATCCTGCCGACGGCGTTCCTGTTCAGCCCGACGGCCGGCATCCGCGCGGACGACCTGCGCCGCTCCATCGTGTCCCTGGTGATGTCGCTGATCGGCACCGAACTCGGCGACGGCCGGTCCCAGGGCCGCACGATGGCGGCCGACGACGACTACCAGACCTTCGCCGCCAGCTTCATCAACCGCGGCGTGCACCGCAGCGCCCTGTCCCCCACCGGCATCGGGAGGCAGGGCGTCTCCACCAGCCTGGTCGCCTCCATGACCGCGCCCATGGACCAGCTGGCCGACCTGGTGGCCGGCCGGCTGCTGCGGGAGGCCGTCACCGACCTCGTCGAGCGGCCGCGCGCGGTGCTGCGGGACAGTACGGTGCCGATGATCCGTCAGCTCTTCGCCGACTCCCATCTGGAGGAGCTCTGGGAACGCCGACAGCTGGACGTGCCCGAGCCGGATCCGCTGCCGCGCGGCGGCAGGAACATCGAACAGGCCCTGGGCGAACGGATCTCGGACATGCAGCGGCTGCTGTCCGACCTGCGGATGGACGCCGAACGCCAGGCCGCCCTGATGGCCGACCGGTTCGCCCCGCGCCCCGCCATCGACAAGCTGCTCCAGACCGTGGACCCCTTCCTCGCCGAGCGGGTCGTCCGTGGCGTCCCGGACAGCGACGACCCGATCACCCGGCTCGGGTTCCTCGGCATGCTGGACAGCCGCTCCCGCGCCCCGCAGCGGCCGCCCGGCGTCACCGAGCAGCCGCCCAAGGCACCGCGGATCAAGGGCCGTCTGGCCGGCATGTCCCCGGCCCGCTGGGGCGACGAGGACGTCCAGGCCGCCGTCCAGGAGCAGGACGACTGGTACCGGTGGCGCTGCCGGACGGTGTGGCACGAGGCGTGGCGCGACCAGCAGCAGCACTGGCAGCCGCAGGCGGACACGGCCGGAGCCGACCTCGGACGCCTGGTGAACGCCTTCCGCAGGCACAGCGACCAGGAGCGCAAGATCTCCGCGCAGAAGGGCCTCGAACTGTACGAGGACCGCACGGGCATCTCGTACCTGCTGCCGCCGCAGCGCACCCTCAACCACTTCTACGAGGACGTCGTGACGCGGCTGATCCGCCGGGAGGGCCTGCGCGAGACCGACGACGAGGCCGCGCTGCTGCTCCGCCTGGTCGGCGGTGACACCTGGCGCACGGTCCACGCGGTCAGCCGGCGCAACCCCGAGGGCGCGGTGGCGACCGTCAAGGCACTGCTGGAAGGGCGCATCACGCGGCTGTTCGCGGAGAGCGGCGAACGCCTGGAGGAGCGCCCGCTGCTGCCGGCCATGAGCACGCTGCTGGCCGCCGCGGCGGGTGACGCGAGCGCCACCGACCAGGTCAGCAAGGAGGCGCTCGACCTGTTCGGGCGCAAGCTGACCGGGCTGCTGCCGGTCGGCTTCACGCCGGAGGGGACCGGGCCCCTGCGGGCGCTGGTGACGTACCCGCGGGTGCAGGCGGTGGAGGAGGTGCAGGAGTACCTCGGCAAGGCGCTGCGGCTGCCGTCCGACGCGAAGAACTCCGTGGAGTACCGGGGGGTGGAGAGCGACTCGGTCACCGTCGTCCTCTTCCGCAGCGAGATGAGCCTGACCCAGGTGCCCGAGGCCCGCAAGGTGCTGCGTCAGTGGGCCCGGGCGAAGGACTCCGAGCAGGCCCACGACGTGCTGCGCTGGCGCCAGCGGCTCGGCTTCCGGGACAGCTGGATGGTCAGCAGCGAGGACGACCGCCGCACCATCCTGCACCGGCTGTTGTGCTGCATGTGGAACGGCCAGGTGGACGTGGTGGACGGCGACCCGACATCGCCGGCCCGGATCCGGCTGCGGCTCTTCCCCGAGGAGGGGGCGCATGTCCCGGGCGTCCGGCTGCGGCTCGGGGACTTCCCCGGCGGCGTGTCGAGCTGGGCGGAGCTGCTGCGCTCGTACGAGCGGTGGACGGTCCTCGACGACGAGCGGACCGTGGAGGACTACTGCCGCGAGCTGATGGGGGCGCAGCCGGCCGGGCTGGCACGGGCGGGCAGCGACCCGCACCCCCTCTTCGTCGAGCTGGTCGAGAAGATCGCCCCGCGCCAGCTCGAACTGCTCGCGGACCGCCGGGAGCGCGGCGGTGAGCGGGTCGAGGGCTGGGTCCGGCCGCTGTGGGAGTTCTGGGCGGAGACGCTGCCGGCCGCGCTGGACACCGAGTTCGGCGACCAGCGCGCCGTCCAGCCGACGCTGCGCACGCTGCTGGAGCACGTCCGCTTCGGCACGGTGCGGCCCCGCGCCTCCGACGGCATGCCGGGGCCTCGCCGCGCCGCCCACGATGACGACGACTGGGGCACGGCCCCGCGCGAGACGTTCGCCGCCTACCGCACGGAGGACGGCGGGCAGCGGCGCGGCTCGACGCCGGACGACCTCGGCCGGCGCCCGCGCCGGGCGGCCGCGGACGACCACGGGACGGGGCGGGCGGGGGCCGGTGGGCGGGACGACCGCGCCGACCGCACCGACTCCTACGGTGGCGGTCGCGGCGAGCGGTCGTGGCGCGGGGCGTCGGACGACCACGAGGCGGCCCGCCGCACATCCCCGGACGACTACGGCACCGGACGCGGGTCCGCCGACGACCACGATCCCCACGGCACCGGACGCGGCGAGCGACCGCGGCGCGGACCGGCGGACGACTACGACACCGGGCCCCGACGCACGCCTGCCGACGGCGCCCGCCGCACGCCCGCCGACGACTACGCCACCCAGCCGCGTCGCGCACCCGCCGACGACTACGACACCG
>NZ_JBIDAN010000003.1:137959-335245 GCF_043202495.1 Streptomyces sp. NPDC048185
CGGGGCCCGGCGTGCCCCCGCCGACGACGACCGCGACCCGGACACCCGCCGCACGCCCGCCGACGACTACGCCACCCAGCCGCGTCGCGCACCCGCCGACGACTACGACACCCAGCCCCGCCGGACACCCGTGGACGACTACGACACCGGGGCCCGGCGTGCCCCCGCCGACGACGACCGCGACCCGGACACCCGCCGCACGCCCGCCGACGACTACGCCACCCAGCCGCGTCGCGCACCCGCGGACGAGTACGGCACCGGACGCCGGTCCGCCGGGGGCCCCGCTGAAGGGGACGGCTGGGGCGGGGGGCGGCGTGGGGGCGACGAACGCCTCGCCGCCGACGAGGAGGCCGAGCGCCCCCGGGCGCCGTGGGACGCGCCCGCCGACGCCGACGACCGTGACCCCCGCAACCCCTGGGACGGTGACGCGCAGTGAGCACGCCCGAGGAGTTCGACACCGTCGTCCACCTGGACCTGCGCACCGGCGCCGCGGAGCTCGACACCCCGCCGGCCCTGCGCGCCAGGGTCGCCCGGCAGTTGGGGCAGGCCGGTCTGCCGGAGCCCGACGACCCGCTGTTCCTGGTCGTCGACACACCGGCCGGGCTCACCGACCACCAGCCGCAGTACGAGCTGCTCACCGGGTACCGGGCGGTGGGCGAGGTCAGGATCCTGGTCCTCCTGGTGGGCAGCGCGCCGGGCTCGTACGCGGGTGAGGACGAGGCCTTCCAGCCCGACCGCCGGCTGGTGCGGCCCGCGGTGCTGCGGGCCTCGGGCTGCGCCCTCCTGTGGGCCGGCGACCTGCGCTCGGCCCGGACGGCACTGGAACAGCCCGCGCCCGACGACCCGGACGCGCTGGCGGTCCTGGTGGACGTGCTGTCGGTCCCGGACGTCTACCTGACCGTCCTCGACCGCCTGGAGGCGCTGCCGGACGCCGTCGCCGCGCCCGGCGTCCGGCTGCTGGAGCAGGACCTGCCGCCGGAGGTGCGCGACCGGGCCTGGCGGGACGCGCTCGCGCGGTTCGCGGGCGAGGACACCGAACTGGCGCCGGACGTACTGGCGACCGTCTCCTCGGGAGCCGATCTGCCGGAGCCCCTGCGAGGCCTGGTGACCGGCCGGGGCGCCCGCGATCAACCTCACCGCGACCCCGGCGGGGTGGCGGACGACGCGTATGTCGCGTGCGCGGACTCCATCGACCGGGCCGAGGAGGCGCTGGCCGGCCTGGGGTCGCTGCCCGGGCTGCTGCGGCCCTCCCGCCGGGAGGTGTTCGAGGCGGACCTGGACCAGGCGCGCCACGACCTCGAGTCCTACCGGGAGCTGGTGGGTGCCGCGCTGCGCGGCGGTGGCGCGACGGCGTCCACCGCCGAGGCGGCCTCCCGGCTCGCGGCCCTCGGGTTGCGGGTACCGTCGGCGGAGGGCACGGGCGAGCGGATCGGCGAGGGACTGAGGGAGTTCGCCGGGAAGCTGCTGGGCCAGGGCCTCACCCTCCGATCGGTGGCCCAGCGCTTCACGGGTCTCGCAGGCCGGGTGGAGCCCGTACCGGGTACGGCACTGCTGCCGAAACTCGCCGCCTGCCCGACCGGTGACGCGGATCCGGCCGGTGACCGGGACGGGACGCGGGGGCACGGGGGCGGAGCCGGGGTCGCCGGTCCGTCGGCGGCGGCCGCGGCGGGCCTGCTCGGTGCGCTGTGGCAGGGACCGCTGCTCGCCCTGGCGGTCGTCGTCCCGCTGCTGTTCGTCGGCATGGCGGTGCTCGGCACGGCCCGGCTGCGGGAGACCGGGCGTACCGGCCGCTGGGCCGTGGCCCCCCGGGTCGCGGCCTTCGCCGGCGCCGCCACCGGGGCGGCACTGGCGTACGCGGCCGGGCCCCCGCTCTGGGTGGGCACCGCGGGCCTGCTGGTGGCCCTCGGTGCGGCGGCCGAGACAGTGCGCCGGCTCTGGCGCGCGGCGGCCGGTTCGTGGGCGCCGGGCCACGCCACCGCCGCGCTCCGTCGCGCCCTGGACGCACTCGACGCGCTGCTCGCCGAGGCGGTCCGTGAGCACTGGGCCGTGGAGGAGCGCCTGTACTGCGCGGACGCGGCCCGTTCCGTCGCCGGCATGCTGCGGGCCACGGCCGCCGCCGCGGAGGCCGAGGCGGTGCCCGAGGCGGAACGGCCGGCGTCCGTCGGCACGTCGGACGCGGGGGAGTTCGCCGAGGACGACTGGCTGTCCAGCACCTCGGTCCTGGAGACGGACGCCTTCGCCGGGGACGACGACACCGACTGGGCGAGCGCGTACGCCCGGCCCGAGGGGCAGCCCTCGTGGGACGAGCCCGCCGGGGAGCCGCCGGGGGGTGCGGTGTGGCAGGACCGCACCGCGAGCGCGCCGCGCTGGCTGGAGCGGGAGAACGGCGAGGGCGGCCCGGAGCTGGTCGCCACGCTGGCCGCCGACCTGACGGACGCCGCCCTGGTGGCGATGGGCCCGTACTGGGGTGCCGTGGAGCGCGGCCAGGCCGGCGCGCTCGCCCTGCGCCGCACGGAGGAACGGGTGCGCGAGCTGCTGTCGGCCGCCCGGCGGCACCTGCGGCACAACGGGGTGCTGGCGCCGCCTCCGTTCGCCGCCGCCCACCGGGTCCGCGCCACCTCGGCGAGCCTGCTCGGCACGGACCCGCGGGGCCTGGCCGAACTCGTCGGCACCGAGGCGGACCGGCAGGCGGTGGTGCAGCTCTCCTCACCCGAGCAGGGCACGCTGCTCAGCCGCGACCCGGCCGCCGCGGTGTGGATCAGGTTCGCCCCGCAGGCGGTACGGGACGAGGTCGAGAAGGCCTGGGAGTCCAGTGGGGCGACACCGCCGGGAGCCGTGCGGTGGACGTCCTCGGGCCGCTACGCCGGCCTGCTGCGGCTCACGCCGCTGCGCATGGGCGTGGTGGACACCGTCCGTCCCCGGCAGAGCCCGGACCCGGGCAGGGACACGGACCTGTACGGGCGGCCCGACCCGTACGGCGGCGCACGCAACCCGTACGACCGGGGCGCCTCGTACGACCGGGCCGCTTCCCACGACGACACGGACCCGTACGAGCGCGCGGAGGGCCGCCACCAGGCCTACGACCGGACGGACACGTACGACGGGACGGACACGTACGACCGCGCCGCACCGTACGACTCGTACGACCCGGCAGACCCGGCAGATCCGGCAGACCCGGCCGGTCCGTACGAGCGAGGGGACGGCGATCTCCGGTGACCAGCACCACCCACCGGCACACGGCGGGGCCGGGCGGGCCGCGGGCGGCCACGCTCGCGTTCACCACGCCCTCGGGGCGGCGCCGTGTCGCCCCCGTCCGCCTGGGGCCCGAGTCCCGCCGCGACCCCCTGCTGCCCCAACTGGTCCGCAACGGCCTGCTCGACGACGACGGACGGCAGTGCGTCCAGGTGCGCCTGGCCGGGCCCGACGCCGCCAACCCGGGCGCGCGCGAGCTGCTGGACACGGAGGCGGGCACGGCCCTGTCCCTGCACCGGACGCTCGACGACACCGAGTACGCGGGCCTCTTCCCCCGGATCATCGGCTACGACCTGGACGCGGCGGAGCCGTTCCTGCTGTACGCGGCACCGCGCGGCATCGCCACCGCCCGCACCCATGTGATGTCCGCGACCGACCAGCGGGGTCTGACCAGGGACCTGCTGCTGGCCCTGTTCGTCCTGGACCGCCAGGGCCTGGTGCCGTGCGGTGTCTCGCCCGCCACCGTGCTGTGGGACGGCGCCTGCGCCCAGGTCTGGGGACTGGAGGGGGTGGCCCGCGCCGGACGGCCGAGGCGGCCCTGGGGCCGGTCGCCCTACTGCTCGCCGGAACAGCGCAGGGGCGAGGGGCTGACCGACTCGCGGGACGCGGTGTGGAGCGCGGCCCAGGTGATCTACCAGCTCGTGACCGGCAGGCCCGGCCACGCCGACCGGGCGCCCGCCGACCTCGACGAGCACCGGATGCTGGCGCAGACGCTGCGCGACGCGTTCGCCCCGCGTGCGGCCGACCGGCCGACGCCGGCCGAACTGCTCGACCTGCTCGCACCCGGCGCCGCCCGCCGCGCCGCGCTCGCCGTTCCCGGTGCCGACCCGCGCCCCCTTCAGGAGGACGCCTTCGAGCAGACCCTGCGGCTCAAGCGCCAGGCACCGGCCGCCCCTACGGAGCCCGAATCGGCGGCGGCCGGCAACGGTGACGGCGGGGTGCTCTGCCCGTACTGCCTGGAGACCATCCGGCTCGACCTGTCGGCGCTGTACGTCACCGACAGCAGGATGCAGTACCAGCCACTGGACCCGAAGACTCTCGGCAACTCCCTGCGCCGGCAGGACGTCATGCGCGGTGCCGTCCAGAAGTGCACGGCCGACCCGGGCTTCCCCGAGCACTTCATCCCGGTGCCCTACCTCACCTACGGGCGTCCGCTGACCGTCGCGATGGTCGGCCAGTCCTCCACCGGCAAGAGCCATCTGCTGACCCAGATGATCGCGGCGATCGCCGACGGCGGGCTGGAGCCGTTCGGCCTCAAGTGGCAGTCCGTCAACCCGGAGCAGCACGCCCGCTTCGTACGGGAGTGGGTGCAGCCCCTGCGCAACGGCCGGGTGCTGGACCACACCGCGGGCGTCGGTCTGGACGGCTTCGCCCGGTTCGTGGAGTCCCTGCTGATCACCGACACCCACGGGCGGGTACGGCCGGTCGCCTTCTTCGACCTCGGCGGTGAGGACCTCGTACGGACCGACTCGGCGCTGCGGTTCCTGCTCGGCATCGACGCGCTGGTCTTCGTGGTCGACCCGGCGCTGGCCCTGCCGCTGCCGCACCTCGACCACGCCAGGGAGCGCCTGGGCGTGGAGGTGAACCGGGACGGAGACCTCGCCTTCGGCACCGTGCTGGACCGCCTGCCGAAGAACGGCCCCTACCTGGACGTGGCGGCCGCGATGGTGCTCGGCAAGGCGGACCTGCTCAGGTTCCAGCCGCCCGTCGACCGGTGGCTCGACCGGCCGCCGGCCACCTCCCTGGACCCGGCGCTGATGCGGGAGGAGAGCAGGGACGTGCACCGGCTGCTGCACCGGCACGCCGGCCAGGCGTGGCTGCGCCCCTTCGACGCGATCCGCCGCTGCACCCTGCACGTCGCCTCCGCCACCGGCGGCCAGGAGGACCGGGGCCGCTATCCGGCGGGCGCCGGACCCAGGCGGGTGCTGGAGCCCCTGCTGTCGCTGCTGGCGATGCACGGGCTGATCGACGTGCCGGGCGGCGCCGACACGTTCGCCCTGGGTCAGACACCCGCGTACGAGGCGATGCCGGTGGAGGACGTCCGAGGAGGAGAGCGCAAGTGAGCGACGTGCACAGCGGAAACCAGGGCCGGGGGGAGACGCCCGTTCCGCGCGGGGCGGCCGCGCCTGGAGGCGGCGCCGACTCGGTGCGGCAGGTCGTCTTCCGGTGGGACGGCAACCACGGGCGCCAGGGCACCGGCATGAACGCGGTCGCCCGTTCGTGCCCGGCCGAGCGCGCCGAGGAAGTGGGGCGGGAGCTGGGCCCGTTGCTGTGGGTCTCCGGTGCCGCCGCCTCGCGGCCGAGCACCGTGCGCGCCCTGTCCCTCGACGGGGACGTGATGCTGGTCCGCCGCTGGCCCACCACCGACCGGGGCGGCCGGCCCAGCACGGTCAGCCACGTGCTGGTCGGCCGGCCGGGCACCCTGAAGACCCGGCAGTGCCTCGCTCTCGCGTACGTCGGCTGGGGCACCCAGGACTCCGCGCAGACGGCGTCCGGCCGGTTGCAGGACGTCGAGTGCGCGGACCTCGACCGGGTGGCGCGCAAGCGGCTGCCGGAGATGCTGGAGCGTCTGCCGGCGGTCCGGGACACGCTGACCGTGGTCACCGCGGAGTGGCTCCGCGATCCCGCCCGGCGGGTGTCGCTGCTAACCGAGTCCGGGGAACGGCGGCCCGGTGGCGCCGGCCACCCGGAGCGGGACGAGGCCGCGCTGGTCTACCTGGGGCTGTTCCTGATCTTCGGGCCCTGGCTGGGGAGGGAATGGACGTTCGCGACCTACGACGCGGTGGACTCCCACCCCCTGCGGCTGATGTCCGTCCCGCGCTGGGAGCCGGACCCCGGTGGTCCCGGACCGCTGGCCCGGGTGACCGGCCGCCCGGTGCCCGAACCGGGTTTCGAGCACCGGGCAGCGGAGCGGCTGGTGGAGCACGTCCTGGCGCATCGGGACGCGCCGGCGGGAGTGCCGCAGTTGGTCGACGCGTTCGCCGACGGGGCGACGTGGGACTGGGCGCGGCGGAGCGAACGGCTCCGGGAGATCCTCGGGCCCGACCGGACCGGCCCGCGCCGCCAGGCCCCACCGCCCCCGAGCCACCCGGACCTTCCGGACCCGGCCCCGGCCGCACCGGCACCGGCTCCCGTTCCGGTTCAGACTCAGGCTCAGGCTCAGGCTTCGACGCCGCTCGTGACGCCGGCCCCGGCTCCTGCTCCTGCTCCTGAGGCCGGCCTCGAGCGCCATGCGGAACCGGTCGCCCCCGCCCCGTACGCCGGCCCCCCGTACACGGACCCGCGCCTCGCGCCGACTCCGGCGCGCAGCCCGTACCCGGGCCCGGACCCGCATCACGCTCCGCACGACGACGCCCTGCGCGGGGAGCTGCGCGACGCGCCATCCAAGGATCCCGTCCGCCGCGAGGTCCTTCATACACAACTGCGCGCGTCGTCCGACGAGTTCCTGCTGGACGAGCTGGGCGCCGACGACCTGCCGCCGGAGTCCGTGGACCTCCTGCTCGACGAGCTGGGCAGCCCGCACCGCATGCGGACCCGGCAGGACGCGACCCGGCACGCGCTGTGCGAACTGGTGCTCCGCAAGAACCTGTACTGGACGCCGTACGTGCAGTCCGGGGGCCCGGTGTCGAGAACGGCGATGGCGGACCGCGCGGCCGACCTCTTCACGTGGGCCGTCGCCCCGCTGGCCCACGACGAGCGTTATCTGTCCGACCTGCGGGAACTGTTGCACCGCATGCTCCGGGACCCCAGCCCTCAGGCGGGCAACTGGCTGCACAAGGCGATCGTCGCGCCCGCGGACGGCCGGGCCCCCGAACTGCCGCCCGTGCTGTGGCAGCAGATCGTGGGCGACGCGCTGAGACGGAACGGCGGGCCGGCCGCCGTGCCCGCTCAGGCGGCCGCGACGGCGTCGGCGCCGGCCTCCCGGGCGGCCTCCGCGCCCGCACCGGAGCGGACCGGGCTCACGGCCCGGCTCACGGAGCAGCTGAACAACCCCGGCTGCGTGGTGGGATTCGGTGTCGGGCTGATCGTCGTCCTCATCGCCATGGTTCTGCTCTTCGCCTGACCGTCACCGCTCGATCCGTATCCGCCGCACCTCGCTCACCTGGTCGATCTCCGACACGCGGACCGCCGTCCGCATCGTCCAGGTGCCCGGCAGGGGCAGGGTCAGGGAGTTGGCGCTCCAGTAGCCGCCCCGGTCGACGAGCGCCGCGTCGATCGGGCCGACGCCGCGGTCCGGGAGGGTGAAGGAGAGGCGCAGTTCGGGAACGGCGGCCAGGCTGCCGTCGGGGCCGAAGACGACGGCCTGCACCGCGTTGTCGCCGGTACGGCCGGGGTCCAGGGTGATCTGGACGGTGCCCCTGCCCGAGCTCCCGGCATCGAAGGGGATCGTGGTCACGGACGCGGGCAGCACCCCGCCCGCCGGTGCGGAGCGTGCGGCCTCGGTCGCCGCCCGGCCCGGCGAGGTGCTGGTGAGGAGGGTCGTCAGGACGAGAACGACGGCCGCGACCACGGCTTCCGCCAGGACGGAGCGGCGCAGGCCCCGGCGGTGGGTGGTGACCTCGTCGGCGTCGGCGGTGGCCTCGCCGACGCGGGCGGTCACCCTGTCGGAGGGAACGGCCCCCCTGTCGGAGCGAACGGTCACCGTGTCGGCGCGGGCGGTCGCCCCGTCGGCGTCCTCCTCCTCGGCCGGCGGCACGTCGGCCGGTGTCGGTGTCGGTGTCGGGGGCGGCAGGGGTGAGGCGGGCGGCGGTGAGGCTCCCACGGGTACGAGGGCCTCCGGCGCACGCCTCCGTTTCCCCTCCGTTGCGGGAGCCCGCCCCGCCGCCAGGGCGCCCGTCCACCGGCGCGACACCGCCGCCGCCGCGAGCAGCACGCACACCCCGGCCAGCTTGGCGAGCAGCAGCCGTCCGTACGTCGTCCCGGTGAGTGCCGGCCAGGAGCCGAGGCCGCGCCAGGACTGGTAGGTGCCGGTGACGGCCAGGACGATCACGCAGGCGAGGGCGACGCGGGAGAAGCGGGCGACCGCGGCGGAGTCCGGCGTTCCGCGCAGCGTGGTGAGCAGGGCGACGAGGCCGCCGAGCCAGACGGCCGTGGCCAGCAGGTGGAGCACCGACGACGCCACCGCCAGGGGCACCTGGGGACCCGTGACGGCGTGCTCGGCGGCGGCCCAGGTCAGGGCCAGTCCGACGGCCAGGGCCGTGCCCGTCGCCGTGGTGAGGGGGCCGCGCTCACGGCGACGGGACGCTCGGGCGAGGAAGAGCGCCGTCGGCACGAGCAGCGCCAGCCGGGCCAGCAGCAGCGCGCCGGGACGGCTGGCCAGGGTGTCGCCGAGGGCGGAGGCGTCCAGGGCCGCCGCGGGGCCGGTCCCCGCCTCGTAGGGGGCGCGCAGCAGCAGCAGCGCCACGGTGGCCGTCAGCAGCGTCCACCAGCCCGCCACCAGAGGTCGGCGCAGCGGGGCGGGGTCCGGTGGGCGGCACAGGGCGGTGAAGGCGGCCGTGCCGATCATCAGGGCGGCGGCCAGGTAGGCGAGGTAGCGGGCGGTCCTGTGGAGGACGGCGGTGAGCGGGTCCTCGGTGGGGCCGGCGGCGACCGCGCCGGTCGTCGTCGAGGGCTTGCCGACGGAGAAGGTGAACGCGCCGGAGACGGGGTGGCCGTCGGCCGACACGACCCGCCAGGCCACCGTGTAGGTGCCTCCGCCGAGCGTGTCCGGCAGGGCGACGCGGACCGTGTCGGAGCGGCCGTCCGCGTGCCCGGCGTCCTCGGTGCGCAGGCGGTGCCCACCGGGGTCGAGGACGCGGAAGGAGTCGTCGCGCAGGCCCACGGACTCGGTGAAGGTCAGGGTGACGGCGCGGGGGGCCCGCTGGAGGACGGTGCCGTCGCCGGGGTCGGTGGAGCGCAGGGCGGCGTGGGCGGAGGCCGGTCCCGCGCCGCCGAGGACGAGCAGGACCAGCACGGCCGCGAGCAGCACCAGCCCCCGCGCCCGCCGTCGTCCCCGCGGATTCCGGGGATCCGGAGGTGTACCGCTACCCGTACCGCCACGCCTCACGTCACATCTCCGTCGCCGGGGCCCGCCGCTTCGGGGGTGTGTACGGACGCGGACGCCGTCGCGCTCACCGTGGCGCCGGACAGGTCCTCACCACGTCGGGCGGGCCGTCACCCGCCGTCCACGACCAGGGCGTGGCCGTGAAGGACGCCGGCCGCGCGGCCGGGAACACGCACGCGGCGCATCCACGTCCCCCGGGCGCCCCGATCGTCCGGTGGGCGCCGCCCCACGAGCCGTCTCCAGGGCCACCGAACGGGCGGGCGAGGAGGGTCATGGCCTGGACAGTTCCCCGATCCGCGCGGCCTCGGCCGGGTAGCGCGCCGTGAGGGCGGCCGCGTCGCCGTGCTCGTAGTCCGCGTAGGTGAATCCGGGGGCCATCGTGCAGCCGAACAGCGTCCACGCGCCGCCCGCCGCGACCCGGCCGCCCATCCAGGTGCGGGCGGGGACGGTGAACTGCACGTGCTGGCCGCCGAGGACGTCCGGGCCCAGCACGGCCGTACGCGTGCCGCCGTCCGGGGCGAGGAGCAGCAGCTCCAGCGGATCGCCGAGGTAGAAGTGCCAGACCTCGTCGGTGGGCAGGCGGTGCAGGGCGGAGAAGTCGCCCGGGCGGGCGGTCAGCAGGACCACGACGGCGGTCCCGGCGGGGCGTCCGTCGGGGCGGGGCGGACCGGCCCAGGTGCGCCGGAACAGGCCGCCCTCACGCGGGATCGGCTCCAGCCCGTAGTGCGCGACGAGGTCCTCAGGGGTCACCGGGGTCACCCCGGGAAGGCTACCTCCCGGCGCAGGAAGGCGAGTTGCGCCTCCTTCTCGGGCAGGTACACGTCGGGCAGGTCGACCTCCGGCAGCACGACCCGTGGTCCGGTGGTGAAGCCCTGCTTGAGGAAGCGGGCGACGGCCTTGTCGTTGCGCACGTCCGGGTCGACCACGATCCGCCTGCGGTCCAGTCCCAGCAGGACGTAGGCGACGAGGGCGCCCGACAGCGCAGCGGTCCAGCCGGGCCGCGCGCCGTCCTCCGACGCGGCGGGGGCGAGCAGCAGGTGGACGCCGACGTCGCCGGGTTCGACGTCGTAGCACTCGCTCACCCGGTCGGCCTCGGGTTCGTAGGTCTGGAACAGCGCGACGGGCTCACCGTCCTTGACCACCAGGAAGGCGTGGTGGGTGTCGAGGCCGGCCATGTGGGCGTAGACGCCGGTGACCTGATCCCGCGTGAGGCCGTTCATGCCCCAGAAGACGGCACGCTCCTCGCTCACCCAGCGGTGGATCACCCCGGCGTCCGCGGTGGGGTCGAGGGGCAGGATCCGGACGGTGCCGAAACCGTCGAGCGTCTGCTCGTGGACGGGGGTGCGGGAGAGGTACGGGTCAGACATCGGTCTCCTTCACGAGCCGGTCGAAGTCGGTGATCACGGGGGCGAGTTCTCCGGCGAGCCACAGGGGCTGCTGGTCGTCGTGGTGGGGGGAGCCGGGGACGCCCGAGGCGCCGTGAGGGACCACCCAGCGACTGTCCTGGCGGTCGGCCAGGTCCCAGACGTACCGGGCGGCGGGGCCGCGTGCGGCGCGGTCGGTGAGGCCGGGGACGGCGGAGGTGCACAGCACGCAGTCGTGGTCGCCGGACAGGCCGGGTTCCTCCCGGGAGGCGTCCGGCAGCGCCCGCCAGGGGGCGAGGCGGTGGGTGTCGCCCCAGGTGCCCGTGGGCTCCCGCGCGGCCACCTCCTCCAGGGCGGCGCGGACGGCCCCGGCGCGGTCGATGCCGTACAGGTCCTCGGCCCGCAGCAGGTGTTCGAGGGCGTAGGCGACGCGCGGCACGAGCGCCAGCCACGGCAGGAGCACCTCCGGGTACGCGGGCGGCACGGCGGCCGCGGCGAGGACCGGGTGTGCCGCGAGGTGCCGTACGACCGCGCCGCGCACGGCCGCGTAGGCCGCGGCGTCGGTGCTGCCGGCGTCCATGCGGCGGTCCCAGGCGAGGAGGCGGTCGCGCAGGGCGCCGGCCTCGGGCGTGAGGGCGTCGAGGGCCGCCAGGTGGCCGAGGAGCGGTGCGGCGGAGGCGAGGTGGGTGTCGGTGTGGATCGCGGGCATGCCGGCCGCCGACCAGCGGTCGCTGGCCGCGAGGAGTCCGGCGATGCGTTCGGCGCGGTGCGGCGGGGCGAACTCGACGCCGAGCGGGCCGGCCGGGCCGCGCTGGTTGGCCATCACGGCGACGCCGTCGGTGAGTCCGGCGCGGGGCGTCTCGTGCCAGCCCCGCCACTCGTGGCCGGGCTCCCAGGCGGGCACCGGGGCCAGGCCGTTGGCGGCGGCCCGTACCGGCACGCGGCCCGCGACCCGGTGCAGCAGCCCGCCCTCGGTGTCGGCGGCCTGCACGACGTTGACCGGTTCCGCCCACGCGTCCAGGGCCCGGTCCACGTCCGCGACCCGGCGGGCCCGCAGCAGCGGCAGCAGGGCGGAGAACCCCAGATCGGCGGTGACGCGGGGCGGGTGGCGCAGGCTCAGGGCGACCGGGGTGCCGTCGTCCAGGCCCTCGGGTCCGCCGGCGATCACCGGGCCCCGGGCGGTCTCGACGACCTCGACCTCGACGGTCTCCTCCCCCGCGACCCGGATCAGCTCGGTGTGGCGGGCCGCCCGGTGCCAGGCGCCGTCCGGGCCGAGGGCCTCGATCCCGGCGCCGGTGCGGCGCAGCCGTTCGCGGTACAGGTCCTGGTAGTCGGCCATGGCGTTGGTGATGGCCCAGGCGACCGTGCCGGTGTGGCCGAAGTGGGCGATGCCGGGGACGCCGGGCACGGCGAGGCCGACCACGTCGAACTCCGGGCAGGACAGGTGGATCTGCTGGTAGACACCGGGGTCCTCGATGTACCGGTGCGGATCGCCGGCGATGACCGCGTGCCCGGTCACGGTCCGCTCGCCGCTCACCAGCCAGCCGTTGCTGCCCGCGGTGCCGGGCCCGTCGGTGGCGAACAGGGCGACGGCGTCCGGGCCGAGGTGCCCGGCGATGTGCTCGCGCCAGAGCTTGGCGGGGAAGCCCGCGAAGAGGATGTGCGTGGCGAGCCACACGGCGAGCGGGGTCCAGGGCTCCCAGCGGCCGGGCGCGAGGCCCACGCGCGCGAACTCGGGGGCGGGCTCGTCCCGCTCGAGCGACTCGTTCACGCCGTCGACGTACGCCCGCACCCACGCGGCCGTCTCCGGGTCCCGTTCCTCCAGGGCCGCGAAGCAGCGGCGGGCGGTGTCGGTGAGCAGCGCCCGGCGGGCGAACCGGTCCCAGGACAGGGCCTCCGGACCGAGGAAGGACGCCGAGGTCCCCTGGGCGCGGTGCCGTTCGACCTCCAGCTGCCAGGCCCGGTCGCGGGCGGTCACGCGGCCCTGGGCACGGGCGAGTCCGTGCACGCTGTCCGCGCGCAGGTGCGGAATCCCCCAGGCGTCGCGGTATATCTCGGCGCTCACCCCTGTGCCCCTACTTTCCTTTAGGTTAGGCTCACCTAAGTCTTACGTCGTGGCGGAATCGTACGTGAAAGGTGAACGACCGATGGGGCAGGGGCGGGGCTGGGAGGGCGCGGTCCTCAGGCTGATGCGTGCGAAGGACTTCGAGTTCACCGTGACGGACGCCGAGGACGTCACGCCGGACTACCGCCGGCTGCGCCTGTCCGACGGCGGCCTCCTGGCGGCGGCCGGCGTTCACCCCACGATGTGGGTGCGGCTCTGGTTCGACAACGCGGGCAAGCCGCACCAGCGCGCGTACACGCTGGTCGACCCGGACCCGGCGACCGGCACCTTCGGCATGGAGTTCGCCCTGCACGAGGGGTGCGCCAGCGACTGGGCGCGGGCCGCGAAGCCCGGTGACACCATCGAGGCGACGGTCCAGGGCACCGGCTTCCAGCACCCCGACCCGGCGCCCTCGCGCCTCTTCGCCGTCGCCGACCCGGCGTCCCTCCCCGCCCTGAACTCGCTCCTCGGCGCACTGGGCACGGTCCCGGCGACCATCTGGTTCGAGGGCGAGACCGAGGGCCTGCCCCTGCGCACCGACCCGGCCCGGCACGAGATCCGCACGGTCCCGCGCCGCGACGGGGGCGCCCGGCTGGTCGCCGAGGTGAGGGAAGCGCTGCCCGGACTGCTCCGCGACACCACCGAGCCGTACGTGTGGATCGCCTGCGACACGGCGACGACCCGGTCCCTGGCCGCCCACGTGCGCAAGGACCTGGGCGTGCCCAAGCAGCGGGTGAACGCGCTGGGGTACTGGCGCGCGACCTGAGCCCGCACGCGCGATCATCGGGACATGGACGTCACTCTTCACCTCGCCCAGGACCCCGAGGCCGACGAACTCCTCGGCCGCAGTCCGCTCGCCGCGCTGGTCGGCATGCTGCTGGACCAGCAGGTCCCCATGGAGTGGGCGTTCAAGGGCCCGTCGACCATCGCCCGGCGCATGAACGCCGAGGACCTGGACGCCCACGACATCGCCGCGTACGACCCCGAGGGCTTCGCGGCCCTGCTGTCCGAGAAGCCCGCCGTGCACCGCTACCCCGGCTCCATGGCGGGCCGCATCCAGCAGCTGTGCCGGTACCTCGTCGAGACCTACGACGGTGACGCCGAGGCCGTGTGGCGGGGCGTCGGCACCGGCCGGGAACTGCTGAAGCGGCTCCAGGAGCTGCCGGGCTTCGGCAGGCAGAAGGCGCAGATCTTCCTGGCCCTGCTGGGCAAGCAGCTCGGCGTCCGCCCCGAGGGGTGGCGGGAGGCGGCGGGCGACTACGGCGAGCCCAAGTCCTTCCGCTCGGTCGCCGACATCACCGGCCCCGAGTCGCTGACCAAGGTCCGCGCGCACAAGCAGGAGATGAAGGCGGCGGCAAAGGCGGCGAAGGCCTCCGGCACGTAGCGGGGTTGCACGACCCGGCCCGGGGCCGCCCGCCGGCCCGGGGCGCGCTGCTCGGTCCTGGGCTCGCCGGCCTGGGGCCCGGCCCTCGGCCCGCGGGGCCGGTGCGATCCGCTCGACTCGGTCCTGGGTTCACGAGGCTGGTGCCAAGGCGCTCGGCTCGGCCCCGGTCGGCGGGAGCCGGGGCGTCGCGGCCCAGCCCTGGGCTCGCGAGGCTGGCGCCGGGCACAAGGCTCGGCCCTGGGCTCGCGAGGCTGGCGCCGGGCACAAGGCTCGGCCCTGGGCTCGCGAGGCTGGCGCCGGGCACAAGGCTCGGCCCTGCGATCGCGAGGCTGGCGCCGGGCACAAGGCTCGGCCCTGGGCCGCCGGGGTGGGTGTCGAGGCGCGTGGCTCGGGTTCGGGGGGCCGGGGGCTGCGTCGGTCGGCGGGTCAGTCCGGTGGACCGCTCCGGGTGGCGGGAACGCCGCGGCCGTTTCCAGCATGGACCATGACCGAGCCACCGAACAGCGCCCCCGGGGGCCCGCCGTACGACGACCGCGGGATTCACGCACGGCACGGCGGGACGCACAGGCACGAGCCCGAACCGCCCTTCGAAGGGCCCCTGCACGTCCTGTCCCGCACCGCCTGGCAGGCGGTCCTGGTCACCGGCATCGCCTCGCTGGTCCTCGGCGTGCTGGTCCTGGTCTGGCCCAGCGCCTCCCTGCGCGTCGCCGGTGTGCTGTTCGGCCTCTACCTCGTCATCAGCGGCGTCCTGCAGCTCGCGTCCGCCTTCGGCACCCACAGCAGGACCTCGCTGCGGGTCCTCGCGTTCATCAGCGGCGCCGTGTCGATCCTGCTGGGCCTGTTCTGCTTCCGCGGCCTGCTCCAGTCGGTCCTGCTGCTCGCGCTGTGGATCGGCATCGGCTGGCTGTTCCGCGGCGTCACCCAGACCGTGGCCGCCGCCCACGAACCGGCGATGCCCGCGCGCGGCTGGCACATCTTCCTCGGGATCGTCACGGTGCTCGCCGGCATCGTCCTGATCGACTCGCCCGTCGAGTCGGTCGCCGTCCTCACGGTGCTCGGCGGCTGGTGGCTCGTCGTCGTGGGCGTGGTCGAGATCGTCACGTCCCTGAGCATCCGGAGCCGGGCCCGCCGGGTCCCGCGCACCGTGTGAGCGGCGCCCGCCGCCGCCCCCGGCACGTAGGCCGAGCGGGCGGTTCCCGCCCGGGGCGTGCTGGACGGCGTGCGCCGGGCGGGAATCCCACCCGCGTGAGGCCCGCACCGCACCCCACCGCCACGGACCGCGCCGGACGCGCCGGACGCCGCGGCACCTGGGTGCGGGCCCTGGTCCTGCTGCTCGCCCTGCTCGTGCCGTGCGCCCACGCGCAGGCCGCGGCGGCACCGCCCCCGGTGGTCGCGGCCGAGAGCGGCGGAACCGGTGGCCCGGGCGGCACGGCCACCGAGTACGACCACCTCGACACCGCCCCGAGGGCACCGGCCCGGATCGCCCGGCGCCCGGCACCGCCCGGGTGGACGCCCCTGCCCGCCACCGCCGGGCACGCCCGCCCCGACGGGCACCCCGCACCACCCGCTCCGCCGCACGCACCGAGCGGCACGCGCTCCGTGGTCCTGCGCTGCTGACCGGACCGGCCGTACCGGTCCCCCAGCCCACCCACGGAACGCGCCATCAGGAGCACAGCCATGCTCAACGACCCCTACGCCGTCCTGCGCGCCCTCCTGCGCGCCGAAGCCGCCCGCCGCACCCCCGCCGGACCGGACGCCGGTCCCGAGGCCGGGCCTCAGGCCCCGCCCGAACGGCGGCCGGCCGCACGGGAAAAGAGGCGTGACTGACCGGGAAACCGGCTCACACCGCGCCCCGGTGGGACGTCCGCACGGCCGTCCCACCGGGGCCCCCTTCCCGTTTGCCCTCGTTTACGGCGTCTTTTCCGGCGCCGCGCTGCGCCGCCATGGCTGCGCCCGCGACGCCCGGGCCGGTAGGCTTTCCGTGTGATCTTCAAGCGCATCGGCAACGGCCGGCCGTACCCCGACCACGGCCGGGAGAGCACCCGGCAGTGGGCGGACGTCGCGCCGCGCCCGGTCCGCCTCGATCAACTCGTGACGACCAAGGGCCAACTCGACCTGGAAACCCTCCTCGCCGAGGACTCCACGTTCTACGGCGACCTCTTCGCGCACGTCGTGAAGTGGCAGGGCGACCTGTATCTGGAGGACGGCCTCCACCGCGCGGTCCGCGCGGCGCTGCAACAGCGTCAGGTGCTGCACGCGCGCGTCCTCGAACTCGACTGACCCGCACCGCGGCGAGGTCCGGACCGGCCTCCACGGCGCCGCGCGTTGACCCTTTCGGGTTGCATTGCACCGAACCTCGGAACACCTGCTGATCATCTAATAGGCATCGCCGCCCCGGCGCACTACGCTGCGCCCATGAGCATGCTGACTCCCCCTGGCATGGGCGGCCAGTACAAGATCACGGGGGACAAGTACCCACGGATGCGCCCGGCCCGGCGACACGGCAGGCTCGCGTTCGCCGGCGTCGCCTGCGTCACCGTCCTCGGCGTCCTCGGCTGGGGCACGCTGCAGCTCATCGACGTCTTCACGGGCGACGAGGCGTCGGCGGCCCAGGCGGCGGTCTGCCGGACCGCTCCGGCCCGCGCGAGCGCCTCGCCCGCCGCGGTGGCCGTACCGAAGCCGGCGCAGGTCACCGTCAACGTCCTGAACGCCACCACCCGCAAGGGCCTCGCGCAGCAGACCGCCGACGAGCTGAAGAAGCGCGGATTCCGCATCGGCGACGTGACCAACGCGCCCGCGGAGTACGACAAGAAGGTCACCGGCTCCGGCGTGCTGCTCGGGCCCGCCGCGGCCCTGAAGGGCTCGCTGCCCGTGCTCGGCACCCAGCTCCCGGCCGCCGAGCGCCGCACCGACGCGGCCCGCAAGGGCGCCACGGTGGACCTGATCATCGGCAACGGCTTCAAGGGGCTGGCACAGCGCGCGGACGCCGACGCGGCGCTGGCCCGGATGACCGCGCCGCAGCCGACGTCCGCAGCGGAGAAGAAGGGCTGCTGAGCAGCCGTACGGATGCGCCGCGAGCGGCTACTCGGCCGCTCCGTACATCCGGTCGCCCGCGTCGCCGAGGCCCGGCACGATGTAGCCCTGGTCGTTGAGGCGCTCGTCGACCGAGGCCGTCACGACCGTCACCGGGGTGCCGGCCAGCTCGCGCTCCATCACCTCGACGCCCTCGGGGGCCGCCAGCAGCACCACGGCCGTGACGTCGTCGGCGCCGCGCTTGATCAGCTCCTGGATGGCGGCGACCAGCGTGCCGCCGGTGGCCAGCATCGGGTCGAGGACGTACACCTGGCGCCCCGAGAGGTCGTCCGGCATGCGGGTGGCGTAGGTGGATGCCTGCAGCGTCTCCTCGTTGCGCACCATGCCGAGGAAGCCCACCTCGGCGGTCGGCAGCAGCCGGACCATGCCGTCGAGCATGCCGAGACCGGCGCGCAGGATGGGCACCACCAGCGGGCGCGGGTGGGAGAGCTTGACGCCGGTGGTCTGCGTGACCGGCGTTTGGATGTCGACCTGTTCGGTGCGCACGTCGCGCGTGGCCTCGTAGGCGAGAAGGGTGACCAGCTCGTCGGCGAGACGGCGGAAGGTCGCGGAGTCCGTGCGCTGGTCGCGCAGCGTGGTGAGCTTGTGGGCGACCAGGGGGTGGTCGACGACGTGGAGACGCATGTCCACCACAGTAACCGGGCCCTGTCGCACCGGCGTCCCCGCGGGCGGGCAGGCGCACGACGGGCGCCTCACCCGCCCACCGGAGTCAAACCGTCCGTCCGGGGGAAGGCGGGAGGGACGGACGCTGGGTGGTGAGACTGTGCCTGACCGGGACATTCATGACACGTCGTCCCCGAGCGAGGAGCCGGGGACGCGTCGGAGGACGGGAACGCAGCACAGGACGGGAGCGGAGGCGGAGTCCGAGCGCCGCCGGCGCCGGGCCCAGTTCCTGCGCGACCTCGCGGAGGCCCGGGAGCTGCGGGACCGCGTCCAGCCGCGCCGCGCCAAGGCCGCTCGGCTGCGCCACGCGATGCGCATGCGCACGTTCCGCTGGTAGCGCGGGGCGTCCCGGAGCCCGTCGGGGGAAGATCGCGCGCCGCGCCGACGGCACGGGAACGGGTGTGCACGGCCCCGGGGAAAACCCGCGTACGATCCGCGAGTGGCGGCAAGGACTGCGCCACCGGGTCCGGCGGGGACGCACACGCACGGATCCGCGATCGAAACAGCGGGACACAGGGCGGCGAAGACGTCCCCCCAGGGCCTTGTTTCTGCCACGATTTCGAGTGGGTGGGGCCCGGAGGACCACTTGCCCCGCCCACAACCTCCGCCGGGGGGACCCCCAACCGGCACGCCTACGACCAGTGGGAGAGTCACGGTGTACTTCACCGCACTGCTCGCGCGCACCGAAGACGGGTGGGAAGCGAGCGACACGGAGCTCGACGATGTGGAGACCCTGTCGGATCTGACCGACCTGGCCCGGGAAGCCTCTCCCGACGAGGACACGGTGCTCGTGCTGATCGAGCAGGAGGACGCGTGGTTCGGAGTCGTCCGCGTGGACGGCGAGGAGGATCCCCGCATCTACGTCTCGGACGCCGCCGCGGCCGCCCGCAGCAGCTACGGCGAGATCCTGCTCACCGACGAGCTGCTCGGCCGGGACCCCGGTGACGACGTCGCCGACCTCGACGCCCTCGACCTCGACGGCACGGAGGACGGTGAGCCCGACGACGAGGCCGACGACGACGCGGACGCCGGCGAGTCGTCCGTGCCGCACGGCCCGGTCGGTGACGCCGGGGTCCTCGACGACTTCGGCGTGAGCGAGAAGGAGTTGCGGTCGATGTCCGGGGACGCCGTCGGTGAGATCGCCGAGGCACTGGGCGCCTCCGAGGTACTGGAGACGGTCCGCTGACCGCACCGATCGACGAGGGCCCGGGGCGGGTGCCGCCGGGCCCGGACCACGACCCGGCCGGGCCGGACCCGGTGCGCGACCGCTGGCGGCCCGCGATGCGGCTGGCCCTGACCGAGGCCGGGCGGGCCGCCCGGCGCGGGGACGTCCCCGTCGGCGCCGTCGTACTGGCCCCGGACGGCAGCACCGTGCTGGCGGCCGGGCACAACGAACGCGAGGCCACCGGCGACCCGACGGCCCACGCCGAGGTGCTGGCGATCCGGCGGGCCGCCGCACGGCTCGGCGACCGGTGGCGGCTGACCGGCTGCACGCTCGTCGTCACCCTGGAGCCGTGCACGATGTGCGCGGGCGCGGTGGTGCAGTCGCGGGTGGACCGCGTCGTCTACGGCGCCCGCGACGACAAGGCGGGCGCGGCCGGCTCCCTGTGGGACGTCGTCCGCGACCGGCGGCTCAACCACCGGCCCGAGGTGATCGAGGGCGTGCTCGCCGAGGACTGCGCCCTGCTGCTCACCGACTTCTTCCGGGACCGCTGACACTCGCCGGTGGGGCCGCCGGATACCGATTTCGAACCATGCCGCACTGTGCTGTAAGGTCTCTCTCGGTAGCGTGTCCGAGCGGCCGAAGGAGCTCGCCTCGAAAGCGAGTGTGGCGCAAGTCACCGAGGGTTCAAATCCCTCCGCTACCGCAGCAGAAGGGCCCGGTCCTCAGGACCGGGCCCTTCGTCTTTTTCCGGGACGGCGGCTCGCCCCTTCCGGGGCGGCGCCGAGGCCGGTCACCGGATCGAGGCATTGATCGCACACGGGAGCGGACAGTTACACTCACCGCCGGTAGCGCAGAGTCCGAGGAAGTCCCAGGGGGAGGCCGCGGTGGCGGTGAACGCGAAGAAGATCGCCGTCTACGTGCTCGTGGTCTTCGTGCTGTACGTGATCATCACGGACCCGGCCAAGGCCGCCGACTATGTCCAGATCGGGTTCCAGGGCATATCCGACGCCGCGGGCGCCGTCGGGGACTTCATGACCTGGGCCGCCAACGGAGGAAAGTGATGATCCGCCACCTGGTGCTGTTCAAGCTGAACGAGGGCGTCGAGCGGGACGACCCGCGCGTCGTGAAGGGCGTCGAGGCCTTCCGGGCCCTCGGCGACCGGATCGAGGAGCTGCGCTTCTGGGAGTGCGCCTGGAACATCAGCGACCGCCCCATCGCCTACGACTTCGCCATCAACTCCGCCGTGGACGACACCGACGCCCTGCGCCGGTACATCGACCACCCGGCACACCAGGCGGGCGTCGCGCTGTGGCGGGAGTTCGCCACCTGGGTGATCGCCGACTACGAGTTCTGAGGCACTGCTCACCGCCAGCCCCCCGCCGGAAACGTCGGGGGGCTGGCGCGTTGCGGGGACGGCCCCGCATCACATGCCCCGAATGCCCTCAACACGGCTTATGCGGTGCTTGCACACCGTGCGGATGTCTTGTGATGCTATGACCGCTTTTGACGGAGAGTTGACGGATGCGTTGACGGATCACGAGGTGGAGTTGACCGTGCCGGCCAGTACTGCGCCTCAGGCTCCGCCCGCACCCCCCGCACAGGCCCAGGAGACGCCCGCGCGGCCCTCAGCGCCGCAGCGCAGCCGGGGCGCCGACACCCGGGCCCTCACCCAGGTCCTCTTCGGAGAGCTCAAGGAACTCGAGCCGGGCACGCCGGAGCACGACCGCGTACGCGCGGCGCTCATCGAGGCCAACCTGCCGCTGGTCCGCTACGCCGCCGGGCGCTTCCGCTCGCGCAACGAGCCGATGGAGGACGTGGTCCAGGTCGGCACCATCGGCCTCATCAACGCCATCGACCGCTTCGACCCGGACCGCGGCGTGCAGTTCCCGACCTTCGCCATGCCCACGGTGGTCGGCGAGATCAAGCGCTACTTCCGCGACAACGTGCGCACCGTGCACGTGCCGCGCCGGCTGCACGAGCTGTGGGTGCAGGTCAACAGCGCGACCGAGGACCTGACGACCGCCTTCGGGCGCTCCCCGAGCACCGCCGAGATCGCCGAGCGGCTGCGGATCGGCGAGGACGAGGTGCTCTCCTGCATCGAGGCGGGGCGGTCGTACCACGCCACCTCGCTGGAGGCCGCGCAGGAGGGCGACGGCCTGCCCGGACTGCTCGACCGGCTCGGCTACGAGGACCCCGCACTGGACGGCGTCGAGCACCGCGACCTCGTCCGTCACCTGCTGGTCCAGCTCCCGGAGCGGGAGCAGCGCATCCTGCTGCTGCGCTACTACAGCAACCTCACCCAGTCGCAGATCAGCGCGGAACTCGGCGTCTCCCAGATGCACGTCTCGCGGCTGCTGGCGCGCAGTTTCCAGCGGCTGCGGTCCGCCAACCGGATCGACGCGTGACCTGACGCCGCAACCCCGCGGACATCCGAAAGCACGACCGATCGGTCACCGGCACGGGCGAATCGCTCACCAGGGCCGTTGCGGGCGGATTTCCCCCGACAGACCGTCAGACCGCCCTTTTCCAGGGGGTTTTCGCGTCTCGCATGTCGACATGTCACTACAGCGCGTTGCCGACATGTGACATTCTGCCGGAGACGCGTTTGCCGGGGCTTCGGCTCCGGTATTCAGGTGAAGGCTGCGTTCCCACCGTGGGAGCGTCCGCCGCGACCGTCCCGCGACCCAAAGGGGGTGGCATGTCCGTAGACCAGGGCAGCTCGAAGGTGCTCGCGCTCGCGGAGAGCGAGACCGCGCCCGACGCGCTCCAGGCGCTCGGCTCCATCGATGACGTCCCGACCCTCGACGCCGTGCCGGCTCAGGCCCTCCCGGCAGCCGAAGCCCCCGCCCTGGCGGCCTCGACGAACATCGACACCCGCACCCTGTCCCGCTCCCTGTTCCTGCGGCTCGCCGCACTCGACGAGGACAGCCCCGAGCGCGCGTACGTCCGGGACACCCTGATCGAGCTCAACCTCCCGCTGGTGCGCTACGCCGCCGCGCGCTTCCGCTCCCGCAACGAGCCGATGGAGGACATCGTCCAGGTCGGCACCATCGGCCTGATCAAGGCGATCGACCGCTTCGACTGCGAGCGGGGCGTGGAGTTCCCGACCTTCGCGATGCCGACGGTCGTCGGCGAGATCAAGCGGTTCTTCCGGGACACCTCCTGGTCGGTGCGCGTCCCGCGCCGGCTCCAGGAGCTGCGCCTGGCGCTGACCAAGGCCAGCGACGAGCTCTCCCAGAAGCTGGACCGCTCCCCGACGGTCGGCGAGCTGGCCGCCGTGCTGGGGGTGTCCGAGGAGGACGTCGTCGACGGCCTCGCGGTCGGCAACGCCTACACGGCATCCTCGCTGGACTCCCCCGCCCCGGAGGACGACGGCGGCGAGGGCTCACTGGCGGACCGGCTCGGTTACGAGGACACGGCGCTGGAGGGCGTGGAGTACCGCGAGTCCCTCAAGCCGCTGCTGGCCAAGCTGCCGCCGCGGGAGCGGCGGATCATCATGCTGCGCTTCTTCGCCAACATGACCCAGTCGCAGATCGGCGAGGAGGTCGGCATCTCGCAGATGCACGTCTCCCGGCTGCTCACCCGCACCCTGGCGCAGCTGCGCGAGGGCCTCATCTCGGACTGAGCCCGCCCGGCCGCCGCCCGGCGGCACCCCGCGACAGCACGGCGACCGCGGCGGCACCCCCTGGGTGCCGCCGCGGTCTCGTCGTGTGTGGGTCCGTGCTCCGTGCTACTTCAGCGCCAGCCAGGCCACGGCGGCGACGACCACCACGGCGGCCACGATGCCGACGATCAGGCCGATGCGCGGGCCCGAGGAGGCCACGGGGTCCGCCTGCCGGGCCTGGGGGGCGCCCTCGTCGACGAACGCGCGGAACATCTGGGTGCTGCCTGCGGGGTCGTAATTGCCCTGGGGGCCCTGGTTGTTAGCCATGGGCCGAGACACTAGCGAATCCGCGGGTGCGGCCCAAGTGCGGGGCTCCGGAGACCCGTTGTCCCAGGTCACCGCCGCTCACCTGGGTGTTTACTATCGCAATACTTGTCTTTGCCAACTTTTTATGAGCCTCACCCCGTTTTTATTTGCCTGTAGCAACCAACCGCTCCTATGGTTGCCCTAAGCAACGAATGCGGGAGGTGCGCATGGCCGAGAAGGCGCAGTACGAGGAGCTGATCCGCCAGTTCAGCGCCTTCGGCGCCGTGAAACGAGAGCTGGGCCGGATCCTGCCGGCCCACTGCCCGGGCGGATCGGCCGCCGTACTGACGCTGCTGGGCCGCCATGGCGACATGCGCATGAGCAAGCTCGCCGAGCTGCTCGCCGTGGACATGTCGGTGACCAGCCGCCATGTCGCCCACATCGCCGAGCGGGGCTGGATCGAACGCTCCCCGGACCCGGCGGACAAGCGCTCGCGCATCCTGCGCCTGACGCCCGAGGGCCAGGCCCAGCTGGACGACCTGTCCGAACGGACGACCCAGCTGCTGGCCCACCGCCTGAGCGACTGGACCGACGAGGAGGTCGGCCAGCTCACCCGGCTCATGACCAGGCTCAGGGCGAGCTTCGACGACTGCCGGTCCCCCGTGGGCCGGCCCGCCGTACCACCCGCGGTCGAACAGACCACCCGTACACCCGCAGTCACCACGTAAGTAAAGGAAGTCCATGGCAACGACCACACCAGCCGGTGTGCGGGCTCATGCCAAGCACGGGGGAGGCTCCACCGGAGACGCTCCGATGACGCACCGGCAGATCATGGAGGCATTGTCCGGGCTGCTGCTCGGCATGTTCTGCGCGATCCTGTCCTCGACCATCGTCACCAACGCCCTGCCCGAGATCATCGGGGACCTCGGTGGCGGCCAGAGCGCCTACACCTGGGTCGTCACCGCCTCGCTGCTGACGATGACCGCGTCCACCCCGCTGTGGGGCAAGCTCGCGGACCTCTTCAGCAAGAAGGCCCTGGTCCAGATAGCCCTGATCGTCTACGTCGTCGGTTCCGTCGTGGCCGGCCTGGCGCAGAACCCCGCGATGCTGATCACCGCGCGGGCCATCCAGGGCCTGGGCGCCGGCGGTCTGTCCGCCCTGGCCCAGATCATCATGGCCGCGATGATCTCCCCGCGTGAGCGCGGGCGCTACTCCGGCTACCTCGGCGCGACCTTCGCCGTCGCCACCGTCGGCGGCCCGCTGCTCGGCGGCGTGATCACCGACACCAGCTGGCTCGGCTGGCGCTGGTGCCTCTACGTCGGCGTGCCCTTCGCGATCCTCGCGCTGATCGTGCTGCAGAAGACCCTGCACCTGCCGGTGCTGAAGCGGAAGGTCAAGGTCGACTGGGCCGGCGCCTTCTTCGTCACCGCTGCCGTCTGCCTGCTGCTCGTCTGGGTCACCTTCGCGGACGACAAGTACGACTGGATGTCCTGGCAGACCGGTGTCATGGTCGGCGGCGCGATCGTGCTGACGCTGCTCTTCCTGCTCGTCGAGTCCAAGGCCAGCGAGCCGATCATCCCGCTGCGCCTGTTCAAGAACCGCACCATCACCCTGGCCTCGCTGGCCTCGCTGTTCGTCGGTATCGCGATGTTCGCGGGCACCGTCTACTTCAGCCAGTACTTCCAGCTGGCCCGGGACAAGTCCCCGACCATGTCGGGCGTCATGACCATCCCGATGATCGGCGGCCTGTTCGTCTCGTCCACGGTCTCCGGTCAGATCATCACCAAGACCGGCAAGTGGAAGGGCTGGCTGCTGGCCGGCGGTGTGCTGCTGACGGCGGGCCTCGGCCTGCTCGGCACCATGCGCTACGACACCCCCTACTGGCACATCGCGATCTTCATGGCGCTGATGGGCCTCGGCGTCGGCATGATGATGCAGAACCTGGTGCTCTGCACGCAGAACCAGGTGGCCCCGAGCGACCTGGGTGCGGCGTCCTCCACGGTCACCTTCTTCCGGTCCCTCGGTGGCGCGGTGGGCGTCTCGGTGCTCGGCTCGGTGATGTCGACCCGGATCAGCCACTACGCCTCGGACACCATCGGCCGGCTCAGCCCGCAGGAGCAGGCGGCGGCGGCCAAGGCCGCCGGTGGCAGCTCGATCCCCGACATGGACCTGCTGCCCCCCGGCATCCGTGAGTGGCTGGAGAGCGCCTACGGGCACGGCATCGCCGACATCTTCCTGATCGTCGCCCCGATCGCCCTGCTCGCCTTCCTGGTGACGCTGTTCATCAAGGAGGTTCCGCTGCGCACCAAGGGCGCCCTCGCCCAGGCGTCGGAGTCCTCGGCCGAGGCCGCCCCGCCGGTGGCGGGCACCCCCGCGGAGGCCGTCCTCGTCGCCGAGGAGCCGGTTCCGGCCGGTGCGGTCGCCACCACGTCGGCCGCCGACACCGCCGTTCAGCCGGCCGCCACGCAGCGGCTCGCCGCCGTCGCCACGACGGCCGGCTCCGGTGAACCGCAGGCCCCCGTCTCGGGCGGCATCCCGGTCCGCGGCTTCGTCCGCGGCGCCGAGTCCGCGCCGGTCCCGCAGGCGGCCGTCACGCTGATCTCGCTGGCCGGCCGCCAGCTGGGACGGTCGGTCGCCCAGGCCGACGGCTCCTACGGGGTCGACGCGCCGAGCGCGGGATCGTACGTCCTGATCGCCTCCGCCGACGGCTTCCAGCCGCAGGCGTCCACGATCGTCGTCAACGACGAACCGGTCGCCTACGACATCCTGCTCAGCGGTACCAGCGGGCTCACCGGCCTGGTCCGGGCCGTGGAGAGCGGGCAGCCGGTCAAGGACGCGATGGTGATCGTGACCGACGTGCGCGGTGACCTGCTGGCCACCGCGGCCACCGGTGAGGCGGGCGAGTTCGCCTTCGCCGAGCTGGTGCCGGGCACGGTGACCGTCGCGGTCAACGCCGCCGGGTACCGGCCGCGCGCCCTGCCCGTCGAGGTGGGCGGCACCGGCGTCACCCGCGTCGAGGTCGACCTGCAGGCCGGCGCCGAGGTCCAGGGTGTCGTGCGGGCGCCGCACGGTCCGCTGGCCGACGCCCGCGTGACCCTGGTCGACGCGGCCGGCAACGTGGTCGGCACGGCCACCACCGGCTCGGACGGGGCGTACGCCTTCACCGACCTGGACGCCGGTGAGTACACCGTCATCGCGACCGGCTACCCGCCGGTGGCGACGGCCCTCACGGTCGCCGGCCAGGGCGTCGACGACCACGACATCGAGCTCGCCCACCCCGGCGAGTAGCGGTACCCCGGCCCGTGGCGGCCCGCGCGCTCTGAGCGGAGGCGCGCGCAGCCACGGGCCGGTCTCTTTGCGACCGATATATAAGGCTTCTCGGGCCTATGCAGACCTATGGGCCCGCTTTCTGGGGAGAACAGGGGACAACGGGATGGGACTGACCGCGAGGATCCGCACGCGGGACGGATGGGCCGTGTCGCACGCGGTCGTCACGGTGACCGACATGACCGGCACGCAGGTGCTGCGCGCCGAGGCGGACGCCGAGGGCGCCGTCCGGGACACCACGCAACTGGCGCCGGGGGCGTACACCGTCATCGTCACGGCCGTCGGCTACGCGCCCGCCGCGTCCAGCGCCATCGTCACCGCGAGCGGCCGCGCCGAGGTGGGCACCGTGACGCTGGCCCGCCAGGGCGGCACCGAGCTGCCGCCGCCCGGGCCGTGGACCATCGACCCGGCGCACTCCAGCGTCGCCGCGGTCGCCCAGCACCTGGGCATCTCCAGCGTGCACGGCCGCTTCACCGACTTCGCCGGCACGGTCGAGATCGCGCCGGACGACGTCACCAAGTCCCGGGTGGAGGCGGTGATCAAGGCGGCCTCCATCGACACCGGCAACGGCATGCGCGACACCCACCTGCGCTCCGCGGACTTCCTGGACGTCGAGCGCCACCCGGAGATCACCTTCCGGTCCACCGGGGTGACCCAGGCCGGCTCCGACCGCTGGACCGTCCACGGCGAGCTGGGCCTGCACGGCGTCGTCCGCCCGGTCGACCTGGACCTGGCCTACCTGGGCACCGGCGCCGACCCGTGGGGCGGCACCCGGGCGGCGTTCCGCGCGACCACGGAACTGCGGCGCGAGGACTTCGCCATGAACTACAACCAGGTCCTCCAGGCGGGCATCGCCGCCATCGGCACGACGCTCAGGGTAGAGCTGGACATCCAGGCGGTCCAGGGGGAGTCACTGCCGGCCGTCTGAGGCACCGCCGGACACCCGGGCCACCAGCTCGTCGCACAGGTCCCGGAGCTTGGTGTTCGTGTGCTGCGAGGCCCGGCGCAGCCGTTCCATGGCCCGGTGGGCGTCGATGCGCTCCCGGGCCATGAGGATGCCGATCGCCTGGTCGATGACGCTGCGGGAGAGCAGGGCGGTGCGCACGTCGGCCACCGAGGACCGCTGCCGCTCGATGCTCAGGGCCTCGTCGACCGCGTCGGCGGCCCGCACCGCGAAGGTGCGGGCCGCTTCGCGTCCCTCACCCAGCGAGCCGGGTTCGCGGCCGTAGAAGTTGAGCGCGGCGCCCGTCTCGCCCGCGACGGCCAGCGGCAGCGCCAGCACACAGCGCACCCCGGTGGCCAGCGCGTACTCCGTGTACGCGGGCCAGCGGGTCTCCTCGGCCAGGTCGGGGGAGTACTGGGCATCGCCCGTCTCGGCGGCGTCCACGCAGGGACCCGAGCCGTTCTCGTACTGGCGCAGGTCCAGGCCGCCGGGGAGGCCGGAGCTGCCCGCCAGGGTCATCAGCCGGTCGGCCCGGCGCACCGTGACCGAGCAGGCGACGGCGCCGGGCACCTCGCGCACCGCGCGGTCGGTCAGATCGCGCAGCAGGGTGTCGAGTCCCCGGCTGCGCGCCAGCGCCCGGTCCAGCGTCTCGGGGCTCTCAGAACTCTGTGCGGTCATGGCCGTACGGATATCCCCTCACGGCCCGACGACGCCTCGTCACCCGGACGTGTTGTTCGCGTCGACGATGCGGCGGGCCAGGTCCCGCAGCTTCACGTTCTCCCGCTGCGAGGCCTTGACCAGGGATTCGAAGGCGCCGGCCGCGTCCATGGTCATGCGTTCCATGAGGATGCCCGTGGCCTGGCCGATCAGGTCCCGGGTGCGCATCGCCTCGGTGAGCTGCTCGCGCACCGTCGCCGAGTCCAGGGCGAGGCTGACGTGCGCGGTGAACAGGCGGCCGACGCGGGTGGCGTCCTCGTCGAAGGCGCGCGGCTTGCGCGCGTACGCCGTGAGCACGGTCAGGCGGCGCCGGTCGGCACGCAGCCGCAGGGACAGCGCCGAGCGCAGGCCGAGGTCGGACAGGGCGTTGCCGCCGCCGTCGGCCTCGGTGTCCTCTATCCGCACCACGGGCGTGGTCCACAGCCGCTCCCAGGCCGGGTGCGGTACCCGGCCGGTGGGCCGGAGTTCGGCGGAGCGCACGACCTCGTCGGTCCAGGCGAGCGTGCGGCGCACACTGCCCCGCTCGATCTCCGAGATGCCGGCGTGCTCGGCGCCGGGCATCAGGTGCACGGCCAGCTCGACCGCGGTGCGCAGGGTGTTGTCCGCGGTGCCCGTCCCGTGCAGCTGCCGGGCCGCCGTGGTCAGCGCCTCGGCCAGCTCGAAGCCCACCGGGAAACGCGGCAAATCGGTAAATTCGGACGCAGCCACCACGAACCTCTTCGGCATGCACGGCCGTCCGGCCGTGCGCAGGAGAGCTCCGCAGCACATTCCTGACTGCGAGCACAGGACGAACAGCACTCTAGCTGCTCGGTTGCGCGCCGGTGACGCCCGGCCGACGGAGCGGGCGGGCACCTGTCGTGGCCCGTCCCCGCATGATGGAATGGAGCCCGGGTCAGGAAGCGGCCTTGCCGGAAACTGGACGGACGTCTGTCAGGTGAGTGACGTGACCTTCCTTCCCCCACCGTGCGAGCCGTGCGATCCGCCCGGCTGCGCGGTACTGACCCTGCCCCGGGAGATCGACTACTGCAACGCCGCCGGGCTGCTGCCGATGGTCATGGCCGCGGTGGGCCTCCGCCACGGCGAACTGCGCCTGCTCGTCCTGGACCTGACCTCGACCCACTTCATGGACTCCCAGGGCGTCCGCCTCCTCGACGAGGTGCACCACCGGCTGCGCGGCCGGACCCGCCTGCGGGTGGTGGCGGCCCCGGGGAGCGCGCCGAGCCGGATCCTGGAACTGACCGGCCTGCGCCGCGACGTGCCGGTCCACGACAACCTCGCCGAGGCGCTGCGGTCCGGCGGCGCGCCTTCGGCCTAGGCTGACGGCATGGCACCGAACATCGCGACCAACACCCGCGTGTCCCTCGACGAGTTGCTGGAGTTCGTACGCCCCCGGCACCGCGCCGTCCTGCTGACCCGGCGGGCCGACGGCAGCCCTCAGGGGTCGCCGCTGACCTGCGGGGTGGACGACTCGGGCCGGATCGTGGTCTCCACCTACCCGGAACGGGCCAAGACCCGCAACGCCCGGCGGGACGAGCGGGTCAGCGTCATCGTGCTCAGCGACGAGTGGAACGGCCCCTGGGTCCAGGTGGACGGCACGGCCGAGGTCATCGACCCGCCCGACTCCGTGGAGCCGCTCGTGGAGTACTACCGCAACATCGCCGGCGAGCACCCCGACTGGGACGAGTACCGGCGGGCCATGGTCGAGCAGGGCAAGTCGATCATCCGGGTGACGCCCGAGAAGTGGGGCCCGGTGGCGACGGGCGGCTTCCCGGCGAGGCTGTCGAAGGACGCCTGAGCGGCCGCCCGCCCGGCCCTGGCACAGGCCTAGGGCCTGTCCACCATCGCCTCGATGCCCGCGATGAGCAGTTCCAGGGCGAAGTCGAAGTCCCGCTCCAGCATCTCCGCCACGGTGTCGCCGCCGCGGGCCGCCATGATGTCCCGGGACTCCTCGATGACGCCCGCGGTGTCCGGCGTCTCGGTCACCGCGCTCATGGAGTGCTGGAAGTACTCGTCCGGGCTCAGGCCGCTGTCCGCCGCGCGGCCGAGGAAGTGGCCCTCGATCGTGCCGTAGCCGTAGACGAACTGGAAGACGGCCGAGATGGCGCCGGTCACCCGGTGCGCGGGCAGGCCGGTGCGGCGCACGACGCGCTGCACCGCCCGGGAGAAGGCCAGCGAGTTGGGGCCGATGTTGTGGTAGGTGCCGATCAGCTGGGACAGCCAGGGGTGGCGCACCAGCAGCGCGCGGTTCTCCCCGGCCAGGGTGCGCAGCTGGTCGCGCCAGTCCTCGTCGGCCTCCGCGTCGGGCACGCGCAGCTCGCCGAAGACCGCGTCCAGGGCGAGCTCCAGCAGTTCGTCCTTGGTGTCGACGTACCAGTAGACGGACATCGCCGTCACGTTCAGCTCCGCGGCCAGGCGGCGCATGGAGAACTTGGCCAGGCCCTCGGCGTCCAGCAGGCGGACGGTGACCTCGGTGATCCGCTCCCGGTCGAGCCCGGACGGCTGCCCCCCGCCGCGCCCGCCGCGGCGAGCCCCGCCCCCGAGCCAGACACTGGCCTTCGGCCCTTGCCGCCCTGCCTTCGCCATGCGCGCCTCTCCTCGAAATCGTCCCGTGCCGGTCACGTCGGGCGCCCCCGCGGGCGCGGGACGCGGCACCGTGCGGCTCCGCCGCGCGGGCGCGGCCGGCCCTTCCCGTCCCGCGGCCGTCCGGGCCGCCGAACCGCCCGGGCTACCGGGCGGCGCCCATCCTCTCCGCTTCCCCTTTCTCCGCGCGCCGCAACAACGCCGCCGCGACCGCCCCGCCGAGCAGCACGGCCACCGCCCCCACCAACTGACTGCCCTCCACCCCGGAGGAGAACGCGTCGACGACCCGCTCCCGCTCCGCCGTCCCGTCCGCCGAGGCCAGCGCGGCCGGCAGCGACGCCGCCGCGACCGGCAGCGACGCGGCGAACCTCGAGTTCAGCACCGCACCCAGCACGGCCACACCCAGGCCGTTGCCGAACTCCGCCAGCGTCCCGTTGATCCCCGCGCCGACCCCGGCCTTCGCCGGCGGGATCGCGCTCATGATGGCGTGCGCCATGGCCGGGTTGCCGAGCGCACACCCCACGCCGATCAGCAACAGCCCCAGCAGGGTGCCCGGGTAGCCCGCACCGGTGAGGGTGGCGATGGCCACCAGACCCGCCGACATCAGCACCATGCTCGCCATGACCGCCATCGGCGTACCGAGCCTGACCAGGCACTTCGCCGCGACCCCCGAGAAGTTCAGCACCACGACCGTCACGGCCAGCGGCGCCGTCGCCAGCCCGGCCTCCAGCGGGCCGTACCCGAGCACGAACTGCAGGTGCTGGGTGAGCAGGAACAGCGCACCGCCCATGCCGAAGGTGATGAGCATGAGCCCGGCGACCGCGCCCGTGAACCGCCGGTCGCGGAAGAAGGCGAGGTCGAGCATGGGGTACGGGGCGCGGCTCTCCCAGTAGGCGAAGAGCCCGAGCACACCGACCGCGACGGCCGCCGTGGCCAGTACCCGGCCCGAGGCCCAGCCGTGCTCGGGGCCGGAGATGATCGCGTAGACCAGTGCCGCCATGCCGATCGTGGACAGGACGGCGCCCGGCAGGTCGGGGCGGTCGCCCTGCCGGTTCTTCGACTCGGGGACCAGGGCCACGACCGCGACCAGGCCCAGCGCGACGACCGGCAGGTTGATCAGGAAGATCGCACCCCACCAGAAGTGGTCCAGCACGAAGCCGCCGATCAGCGGCCCGCAGGCGAAGCCGAGCGCGCTGACCGCGCTCCAGATGCCGATCGCCCTGGGGTGCTCCTCGGGCGCGAAGATCTGCATGACCACGGCGAGCGTGGTGGTCAGCAGCAGTGCGCCGCCGACCCCCATGCCGGCTCGCGCGGCGATCAGCTGACCGGTGGTGTCCGCGAGGCCCGCCGCGAGCGAGCCGAGGCCGAACAAGGCCAGCCCCGCGGTGAGCATCTTCTTGCGGCCGTAGCGGTCGGCCGCGCTGCCCGCCGTGAGCAGCAGGCCGGACTGCACGAGCGAGTAGGCGTTGATCATCCACTGGATGTCGGACGTGGCCGCTCCGAGCTCGCCGGTGAGCGAGGGGATGGCCACGTTGAGCACGGTGTTGTCCAGCACCACGGTGAGCTGGGCGAGGCTGATGACACCGAGGATCAGCCAGCGCTGCGGGTGGGCGCGGACCGCGGACCCGGGCGCCGCCTGTTCCTGCGAGGACGTCGTCATGCCTTACAGCGTAGAGGGGCCCCTTACGGTGTACAACACCGCACGGGGCCCCTCCCGCTGTAACGCGTCTCCGGTCAGCCGCCGCTCACCGGCTGCGTGAGGTCGTAGAACGTGGCCGAACCCGCCGTGACCTCCTTGAAGCCGGCCTCGACCCAGGAGGTGATCTGCGACGAACTGCCGGAGTCACCGCCCATTCCGCCACCCATGCCGCCGCCGGCGACGAAGTAGTGGATCCTGCCGTCCTCGACGTACTTCTTGAACTGCGCCAGGGTGGGCGACGGGTCGGTGCCGTTGAAGCCGCCGATCGCCATCACCGGGTCGCCGGTGCTGAGCTGGTAGCTCGCGGCGTTCTGCGAACCGATCGCCGCCGCGACCCAGGTGTACCGGTCGGCGTCGGCCTCCAGCAGCTCCTTGGCCTCGTCGTCGACCTGGGCACCGTCGAGCAGGCCGCCCATGCCGCCACCGCCCGTGCGGCCGCCCTCGCCGCCGGCACCGTTCGGAGCCGTCCGGCCGTTCTGGCCGCTTTGGCCGCCGCCGGGGAAGCCGTTGCCCGGCTGGTTCTGGCCCGGCGCTCCCCCGGGGAAGCCGCCGGTGCCGTTGCCCGGACCGCCCTGGCCCTGCTGCCCCTGCCCCGGCGGGGTGCCGCCGCCCGGGAAGCCGCCGCCGCCCCGGCCGCCGCCGCCCGGTCCGCCCATCATGCTCGCCCCGGCCGGACCGGCCGTGACGATCGAGCCGCTGTGCCCCTCCCGCACGGTGCTCAGCGTGTACGCGGCCGGTCCGGCCAGCGCCGCCACGAGGCCCAGCCCCGCCACCGCGAGCGCGGTCCGCCGCCCCAGCCGTCCGGCGAAGACGAGCCCCAGCGCGGCGACCAGGCCCCCGACGAGGACCAGCCACCTCAGCCACGGCAGGTAGTCGGGCGTGCGGTTCAGCAGGACGTAGCCCCAGGCGGCGGTCGCCGTGACCGCGGCGGCGAGCGCCAGGGACACCCACACCCGCTCGCGCCGCTCCCACAGGGCCGCCGCGCCCATGCCGACCACGGCCGCCAGATAAGGGGCGAGGGCCACCGTGTAGTACTGGTGGAAGATGCCCGCCATGTAGCTGAAGACCGCCGTGGTCATCAGCAGCGAGCCGCCCCACACCAGGAAGGACGCCCGCCCGGCGTCGGTGCGGCCGCGCCCGCGCGTGACGACCAGGCCCGCCACGAGCAGGATCAGCGCGGCCGGCAGCAGCCAGGAGATCTGGCCGCCGATCTCCGAGTTGAACATCCGGTCCCAGCCGGTCTCGCCCCACTGCCCGCCGGCCCCGCCGCCGGGGCCGCCCCCGCCGCCGACACTGCCGGTCTCCTCGCCGCTCAGCCGGCCGAGGCCGTTGTAGCCGAAGGTCAGCTCCAGGAAGCTGTTGTTCTGCGAGCCGCCGATGTAGGGCCGGGACGAGGCGGGCCACAGCTCCACGACCGCGACCCACCAGCCGCCGGAGACGACGATCGCGGCGGTCGCCAGCGCCAGCTGGCCCAGCCGCTTCTTCACCGCGACCGGGGCGCAGACGCCGTAGACCAGGGCGAGCGCCGGAAGGATCAGGAAGGCCTGGAGGGTCTTCGCCAGGAACGCGAAGCCGATCGCGACGCCGGCCCACACCAGCCACTTGGTCCGGCCGTCCTCCAGCGCGCGCACGACCAGATAGCAGGCGACGGACATCAGCAGCGCCAGCAGCGCGTCCGGGTTGTTGAACCGGAACATCAGCGCGGCGACGGGCGTGAGCGCCAGCACCACACCGGCGATCAGCCCGGCGGCCGGGCTGAAGCGGCGGCGCACGGCCGCGTACACGACGGCGACCGTCGCGACGCCCATCAGCACCTCGGGGACGAGGATCGACCAGGAGCTCAGCCCGAAGACCCGCACCGCCAGCGCCATCGGCCACAGCGCGGCCGGGGGCTTGTCGACGGTGATGGCGTTGCCGGCGTCGAGCGAGCCGAAGAAGAACGCCTTCCAGGACTGGCTGCCCGCCTGCACGGCCGCCGAGTAGAAGGAGTTGGCGTAGCCGGAGGCGCTCAGGCCGTAGAGGTAGAGCAGCGCGGTGGCCAGCAGCAGGCCGAGGAAGGCCGGGCGCACCCAGCTCGGGTCCTCGGGGCGGCCCCGCCACAGTCTGCGTGGCAGGGCCCGGGCGGGTGGCCGGACCGGCTCCGCCGGGGGCGGGGCGCCGCTGTCGGCGGGACGCGCATCCCCCTCGTACGCCGTCCGGTCGTAGTCCGTCGTCATCGTCCGTCCCTCGGGTCGGTGTCGGCGGGGTGCGCCGGCGCCAGTCGCACGGTCGTGTCACCCCGGGTGTGTTCCGCGACGTCACCGGCGCGGAACGAGGTCGTCGGGCAGGAGGGTGTGGCGTACGGCGTCGATCCGTACGGCCGCGGGTCCGGCCGCGTCTCCCCGGCGGCCGGGGCGGGCGGCGCGTCCGGGAACACCCAGGCACGGAAGAGCAGGAAGCGCAGCACGGTGGCGGCGAGGTTGGCCGCGATCAGCACGGCCAGCTCCGTGGAGTGGGCCGGGTCGGCCGTCGCCGCGCTCAGGGCGGCGAGCGAGCCGCTGGTGAGGGCCAGGCCGATGCCGAAGACGACCAGTCCCTGCGCCTGGTGGCGCACCGCCCCGCCCCGGCCGCGCACCCCGAAGGTCAGCCGCCGGTTCGCGGCGGTGTTGGCGACCGCGGAGACCAGCAGGGCGAGCGCGTTGGCGAGCTGGGACCCGGCGACCACCCGGAAGCCGCTGTAGAGCACCAGGTAGAAGAGGGTCGACAGGACCCCGACGACGCAGAACCCGACGAGCTGCCGGGCCAGGCCCTGCGGTACGTCCAGGATGTCCCGGTCGCGCGGGTCGTCGCCGAACGGCCGGGCCAGCCGGTCCAGCGGCAGCGATCCCGTGGCCAGCGCCTTGCCGACCCGCCACACGCCCTTGAGGTCGTCGGTCGCGGTCCGCACGATGTGCACGGTGGAGTCCGGGTCGTCGATCCAGTCGACCGGCACCTCGTGGATCCGCAGCCCGGCCCGCTCGGCGAGCACCAGCAGCTCGGTGTCGAAGAACCAGCCGGTGTCCTCCACCAGCGGCAGCAGCACCTGCGCCACGTCCCGGCGGATCGCCTTGAAGCCGCACTGGGCGTCGGAGAAGCGGGCCTGGAGGGAGCCGCGCAGGATGAGGTTGTAGGTGCGGGAGATGAACTCCCGCTTGGCGCCGCGCACGACCCGGGAGCTGCGGGCGAGCCGGGAGCCGATCGCCAGGTCCGAGTGGCCGGAGATCAGCGGGGCCACCAGCGGCAGCAGCGCGTTGAGGTCGGTGGACAGGTCGACGTCCATGTAGGCGAGGACCGGGGCGTCGGAGGCCGACCACACGGTGCGCAGGGCACGGCCCCGGCCCTTCTGCTCCAGCCGGGAGGACCTGACCTCGGCGAGCTCCGCCGACAGCCGTGCCGCGACCTGCGGGGTGGCGTCCGTCGAGGCGTTGTCCGCGACCGTGATGCGGAAGGCGTACGGGAAGGTGCGGGTGAGGTGCTCGTGCAGTCTCAGGACGCACGGCCTCAGGTCCTTCTCCTCGTTGTAGACGGGGATCACCACGTCCAGGACAGGCGTACCGGCTCCTGCGGCCGGGAGGTGCTCCCGCGCCGGCAGGGAGCCGGGAGAAGAGTCGGTTCGCATGGCACCGACTCTTCTCAACTCCCCTGTCGCGCCCGTGTGGTGAGGCTGTGCCGTGCCTGTGAGTGCGGTCGTGCGGTGTCCTGCGCGAGCACCGGGCGGGCGGTGGGCAGCACGGGCAGGTGCACGGTGAAGACCGTCCGCCCGGGCACGCTGTCGACGGTCACCCCGCCGCCGTGCGCGGTCGTCACGGCCTGCACGATGGCGAGCCCGAGGCCCGTCGAGCCGGTCGCCCGGGACCGTGCCGAGTCCCCGCGCGCGAAGCGTTCGAAGACGTGCGGCAGCAGCGCGGGCGGGATGCCCTGACCGTCGTCCTCGACGTCCACGCACAGCCAGGACCCGCTGCGCCGCACCCGCGCGGTCACGGTCGTACCGGGCGGGGTGTGGTTGCGGGCGTTGGCCAGCAGATTGACCAGTACCTGCTGGAGCCGGGCGGCGTCCGCGGACACCAGCGCCGGTTCGTCGGGCAGGTCGAGCCGCCAGACGTGGTCCAGGCCGGCCGCGCGGGCGTCGCTGACGGTGTCCACGACGAGCGGGACGAGGTCGGTTCGCTCGAACTGCAGCGGCCGTCCGGCGTCCAGGCGGGCGAGCAGCAGCAGATCCTCGACCAGCAGGGTCATGCGCCCGGCCTCGGACTCGATGCGGCCCAGCGCGTGCCGGGTGTCGGGGCCGACCCGCTCGCCTCCCCGGCGGGTGAGTTCGGCGTACCCGCGGATGGAGGCGAGCGGCGTGCGCAGTTCGTGGCTGGCGTCCGCGACGAACTGCCGTACCCGCGTCTCGCTCTCCTGCCGCGCGTGGAGGGCTCCGTGCACGTGGTCGAGCATCCGGTTGAGCGCGGCACCGACCCGGCCGACCTCGGTGTGCGGGTCGCACTCGGACTCCGCAACGCGCTCGTCGAGGTTCACCTCACCCGTGTGCAGGGGGAGTTCGGAGACGCGGGTGGCGGTGGCGGCGACCCGGCGCAGGGGGCGGGTGGCGACGCCGACGATGACGGTCCCGGCGAGGGAGGCGGCGATGAGGCCGGCGGCCGTGACACTGGCCTCCACGAGGATCAGGGTGTTGATGGTGCCGGTGACGTCCGAGGTGGGGAGGGCGGCGTAGTAGCCGTCGTGGTACTCCACGCGGTAGTCGCCGAGGCCGGGGATCTCGACGGTGTGCGCGTCGCCGTCCCGGGGGACGGCGGCCAGCGCGGCGCGGCCCGTGTCGCCGAGGGAGACCGGCGTGGTGCCGCTGAAGTCGGCGCTCTCGTCGTCCTTCTCGCCGTACTTGGCCTCCACGACGGCACCGTCGCGCACCTCGGCGACGATCGTGCCGCGCGGCTGGGGCCCGTGGGTGACGAACTCGTCGAGGTTCATCAGCCGCGGGGCCTTGGTGCCGCCGCCCGCCTCGGGGTCGCCCGGCGGTCCGAATCCGGACACCCGCATCGCGACCTCGTGCACCTGCCCGTCCAGCTGCTCGTACAGGTGCGACCGCAGCGCCAGCGTCGTCACCGTGCCGATCACCGCGCACACCACGGCGATCAGCGCCACCGACGCGACAACGAGCCGCGTCCGCAGGGTCCGCGGCCGCGGGCGTCGCCGTCGGCTCACGACACCGCGGGCTTGATCAGGTAACCGGCGCCGCGCCGGGTGTGGATCATCGGCTCACGGCCGGCGTCGATCTTCCGGCGCAGGTAGGAGATGTACAGCTCGACGACGTTGGCCTGGCCGCCGAAGTCGTAGGACCACACGCGGTCCAGGATCTGCGCCTTGCTGAGCACGCGGCGCGGATTGCGCATCAGGAAGCGCAGCAGCTCGAACTCGGTGGCGGTGAGGTGGATGCCGGCGCCGCCGCGGGTGACCTCGTGGCTGTCCTCGTCGAGGGTGAGGTCGCCGACGACGAGGACGGAGTCGGAGCGCCGGTCGGCGGCACCGGAACGGCGGATCAGGCCGCGCAGCCGGGCGACGACCTCCTCCAGGCTGAAGGGCTTGGTGACGTAGTCGTCCCCGCCCGCGGTCAGCCCGGCGATGCGGTCCTCGACCGCGTCCTTCGCGGTCAGGAACAGCACCGGCACGTCCGGCAGGTCGCGGCGCAGCCGCCCCAGCACGCTCAGCCCGTCCATGTCGGGCAGCATCATGTCCAGTACGACGGCGTCGGGCCGGAACTCGCGCGCGGCCTGGACGGCACCGTGTCCGTCCCCCGCGCTGCGGATCTGCCAGCCCTCGTAGCGCAGGGCCATGGACAGCAGTTCGGTGATGGACAGCTCGTCGTCCACCACAAGCACCCGGACGGGGCTCCCGTCCGGCCTCAGCAGTTCGGTGCGCCCCTGGGGCGAGGTCGTGGTCATACCGGACACGATGTCGGGGCGCTCTGAGAACGCCCTTTCTCCAAGCTGTGATTTCTCTGAGAAACGCACAGGGGCCTCTCAGGAAACTCCCGGGCACGCCGCTGGTCAGCCGCCGATCAGCCGCCGATCAGCCGCCGGTCAGCCGCCGGTGAGTCCGAACAGCCGGGCCGCGTTGTCGTGACAGACGCCCCGCAGCCAGGCCTCCCCCAGCTCCAGCCGCTCCAGCGCGTGGAGCTGGTGCAGGTAGGGATACGGGATGTTGGGGAAGTCCGTCCCGAGCAGCACGCGGTCGCCGAGGGCGGCCAGCCGGGGCAGGGCCCGGCGGGGGAAGGGGGCGAGGCGCTCGCTGAAGTCGGTGAGCGCCATGGTCGTGTCCAGCCGCACCTCGGCGTACCGCTCGGCGAGGCCGAGGAAGTCCTCGTACTCCGGCATCCCGAGGTGTGCGACGACCAGCCGCAGCCGGGGGTGCCTGGCCAGCACCCGCGCGATCGGCCCGGGCCCGGTGTGCTTGCCCGGCGCCGGCCCCGAACCGCAGTGGATCACCACGGGCACCCCCGCGTCGGCGAGCAGCCCCCAGGCCGCGTCGAGCAGCTCGTCGGCCGGGTCGTACCCGCCCACCTGCACGTGTGCCTTGAAGACCCGCGCCCCCGCCTCGACGGCCCGGCCGACGTACGCCTCGGCACCGGGCTCCGGGAAGAGGGTGGAGGTGTGCAGGCAGTCGGGTGTCCGGCGGGCGAAGTCCACCGCCCAGTCGTTGAGCCACCGGGCCATGCCCGGCTTGTGCGGGTACAGCATGGCGGTGAAGGCCCGCACCCCGAACGCGCGCAGCAGCTCCGCGCGTTCGTCCTCCTCCTGCCGGTAGGTGATCGGCCACTCGATCCCGCCGGTCAGCGGGCCGAGCGCGTCGAAGTAGGCCCAGACCTTGCGCAGCACCCGCTCGGGCATGAAGTGCGTGTGCACGTCGACGAGGCCGGGCAGTCCGAGCCCCTCCCAGAAGCCGCGGACGTGCCGGGCCTCGTCGGGGCCGGCCGCCGGTGCGATGTGTCGATCACTCATGCGGCCCACGATCTCCCCGGCGGCCGCCCCGGGTCCACCTCCCGGCGGCAGCGGACGCCGGCTCAGAACAGCCCGGTCTGCACACCGGCGGCCCCCTTGAACTCCCGCACGGGGACGGTGCACGGGTCCCCCTCCGCGGCCACCAGCTCCCAGCCCGTCATCAGCCGCGTGTCGAGCACGACGACGCCCCCTTCGGTGGCCAGGTGGAGGTCCGGCCCGGCGGCCGCCACCAGCTCACCCCCGATCGCTCCCCCCGCCACCAGTTCGACCACCTCGCCCACGGCCCCCGGGCCCCGCTCGGCCGCCGCGAGCCCGAACGCCCGCACGTGATCGACCGCCCGGAACGGCTCCGGCGTCAGCGACTCCGGCCAGCCCTCGAGCGCCACCGCCCGCCCGTGCAGGTCGGCGAGCTCGGCCGTCCGCTCCTCCTCCGTCGCGGGCAGCACGGCCCGCACCGCCCGCTTCCGGTCGTACGGGATCCGGTCGGGCACCCGCAGCGCGGCCCGCAGCAGCTCCTCGGTCCGCCGCGCGGCCATCAGCGGCCCGGTCCCCAGCCAGCTGAAACACACCGCCCCCTGCTCCAGCAGCCGGGCCGGCCCCCTCTCGGCCCCGGTGATCCCCACCTTGACGAGCCCGGGCCCGAACCACGCCAGGTACACCCGGTACGGCCGCGGGTCGTCGGCGATCGTGTCCGCGGCCACCGAGTGCGCCCGGTCCAGCCGCGCACACTCCTCGCACCGCGCCCCCGTACTCCGCCCCGGCACGACCACCCCGGCCGGACACGCGTGCCCCCACGCCCCCACACACGTCCGCACACCCCCTGCCGCGACTCCGAAGGCCACCCGCTTCCCCCTGGTCAGCGCACTGCTCCGGCCACCGACCCACGTCAGCACCGGGCCGCCCGCCACCCACCGCAGCCCCGCGCACTTCCATACCTGTGCCATCACCCCGAGCGTACGAGCAGCCACTGACAACGGCGTCGGAGTGACATGCGTCACAAAAAAATATGGCCGCCCGGAACAACCGTCCCGGTCCGTCCATTTCATCCCGCCGAAACCCGCCGACAGGAAAGGCGACGGGAAGGGAAATCCAGGGAAAAGGCGCCCAGATTTTACGTGGCCTATAAACTCATCGAATTCTGGTCACCCTGCGCGATTCGCGGTGACCCTTCCCTTTCTCCCGCCAGGACAGCAGGAAAGGTCCTCAGTGAAGCTTCGCCGTTCCCTCTCCGTGGCCGCCGCCGTCGCGGTGGTCACGCCCGTCGCGCTCTTCGCCGCCACCCCGGCGCTCGCCGCCGGCACGCCCACGGCCCAGACGCAGAACCAGCCGACGTACGCGGAGTTGACCAAGGCCGCCGCCGACGCGGAGACGGCGTACGAAAAGGCCGTCACCGCCGAGGCGGAGGGCCGGAAGACGGTCGAGGCCACGCTGGCCTCCCTGGATTCCGACACTCACCCCCTCAAGGCGGCCACGATCGCCGCGGACAAGGCGGCAAAGGAAGCTGCGGACGCCAAGGCCGCCGCCGAGCAGGCTGTCAAGGACGCCGAGGCCGGCCTCGAAGCGGCCGAGAGCGAAACCGACAAGGCCGAGGCGCAGAAAGTCCTCGACAATGCCGAATCCGACCTGACGAAAGCCGTGGCGGCCCAGCAGAAGGCCGACGCGACGGCCGAGGCGGCCCGGACCGCGCTGGACGACGCCAGGGTGGCGGCCGTCCGCGACTACGGCGTCCTCAAGGACGCTCTCGGCAAGGCCCTGAAGGCCAAGGACGCCGCCGAAGCGGCGCTCGCCGCCGCCAAGGAGTGCGTCCGCGAGAACGGGCTGACCTCGCTCGCGGTGGGGCTGCCGTCCGAGGTCGTGGCCGGGACCACCGTCGACTTCACCCTCCGCGTGACCAACGGCACCGCGCGCACGCTGACGGTGGACCCCCTGGTCTTCTTCCACGCGGAGGGCGAACGGGCGAACGCCGAGAGCCGGTTGGAGGTGGAGTGGTCCAACGGCTCGGGCTGGCAGCCCCTTCCCGGTGACGGGTCCGTGCACATCGCGCACATCGACGTCATGAAGCCGGGCGAGCACAGCGACGTGAAGCTCCGGATGAAGGTCGACTCCGAGGCCGGGGCCGCCGACGCCTTCGCCCTGTTCGCGGGCGACGCCTCCGACGCCTACAACCCGTGCGTCCTGGGCCCGATGAAGCGTTACGACTTCGAGCTCCTGCCCGCGGGCAGTGAGCCCGGCACGGTCGACGAGGCCGAGCCCGGCCGGCCCGACGAGAACGACGACGAGCGCCCGGCCACCACGAAGCCCGGCACGGGCACGGGCACGGGCACCGGCACCGGAGTCTCGGCGCAGGGCGGCGCGCCCGGGCAGCAGGTGACCACCGGCACGGGCACGAGCACGAGCACGAGCACGACCGGCAGCCTCGCCACGACCGGAACGTCCTCCACGAAGACGCTCGCCCTCACGAGTGCCCTCACCGTCGCCCTCGGCGCCGGCGCGGTCTTCGCCGCGCGCCGCCGCAGGGCCACGGACACCATGTGATCACCGAGCCGTGAAGGGTCCGGGTCCCGGGGAATCCTCCGAGGGCCCGGACCCACCGGCACCGCCGCCCGACGGGAAACGCCGAAGGCCCCGGATCACTCCGGGGCCTTCGTTCGCTGTGCACTCGGCAGGATTCGAACCTGCAACCTTCTGATCCGTAGTCAGATGCTCTATCCGTTAAGCTACGAGTGCTTGTCTTTTTTTCTGTTTTCCCGCCGCTCCCGGTCCTTTCGGCCCGCTCGCGGCGACAGGAAGAACATTACATGACTGCCGCCGTCATGTGAAATCCGATTGCCACACCCCTTGTGACCTGCGGAAACGCCACCACAGGCGCAGCGGGGCGCCGGCCGGACCCCGGACACGACGAAGCCCCGGCCGTCAGGGCCGGGGCTTCGTCGGTCATGTGCGGAGGCGGAGGGATTTGAACCCTCGATGGGCTTTAAGACCCAAACCGCATTAGCAGTGCGGCGCCATAGACCGGACTAGGCGACGCCTCCAGACACCATCACCTCTCGCGTGCGAGCGCGATCGGCGCGTGCCGATGATGACACAGTCGAGCGTGCTGTCACCAATCGACCCCCACGGTACTAGGCGGACGTGTCGCAGGGCAAAGCCCTTACGGCGTGGTCGCGCAACGTCCGGCCGGACGGGGCGTTAGTCAGGTCATGCAGTCGCTCACCCGCCTCCGCGCCGCCCGCCTTCTCGGCGCGGCCGCCGTCTCCGTCGCCACCCTCGTCCCCCTGGCCGCCGTGCCCGCGGCCGCGCACGCCGGCACCGGCCCCCGCGCCGGTACGGGCACCGGCGTGCTGATGCCGCCCCCGGTCCGCGACGAGGACCGGGCCGCTGATCACCTGACCGTCGCCGTCCGGGGCGCCGGCCCGGGCGCGGACGGGACGTACGAGCTGTACTGCCACCCGGACGGCGGCAGCCACCCCGACCCGGCCGGTGCCTGTGCCGTGCTCGACCAGGGCACGCGCTGGGGGCAGGACACCTTCGCGCCGGTCCCGGAGGGCAGCGTCTGCACCCTGCAGTACGGCGGACCGGCCACCGCGCACATCACCGGCACCTGGGCCGGGCGCCCCGTCGACGCGCGCTACGACCGGAGCGACGGCTGCCAGGTCTCCCGCTGGAACCGCATGGTGCCGTTGCTGCCCGACCTGCGGGCACCACGAGGGGCGTAGGCACCCGGTCACACGTTCTACGTCACTTCCTCGTGCGACCTCCCTGCCATCCCGCGCCGCCGACCGGGCCCCAGCGCTTAGACTCCCTCGCGTGACACGCTGCGGGCCGGTTGGCAAGATGGCCCAGGCGGTCGGCAAGTGCGGTAATCAGGAGGGAAGCGTCTCGTGAGCAGCAGGCCATCCCGAGGCGCTGCTCGCCTCGCAGCCATACTGGACGCCCTGCCCGACGCGTTGGTCCTGGTCAACGCGAACGGCACCGTCGTCAACGCGAACTCCATCGCGCTGGAGGCCTTCGAGGCGCCGGGCACCGCGCTGGTCGGGCGCGGGCTGCTGGATCTGCTGCCGCAGTTCGACTCGCGGCTCATCCCCGGATCCATGCGGCGGCCGGACCACATCGACCCGCGGGCGCGCACCAAGCCGACGCGGATGATCGCGCGGCGCACGGACGGCACCGAGTTCCCCGTCGAGGTCGCCAGCGCCAACCTGGAGAACGGGCAGCAGGCCTACGACGGCTACGGCTACACCGGCGACGAACTGCTGATGCTGGTCGTCCGCGACCTGTCCGGCACCGTCGACACCGAGGCCGAACTGGCGCGTTCGCAGCGGCAGACCGAGATGATCCTGCGGGCCGCCTCCGAGGGCGTCGTGGGCACGGACACCGACGGGCGCATCGTCCTCGTCAACCCGGCCGCCGCCCAGATCCTCGGCTACCGCGCCAGCGACCTCGGCGGCCGTGAGCTGCACACCCTCGTCCTGCACTCGCGCGCCGACGGCTCCCCCTTCCCGTACGACGAGTCCCCGCTCGCCGACACCCTGCGCTCCGGCCGCAAGCACCGGGTGCGCGGCCAGGTGCTGTACGCCAAGAACGGCGACAAGCTGCCGGTCGACCTGACGACCGCGCCCGTGCGCGACGGCGACCAGCTCGTCGGCGCCGTGATGACCTTCACCGACCGGCGGCCGTACGACACCCTCGTCACGGAGCACGAGGAGGCGGAGCAGCGGCACGCCGAGGAGCTGGAGCGGCTGGCCGAGAAGCACGGCTCCGAGCTGACCGCACTGCGTCGGCAGCACGTGACCGAGCTGGAGGAGCTGCGGGAGAAGCACGCGGAGGAGCTCGCCGCGAACGAGGACCGCTACGCCGCGCTCGGTGAGCGGGAGAAGGACCGGTACGAGGCGCTCGCCGCCCGGCACGAGCAGCTGCTCACCCTCCTCGGGACCTCCCTGCGGGGGCCGCTGGAGGAGCTGCGCCAGGAGCTGGCCGCGCTGGCCGCCGACGACGCCGGTCAGCTGTGGCCCGAGGCCAACCAGGTGCTCCACCACCTCTCGGCCGGCTACACGCGGATCACCACCCTCATCGACAACGTCCTCGGCTACCAGCGCCTGGACGTCGGCAGCGAGAACGTCTCCCGTACGAAGGTGATGCTGGACGCCGTCGTCGCCTCCGGTGTCGACGGAGCCGTCGAACTGATCGGGCCGGGGCGGGTGCAGTTCGCCGTGCACGCGCCGCCCATCGAGGCCGAGGTCGACGCCCGGCTGCTGGCCACCGCGCTGGCACACCTCGTCGCGGACGTCGCGGGCGTCGACGCGACCGGCAACACGCCGGTGTCGACGGGCGGTTACCTGGACAACACCGTCGTCGTGGCGGCGGCGCAGCGCGGCGAGGTCGTGCGGATCGAGGTGCGCGGGCCGTACGCCGGGGGCGACCCGGTGCACGAGCCGATCGTGCGCGGGATCGTCCGGGCGCACGGCGGTGTGCTGCAGACGCACGAGGTGCCGGGCATGAGCGGCAGCGCGTACGTCCTGGAGGTGCCGATCGGCGGTGGGGCGGGGGCCGTCGCGGCCGCGGCCCCGGCCCCCGACGCGGAGGGCGCTCAGGAGGTTCCGGCTCAGGATCCCACCGGCGGCGGGCGGCGCCGGGCCCGGCGGGCGTCCGTCGACGCCTTCCTGGAGAGCGACGTCGAGGACGCGTCCGCGGAGGGTGCCGACGACTCCGCCGGACCCGAGGCGGAGCGCGGCACGCCGACCGGGCGGCGCAGGCGGCGGGCGGCCCAGGAGCCGGCGCCGGCCGCCCTTCCGGTGCCGGCACAGGCGTCGTCGGCCGAGGGGCCCGGCGGTACCGGGCGCCGGCGGGGACGGCCCGCCGAAGGCGCGGACGGGGCCCAGCCCGCATCGGCGTCGGTCTCCGAGGGCGCCGTCGTGACGGCCGCCGAGCACGCCGCGGGCGCCGCGGCCTCCAACACCGGCCTGGGCGGGACCGTACCCCCGCAGGGCGTGCCCGCCTCCCCGCAGGGCGCCCCCGCCTCGCCGCAGGCCCTGCCCGCGCCCAGCGGGCGGCGTGCCCGGCGGGCCGGGGACGAGCAGCACGCGCTGCCCGCGGCGCTGCCCGCGCAGGCCGGCGAGTCGGATCCCGACGACGCGTCACGGCCGACCGGGCGCCGGCGGCGTGCCCTGGCCTCGGCGAACGAGCGTGCCGCCGCGCAGGAGGCGGCGCCGCGCCAGGTGTTCGCCCTGCCGCCCGCCGACGCCGACCGGCCGTCCGGCAGTGCCGCGGAGGCGAGCGGGACCACGGACGCCGTGACCGCGACGGCAGGCCCGGCGGGAGCCGCGGGACCGGTCCAGGTGCCCGGCCCGGCCGCCTCCGGCGACGCGCTGATCGACGACGGACGGCACGACGCCGCGCCGCACGACCAGGCCGACGACCACACCCCGCCGCAGCCGCACCCGACCGAGGCGCCGACGGGACGCCGCCGCCGGGCCGTCGCCGCCGCGCAGGCACAGGCGGCACAGGCAGCACAGTCGGCGCAGGCCCGCGGGATCCCCGCGCAGGGCGGCCCGGTGCAGGGGGCGCCCGTGCCCCAGCGGGGTGCCGCGGTGCCCCCGCGGGGCGTCGCCGCCGCCCAGGGCACACCCCGACGGGAGGCCGCGCAGCAGCCTCCGGCCCCCGCCCGGCTCGACGGATCGACGCAGCCGGCGGGTCCCGCTCGGCCGGCCGGACCGGCGCAGGGGGTCGGGCCCGCCCAGCCGGTCGGCCCCGCCCAGCCCGCCGGACCGGTGCAGCCCACCGCCCCGGCCGGACCGACCCCGGCCGCCGGGCCCGCGCAGGGGACCGGCCCCGCCCAGCCGGTCGGCCCCGCCCAGCCCACCGGACCGGTGCAGCCCACCGCCCCGGCCGGACCGACCCCGGCCGCCGGGCCCGCGGAGGGCGCCGGAGCCCCCGCGCCTGCCGCAGCCGAGGCCGCCGGGCCCGCTGCCGGCGCGCCGAACCCGGCCGCCCCGGCCCCGGCCCCGCAGCCATGGCCCGCCACCGCCGACACCTCGGGCGCCGGCACCCCCGTGCCGCCCGGCGCCGCCGCCCCGGCGTCCCCGGCCGCCCCGCACACCGCCGACCCGTCCGCCGCGGCCGCCCCGCAGCACGTTCCCGCCTCCACGCCGAGCCGGGGCACCCCGCTGCCGCCGGAGAGCACGCCGCGCGTGGCCCAGCCCCTGCCCGCGGAGGCCTCCGCCCCGGTCGACCCGAACTCCACGCAGGGCCGGGCGATCAGCGTGCGCACGCTCGGTCAGGGCGTGCCGTTCAACCGGCAGGCGCTCCAGGTGCAGCAGCCGTCGGCCACGCCGCCGCCGCATCAGCCGGGAGGCTCCGGCCGGCGCCGCAAGCTGGGCACCCCGCCCGACCCGGCGGCCACCGCGCGCCCCGAGCAGTCCGCCCGCCCGCACCCGGCGGCGGACCAGCCGGCCGCGCCCGCACAGCCGAAGGCCCAGCCCCCGCAGGGGCAGGAGCAGCCGTCCCTGACGGGCGGCCAGACCCGGCTCGCGCCGACGACCGAGGGCGCGGGACGGTCGTACGCCATAGGGGCGCCGGACCGGAACGCCGCCGAGGGACCCGAGCCGCTGGACGGACCCGGCGGGGCCGTGGAGGTGGCGGACCCGCCGCGTCCGCAGCCGATGGACGACGAGCTGCCCCCGGAGCCGCTGGACAACCCGCGCCGGCTGCTGGTCTGGCCCGCGCCGGACGTCTCCACGCAGCAGGCCCTCAGCGACCGCGGCTACCGGCCGGTGATCGTGCACTCGCGCGAGGAGGTCGACGCGCAGATCGCGGCGTTCCCCGCCGCGCTGTTCGTGGACCCGCTGACCGGGCCGATCACGCGTACGGCGCTGCAGTCGCTGCGGCAGGCGGCCGTCGCGGCCGAGGTGCCGGTGCTGGTGACGGCCGGGCTCGGGCAGGCCTCGCGCGACGCCGCCTACGGCGCCGACCCGGCCGTGCTGCTGAAGGCGCTCGCGCCCCGGGACAGCGAGCAGCACCCGCCGCGGGTCCTGCTGATCGAGGAGCACGCGGAGATCGCGCTGGCGCTGACCTCGACGCTGGAGCGGCGGGGGATGCAGGTGGCGCGGGCGGCGAGCGACGCCGACGCGGTGACGCTGGCGGGGCAGTTCCGGCCGAACCTGGTCGTGATGGACCTGATGCAGATCGAGCGGCGCCAAGAGGGACACGCCGGGATCGTCGACTGGCTGCGGGCGAACGGGCAGCTCACCCGCACCCCGCTCGTCGTCTACACCGCCGCCGTCGACCCGGCCGACCTGCCGCGGCTGGCGTCCGGCGAGACCGTGCTGTTCCTGGCGGAGCGGTCCACCAGCGGTGAGGTGCAGTCCCGGATCGTCGAGCTGCTCGCGCGGATCGGGACGAACTGACGGCGCGCCGGCCGGAGACGATACTGCGTGCCGCCTGTTCGACGATCCCGCGTGCCGCCTGTTCGACCGACCCGGCGGGCGCACGGGCCGGACAGCGGCTGCCGCCCGGCCCGTGCGCCTGGGTTCCCGGGTGTCCGGGCGTCAGAGCCGGGTGACGTCCAGGCCGCCTTCGGCGTACTGCCTGCGCAGCACCTTCTTGTCGAACTTGCCGACGCTCGTCTTCGGCACCGCCGCGATGACCGTCCAGCGCTCCGGGAGCTGCCACTTGGCGATGTTGCCGTCCTCGGCGAGGAAGGCGCGCAGGGCCTCGAAGCCGACGCTCGCGCCCTCCTTGAGGACGACGGTGGCCAGCGGGCGCTCGCCCCACTTGTCGTCGGGGACGGCGACGACCGCGGCCTCGGCGACGTCCGGGTGGGACATCAGGGCGTTCTCCAGCTCGACGGAGGAGATCCACTCGCCGCCGGACTTGATGACGTCCTTGGCGCGGTCGGTGAGGGTGAGGAAGCCGTCGGGGGAGATGGTGCCGACGTCACCCGTCTTCAGCCAGCCGTCCTCGCTGAACTTGTCGTCCGGGCGCAGCGGCTCGGCGCCCGGACCGTTGTAGTAGGCGCCGGCGATCCAGTTGCCGCGGACCTCCAGCTCACCGGCGGACTCGCCGTCCCAGGGCAGGCGCTCGCCGCCGGGGCCGGTGAGGCGGGCCTCGACGCCGGCCGGGAAGCGGCCCTGGGTGAGGCGGTACGCCAACTCCTCCGGCGTGCCCACCGCGTGGGCCGGCGGCCGGGCGACCGTGCCGAGCGGCGAGGTCTCCGTCATGCCCCAGGCGTGGCAGACCCGCATGCCGAGCGCGTCGAACGCCTCCATCAGGGAGGGGGGACAGGCGGAGCCGCCGATGGTGACCTGGGTGAGGGAGGAGACGTCCCGGGGCTTGGCGGTCAGCTCGGCGAGCAGGCCCTGCCAGATGGTGGGGACGGCGGCGGCGTGCGTCGGCCGTTCGCCCTCGATCATCGCGGCGAGCGGCGCCGGCTGCAGGAAGCGGTCCGGCATCAGCATGTTGACGCCGGTCATGAAGGTGGCGTGCGGCAGCCCCCAGGCGTTGACGTGGAACTGCGGGACCACGACCAGCGAGGTGTCCTGGTCGGTCAGGCCCATCGACTGGGTCATGTTGACCTGCATGGAGTGCAGGTAGATGGAACGGTGGCTGTAGACCACGCCCTTGGGGTCGCCGGTGGTGCCGGAGGTGTAGCACATGGCGGCCGCGGCCCGCTCGTCCAGCTCGGGCCAGTCGTACACGGCCGGCTTCCCGGCGATCAGGTCCTCGTACTCGTGCACCTCGGCGGAGACCCCGTCCAGCGGGGAGCGGTCGCCCGGGCCGGTGACGACGACGTGCTCGACCGTCTTCAGGTGCGGCAGCAGCGGGGCGAGCAGCGGCAGCAGCGAACCGTTGACGATCACCACCCGGTCGGCCGCGTGGTTCACGATCCAGGCCAGCTGTTCGGCCGGGAGGCGCAGGTTGAGGGTGTGCAGGACCGCGCCCATGGAGGGGATCGCGAAGTAGGCCTCGACGTGCTCGGCGTTGTTCCACATGAGGGTCGCCACGCGTTCGTCGTCGCCGACGGCGAGGTCCTCGCGCAGGGCGTGCGCCAGCTGGGCGGCGCGGGCGCCGATCTCGGCGAAGGAGCGGCGGTGCGGCTCGTCCTCACCGGTCCAGGTGGTCACCTGCGAGCTGCCGTGGACGGTCGACCCGTGGGTCAGCACCCTCGATATCAGCAGCGGTACGTCCTGCATCGTGCTCAGCACGGTGTCCTCCCGGGGCGACATTGCCTACGCGGCGGTAAGGGTTGCGCTGATTCTGCGCACATACCGCGCGGTATGTCACTACTCCCCGGTGATCGATCAGTGCGCGGCGCCCGACAGATCCGCCCGCCGCATCGCCACAAATGCCCTCATCACCGAACAAACCCCAGCTCAGGGTCCTCGCGGAGCTTGCCGAGCGCGCGGGACACCGCCGACTTCACCGTGCCCACGGACACGCCGAGGACTTCGGCCGTCCGGGCTTCGCTCAGGTCCTCGTAGTACCGCAGGACGACCATCGCCCGCTGCCGGGCCGGCAGCTTCAGGACGGCCCGCCACATCGCGTCGCGCAGCGCCTGCCGGTCCGCCGGGTCGTCCCCGCCGGGTGCGGGCTCCGGCTCGGGCATCTCGTCGCACGCGAACTCGTCCACCTTGCGCTTGCGCCACTGCGACGTCCGCGTGTTCACCAGCGCCCGGCGCACATAGCCGTCCAGGGCGCGATGATCCTCGATGCGCTCCCAGGCCACGTACGTCTTGGTGAGCGCGGTCTGCAGCAGGTCCTCCGCGTCGCTCGGGTTCGCGGTCAGCGACCGGGCGGTACGCAGCAGCACCGGCTGGCGGGCCTTCACGTACGACGAGAACGACGGGTACGGGAAGGTCTGCGTCATTGCTGTGACGGCGTTCGAAGCGCTGGTGCAGACAGGTGCGGTCATGACTCAACGCTATGAGCGAAGGGGTGCGCGGCGGATCGGCCGCAGGTCCCGAAGCGGAGTCCGCCTCAGGTTGTAGGGGTGGGGTTGGCTGCACCTCCTCTGGGTGGAGGAGAGGGCCGGGGGTACTGGGGGTTCGCCCCTGAGGGTCCCGCGGAAGCCGGCACGGACGAACGCCTGGGCGGCGGTACCGGAGTACCGCCGCCCAGGCGTCCTGCGACCCATGAAGCACACCCGCACGGAGACTGGGCGGGCGCTCGAGCGCCCGCTACCGGCCCCTCAGCTCGTCACCACAGCGGGGAGAAGCCGACGGCCACGTTCTCGTTGCCCTGGTTGACGGCCGTGAACGCGGAGTCGTCGAGCTGCGCGGTGTTGCTCTGGTTCGAGGCACCCGGCCCGACCGCCTGCTGATGCGTGGTGGACGAGTTGCCGGTGTTGTCGTCACCGACACCGCTGCCGACGACGCCCGCGAAGGCCTCCGCGGAGGTCGCGTTCGATCCGTCGTCCGCGACGGCGCCGTTGTCCGCGGCCGCGACGCCGCCGAAGAGGGCGACGGCCAGCGGGAACGCGGCGACGGCGGCGATGACGCGAGCGGTACGGATGCTTGCCATGTAGTTCCTCCAGAACACGGTGCGCACCGGCTTCCTGCCGACAACGCGAGAAGTACCTGCACTTGTGAACCAGCCCGGACGCCGGGGCAGTCGGCCGACCGCCTCGACGCTGTGCACGACGTCGCGTGATCAGAGTTGCCCAGCGGATACCGCCGAACCACCCCGGAAGCCCCGGTTCGCCCTCAAGCGTGAGGACAAGTCGATAAACCCCTTTGCCTCCCTTGTGCCGCACCTCGGGCAGTCCGGACAGTCGCACCTCAAGCACCACAAGAGGTGAAGCGTTCCGCCACTTTCCCCGTCCGCCGCTCCGCCCCCGGCGCGTCGCGTGCGACCACCCTTCCTTTTCTCGAACATGCGTACGAACATGGAGTCATGGCCACCTCCGACCGGCAGGCCACGACGCTGGCCCTCGCTCACGCCCTGTCCGCCGCCGAACGCGGTCTGGCGGTCATCCCCCTGTCCCGGACGAAGCTCCCGGCCCTGCGCTCCCCCCACCGCGACGACCCGGCCCCCTCCCGCTGCCACGGCGAGTGCGGCCGCCTCGGCCACGGTGTCCACGACGCCTCCACCGACCCGGCCCGCATCCGTGAACTCTTCGCCGCAGCGCCCTGGGCCGCCGGCTACGGCATCGCCTGCGGGCTGCCGCCGCACCACCTCATCGGCGTGGACCTGGACACCAAAGGGGACACGGACTCCTCGGCCGCGCTGCGCGGACTGGCCCTGCGCCACCTGTTCACGATCCCGCCCACGGTGGTCGTCCTCACCCCCAGCGGAGGCCGCCACCTCTGGCTGACCGGCCCGCCCGACGCCGTCGTCCCCAACTCGGCCGGCCGCCTGGCTCCCGGCATCGACATCCGCGGCGCCGGCGGGTACCTCGTCGGCCCCGGCTCCCGCACCCGGCACGGCACCTACACCGCCGCGCCCGGCACCGCCCACCTGGCGCCCGCCGCCTGCCCGCCCGCGCTGCTGCGCCTCCTGCTTCCGCCGCCCCGCGCACACCGGCACACCCCCGGGACGACCGACGCGCACGGCGGGGGCCTCGTCCGGTTCGTCCTCGCCGCGCACGAGGGCCAGCGCAACACCCGCCTGTTCTGGGCGGCCTGCCGTGCCTACGAGAACGGCATCGGCGCCGCGCTCGTGGCTCCCCTGGTCGAGGCGGCCCGGGAGACCGGTCTGACGGAGGGCGAGGCCCGCGCGACCATCGCGTCGGCGGCCCGCATGACGGGCCACCACCCCTGACGCGACCGCGGTGGATGCCCACGCGCCTCGGACGGCCCGCACCGGGGCCCCTGGAAGACACGGTCCCGGTCACCGCGCGCACCCGGCCCTCCGGGGGCACGCCCCCGCGGTCACCGCCGGGGGCACCGCACCGCACACCCGGCCCCCGGAGGGCACGGCCCCGCGCACCGCCGGGGCACCGCACCGCGCACCCGGCCCCCCGGAGGACACGGTCACGGTCACCGCCGGGGCACCGCACCGCCCCTCCGTCTCACCGCGGCCATCACGGCGACCAGCGCGGCGGTCACGCCGAGGGTCCCCACCATGACCATCCCCACGCCGACCACGAAGAGCCCGCTGGCGTCGTCCGACCAGTCGTAGGCGGCGGACACGGTCAGCCCGGCGGTGACCCCCGCCACCGCGCCCGCGCCGTACCCCCGCGACGCCGCCCAGCACACCGGCAGGAGCAGGGTCAGCACCAGCCCGATCACCTGCCAGGCCTCGTACGGCCCGGTCGTCGTGCCGTCGGGGTGCACGTCACGCTGCTGGTCCCACCCCAGCCAGGCGGCCCACAGACCCGCCGCCACCGCGGCGAGCACGAGCCCCGACACCCACTGCGCGGCGGTCTTCGGTCGTCGATGTTCCATGACCCGAGCGTCCCCGGACGCTCCCCGGCCGGCCAGAGCGCACATACTCAGTCCCACCCGAGTACCCGCACCCGCCGGCCCGCCCGCAGAGACGGCGCGCACGACGACGGCCCCCGACCGTCACATCAGGTCGGGGGCCGTCGAACACCGCGGTGGGTGTGGGATTTGAACCCACGGTGACATCGCTGCCACGACGGTTTTCAAGACCGTTCCCTTAGGCCGCTCGGGCAACCCACCCCGCGCCGGCCGTGATCGACCGCGCGGGACCAGGGTAGCGGGTCCGTGCGGGGGCGGGTGGGTCAGTCGTCGCCGGTCTTGCTGCCGAGGGTGAGCTGGGCCGTGTGCTGCTTGCCGCCGCGCTCGTAGGTGACCGTGACCTTGTCGCCGGGCTTGTGGGTCCAGATCTCGCCGATCAGGGTCGGGCCGCTGTCGATCACCGTGTCGTCGAGCTCGGTGATGACGTCGCCCGGCTTGAGGCCCGCGGCGGCGGCGGGGCCGCCCGGCTCGACGGGCTCGGAGCCGCTGACGCCCTGCTCGGTGATCTTCGCGCCGTTCGTCGTCTCCTCCAGCGAGACGGAGGCGCCGATCTTCGCGTACACCGGCTTGCCGGTCTTGATCAGCTGCTTGGCGACGAACTCCGCCTGGTTGATGGGGATGGCGAAGCCCAGGCCGATCGAGCCCGCCTGGCCCGCGCCGCCGAAGCCGCCGCTGCTCGAGGACTGGATCGCGGAGTTGATCCCGATGACATTGCCCTGCGCGTCCAGCAGCGGGCCGCCGGAGTTGCCCGGGTTGATCGAGGCGTCGGTCTGCAGGGCGCTCATGTAGGACGCCTTGCTGCTCGCGCTGCCGTCGCTGGAGGCCACGGGGCGGTTCTTGGCGCTGATGATGCCCGTGGTCACCGTGTTGGACAGCCCGAAGGGGGCGCCGATGGCGAGCGTCGAGTCACCCACGGCCACCTTGTCCGAGTCGCCGAGGGGCAGCGGGTTCAGGTCCGACGGGGCGTTCTCGAGCTTGATGACCGCCACGTCGTAGCCCTGGGCGTGGCCGACCACCTGGGCGTCGTACTTCTTGCCGTCGGGGAATGTCGCGCTGAGCTTGCCGCCGTCGACCGCCTCCGCCACCACGTGGTTGTTGGTGACGATGTGGCCCTGCTTGTCGAAGACGAACCCGGTGCCGGTGCCGCCCTCGCCGTTGCTGCCCTCGGCCTGGATGGTGACCGTGCTGGGCAGCGCCTTGGCGGCCACGCCCGCGACGGTGCCCGCGTCGCGCTTGACCGAGCCGCCGGTGTCCGAGGCGGATACCGTCGTGGAACCCGACTCGTCGTTGTTCTTGGCCAGCGTGTAGCCGAGGCCGCCACCGAGACCGCCCGCGACCAGGGCGGCGATCAGGAGCGCGGCGACCGTGCCGCCACGGCCGCGGCCGGACTTCGGCGCCGGCGGCTGGTACGAGGCGCCCCAGCCGCCGGAGCCGTCCCCGCCTCCGCCGCCGTAGGACGGGCCGGCCGGCGGCGGGGGCGGCGGCCAGGACGCGTCGGGGGCCGAGGAGCCCGGGGCGGCGGCCTGGTGGGAGGCGGGTGCGGGAGCCGGGGGCGTCCGGGGATCACCGTGCGGTTCCGCGCCCGTGGGCGGCTGGGACGGGGGCCGGCCCGGGTGGTGCGGCGGGGCAGGCTCGGAGGCTGCGGGAGAGGACGCCGGCACGGGGGGTGCCGACGGGGCCGGGGGTACCGCGGTGCCCTCGTTCTCGGTGCTCACAGCTTCTCTCCTCGATCCACGACTGCCGCTCGGGCGCACTGGTCGCGCTCGGCCGCGCTCACGCGCGCGGCTCCACGGCCCGGCGCGACGCGGCTGCGCATGTGGTGATGCATGTGTTTGCGTAGGCCATCAGCTTTTCCCACGAGCCGTCAGAGCACCATAAGCGGATGCTGTGGGTCGCGGTTGTTCCTCACACAGGTCATCCAAGACTAATCGGACGCGGGACCGACGACTCCGACGGCACGTCTACCCGCGCACGGTGGCACCATGACGCGGTGACCCACGTACGACAGCACCCGATTCAGGTCGTCGCCCACCGCGGGGCCTCCGAGGAGGCCCCCGAACACACCCTGGCCGCGTACCGGAAGGCGATCGAGGACGGGGCGGACGCCCTGGAGTGCGATGTGCGCCTGACCGCCGACGGCCACCTCGTCTGCGTCCACGACTGGCGCGTCAACCGCACGTCCAACGGCCGCGGCGCGGTCTCGGCCCTGGAGCTCGCCGACCTGGCGGCCCTGGACTTCGGTGCCCGCAGGACCCGGGAGTTCTGGCGCACCCGCGACGAGCAGCCCGAATGGGAGCACCGGCCGGAGGACCGCGAGGAGACCTCCGTGCTCACCCTGGAGCGGCTGCTGGAGCTGGTGTCGGACGCGGGCCGCCGGGTGGAGCTGGCCATCGAGACGAAGCACCCCACGCGTTGGGCGGGGCAGGTGGAGGAGCGGCTGCTGCTGCTCCTGAAGCGGTTCGGTCTGGACGCGCCCGCCTCGGCCGCCGAGTCGCCGGTGCGGGTGATGAGCTTCTCGGCCCGCTCGCTGCACCGGGTACGGGCCGCGTCACCGACGCTGCCGACGGTCTACCTGATGCAGTTCGTCTCGCCCCGGCTGCGCGACGGACGGCTGCCGGCCGGTGTCCGGATCGCGGGCCCCTCGATCCGGATCGTGCGCAACCACCCCGCCTACATCGAGCGGCTGAAGGCGGCCGGGCACCAGGTGCACGTGTGGACCGTGAACGAGACCGCCGACGTGGATCTCTGCGCCGGCCTGGGCGTCGACGCCGTCATCACCAACCGGCCACGCGCGGTCCTGGAGCATCTCGGCCGCTGATTCGTCCGGAGGCCTTGACCCGGCGGGCCGTCTGCCCCATTCTCCGGTTCGGCCACACCGACGAAATCCAGCCACATGATTACGGGGAGTGCTCCGGCGCGTTCGGTGCGTGTGCACGCGTGTCGAATGCGTCACTGGGCGGGGACCGGCCGGTTTCCGGTTCAGGCCAGAAGGGCATCCACACCGTGGCGTGGGGCGAAGGAGGTCTCGGGGGTGGCGTTGGTGGTGGCACAGGAGGTGCCCACGTCGTCGAGCATGGCCGTTCCCCATGGCCCTGCGGGCGTGGGGAGAGCACGGCACCGGATGCGCGAGCAGTTGCGCAGCGGCGGTGTGTCGGAATCGGTCATCGACGACGCAGTCCTGGTCCTGTCCGAACTGCTCAGCAATGCGTGCAAGCACGGCCGTCCGCTGGGCGACGCCATGGCCGGGGACGGTGACGTCCGCGCCGCCTGGCAGGTGGACGCGGGGGGCCGGCTCCTCGTGGAGGTCACGGACGGCGGCGGCCCGACCCGTCCGGCCCCGGCGACCCCGTCGGTCACCGCCCGCGGCGGCCGCGGGCTGAACATCATCACCGCGCTCGCCGACGACTGGGGGGTACGGGACGAGGCGTGCGGAGAGGTCACGGTCTGGGTCGTCGTCCACGACGACGCGGCCGCGGGGCACCGGCGCGACGACTTCGCCACGCGGGTCGCCGCCCCGGCGGTGTCGGAGATCCCCGGGCTGGACTTCGCGGACGCGTTCGACGATCTGGGCTGACCCGCGCCGGGTGGGCCGGCCGCCACGGCCCGTCGTCCACAGGGTCCCGTCGGCCGGGGCGCGAACGGCTAGGCTCGCGCCCGTACGAGTAGAGCCGTAACCGGGAGACACCCAGATGGCCAAGAAGCGACCCCAGACGAAGGCCAAGCGGCCCCAGCTCACCGACGGAGAGGTCCCGGTCGTCGGTGCCCGCGAGCCCTGCCCCTGCGGCAGCGGCCGCCGCTACAAGGCCTGCCACGGCCGGGCCGCCGCACAGGCCACGACCGCGCTGGTGCAGCGCCCGTTCGAAGGGCTGCCCGGCGAGTGCGACTGGGTGGCGCTGCGCGAGCTGGTACCGGCGGCCACGGTCGGACTGACGCTGAAGGACGGCCTGCCCGAGGGCGTCCCCTCGGTCACGCTGGCCACGGTGCTGCCGATGGCCTGGCCGGCCCTGCGCCGCGAGGACGGCTCCGTGCTGCTCGGCCTGCAGAACGACACGGCGTCGGGTGACATCAGCCGTGACCTCGCGGACACGCTCCAGCGGGCCCTGACCGCCGCCCCGGGCACGCCCGTGCAAGGGCGTCGCGCGCCGGCCGACGGTCCGCGGCTGCAGGACCTGCTCGCGCCCGAGGGGGCTTTCGAGCCGGTGGTGCACGAGGGCTTCGAGTTCTGGGTCCCGGACGCGGAGAACGCCACGCCGGAGGTGACCGCCTCCCTGGAGCGGGCCAACGCCGCGGCCATCCCGACCGTCCGGCTCCAGGGCGTGGACGCCGCCTACTGGTGCGAGACGCCGGAGAAGAACCACCTGCGGTGGGTCATGCCGCACGAGGAGGAGCGGCTTCTGGACGCTCTGGCCCGGCTGCACGCGGCGGGCCGGTCGAGCCTGGGCGAGGGCACCCGGCTCGTGGGGTCCTTCCGGGCCCACGGACTCACCGTCCCGGTCTGGGACCTGCCGAGCGGGGTCACCGCCGAGGACGTGGAGAAGCCGGCGGCCGAGTTCGCCGAGCGCCTCGCCGAGGCCCTGGCCACGGAGGCGCCGCTCACGCCCGACGAGCGCCGGGCGCGCGGCGGCTTGACCAACCGGCAGGTCACCCTCAGCTGAGCCGCGGCCGGCGCACGGCCTCGGTGTCCGGTCCGGCTGACCGACCGGTCAGCCGGACCACCGGGTGCGGAACGCGTGACTCCAGTCACAACTCCCGCCACAGACACGCCAGTCGGTGACCGGAAAACAGGAGATCGAATTTGCTAACCGCCGATCTCTTGTTACCGTTCGAGTAGCCCGGTTGCTGGTGCATCCCCCGTCGCCAGCAACCGGGTCTTTGCATGCCCTCCCTGGCGCGAGCACCCGTGGCATCGCGTCAACGAGCCTGCTCTGTAGGCGAGTTGCTGCCCGTGCGCAGCAGCAGCGGTCCGTAGCCGGCCCGGCCGGCGAACTCGGCGACGGCGGTGTACGCGGCCGGCTCGCCCCGCATCCGCTCCCGGGGCGTCTCGCACATGCCCGGCGCGTCCTCGGCGCCCACCGCGCAGCGCATGCGCACGCTGCGGCCGCCGGGCCCCATGAGGCTCAGCACGGTCTCCAGCGCCCCGCCGGTCGCGTTGCGGTAGTAGGTCCGCGCCCAGGTCGCGGTCCCCTGCGTCAGCACACAGGTCTGTGCCTCGACCCCCTCGGGCGAGGTGAGCTCGGGACCGCAGCGCACGGCGGTGGCCAGGCCGAGCGGCAGTGCGGTGCGGGCGGGCCCGGCACCGGACGACGCGGTGCGGCCGTCGCTCCGCTCGGGCGCCTTGCCGTCACCGCCGTGCGGAAGCAGGCGCGCCACCGGCGGCCGGTGGTCCTTCTCCCCGTGGTGCACCGGCCCCGCGGACGCCACGGCGAACGGCAGCACGACGGCACTCACCACGACACCGGCGAGTCCGTACAGACGCATCCGGCCGCCGGCCGGACGACGGCGGCGCTGTCCCGCGCGGCGCGGCCTCGCGGCGCGGTGCTCCCCAGCATGAAGCGGCATGGAGCGGACGATAACGACCCCGGACGCGCGCCGACTTCCGCGCGCGCCCGACACCCCTACAACTCGGGGGCGCTCACACCCGTACGGGTGAGGGCGTCGACCACCGCGTCCACCACGGCCTCCACGTCGGGCACCCAGGGCGAGGCGGAACCCGGCAGCGGTGCCCGCTCCCAGCGGACGGCGCCCCGGCCTGTCCCGGACGGGGGCAGGGCGAGGTAGCCGCCCTCACCGTGGAAGCGCAGCGATCCGGGGACGAAGTCCTTGGCGTAGAGCAGTTCGCCCAGCTGCTCCATGGAGTACGGCCGGACCAGCAGCGACCAGCGGGTGGGCGAGGCGACGACCGGGCCGAGCCGCAGACCGGCGCGGTCGAGCGCGGCCAGGGCGCGGGCGGCCGGCAGGGCCGGCAGGGAGACGGCGCACGGGGCGCCGCCCCCGGTGGCCATGACGATCGGCGCCGTCGGCCGGTTGGTCCACCACCAGCGCACCATCCGCTCGTCGGTGGTGGCGGCGAGGAGGCCGGGGTCGAAGGGGTGCGCGCCGGGCACCGTGCACTCGGGGTCGGGACACCCGCAGCGCGAGCGCGCCTGCGGGTCGGGCGCCACGCCCGGGAGTACGGGCCACTGCCACTGCGTCGCGTAGGTCAGGGCCGCGCCGATCAGCTCAGGCCGCCCGTCGCCTCGCCGGGACAGGAGCCTGCGTCGCCTTCCGAGGATCTCGCGCATGAGCGCTCGTTCCTTTCCGTTGCACGCCTGGCAACACCGTGGTCGTCTCACACCATGTGTCGATCACTTCGCTGTGCGTAGCTGGTGGCGCATCACACCCCTGCCGCGGGCAAGGGACACCCCTGTGGTCCGAGCTCAGACTGCGTCCGCGGCGGTTCCATCCATACTGCGTCCATCAAAAGCATGGGCATGGCGCGGGGGTGGCGAAGTCTGGCGTTTGCCGTCCCGCGTATTTCTCTCCGCCTCCGCCACGGGAGGATGGGGCACGGTCGTCGGTGGATAGGACGCCCGGGTCCGCCGCCAGGTTCCGGGTGGCCCCCAGCCACCCCTGGCCTTCACCGAGTACGTACCCATCACGACCGCTGTGACGCTCCGTGGAGCACCCCCAGAAGACCGCAACAAGACATCCTCTGGGGCAGTTTCAAGCCAACTTCGCCTTTCCGCAAGGGGTTCGAAGAGGAGGCCGCTCGCACCTCACGGACACCAGGAATCCCAGCAGGACAATGCTGGACATCTCCTTACGAGTGCGTGTACATGTGGAGACACTGCCAGCGGCGCAGAATGACATGGGGGTTTGCGATGCTTTTGAGCAGTAAGCACCGGTCGGAAAGCCGGACGCCATGAACGCCCCGCACCCTGCGAAAGTGGCTGGAATCGATTCAACTGTGCCGTCCCCCGCACACACTGTCGCGTCCGCCGTCGCGGGCACCTCGCCGGCCGCCCCGCCGAACGGCCCGGGCACGCCGGACCCGCCGGGCGCCCTGCTCCAGGACCGGCTCGCCGGCTGGGTGTCCGACCTGACGACCCTGCACGAGCTGACCGAACGCCTCGTCCGCACGGACTCCCTCTCCGAAGCTCTGCAGGAACTGCTGCGCGCCGGCGCCGCCCTGGTGGGCGCCCGGCGCGGCCTCGTCGTCGTGGAACCGGCCGACGGGCTCGGCCCCGACAGCACCATCGGCCTCGGACTGGCCCGCGCCGACCTCGGCCACATCGAGACGGTGCCGCGCAGCTCCCTGTCGTACGGACGGATCCTGGAGGGCCTGCCCGTCGCCGAGGGCGGCATCGCCGAACCCGACCTGTTCGCCGAGGAGGGCCTCGACCCCCGCCACCGCGAGGTCGCCGCCCGCCTCGGTTACGCCGCCAGCTACGCCCTGCCCCTGTCCACCGAGCGCGCCGGCCGCCTCGGCGTCGCCGTGTGGCTCTACGACGAACCCGCCGAGCCGCGCGAGCGGCAGCGGCACCTGGTGGGGCTGTACGCCCGGTACGCCGCCGAGCACCTGGCCCGGCTCCTGGAGACCGAGCGCACGCGCACCCGCATGGCGACCATGGCGGAGGAACTGCTGCCCTCGCGCCTGCCCCGGGTGCCGGGCGTGCAGCTCGCCGCCCGCCGCCGCACCGGCCCGCGCGGCGGCGGTGACTGGTACGACGCCCTGCCGCTGCCGGACGCCGCGCTCGGCCTGGCCGTCGGCTCCGTCACCGGCTGCGGCCCCAGCGCGGTGGCCGCCACCGGCCGGCTGCGCGCGTCCCTGCGGGCGTACGCCGTGATGGAGGGCGAGGACCCGGTCGCGGTCCTGTCCGACCTGGAGCTGCTGCTGCGGCTCACCGAACCCGCCCGCTCGGCCACCGCCCTGTTCGGCTACTGCGAGCCCGCGCTGCGCCGGATCACCCTGGCCGGCGCCGGACACAGCCCGCCGCTGCTGACCGGCGAGCGGCGCACCGAGTTCGTGGAGACCTCCGTCTCGGCTCCGCTGGGCATGCTCGCCTGCTGGGAGGCACCGAGCGTCGAGCTCCAGGCCGCGCCCGGCGAGACGGTCCTGCTGTACACCGACGGTCTGCTGCACCGCACCGGCGACCCGATCGACCGCGCCTTCGCCCGACTGCACGCCGCCGCGGCCGGCGTACCGCGGGCCAAGCGCCAGGATCCGGACGCCGTCGCCGACCACGTGCTGCGCACGGTGCTGCCGGACGGCGCGGACGAGGCGGACTCCGAGGAGGACGTGGTGCTGCTGGCGGTCCGCTTCGACCAGTGACGCGCGCCGCACGGTGTAACAGGTCCTTCGGCCCTGGGCCCCCTTCCGCACGACCGTACGATGGAGGTGGTCCAGTGCCGTATCAAGGAGGATGACCGTGGCGGAGGAGCTCACCCCGGAGACCCCGGAAGAGACCGAAGAGCCGATCAAGCAGCGCAAGAACGGCCTGTACCCGGGCGTGTCCGACGAGCTCGCCGAGAACATGAAGTCCGGCTGGGCCGACACCGAGCTGCACGACCTGCGGCCGATCGCCCAGGCCGCCGAGACCGCCGCCCGCCGCGCCGCGCTCTCCGCCCGCTTCCCGGGCGAGCGCCTGGTGATCCCCGCGGGCAACCTGAAGACCCGCTCGAACGACACGGAGTACTCGTTCCGCGCGTCGGTCGAGTACACCTACCTGACCGGCAACCAGACCGAGGACGGCGTCCTGGTCATGGAGCCCGAGGGCGACGGCCACACCGCGACGATCTACCTCCTGCCGCGCTCCGACCGCGAGAACGGCGAGTTCTGGCTGGACGGCCAGGGCGAGCTGTGGGTCGGCCGCCGCCACTCCCTCACCGAGGCCGGGAAGCTGTACGGCATCCCCGCCTCCGACGTGCGCGAGCTCGCCGGCGCGCTGCGCGAGGCCACCGGCCCGGTGCGCGTCGTGCGCGGCCACGACGCCGGCATCGAGGCGGCCCTGACCGACAAGGTCACCGCCGAGCGCGATGAGGAGCTGCGCGTCTTCCTCTCCGAGGCCCGGCTCGTCAAGGACGCGTTCGAGGTCGGCGAGCTGCAGAAGGCCGTCGACTCCACCGTCCGCGGCTTCGAGGACGTCGTGAAGGTCCTCGACAAGGCCGAGGCGACCAGCGAGCGCTACATCGAGGGCACCTTCTTCCTCCGTGCCCGCGTCGAGGGCAACGACGTCGGCTACGGCACCATCGCCGCCGCCGGCCCGCACGCCTGCACCCTGCACTGGGTCCGCAACGACGGCCCGGTCCGCTCCGGCGACCTGCTGCTGCTCGACGCGGGCGTGGAGACGCACACGTACTACACGGCGGACGTCACGCGCACCCTGCCGGTCAACGGCACGTACAGCGAGCTGCAGAAGAGGATCTACGACGCCGTGTACGACGCCCAGGAGGCCGGCATCGCGGCCGTGAAGCCGGGCGCCAAGTACCGCGACTTCCACGACGCCGCCCAGCGGGTGCTGGCCGAGCGGCTCGTCGAGTGGGGCCTCGTCGAGGGCCCGGTCGAGCGGGTGCTGGAGCTGGGCCTGCAGCGCCGCTGGACGCTGCACGGCACCGGCCACATGCTCGGCCTCGACGTCCACGACTGCGCCGCCGCGCGCGTGGAGTCCTATGTCGACGGCACGCTGGAGCCCGGCATGGTCCTCACCGTCGAGCCCGGCCTGTACTTCCAGGCCGACGACCTGACCGTGCCCGAGGAGTACCGGGGCATCGGCGTCCGCATCGAGGACGACATCCTCGTCACCGAGGACGGAAACCGGAACCTGTCCTCCGGCCTGCCGCGCCGGTCGGACGAGGTCGAGGCGTGGATGGCTTCGCTGAAGGGCTGACCTCCGGGCCGACGGCCGGGTACCGCAACCGGTACCCGGCCGTCGTCGTACCCGGGGCGCCGAACGGCGCCGGGGCGGGTGCCTGACGAGGTGCGCCGGAGGAACGCTTCAGGCGGCCCCGGCCGCCTGAAGCGTTCGTCAGACCGCCGTCAGGGGGGCGTCCTCCCGCCACTTGAGGACCTTGTCGAAGCTCACCACGGCCCCCGCCCGGCCCGGCGTGCCGCCGAAGTGGACGTGGTCGGCGAGCTCCCGGATGAGACACAGGCCGCGCCCGTGCTCGGCGTCGGCGGGCGCCGCACCGGTCGGCCGGCCGGGTACCGAGGTGTCGAAACCGGGGCCCGTGTCGGCGACCTCGATGCGGCACCGCTCGCCGTCGAGGTAGGCCGTGACGCGGTACGCGGCCGAGGGACTGCCGGGCGCGTCGTCCCCGCCGTGCTCGACGGCGTTGGCACAGGCCTCGCTGAGGGCGACGGAGAGGTCGAAGGAGATGTCGGGGTCGACGCCCGCGGTCTCCATCGTGCCGAGCAGCAGACGGCGGGCCAGGGGCACGCTCGCAGCCTCGCGCCGCAGATGGAGTGACCACCAGATGCTCATGCTCCAGCCTCCCGGCCGCGGCTCGACATACCGTTACGTATTGCCCCTTGTGCCCGGGCGTAAGCGCAGTGTCCGCGCCGGACCGCCCGGACGGCGGATGCGACCGCCCCGGCGACCGGTGTATGTGGGACGGCTCCTGCCAAGAGCGACCATCCGGTCGTACGGCATCTTGCGGACCTGCCGTACGGCGCGGTGGCCGCCAGTGCGATGATGAGCCCGCCATGACTGCCCCCCACCCGCCTTCGGCGCGCTCCGGGAACGACCTCCGGATCCTGCGGGCCGCGGTGTTCGCCGCGGTCTGCGTCGTGCTGGCCGCGGCGGGTCACACCTTCGCCTCGTGCGCCACCGTCCCTCTGTGGTCGCTGGGCGCGGGGTTCCTCGGGGCGGTCCTGGTCGCCGCGCCCCTCGCCGGGCGCGAACGTTCACTGCCCGGGATCGCGGTGCTGCTCGCGGTCGGCCAGACCGCCCTGCACACGGTCTTCGGGCTCGGTCAGCACGGGGCGACGGCCGTCACCGCGGCGGCGTCCCCCGGCGGGACGGCACCGTTGTCCGACGCCTCACTGGTCCAGCAGGCCGCGCGCCTGGTCTGCGGGACCACCGCCGCGGCGATCAGCCCGGCCGAGGCCCAGCGGATCCTCACCGACGCGCGGCTCGCACCCGGTTCCGGCGCGGCACACCACCCGGCGGACGCCCTGTCCACCGCCGCCGGCTCCTCCGCCTCCCTGCTGCCGTCCCTGCCGATGCTGCTCGGTCACGTCCTCGCGGCCCTCGCCGCCGGCTGGCTGCTGCGCCGCGGGGACCTGGCGGTGGCACGGATCGTCGCGCTGTCGGCGCACTCGGCCCAGTCGATGGCCGAGGGAGCGCTCGTCCGCGCCCTGCGCGCCGCGCTCGCCCTGGTGCGCGTCCTGCATCGCGGGCTCGCGGGCGCTCCCCGCACGGGCCCGCGCCCGCCGCGCACCGCCCATCTCGTGCCGGTGCGGCCGCACACCGCCGCCCTCCAGCACACGGTGATCAGGCGCGGTCCGCCGAGCGCCCTCGCCCTCGCCGCCTGATGCGACGCGACCACCGACCGCCGAACCGCTTCCGCCTCACGGCCGGAGCGACGGAGGAGGGGCCGCCGTCGTGCGGCACGCGCGCGTCCGCGCACCCCTCCCGTCACTCCTGACACCGGCTCCTCGCCGGGTCATCACACGAAGCGGAGTACTCCGTTCATGAAGGTTTCCCGTATCGCCGCCGCGGGCTCCGCGGCCGGCATCGCCGTCCTCGCCCTGTCCGCCCCCGCCTTCGCGCACGTCAGCGTGCAGCCGGAGGGCGCGGCCGCCAAGGGCGGTTACGCGGTCGTCGACTTCAAGGTGCCCAACGAGCGCGACAACGCCTCCACCACCAAGCTGGAGGTCAACTTCCCCGCGGACCACCCGCTCGCGTCCGTCATGCCGCAGCCGATCCCCGGGTGGACGGCCGAGGTCACCAAGGCCAAGCCGGCCAAGCCGCTGGAGTCGCACGGCAAGCAGATCACCGAGGTCGTCACCAAGGTGACCTGGACCGCCGACGGCAAGGGTGTCGAGCCCGGCTACTTCCAGAAGTTCCCCGTCTCCATCGGCTCGCTGCCCGAGGACACCGACGAGCTGGTCTTCAAGGCGATCCAGACGTACTCCAACAAGGAGGTCGTGCGCTGGATCGAGGTGCCGCAGGAGGGCCAGGAGGAGCCCGACAACCCGGCGCCCGTGCTCGAACTGACCGCCGCCGAGGGCGACGCCCACGGCGCCGCGGGCGCGAACACCGGCACCGGTGCCGAGGCCACCGCCCAGCACAGCGCGGCCGGCAGCTCGACCGGCTCCGGCGACAGCAGCGACACCACCGCCCGCGTCCTCGGCATCGTCGGCATCGTCGTCGGCGCGGCGGGCGTCGCGTACGGCGTCCTCGCCGGCCGCCGCCGGAACACCGGCGCGTCGGCGTAACCGCACCCCCGCCGGTGTGTGCCGGGGCTCCGTTCGCGGACCCCGGCACACACCGGGGCACATCACATCTGGGACATTTCTCTATGCGCACGAAGACCTTCGCCGCGGCGGCGCTGCTCGCCGCCGCCACCCTGACCCTCTCCGCCTGCGGCAGCGGCGGTGACGGCGACAAGCCCGTCACCGTGGTCTCCGAGGACACCGGCCGACAGGCGGCCACCGTCCTCGACAAGCCCTTCGAGAAGCCGGACCTGGTCCTCACCGACACCCGGGGCAAGCAGTACGACCTCCGCGAGCAGACCGCCGGCAAGCCCACGCTGATCTACTTCGGCTACACCCACTGCCCCGACGTCTGCCCGCTCACCATGAACAACATCGCGGTGGCCAAGAAGCAGCTGCCCCGGGCCGAGCAGGACCAGCTGCGCGTCGTCTTCGTCACCACCGACCCCGAGCGGGACACCCCCGCCGCGCTCGGCAAGTGGCTCCAGGGCATCGACCCCCAGATCGTCGGCCTGACCGGCGACTTCGACACCATCCAGGCCGGCGCCCGCACCCTCGGCATCTCCATCGACCCGCCGACCAAGGACAAGGACGGCAACGTCGTCTCCACCCACGGCACCCAGGTCATCGCCTTCTCCCCGAAGACCGACGGCGGCTACGTCCTCTACGGCAAGGACGCCACCGTCGACGACTACACCGAGGACCTCCCCGCGCTGCTCAAGGGGGAGAACCCGTGACGGGCCGCCCCGCGCTGGCCGCCGCGGCCGTGATCGGCGCCCTGGTCCTCGCGGGCTGCGGCGACTCCGGCTCCGGCGCCTCCTCGGCCGCCGACCTCTCCGTCGACGCCGCCTACATACCGCAGCCGGTCTCCGACACCATGGCCGCCGGCTTCCTCACCGTCACCAACAAGGGCGGCGCCGAGGACGAACTCACGTCGGTCACCAGCCCGGCCGGCGAGGTCACCGTGCACGAGACCGTCGGCGGTGCGATGAAGGAGGTCGACCGCCTGCCCGTGCCCGCGCACGGCGAGCTCGTGCTGGAGAGCGGCGGCAACCACCTGATGTTCGAAAAGCTGAAGCACCGGCCCGAACAGGGTGAGACGGTCTCCATCGAGCTCCACTTCGCCCACTCCGACCCCGTCACGGTCGAGATGCCGGTGAAACCGGCCACGTACCGGCCCACCGCCGGACACACCGGACACTGAGGGAGGGACCACCTTGACCCGGACCACCGCCCCGCGCGTACGGACCCTGGTGCTGCTGCTCCTGGCCGCGGTCTGCGCGCTGCTCGCCGCCGCCGGCCCGGCCTCCGCGCACGCCGCGCTCACCGGCAGCGATCCCCAGCAGGGGGCGGTGGTCGACAAGGCCCCGGCCCAGGTGTCGCTCACCTTCTCCGAGACGGTCTCCCTGGACGACGACTCACTGCGCGTCCTCGACCCCAAGGGCCGGCGCGTCGACGACGGCCGGCCCGCCGGCACCGGCGGCACCACGTACGCCGTGAAACTGCACGCGGGCCTGCCCGACGGCACCTACACGGTGGCCTACCAGGTCGTCTCCGCCGACAGCCACCCCGTCTCCGGCGCCTACACCTTCTCCGTCGGCGCCCCTTCGGAGACCTCCGTCTCCGTCGGCGGCCAGGAGGCGGGGGGCGGCATCGTCGGCCTGCTGTACGGCGTCGGACGGTACGTGTCCTACGCCGGGTTCGTCGTCCTGGCCGGCGGCGCCGCGTTCGTCCTCGCCTGCTGGCCGCGCGGTTCCGGCGTCCGCCCCCTGCAACGGCTCGTCGTCTCCGGCTGGCTCGCGCTGACCGCCGCGACCCTGCTGCTGCTCCTGCTGCGCGGCTCCTACACCGGCTCCGGAAAGGCCGGCGACGTCTTCGACCTGAGCCTGCTCGGAGACGTCCTGCAGACCAAGAGCGGCGCCTCGCTGGTCTCCCGGCTGCTGCTGCTCGCCGCGGCGGCACTGTTCATCGCCGTGCTCTTCGGCGCCTACGACAAGCGCGAGGACGACGAGAAGAAGGACCTCACCTTCGGACTCGCGGCCGGCGGGACCGTCGTGGCCGCCGGGCTCGCGGCGACCTGGGCGCTGTCCGAGCACGCCTCCGTCGGCCTCCAGGCCGGCCTCGCCATGCCCGTCGACGTCCTCCACCTGCTGGCCGTCGCCGGCTGGCTCGGCGGACTCACCGCCCTGATCGTCGCCCTGTACCGGGCACCCGCCGGCACCCCCGTCCCCGCCTCCGCCGTACGCCGCTTCTCCCGCGTCGCCTTCGGCAGCGTGGTCACCCTCGTGGTGACCGGCGTCTACCAGTCCTGGCGGCAGCTCGGCTCCTGGTCCGCCTTCACCGACACCCGCTACGGGCAGCTGCTCCTCGTCAAGATCGCCCTCGTGGCGGTGATGGTCGGCCTCGCCTACCTCTCGCGACGCTGGACCGCGCAGCTGGCCCGGACGACGCCCGACGTCGCCCCGCAGCGGGAGAGGGAGCAGGTCGGCGTGGCCGGCGGCCGTCGGACGGAGACGGCGGGCGACCCGGGAGCCCCGGAGGGGTCCGGGGCGTCGGAGGCGTCCGGGGCGTCGAACGGTGCTGGCGGTTCTGGCGGTTCCGACGGTGCCAGTGGTTCCGGCGGTTCCGGCGCCTCCCGGGCGACGGGCGCGTCGAACGGGTCCGGTGGGTCCCAGCGTGCCGCCCAGCTCGCCCGGCAGCGGGCCGCCATGGACACCGCCCGCCGGAAACGACTGCGGGACGCCGACCCCCACCGCCTCGGACTGCGCCGGTCCGTCCTCGCCGAGGCGGGCGTCGCCGTCGTCCTGCTCGCCGTCACCACCGTGCTGACCCAGACCGAACCCGGCCGCACCGAACAGGAGGCCCGGGCCGCCGGCGGGTCCGCCGCCTCCTCGTCCACCGCCGCGTCCGGAGCCGTGACCCTGGACATGCCCTTCGACACCGGAAGCGCGAACGGCAAGGGTGTCGTCCGCATCGAGCTCGACCCCGCCCGGGTCGGCGACAACGACCTGCACCTCTATGTCGAGGACGCGGACGGCCGCGCCTTCGACATCCCCGAGGTGAAGATCGCCTTCACTCTGGAGGCCAAGGACCTCGGCCCCCTGCCCGTCGTCCCCGACCACATCACCAACGGACACTGGTCGGCGAGCGGAGTGCAGCTTCCGATGGCCGGCGACTGGAAGGTCGCCGTCACCGTACGCACCTCCGACATCGACGAGGTGACCATCTCCAAGAACGCGCAGATCGGCTGAACCGCACCATGGCTGACCAGTCCATCCCGGAGGCCCGCACCCCCGAGGCGACGCCCGGGACACCCGCCGGACCCGGCCCGCACGGCACCGGCGATGTCACCCCCCGCGGCGGCATCTCCCGGCGCCGGCTCCTCGGCACCGCCGGCGCCACCGGCCTCGTGCTCGGCGCGGCGGGCGGCGCCGTGGGATACGCCGCCGCCCCCACCTCCGCCGCCACACCCCTCACCTCGGTGGGCAGCGAGGAGGTGATGTTTCACGGGAAACATCAGCCCGGCATCACCACCCCGATGCAGGCCCGCGGGCACCTCGTCGCCTTCGACCTGAAGCCGGGCGCCGGGCGCAAGGAGGCCGCCGCTCTGCTGCGCCGCTGGTCCGAGACCGCCCGGCGGCTGATGGCGGGCGAACCGGCCGCGACCGGTGACACGGGCGTCGCCCGCGACGCGGGCCCCTCCTCCCTGACCGTCACCTTCGGCTTCGGCCACAGCTTCTTCGGCCGCACCGGGCTGGACGGGCAACGCCCGACCGCCCTCGACCCCCTGCCCGACTTCTCCTCCGACCAGCTCGACAAGGCCCGCAGCAACGGCGACCTGTGGGTGCAGATCGGCGCCGACGACGCCCTGGTCGCTTTCCACGCGTTGCGCGCGATCCAGCGGGACGCCGGGTCGGCAGCCCGTGTCCGCTGGCAGATGAACGGCTTCAACCGCTCACCGGGCGCCACCGCCCACCCCATGACCACCCGCAACCTCATGGGCCAGATCGACGGCACCCGCAACCCCAAGCCGGCCGACACCGACTTCGACAAGCGGATCTTCGTGCCCGAGAAGGGCGAGCCCGCATGGATGGCGAACGGCTCCTACGTCGTCGTACGCCGGATCCGCATGCTCCTCGACGACTGGGATCAGCTCTCCGCCCAGGCCCAGGAGGAGGTCATCGGACGCCGCAAGTCCGACGGCGCCCCCCTGTCCGGGGGCGGCGAGACGACCGAGATGGACCTGGAGAAGACGGACGGGGCCGGGAAACTGGTCGTCCCGATCAACGCGCACGCCCGCATCACCCGCCCCGACCAGAACGGCGGCGCCACCCTGCTCCGCCGCCCCTTCTCGTACCACGACGGCTTCGACACCGACGGTGTTCCCGACGCCGGCCTCCTTTTCGTCTGCTGGCAGGCCGACCCCCTGCGCGGCTTCGTACCGGTGCAGCGCAAGCTGGACCGGGGGGACGCGCTGTCGCAGTTCATCCGGCACGAGGCCAGCGGCCTGTTCGCCGTGCCGGGCGGGGCCGCGGAGGGCGAGTACGTGGGGCAGCGGCTGCTGGAGGGATGACGCGTCGCCTTCGGGCGATGCCCGCCGGGCGGCCGGGCCGGGGAAGCGTGCTCCGCGTCCGGCAAGGCCATTAAGGTGAAGCTCATGCCCGCCAGTTACGCGTATCTCGGCCCCGAAGGCACGTTCACCGAAGTCGCCCTGCGCACCCTTCCCGAGGCGGCCACCCGGGAACTGGTCCCCTACGTCTCCGTCCAGTCCGCGCTCGACGCCGTGCGCGGCGGCGAGGCGGAGGCCGCGTTCGTGCCGATCGAGAACTCCGTCGAGGGCGGCATCACCACCACCCTCGACGAGCTGGTCGCCGGCCAGCCCTTGATGATCTACCGCGAGGTGCTGCTGTCCATCACCTTCGCGCTGCTGGTCCGCCCCGGCACCAAGCTGTCGGACATCAAGACGGTCACCGCCCACCCCGCCGCCCAGCCCCAGGTGCGCAACTGGCTCAAGGCACACCTGCCCGACGTGGCCTGGGAATCGGCCGCCTCCAACGCGGACGGTGCCCGCCTCGTCCAGGAGGGCCGGTACGACGCGGCCTTCGCCGGCGAGTTCGCCGCGGAACGGTACGGCCTGGAGGTCCTCGAGTCCGAGATCCACGACGCCGAGAACGCCCAGACCCGCTTCGTGCTCGTGGGCCGCCCCGCCCGGCCCGCCGCGCCCACCGGCGCGGACAAGACGTCCGTCGTGCTCTGGCAGCGCGACGACCACCCCGGCGGCCTGCGTGATCTGCTGGGCGAGTTCGCCACCCGGGGCATCAACCTGATGCTGCTCCAGTCCCGGCCCACCGGCGCCGGCATCGGCAACTACTGCTTCTGCATCGATGCCGAGGGGCACATCTCCGACCGGCGGGTGGCCGAGGCCCTGATGGGTCTGAAGAGGATCTGCCTCCAGGTGCGCTACCTCGGGTCGTATCCGCGGGCGGACGTCGATCCGTCGGACGTGGCGCCCCTGCGCCGGGGGACCTCGGACGAGGAGTTCACCACGGCGGCCGACTGGGTGGCGCGGTGCCAGGACGGCCGTTTCTGACCGGTCGTACCTGCCGATTTTCGTTATCCACAGAAGTTATCCACAGGCCACGTTCTCGACCTGGGGACAAGTCGACAACGAAACGCCCTTCGGTCGACAAATCACCCTACGGGCGCCCACTTCGTCCACAGGCGCCCAGGTCACCCTTCGTCCACCTGTTTCTTGCCCCCCATCCTCCGGAGTGACCCGTTTCCACTCGAAAGTGAGCCTGCAAGGGGTTTGACACAGGAATTCTTCGCCCGATATGCCCGCACGCGCCCGATGAGGAATGGTCGCCTCCGAAGTCCACAGATCTTTCGCACAGCCTGTGGATAACTTCTTCCGGATCGCACAGCCTGTGGAAAGCCGACCCCCTCAAGTCCCGTTGCCCGCAAGGAAGTCCGGTCCGCCCGGCACGTGGCCACCCGTGTCGCCCCGAGTATGCGGACGCCTTTTCGCCGACAGGCCGGACAGGCCCGGCAAGCGGGAGCACAAGGCGCCAATTCTCCCGAAGCGAAGCTCTCGGAACGCGCTCGGCAAGAGCGAGTCGTGAGCCGTCACCGCGCACCGGTAGCCTTGACCGCGTGATTGACCTTCGCCTGCTCCGTGAGGACCCCGACCGTGTGCGCGCGTCGCAGCGCGCCCGTGGAGAGGACGTCGCGCTCGTCGACTCTCTCCTCTCCGCCGACGAGCGGCGCAGGTCGTCCGGCGTCCGCTTCGACGAGCTGCGCGCCGAGCAGAAGGGCCTCGGCAAGCTCATCGGCAAGGCCACCGGCGACGAGAAGGCCGAGCTGCTCAAGCGGGCCGAACAGCTGAAGACCGACGTCAAGGCCGCCGACGCCGAGCGCGACGCCGCCGACGCCGAGACCCAGGAGCTGCTCCAGCGGCTCGGCAACCTCGTCCACCCCGACGTGCCCGTCGGCGGCGAGGAGGACTTCGTCACGCTGGAGACGCACGGCACGCACCGCGACTTCGCGGCCGAGGGCTTCGAGCCCCGCGACCACCTGGAGCTGGGCCAGCTGCTCGGCGCCATCGACGTCGAGCGCGGCGCCAAGGTCTCCGGCTCGCGCTTCTACTTCCTGACCGGCGTCGGCGCCCTGCTGGAGCTCGCCCTCGTCAACGCGGCGATCGCCCAGGCCACGGCGGCCGGCTTCACGCCGATGCTGACCCCGGCGCTGGTGCGCCCCCAGTCGATGGCCGGCACCGGCTTCCTCGGCCAGGCCGCCCAGGACGTCTACCACCTCGACAAGGACGACCTCTACCTGGTCGGCACGTCCGAGGTCCCGCTGGCGGCGTACCACATGGACGAGATCCTGGACGCCGACCGGCTGCCGCTGCGCTACGCGGGCTTCTCGCCGTGCTTCCGCCGGGAGGCGGGCTCGCACGGCAAGGACACCCGGGGCATCTTCCGTGTGCACCAGTTCGACAAGGTCGAGATGTTCTCCTACGTCCTCCCCGAGGACTCGCAGGCCGAGCACCAGCGCCTGCTGGAGTGGGAGAAGCAGTGGCTGACCTCGCTGGAGCTGCCCTTCCGGGTGATCGACGTGGCCTCCGCCGACCTGGGCGCCTCGGCCTCGCGCAAGTACGACTGCGAGGCGTGGATCCCGACCCAGGGCAAGTACCGCGAGCTGACCTCGACCTCGGACTGCACCGAGTTCCAGTCCCGCCGCCTGTCGATCCGCGTCCGCGAGGACAAGAAGGTGCGTCCGCTGGCCACGCTCAACGGCACGCTGTGCGCGGTGCCGCGCACGATCGTGGCGATCCTGGAGAACCACCAGCAGGCCGACGGCTCGGTGCGCGTGCCCGAGGTGCTGCGCCCGTACCTGGGCGGCCGGGAGGTCCTGGAGCCGGTGGCCAAGTGAGTGACACCGGATCCGCCGCCGGTCCCGGCACCGGCTCCGCCGGGGGGGTCCCGTACCGGCTGATCGCCACCGACCTCGACGGCACGCTGCTGCGCAGTGACGACACGATCTCGTCGCGCACCCGCGAGGCGCTCGCCGCGGCCACCGCGGCGGGCGCGGCCCACATCGTGGTCACCGGGCGTGCGGTGCCGTGGACCCGGCACATACTCGACGACCTGGGTTACGACGGCCTCGCCGTCTGCGGCCAGGGCGCGCAGGTGTACCACGCCGGGGAGCACCGGCTGCTGACCTCGGTGACCCTGGACCGGCAGCTGGCCGGGGTCGCGCTGGCCAAGATCGAGGCGGAGACCGGTCCGCTGTACCTGGCGGCCAGCCGCGACGGCCTGGAGGGCGACGTCCTGGTCGGGCCGGGCTACGCGGTCGGGGGGCACCTTCCGGCGGTTCCGTTCACCGACGCGTCGGACCTGTGGTCCGCGCCGCTGAACAAGATCTACATCCAGCACCCGACGCTGTCGGACGACGAACTGGCGGAGGCCGCCCGGCAGGTCGCGGGCGGTTTCGTCACGGTCGTCATGGCCGGTGCCGGTGTCGTCGAGCTTCTTCCGCTGGGCCTGTCGAAGGCGACGGGGCTGTCGCTTGCGGCCCGCCGTCTCGGGCTGAAGGCGGCGGACACGATCGCCTTCGGCGACATGCCCAACGACGTCCCGATGTTCGGCTGGGCGGCCCGGGGCGTGGCGATGGCCAACGCCCACGAGGAGCTGAAGGCCGTGGCCGACGAGGTGACGTCCTCGAACGACGAGGACGGGATCGCCGTGGTGCTGGAGCGGCTGTCGCTCTGACGGCGGCCTGACGGCCTCGCCGCGCGCGTCCGGCGGCACGGCTCCGGGGGGCCGCAGTCCGGACGGCGCCGGCGTCCCCGTCGGCCGGCCCACGCGGGGCGTCCCGCGTGCTCGAAGCGGCCGCCCGATCGCGCCGGCGCCGTCCGGCTTCGTGCATCCCCCACAGTGCCGGTACGGCGGGCGGGGTGCCACCGATTAACAGCGGACGTACGGCGTGCCGCCGCCTGTCCCGCCCTCAGCCGGGCCCGGTCACTCCTCCCCCGCGAGCGTCAGCGACCGCAGCTTCTGACCGGCGTACCAGGTGGCGAGCACGGTGACCGCGACCAGCAGCACCGTGGCGGTCGGCAGGCCCACGTCGGAGGTGACCAGGTTGCCGTCGGCGACCTTCTGGGCCACTGCCAGCGACCACTGCTGGACGCTCAGGGTGCGGGCGCCGGGCACGAGGGAGCCGAACAGGGCCTCCCAGACGAGGGCGTAGACCAGCCCGAAGACCACCGCGTGCCGGGACACCGTGCCCAGCAGCAGGAAGAGCGCGGCGTAGGCGATGGAGGCGACCAGCGCGGCGATCGTGTAGGCGACGGCGACCTGCTGGCCGTTGCCGTTGAGGATCAGGCCGGCGAGCAGCGTGGGCACGGCGGAGAAGACCATGGTCACGGCGATGGCGACGATCAGCTTGGTGAAGATGATCGTCGGCCGTTTGACGGGCTTGGACAGCAGGTACACGACCGAGCCGTCGTCGATCTCGGGGCCGATCGCTCCGGTGCCGGCGATGACACCGATGATCGGCACCATCGTGGCGAGCGCGAACCCGCCGAGCACGTCGGACGCCGTCTGGTCGTCGGCTCCGGTGAGGGCCCGCACCACCACCGCGATGACGAGCAGCAGCAGGGGCAGTGCGCCGAGGATGAGGGCCCGGCGGCGGCCGAGCAGGGCCCGGTAGGTGAGCCGGGCGACTGTGGGGTCGTACATTCTTCGGCCTCCTACGCCGCGACGAGATACGAGAAGACGGACTCGAGGGACTCGTCGGACGGCGAGACCGTGAGCAGCCGGATGCCGTGGTCGCGGGCGACCTTGGGCAGCAGTGCCGTGAACCGGCCGAAGTCGACGGCCTGGATGCGCAGTGCGCCCTCGGCGAGGTCGACCTCGATGCCGGCTGTCGACGGGTCGGCGATCAGCGCCGCGGCGAGGGCCCGGTCGTCGCTGGAGCGCACCAGGTAGCGGTGCGGCCGGTCGGTCATCAGGCGGCGGATCTTGCGGAAGTCGCCGCTGGCCGCGTGGCGTCCGGCCACGATGACCTCGATGTGCCAGGCGAGCTGTTCGACCTCTTCGAGGATGTGCGAGGAGAACAGGACGGTGCGGCCCTCGTCGCCCATGCGGCGCAGCAGGTCCATCAGCTGCATGCGCTGGCGCGGGTCCATGCCGTTGAACGGCTCGTCGAGCAGCAGCAGGGAGGGCTGGTGGACGAGGGCGGAGGCCATCTTCACGCGCTGCCGCATGCCCTTGGAGTAGGTGGCGATCTTCCGGTCCTGCGCGTACTCCATCTCGACGGTGGCGAGCGCCTCCTGCGCCGCCCGGGCGCCGAGTCCGTGCAGTTCGGCGTTGGCGAGGACGAACTCGCGGCCGGTGAGGAAGTCGTACATCGCCTCCCGTTCGGGGACGATGCCGATGTGCCGGTAGATGGCCTCGTTGCGCCAGACCTGCTGTCCGTCGAGGGTGACGGTGCCGGTGGAGGGGGCGAGGAAGCCGCCCATCATGTTGATGAGGGTGGACTTCCCGGCTCCGTTGGGGCCGAGGAGGCCGGTGACGCCGGGGCCGATCGTCATGGTGACGTCGTTGACGGCGACCACGTTGCCGAACCAGCGGGAGACGTGGTCGATGCTGAGGGTGCTCACAGGCCCACCTTCTTGTAGCGGCGCATCAGGAGGCCGTAGGCGCCGGCGATCAGTCCCAGGGTGACGAGGACGTACACCGCGCCCTCCGCGGTGCCCGGGCCCTCCCCGCCGGGGAAGGAGGACGTGGCGCCCAGGAAGGCGGACTGCACGCCGTCGATGAGGGTGATCGGCGAGAACAGGCCGATCCAGGCGATGGAGCCGGAGCTGTCCTGGACGTCCGCGATGGCCTGGAGGGTGGAGACCGCGCCGTAGGTGATGGTCAGGACGGCGATGACGGCGGCGATGCCGAAGCCGCGGCGCGGGGTGACCGAGGCGACGACCAGGCCGAGGCCGGCGAAGAGCAGCGAGAGCAGTGCCACGGAGACCAGTCCCTGTGCGAATCCTTCCGTCTGGTCCGCGAAGTCCAGCTTGGCGAGCAGGGCTCCCACGTACAGGACCAGCAGCGGTGCGGCGGTGAGGAGGAACAGGGCCGAGGCCAGTGCCGCGTACTTGGCGCGGACGTAGTCGGCGGTCTCGATGGGCCGCGAGAAGTAGAGCGGCACGGTCTTGAAGCGCAGGTCGCGCGAGACCGACTGGGGTGCCTGGGCGGCGACGTAGAGGCTGATGACGGCCTGGAGGACGATCGCGTAGCGCGTGTAGTCCAGAGGCAGTTCGTCGGCCTTGGTGGCGACGGCGACGGCGACCATGATGCCGGCGGGCAGGCACATCACCGCGAACAGGAGCATCGGCAGGACCTTGGACTTGGCCGAGCGGCCGAGGCCGTAGGAGCCGCGCAGGGACTGCGAGTACAGGGAGCGGCGGGCGTAGGCGCGGCCGAGGCGCGGGCCGTCGTAGCCGCGGTAGCCGATGTTGTGGATGCGGGTCTGGTCGCCCGGCATCGTGGCCGGTGCGGGCAGGGGCTGTTCAGTCGCCATGGCCGACCGCCTCCTTCCGTGCTGCGTCGCTGTCCGTGAAGACCTCCGAGATGTGGTGCCTGCGCTGCTCCATGCGCACCAGGCCGAGGCCGAGATCCGCGATGACGTCCCGGACGAGGTCGTACGTCTCCTCGCCCGACGCGCTGAGCAGCAGGACGTGGCCGGCGCCGGGCAGGCCGCTGCCGTCCTCGGTGGTGACCCCGCGCGCGTGGAGCGCGTCACGGACGGCACGGGTGCCGTCGGGGTGTTCGTCGGTGTCGGTGACCTCGATCGCGAGGGTCGTCGTGGTCTGGGTGAAGTCGGTGGTGGAGCTGGACCGCAGCAGCTTGCCGCCGTCGACGACGACCACGTGGTCGCAGGTGCGCTCCAGCTCGCCGAGCAGGTGGGAGGTGACGAGGACCGAGATGCCGAAGTCGGTGTGGACGCGGCGGATGAGGCCGAGCATCTCGTCGCGGCCGACCGGGTCGAGGCCGTTGGTCGGCTCGTCCAGGAAGACCAGCTGCGGATCGTGGACGAGGGCCTGGGCGAGCTTCACGCGCTGCTTCATGCCGGTCGAGTAGCCGCCGATGGGGCGGTAGCGCTCCTCGTACAGGCCGACGTGGCGCAGCGTGTCGGCGGTCCGTTCGCGGGCGGCGGTCGGCGGCAGGCCGGACATGCGTGCCATGTGGACGACGAACTCGGTGGCCGAGACGTCGGGTGGCAGGCAGTCGTGTTCCGGCATGTAGCCGACCCGCTCGCGGATGTCGGCGCCCTTGGTGGCGACGTCGAGACCGAGCACTTCGGCACGGCCCTCGGTGGCGGGGGACAGACCCAGCAGGATCTTGATCAAGGTGGACTTGCCGGCGCCGTTGGCACCCACGAGTCCGGTCACACCGGGTCCGATGTCCACGGAGAGCCGGTCGAGCGCGGTCACCCGGGGGAACCGCTTGCTCAGGCTTTCGGTCGCGATCACAGTCACGTCCACGACAGTAGTGACGCCCGCCACTCCGGTCGTCAGACCGGAGAGCCGTCTTGGGGTCAGTCTGGAGTAGTACGGGCCCGTAGGGGATGCCGTACCTGAGGGTCACGGTGCGGGCTACGGGGGTCCGTGCCGCCCGCACCGTGGCGCCCTATTGACGCCTGGTCTAACAACTGGGAGATTCGGCGGCGTCACGTGACGAGCGAGCAGGGGCGGTCGGCCGGTGGGGCGGCCGGGACGGGTGGCACGGAGAGTGCCTCCTGGCTGGACGACGATCTGCCGCACGTGCGGCGCTGGGCGGAGGAGCGATGACGGTGCTGGACGGTGTGCGGGAACGCTGGGTGCGCTCGGACGACGTGGAGCTGTGCGTGGCCGAGCTGGGCGACCCGCAGCAGCCCACGGTCGTCCTGGTGCACGGCTACCCGGACAGCAAGGAGGTCTGGTCCGAGGTGGCCGCCCGCCTCGCCGGCCGGTTCCACGTGGTGTTCTACGACGTCCGGGGCCACGGCCGGTCCAGCGCGCCGAGCCCGCTGCGCGGCGGGTTCACCCTGGAGAAGCTGACGGACGACTTCCTCGCCGTCGCGGACGCGGTCAGCCCCGGCCGGCCCGTGCATCTCGTGGGCCACGACTGGGGCTCCGTGCAGTCATGGGAGTTCGTCACGGTCGACCGCACCAAGGGCCGGATCGCGTCCTTCACCTCGATGTCCGGGCCGTCCCTCGACCACTTCGGCCATTGGATCAACCGGCGGATCAAGCGGCCCACCCCCCGCCGGGTGGGCCAGCTCCTCGGCCAGGGCGCCAAGTCCTGGTACGTCTACCTGCTGCACACGCCGGTGCTGCCCGAACTGGCCTGGCGCGGACCGCTCGGCAAGCGCTGGCCGGGCATCCTGCGGCGCGCGGAGAAGGTGCCCGGCGGTGACTACCCGACCGCGTCCCTGCCCACCGATGCCGCGCACGGAGCCTGGCTGTACCGGGACAACGTCCGGCCCCGGCTGCGGCGCCCGCGCGACGACGCACACGCCCACGCGCCCGTCCAGCTCGTCACGCCCCTCGGTGACGCGTTCCTGTCCGAGCGGCTCTACGACGAGCTGGAGCTGTGGGCGCCGCGGCTGACCCGCCGCACCCTGCCCGCCAAGCACTGGGTGCCGCGTACCCGCCCCGACCGGCTGGCGGACTGGATCACAGAGTTCGTCACCGCCGTCGAGGACGGACGGACGGAGGTGGCGGCGAACGGCAGGCACGCCGACCGCTTCGCCGGCCAGCTGGTCCTGGTCACCGGGGCGGGCAGCGGCATCGGGCGGGCGACGGCGGTCGCGTTCGCCGAGGCCGGCGCGCGCGTGGTGGCCGTCGACCGGGACGCCGGGTCCGCGGCCCGCACCGCGGACCTGTGCCGGTCGGCAGGCGCCCGGCAGGCCTGGGCGGAGACCACCGACGTCTCCGACGAGCAGTCCATGGAGAAGCTCGCGGCCAAGGTCGCCGAGGAGTACGGCGTGGTGGACGTCCTCGTCAACAATGCCGGAATCGGCCTGTCGGGCTCCTTCTTCGAGACGACGCCGGAGGACTGGAAGAAGGTTCTCGACGTCAATCTGTGGGGCGTGATCCACGGGTGCCGCCTCTTCGGCCGGCAGATGGCCGAGCGGGGGCAGGGCGGCCACATCGTGAACACCGCGTCGGCGGCCGCCTTCCTGCCCTCCCGGGTGCTGCCCGCCTACAGCACCTCGAAGGCGGCCGTGCTGATGCTGAGCGAGTGCCTGCGCGCCGAGCTGGCCGGGCAGGGGATCGGCGTCACGGCGATCTGCCCCGGCATCGTCAACACCAATATCACCTCCACGGCGCGCTTCGCCGGGGCCGACGTGAGCGAGGAGAAGCGCCGGCAGCAGCGCAGCGCCCGGCTGTACGGGAAGCGCAACTATCCGCCGGAGAAGGTCGCCGCCGCGATCCTGGAGGCCGTGGTGCACGACCGGGCCGTCGTCCCCGTCACGCCCGAGGCACGCGGCGCCCACCTCATGTCCCGTTTCCTGCCGGTGGCGTCGCGCAGGCTCGCCCGGGTGTCGCCGCCGCTGTAGTTCCACAGGAACACCCCTGAGGCCCATGGACCACCGCGTACGCCTGTGGGTCGGACCGCGGCGGCAAAATCGATCGCGGGACGCGTGCCCCGCTCGGCACGCTGGTCGTATGGACAGAGAACAGATGGACGACAGACGCACCGTGAAGGTCTCCAAGTACCTGTCGAAGCATCTGCGGCACCAGCCGGGCCGGATCGGGCTCACGCTCGACGAGGCCGGCTGGGTCGAGATCGACACACTGATCGCCGCGGCGGCCGCGCACGGTTTCCGCTTCACCCGGCCAGAGCTGGACCACGTGGTCGCCACCAACGACAAGAGGCGCTTCGCCGTCGAGGGCACCCGCATCCGGGCCAGTCAGGGCCACAGCATCGACGTCGACCTGGGGCTGCCCGCGGCGGAACCGCCGGCGTACCTCTACCACGGGACCGTGGCCGGCGCCCTCGACGCGATCCGCAGCGAGGGCCTGCGCCCCATGAACCGGCACGACGTGCACCTCTCACCGGACCGGGAGACCGCCACCCGGGTCGGCGCCCGCCGCGGCCGGCCGGTCGTCCTGTCGGTGGACGCCGCCGCCATGCACCGCGACGGCCATGTCTTCCGCGTCAGTGCGAACGGCGTCTGGCTGACCCAGGCCGTACCTCCGCGCTATCTGCGCTTCCCCGGCCCGCACTGACGCCTGTCGCCGCGTGGGAGGCCGCAGGTGGCCGTTTCACGTGAAACCCGCTTGGACGTTTCACGTGAAACCTGGTCGTCCGCTTAGGCTCGGTGCCATGAGTCTGCGTCTGAGCACCGTGATCCTCCCGTACCGCCGCTGGCACGACGGCGGCCGTTCCACCTGGACCCGTGCCGAGCAGCTCGGTTTCCACAGCGCGTACACCTACGACCACCTGTCCTGGCGGAGCTTCCGGGACGGCCCGTGGTTCGGTGCGGTGCCCACCCTGACCGCCGCCGCGTCGGTCACCGAGCGGATGCGGCTGGGCACCCTGGTGACCTCGCCGAACTTCCGGCACCCGGTGACGCTCGCCAAGGAGCTGATCTCCCTCGACGACATCTCCGACGGCCGGATCACCCTGGGCATAGGAGCGGGCGGCACCGGCTTCGACGCCACGGCGCTCGGCCAGGAGCCCTGGACACCGCGCGAGCGGGCCGACCGGTTCGCCGAGTTCCTCCAGCTGCTCGCCCGCCTGCTCACCGAGGATGCGGTGTCCTACACCGGCGACCACTACGCCGCACACGAGGCGCGCAACGTCCCCGGCTGCGTGCAGCAGCCCCGGCTGCCGTTCGCGGTGGCCGCCACCGGTCCGCGCGGGCTGCGGCTCGCCGCGCGGTACGGGCAGGCGTGGGTGACCACCGGCGACCCCAAGCTGTACGAGAACGGCACCCCGGAGCAGTCGGTGCGGGCCCTGCGCGGGCAGGCCGAGAAGCTGGCCGACGCCTGCGCGGAGATCGGCCGCGACGTGGCGGAACTCGACAAGGTACTGCTCACCGGCTTCACGCCGGACCGTGGCCGGCCGCTGGAGTCCGTGGACGCGTTCGTGGACTTCGCGGGGCGCCACCGGGATCTGGGCTTCACCGAGATCGTCGTGCACTGGCCGATCCCCGGTTCGGACTTCGCGGCGGACGACAAGGTCTTCGAGAAGATCGCCATGGAGGCACCGGCGCAGCTGCGGTGACCACGCGACCGGCCGCCCCGGCCGTGGCCGCGGTTGTCGGTGCGGCTGCGGCCGGACAGCAAGGGGATGTCACTGATGAGAGCCATAGCTCACAGATGTGCGGACTTCCGCACGGGCGTGCGGGCATATGCGTGACAATGGCCGGGTGACCTCAGCGACCCGACAGCCCGAGACCCCGGCCGCCGCCGTGCGCCCACGACTGATCGCCACCGATCTGGACGGCACGCTGCTGCGCGACGACAAGTCGGTATCCCCGCGCACGGTCGCCGCCCTGGCGGCCGCCGAGAAGGCGGGGATCGAGGTCTTCTTCGTCACGGGCCGCCCCGCCCGCTGGATGGACGTCGTCAGCGAGCACGTCCACGGGCACGGCCTCGCCATCTGCGGCAACGGCGCCGCCGTGGTCGACCTGCACGGCGGCCCCGGCGCCCACCGCTTCGTGAAGGTCCGCGAGCTGGCCCGCGAGAACGCGCTGGACGCCGTCCGGCTGCTGCGTGACGCGGCACCCGGCACGCTGTACGCGGTGGAGCAGACGTTCGGCTTCCACCAGGAGCCGGAGTACCCGAGGATGCACATCGAGGTGCCCGACACCCTCGCGTCCGCCGAGGAGCTGCTGGCGCCGGACGGGCGCGCCGCGGCCGAGCCGGTCCTCAAGATCCTCGCCTTCCACCCCGACCTGGAGCCCGACGCCTTCCTCGCCCTGGCCCGCATCGCCATCGGCGACCGCGCCAACGTCACCCGGTCCAGCCCCAGCGCCCTGCTGGAGATCAGCGGCCCGGAGGTCTCCAAGGCCAGCACACTGGCCCTGTGCTGCGCCGAGCGCGGCATCTCGCACGAGGAGGTCGTCGCCTTCGGCGACATGCCGAACGACGTCGAGATGCTCACCTGGGCGGGACAGTCCTACGCCATGGGCAACGCCCACCCGGACGTGATCGCCGCCGCCTCGGGGCGGACGGTCGCCAACAACGACGACGGCGTCGCGGTCGTGATCGAGCGCCTCCTGGCGGAGGGGGCGTAGGCCCGGCCCGCACGGAGGACCGGTCAGAGCGGGGCCCCGCGCTGCCTCAGCCACGGCACCGGATCCAGGGCCGAGCCCATCTCCGGGGTGACCCGCACCTCGAAGTGCAGGTGCGGTCCGGTGGAGTTGCCGGTGCTGCCCGACTGACCGATCCACTGCCCCGCTTCGACCCGCTCGCCCTGGTCGACGGCGACGGCGGCGAGATGGGCGTACTGGGTGTAGTAGCCGTCCGGGTGCTGGAGAACGAGCTGCATGCCGAAGGCGCCTCCGCACGACACCTTCACCACGCGACCCGTGCCGACCGAGCGCACCGGTGTCCCGACCGGTACCGCGAAGTCCTGCCCGGTGTGGCGGTTCGCCCACCGCGCCCCGCCGCTGCCGAAGGACGCCGACAGTTCGTACGTCTCCACCGGTGTGACCCATGCCGCCGAGGAGCGCGGCTCCGGCTGGTCCAGGCGGACCGCGCCCGGGCAGGAGCCGGCCGCCACCGAGGCGTCCGCCTGCCCCTGCAGCCGCGCCCGCGCCGCCAGCAGCTTTTCCTCGATCCTCCCCTTCAGGTCCGCGAGCTCACCGTTCCGTTTCTCCAGCGCCCGCCAGGCCGCGCTCGCCCGGGCCTCGTCGGCGGCGAGCCGGGCCTCGGCCCGCAGGCTCCGGCCGATGGCCCTGTCGACGGCCAGACCGGCCCGGCTCAGCGCGTGCTGTCCCCGCATCAGCTCGTCCGGATCGTCGGCGAGGAACATCCGAGCGGTCAGCGGAAGGCCGCCACCGCTGCGGTACTGGGCCCGCGCGATGGTGCCCAGGTCCTCGTGCACGGCGGCGATCTCCTGCCGTTGCTCGTCGAGCAGTTCCTCGTACCGCTCGGCCTTCGACCGCTGTGCCTCGGCCTCGCGCCGGCCCCGCTCGTACTGCTCGGTGGCCTTGGCCGCCTCCTCGTACAGCCGTGCCACCTGCGCGCCGGCGGCGGTGCCGGAGCCGCCGTCCCTGTCGGTGGCCCCGGAGGGACGGGCCGCGAGTACGGCGAGTGCGCACAGCACCACCGGAACGAGCAGCGGACGGCGGCGAGATGAGCGCATGGCAGTGATCGTGGCCCGAGCAGGGGCGCGCGGTCCTGTTCGCGTGGTACGGTCGGGGGACCGGTTGCTGCACACGGCCCAGCGCGGTTGCTGCACATGGGGCAACACGGCCCTGACGGCGCCTCGGTGCGGCGCGGGCTCCTGACGGCGTCCGGCCACGGGACGCCGTCCTGACGCCCTCTCAGTACGGGGCCTCCCACAGCACCGTCGTGCCGCCGCCGTCCACGCCGATGCCGGGGCCGACGCGGCTGACGCCGCCGAGCGTCTCGGCGCGGCGCCGGAGGTTGCGCAGACCGCTGCGCCGGCCGCCCTCGGGAATGCCGACGCCGTCGTCCGCGACGGTCAGCCGGACGCCCGGACGCCCGTCCGGCAGGGTCACCTCGGCGTCGACGACCACGTCGATCCGGGTGGCCCGGGCATGCCGGAAGGCGTTGGACAGGGCCTCGCGCAGGGCGGCGATGAGGTTCTTGCCGGTCAGGTCGCCGACCGCGCCGTCGACCGGGCCGGCGAAGCGGTGCGAGGGCGTGAAGCCCAACGGCACGGCCGCCATGGTGATCTCGCGCAGGACCCGGGCGCGCAGCCCCGCGGGTGCCTCGGGGGGCTGCCGCAGCGCGAAGATCGCCGAACGGATCTCCTGGATGGTCACGTCGAGTTCGTCGACGGCCCTGCCCACGCCGTCGCGCACCTCGGGCACGAGCGGGCCGCGCCGGGCGCTCTCCAGCAGCATGCCGGTGGCGAACAGCCGCTGGATGACGAGGTCGTGCAGGTCCCGGGCGATGCGGTCGCGGTCCTCGAACACGGCGAGCCGTTCCCGGTCGCGCTGCGCGTCGGCCATCATCAGCGCCAGCGCGGCCTGCGCGGCGAACTGGCCGCCGAGCACGCGCTCCGCCCGCGTGTACGCAGGCCCGCCCCGCGCCCGGGGCATGACCAGGCTGCCGAGCACCCGCCCGTCGTTGCGCAGCGGCAGCAGCATGATCGGCCCGTAGGCGCGCACCGGACCCGTGTCCAGCCGCGGGTCGGTGGCCGCGTCGTCGACGAACACGGCCCGCCCGGCGAGAAGTTCGGCGATCACACCGTTGTCTGCCGGGATGACCGTGCCCAGTGCCTCCGCGGGCCGGGGCGCGGCGACGGCGGCGATCTCCATCCCTCCGCCTTCGGCGGCCAGCAGCACGATTCCGGCGGCCGCTCCGGAGAGCCTGCGGGCCTGCTCCGCGACGACCTGGAGGGCGTCGTCGGTGTCACCGCCGGACAGCAGCGCGGTGGTGACGGCGACCGACCCGTCGATCCAGCGCTCGCGCTGTTGCGCGGACGCGTACAGCCGCGCGTTGCCGATGGCGATTCCGGCTTCCGTGGCGAGGACACGGACCATGGCGAGGTCGTAGTCGTCGAACGGCTCACCGTCCCGTTTGTCGGTCACGTAGAGGTTGCCGAAGATCTGTCCCTGCACACGGATGGGCACCCCGAGGAAGCTGCGCATCGGCGGGTGGTGCTCGGGGAAGCCGCAGGAGCGGGGGTCACCGGTCAGGTCCGTGAGCCGGACCGGCTCCGGGTCGCGGATGAGGGCACCCAGCAGCCCCTTGCGGCCGTCGGGCAGGTGCCCGATCCGCCGGGTGGTCGGCTCGTCGATGCCGTGGTGGACGAAGTCGGCGAGGCCGTCGCCGTCCTCGGCGACGACGCCGATGGCCGCGTACCGGGCGTCCGCGAGATCGGCCGCGGTCTCGCAGATCCGGTTCAGCGTGGAATGCAGCTCCAGCCCGGTGCCGACCGACCGCATCGCCTCCAGCAGCCTCGGCACCCGCGCCAGGAGTTCGGCGGAGACCCCGTCGCGGGGCGGCGGGCGGCCGGGGGGCGGGGCTGCGGGCATGCACAGAGCCTAATCAGACGGTTTCGTCCAGGAAAGTCGGAATAGCCGTGCATCGTGTGCGGCCGCTGTCGCGCGCACGTTCCGGGACGGACCGCCACCCGCCCCGGACGCCGCGGTCACCGGGCTCCGACCAGCACGTCCGACGCCGCCTCCCGCTCGACCATCGTCCGCAGCGGTCCGTCCACGGCTGCCAGCTTCGCGTACGTGCCCCGCTGCACGACCCGGCCCCCGTCCAGCACGATCACCTCGTCCACCGCGTCCAGACCTGCCAGCCGGTGGGTGATGAGCAGGGTCGTCCGGCCCTCGGTGGCGGCCAGCAGATCGGTGGTGAGGGCGTCGGCGGTCGGCAGGTCGAGGTGCTCGGCCGGCTCGTCGAGCACGAGCACGGGGAAGTCGGCGAGCAGCGCGCGGGCCAGGGCCAGCCGCTGCCGCTGCCCGCCGGACAACCGCGCCCCGTGCTCGCCGACCAGGGAGTCCAGGCCGTCGGGCAGACTGTCGGCCCAGTCCAGCAGGCGGGCCCGCGCCAGCGCGGCACGCAGCTCCGGCTCCGTGGCGTCCTTCCTGGCCAGGAGCAGGTTCTCGCGCACCGAGCTGTCGAAGAGATGCGCGTCCTGCGCACACAGCCCGACGAGCCGCCGTACCTCGTCTCCGGCCAGGGCACCGGCGTCCGTGCCGGCCAGGGTGTAGGAGCCGGCGTCGGGATCCACGAACCGCAGCAGCACCTGGGCCAACGTCGTCTTGCCGGAGCCGGACGGTCCGACCACGGCGATGCGGCGGCCCTCCGCCAACGTCAGATCGACTGCCGTGAGAGCGTCCCGTCGCTGCCCGGGGTGGCGCGCGGCCAGCCCCTCGAGGACGACCGGGAACGGTGACGCGGGCGCCTCTCCCGGCCGCTCGGGTTCGCGCACGGGCTCCGGCGCGTCGAGCACCTCGTACACCCGCTCGGCGCTCCTGCGCACGCGCTGGCGGTACTGCACGGCGAGCGGCAGTCCGAGGACCGCTTCGAAGGCGGCCAGCGGGGTGAGGACCACGACGGCCACGGCCACGCCGGCCAGGCGGCCGTCGGCCACCGCCTGAACGCCGGTGAGCGCGGCGCCCGCGACGGTCAGACCGGAGATCAGCGCGACGAGTCCGTCGCCCAGCGCGGTGGCCGTCGCCGCCCGCGAGGCGATCCGGGTGAGCGTGCCGTCGGCGCGTCGCGCTTCGGCAATCCGCCCGGGGAGGGCACCGGCGACGGTCAGTTCGGCGGTACCGGTGAGCAGCTCGGTGACCCGGGTGGCCAGTACGCCGCGAGCGGGCGCCAGCCTGCGCTCGGCCCGTCGCGCCACGGCCCCGGTGATCAGCGGGACACCGGCTCCGGCCGCGAGCAGCCCGGCGGCGAGCACGGCTCCGGCCTCCGGCAGCAGCCAGGCCGTGAAGCCGACCGACGCGGCGCAGACGGCCACCGCGGTGCAGGCGGGCAGCAACCAGCGCAGCCAGTAGTCCTGCAGCGCGTCGACGTCGGTGACCAGCCGGGACAGCAGGTCCCCGCGCCTGCTGCGGCGCAGGCCGGCGGGCGCCAGCCGCTCCAGCCGCCGGTAGACGGCGACCCGGGTGTCGGCCAGCATCCGCAGCACGGCGTCGTGCGAGACGAGTCGCTCGGCGTAACGGAACACGGCCCGCCCGATCCCGAAGGCGCGCGTCGCCGTCACGGCCACCATCAGGTACAGCACCGGCGGCTGCTGCGAGGCCCGCGAGATGAGCCACCCGGAGGTGGCCATGAGTCCGACGGCACTGCCGAGCGCGAGGCTCCCGAGGAGCAGTGCGAGGCCGAGCCGCCCGCGCCGTGCGGCGGACATCGCCCGGACCCGGGCGAGGACGCGGACCGGGGAGCGCGGGGCAGGTTCCGTCGTGCCCGGGCCGTCGGCCGGAGCCGGGACCGCGCCGCCCGGCGCGTCGTCGGCCGGGCGGCCCGCCGTGGGCTTCGGGGCACCGGTTGCCGCGGGAGCGGCGACCGGTTCGTCCAGCCGCACCACCCGGTCGGCCACCGCCAGCAGGGCCGGCCGGTGCACCACCAGCAGCACGGTCCGTCCGGCCGCCAGCCTGCGCACGGCGGCCACGACCTCCGCCTCGGTCGCCCCGTCCAGGGCGGCCGTCGGCTCGTCGAGCAGCAGCACCGGCCGGTCCGCGAGGAACGCCCGGGCCAGGGCGAGCCGCTGCCGCTGCCCGGCGGACAGCCCGGCACCGTCCTCGCCGAGCACGGTGCCCGTCCCCTCGGGCAGCGCGTCCACGAACTCCAGCGCCCCGGCGTCGCGCAGCGCCCGCCGCACGGCCGCGTCGTCCGCCTCTGGACGGGCCAGCCGTACGTTGTCGGCGACGGTGCCTGCGAACAGGTGCGGACGCTGCGGCACCCAGGCGACGCGAGCGTGCCACCGCGCCGGATCGAGGCCGGTGAGATCCGCCCCGCCGATCCTGATCCGCCCGTGGGACGGCCGGACGAAGCCGAGCAGGGCGTGCAGAAGCGTCGACTTGCCCGCACCGCTCGGCCCGACGAGCGCCACCGTCTCACCCGGCTCGACGACGAGGTCCACGTCCGACACGGCATCCGCGGTGCGCCCGGGATAGCGCACGGTCACGCCCTCGAAGGACAGGGCACCGTCCCTCGGCACCGGGCCGCTGCCCGGTACCGGTGCCGGCGTCTCCAGCACCGAGAAGATCTCCTCGGCGGCGGCGAGCCCCTCGGCCGCCGCGTGGTACTGCGCCCCCACCTGCCGCAGCGGCAGATAGGCCTCCGGGGCGAGCACGAGCACGACCAGGCCGTCGTACAGGGCCATGTCGCCGTGGACGAGCCGCATGCCGATGGTCACGGCGACGAGCGCCACCGAGAGCGTGGCGAGCAGTTCCAGGGCGAAGGACGACAGGAAGGCGATCCGCAGAGTCCGCATGGTCGCTTGCCGGTACTCGCCGGTGATGCGTTTGATCGACTCGGCCTGGGCCTTGGCCCGTCCGAACACCTTCAGCGTCGGCAGCCCCGCCACCACGTCCAGGAAGTGCCCGGACAGCCGGGACAGCAGCCCCCACTGCCGGTCCATCCGCGACTGCGTGGCCCAGCCGATCAGCATCATGAAGACCGGGATGAGCGGCAGGGTGGCGACGATGATGGCCGCCGAGACCCAGTCCTCGGTGACGATCCGGGCCAGCACGGCCACCGGCACGACCACCGCGAGCCCCAACTGCGGGAGGTAGCGCGAGAAGTAGTCGTCGAGGGCGTCGACGCCCCGGGTGGCCAGGGCGACGAGCGAACCGGTGCGCTGCCCGCCCAGCCAGCCGGGGCCGAGCGTCGTCGCCCGTTCCAGCAAGCGGCCCCGCAGCTCCGACTTCACGGCGGCACTCGCCCGGTGCGCGGCCAGCTCGGTGAGCCAGCCGACCAGGGCCCGACCGCAGGCGACGGCCACCAGCAGCAGGAGCGGGGTGCGGAGTTCGGCGGCCGTCATGCCGTGCTGGAAGGCGCCCACCACCGTTTTGGCGATGAGCATCGCCTGGGCGACGACCAACCCGGCTCCGACGGCGCCCAGGGCGACGACCGCCGCCAGGAAGAGCCGGGTGGCACGGGCGTACCGCAGCAGCCGTGGATCGATCGGTTTCACGTGAAACACACCCCGCAGGGACTCAGTGCGCGGCTTCGGCGATGTGCTGGGTGCCGATCCGCTTGCGGAACACCCAGTACGTCCACCCCTGGTAGACCAGGACGACCGGCGTGGCGATCACGGCGAGCCACGTCATGATCTTCAGGGTGTACGGGCTGGACGAGGCGTTGGTGACGGTGAGGCTCCAGTCCGCGTCGAGCGTCGACGGCATGACGTTCGGGAAGAGCGTGAGGAAGAGCATCGCCACGGCGGCCACGATGGTGACACCGGACAGCGCGAACGCCCATCCCTCGCGACCCGCCTGATTCGCCGCCAGCGCGACGACCAGGGCGGCGACGGCCACCACCAGCGCGACCAGGCTCTTGCCGTCGCCGTTGTCGGCCTGCGTCCACAGCAGGAAGGCGAGGGCCAGCACCGCGGCCACGAGACCCACGCGCAGCGCGAGCGTCCGGGCCCGTTCACGGATCTCCCCCACGGTCTTGAGCGCGGTGAACACCGTTCCGTGGAAGGTGAACAGGGTGAGGGTGACCAGACCGCCGAGGAGGGCGTACGGGTTCAGCAGGTCCCAGACGGTGCCGACGTACTCCAGGTCGCGATCGATCTTCACCCCGTGGACGATGTTGCCGAAGGCGACGCCCCACAGGAACGCGGGGATCAGCGAGGTCCAGAAGATCGCGGTCTCCCAGTTGCGCTGCCAGCGCTCCTCGGGCCGCTTCACCCGGTACTCGAAGGCGACGCCCCGGACGATCAGGCAGAGCAGGATGACCAGCAGGGGCAGGTAGAAGCCGGAGAAGAGGGTGGCGTACCACTCGGGGAAGGCGGCGAAGGTGGCACCGCCGGCCGTCAGCAGCCACACCTCGTTGCCGTCCCAGACGGGCCCGATCGTGTTGATCAGCACCCTCTTCTCGGCCCGGTCACGGGCGAGCAGCCTGGTGAGGACGCCGACCCCGAAGTCGAAACCCTCCAGGAAGAAGTAGCCGGTCCACAGGACGGCGATCAGGACGAACCAGACGTCGTGAAGTTCCATGACTGTGCAGCTCCCTCGGCCTAGTACGAGAAGGCCATCGGCTTGTCGGCGTCACGGGCGTCGCCGCCGATCTTCGTGGGCGGGTTGAGGTCGGCCTCGGTGAGCTCGGGCGGACCGGCCTTGACGTACTTCACCAGCAGCCTGACCTCGATCACGGCCAGGACGGCGTAGAGCAGGGTGAAGGCGATCATCGAGGTGAGGACCTCGGCCGTGGAGACACCGGGGGAGACCGCGTCACGGGTCTGGAACAGGCCGTAGACGACCCAGGGCTGACGGCCCATCTCGGTGAAGATCCAGCCCCAGGAGTTGGCGATCAGCGGGAAGGCCATCGTCCAGACCGCCAGCAGCCAGTACAGCCGGGAGAGCTTCGACCCGAGCGGCTTCTTCAGCAGCACCAGGTGGGGCACCTCGTCGTCACCGGTCCGCCAGGCCGCCGGGAGCAGGAACTTCTTGCGGGTCAGCCACAGCCCCAGCAGACCGAGCGAGAAGGAGGCCATGCCGAAGCCGATCATCCACCGGAAGCCCCAGTAGGCGACGGGGACGATGGGCTTGTAGTCACCGGGGCCGAACTTCTGCTGCTCGGCCTTGTTGGTGTCGTTGATGCCGGGCACGTACGAGTCGAAGTCGCTGTGGGCCAGGAAGGACAGCAGACCGGGGATCTCCAGGGCGACCTCGTTGTGCCCCTTGTCGACGTCGCCGTAGGCGAAGACGGAGAAGGGCGCCGGCTGTTCGCCGTCCCACAGGGCCTCGGCGGCGGCCATCTTCATCGGCTGCTGCTCGTACATGACCTTGCCGAGGGTGTCGCCGCTGACGGCGGTGAGCAGGCCGCCGACGGCCAGGGTGACCAGGCCGAGCCGCAGCGAGGTGCGCATCACGGGGATGTGCTTCTTACGCAGCAGGTGGAAGGCGGCGATGCCCACCATGAAGGCGCCGCCCGTCAGGAAGGCCGCCGAGAAGCTGTGGAAGACCTGGTTGAGCGCGGTGTTCTGGGTGAGGACCTGCCAGAAGTCGGTGAGTTCGGCGCGGCCCTTCTCCTCGTTGATCCGGTAGCCGACCGGGTGCTGCATCCAGGAGTTGGCGGCGAGGATGAAGTACGCCGACAGCAGCGTGCCGATCGAGACCATCCATATGCAGGCCAGGTGGACCCTCTTCGGCAGCTTGTCCCAGCCGAAGATCCACAGGCCGATGAAGGTCGACTCGAAGAAGAAGGCGATCAGCGCCTCGAACGCGAGCGGCGCGCCGAAGATGTCACCGACGAAGCGGGAGTAGTCGGACCAGTTCATGCCGAACTGGAACTCCTGCACGATGCCGGTGACGACACCCATGGCGATGTTGATCAGGAAGAGCTTTCCCCAGAACTTCGTCGCCCTGAGGTACTTCTCCTTCTCCGTGCGCATCCAGGCGGTCTGCAGCCCTGCCGTCAGCGCGGCCAGCGAGATCGTCAGGGGCACGAAGAGGAAGTGGTAGACGGTCGTGATGCCGAACTGCCATCGCGCCAGCGTCTCCGGCGCCAAAGCCATGTCCACGTCGTCGGCCTCCTTGCATCGCCGTGGTCCCGGCAGTTTGTGCGTGTATGTGCCACCTATTGCGGGAGCAACCCGACACGCTTGTGAACGCGTTCACATTCACAAGCAATTATGACGTACAGCTTTTCGACGCCGGAAGGGGGGTCCCCTGTGACGTCAACCCCTTGGCAAGAACTTCAACATCTTGTTGAATCCGCGGCATGAACACCACGGAGAAGCAGGAGCAGTACGCACGGATACGCATCTCATGGCCGGCGGGTCACCTCACCGCGACCGTCGACGACACCCCCACCACGCAGGCGCTTCTCAAGGCCCTGCCGCTCACCGCCTCCGCCCACACCTGGGGCGAGGAGGTCTACTTCGACACAGGTGTGTCGGTTCCACGTGAAACGGACGCCCGCCAGGTCGTCGAGCCCGGCACCGTCGCCTTCTGGACGGACGGCGACGCGCTGGCGCTCCCGTACGGCCCCACGCCGATCTCCCGAGGTGATGAATGCCGCCTCGCGAGCCCGTGCAACGTCCTCGGCCGCCTCGAGGGCGACCCTCGTCAGCTCGTGACGGTGCGCGACGGCGACCCGATACGCGTGGAGGCGGTGGACGCCTGACGCCCACCGCCCCGGCGGACGGCCGTCGCCCGGCCGCCCTGGTGGACGCCATGCGCCCACCGCCCCGTCAGATCTCCTTGCGGAACGCTTCCGACACCTTCAGGAAGATGTCGTTCGCCTCGCTCTCCCCGACCGTCACCCGCACACCCTCGCCCGGGAACGGCCGTACGACCACGCCGGCCCGCTCGCACGCCTCCGCGAAGGCGACCGTGCGCTCCCCCAGGCGCAGCCATACGAAGTTGGCCTGGGTCTCCGGCACCGTCCAGCCCTGCGCGCGCAGGCCGTCGACCACACGGATGCGCTCGCAGACCAGCGAGCCGACGCGGCCGATCAGCTCGTCCTCGGCCCGCAGCGAGGCGATCGCCGCCTCCTGGGCGATCTGGCTCACACCGAAGGGCACCGCCGTCTTGCGCAGCGCGGCCGCCACCGGCTCGTGGGCGATCGCGAAGCCGACCCGCAGGCCGGCGAGGCCGTACGCCTTGGAGAAGGTCCGCAGCACGCAGACGTTGGGCCGCTCCCGGTAGAGCTCGACACCGTCCGGCACCTCGGTGTCGCGGATGAACTCGCGGTAGGCCTCGTCGAGGACGACGAGCACGTCACTCGGCACCCGGTCGAGGAAGCGTTCCAGCTCGGCCCGCCGCACCACCGTGCCCGTCGGGTTGTTCGGGTTGCAGACGAAGATCATCCGCGTCCGGTCGGTGATCGCGGCGGCCATGGCGTCCAGGTCGTGCACATCGCCCGGCGTCAGCGGCACCTTCACGGACGTCGCACCGCTGATCTGCGTGATGATCGGGTACGCCTCGAAGGAGCGCCAGGCGTAGATCACCTCGTCGCCGGGGCCGGAGGTCGCCTGGAGCAGCTGCTGCGCCACACCGACCGACCCGGTCCCGGTGGCCAGGTGGGAGACGGGGACGCCGAACCGTTCCGCCAGCTCGTTCATCAGGGCCGTGCAGGCCATGTCCGGGTACCGGTTGAAGGACCCGGCAGCGGCGGCGACCGTGTCCATCACCCCCGGCAGCGGCGGGTACGGGTTCTCGTTGGAGGACAGCTTGTAGGCCACCGGCCCGTCCGCCGCGGCGGGCTTGCCCGGCTTGTAGGTGGGAATACCCTCCAGCTCGGCGCGCAGCTTGGGGCTCGTCTCGCTCACCGCAGTCCTCCTCGTGACCACCACCACATCGAATACTTCTCACCTTATGAGGATTCGGCGCCGCTGCGTATAGGGGCGGTCAGGCCTCCTCCGTCACATCGGCATCATGGGCACCAGCACACGAAGGCGCACGATTCGGGGGGCGCGCTGCACATATATCTATGCGCCGGTGGCTCGCGCCGTGGCGCGCATCCCTCGTGCAGGTGAGTTGAGACCTCTTCGCAACATCGGCCAGTCGGCAGGCCCCTGCTGGCCCACACGACGGGTACTGGGTCGACGACCGACAACTTCCTTGGTTTCCAAGCCTGTTACCAGTTAATGATCATGGAGAATCGTGCCTGTCAACGCGTGCATATGCGTCCGCCCTACCCCGCCGCATGAGCCCTACTATCGGCTCGCCATGACAGCAGCAGGGAAGCACCAGGTGAGCCGCGCGGAAACCTCACGTCGAGGCAGCCGGCCGGGCCGGGCGGGCATCAGAGACGTGGCCGCCGCCGCCGGAGTATCCATCACGACCGTCTCCGACGCCCTCAACGGCAAGGGCCGACTCCCGGATGCCACCCGGCGCCATGTCCGTGAGGTGGCCGACCGGCTGGGGTACCGGCCGTCGGCCGCCGCCCGTACGCTCCGCACCGGCAAGTCGGGACTCATCGGCCTGACCGTGACGACGTACGGGAATGAACCTTTCACCTTCACCGAGTTCGCGTACTTCGCCGAGATGGCGCGTGCCGCCACCTCCGCCGCGCTCGCCCGCGGCTACGCCCTCGTGATCCTCCCGGCGACCTCCCGCCACGACGTGTGGTCCAACGTCGCGCTGGACGGCACGGTCGTCATCGACCCGTCCGACCAGGACCCGGTCGTCAGCGAACTGGTCCGGCAGGGGTTACCGGTCGTCTCCGACGGCCGCCCGGCCGGCGCTCTTCCCGTCACCGCGTGGGTCGACAACGACCACGAGGCCGCGGTGCTCGGCATCCTCGACCACTTGGCCGCCGCCGGCGCCCGCCGGATCGGCCTGCTCACCGGCACCACGACGGACACCTACACCCACCTGTCGACCACGGCCTATCTGCACTGGTGCGAGCGTGTCGGACAGGACCCGGTCTACGAGGCCTACCCGGCCCACGATCCGTGCGCGGGGGCGGTGGCCGCCGACCGGCTGCTCGCCCGGCCCGACCGGCCCGACGCCGTGTACGGCCTGTTCGACCCGAACGGCACCGACCTCCTCGCCGCCGCCCGCCGCTACGGTCTGCGCGTCCCGGAGGACCTGCTGATCGTCTGCTGCAGCGAGTCCACGGTGTACGCCAGCACCGAGCCGCCCGTCACCACCCTGTCGCTGAAGCCCCGCCGCATCGGCACGGCGGTGATCCAGCTCCTCATCGACGCCATCGAGGGCCTCGACTCCGACCAGACGGTCGAGCAGGTGATACCGACGGAGCTGATCGTGCGGACCTCGTCGCAGCGCCGCCCGCCCCGGACGACGATCAGCCCGCCGCGGTCGCCCGAGCGCGAGTAGGGGCCGGGCCGGCGGGACGGGGCCCCTGCGGAGGAACGCCCGCCCGGCACGCCCCGTACGGTGAAATCACGCCGACGTCACGGACGGGCGAAGCCCGCCCCAAACGGGGCGAATGCCGCGGTGAACCGGAGTCCTGCTCTGATTCACCACCCCTGGGTCATCACACAGAGCGATCCGCATTCCTATGATGGGCCCACACACCGCGGGCCGCTGCGACCAGGCAGTCCGAAGCGGTGCAGATGCGGCGCGATGGTGGAGGGGTCGATGACTCAGGGGGCCGGTCAGGGACCCGAGGTGGAGCGGACGGCGACGGTGCGCGACTTCCGGGTGCCCGCGTACGTCCACGAGGCCGCTCCGTACGCCGCCGCCGGCACACACGCGGGCAATCCCGCTCCCCCCTCCGAGAAGGGCTACGAGGACGCCTATCCGGAGGGGTACACGCCCACGCAGCGCGATCTGCCCGTCATCCGCAGGGGTGACACGGTCCAGGTGACCGTCGACCCCGAGGCGGTCCCGGCGGCGCAGCCCGCCACAGGGCAGGGGCCCCTGTTCGTCGTCGGCGACGTGCACGGCTACCTCGACCAGCTGGTCGCCGCCCTCCAGGAGAAGGGCCTCGTCGACGCCTCCGGCCAGTGGTGCGCGGGCACCTCCCGCCTGTGGTTCCTCGGCGACTTCACCGACCGCGGCCCGGACGGCATCGGCGTCATCGACCTCGTGATGCGGCTGTCCGCCGAGGCCGCCGCGGCCGGCGGCTACTGCAAGGCGCTCATGGGGAACCACGAGCTGCTGCTCCTCGGGGCCAAGCGGTTCGGCGACACCCCCGTCAACTCCGGCGCCGGCACCGCCACCTTCCAGGCGGCCTGGCTGCTCAACGGCGGCCAGAAGACCGACATGGACCGGCTCCAGGACCACCACCTGCAGTGGATGGCCCGCCTCGACGCACTCGAGGAGGTCGACGGCCACCTCCTCGTCCACTCCGACACCACCACCTACCTCGACTACGGCCGCTCCATCGAGGAGGTCAACGACACCGTCCGCGAGACGCTCACGCGCAACGACGCGGAAGAGGTGTGGGACCTGTTCCGCAAGCTCACCAAGCGCTTCTCCTTCCGCGACGAGGGCGGCGCGGACGCCGTGCGCTCGCTGCTGGACACCTACGGCGGCACGCGCATCGTCCACGGCCACAGCCCCATCCCCTACCTCCTGGGCGAGGTCGGCTCCGAGGACGGCGAGGACGACACCCGTACCGCGGTCGAGGGGCCGCACGTCTACGCGGACGGGCTGGCCATCGCCATGGACGGCGGCGTGACCATGGCCGGAAAGCTGCTGGTCCAGCAACTCCCGTTGGACGCCTGACCGTTCACCGGCGTTATTTCCCGGGCGCCGGTCCCGCAGGCCGGCACCCAATTTCTGGAAACCCCCTGTCACCGCGCGCCGTGACCGCTCTACCATCGGCTTATCCGTAGCAGGCTCCCCTCCGTTTCTGCCCGACGGCTCGTTGGCATGCGAGCCCCAAGCCCTACGGAGCATCGGGGGATGCACATGAACAGCGTTCCGCAGCATCTGTCGAACGAGGACCGCCAGGAGTACGAGCGGGTCCTCGACGAGGCGCTGCGCTCCGCACCACACCGCCCGGAACTGGCCGCTGTCGGACAGCGGCTCAACGCCGAACAACTGCGCACCATGGCACTCAACGCCACCGCACTGATCACGGCGGCGGCCACCACCGAGTACCAGCACTACGTGAAGGTCCGCGAGGAACTGCGTCGTCCGGCGCCGAACGCCTCGTCGTCCGCGCGTGACTCCGGCTCCGACGAGCCGGGCACGGGCGCGATGGGTCTCGCCGCGACCGTCGGGGAGGCCGCCGAGGCCGGCGCGGGTGCGGTCGCGGTCGTCGCCGTCCTGGCACCCGTCCTGGCCGGCACGGCAGCGGCGATCTTCCTGCTCGTCGGCTACGTCCTGAGGATGATCGACCCGGGGCAGGCGTTCGCCCGGACCATGCTCACCACGGGATGGGTGTTCGGTGGTGTGACCGCCGTCGCCGTCCTCGTCGCAGGCGTGGGGCTGCTGCTCACCGCACTGCGCAACCGGCCCTTCGCCGAGTCCGGCCGCTACGGCGAACTCGACGGGGAGGTGACCCGGGCCCGGGAAGCCTGGCACGACGCCCTGCTCGAGCGCGGCATCCTGCCCTTCCTGCGGGAGGCGCTCACCGATCCGAACGCGGCGGTCGCGCTGCACCGCACGGGACCGGCGGCACCGGCGAGCCGGATGCCGCACCTGGGCTACGACCGACCGGGGTTCACGAGCCCCGGCGACGGCCAGGAGAGTCCGCGCCCGAGCTACTCGAGTCCGGACTACAGCAGCCCGGACTTCGGCGGCCCGGAACACCGGCCGGAATAGCCACCGGCCGGGGCGGGCACGTCAGAGAATGCCCGCCCGGCCGGCGGCGGTGATCCAGGAGGGGAACTCGGACAGCAGGCGGTCGTACAGCTCCTGGTCGGGGACGATGCCGATGTCGTCCACCGCGAAGAAGCCGACGTTGTCCACGCGGCGGCCGGGCAGGGTGTCGAACCGCTCGAGCACCCCGTAGTTGGACCGGCCGAGGCCCACGAACTGCCAGAAGACCGGCTCCTCCACCGCCTCCCGCAGCTCCCGCTCGATCTCGCTGTTGCGGTAGACGCCGCCGTCGGAGAAGAACAGCACCAGCGTCGGTGCCTGCGCCGGGTTGTCCCGGACGAAGGCCCGGACCTCGGCGATCACCTTCTGCTCCTCGTTCTGGATGCCGACGTCCCGCATGTCGACCTGGTCGGCGTGCAGCCCCTTCTTCCTTCCCCGGCGGAAGAGGCCCACCTCCCCCACCCGCACGTGCAGCCGCAGCCACTCGGGGAGGTCGCCCAGCCGCAGGTCGGGCAGGCGTGCCGGGTTCGACGCGAAGGTCCAGGCCTGCATCTCGCCGTCGTCGTCCAGCTGCGCGGCGACGGCCGCCATGCGTTCCACCACATCGGCCACCACGCCCTTGGAGTACAGGAAGGACATGGACCCGGAGGCGTCCAGGACCAGGACGACGCGCGCGGTGACACCGGAGGCGCCGTGCTTGCGCAGGCTGACCGCGACCTGCTCCTTGCGCAGGGACAGCCGCTTGCGCATGTCGACGGGGAGGCGCTCTTCGCCCTTGGTGAGCCGGGGGCCGGGCGCCGCCGCCGACGGGGGCACCGGTGCGGGCGGGGCCGGCGGAGCGGACGGCGTGGAGAGACCCGGCGGCACCGGGGGAACCGGCTGCGGGGGCGGGGCGTGCGTGACGGGAGGCGTCGGGGCGGGCGGGGCCACGGTGGCCGGGGACACGGTGGCCGGGGACACGGCGGTCGGGGACACGGCGGTCGGGGACACGGCGGTCGGGGACACGGTGGCCGGGGACACGGTGGCCGGGGACACGGCGGTCGGGGGCACGGCGGTCGGAGCGTCGTCGACGGTGATGCCGAAGTCGGTGGCCAGACCGGCGAGTCCGCTGGCGTAGCCCTGGCCGACGGCCCGGAACTTCCACTGCCCCTGGCGCAGGTACAGCTCGCCGCCGACCAGAGCGGTCTCGGAACCGGCCGTCATGTCGAAGCGGGCCAGCTCGGTCCGGGTGGCCGCGTCCAGCAGCCGCAGCGACAGTCCCGGCACCCGGCCGAAGGTCCCGCCGTCGGAGGAGGCGCACAGGACGATGCGCTCGACGCCGGGTTCCAGCGCGTGCAGGTCCACCTCGACGCTGTCGGTCATGGCTCCGGAAGCAGGCCCGGACCCGGACTCCTTCCCCAGGTGCCGCACCGCGCCGGACGCGTGCCGGGGCTGGTTGTAGAAGACGAAGTCGCCGTCGTCCCGTACGCGTCCCGCCGAGGTGAGCAGCAGCGCCGAGGCGTCGACCTCGGGCACACCCGGCCCGGCGGACCAGCTCAGTGCGACACACACCGCGGGGGAGTCGACGGCGAGATTGGCGCCCTTGCTCAGGGATGAGGCTGTCATGGGCCCAGTCTGCCGAGGCGGAGCCCCCGAGGGGAGAGGTCGGGCCCGGTGGTCCGCCCTGCTTCCGCTCTCCCGGGCCTTCGCCGGGATGCAGGCGCTGCAATTCGGCACCGGTCGCCTACAGGGCGACCAGCAACGGCCGCAGGGACCGGCCCGCCTCATGACGCCGGGCGGCCCGGCGAGGGACCGCCCGGCGTGCGTCCGGGGCCCGGTGTCAGTCGGCCAGCGGGAGATACACCCGGTTCCCGCCGGCGGCGAACTCCTTCGACTTCTGCAGCATGCCCTCGGCGATCTCGTCGGGAGACGCTCCGGCGGCGGCCGCACCACCGAACCGCTCGTTGATGTCCTGGCTGATCTTCATCGAGCAGAACTTCGGCCCGCACATCGAGCAGAAGTGAGCCGTCTTGGCGGGCTCGGCCGGCAGCGTCTCGTCGTGGAACTCCCGTGCCGTGTCCGGGTCGAGGGCCAGGTTGAACTGGTCCTCCCACCGGAATTCGAAACGGGCGTCCGACAGCGCGTCGTCCCACTGCTGCGCACCCGGATGACCCTTGGCGAGGTCGGCGGCATGGGCGGCGATCTTGTAGGTGATGACGCCGGTCTTGACGTCGTCACGGTTGGGCAGGCCCAGGTGCTCCTTGGGCGTGACATAGCAGAGCATGGCCGTGCCCCACCAGGCGATCATCGCGGCACCGATGCCGGAGGTGATGTGGTCGTACGCCGGTGCGACGTCCGTCGTCAGCGGGCCGAGCGTATAGAACGGAGCTTCATCGCAGATCTCCTGCTGAAGGTCGATGTTCTCCTTGATCTTGTGCATCGGGACGTGCCCCGGGCCTTCGATCATGGTCTGTACGTGGAAACGCTTGGCGATCCGGTTGAGTTCCCCGAGCGTGCGCAGCTCGGCGAACTGCGCCTCGTCGTTGGCGTCCGCGATCGATCCCGGTCGCAGGCCGTCGCCGAGGGAGTACGTGACGTCGTACGCGGCGAGGATCTCGCAGAGCTCCTCGAAGTTCTCGTACAGGAACGACTCCTTGTGGTGCGCCAGGCACCAGGCCGCCATGATCGAGCCGCCGCGCGAGACGATGCCGGTCTTGCGGTTCGCGGTGAGCGGTACGTAGGCCAGCCGGACGCCCGCGTGGACCGTCATGTAGTCCACGCCCTGCTCGGCCTGTTCGATCACCGTGTCCTTGTAGACCTCCCAGGTCAGGTCCTCGGCCCTGCCGTCGACCTTCTCCAGGGCCTGGTAGAGCGGCACGGTGCCGATGGGCACGGGGGAGTTGCGGAGCACCCACTCGCGGGTGGTGTGGATGTTGCGACCGGTGGACAGGTCCATGACCGTGTCGGCGCCCCAGCGGGTCGCCCAGGTCATCTTCTCGACCTCCTCCTCGATGGAGGAGGTCACCGCCGAGTTGCCGATGTTGGCGTTCACCTTCACCAGGAACCGCTTGCCGATGATCATCGGCTCGATCTCCGGGTGGTTGACGTTGGCCGGCAGCACGGCCCGCCCGGCGGCGATCTCCTCACGGACCACCTCCGGCGAGACGTTCTCCCGGACGGCCACGTACTCCATCTCGGGCGTGATCTCACCCCGGCGTGCGTACGCGAGCTGCGTCACCGCCGTGCCGTTCCTGCCCCGGCGCGGCTGACGCGGACGCCCGGGGAAGACCGCGTCCAGATTGCGCAGGCCACCGCGCGGTGAGGTGTGCTTGATCCCGTCGTCCTCGGGACGGACGGGGCGGCCCGCGTACTCCTCCGTGTCGCCGCGGGCGATGACCCAGTTCTCCCGCAGCGGCGGCAGCCCCCTGCGGACGTCTGTGTCGACGAGTGGATCGGTGTACGGGCCCGATGTGTCGTAGAGCGTGACCGACTGCCCGTTGGTGAGGTGCACCTGACGGACCGGCACCCGCAGGTCGGGGCGCGAGCCCTCGACGTACGCCTTGTGCCAGCCGATGGACTTCCCGGCCTCCGCGGACTCCGCCTCGACGGAGTTGTGGGTGGAGGCAGGCGTGCGTGCGTCCTTGATGGTCATGAGACCTACTCCCTACGCCGGCATTACCCGGTAACAGGTTCAGCGGTCGACGCAGCGGTTTCCGTCTGACGACGCCTCGTGGGCAACATCACTCGACTTCGGTGATGTTTCCCGTGAAACATCGCAGGGACGGAGGTCAGCGCCCTCTCAGCCCGGTGCTCCGAGCTCCCGCGTGTACAAAGGTGCCCCCACGCTAGCGTCAATCCGGGCGCGGTGAACAGAGGGCCCCCCTCGTTCTCTTGCGATGATCGGTCCGTGACCACGACCCAGCACCCTCCCTACCCGCCGCACGAACCTCGCCGCGGCCCGGGCGCGCAAGCAGGCGACGGGCGAGCGGAAGGCCATGCCCCAGGCGGCCCGTACGCCGCCGGTGAGGAGCGCACCGGCAACGGCGGACACGGTGGCAGCGGGGGGCACGGTCACTCGAACGGACACGGTCACGGCCCCGCGGCGCCCGTCTCCCGGCACCTGCGGAAGGTCATCGCGGCGGTCCTCATTCCCTTCGCCGCGGCGGTGGTGGTCGGGCTCGCCGTGCTCTGGCCGGGCGGTGCGCCACCGCACGAGCGCACCGGAGTCGGCTTCGACCGGCAGACACAGCAGGCCACGGTCACCACGGTGGACAGGCTGAGCTGCACGTCCGTCAACGCCTCCGGCGTTCCCCCGACCGGCGACACGTCCACGGCCGAGGGCTCCTCCGCGGTGCAGCAGGCGAACGGCGACTGCAAGCGGGCGACGATCCGTGTCGACACCGGCAAGGACAAGGGCCGCACCTTCACGGAGATCGTGCAGCCGGACCAGACACGCCAGTTGCACGAGGGTCAGAAGGTGGTGGTCGCCTACGAGCCCTCCGCGCCGAAGGACCTGCAGTACTCGGTGACCGACATCGATCGCGGGTTCCCGATGGCCCTGCTCGCGGGCATCTTCGCCCTCGCCGTCGTGGTCGTCGGCCGGCTGCGGGGTCTGATGGCCCTGGTCTCGCTGGCCATCAGCTTCCTGCTGCTCAACTTCTTCATCCTGCCCGCCATCCTCCAGGGCTCGAACCCGCTGCTCGTGGCCGTGACCGGGGCCAGCGCCATCATGCTCATCGCGCTGTATCTGTGCCACGGGCTGTCGGCGCGAACCTCCGTTGCGGTGCTCGGGACCCTGGTCTCGCTGCTGCTGATCGGTGTCCTGGGGTCCCTGTTCATCGGGTGGGCCGCCCTCACCGGCAACACGGACGACAACACCGGCCTGATCCACGGCCTGTATCCGTCGATCGACATGAGCGGCCTTCTGCTCGCCGGGGTCATCATCGGCTCGCTCGGTGTCCTCGACGACGTGACGGTCACCCAGACGTCGGCGGTCTGGGAGCTGCACGAGGCCAATCGCACGATGGGCTGGCGCGGTCTGTACCGCGCGGGCATCCGCATCGGACGCGACCACATCGCCTCCGTCGTCAACACCCTCGTCCTCGCGTACGCGGGCGCCGCGCTGCCGCTGCTGCTGCTGTTCTCGATCGCGCAGAGCAGCGTGGGGACGGTTGCCAACAGTGAGCTGGTCGCGGAGGAGATCGTGCGCACGCTGGTGGGATCGATCGGCCTGGTGGCCTCCGTGCCGGTCACCACCGCCCTCGCGGCCCTGGTCGTCTCGGCCGACCGTCCGGCAGGGCGGACCGGCGCGCGGGACCCCGGTGCCGTGGCACCGGCGCGTGGTGGACGGGGCCGCCGCCGCAAGCGCTGAGTCGGCCGGGGCCGTGCGGGGGCACCCTCGCACGACCGGCCACCTCACCTGAAGAACCGTTACTGCAGAGGCGGGCGACCTGACGAAGCGTTACGCCACCGCCTTGGTCGCCGTAACGGTTCAGCCCGCGCTCTGCTCCTCCGCAAGGATGCGGTCCAGTGCCTCGTCGAGGTGTGCGTCGAAGTCGGCGAGCGCGCCTTCCTGACCCAGCGGCACCAGCTTGTCGGTCCGGTCCAGAAACGCCACGAGCGGCGCCGCCGAGGAGCGGAACAGCGCCTGGTCGCTGCCGACCTGGAGACGGATCAGCACCTCGGCCAGCGGCCCGGGATCGACGGGTGCGATACGCACGTCACCGTCGCCGCACGGCGTGCCCACCCCGTCGACCAGCAACTCCCGGCCGAAGGCCCAGGTCACCGGGGCATCGCCAGGCAGATGGAAGGTCAGCCGCACCGCGTAGGGATCACACGTCTGGTAACGCAGCTCCACCGGGATGCGGAATGAGAGCTCCTCGGACACGAGAAAGCTCATCATGACCTCTGCCTGTACGGACTCGCCCATCGCCTACCCCGTCATTCGCCGTCGACTGTCCGGGAATCAAACCTCTTACACTGGTGGCATCTTGCTCAACGTACACACCAGATCACAAGGAGTGAGTTTTCAGATACTGATAGAGATCGCGAGTGACCCCAGAAGCCGGCCCATTTCGTTCTGCAGACGCTGCGCCGCGGGCAGCAGCCGGTCGGCCTGGTGGGCGGGCAGGGAGAGGCCCATCGTCGCGGCCGTGGTGCCGATGGTGATCGGGATGGCCGCGCACACCGTCCCCAGGGCGTACTCCTGGCGTTCGGTCACCGGCGTCATCCGCCGCGTGCGCTCCAGTCGTTTCATCAGACTGACCCCGTCACGCACCGTGTACGGCGTCACGGGGTTCACCGGATAGCGGTCCAGGTGATCGCGGCGGGCGTCCTCGTCCAGCTGCGACAACAGGCACTGTCCGATGGCGTGGGCATGGCCGGTCTCACGGAAGTCGGCCCACTCCTCCACCGCGGGATTGCCCGGGGTGTCGGAGACGCACATGACCTCGATCTCACCGTCGCGGTACATGGCGTAGTAGACGGGAACGCCGATGGCGTCGCGCCAGCGCGCCAGCGCGTCGACGACCGTGCTGCGACGTTTCTGCTCGGCCCCGCTGCTGCTCAGCCGCTCGGCCGCCTCCCCGAGAAAGAACAACCCCTTGTCGCGGCGCAGGTATCCCTCGTGCACCAGGGTGCGCAGCAGGTGGTACGCCGTGGGCAGCGCCAGCCTCGTCTCACGGGCCAGCTGTTTGGCGGGAGCGCCGTACTCGTGCTCCGCGACGCACTCCAGAAGGCGCATCGCGCGCTGCACCGAGCCGATGAGAGTCACCGTGGGCGGGTCCGCGGACGGCGGCACGGCGGGGGCGGGGGGCGTCCTGGGCGCCGAAGGCTGCACGGGCAGTGCGCGCGGCGGTACGAATGCGGTGTCAGCCGTGGCCAAGGGTCACTCCCGGAACGCGAGGGGGCAGCCCGTGCGGGAAACACGGGTGGGGTGTACGCCGCTCGCGGGGTCGCCCCCGCGTGGAGTTCCGGACTCTAACCGCCGGTCACCGCGTGCCGACGGTCCGTCCGGGAAACTTCCCTCGCGCGAGGGAACCGGTGGTTCCTGTTACCGCCACCGGTGTCCCACGGTTCTCACCAGTCGCTGCGTGACGAGGAACCCGCCATGAACTTGCGGACCACGTAGATCACCCCACCGACCAGCGCCACGAACAGCAGCAGCTTGAACAGCAGTCCGATCACGAAGCCGACCACACTGGCGATCAGCCCGCCGAAGACGACCAGGGCGATGACCGGCACCGCGATCCACTTCACCCACCACGGCAGTCCCGTGAAGATCTCTCGCATCGCCCTCGTCCTTACCTTTCCGCCCGTCCGAGTGCCGGGTCCTTCGGCCCCGGGATCCCGATGGGAATCCTGATGTCCTGCACTCGATGCTAGGGCCGCCAGGGCGCCCGCAGGGCCCTCGTACCCCTTGTCTCCCCCTGACCGATCCCCTAGGGAACCCCGGGGCCGCGGCTCAGCTCTCGGGCGGAGAGAACACCACGAGCACCCTGAGGTCCTCGCTGATGTGGTGGAACTTGTGGGCGACTCCCGCCGGCACGTACACCACGCTTCCGCGGGCGACCTCGGTGGTCTCCAGACCGACGGTGATCGAGGCGCGGCCGCTGACCACGAAGTACACCTCGTCCTGCTCGTGCGGCTTCTGCGGATCCGCCGTGCCCGCGTCGAGCGCGTACAGACCTACCGACATGTTCCGCTCGCGCAGGAACTGCAGGTAAGCACCGTCGTTGGCGGCACGCTCCGCCTCCAGTTCGTCCAGCCGGAATGCCTTCATCGCCTCGCCCGCCCCTGCCTCGCCGTTCGCTTCCGATCGCGTCTGCCACGATCAGACACATGAAGAATTTCCTAGTCAAGACGGTCGCCAACGCGGGCGCCCTGGCGGTCGCCGTGTGGCTGCTCGACAAGATCACCCTGACCGGCGGCAGCACCGGCGAGAAGGCTGCCACGCTGATCGTCGTCGCCCTGGTGTTCGGGCTGGTGAACATGCTGGTAAAGCCGATCGTGCAGGTGCTGACCTTCCCGCTGTTCGTCCTCACCCTCGGCCTGTTCACCCTGGTGGTCAACGCCCTCATGCTGCTGCTCACGTCGTGGGTGGCCGACGGACTCGACCTGAGCTTCCACGTCGACGGCTTCTGGACCGCCGTCCTGGGCGGCCTGATCATCTCGGTCGTGTCCTGGGCCCTCAACGCCTTCCTGCCCGACAAGGACTGAGCCCCATGACCTACCGCGTCTGCTTCGTGTGCACGGGAAACATCTGCCGCTCCCCGATGGCCGAGGCCGTCTTCCACGCGCGTGTGGCGGAGGCCGGGCTCGAGGACCTCGTCGAGGCCGACAGCGCCGGCACCGACGGATGGCACGAGGGCGAGGGCGCCGACCCGCGCACCGTCGCCGTCCTGACGGAGAACGGCTACGGACTCGACCACACGGCCCGCCGGTTCCACCCGTCCTGGTTCGCGCACCTCGACCTCGTCGTCGCCCTCGACGCGGGCCACCTCCGGGTGCTGCGGCGGCTGGCGCCCACGGAGCGGGACGCGGCGAAGGTACGGCTGCTGCGGTCGTACGACCCCGCTGCCGACGGCGGTGACCTCGACGTACCGGATCCCTACTACGGGGGCGCGGACGGCTTCGAGGAGTGCCTTGAGATGGTGGAGGCGGCGAGCAACGGACTGCTCACCGCGGTACGCGAGCATATGAAGGGACGGGCGGCATGAACGATTCCGCTGTCGAACACGGGGGAGCGCCGGGCGCGGACACGTCCGCCGGCGCCGGTGACGGCACGCGCGCGGTGCGCGCGGGGCTGCCCGAACCGGTCAAGCACGAGCCGACCCTGCCCGGCCCCGTGTTCGCCGCGCACTTCCACCTCCCGGGCGACCCCACCGGCCCGTACACCTACGGCCGCGACGAGAACCCCACCTGGACCCACCTCGAGCGCGCCATCGGCGAGCTGGAGGCACCCGGGCGGGACGACGCCGAGACGCTCGTGTTCGCCTCGGGCATGGCCGCGATCTCCTCGGTGCTCTTCTCCCAGCTGCGCGCCGGGGACGTGGCCGTGCTGCCTGACGACGGCTACCAGGCGCTGCCCCTGGTCCGTGCCCAGCTGGAGACGTACGGCATCGAGGTGCGCACCGCCCCGACCGGCGGCGACGCCCAGCTCGGCCTCCTGGACGGGGCGAAGCTGCTGTGGATCGAGACGCCCTCGAACCCGGGCCTCGACGTGTGCGACGTCCGGCGGCTCGTCGAGGCGGCACACGCGCGCGGCGCCCTGGTCGCCGTCGACAACACGCTCGCCACGCCGCTCGGACAGCGCCCGCTGGAGCTCGGTGCCGACTTCTCCGTGGCCAGCGGGACCAAGCAGCTGACCGGCCACGGCGACATCCTGCTGGGGTACGTCACCGGCCGCGACTCCGAGGCCATGGCCGCCGTACGGCGCTGGCGCAAGATCGTCGGCGCGATCCCCGGGCCCATGGAGGCCTGGCTCGCGCACCGTTCGATCGCCACCCTCCAGTTGCGCGTCGACCGGCAGAACGCCACCGCGCTGAAGGTGGCCGAGGCCCTGCGGGAGCGGCCCGAGGTGACCGGCCTGCGGTACCCGGGACTGCCCGACGACCCCTCGCACGAGGTCGCCTCGCGGCAGATGCGGCGCTACGGGTGCGTCGTCTCCTTCACGCTGCCCTCGCGCGCGCGTGCCGACCGTTTCCTCGACGCCCTGCGTCTCGTCGACGACGCGACGAGCTTCGGCGGAGTGCGGTCCACGGCCGAGCGGCGCGGACGCTGGGGCGGCGACGCGGTACCGGAGGGCTTCGTCCGCCTCTCGGTCGGCGCGGAGGATCCCGACGACCTGGTGGCGGATCTGCTGCGCGCGCTGGAGCTCTCGGCGGACTGATCTCCCCCGCACGCACGCCGGACGGTGTCCGGCCGGACACGACGGACGGTCCGAGCCTCCCCCCTCGTGGCTCGGACCGTCCTTTCGGTTCTGCGCGCGAAGAACCGCGCCCACAAGGCTAGTTGACTCAGTGTCAGTGTCCAATCACGGTAGCGACAGCGACCTATCGACATATTTATAGTTGAGCGCGGCAGGGGTGTCGGGAACGGCGGAGAAGGGGAGGGTCTTTCCGTGGATCTGGCCTTGCTGCGCACGTTCGTGACCGTGCACCGGGCCGGTTCCTTCACCCGGGCCGCCGCCCTGCTCGGTCTCTCCCAGCCCGCGGTCACCTCTCAGATCCGGACCCTGGAGCGGCAACTGGGCCGGCCCTTGTTCCTGCGGCAGGCCCGTGGCGTGACGCCCACGACCATCGGCGACGAACTCGCCCACAAGGCCGCCCCGCACCTCGACGCCCTGGTGGAGATCGCCGAGACCGGGGTGGACGACGAGTCCCCGGTCCGGACCCTGCACCTCGCCGGACCTCCCGAGTTCACCGCCGAGCGGGCGCTGCCCGCGCTCACGGAGCTCACCGGCAAGGACGGGCAGGGCTTCGCGCTGCGCGCCACCTTCGGGAACGCCGAGGAGGCACTGGAGGGCCTGGCCGCCGGACATCATGATCTGGCCATCGGCACCGCCCGGCCACGCGGCGCCCTGCTCACGGCGACTCCGCTCTGCGACGAGGAACACGTGCTGGTGGCCGCGCCCCGCTGGGCCGCGCAGACCGGTGCCGGGAAGCCCCGCCGCACCTCGGCAGCGGACCTGGCGCACGCGCCCGTCGTCGAGGTGCACGAGTCTCTGCCCTTCGTCACCCGGTACTGGGCGTCCGTCTTCGACACCTGCCCGGCCGCTCCGGGCACCGTCGTCGTTCCCGACCTGCGCGCGGTGCTCACCTGCGTGATCGCGGGCGCGGGGCTCGCGGTGCTGCCCCGCTACCTGTGCGGCGATGCTCTGGCACGCGGGGACGTCGTCGCCCTGCACGATCCGGCGGTGCCGCCGCTGCGGACGTACTTCCTGGTGGTGCGCACCGGCACGCTGGCGATGCCGCACATCGCCCGGGCCCATGAGTGGCTGCTGCACGCGGCGGGCCACTGGAACTGAGCAAACGGGCATGCCGCGATGTTTCACGTGGAACCAGCCGGGCCACATTTCTCCCATGACCGTCCGACCCGTGGTCAAGCGCACCGCGCGCGCCGTCCTCCTGGACGGCGGCGACCTGATTCTGATCAAGCGCACCAAGCCCGGCGTCGACCCCTACTGGGTCACTCCCGGAGGCGGGGTCGAGCCGGAGGACACGACTGTCGTCGACGCCCTGCACCGCGAGGTGCACGAGGAACTGGGCGCAAAGATCACCGACGTGGTTCCCTGCTTCGTGGACACCGTGGAGCACATCGGTGAGGACGGTGGGGCGACCGGTGTGAAGGTGCAGCACTTCTTCGTCTGCCGCCTGGAGTCCATGGATCCGGCGCTGCGGCACGGTCCCGAGATGGACGAGCCCGCCGGCGAGTACGAGATCGTCCGGGTGCCGTTCACCCGGGTCGGCATCGCCTCCGTCCACCTCGTACCGCTGTCGTTGCGGCACTACCTGGACGGCAACATCGAAGGCGTGCGTGCGATGCACGCCCCCGATCTCGGCTGACGCCGAACGCGAGACGTCCACCAGGTGCCGCGGCGCCGTACTCTCTGCCATGACATGGCCAAAAGGTCATCCGTCCCACCGCAAAGAGGTGGACGCGGACGGCCCCCGTCGGCCAGCCTGACCTGCGTGGTGACTCCTTCCCTCTCCTCCTTGCCGATCCGCCGTCTGACGCTCCGCGATCTCTCCGCCTGCGCCGACTTGTCCGAGGACCGGGGGTGGCCACGCGAGGAACACAAGTGGGGCTTCCTTCTCACCGCCGGGAAGGGATACGGCATCGACGACCCCGGTGGCGGTCTCGTCACCGCCTGCACCGTCACCGAGTACGGGCCGGTCGAGCGGCCGTCCCTCGCGGCCGTCGGCATGGTGCTGGTCGCCGAGCGACATGCCCGCCAGGGCGTGGGACGCCGGCTGATGCGCCACGTCGTCTCGGCGCAGGGCACCACCCCCCTGACGCTGCACGCGACCCCGAACGGCCGCCCGCTCTACGAGGAGCTCGGCTTCAAGTGCACGGGCCGGGCGGAGATGGTGCGGGGGCACTTCACCCCTGGTGGGCCCGAGCCACGGATCGCCGCCCGGGCGGCCACCGCGGACGACCTCACCGCCATTCTCCGGCTGGACGAGGAGGTCTTCGGCGCCGACCGCACCCACATCATCACGCGCCTGCCCGCCTTCGCCGACCGGCTGCACGTGGCGGAGGAGGCGGGCCGGCTCATCGGCTACGCCGCCGCCTGGCCCAACATGGACACCCACGTCGTGGGTCCCCTGATCGCCCGCGACACCGAGACGGCCAAGGCGCTCGTCACCTCGCTGGCCGCCCGCACCGACCGGCCGTTGCGCACCGACATCGACGTACGGCACGAAGAGCTGCTGGCGTGGGCGAACGAGCGCGGCCTCGCCCCGGTCGCCTCCAACGCGGTCATGACGTACGGGATCACCGAGCTGCCCGGGGACCGAACCCGGCGGTTCGCTCCCCTGACCGTGGCGGCGGGCTGACCTCGGCGAGGCAGGGCGGCGGGGCCCTCAGGCGAGGGCGTCCACCGCGGCCACGGCGAAGGCGTGGTCCTGCTCCGGCGCACCACCGCCGACCCCGATCGCGCCGACCAGTCGGCCGTTCCGGCGCACCGGGACGCCACCCGCGATGAACAGCAGCGGCCGGTCGAGTGCGGTGGGCAGGGTGTGGAAGGGGCCGCCGGGCTGCACGGCGTCGACGAGGCCGGCGGTCGGGGCGTCCAGCTGGAGCGCCGTGTAGGCCTTGCGGGTGCTGGTCTCCCCGGAGATCAGCACGGCGCGGTCGTCCCGCCGGAAGGCGAGCAGATGACCACCGGCGTCGAGGACGGTGACGCTGACGGTGACCCCGGCGGTCTCGGCGGCGCGGTGGGCCGCCACGACGAGGCTTTCGGCGTCCTGGGTGGACAGCGGGACGACGGCGGAACTGGTGGTCGTGGTCATGGTGGGTTTCTCCTTGGTTTCTTGCGGTGGTGCTGCGCCTCGTCGGAACGAGGCGGGAGGGAGCCGCTGATCTCGGGAACGGCCCTGGCCCCGCGTCGCGGCGACCCGGTTGCCCGGGTGGTTCAGTGGGTCACGGGGGTCCGGTGCTCGCTGGGCAGGGAGCCCGCGACGACCGCGCCGGGTGCGCCGTCGCGCCGCTCGATGGCGGCCGAGACGAGGGCGAGGACCAGGGCCGCGGCGGCGAGGGCGGCACCGACCCAGTTGGGCGCGGTGTAGCCGAAGCCGGCGGCGATGACGACACCGCCGAGCCAGGCGGACAGCGCGTTGCCGAGGTTGAAGGCGCCGATGTTCACGGCCGAGGCCAGCGTCGGGGCGCCGTGCGCATGGTCGAGGACGCGCTTCTGCAGCGGCGGCACGGTGGCGAAGCCCAGAGCGCCGATCAGGACGATCGTCACGGCCGCCGTGGCCTTGTTGTGCGCGGTGAGCGTGAAGAGGGCGAGAACGACGGCCAGAGCGCCCAGCGAGACGTACAGCATGGGCATCAGGGCGCGGTCGGCGAACCGGCCGCCGACGAGGTTGCCACCGACCATGCCCAGTCCGAAGAGGACCAGCAGCCAGGTGACCGAGCCGTCGGCGAAGCCCGTGACGTGCGTCATCATCGGCGCGATGTAGGTGATGGCCGCGAAGACGCCGCCGAAACCGAGGACGGTCATCGCCATCGCCAGGAGCACCTGGGCGTTCTTGAAGGCGGCGAGCTCGTGCCGCAGTCGCACGCCTTCCGGCCTGGGCACCTCGGGAACCAGCTTGGCGACGCCGGCCAGGCCGATGACGCCGAGCGCGGCGACGAGAGCGAACGTGACGCGCCAGCCGGCCGACTGGCCGACCAGCGTGCCCAGGGGGACGCCCACGACGTTGGCGACGGTCAGACCGGTGAACATCATCGCGATCGCCCCGGCCTTCTTGTGCGGGGCGACCAGGTCGGCCGCGACGACCGAGCCGATACCGAAGAAGGCACCGTGGGCGAGAGAGGCGATCACCCGCCCGATCAGCATGACGGAGAACGCGGGGGCGAGGGCGGAGAGCAGGTTGCCGACGATGAACAGACCCATCAGCAGCATCAGCATCCGCTTGCGCGGCAGCTTGGTGCCGAGCACGGTCATCAGCGGGGCGCCGAACATCACGCCGAGTGCGTAGCCGGTCACCAGGAGACCGGCGGTGGGGATGGAGACCCCGTAGTCGCTCGCGACCTCGGGCAGCAAGCCCATGATCACGAACTCGGTCGTTCCGATCCCGAAGGCCCCGATCGCGAGGGCCAGTAGCGCGAGAGGCATGGGGGATGCACCTTCCCAGACGATTGCAGGAGCGCTTTGCGTGCGTTCACAATAGTTGCAGACGCTGGCTATGTGCAAGCGCCAGAAATTGCGCCGCTGGTCTACCCTTGACTCAGCCGCTCCGGGACGGAGGAACCACATGACAGCGACGGACCCCGCGCTCACCGCCCTCTCCCAGGGCTGGTGCGCCCTTTCCCTGCTGCACGGGAGGATCGAGGCCCATATCGAGCGCGCCCTGCAGTCCGGGCACGACCTGAGCGTGCGGGAGTACTCCCTGCTCGACGTGCTCAGCCGGCAGCACGACGGTGACGGAGGCCACCTGCAGATGAAGCAGGTCGCCGACGCCGTGGTCCTCAGCCAGAGCGCCACCACCCGGCTGGTCACCCGCCTCGAGGACCGAGGTCTGCTCGAGCGCTACCTGTGCCCCACCGACCGTCGCGGCATCTACACCAACGTCACCGCAGAGGGCCTGAAGCTGCTGGACGCGGCGCGACCCACCAACGACGCCGCCCTGCGCGAGGCTCTCGACGAGGCGGCCAGGAACCCCGAACTGGCTCCGCTGGTCCGGGCGGTGGAAACACTCAAGGCCCCGGTGCCCGCATGACCGAAGCCGGCTCGGATCACCTCCGCGCCGGTGGATTCCCTGCATAGGGTGCGGTCATGGGAGATCTCGAAATACGTCGCACCACCGAGGACGACATCCCCGCGGTCGTCGCGATGCTCGCCGACGACCCCCTGGGCGCCCAGCGCGAGTCACCGGATGACCTGAGTCCCTACCTCGCCGCATTCGAGCGGCTCCGCGCCGACCCCCACCAGCACCTGGTCGTCGCCGTCCGCGAGGGGCGTGTCGTGGGCACGCTCCAGCTGACCGTCGTCCCCGGACTCTCCCGGCGCGGCGCGACACGCTCGATCATCGAAGGCGTACGCGTCCACGCCGACGAGCGGGGCAGCGGCCTGGGCACCCAGCTCATCGAGTGGGCGATCGCGGAATCCCGTCGGCAGGGTTGCCAACTGGTCCAGCTCACCTCGGACAAGACCCGCGCGGACGCCCACCGCTTCTACGAACGCCTCGGATTCTCGGCCTCTCACACGGGCTTCAAGCTCGGGCTCTGAACACGGCGCGCCGGGGCCTGCGCTGTTTCACGTGGAACGGCGCAGGCCCCGGGACCGTCGGCGAGACCTAGCCGATGCCTCGCCAGCCCTCCGGGTCCACGCCTCCCGGCACGGAGGCGCCTTCGTCATAGGGCACGCGCGTGAAGACGAACGACCCGAGGTCCAGATGACTCACGGTCCCGTCCGCACGCCGCACGGCCCGCAGCAGCTCACCGGCGTAGTAACCCTCAAGCCCCGTCCAGGTGCCGTCGCCGTTCGCCCGGAAGCGTGAGCGCCGGCCCTGGCCCGACAGCGGCTCCAGCGAGACTCCCCCGGCGGGTGTCAGCCGCAGCGCGAAGGCATGGGTGCCCCAGTACCAGGGCCCCGCCAACTCCAGCGCGGAGGCGTCGACGTCCGGCAGCGGCCGCCACGGCTCCGGGATCCGCGGTTCGGCCTCCGCGACGATCCGTACGAGGTCGGCACCCACCCCGGCCGTCAGCGGCCCCGACGTGCAGTTGGTCAGCACGACCGCCGCCACGTCGTCCTCGACACCGATGGTGAGGTTGGCCAGGAAGCCCGGCAGGGAACCGGAGTGACCCACGAGCAGCCGGCCGTCCCGGTACTGGATCTGCAGACCCAGTCCGTACGTCACACCGTCCGCGACGTCCGCCGCCTCGGCCGGGGCCGCGGGTGTCCGCATCTCCCGCACCGTCTCGCTGCTCAGCACCTTGTCGTCGCCCCCCGCCAGGAAGGCGGCGAACCGTGCCAGGTCCCCGGTGGTGGACCAGAGCTGACCGGCCGGGGCCATCAGTCCGAGGTCCTCGGCGGGCTCCGGCAGCATCACGTCGGCCCACGGATGCACGGCCCAGCCGCCGGCATGGGGCGCCTGCGGACGCGTGGTCGTACGGTCCAGGCCCAGCGGCTGCAGGACCTCCCGCCGCAGCACGTCCTCCCACGGCGCCCCGCGCAGGCGCTCGACCAGCGCGCCGAGGAGGGTGTAACCGGGATTCGAGTAGTGGTGCCGACGGCCCACCGGATGCAGAAGAGGCTGCTCGCCCAGGACATCGGCCAGCTCGGGGCGCAGGGAGCCGGGGGTCCGTTCCCACCACGGCGCGGGAGACTCGGCGGCCAGCCCGCCGGTGTGGGCGAGGAGCCCGGCGATCGTGGCGTCCCCCGCTCCCGTGCCCGGCAGGTGCTTCTCCAGCCGGTCTCCGAGGTCGAGCACGCCCTCGTCGCGCAGCCGCAGCACCAGAACGGCGGTGAAGGTCTTGGTGATCGAGCCGATCCGGTACTGCACGTTCTCGTCCGGCCCGTGCCCGTCGACCGACGTCCGCGCGCCGTGCCACACGGTTCGTCCGTCCCGCACCACCGCGGCGACGAGCGACGGCGCCCGCCCTTCGGCCTGGGCGACGGCGATCCGGTGCAGCAACGCGCGGCGGGTGGTGGGAAGCAACTCTTCCTGAGGTGTCGTCATGCCCTCAGTCCATCGGGCCCCACACCACGCGTCGAACCGTTTTCCCCTGACCGGCGGGTCAGGTCTGCGCCATGTCCACGAACCGCGAGTAGTGACCCTGGAAGGCGACCGTGATGGTCGCCGTCGGACCGTTTCGGTGCTTGGCCACGATCAGGTCCGCCTCGCCCGCGCGCGGCGACTCCTTCTCGTAGGCGTCCTCGCGGTGCAGCAGGATCACCATGTCGGCGTCCTGCTCGATGGATCCGGACTCACGCAGGTCGGACACCATGGGCTTCTTGTCGGTGCGCTGCTCGGGACCACGGTTCAGCTGGGAGAGCGCGATGACGGGGATCTCCAGCTCCTTGGCCAGCAGCTTGAGGTTACGGGACATGTCCGAGACCTCCTGCTGACGGCTCTCGGCGCGCTTGGACCCGCCGGACTGCATCAGCTGGAGATAGTCGATGACCACCAGCTTCAGATCGTTACGCTGCTTGAGCCGGCGGCACTTGGCGCGGATCTCCATCATCGACAGGTTCGGGGAGTCGTCGATGTAGAGCGGCGCGGCCGATACGTCCGGCATCCGGCGGGCCAGACGCGTCCAGTCGTCGTCCGTCATCGTGCCGGACCGCATGTGGTGCAGGGCGACCCGGGCCTCGGCGGACAGCAGACGCATCGCGATCTCGTTGCGTCCCATCTCGAGCGAGAAGATGACACTCGGCAGATTGTTCTTGATGGAGGCGGCCCGGGCGAAGTCCAGCGCGAGCGTCGACTTGCCCATCGCGGGACGGGCGGCGATGACGATCATCTGGCCCGGGTGCAGCCCGTTGGTGAGCGAGTCGAAGTCGGTGAACCCCGTCGGCACACCGGTCATCTCGCCGCTGCGCGACCCGATCGCCTCGATCTCGTCGAGCGCGCCCTCCATGATGTCGCCGAGCGGCAGGTAGTCCTCGCTCGTGCGCTGCTCGGTGACGGCGTAGATCTCGGCCTGGGCGCGGTTGACGATCTCGTCCACGTCGTCGTCGGCCGCGTACCCCATCTGCGTGATCCGGGTACCGGCCTCCACGAGGCGGCGCAGGACGGCACGCTCGTGCACGATCTCCGCGTAGTAGGCGGCGTTCGCCGCCGTGGGCACGGTCTGGACGAGCGTGTGCAGGTACGACGCACCGCCGACCTTGTTGATCTCACCGCGCTTGGTGAGCTCGGCGGCGATCGTGATGGGGTCGGCCGGCTCGCCCTTGGCGTAGATGTCGAGGATCGCCTGGTAGATCGTCTCGTGGGCCGGTTTGTAGAAGTCGTGGCCCTTGAGGATCTCGACGACGTCCGCGATGGCGTCCTTGGACAGCAGCATGCCGCCGAGCACGGACTGCTCGGCCTCCAGGTCCTGCGGAGGCACCCGCTCGAACGCGGACGGCCCGGCGCCGTCCCACGCTCCGTCGTCCCGGCCGCGCTCGTGCTGGTCGTCACGGCTCCTGCCGCTGTCACCGCGACGGCGGGAGGCGGGCAGACGATCGCTGGGACCGCTGTCGGCCCACGGGTCGTCCAAGGGCTCGGAAATGCTCACCGAGCCACCTCCTCCCGTCCGCCGAGCGGACCTCGCCGTGCCCGTCATTTCTACGGCACGGCACTGACAAATAAGACGCCCAACTCCGGTTCTGAAGCGTCGGTTTTGTGATGGTTCACAAGCCGTCGGACGGAGCAGGCGCCGGACCACCGTAGGCCCGCGGGCACCGTCAGCCAATCTGGTTATCCACAGGCCATGTGGACGACTGGCCAGATGCTGTGGACAACTCCTCGAAAGCTGTGCACGACCCGGTGGACAGCCCTGTGAACAAGCCCTCGATGCAGCTGCGGACACCTTTCTGACCTGCCACTTTGCCATCCACGGGCTGTGCAGAAGAAAAACTTTCCCAGCCGGATCAAGATCACTTCCGACCGCACACAAGAGCACACCGGACGGCGAGAGAAGTAAGGGTTGCTGAAGCTTTGCATCTCTTACCTGTGGACGATTAGATTGGTGCTCATGACACAGGCCCCCGCGCGCTCCCGCACCGCCCGGCGCCGGCACGACCGCGAGATCGTCGCGCTGGCCGTCCCGGCCTTCGGCGCGCTCGTCGCCGAGCCCCTCTTCGTCATGGCCGACAGCGCCATCGTCGGCCATCTCGGTACTGCACAACTGGCCGGACTCGGCATCGCCTCGGCCCTGCTGACCACAGCCGTCAGCATCTTCGTCTTCCTCGCCTACGCCACCACCGCGGCCGTCGCCCGGCGCGTCGGGGCGGGCGATCTGGGGGCCGCCATCCGCCAGGGTATGGACGGCATCTGGCTGGCGCTGCTGCTCGGCGCCGCAGTCATCGCCGTCATCCTGCCCACGGCCCCGTCCCTGGTGGACCTCTTCGGCGCCTCGGACACCGCCGCCCCTTATGCCGTCACGTATCTGCGGATCTCCTCGCTCGGCATCCCGGCCATGCTCGTCGTGCTCGCCTCGACCGGTGTCCTGCGGGGACTGCAGGACACCCGCACTCCGCTCTACGTGGCCGTCGCGGGTTTCGTCGCCAACGCCGTGCTCAATGTCGGGCTCGTCTACGGCGCCGGACTCGGCATCGCGGGATCCGCCTGGGGCACCGTGATCGCCCAGCTCGGTATGGCCGCGGTGTACCTCGGGGTGGTCGTCCGCGGAGCACGCCGACACGGCGCGTCCCTGCGCCCGGACGCCGCCGGAATCAGGGCCTCGGCACAGGCCGGAGTGCCGTTGCTCGTGCGTACCCTCTCCCTGCGGGCGATCCTCATGATCGCCACGGCCGTGGCGGCTCGTCTCGGGGACGCAGACATCGCGGCCCATCAGATCATCCTGTCCTTGTGGAGCCTGCTGGCCTTCGCCCTCGACGCGATCGCCATCGCCGGACAGGCCATCATCGGGCGCTACCTGGGAGCCGGTGACACGCGAGGCGCACGGGAAGCCTGCCGCAGGATGGTCGAGTGGGGCATCGCTGTCGGAGTCCTCCTGGGCCTTCTGGTGGTGCTGGCCCGGCCGGCGTTCCTGCCTCTGTTCACCGGTGACGCCACCGTCAAGGACGCCGCACTGCCCGCGCTGGTGATCGTGGCGCTGTCCCAGCCGATCTGCGGCGTGGTCTTCGTCCTGGACGGTGTGCTGATGGGCGCGGGGGACGGTCCGTACCTCGCCTGGGCGATGCTTCTCACCCTGGCGGTCTTCACTCCTGCCGCGCTTCTCGTCCCGACGCTCGGCGGCGGGCTCACCGCGCTGTGGGGGGCCATGACATTGATGATGACCATGCGCTTGCTGACGCTGTGGTGGCGTACGCGCTCCGGCCGCTGGGTCGTCACCGGCGCGACGCGCTGACCGTTTCACGTGAAACAGGCTGTTTCACGTGAAACAGCGCTCTGGCCGAGTCAGCGGCGGCACGAGAAAGGGGCCGCACCCCCGACCGGGAGTGCGGCCCCTTCTCATCGCTTCGGCGAGAGCCAGGCTCAGGCGGAAACAACCTCGATGTTGACCGTGGCGGCAACCTCGGGGTGCAGACGCACGGACGTCGCGTGGGCGCCCAGGGTCTTGATCGGCGAGCCCAGCTCGATGCGGCGCTTGTCGACCTCGGGGCCACCGGCAGCCTTGATCGCCGAGGCGACGTCGGCCGGGGTGACGGAACCGAAGAGACGACCGGCGTCGCCGGAGCGGACGGCCAGACGGACCTTCACACCCTCGAGCTGGGCCTTCACCTGGTTGGCCTGCTCGATGGTCTGGATCTCGTGGATCTTGCGAGCACGACGGATCTGCTCGACGTCCTTCTCGCCACCCTTGGTCCAGCGGATCGCGAACTTCCGCGGGATCAGGTAGTTACGGGCGTAGCCGTCCTTGACGTCGACGACGTCGCCCGCGGCGCCGAGGCCGGAGACCTCGTGGGTGAGGATGATCTTCATGAGTCGGTCACCCTTCCCTTATCGCGCGGTGGACGTGTAGGGCAGCAGCGCCATCTCACGGCTGTTCTTGACGGCCGTGGCGACATCACGCTGGTGCTGCGTGCAGTTGCCGGTCACGCGGCGGGCACGGATCTTGCCGCGGTCGGAAATGAACTTCCGCAGCATGTTCGTGTCCTTGTAGTCCACGTACGTGACCTTGTCCTTGCAGAAAGCGCAGACCTTCTTCTTCGGCTTGCGCACAGGCGGCTTAGCCATGATATTTCTCCTGTGTGATCAAGAAGTGGGGGTGCCCGCCCTAGAAGGGGGGCTCGTCCGAGTAGCCGCCGCCGCTGCCGGAGCCGCCGCCCCAGCCACCGCCGCCGCCCTGGTTGCCACCGGCGGGAGCGCCCGTGGCCCAGGGGTCGTCGGCAGGCGCGCCGCCGCCGCCCTGCTGGCCGCCACCGGGGCCGCCGCCCCAGCCGCCGCCACCCTGGCCGCCACCGCCGCCGTAACCGCCCTGGCCGCCGCGCCCCTGGCCCGAGGTCTTGGTGACCTTGGCCGTGGCGCTGCGCAGGCTGGCACCGACCTCGTCGACGTCCAGCTCGTAGACCGTGCGCTTGACGCCCTCACGGTCCTCGTAGGACCGCTGCTTCAGCCGGCCCTGCACGATGACGCGCATGCCTCGCTGGAGCGACTCGGCGACGTTCTCCGCCGCCTGACGCCAGACCGAGCAGGTCAGGAAGAGGCTCTCGCCGTCCTTCCACTCGTTCGTCTGACGGTCGAAGGTGCGGGGGGTCGACGCAACGCGGAACTTCGCGACGGCCGCACCGGACGGGGTGAAGCGCAGCTCGGGGTCGTCGACAAGATTGCCGATGACCGTGATGACGGTCTCGCCTGCCATGGGGGAACCTCTCGGCGGGTTTGCTGCTGGCTGCTTGTGCTGCTACTCGAATCCCGGGTTCAGCTGAGCGGAAGGCTCAGTGCATCTCGGGACGGAGGACCTTGGTCCGGAGGACCGACTCGTTCAGGTTCATCTGGCGGTCGAGCTCCTTGACGACCGCAGGCTCGGCCTGCAGGTCGATGACCGAGTAGATGCCCTCGGGCTTCTTCTTGATCTCGTACGAGAGACGACGACGGCCCCAGGTGTCGACCTTCTCGACCTTTCCGCCGCCGTCACGGACGACAGAGAGGAAGTTCTCGATCAGCGGGGAGACAGCGCGCTCCTCGAGATCGGGGTCGAGGATGACCATCACCTCGTAGTGACGCATGTGGAACCCACCTCCTTTGGACTCAGCGGCCACGGTCGTTCCGTGGCAGGAGGGTTGCGATGCGTTCGCACCGGCATCAGCGAGTAAACCAGGACCCACTGACAATGGGGTCTCCTCCGGGGAGGCGGCCCGGCCGGGGGTCGGCAGCGGACACCAGTGCAGAAGGTACAGAGTACCCGCCCCACGGCTTGCGGTTGAAATCCGCCCGCGGGGGGACGCAATCTGTACACATCGGAAGTGCAGGGCGAAGACAGACTGCCTTCGGCTGGAGGTTCTCCATGGCACAGATCATGCGACCCGCCAAACCCAGGACCGGCCTGCTGGCCACCGACGGCAAACCGCACCCCCTCCAGGACACGCTGATGGCCGTGAGCCTGGTGCTGGGAGTGCTCTCCCTGGTGACCGCGGGCTTTCCGGGGCTTCACCTCCTGACCTCCTGGGCCGGACTGGCCGGTGTCCTGGTCGGTGGATACGGCCAGTTCATCTCCGAGACGACCCGCGAGCGTTTCGGCCTGGTGCTGGGTATCGGCGCCTCCGCGATCGGCCTCTACTTCGGCATGTCCCACGGCGGGCTGTTCGGCAACTTCGGCGGGTTCGTCGGCGGCTGACCCGCGGACCGCGCCGGCCCGCGGGACGGCGCGGTCCCCCGGTACGCCGGACGGGGCGCTCACCGGGCGCAGTAGGCTTCGCGCGAGAGCCGGAGCCCCTGTACCCATGGGGACACACCAGCCCGAGGAGCGCCCCGAATGAGCCTGACCCTGAGGACCATCAGCCGCGAGCAGCATCTGGCCTACATCCAGAGCCTGCCGGCGGCGAGTCACATGCAGGTGCCGGCCTGGGCGGACGTAAAGGCCGAGTGGCGCTCGGAGAACCTCGGGTGGTTCGACGACCGGACCGGCCAGCTGGTCGGTGCGGGCCTCGTGCTGTACCGGCAGCTGCCCAAGATCAAGCGTTACCTCGCGTACCTCCCCGAGGGCCCGGTCATCAACTGGTTCGCGCCGAATCTCCAGGAGTGGATGGAGCCCATGCTGGCGCACCTGAAGCAGCAGGGCGCCTTCTCGGTGAAGATGGGCCCGCCGGTGATCATCCGGCGCTGGGACGCCGCGTCGATCAAGAAGGGCATCCAGGACCCCGACGTCAAGCGGCTGCGCGACATCGAGGCCGACCACATCGAGCCCCGTGCCTTCGAGGTGGCCGACAAGCTGCGCCGCATGGGCTGGCAGCAGGGCGAGGACGGCGGCGCCGGCTTCGGCGACGTGCAGCCCCGCTACGTCTTCCAGGTGCCCCTGGCCAACCGGTCCCTGGAAGAGGTCCACAAGAACTTCAACCAGCTGTGGCGCCGCAACATCAAGAAGGCCGAGAAAGCCGGCGTCGAGGTCGTCCAGGGTGGCTATCACGACCTCGAGGAGTGGCAGCGCCTGTACGAGATCACGGCGGTGCGCGACCACTTCCGGCCGCGTCCGCTGTCCTACTTCCAGCGCATGTGGGCGGCCCTCAACAACGAGGACCCCAACCGCATGCGGCTGTACTTCGCCCGGCACAACGGAGTGAACCTGTCGGCGGCGACGATGCTGGTCGTCGGCGGGCACGTCTGGTACTCCTACGGCGCCTCCGACAACATCGGCCGCGAGGTCCGGCCCTCGAACGCGATGCAGTGGGCGATGCTGCGCGACGCCTACGCCCTCGGGGCCACCGTCTACGACCTGCGCGGCATCTCCGACTCCCTGGACGAGAGCGACCACCTCTTCGGTCTGATCCAGTTCAAGGTCGGCACGGGCGGGCAGGCGGCCGAGTACCTCGGGGAGTGGGACTTCCCGCTGAACAAGCTGCTGCACAAGGCGCTCGACATCTACATGTCGCGCCGCTGACCCACGCTCCCCGCTCCCCGTTCCAGTAGCGTCGGGAGGGGTTTCCACAGCTCCGACGAGTCTCCCTCATCTCTGACACACCGCAGCCACGAGAAAGGTTCCAGGTCCGGCCATGGCGCTCACGCTCTACGTCGACACCGCGCGCTGGCGGGCGCACCACAAGCACGTGCAGGAGCAGTTCCCCGGGCTCGTCCCGGTCTGCAAGGGCAACGGCTACGGCTTCGGACACGAACGGCTGGCGGAGGAGGCCACGCGCCTCGGTTCCGACGTCCTCGCCGTGGGCACGACGTACGAGGCCGCCCGGATCAAGGACTTCTTCGGCGGCGATCTGCTGGTGCTGACGCCGTACCGGCGCGGCGAGGAGCCGGTGCCGCTGCCGGACCGGGTCGTGCGCTCCGTGTCCTCCATCGACGGCGTGTACGGCCTGGTCGGCGCGCGGGTGGTCATCGAGGTGATGTCCTCGATGAAGCGGCACGGCATCAGCGAGCAGGACCTGCCGCAGCTGCACGCCGCCATAGAGAACGTCCGGCTGGAGGGCTTCGCCATCCATCTGCCGCTGGACCGCACCGACGGCTCGGACGCCGTCGAGGAGGTCATCGGGTGGATGGACCGGCTGCGTGCGGCCCGTCTGCCGCTGCACACGATGTTCGTCAGCCACCTCAAGGCCGATGAACTCGCCCGCCTCCAGCAGCAGTTCCCGCAGACCAGGTTCCGCGCGCGCATCGGGACGCGGCTGTGGCTGGGGGACCACGAGGCCACCGAGTACCGCGGCGCCGTGCTCGACGTCACCCGCGTGGGCAAGGGGGAGCGCTTCGGCTACCGGCAGCAGAAGGCGGCCTCCGACGGTTTCCTGGTGGTCGTGGCGGGCGGTACGTCCCACGGCGTGGGCCTGGAGGCACCGAAGGCGCTGCACGGTGTGATGCCGCGCGCGAAGGGCGTCGCCCGGGCGGGCCTGGCCACGGTCAATAGGAACCTGTCGCCGTTCGTCTGGGGCGGCAAGCAGCGCTGGTTCGCGGAACCGCCGCACATGCAGGTGTCGATCCTGTTCGTGCCCTCCGACGCACCGGAGCCGACGGTCGGGGACGAGCTGGTGGCACACCTGCGGCACACCACCACGCAGTTCGACCGCATCGTCGACCGCTGAGCTCCGCGCGGAGCGAGAGCCACGAGACCGGCGAAAGGGCCGTGCACGGTCACCCGTGCACGGCCCTTTGCGTGCCCTCGGAGGCCGGGCGGGCTGCCGGCCCGACGCCGGGTTCGCTCAGAGCGAACCGCCGGGCTGCCGGCCGGCGCCCCACTCCACTCGGGGGCCCTCGAGGTGGGCCGCGTGACGTGCCGGACGAGCCGCGGGACCGAGGACGAAGACGTCCTCGGCGCCGTCGAGCACACCGCCCGAGGGGTCGTCGTCGCCGCTCCGCCGGACCGGGTCCCGGTCCGGCATGAGGATGTCGCGGACGACCATGACGCACAGGTACAGCGTCCCCAGCAGGTGGAGGCCGATGGCCCAGTGATAGCCGTCCGTCGGCAAGCCCTTGTGGGCGTCTCCACTGGTGGTGTACGCGAGGTACATCCAGATGCCGAGGAAGTAGGCCACCTCGCACGCCTGCCAGATCAGGAAGTCCCGCCACTTCGGCCGGGCCAGTGCGGCGAGCGGCACCAGCCACAGGACGTACTGCGGCGAGTAGACCTTGTTGGTGAGGATGAACGCCGCGACGATGAGGAAGGCGAGCTGGACGAACCGCGGACGCCGGGGGGCCGTCAGCGTGAGCGCCGCGATGGCGCCGCAGCACAGGAGCATCAGGAGCGTGGCGAGCGTGTTCACGGTCTCGGTGCTGGGCGGGTTGTCCGAGTTCCGGACGATGATCAGCCAGAAGGACCCGAAGTCGACGCCGCGTTCCTGGCTGAACCGGTAGAACTTCGACCAGCCGTCGAAGGCGAAGAGCATCACCGGCAGGTTCACCACGAGCCAGGCGACGGCCGCGCCGGCCAGGGCCTTCGCGAACTCCCGCCACTTGCCCGCACGCCAGCACAGCACGAGCAGCGGGCCGAGGATGAGGAAGGGGTAGAGCTTGGCGGCCGTGGCCAGGCCCAGGAGCACACCGAAGGCCGGCGCACGCCCCCGTGACCACATCAGGATCGCCGCGATCGTCAGGGCGACGGCCAGCAGGTCCCAGTTGACGGTCGCGGTCAGCGCGAAGGCGGGTGCCAGCGCGACCAGCAGGCCGTCCCAGGGGCGCCTGGTGTGCATGCGGGTGACGCAGACGGCGATGACGGCCGCGCACACCATGAGCATCCCGGCATTGACCATCCAGTACCACTGCTCCTGGTGCTGGATGGTGCCGCTGCCCGGGGTGAGCCAGGCCGCCACCTCCATGAACACCCCGGTGAGCACCGGATACTCGAGGTACTCCATGTCGCCGGGGAGCTTGTCGAAGTAGGGCACGAGCCCGTCGACGAATCCACGGCCCTGGTAGAGGTGCGGGATGTCGGAGTAGCAGGCATGCGTGTACTGGGAGCTGGCACCGAAGAACCAGGCGCCGTTGTAACAGGGCGCCTTCTGGACCAGGCCGAGGGCGAACATGCCGATCGCCACGAGCGCGATCACCCGCACCGGGGTCCACCAGGACGTCCCGAGCAGGGCACGCCGGCCGAGAGGACCGCCGATCAGCTCGCTGCCTGCTGCGGCGACCCCGTCCTCCCTGGTCGGCGGCACCCGATCCGGTTCGTGCACGCTCGCTGGCGTCGATTCTGCACTGGGCATGGGGCACATCCTGCCGCACGCGTCTGGGAATACGGCGGGGCCGCCGCGCCCTGATGGGTGCGACGGCCCCTGTTTCACGTGAAACAAGCGGGTGTTCCACGTGAAACACGCACGCCGGGCATGTCGGCGACTATCCGCTCGAACCCCAGATGGTGCCTCCTGGCCCGTTTCCATTGCCGTTGCCGTTGCCACCGCTGTCGCTTTCGCCGTCCGTCGCGCTGGACGAGGGCGATGGCGACGGTTCGCCGTCGCCGCCGGCGGTGTCGTTGCCGCCGTTCTGGTTGCCGCTGTTGTCCCCGTTCTGGCATTCCCAGTCGAAGACACCGCAGGTGTCGGTCGGCGTGGGAGATGGGCTGGTCGGGGTCTGGCTGGGTGTCGGGCTCGGTGACGGGCTCGACTCCTTCGTCTGGGACGGCGTGGGTGTCGGGCTCGGCGACGGAGTGTCGTTGAGGACTTCGCCGATGGGCTCCGGCGTCGGGAACTTCATCGCGGGCTGGTCCTTCAGTGCCTGCGCCATGTAGTCGTGCCAGATCTCCGACGGGAACGACGCACCGTGGATCTTGTCCTGGTCGCCCGTTCCGTACATCTCCAGGAACGTGCGGTTCTTGATGGACTCGTCGTCCGGGTAGCGGAACATGCTGATCGCTGTCGACAGCTGCGGGGTGTACCCGACGAACCAGGCGGACTTGTTGCCGTCGGTGGTACCGGTCTTGCCCGCCACCTCACGGCCCGGCAGTTGGGCGTTGGAGCCCGTGCCGTCCTCGACGACGGTCTTCAGCACGTCCGTGACGTTGTCCGCGACCTTGGCGGTGAAGGCCTGCTTGGTCTCGTCATGGTGCGTGTGGATCGTCTCGCCGCCGTGCACCACCTTCGTGACGGAGAAGGGCGCACGCTGCTTGCCGCTGGCGGCGAAGGTGCCGTACGAGCCCGCCATACGGATGGCGCTGGGGTCCGAGACACCGATGGAGAACGACGGGTAGGAGGTGCCTGCCAGGCTGGCCTCCAGGAGGCCCGCGTCGACGGCGGCCTCCTTGACCTTGTCCAGGCCGACGTCCATGCCGAGCTGTACGTAGGCCGAGTTCACCGACTCCCGCATGGCCTCGCGCAGGTCGATCTTGTAGTCCGGCGCCTCACCCAGCGACTGCTTGCCGTCGTTCTCCTGCCGCCACTGCTCGCCCTTCTCGTTGGACCAGATCGAGCCGTCGTAATTCTTGATCTTGAGGTCGTTCTCACCGCTGTAGAGGCTCTTCGGAGAGACCACGGTGCGCTCGTCCTGCGGCTGGTCCTCGGGGCCGTCGGGATCACGCACGCCCCACTTCATCGCCGCCGCGAGCACGAACGGCTTGAACGTCGAACCGACCTGGGCGCCGGTCACGTCGGCGTTGTTGGTGAAGTGCTTGGTCGCGTCGGCGCCGCCGTAGATGGCCTCGATGGCGCCCGTCTCGGGGTTCACGGACGCCCCGCCGAACTGGACGTGGGTGTCGGTCTCGGGGCGCTTGTCGGGCTTGATGTTCGCCTTGTAGACCTTCGTGACCGCGGTTTCGAGCGCCTTGACCTTCTGCTCGTCGAAGGTCGTGTGGATCTCGTAGCCGCCCTGGTCCAGCTGGTCACGTGTCGCGATGCCGTCCTTGATCACGGACGCCTTGGCGAGGTCCACGAGGTAGCCGATCTGGCCGCCCAGCTGGGTGTTCGACCGGGGGTTCTGCACCGTGGGAAGTTCGGTGTACTTGGCCCGCTCCGCCTGGTCCAGATGCCCGTACTCGACCATCTTGTCGAGGGTGTCCTGCATCTGCCTGAAGGCGCGCTTCCTGTTGGCCTCCGGGGTGGCGGCCGGGTCGATCGACGTGGCACCCGCGGGGTCGTAGTAGGTGGCGCCCTTGAGGACGGCCGACAGCAGCGCGCACTCGCCCGGATTGAGGTTGACGGCGTCCTTGTTGAAATACGCCCGCGCCGCGGCCTGGATGCCGTAGGCACCGCGGCCGTAGTAGGCGGAGTTCAGGTAGCCCGCGAGGATCTCGTCCTTGTCGACCTCGGCACCCACCTTGACCGAGACGAGGATCTCCTTGACCTTCCGGGAGACCGTCTGCGACTGGTCCTCCAGCATCGCGTTCTTGACGTACTGCTGCGTGATGGTCGACCCGCCCTGCGTCTCACCGCCCCGGGCCATGTTGAACACGGCGCGGGCGATGCCCTTCGGGTCGATGCCGCTGTCGGAGTAGAACGTCTTGTTCTCCTGGGAGATGACAGCGTTCTGCATGGCCTTGGGAATCTCGGAGAGCTTGATCACCTGGCGGTTGCGCTCACCGCCCGTGGCGACCATCACCTGGCCGTTGGCCCAGTAGTACACGTTGTTCTGCGCGGTCGCCGTCTTGGCGACGTCCGGGATGCCCACCATGGCGTACGCGATGCCGGCCGCGGCCACGAGACCGCCGAAGAACGCGATGCACAGACCCGAGACCAGCTTCCACGACGGCACCCAGCGCTGCCATCCGTCCCGGTCGCCCCGCGGATAGTCGATCATCCGCTTCTTGCCGGAGGCCGCCACCCGGCCCTGTCCGGCACCGCCCGCCGCGGCGGCGCCACCGGCTCGTCTGCCGCCACGGGCCGGCTCGGCCGCCCTGCGGCGACCGCCTCCGCTGCGTTGTGCCGCGCGCCGGGCCTCGGCACGGCCCCCGTAGGGACGTTCCTCATCCTCCGGACCGTACGAGCCGGACGGAGACCCTGTGGCGCCCCGCGGCGCCGCACGGCGGCCGGAGGACGAGCCGGACTGGCCGCGTCGGGCCGCGGCACGTCCGCCTCCCTGCGGCTGCGGCGGTTTGCGACGGTGCTCGCTCATCGAACGACTACTCCTCGGGCAGGCGCACCTTTGCGCGCCTGGAAAAGGCGGCTGGTTTCCGGTCCCCCCGAAGTACGGATGCGGCCCCTACCGCATTCACCCGTACTGCACCGAGGACGAGGACGCCCCCACGCGTCACACGGTTCCCGGCAGTTTGCATGGCGCACAGACTACGCACCGCCAAAACCCCTGAGTTCCGAAGTTCACCTCAAATCAGGCAACTTGCTCAGGAGGAATCGTCGATGTGATCCCGTTCACCAGTGCGCCTCTTGTCGCACGCGGATGGTCGTTCTATCGTCGTGATGTATCGAGCCGATACATCAGCGCGGCATAAGGACGAGAGGAGGCGACGATGAGCCGGCGTTCCGGCATCCTCGAGTTCGCCGTACTCGGCCTGCTCCGCGAATCCCCGATGCACGGCTACGAGCTGCGCAAGCGGCTCAACACGTCACTCGGTGTGTTCCGGGCGTTCAGCTACGGGACGCTGTATCCCTGCCTCAAGACGCTGGTCGCCAACGGCTGGTTGATCGAGGAGCCGGGGAACGTCGGCGAGGCCGCCGCCTCCCTCACCGGGCGGCGGGCCAAGATCGTCTACCGGTTGACGGCCGACGGCAAGGACCACTTCGAGCAGCTCCTCTCGCAGACCGGCCCCGACGCGTACGAGGACGAGACCTTCGCCGCTCGCTTCGCGTTCTTCGGGCAGACGTCGCGCGAGGTGCGCATGCGCGTGCTGGAGGGCCGGCGCAGCCGGCTGGAGGAGCGCCTGGAGAAGATGCGGGCCTCCCTGGCCCGCACCCGGGAGCGCCTCGACGACTACACGCTTGAGCTCCAGCGCCACGGAATGGAGTCCGTGGAGCGCGAAGTGCGCTGGCTGAACGAGCTCATCGAGAGCGAGCGGGCGGGGCGGGACCTGCGAGGTTCCGCCGCCGAGGGGACCGCTCAACAGGACACGACATCTGGAGCGACGGGCGGCCTGCCCCGGCCGGGGGACGACCCCCGGCCGGATACGCCCGGCGACACCGCCACGTGAGCGCCCAGTCAGGGCCTCACTCGTACACACAGGGAGCAACCGGAATGGGTTCGGTTCGCGTAGCCATCGTCGGCGTGGGCAACTGCGCCGCATCGCTGGTGCAGGGCGTCGAGTACTACAAGGACGCCGACCCGGCGTCCAAGGTCCCGGGCCTGATGCACGTCCAGTTCGGGGACTACCACGTCCGTGACATCGAGTTCGTCGCCGCCTTCGACGTGGACGCCAAGAAGGTCGGCCTGGACCTCGCGGACGCCATCGGCGCCTCCGAGAACAACACCATCAAGATCTGCGACGTGCCGAACAGCGGCGTCCAGGTCCAGCGCGGCCACACGCTCGACGGTCTCGGCAAGTACTACCGCGAGACCATCGAGGAGTCCGCCGAGGCCCCGGTCGACATCGTCCAGGTCCTCAAGGACAAGCAGGTCGACGTCCTCGTCTGCTACCTGCCCGTCGGCTCCGAGGACGCGGCGAAGTACTACGCCCAGTGCGCCATCGACGCCAAGGTCGCCTTCGTCAACGCCCTCCCGGTCTTCATCGCCGGCACCAAAGAGTGGGCGGACAAGTTCACCGAGGCCGGCGTGCCGATCGTCGGTGACGACATCAAGTCGCAGGTCGGCGCCACCATCACGCACCGCGTGATGGCGAAGCTGTTCGAGGACCGGGGCGTCGTCCTGGACCGCACGATGCAGCTGAACGTCGGCGGCAACATGGACTTCAAGAACATGCTCGAGCGTGACCGCCTCGAGTCCAAGAAGATCTCCAAGACGCAGGCCGTCACCTCCCAGATCCCCGACCGGGAGCTCGGCGAGAAGAACGTCCACATCGGCCCGTCCGACTACGTGGCGTGGCTGGACGACCGCAAGTGGGCCTACGTGCGCCTCGAGGGCCGCGCGTTCGGCGACGTCCCGCTGAACCTGGAGTACAAGCTCGAGGTCTGGGACTCCCCGAACTCGGCCGGTGTCATCATCGACGCCCTGCGCGCCGCGAAGATCGCCAAGGACCGCGGCATCGGCGGCCCGATCCTGTCGGCGTCGAGCTACTTCATGAAGTCCCCGCCGGTCCAGTACTTCGACGACCAGGCCCGCGAGAACGTCGAGAAGTTCATCAAGGGTGAGGTCGAGCGCTGAGCGCGCCCGGCTGAAGTCCGCTGAAGGTCCCTGGGTCGCACGACCCGGGGACCTTCGCGTATGTGAGGCTGTGCCCCATGGCCGTCGTCCGTGACCTGCGCATCCTGCTGCGCCTGAAGGGGTTCCGGCGCCTGCTCGCCGTGCGTCTGCTCTCCCAGGGCGCCGACGGCGTCTACCAGGTCGCACTCGCCACCTACGTCGTCTTCTCGCCGGAGAAACAGACCTCGGCCGCCGCGATCGCCTCCGCGATGGCGGTCCTGCTGCTCCCGTACTCGCTGGTGGGCCCCTTCGCCGGCGTCCTGCTGGACCGCTGGCGCCGCCGCCAGGTCTTCCTGTACGGCAACCTGCTGCGCGCCCTGCTCGCGTCGGTGACCGCGGTGCTGATGGTCGCCTCCGTCCCGGAGTGGCTCTTCTACGTCTCCGCCCTGTGCGTCACAGCGGTCAACCGCTTCGTCCTGGCGGGTCTGTCCGCGGCGCTGCCGCGCGTGGTCGACGCGGAGCGCCTGGTGATCGCGAACTCCCTCTCCCCGACCGCCGGCACCCTGGCGGCCACGGCCGGCGGCGGTCTGGCCTTCGTCGTGCGCCTCGTGGTCGCCGACTCCGACGCCGCCGTGGTGCTGCTCGCGGCCGCCCTGTACCTGTGCGGCGCCCTCGCGTCGCTGCGGCTGGCGGTGCAGCTGCTGGGACCCGACGAGGCAATGGTGCGGCCGCATCTGGCGTCGGCGCTCGCGGGCACGGCCCGGGACCTGGTGGCCGGGGTCCGGCATCTCCTCGCGCCCCCACGCCGGAGAGCGGCCTGGTCGCTCGCCACCATGACGCTGATGCGGTTCTGCTACGGCGCTCTGCTCGTCCTTCTGCTGATGCTGTGCCGGTACGCCCTGACGTCGGAGACGGACGAAGGGCTCGCGCTGCTGGGACTGGCCCTGGGGGTCTCGGGCGCCGGCTTCTTCGCCGCGGCGGTGATCACACCCTGGGCGGCCGGGCGGCTCGGACCCGGCCGCTGGATGGCCGTGTGCGCGGCAACCGCGGCGGTGCTGGTCCCGGCTCTCGGGCTGCCGTTCGCCACCGCCCCCCTGCTCGCCGCTGCGTTCGTGCTGGGACTGACGACCCAGGGTTCGAAGATCGCCACCGACACGATCGTGCAGTCGTCGGTCGCCGACGCCTTCCGTGGCCGGATCTTCTCCGTTTACGACGTGCTGTTCAACGTCGCCTTCGTCGGTGCCGCCGGGGTTGCCGCCCTGATACTGCCGCCGGACGGACGGTCGGTGCCGCTGATCGTCACCGTCGCCGCTGTCTACGGAGCGGTTGCTGTGGCTATGGCCCGTTTTGACGGCCAGTAAGTGTCACATCAGTGCCACAGAGCCCCACCGGGCTACAGAGATGTCGGCGGGGCCCGGTAACTTACGTGCGTCTTACTCGCGCCATGTTCGCGTCATGCACCCATGTTTAGGGGGACCCCCAGTGACCACTCCGCCGCCCCAAGGCAACCCGTTCGCGCAGGGCCAGCCGCAGGCCCCGCAGCAGCCCCAGGGGCAGAACCCCTACGCGCAGGGGCAGCCGGGCTTCCCGCAGCAGCCCGGTCAGCCCGGATTCCCTCAGCAGGGTGCACCGTACGCGCCGGTTCCGCCGGAGCCGGCCCGGCGCAAGGTCAGCTTCAAGGTGATCAAGAACGTTGTCATCGCCGTGATCGTCGTCGGCGTGGCCGTCGGCGGTTACATCGCCAGCCGCGACGACGCCAACACGGCGGCGGTCGGCGACTGCATGCACCGCGGCAGCACCGACGACAGCGACCCCGACCTCGAGGTCGTCGACTGCGCGGACTCGAAGGCCCAGTACGAGGTGCTGGCCAAGATCGAGGGCTCGTTCCTCACCGACACGATGGCCCAGAGCAAGTGCGAGGCCGAGGCCAAGGACTTCCAGTACGTCTACACCGAGAGCGGCGACGGCAAGGACTTCCTGCTCTGCCTGAAGGACTACAAGAAGTAAGGCAGGCACCCCACCTGCCACGAAGGGGCGGTGTTTCACGTGAAACACCGCCCCTTTCGTCTGTCCAGGCCGTGTTTCACGTGAAACACGGCCTGGACAGACGGCTCACGACTCCTGGTCCGCCCACCACTTCTTCAGCGCCGCGACCGCGGCCTCATGCCCCATGGGCCCGTTCTCCAGGCGAAGCTCCAGCAGGTACTTGTAGGCCTGGCCGACAACCGGTCCCGGCCGGACGCCCAGGATCTCCATGACCTGGTTGCCGTCCAGGTCCGGGCGGATGGCGTCCAGCTCCTCCTGCTCCTGGAGCTTGGCGATGCGCTCCTCCAGCCCGTCGTACGCCCGCGACAGCGCGGCGGCCTTGCGCTTGTTGCGGGTCGTGCAGTCCGAGCGCGTCAGCTTGTGGAGACGGTCCAGCAGCGGGCCGGCGTCCCGGACATAGCGGCGGACCGCCGAGTCCGTCCACTCGCCCGTGCCGTAACCGTGGAAGCGCAGGTGCAGCTCGACCAGGCGCGAGACGTCCTTCACCAGGTCGTTGGAGTACTTGAGCGCGGTCATGCGCTTCTTCGTCATCTTGGCCCCGACCACCTCGTGGTGGTGGAACGAGACCCGGCCGTCCTTCTCGAACCGGCGCGTGCGCGGCTTGCCGATGTCGTGCAGCAGGGCGGCCAGCCGGAGAACCAGGTCGGGGCCCTCGGTCTCCAGGGCCATCGCCTGCTCCAGGACGATGAGCGTGTGGTCGTAGACGTCCTTGTGCCGGTGGTGCTCGTCCCGCTCGAGACGCAGAGCGGGCAGCTCGGGCAGGACCCGCTCGGCGATGCCTGTCTCCACGAGCAGGGTGAGTCCCTTGCGCGGGTGAGCGGAGAGGACGAGCTTGTTCAGCTCGTCCCGGATCCGCTCGGCGGAGACGATGTCGATCCGTCCGGCCATGTCCTGCATGGCCGTGACGACCTCGGGGGCCACCGTGAAGTCGAGCTGGGCGGCGAAGCGCGCGGCCCGCATCATCCGGAGCGGATCGTCCGAGAACGACTCCTCGGGGGTGCCGGGAGTGCGCAGCACACGGGCCGCGAGGTCGTCGAGTCCGCCGTGCGGGTCGATGAACCTCCGCTCCGGGAGCGCGACGGCCATGGCGTTCACGGTGAAGTCCCGCCGGACGAGGTCCTCCTCGATGGAGTCGCCGTACGACACCTCCGGCTTGCGCGACGTGCGGTCGTACGCCTCCGACCGGTAGGTGGTCACCTCGATCTGGAAGCCGTCCTTCTGCGCCCCGACCGTGCCGAACGCGATCCCGACCTCCCAGACGGCGTCCGCCCACGGCCGCACGATCTTCAGGACGTCCTGCGGCCGGGCATCGGTCGTGAAGTCCAGATCGTTGCCGAGCCGGCCGAGCAACGCGTCCCGGACCGAGCCGCCGACCAGGGCGAGAGAGAACCCGGCCTCCTGGAAACGGCGGGCGAGGTCGTCGGCGACAGGCGCTACCCGCAACGGTTCGCTCACCGCGGGAGGCTGCGCCTGACTCATGGCACTGGGGTTGACTTCGTTGGCGTTCGGCACAACAGGACAGGGTACGTGGCCCGGACGGACACGGTCGCCTCCCTGGTCCGCGCACCCGGCCGCCCGACTTTGTCGGCTCGCTCCCCTCTATAGGGGCACATTCGGGGCAGCCCCACGTCAGGACGGATGGTGTGGCGTACACCGCGGCACTTCCCCTCGGCGCACATCGTTACCATGCGTGGACGCACATTCCGACGACCACTGACACGACGAGGGACGGGCGAGCGCGTGGCCGAGGCGGCAGACTTCCAGGGGACCAGTCCCTCACCTGCCCGCCGGTGGCTCCGGCGCACCGCAGCCCTGCTCGCCGGTGCGCCCCTGCTGGCCGGGCTGGTCCAGCTGCCCGCGGGATCCGCGGGGGCCGAAGAGCAGGCGACCGCCAAGGCCGACTCGGACTCCGGCGCGGTATCCGTGGCCGTCGACTCGCTCACCCCGTCCGCCCCGACGACGGGGGACACGGTGACCGTGTCCGGCACCGTGACGAACAACGGCAAGCAGCCGGTCACCAAGGCCCATGTCGGACTGCGGATGGGACCCGAGATCAACACCCGCTCGTCCGTCGACGCCGTGGCCAAGGACGGCACCGACCTGGCGGGATCCGTCCCTCCGGAGATCGACGACAAGTACACGGCGAAGTTCTCCAAGCTCGCCCCGGGCGTCGCCGAGCACTTCAACATCTCCGTCCCGGTCGACGACCTGGATCTCGGCGAGGACGGCGTCTACGAGTTCGCGGTCTCGCTCTCCGGGGAGACCGCGGCGGAGCCGTGGGAGCAGGTCCTCGGCATCCAGCGGACCTTCCTGCCCTGGAAGCCCGACGCGGCCGGCCAGAAGACGAAGACGACATATCTCTGGCCTCTCGTCTCGACCACCCACATGGCCGCCGAGACGGGCCCGAACGAAGAGCAGACCCCGGTCTTCCTCAACGACGACCTGGCCAAGGAGATCTCCCCCGGAGGCCGCCTGAACCAGATGGTCACGCTGGGCAAGGACCTCGACGTCACCTGGGTGGTCGACCCGGATCTGCTCGCCTCCGTCGACGCGATGACGGGCAGCTACCGGGTCCGCAACGGGGACGACACCGTTCGCGGCACCCACCAGGCGGTCGCCAAGCAGTGGCTCGCCGACCTCCAGGACGCGGTGACCGACAAGGAGGTCGTCGCACTGCCCTTCGCCGACCCCGACCTGGCCTCGCTGGCCCACAACGGCACGGACACCGCCGGGTCGCTGAGTCAGCTGAAGGAAGCCACGGACGTCGTCGACAACACGGTCTCGCCGATCCTCCACGTGAAACCGAACACGGACTTCGCCTGGCCCGTGGAGGGCGCGGTCGACCGGTCGATCGTCAAGGTCGCCACCTCGGCGGGCGCCGACAAGGTGATCGCCCGCAGCGACAGCCTCCAGGAGACCAACGGCCTGCCGTACACCCCGTCGGCCGCACGCCCCATCGGCGGCGGGACCACCGCGGTCGTCGCTGACGCCCGGCTGTCCACGGCGTTCGAGGGTGACCTCACCAAGGCGTCCGCGTCCACGCTCGCGGTGCAGCGGTTCCTGGCCCAGAGCCTGACGCTGGGGCTCCAGACCGGCAAGCAGCGCAGCATCGTCGTCGCCCCGCAGCGCACCCCCTCCGGCAGCCAGGCACGCGCGATGGCCGAGGCGCTGAAGGCCCTGCAGGACGGCACCTGGTCCCAGTCCCAGAAACTGGCGGACGCCGCCACCGCCAAGCCCGACCCCGACGCCACCACCAAGGTGCCGGGTACCTCCTCGTACCCCTCGGCGCTGCGCAAGAAGGAACTGCCGCGGTCGGCGTTCACGGAGATCGCGCAGACCCAGGACACGCTTGACAACTTCAAGGTCGTCCTGTCGGACCCGTCCCGGGTGGTGACGCCCTTCGGGCGGGCCCTGAACCGGGAGATGTCCGTGTCCTGGCGGGGCCGGGCCACGGAGGCGGAGTCGTTCCGCGCCGGCGTGAGGTCGTACCTCGACGGGCTGACCGGCCGGGTCAGACTGATCGACAAGTCGGAGACGAAGCTGTCCGGCCGCAGCGCCACGATCCCCGTGACGGTGCAGAACAACCTGGTGCAGGACGTCGGCCCCCTGGTGCTGCGGCTCACCTCGACGAACCCGACGCGCCTCGAGATCGGCGGCGAGGCCTATCAGGAGCGGCCGGTGTCCGTCTCCGGGGGCCACAGCCAGTCGGTGAAGTTCACCACGTCCGCCAATGCCAACGGCCGGGCCACGGTGATCGCTCAGCTGTACACGATGGACGGACGGCCCTACGGGAAAGCCGTCACGTTCGACGTGAAGGTCACCGAGATCACGGCCACGGTGATGCTCGTCATCGGCGGCGGTGTCCTGCTCCTCGTCCTCGCCGGCTTCCGGATGTACACGCAGCGCAAGCGCGCTGCGGCCCGTGCGGCCGACGGTGGCGATTCGGGTGAGGACCCGGGATCGGGCAGTGACGAGGACGGTTCCGAGAACCCGGATGCCTCCGAGAACCCCGAAGACCCCGAGGCGCGTCTCAAGGACTCCGAGGAACTCTCCCGGGCCGGCGAGCCGGAGCAGCCGAGTGACCCGGCACCGGACACCGCAGCGGAAAACGCCGACCCGTCCGGCACGGGTGAGAGAGTGGACCGTTGAGGATGTCGTGGCCGGTCGGCCCGGGACGATGAGGTGGGGTAACCATGAACGCGCCGTACGACGGTGACCGCGGTCAGGCCGTGGACGGCTCGGGCCACCCCGAGGGTCCGGTGCCCGACCACGGCCAGACGCCGCCGCAGCCGCCCGCGGACATGTACCTCCAGGACGCCTACGACCAGGATCCCTATCGGGCGCAGGACCTCTCCGCCCAGGACCCGGTCTCCGAGGCGCTCTACGACCGCGCCGCGCACCCCCCGCCGCCCCCGGGTACGTACCCGCAGCAGCCGCTGTACGGCGCGCCGTCCCAGTCGCCGTACGCCCCCGACCCGCGCGTCTGGGCCCAGACCCCGGCACCCGAGCCGGAGGGCCCCACCCAGTACCTGCCGTACGGCGACGATCCGCGCACGACGCAGTTCGTCGGCGTGGACGACCTGGTCACCCAGGCCGGCGAGCAGCGCCATGAGCCGGACGCCTTCGCCCACCTGTTCCGGGACCAGCAGCAGGGTGGCGGTCACCCGTCCTACGACGACCAGGCGGCCGTTCCCTCACCCGCACCCACTCCGGGGCAGTACGGCGCGGCACCGGGACCGGACCAGTACCGCGGCCCACAGGGCCCCGGCCCGTACGCGAACACGCCGGCCCCCGGCCCGTACGGCGGCACGGCCGCGTCACCCGGCCCGTACGGCGACACCGCCGCGTCACCCGGCCCGTACGCGGCACCCGCGCCGGGCCAGTACGCGGCGGCTCCCGCTCCGGAGGCGGCCCAGGCGCCGGTCCAGGAAGCCGAAGCCGCCGCACCGGCCGCCGCCCCCAAGAAGGGCGGCCGTGCGGGCGGCCTGCTGAAGTCCAGCGCCGTGATGGCGGCGGGCACGATGGTGTCCCGGCTGACCGGGTTCATCCGCTCGGCACTGATCGTCTCGGCGCTCGGCGTGGGCCTGCTCGGCGACACCTTCCAGGTCGCCTACCAGCTGCCGACCATGATCTACATCCTGACGGTCGGCGGCGGCCTCAACTCGGTCTTCGTACCGCAGCTGGTGCGGGCCATGAAGGACGACGACGACGGCGGCGAGGCCTTCGCCAACCGCCTGCTGACGCTGGTCATGGTGGCGCTCGGCGCGCTCACCGTGATCACCGTCTTCGCCGCCCCCCTCCTGATCCGGTTCCTGTCCAACCCGGTCGCGAGCAACCCGGCGGCGAACGAGGTCGGCATCACCTTCGTCCGCTACTTCCTGCCCTCGATCTTCTTCATGGGCCTGCACGTGGTGATGGGGCAGGTCCTCAACGCCCGCGGCAGGTTCGGCGCGATGATGTGGACCCCGGTCCTGAACAACATCGTCATCATCGTCACGCTGGGCATGTTCATCTGGGTCTACGGCACCGCGGAGACCTCCGGAATGAAGGTCACCAGCATCCCGCCGGAGGGCCAGCGTCTGCTCGGCATCGGCGTGCTGCTGGGTCTCGTCGTGCAGTCGCTGGCGATGATCCCGTACCTGCGCGAGACCGGCTTCCGGATGCGGCTGCGCTTCGACTGGCGGGGCCACGGACTCGGCAAGGCCGTCACGCTCGCCAAATGGACGGTCCTGTTCGTCCTCGCCAACCAGGCGGGCGCCATGATCGTCATCCAGCTCTCCACGGCCGCGGGCACGGCGTCCCCCGTCGACGGCACCGGCTTCGCCGCCTACGCCAACGCACAGCTGATCTGGGGTCTGCCACAGGCCATCATCACGGTCTCCCTGATGGCCGCCCTGCTGCCGCGCATCTCGCGCTCGGCGTCCGAGGACGACGGCGGCGCGGTCCGCGACGACATCTCCCAGGGCCTGCGCACGACGGCCGTCGCCATCGTGCCCGTCTCCTTCGGCTTCGTCTCGCTCGGCATCCCGATGTGCACGCTCATGTTCGGCTCCTCGGGCACCAGCGAAGCCACCAACATGGGCTACATGCTGATGGCCTTCGGCCTCGGCCTCATCCCCTACTCCGTGCAGTACGTCGTCCTGCGCGCCTTCTACGCCTACGAGGACACCCGGACGCCCTTCTACAACACGGTCATCGTGGCCGCGGTCAACGCTGCCGCGTCCGCCCTGTGTTACGTCCTGCTGCCCGCCCGCTGGGCCGTGGTCGGCATGGCCGCCGCCTACGGCCTGGCCTACGTGATCGGTGTGGGCGTCGCCTGGCGCAGGCTGCGCAAGCGGCTCGGCGGGGACCTCGACGGCGCCCGGGTGCTGCGGACGTACGCGCGGCTGTGCATCGCCTCGGTCCCGGCCGCCCTGCTCAGCGGAGCCGCCTGCTACGGGATCGGCCACACCCTCGGCCAGGGCGTCGTGGGGTCCCTCGCCGCCCTGCTGGCCGGTGCGGTGCTCCTGTTCGGCGTCTTCTTCGTCGCCGCCCGCAGGATGCGGATCGAGGAGGTCAACTCGCTGGTCGGTATGGTGCGCGGACGCCTGGGACGCTGAGACCGAGGGTAGGCGCACAACCATCGTCCGCCGCCGTGTGTCGTGCATAGCGGCGGACTGTGGGCACAATTGGGTTCGGCGTCGGGCTGCGCGCATCGGGAGTCGGTCGGCGTGCATCGAATGGGGAGGCAGGAACGACGGTGGCGGAACGGAGCACAGCTGCCGTCGACGTGGCAGACAACAGCGGCGAGAAGCCGCTGACCGCACAGGCGGACCAGTCCACGGCCGACGGGGTGGCCAACAACCGGGAGCGGGACACGGACAGCGACGAGGCACAGGGCAGCCGCACGAGCGAGGATTCCGGCAAGGCCTCGCCTCCCGAACTGCACAGCGGGCACAAGCTCGCCAGACGCTACCGCCTCGAGGAATGCGTCACCCGTCTGGACGGCTTCAGCAGCTGGCGCGCCGTCGACGAGAAACTGCGCCGCGCCGTCGGAGTCCACGTCCTGCCGGCGGACCACACGCGAGCCCGTTCCGTGCTGGCCGCCGCACGCTCCGCCGCTCTTCTCGGCGACCCTCGTTTCGTCCAGGTACTGGACGCCGTCGAGGACAACGACCTCGTCTACGTCGTCCACGAATGGCTCCCCGATGCGACCGAACTGACCGCGCTCCTCGCCGCCGGCCCGCTCGACGCGTACGACGCCTACCAGATGGTGAGTCAGGTCGCCTCCGCGATGGCCGCGGCTCACCGCGAGGGCCTCGCCCATCTGCGCCTGAACCCCAACGCCGTGCTGCGTACGTCGACGGGCCAGTGGAGGATCCGCGGACTGGCCGTCAGTGCCGCACTGCGCGGCATCAGTTCCGACACCCCGCAGCGCACCGACACGGAGGCCATCGGTGCCCTGCTGTACGCCACGCTCACCCAGCGCTGGCCGTACGAGAGCGACGCCCACGGCATGGCGGGCCTGCCCAAGGACATCGGTCTGATCCCTCCGGACCAGGTACGCGCCGGTGTCCACCGCGGCCTGTCCGAGCTGGCCATGAGGGCACTCGTCAACGACGGCGCCACCGCCTCGCGCCACGAGTCCCCGTGCACCACGCCCGAGGAGCTGGTCAAGGCGATCGGTGAGATGCCCCGCATCCGGCCGCCGGAGCCGACCTTCACCACTCCGCCCGCGTACCAGCGCACGTCGTACCAGCAGGGCACGTACGGCCGCCCGGCTGCGCACCCCGGCGTCACCCAGCCGGTGCCGACGCCACCGCCCCCGCTGCAGAGCCGCACCGGCAAGGCCCTGAAGTGGACCGTCTCCGCCCTGCTGATCGCCGCGCTGGGCCTCGGCAGCTGGCAGCTGGCGGACACCCTCATGGAGCGGGGCGGCAAGGCCGACGACCAGAACCGGACCCAGACGACGGACGGCGACGACAAGAGCCCGAAGATTCCGGTGTCCGGCAAGCCGATCACCATCAGCGGAGCCCGGGACTTCGACCCCTTCGGCGACCAATCCGAGAAGCCGTCCGAGATAGAGAACGTCTACGACGGCAGTTCCTCCACGTACTGGCAGACGGACTACTACCTCAGTTCCGACTTCGGCCGCCTCAAGTCGGGGGTCGGCGTCATCGTGGACCTCGGCAAGGTCCAGCAGGTCGGCAAGGTGACGGTCACGTTCGTCGGGAGCACGTCCGTCGAGCTGCGCAGCGCGGGGGCGGACGCCACCGCGGAGCCGACGTCGTTCGACGACTACGACAAGGTCGCCGAGGGCTCCGGGACGACGGTGGAGCTCAAGCCCGACAAGGCTCTCCAGAGCCGGTACCTACTGGTGTGGCTGACCGATCTGCCGAAGCAGGCGGACACCGGGGAGTGGCGCGGCAGGCTGGCGGACGTCAAGGTGACCAGCTGACGGCGGCTGCCGCGAGGAGAGGGCGTGATGGCGGACGGCACGAGTGGTGAGGACCTGACCGATCACGAGTTGCTCGCCCGCCACGTCGAGGGCGATCCCGACGCCTTCGGTGAACTCGTCCGCCGCCACCGCGACCGGCTCTGGGCGGTTGCCCTGCGCACCCTGGGCGACCGCGAGGAGGCCGCTGACGCGGTCCAGGACGCCCTCGTCTCCGCCTACCGGGCCGCACACACCTTCCGCGGGCAGGCGGCCGTCACGACGTGGCTGCACAGAATCACCGTGAACGCGTGCCTTGACCGTGCCCGCAAGGCCGCCTCCCGCAAGACCGCCCCGGTCGACGACGCGGAGCGCCTGGAGCAACTGCTGGAGCCGCACGAGTCGGCGTCCGCCCCCGCCGAGCGCAACGACCTGCACCGCCAGCTCGTCGAGGCCCTGGGGACACTGCCCGCCGACCAGCGGGCGGCTCTCGTCCTCGTCGACATGCAGGGGTACCCCGTCGCCGAGGCAGCGCGGATCCTCGATGTGCCGGTCGGCACGATCAAAAGCCGGTGTGCCCGTGGCAGAGCCCGGCTTCTGCCGCTGCTCACCCACCTGCGTCCGGACGGCAACGGTGACGACGGCAAGCCCGGCCCCGAGCGGAACCGGACGCCGGGCGCATCCGTCCCACCCGCAGCGGGACCGCACCGGACGGATCCGCCGGGAGCAGGCCACAGCGATTCAGCCGCAGTGAAGGGCGGAGGTGGACGAGCGTGACGTCGTCGACGACAGACACGGCCGGGCATCCGGACGTCGCGGAGATCTCCGACCTCGCCGAAGGCCTGCTGACGCCCTCGCGGACCACGGACGTACGACGGCACCTGGAGTCCTGCGAGCTCTGTGCGGACGTCCACGCGTCACTGGAGGAGATCCAGGGGCTGCTCGGAACGCTGCCCGGACCCCAGCGGATGCCTGATGACGTGGCGGGTCGCATCGACGCCGCCCTCGCCGCCGAAGCCCGGCTGGGTGCCACAGCGCCGGCGGTCTCGGCAGCGGCGGCAGCCGAGGGGGACGAGGACCACGCCGACACGCATGTTTCACGTGAAACATCGGCGGCGGACCGCCCCTCCGGTCACGCCCGCACTGCCACCAGGGGCCCGGGCCGCAAGAATCGCAGGCGCATCGGACGGCGCAGGATCGCCGTTCTGGGTGCGGTGGCCGCGGCGGCCGCCCTGGGGATCGGCTCCGTGATCGTGTCGTCGGTCACGGGAGGCAGCCCGCCCGAGGACACCGCCCACGGGCCGCAGACCGCGCCCGTGGACACCTTCTCCGAGAGCAGACTGCAGAAGCAGGTCACCGAGCTCGTCGGCGACGGGCAGGGCGCACGGAGCGGCTCTCGGACGCCGCACAGCTTCGGCACGTCGTCCGAGACGGAGAATCACGTCCTCACACAGCCGACGATCGTCCCCGAGTGCGTCCAGAAGGCCATCGGCCGTGACGACGCGGTGCTCGCCACGGAAGAGGGCGTCTACAAGGGCAAGGAAGCACTGCTCGTGGTGCTGCCGGACGCTCTCAACGACAACCGGGTCACCGCCTACATCGTGGACTCCGCCTGCGTCGAGCAGCCCGCCGTCGGCAAGGCCACGGTCCTCCTGGAGCACAGCTACACGCGGCCCTGAGCCACACCTCCTCGTCGCCCGCCGTGTGCCCGGACACAGTGGGAATGCGCGCCCCTTAGGATCCGTTGGGTGGGGTGAGAGCTCCGACAGAAGCTCCACCCGGACCTGAAGACGCAGTCCAGAGACGAGGAATGAAGCCGTGAGCGACGTCCGAAACGTGATCATCATCGGCTCCGGGCCCGCCGGCTACACGGCGGCGCTCTACACCGCACGCGCGTCGCTGAAGCCGCTGGTGTTCGAGGGCGCCGTCACCGCGGGCGGCGCCCTGATGAACACCACCGAGGTGGAGAACTTCCCGGGCTTCCAGGACGGCATCATGGGCCCCGAGCTCATGGACAACATGCGCGCCCAGGCCGAGCGCTTCGGCGCCGAGCTCGTGCCGGACGACGTCGTCGCCGTCGACCTCACGGGGGAGATCAAGACCGTCACCGACACCGCGGGCACCGTCCACCGGGCGAAGGCCGTCATCGTGACCACCGGCTCCCAGCACCGCAAGCTCGGTCTGCCGAACGAGGACGCCCTGTCCGGCCGTGGCGTCTCCTGGTGCGCGACGTGCGACGGCTTCTTCTTCAAGGACCAGGACATCGCCGTGATCGGCGGCGGTGACACCGCGATGGAGGAGGCCACGTTCCTCTCCCGGTTCGCCAAGTCCGTGACGATCGTCCACCGCCGCGACACCCTGCGCGCCTCCAAGGCGATGCAGGAGCGTGCCTTCGCCGACCCGAAGATCTCGTTCGTCTGGGACAGCGAGGTCGCCGAGATCCAGGGTGACCAGAAGCTCTCGGGCCTGAAGCTCCGCAACATCAAGACCGGCGAGCTCTCGGATCTCGCGGCGACCGGCCTGTTCATCGCCATCGGTCACGACCCGCGTACCGAGCTCTTCAAGGGCCAGCTCGACCTGGACCCGGAGGGCTACCTGAAGGTCGACGCCCCCTCGACCCGCACCAACCTGACCGGCGTCTTCGGCGCCGGTGACGTGGTCGACCACACCTACCGGCAGGCGATCACCGCCGCCGGCACCGGCTGCTCCGCCGCCCTCGACGCCGAGCGCTTCCTCGCCGCGCTCACCGACGAGGACAAGGCCGAGCCCGAGAAGACCGCTGTCTGATCCCCATCCGCCCCACACAACCAGTTAAGGAGCCCGCCGTGGCCGGCACCCTGAAGCAAGTGACCGACGCCTCCTTCGAGCAGGACGTCCTCAAGAGCGACAAGCCCGTCCTGGTGGACTTCTGGGCCGCCTGGTGCGGACCGTGCCGCCAGATCGCTCCGTCCCTCGAGGCGATCGCTGCCGAGTACGGCGACAAGATCGAGATCGTCAAGCTGAACATCGACGAGAACCCGGGTACGGCCGCCAAGTACGGCGTCATGTCCATCCCGACGCTGAACGTGTACCAGGGTGGCGAGGTCGCCAAGACCATCGTCGGTGCCAAGCCCAAGGCCGCGATCGTCCGCGACCTCGCGGACTTCATCGCCGACTGACGTTTCACGTGAAACATGAAGGGGCCGGCCCTCCCGGGCCGGCCCCTTCGTGTTGCGGCCCATGCCGGGCTCGGCAGGTCACAGCGGCCGCAGCACCGGCTCCTTCTGGACGGCCCCGAGCAGCCGGTCCAGCGCATGCTCCACGTCTTCCTTCCACGACAACGTTGACCGAAGCTCCAGCCTCAGCCGCGGATGGTAGGGATGGGGCCGGACCGTCTTGAAGCCGACGGCCAGCAGATGATCCGCCGGAAGCACACAGGCGGGCTCCTTCCAGCGGGCATCCCCGAAGGCCTCGATCGCCTTGAAGCCGCGCCGCAGCAGGTCCTTGGCGACCGTCTGCACCATCACTCGCCCCAGCCCCTGCCCCTGGTACCCCGGCATCACGAAGGACGTCATCAACTGCACCGCATCGGGAGCGACAGGACTGGTGGGAAACGCCATCGAGCGCGGAACGTAGGCGGGAGGGGCGTAGAGCATGAAGCCCACCGGTACGTCATCGACGTAGACCACCCGGCCGCAGGACCCCCAGTCCAGCAGGACGGCAGAGATCCAGGCTTCCTTCTCCGCGGCAGACGTCCCCGCCGTTATCGCGGCTTCGCCGCTGACGGGATCCAGCTCCCAGAAGACACACGAGCGACAGCGCTGGGGAAGGTCCTGAAGGTTGTCCAGCGTGAGCGGTACGAGCCGACGCCCCATGAAGGCTGTTCCTCGCTTCCTTCGCCCGTCGCGTCGCGGGCGGCTGTGAGAGCACCCCGTTCCCTGAGCAGGCTGCCGATGAAGCCCCCGACCGCGCCCAGTCCCAAACCCGCGCTCACCAGTCCGGTGCGGCTCATCGTTCGCATGGCCCCTGCCTGCCTCTCAGAGGTACTGCCGGGTGATTGCGCCATCTGAGACGCATCGTATCCACGATGGGAAGGGCTGAGCACCGGCGAAAGGCAAAGGGCGGGCCGTGTTCCGGTACGCACCGAACACAGCCCGCCCATCGGCAACCGGAGCACCGTCAGGTGATCCCGCCTGCCCGTGGATCAGGACTCGCTCTCCTCGGCCTCCCCGTCCACGAGGCCCTTCTGCAGCACGGGGCCCTCACCGGGAGCGAGGCTCCCCAGGATCCGCTCGAGGTCCTCCATGGAGGCGAACTCCACGGTGATCTTCCCCTTCTTCTGCCCCAGGTCGACCTTCACCCGCGTCTCGAAGCGGTCCGAGAGCCGGGTCGCCAGCTCGGACAGCGCCGGCGAGACGAGAGCGCCGGCCCGCGGCCCCTTGGCCCGCTGCGGCTTCTGCGGCCGGGAGCCCATCAGGGTCACGATCTCCTCGACCGCCCGTACCGAGAGTCCCTCGGCCACGATGCGGTGGGCCAGCCGCTCCTGCTCCTCCGAGTCCTCGACGGAGAGCAGCGCCCGAGCATGCCCGGCAGAGAGCACGCCGGCGGCCACGCGGTTCTGCACCTTCGGAGAGAGCTTCAGCAGACGCAACGTGTTGGACACCTGCGGGCGGGACCGGCCGATGCGGTCCGCCAGCTGGTCATGGGTGCAGTTGAAGTCCTTCAGCAGCTGGTCGTAGGCGAAGGCCTCCTCCAGCGGATTCAGCTGGGCGCGGTGCAGGTTCTCCAGCAGCGCGTCCAGGAGCAGCTGCTCGTCCTCCGTGGCCCGCACGATCGCCGGGATGGCCTCCAGCCCCGCTTCACGGCTGGCCCGGAGACGACGCTCACCCATGATGAGCTCGTACCGCCCGGGGCTCGTCTGCCGGACGACGACCGGCTGAAGGAGGCCGACCTCCTTGATGGAGGTCACCAGCTCGGCGAGGGCGTCGTCGTCGAAGACCTTGCGCGGCTGCCGCGGGTTCGGAGTGATCGAGTCCAGGGGCACTTCCGCGAAGTGCGCCCCCAGGGGAGGCGCGGGCATGCCCGCCGCGGACGTCGGCGCAGACTCCCCTGTTGTTTCACGTGAAACAGAGGGCAGCGTGGCCACCTTCGCCGCCGCCACTCCCCGGTCGTTCGGCAGCCCGGGCACTCCCGAGGGGGAAGCGGACGTCGCATTCCCCAGGGCCGCCGATGCCACCGACTTCTCGGTCGGGGCTGCGGGAATCAGTGCCCCGAGACCACGGCCCAACCCCCTTCGTCGCTCACTCACTGGATCCCCTCCACCATGTTCGGGTCATTCTGGGCGCCGAGGTGTGCCTGAGCCGGGTCGTACGTGACCCCCACACCTCTCAGCGCGATCTCGCGTGCCGCCTCCAGATAGGAGAGGGCTCCGCTCGATCCTGGATCGTAGGTCAGCACGGTCTGCCCGTAGCTGGGGGCCTCGGAGATACGGACCGAGCGCGGGATGCTCGTCCGCAGGACCTCTTCGCCGAAGTGGCTGCGTACCTCGTCCGCGACCTGCGACGCCAGCCGCGTCCGACCGTCGTACATGGTGAGCAGGATCGTCGACACATGCAGAGTGGGGTTGAGGTGCCCCCGCACCAGATCGACGTTCCGCAGCAGCTGCCCGAGTCCTTCCAGCGCGTAGTACTCGCACTGGATCGGAATCAGCACCTCCTGGCCCGCGACGAGCGCGTTGACCGTCAGCAGGCCCAGCGAGGGCGGACAGTCGATGAGGATGTAGTCCAACGGCTGCTCGTACGCCTGGATCGCCCGCTCCAGCCGGCTCTCCCGCGCCACCAGGGAGACCAGCTCGATCTCCGCACCGGCGAGGTCGATGGTGGCGGGCGCGCAGAAGAGACCTTCGACATCGGGCACCGGCTGGACGACCTCGGAGAGCGGCCGGCTCTCGACCAGCACGTCATAGATCGACGGAACCTCGGCGTGGTGGTCGATCCCCAGCGCGGTGGACGCATTGCCCTGCGGGTCGAGGTCGACGACCAGGACGCGGGCCCCGTGGAGCGCCAGCGACGCGGCGAGATTGACGGTCGTCGTCGTCTTGCCGACGCCGCCCTTCTGGTTGGCGACCACGATCACGCGGGTCTGCTCGGGCCGTGGCAGGCCCTCACCGGCTCGACCCAGAGCCTCGACCGCCAGTTGGGCAGCTCGACCGATCGGAGTGTCGTCCATCGGAGACGGTGTTTCACGTGAAACATCCGCCCCCATCGACTCGGTACGGGGACCGGGGACCGGATCGGTCATCGGTCCCGCGATGTTGGCGTCGGACCGCAAGGATTCACTCTCCTCGACTTCAGGCTCGCAATGGACAGAGCCTCCCATGCCTTCGGGGTCGTGAACCAGTGAGGCCTGACGTTCTGTGGAGAAATCCACCTCTGTGGACAACTCCGTACCCCGCGAGAGGGTCGCCTCCTCGGAAGAGTCCGGTTCGTCCGCAAGAGAACCGAGAGGCCTCTGGTCGCGGGGTTCGGCCGCGGCGCGACCGCGGCTGATGATGCCGTGCAGCAGTGAGCGACGTTTCACGTGAAACACGATGCACAGCACCTGAGGGCGAACCGCCGCGACACTCCGGCATGCGTAGGCGGGGAGGCTTGTGTGGAGTACGCCGCGTCGTCAGGACGGGGCCGACAGCACGGATCGGCCCCGCCACATGATCAGCCTCGTCGGCGGCGCGCCCGACCGGTCCGGGCCGCCTTGGCACGCTTCGCGGCGAAGCGCACACCTCCGGGGCTCTCCCCGACCTCGACGCGCACCACAGTGGACTGCGGATCCACGACGCCTTCACCCACATGCAGGATCGACGTCTCCACCGCACCGAGCTTGCTCAACGCCGTGGCCGCGGCCTTGAGCTCCTCCTCGGCCGTGTCGCCCTTGAGGGCGAGCATCTCACCGTACGGGCGCAGCAGCGGGATGCCCCAGGTCGCCAGGCGGTCCAGCGGCGCGACGGCACGGGCCGTCACCACATGCACCGGCGGGACCTTGCCCATGACCTCCTCGGCCCGGCCTCGCACCACGGTGACATGGTTCAGACCCAGCAGCTCCACCACCTCGGTCAGGAAGTTGGTGCGCCGCAGCAGCGGCTCCAGGAGCGTGATCTTCAGGTCGTCCCGGACGAGCGCCAGCGGAATCCCGGGCAGCCCGGCGCCCGAGCCGACGTCGCACACCGTCACTCCCTCGGGCACGACCTCCGAGAGCACCGCGCAGTTCAGCAGGTGCCGCTCCCACAGGCGCGGGACCTCACGGGGACCGATCAGGCCCCGCTGCACTCCCGCCTCGGCGAGCAGCTCGGCATAGCGGACCGCATCCGCATAGCGATCACCGAACACCTCACGTGCCTGCTCGGGCACAGGGGGAAGCTCCGCTGCCTCCGTCACGGGGGGACCGTCCTTCCGTACCGCACCGGCGCACCGGGCGCCGATGCCAGAACCACCAGAACTATCAGGCTGACAAAATTCGGCCCCGCCTGCGCTACAGACGGGGCCGGAAAAACGTGGTGACCGATCAGGCGGGAAGCACGACGACGAAGCGCTGCGGCTCCTCGCCCTCGGACTCGCTGCGCAGTCCCGCGGCCTTGACCGCGTCGTGCACGACCTTGCGCTCGAACGGCGTCATGGGCTGCAGCCGCACGGCCTCGCCACTGCTCTTGGCCTCTGCCGCGGCCTTCGCACCCAGCTCGGAGAGCTCGGTGCGCTTCCCGGCCCGGTAGCCCGCGATGTCGAGCATCAGCCGGCTGCGGTCCCCGGTCTCCCGGTGCACGGCCAGGCGCGTCAGCTCCTGAAGAGCCTCCAGCACCTCACCGTCCCGGCCGACCAGCTTCTGCAGATCACGACTGTTCGAGTCGCTGATGATCGAGACAGAGGCACGGTCGGCCTCGACGTCCATGTCGATGTCGCCGTCCAGGTCGGCGATGTCGAGCAGACCCTCCAGGTAGTCCGCGGCGATCTCGCCCTCCTGCTCGAGGCGAGTCAGGGTGTCTGCACCCTCGGCAGCGGCGGAGGTGGTGCCTTCCGTCACGGGATGGACTCCTTCTTACTTCTTCGACGGGGACTTGGGCCGCTGCGGGCCCTTGCGCTGTCCGGACTGGGCCTTGCTGCGGCCACCGCCGCCGGGCTTCTGAGCGGACTTCTTGGCTGCGGCGGGCTGGGTGCCCGGCGTGGCGTCCTCCGGCTCGTCGGCCTTGGTGAGCGAGGTCTTCGGCTCGGCCTCGCCGGCCGCCTTCGTGGACTGCCGCTGGGACTTGCTCTGCCGCTTGGGCTGCTGACGCTTCGGCGTGCCCGTCGTGACGGGTGCACCGTCCTCGGTCTGCGCGGCGACAGCGGCGTCGTTCTTCACCACGGTGCCGTCGGGCTGAGCCGCAAGGCCCGCCTTGTTCAGACCGTTGATGAACTTGCGCTCGAACTCGTTGCGGTCCCGGCCCTTGGCGACGATCGCCTTCACGATGGCCTTCTCACCGCGGCCACGCGTCTTGCCGTGCTCGGTGACGTGCTTGTGCAGGCGCTCCAGGTAGGCGGCCTGGGCCTTGGAACCCGGGGTCGGGTTGTTGCGGATGACATACATCTGCTGGCCCATGGTCCACACGTTGGTGGTCAGCCAGTAGACGAGGACACCGACCGGGAAGTTGATGCCGAAGACGGCGAACATGACCGGGAAGACGTACATCAGCATCTTCTGCTGCTGCATGAATGGCGTCTTCACCGTCGTGTCGACGTTCTTGGTCATCAGCTGGCGCTGGGTGAAGAACTGCGACGCCGACATCAGGACGATCATGATGGCGGTGACGACGCGGACGTCGGTGATGGAAGACCCGAGAGCCTCCACCTTCGAGGCGCTGTCGGTGAACTTCGCCGCGAGCGGGGCACCGAAGATGTGGGCCTTCTGCGCGCTCTCCAGCAGGCGATCGTTGATCACACCGATGGTGTCACCCGTCGCGATGCCGTTGAGCACGTGGTACAGGGCGAAGAAGAACGGGGACTGCGCCAGGATGGGAAGGCACGAGGAGAGCGGGTTGGTACCCGTCTCCTTGTACAGCTTCATCATCTCTTCGGACTGACGCTGCTTGTCGTTCTTGTAGCGCTCCTGGATCTTCTTCATCTCCGGCTGGAGCGTCTGCATCGCGCGCGTCGACTTGATCTGCTTCACGAAGAGCGGGATCAGGCAGATGCGGATCAGAATCACCAGGGACACGATGGACAGGCCCCAGGCCCACCCTGTGTCAGGGCCGAAAATGGCGCCGTACACGCTGTGGAACTGGACGATGACCCAGGAGACAGGTGTCGTGATGAAGCTGAAGAGGCTGGCAATCGTGTCCACTAATCATGCTCCTTGGGCATGGGACTGGGTCTCTGCGGCCGGGCTCGAAGGACTGGACGGACTCGTGGGAGAAGCCTGCCCCTCGGTGGCCGGTTCGGCGGCGGAGGGCCCGCCCCTGCGTGCACGCCAGGCGTCACGCAGCATTTCGTGCCATCGCGGGCGCTTGCGCGGCGGAACGTGGTCCACCCCGCCCAGCGACCACGGGTTGCACCGCAGGATGCGCCAAGCCGTGAGTGCCGTTCCCTTGATGGCACCGTGCCGGTCGATGGCCGTGTAGCCGTAGTGGGAACACGACGGGTAGTACTTGCAGACCGGCCCGAGCAGTGGACTGATCGTCCACTGGTACAGCTTGATCAGAGCCAGCAGCGGGTACTTCATCGCGCGCCCCCTCCCAGTAGCCGCGCCAGGGCGGCGTCCAGGTCTCGGGCCAGCTGTGCATGGTCGGCGTCGCCCGCACCGGGCAGCGCTCGTACGACTACCAGGCTACCGGGGGGAAACAGGTCGACCCGGTCGCGCATCAGATGGCGAAGCCTGCGCTTCACCTTGTTGCGCACCACCGCGCCACCCACGGCTTTGCTCACGACGAAACCCGCACGTGTCGGGGGAGCGCTCTCCCCAGGCGCGTGCGGGTCCGTGGCACCGCTTCGAAGGTGGACGACGAGAGCCGGGCGGCCGGCCCGGCGGCCTCGTCGTACCGCGGTCGCGAAGTCCTCGCGCCGCCTCAGCCGGTTCTCGGTGGGCAGCACGATGTCATGACCTGACCGGGATCAGGCGGACAGACGGGCGCGACCCTTGCTGCGGCGGGTCGCGAGAATCGCGCGGCCGGCACGGGTGCGCATACGCAGCCGGAAGCCGTGGGTCTTGGCGCGACGACGGTTGTTCGGCTGGAAGGTGCGCTTGCTCACTCGGGGGCTCCAGAAAGAATCGGGGTTGGCGGGGTGCCGTCCTGGCTGTCACCGTGCGCCCACGAGTAGCTCTCGTCACGCCCGAGTGCACCGCTTTTTCGATCACCTTGGACGTGACCTGTGCCCATCGGAGGCAGGCGGCAGCAGCCATCGACAACTCGACCTGGTTACGGTACGTGAGACTGCGCCATTCGGTCAAACCAGAGGTGACCGAGGCACACTTGTCCACAGGCTGGGGACAACGACTTGAACCCTACCGGTCGCGCTGACTACCGTGACTGAACTCCGATTCGTTCCCTTATCCCTGCCCCACCCGAGTTTCATCCCGACCCGTCCCCGAATCACACCTTCGAGGGACTCGTGAGAGAGCGTGCCCTGTGGCTGACGTACCTGCCGATCTTGCCGCAGTGTGGCCACGCGTACTGGAACAGCTGCTCGGGGAAGGCCGCGGGCAGGGGGTCGAATCGAAGGACGAGCACTGGATCCGCCGCTGCCAGCCCCTGGCACTGGTCGCCGACACCGCTCTTCTCGCCGTACCCAACGAATTCGCGAAGGGCGTGCTCGAGGGCCGCCTGGCCCCCGTCGTCAGCGAGACGCTGAGCCGGGAGTGCGGCCGCCCCATCCGCATCGCGATCACCGTCGACGAGACCGCGGGCGAGCCCCCCGCGCCGCCGGCGCCCCCCGCCCGTCCCCAGCCGCGCTACGAGGAGCCCGAGCTCCCGTCCCCCGGCCAGCCGGGAAGCGGAGCGGGCCAGAACGGCCCGGGCCCCCACGGCCGCGACGACTACGAGGGATACGGCCGCCACCGCGCCGACCAGCTCCCCACCGCACGTCCCGCCTACCCGCAGGAGTACCAGCGCCCCGAGCCCGGCTCCTGGCCCCGCCCGTCCCAGCAGGACGACTACGGCTGGCAGCAGCAGCGCCTCGGCTTCCCGGAGCGGGACCCGTACGCCTCGCCGCAGCAGGACTCGTACGGCCCGCCGCCCCAGGACAGCTATTCCTCACCGCAGCAGGACTCCTACTCGAAGGACTCCTACTCCCAGGACTCCTACGGCCAGGAGCCGTACCCCCAGGACGCGTACCCGCAGGACCGGCGCCCCCAGGACCGCCGCCCCCAGGCGCCGGAGCGCTCCCCGTACGACCCCCAGCGCACCGACTACGACCAGCCCCGCGGTGACTACGACCAGCGCGGCGCCCGGCGCGACCTCCCCGAGCCGCCGCCCGGCTCCGGCCACGTCCACCGCGGCGGCCCCGTCGGTCCCGGGCCCGCCACCGGCGCTCCCGGCCCCCTGGCCGCACAGCCGGCGCCGGCGACCGGCCCCGGCGAGCCGACCGCGCGGCTCAACCCGAAGTACCTCTTCGACACCTTCGTCATCGGCGCCTCCAACCGCTTCGCCCACGCCGCGGCGGTAGCCGTCGCCGAAGCACCCGCCAAGGCGTACAACCCCCTCTTCATCTACGGGGAGTCGGGCCTCGGCAAGACCCACCTGCTCCACGCGATCGGGCACTACGCGCGCAGCCTCTACCCCGGCACGCGCGTGCGGTACGTGAGCTCGGAGGAGTTCACCAACGAGTTCATCAACTCCATCCGCGACGGCAAGGGCGACAGCTTCCGCAAGCGCTACCGCGAGATGGACATCCTGCTCGTCGACGACATCCAGTTCCTGGCGGACAAGGAGTCGACGCAGGAGGAGTTCTTCCACACCTTCAACACGCTCCACAACGCGAACAAGCAGATCGTCCTGTCCTCCGACCGGCCGCCCAGGCAGCTGGTGACGCTCGAGGACCGGCTGCGGAACCGTTTCGAATGGGGCCTGACGACCGACGTCCAGCCGCCCGAACTGGAGACGCGCATCGCGATCCTGCGCAAGAAGGCGGTACAGGAACAGCTCAACGCCCCGCCCGAGGTACTGGAGTTCATCGCCTCCCGCATCTCGCGCAACATCCGCGAGCTGGAGGGGGCACTGATCCGGGTCACGGCGTTCGCGTCGCTCAACCGGCAGCCGGTCGACCTGGGCCTGACCGAGATCGTCCTCAAGGACCTGATCCCCGGCGGCGAGGACTCGGCGCCCGAGATCACGTCCACGGCCATCATGGGCGCGACCGCCGACTACTTCGGCCTCACGGTCGAGGACCTGTGCGGCACCTCCCGCGGGCGCGCGCTGGTGACGGCGCGCCAGATCGCCATGTATCTCTGCCGCGAGCTGACGGACCTCTCCCTGCCGAAGATCGGCGCGCTGTTCGGCGGCCGTGACCACACCACGGTGATGCACGCCGACCGCAAGATCCGCAATCTGATGGCCGAGCGGCGCTCCATCTACAACCAGGTGACGGAACTGACCAACCGCATCAAGAACGGCTGACGGCCGCCGCCCGCGAGGGCCGGCCACGCGTCCTGGAGGCGCCCCTGGGAAGCCCGGGGGCGCCTTTTCGCGCCCCGGACGCGGCGCGGCGGACCCTTCGCGGGTGCCGGGAAGGTCCCCACGCCTGCTCCGCCCGGCCCGCCGCTGTTCGAATACCTGCCGGGTTACGGCCTCTCTCCACAGATTGGGCGACTTTTTCCCCTCCACAGCTTGGGGACCGGGAAGTTGTCCCGATTCTGTCCACAGGGTGGGCTGTTGAGGAATGATCAGGGCAGGTCAGCCCCCTGTGGATCCGTGGACAAAAGATCTCCACAGGCTGTGGACAACGGAAAGTTCCCCAGCCCGCCCGTCAAGTTGTCCACCGGGAACCCACAGGCTGGGGGCGGTTGTCCCCAGCGATCACCGGCTTCTCCACATGGCTGTCCACTGTTCGGCAACCCGACGCGGCTCCTCACCGCCCCGAGTGAAAGGCGTCACACCAAGGTGCCTGATTGGGCTGTGGGAAAGGTGGGTAAACCTGGGGACGGCGTTGGGGAGAAGTCGCCCTCCCCTGTGCACGGCGTGTGCAGAACTTTCTGTTCTCCACAGAGACGCCCGGTTGTCCACCGGCTCCGCCCACAGGCCCCGTGGACAAAATTCCTGCCCTGACCTGCGAAAACGCGGTTATCCACGGTATCCACAGGCCCTACTACTACTCCCGACTAGAGAGAGAGCGGGAATCGTTTCGAAGCGGGACCTGTGCACAACTCGCTCTCTCGAGCCCGACCGCCCCTCGTCGCGACTTGACCCCGAAGGGCACCTACTGTCAGTGCGGTGCGTCAGACTGGTCCCCGGTGTTCTGCCCCCCGACGGGGCCGGCGACACCGGGTCAGACGACGAAGGCGAAGCAGGGCGAGAAGCGCCGGCAACAGCAGGAGGCGGCAACGGTGAAGATCCGGGTGGAACGCGACGTACTCGCGGAGGCAGTGGCCTGGGCGGCTCGCAGCCTCCCGGCCCGTCCGCCGGCGCCGGTCCTCGCGGGCCTGCTGCTGAAGGCCGAGGAGGGGCAGCTGAGCCTGTCCAGCTTCGACTACGAGGTCTCCGCGCGGGTGTCGGTGGAGGCGGAGGTCGAGGAGGAGGGCACGGTCCTCGTCTCCGGCCGGCTGCTCGCCGACATCTCCCGCGCCCTGCCCAACCGGCCGGTGGAGATCTCCACAGACGGTGTACGGGCGACGGTGGTCTGCGGCTCCTCGCGCTTCACCCTCCACACCCTGCCGGTGGAGGAGTACCCGGCCCTGCCGCAGATGCCGAACGCCACCGGCACCGTCCCCGGCGAGGTCTTCTCCGCCGCCGTGCAGCAGGTCGCCATCGCCGCCGGCCGGGACGACACGCTGCCCGTCCTCACCGGTGTGCGCATCGAGATCGAGGGCGACACGGTGACGCTGGCCTCCACCGACCGCTACCGCTTCGCGGTCCGCGAGTTCCTGTGGAAGCCGGAGAACCCGGAGACCTCGGCGGTCGCCCTGGTGCCCGCCAAGACGCTCCTGGACACCGCCAAGGCTCTGACCAGCGGCGACCAGGTGATCCTGGCGCTGTCCGGGTCGGGTGCGGGTGAGGGCCTGATCGGTTTCGAGGGCGCGGGCCGCCGGACGACGACCCGGCTGCTGGAGGGCGACCTCCCGAAGTACAAGACGCTCTTCCCGACGGAGTTCAACAGCGTCGCCGTGATCGAGACCGCCCCGTTCGTGGAGGCCGTCAAGCGCGTGGCCCTGGTCGCGGAGCGCAACACCCCGGTGCGGCTCAGCTTCGAGCAGGGCGTGCTCATCCTGGAGGCCGGCTCCAGCGACGACGCACAGGCTGTGGAAAGGGTCGACGCCCAGCTGGAGGGCGACGACATCTCGATCGCCTTCAACCCGACGTTCCTGCTGGACGGCCTGAGCGCGATCGACTCGCCGGTGGCCCAGCTGTCCTTCACGACGTCCACGAAGCCGGCGCTGCTCAGCGGCAGGCCCGCGCCGGACGCCGAGGCGGACGAGGCCTACAAGTACCTGATCATGCCGGTGCGGCTGAGCGGCTGACCGGCCGCTGACCGGCCGAGGCCGTCCGAGTCGTCCACAGGCTGAGGACAAAGCCCCAGGTGAGGGCATACGCATGAGCGCGTATGCCCACAGCTGTGCACGGGGGTCCGGGTTTAGGCTCGTACGCGGGTACGAAAGTGCCGCGGCACGCATCCGCCGGGTGCGGGCGTGCCGCCACGCCACCTCGCAGACCTAAGGAACGCAACTGATGGAGCTCGGTCTCGTCGGCCTCGGCAAGATGGGCGGCAACATGCGCGAGCGGATCCGCCGCGCGGGCCACACCGTCGTCGGATACGACCGCAATCCGGATCTCGCGGACGTCCACAGCCTGGAAGAGCTTGTGGGCAAGCTCAGCGCGCCCCGCGTGGTCTGGGTGATGGTCCCGGCCGGTGAGCCCACCCAGGCCACCGTCGATCAGCTGGGGGATCTGCTGGAGCCCGGCGACGTGGTCGTGGACGGCGGGAACTCCCGCTGGACGGACGACGAGAAGCACGCCGAGGAGCTGGCGGCCAAGGGCATCGGCTTCGTGGACTGCGGAGTCTCGGGCGGTGTCTGGGGCCTGGAGAACGGCTACGCGCTGATGTACGGCGGCGACGCGGAGAACGTCGCCAAGGTGCAGCCGGTCTTCGACGCCCTCAAGCCGGAGGGTGACTTCGGCGCCGTGCACGCGGGCAAGGTGGGCGCGGGCCACTTCGCGAAGATGGTCCACAACGGCATCGAGTACGCGATGATGCAGGCCTACGCCGAGGGCTGGGAGCTGCTGGAGAAGGTCGACTCCGTGGAGAACGTCCGCGAGGTCTTCCGCTCCTGGCAGGAGGGCACGGTCATCCGCTCCTGGCTGCTGGACCTGGCGGTCAACGCGCTCGACGACGACGAGCACCTGGAGGGGCTGCGCGGTTACGCACAGGACTCCGGTGAGGGACGCTGGACGGTGGAGGCCGCGATCGACAACGCGGTGCCGCTGCCGGCGATCACCGCGTCGCTGTTCGCGCGGTTCGCGTCCCGGCAGGACGACTCGCCGCAGATGAAGATGATCGCCGCGCTGCGCAACCAGTTCGGCGGTCACGCGGTGGAGAAGAAGTAAGCAACACCCGAAGGTTGGGGAGGTCGGCGAACGACCATGCACGTCACGCATCTGTCGCTGGCCGACTTCCGTTCGTACGCCCGGGCCGAGGTCCCGCTGGACCCGGGCGTCACCGCCTTCGTCGGCCCCAACGGGCAGGGGAAGACGAATCTCGTCGAGGCGGTCGGCTATCTGGCCACCCTCGGCAGTCACCGGGTCTCCTCGGACGCGCCGCTCGTGCGCATGGGCGCCGAGCGTGCGGTGATCCGGGCGCAGGTGCGGCAGGGCGAGCGGCAGCAGCTGGTGGAGCTGGAGCTGAACCCGGGCAAGGCCAACCGCGCCCGGATCAACAGGTCGTCGCAGGTCAGGCCGCGTGACGTGCTCGGCATCGTGCGGTCCGTGCTGTTCGCGCCCGAGGACCTCGCGCTGGTCAAGGGGGACCCGGGTGAGCGGCGCCGCTTCCTCGACGAGCTGATCACCGCCCGTTCCCCGCGCATGGCCGGGGTGCGCTCGGACTACGACCGGGTCCTCAAGCAGCGCAACACCCTGCTGAAGTCGGCCGCGCTCGCCCGCAGGCACGGTGGGCGCACGATGGACCTGTCCACGCTGGACGTCTGGGACCAGCACCTGGCGCGGGCGGGCGCCGAGTTGCTGGCGCAGCGCCTGGACCTGATCGCCGCGGTGCAGCCGCTGGCCGACAAGGCGTACGAGCAGCTGGCTCCCGGCGGTGGTCCCCTCGCGCTGGAGTACAAGCCGTCGGCGCCCGGCGAGGCGCACACGCGCGAGGACCTCTACGAGCAGCTGATCGCCGCGCTGGGCGAGGCGCGGAAACAGGAGATCGAGCGGGGCGTCACGCTGGTCGGCCCCCATCGGGACGACCTGGTGCTGAAGCTCGGCCAGCTGCCCGCGAAGGGGTACGCCTCCCACGGTGAGTCGTGGTCGTACGCGCTGGCGTTGCGGCTGGCGTCGTTCGACCTGCTGCGGGCGGAGGGCAACGAGCCGGTGCTGGTGCTCGACGACGTGTTCGCCGAGCTGGACGCGCGGCGCCGGGAGCGGCTGGCCGAGCTGGTGGCGCCCGGGGAGCAGGTGCTGGTGACCGCCGCGGTGGACGACGACGTGCCGCACGTGCTGGCGGGGGCGCGGTTCGCGGTGACGGAGGGGACGGTGGAGCGCGTATGAGCGCGGAAGGGCCGGTCCCCGGGAACTCCGGTGGCGAGCAGGGCAAGGGCGGCAGGGCCCCCGAGCCGTCGGGCGTGGACCTGGCGCGGGTCGCGCTGAGGGCGGCGCGGGAGGCGGCACGCGCGCGGGGGGACGCGGCGCAGCAGAAGCGGCAGGCACGGCGCGGCGGGCTGCGCTCGGGCGCGCGCGCGGACGGCCGTGACCCGATGGCGCTGGGGTCGGCGATCAACCGGCTGATCACGGAGCGCGGGTGGGAGACGCCGGCCGCGGTCGGCGGTGTGATGGGCCGCTGGCCGCAGATCGTGGGCGAGGACGTGGCCAAGCACTGTGTGCCGGAGCGGTACGACGAGGACGAGCGGGTGCTGGTCGTCCGGTGCGATTCGACGGCCTGGGCGACGAATCTGCGGCTGCTCGCCCCGACGCTGGTGGCCCGGCTCAACGAGGACCTCGGGCACGGCTCGGTGCGGGTGATCAAGGTGCAGGGTCCCGGTGGTCCGGGCGGTTCCGCCCGGCGGTACGGACCGCTGCGCGCGCCGGGCAGCAAGGGCCCGGGGGACACCTACGGGTGACCCCTCCGCCCGGGCTGCGGGTTGGTGAGGTACATCACATCTTCGGGTGCGCGGGGCCCGCGCGGAGCGCCGGCCCCCGGTGCGACGTACTCCCGCACACGGTTGCGAATCCCGATCTGACTCCCAAGTAGCCAAGGGTTGACGCCTCGAAGCGCTGAGTGCCGTCGTGAGCCTCTTGAGGCCCCCATCCGCATATCGGGAGTCGGGAGAGGCTCGTTCAGGGCGGCACATGCGAACTCAGGCACCGGCAAACCCCCATCAGTGTCAGTGCTACCGGTAGAATGGAAGACAATCCCGCCCCGAACGTGGGGACCGTCCGGGACAAGCTGAGCAACGCTGATCAAGGCTTACCAACGCAACATGCCGCAGCCGCTCCGGCAACCCGCCGACGAGCCCGGCTCGTGCTGTGCCAGAAAGGGCGCTTCGTGGCCGATTCCGGCAACCCCAACGAGAACAACCCGTCCACCGACACCGGCGTGAACGACCCGGTGAGCACCGCCGACGGCGAAGCTCCCGCCTCGTACGACGCCAGTGCCATCACCGTCCTCGAGGGTCTGGACGCGGTCCGCAAGCGACCCGGCATGTACATCGGCTCGACCGGTGAGCGCGGCCTGCACCACCTGGTGCAGGAGGTCGTGGACAACTCCGTCGACGAGGCGCTGGCCGGTCACGCGGACACCATCGACGTGACGATCCTCGCCGACGGCGGCGTCCGGGTCGTCGACAACGGCCGTGGCATCCCGGTGGGCATCGTCCCCTCCGAGGGCAAGCCCGCCGTCGAGGTCGTGCTGACCGTGCTGCACGCGGGCGGCAAGTTCGGCGGCGGTGGTTACGCGGTCTCCGGTGGTTTGCACGGCGTGGGCGTCTCCGTCGTCAACGCCCTGTCCACGAAGGTCTCCGTCGAGGTGAAGACCGACGGCTACCGCTGGACGCAGGACTACAAGCTGGGTGTCCCCACGGCACCGCTCGCGAAGCACGAGGCCACCGAGGAGACCGGCACGACGGTCACCTTCTGGGCCGACGGCGACATCTTCGAGACCACCGACTACTCCTTCGAGACGCTCTCCCGGCGCTTCCAGGAGATGGCCTTCCTCAACAAGGGCCTGAAGATCAACCTCACCGACGAGCGCGAGTCGGCGAAGGCCACGGCCGGCGCGGACGAGGCGGGCGAGGACGAGAAGCACGAGGTCAAGAGCGTCTCGTACCACTACGAGGGCGGCATCGTCGACTTCGTGAAGTACCTCAACTCCCGCAAGGGAGAGCTGGTGCACCCCAGCGTGATCGACCTCGAGGCGGAGGACAAGGACAAGAACCTGTCCCTCGAGGTCGCGATGCAGTGGAACGGCGGCTACACCGAGGGCGTGTACTCCTTCGCCAACATCATCCACACGCACGAGGGCGGTACGCACGAGGAGGGCTTCCGTGCGGCGCTCACCTCGCTGATCAACAAGTACGCGCGCGACAAGAAGCTGCTGCGCGAGAAGGACGACAACCTCACGGGCGACGACATCCGCGAGGGCCTGACGGCGATCATCTCGGTGAAGCTGAGCGAGCCCCAGTTCGAGGGCCAGACGAAGACGAAGCTCGGCAACACCGAGGTGAAGACCTTCGTCCAGAAGATCGTCTACGAGCACCTGACCGACTGGCTCGACCGCAATCCGAACGAGGCCGCGGACATCATCCGCAAGGGCATCCAGGCGGCCACCGCGCGCGTCGCGGCCCGCAAGGCACGTGACCTCACCCGTCGCAAGGGCCTGCTGGAGTCGGCGTCGCTGCCGGGCAAGCTGTCGGACTGCCAGTCGAACGACCCGATCAAGTGCGAGATCTTCATCGTCGAGGGCGACTCCGCCGGCGGTTCGGCCAAGTCCGGCCGCAACCCGCAGTACCAGGCGATCCTCCCGATCCGAGGCAAGATCCTCAACGTGGAGAAGGCGCGCATCGACCGGATCCTGCAGAACCAGGAGATCCAGGCGATGATCTCCGCGTTCGGCACCGGTGTGCACGAGGACTTCGACATCGAGAAGCTCCGCTACCACAAGATCATCCTGATGGCGGACGCCGACGTCGACGGCCAGCACATCAACACCCTGCTGCTGACCTTCCTGTTCCGCTTCATGCGGCCGCTGGTCGAGGCCGGCCACGTGTACCTGTCCCGTCCGCCGCTCTACAAGATCAAGTGGGGCCGGGACGACTTCGAGTACGCGTACTCGGACCGTGAGCGCGACGCGCTGATCGAGATGGGCCGCCAGGCCGGCAAGCGCATCCGTGAGGACTCCGTGCAGCGCTTCAAGGGTCTCGGTGAGATGAACGCCGAGGAGCTGCGCGTCACGACCATGGACCAGGAGCACCGCGTGCTCGGCCAGGTCACGCTCGACGACGCCGCGCAGGCCGACGACCTGTTCTCGGTGCTGATGGGCGAGGACGTCGAGGCCCGGCGCGCGTTCATCCAGCGCAACGCCAAGGACGTCCGCTTCCTCGACATCTGAGTCGGTCTCAGCTGACCGCACCAGGAAGGACCTTCACCAGCAATGACCGACGAGAACACTCCTGTGACGACGCCCGAGGGCGACGCCCTGGCGATGCGTGTCGAGCCCGTCGGGCTCGAGACGGAGATGCAGCGCTCGTACCTCGACTACGCGATGTCCGTCATCGTCTCGCGTGCGCTGCCCGACGTCCGTGACGGGCTCAAGCCCGTCCACCGCCGGGTGCTGTACGCCATGTACGACGGCGGCTACCGCCCCGAGCGCGGCTTCTACAAGTGCGCCCGCGTCGTCGGCGACGTCATGGGCAACTACCACCCCCACGGCGACAGCTCCATCTACGACGCCCTGGTCCGCCTCGCCCAGCCGTGGTCGATGCGGATGCCGCTCGTCGACTCCAACGGCAACTTCGGCTCGCCGGGCAACGACCCGGCGGCGGCCATGCGGTACACCGAGTGCAAGATGGCGCCGCTGTCGATGGAGATGGTCCGCGACATCGACGAGGAGACCGTCGACTTCACGGACAACTACGACGGCCGCTCCCAGGAGCCGACCGTCCTGCCCGCCCGCTTCCCGAACCTGCTGATCAACGGTTCGGCCGGTATCGCGGTCGGCATGGCGACCAACATCCCGCCGCACAACCTGCGCGAGGTCGCGGCCGGCGCCCAGTGGTACCTGGAGAACTACGAGGCGTCGCACGAGGAGCTGCTGGACGCGCTCATCGAGCGCATCAAGGGCCCCGACTTCCCGACCGGCGCCCTGGTGGTGGGCCGCAAGGGCATCGAGGAGGCCTACCGCACCGGACGCGGCTCGATCACCATGCGCGCGGTCGTCGAGGTCGAGGAGATCCAGAACCGCCAGTGCCTGGTGGTCACGGAGCTGCCGTACCAGACCAACCCCGACAACCTCGCGCAGAAGATCGCCGACCTGGTGAAGGACGGCAAGATCGGCGGCATCGCCGACGTCCGCGACGAGACGTCCTCGCGCACCGGCCAGCGCCTGGTCATCGTGCTCAAGCGGGACGCGGTCGCCAAGGTCGTCCTGAACAACCTGTACAAGCACACCGACCTGCAGTCGAACTTCGGCGCCAACATGCTGGCCCTGGTCGACGGAGTGCCGCGCACCCTCTCGCTGGACGCGTTCATCCGGCACTGGGTGAACCACCAGATCGAGGTCATCGTCCGGCGGACGAAGTTCCGCCTGCGCAAGGCCGAGGAGCGCGCCCACATCCTGCGCGGTCTGCTCAAGGCCCTGGACGCGATCGACGAGGTCATCGCGCTGATCCGGCGCAGCGACACCGTCGAGATCGCGCGCGGGGGCCTGATGGACCTCCTGGAGATCGACGAGATCCAGGCCAACGCCATCCTCGAGATGCAGCTGCGTCGACTGGCGGCTCTGGAGCGGCAGAAGATCGTCCAGGAGCACGACGAACTCCAGGCGAAGATCAACGAGTACAACGAGATCCTCGCCTCGCCGGTCCGTCAGCGCGGGATCGTCAGCGCGGAGCTGGCGGCGCTCGTCGAGAAGTACGGCGACGACCGCAAGACCAAGCTGATCCCGTACGAGGGCGACATGTCCATCGAGGACCTGATCGCCGAAGAGGACATCGTCGTCACGGTCACGCGCGGCGGCTACATCAAGCGCACCAAGACCGACGACTACCGCGCCCAGAAGCGCGGCGGCAAGGGCGTACGGGGCACGAAGCTCAAGGAAGACGACATCGTCAACCACTTCTTCGTGTCCACCACGCACCACTGGCTGCTGTTCTTCACCAACAAGGGCCGGGTCTACCGGGTCAAGGCGTACGAGCTGCCCGACGCCGGCCGGGACGCGCGCGGCCAGCACGTCGCGAACCTGCTGGCCTTCCAGCCGGACGAGACGATCGCCCAGATCCGCGCGATCCGCGACTACGAGGCGGTGCCCTACCTGGTCCTGGCCACCAAGGCCGGCCTGGTGAAGAAGACGCCGCTGAAGGACTACGACTCCCCGCGCTCGGGCGGCGTGATCGCCATCAACCTGCGCGAGCAGGCGGACGGTTCCGACGACGAGCTGATCGGAGCCGAGCTCGTCTCGGCCGAGGACGATCTGCTGCTGATCAGCAAGAAGGCGCAGTCGATCAGGTTCACTGCTTCGGACGACACCCTGCGTCCCATGGGCCGTGCCACCTCGGGCGTCAAGGGCATGAGTTTCCGCGAGGGGGACGAGCTGCTCTCGATGAATGTTGTTCGAGCCGGTACGTTCGTGTTCACTGCCACCGACGGCGGGTACGCGAAGCGGACCTCCGTCGACGAGTACCGCGTCCAGGGTCGCGGTGGCCTCGGCATCAAGGCCGCCAAGATCGTCGAGGACCGCGGAACGCTCGTGGGCGCGCTGGTGGTCGAGGAGAACGACGAGATCCTCGCCATCACACTCTCGGGCGGTGTGATTCGTACGCGAGTCAGCGAAGTCAGGGAGACGGGCCGTGACACCATGGGCGTCCAACTGATCAATCTGGGCAAGCGCGATGCCGTCGTGGGTATCGCGCGCAACGCCGAGGCGGGACGCGAGGCGGAGGAGGTCGACGGCGATGTCGTCGTCGACGAGGCCGCCGAGGGTGCCGCGACCACCGGCACGGACGAGGGTGAGGCGCCCTCGGCCGAGTAGCACGAGGAGAGAGTCATCGTGAGCGGAGCCACGGGCGCCGGATCGGCCAGTACCCCGAGAGGTACGGAGACGGACGGCGGCCGTGGCTCCGCCGCGCGTGCGACGGATCCGCACACGACTCAGCTGCGCAAGATCGACGACGGCGCGACCGGCTCGCACGCGTCTGACACTCATGGATCCCAGGGGGGAACTGTGACGGACACCAGAGGCCCGCAGACCCGGCAGTCGGCCTCGCCGCTGCCCGGCGAACGGCAGCCGCAGCAGCCCGGCGGGCCGTACCACCCGCCGCAGGCCTATCAGACCCAGGGCGGCAACCCGTCCGCGGCCGCCGCACGCCGCCCGCGCACCGGGGCGCGCACCACGCCCCGCGTCCGCAAGGCACGGCTGCGCGTGGCCAAGGCCGACCCGTGGTCGGTGATGAAGGTCAGCTTCCTGCTCTCCATCGCGCTCGGCATCTGCACGATCGTGGCCTCCGCCGTGCTGTGGATGGTCATGGACGCCATGGGCGTCTTCTCGACGGTCGGCGGCACGATCTCCGAGGCCACCGGGTCGAACGAGTCCAACGGCTTCGACCTGCAGTCCTTCCTGTCGCTGCCCAACGTGCTGATGTTCACGTCGATCATCGCGGTGATCGACGTCGTCCTCGCGACGGCTCTCGCCACGCTCGGCGCGTTCATCTACAACCTCTCCGCCGGCTTCGTCGGCGGTGTGGAGCTGACGCTCGCCGAGGACGAGTGATCCGCGCGGGCGGTCCCGGGAGAACCGATTTTGGGACTGCCCGCCTCGTGCGCTAATCTTCAGGAGTCAGCGCGCGGGACACACACCGCAGAGCGCGGCGGGGCTATAGCTCAGTTGGTTAGAGCGCATCCCTGATAAGGATGAGGCCACAGGTTCAAATCCTGTTAGCCCCACCAGCGAAAAGACCCCCAGTCGATACCGACTGGGGGTCTTTGACATCCCCGCGCGTTCGCCGCCCCGGTGGCGGAAATCGCTGTCAGACGGTCGGGACGCGGTGATAGAGAGTCCGGGTGACGACACTGACGTTCCCTGTTCTGTTGCGACTGATCGACGAGCGGTCGGCTGCCTTCCGCGCGGTGGTCGCCTCCGCGCCCAGCCTCGACGCACAGGTGCCGACCTGCCCCGAGTGGACGCTGTTCGATCTGGCGCGGCACATCGGCGAGGGGCGCCGCGACTGGGCCGCCACCGTCGCCGCGGGGCCAGCCCTGGAGAAGTCCGCAGCGGAGGGCGCCCCGGCTGTGCCCCGGGAGCGCGAGGCCCTGCCGGCCTGGTTGGCGGAGTCCACGGAGCACCTGCTGGACGCGTTGCGGGAGGCCGGCCCGGAGCGTGGGTGCTGGACGTGGTGGGGCGCGTCCCAGTCGCCGCGGACCTGTGGCGCCGTCGCCCGGCACCAGCTCCAGCAGATCGCGGTGCACACCTACGACGCCCAGGTCACCGTGGGTGCCCCGGAGCCGCTGCCGGACGAGGTGGCGCTCGACGGTGTCGAGGAGTTCCTGTTCACCTGCGTCGCCACGACGGGAGCCTGGCCGCACGAGCCCACGGCCTTCGACTTTCACGCCACCGAGGGTCGCTCCTGGCGCCTCACGGTCGACGGCGGCGGCGCACGCGCTGCCCGTGTCTCCGCGCCCGGCGCGACGCCCGTCGCCGCCGGCGAGGGCCCGGACGCGGCCGGTGTCTCCGTTCGCGGCACGGCCAGTGACCTGGTTCTCTTCGTGTACGACCGTATCCCGGCGGACTCCCTGCGGATCGAGGGAGACGCAGACCTGTTCGACCTGCTGCGCGCGTGGGAGCCGGAGGAGTAGGACGGGTGCCGCAGAGCGGCGAAGCGGGCCTCGCGGCCGGTGGTGAGGGCGCGCACACGGCGACGGCCCGGCTGCTCTGCCGAGCGGCCGGGCCGTTTCTCGCGTGCGGTGCTGTACGCAATACGCCGTGATGTCAGGGTCGGGCGGGGGCGCGGGGCGCCGGGCCGCTCAGCGCTGCAGTGGGACGCCGTGCTGCTCGTCCGGGGACTCGGTGGTGTCGCAGGGCAGGGTCGTGACGGCCGGTGCGGTGTCCGCCTGCGGACGGTGCCGGCAACTGGGGGCCTTCCCGTGAGCCTCGGCGTGGATGCGCTGTTTCATCGTGGGGGGCAGGGCCCCTGCCCGGGACCAGGACCAGGGTGCCGCCGCCGGTGCCGCCGACTCGGGCGCGGTCTTCGTGTTGCTGTGCTTCTCGGTGTGCGGTACGGCCGCCGCGGCGGTCGTCGTGACGAATCCGAGCGCCGTGCACAGCGCGAGGAAGGCGGTGACGATGGCGGTCCACAGCTTCATGACCTTGTTCCGGGCCATGGCCCCTCACTTTCGGGTCGGGCGATTTGCGTACTTTCCTCATGATGTGTATGTGGACCGCGAAGTGGTGGACCTGCGCCCGTGGCGCCGCGATGTTCAGATGAACACCACCCGGATGGCGGCAAGGGGGTCGAAAAGGTGCGGAGACGGTGGAAGTCCGGGCGAAAGTCACCGTCCGTAGAGATGTGATCACCCTCCGATCGGAACGGTCCGGTCGGCATCTACTGGGTTCCGCCGACGGGCAGTTGAGGGCCGACTCGGATCACCGTTCGGTATCGGCCGGTGTGTATAGTCGGGCGCCAGAGGTCCCCTACGTCAAGGAAAGACGAGGTCGCGCGGTGAAGAAGCTTCTCCTGGTCGCACTGGCCGCCATCGGCGGGCTCCTCGTGTACCGCCAGATCCAGGCGGATCGCGCCGAGCAGGATCTGTGGACGGAGGCGACTGACTCCGTGCCCACGGGTTCGTGAGTACGACCGACATCCGGTCCTGAGCAGACCCCGGCCGTCGTCACGGTCGGGGTTTTGTGTTGTCCGGACCGGGCGCGCGGACCACCGGGCGCGCGGCAGGATGGGCCACGGTCCGTGCGACGGCGAGCGCGAGGGGTGGCGGCTGATGGTGCGCTGGTGCAGGGCGCGGTGGCGAGCCGGTTCGGGACGTGGCCGCCCACCGGTGCCGGTGCGTCTGGCCGTCGTGACCGCGGTGCTGGTCACCTCCTGCGTCCTGCCGGGCGGGACGGCCCTGGCGGCCGGTACGCCGGGCGGCTACGCCTTCGCCGAGGACGCCCGTCGGGTCGAGGGCGCGAGCGGCACCACGGACGCCCCGCTGCTCGAACCCGGCACGACGTACCGCGGCTCCCTGCCGCGGAGCGGCACGCTCCATTACCGCCTCGCACTCGACGCGGCCTCGGACACGTACGTCTCCGCCACCGCCGTTCCCGGCGAGGGCGGCGAGCTCACCGCCGTCGACGGCGTCCGGCTGTCCCTGCAGGACGCCGAAGGGGGCATCTGCTCGTCGGACACCGCGAGTTTCGGTGCCGCCCGCAGCCCTCGCCCGGTCACGGCCTGGGGCGTACGCGCCATCGCCCCCGGCGGAACGCGGTGCCAGGAAGCCGGCACCTACTACGTCACTGTCGAGCGGTCGCGGCCGAAGGACTCCCCGCCGGAGCCCTGGGACCTGGAGCTCACCGCCGTCACGGAACCGCGCCCGGCACACACCGGTGCCACACACGCACCCGAAACGTGGGACTCCGCCCCGCCCGAACCGCTCACGGGCGAGCCCGAACGCCGCCGCGGCGGCAGCGGCTTCGCCCGGGCCACCCCCGTCGGCCAGGGAGCCTGGCGCGACGACATCCGGCCCGGACAGACCCTCTTCTACAAGGTGCCCGTCGACTGGGGCCGGCAACTCCACGCCGCCGCCGAGATCGGCAGTACCGACAGCGGCTCCGGCTACGCGACCGGCGCACTGCGCCTGGCCCTGCACAACCCCGTGCGCGGCGAGGTCGCCGACGCCGCCAGGGGGTACACCGGCCGCCAGGCCACGGCCGCGCTCGCTGCCGTGCCGCCGGTGGCGTACGCCAACCGGTACGGCACCGGCGACCGGGTCACCGGCATGCGGTTCGCCGGCGACTACTACCTGGTGGTGCACCTCGCGGCCCAGGTGGCCGACGACTTCGGACCGGGCCCGTTCCCGCTGGTCCTGCGCCTGCGGCTGGAGGGAACGGCGCAGGCCGGGCCCGGGTACGCGGGGGAGTCCGTGCCCGCCGGCGTCTTCGAGGTGCCGGCCCGCGACCGGCAGGCGGCGTCGGCGGACGGAGCGGCCGGGGACGACGGCACCGCCATGACGGCGCTCGCCGTGGGCGGGATCGGCGCCGGCAGCGTCCTGCTGGCAGGGCTCGGCGTGTGGACGGCGCTCGCCCGGCGCCGGGCCGCCTGACGCGTCCCGGCCGGCCCGGGCCTCAGCTGTGGGCCAGAGCCCAGAAACCGACGGCGTAACAGGCCAGCGCGAGCAGCAGCAGCGGAACCGCCACCCGGGCCGGGGGCCCGGGACGGCGGCGCCGCGCCGCGCGGTGCTGGCGGTACGCCGGAGCGGGCGCGGCAGCCTGCTCGGCCCGTGGGGAACGCGGGGCCCGTGGGTCCTGAGCGGTGTACGCGGCGGTGGGCACGTCGGCGGGCTGCCACGGCTGCGGTGCCGGCGTCCCGGGAGGAGGCGGGGGAGCGTACGAGGGATGGTGCCCCCGGCCCGGGGAAGCAGGCGTCTGCGGCTGTGCCGACGGGTGGGGCGGGGTATGTGCGGGCGTCCGCTGGGGGCCGGACGTGGCGGTGGCCTGCGGGGGCGGCAGGGGGAAGCTGCCGGTGTCCGTCATCGCGGACGGCCGTGCGGGCCCGGGGGACGGTGCGGGTGCGGGTTCGGACGGTCCCCGCGGTGGCGGTTGCGAGCTGTCCGGGGTCCGCGCAGGGGCGGAGGGCCGCCGAGGATCCGTCGGTTTGTCGTCCACCCCCGTGGCCCGTGCGAGCGGCCCGCCGGGCCCGAACCCCGGGGGCAGAGGGCCGATCTGGTCGAAGACCTCGATCAGCTCGTCGTCCGGGCCCGGCTCCGGCAGCAGCTCCGCCGCCGCCGCCAGTGCCTTGCGCGCCCCCGTGGCCGTACGGAACCTCGCCTCCGGATCCGGCTGCACCAGCGTGGCCACGATCTGCCACAACGGCTCGGGGATGTTCTGCGGGGCCGGCGGCGTCCCGTGCTCCGCGAAGTACTGGACGAGCGTTTTGGCGTCCGGCTTGGCCCCCTCCAGCAGATAGAGGGCGACCAGCCCCACGGCGAACAGGTCCGCGGCGAAGTCCGGTTCCGCGCCCATCATCTGCTCCGGCGCGAGATAACCGGGCGTCCCCACCACCAGGTTGGTCTCCGTCAGCCGGGGCTCGCCCAGCCGCATCGCGATGCCGAAGTCGGACAGCCGCAGTCGGGGCCGCCCCGTCCCGGTGGCTTCGAGCAGCACGTTGGCGGGCTTGACGTCGCGGTGCACGACATCCTCCGCGTGCACCGCCGCCAGGCCCGCCAGGAGCTGGTCCAGGAGGGTGCACACGAACCCCGGCGGCAGCGGGCCGTAGTCCCCGACCAGGTGGACGAGGGAGCCGCCCGTGACCAGGTCCATGGTGAACAGGACCTGGTCGTCGTCGGCGGCCCAGCTGGCCGGAGCCAGCACATGGGGATGGTCGATCCGCAGCGCCTGCTCACGCACGAAGCGCAGCAGCGAGTGGGCGTCCCTCTGCTGCAGCACCTTGGCGGCCACGTAGCGCCGGCGGCGGTGGTCCCAGGCACGCCAGACGGCCCCCACCCCTCCACGGCCGATCGGATCGACCAGCTCGTACCGGCCCGCGAAGACCTCACCCATGGCTGTGTGCCGCTCCTCCCCCTCGCGCCACTCCCCGCCGCGGCCCGGCCGAGCCCGTCGACGGCCGGGCCCCGGGGGTCAGTTCTGGTGGGACTGGTAGTGCGCGACCGCGTCGGAGGTACGGCCGGCGCCGTACACCCGCAGGAACTCCGCCAGCTCCGGGTGGGACGGGGAGAGGGCGTCCGCGGCGTCGATTATGTCGCCGGCGGCCGCCACCGAGCGCAGCAGCGACTGGATCTCACGGACCACCCGCTTGACCGTGGGAGCTCCCGAACTGTTCGTGGTCTGCGTGGTGTTGCTGAGCACCGAGCCCCCCTGCGACTTCTTGATCTCGTCCATGCGCTCGGTGGCCTCGGCCGCGCTGACACTGCCGTCCGCGACCTGCCCCGCCAGGTCCTGCAGCAGCTGCACCCGCTGAACCACCGCGGGATTACCGATCTTCGCCCGCTGCCCGCTCATCAGCTGCGACAGCATCGGCGCGGACAGCCCCAGCACCCCCGCCAGACGCGCCTGGTTGAGACCCAGATCGTCGATAAGCCGGCGGAAGAGCGCCCCCAGTGGCTCCCCGTACCAGTTCCGCTGCAGTTCCCGCGCTCTCGCGGTGGCTTCCTGCTGTGCGGCGTCCATTGCGTCTCCCCATCGCTTCCCCAAAAACCGCAGTTCGCTCCAGCGAACCACGCCGAGCATCTTACGGAGCGTGGTGTTTCCCCGGGAGTCCCCATCATTTGTGAGATACGGGGGGCGACCCGGTACTCTTGTCTGCGGCGCCCGCCGGTTCGATGATCCTCCGGCCGGACGTCTTCTCCGGGGCCTTAGCTCAGTTGGTAGAGCGCTGTCTTTGCATGGCAGATGTCAGGGGTTCGACTCCCCTAGGCTCCACTTTCAAGAGCCCGTCCGACCTGCGTGAACGCCAGGTCGGACGGGCTCTTCGCATCGGTGTCGTCACCCGGCGTGCGCAGCGGTCCGCGGGCCGGCGGTCCACGCGGCCCCGGGCCTCCCCCCGCGCCCCGCGGCCGTCTCCGTGGACGCTGCCGAACGTCGCACCCGCACGTCGCACCCGCACTCGGACCCGGCGAGCACATGATCGCCAACGAGTCCCGCAATCACGGCAGTTGACGGGGTGACAGAGGTCACCGGTCCCCCGTGACCGGGTGGGAACGGGTGTGCGCGAGGCCACCGCTCAGCACCGGAAGGGTGCTGTCTGCTCTTGATATCGTCACCCCAGAGGGCACCAGCGCCACACCCCTGCGGGGCGGTGCCAAGCGGCGCACCGCCGCCGGAGCCGTCCGGTCGCTGCCGACGAGATGAAAGGGGCAGAGCATGCGGGCCAAGGTACGAGCCGCACTCGATGCGCTGTACATGAAGCGTCTCGTCAGGGAGCTGGAGGGCCGCCCACGCCCTCAGCACATCGGCATCATGCTGGACGGCAACCGTCGCTGGGCCAAGGAATCGGGCATCGAGGACCCGCGGGAGGGCTACCGGGCCGGCGGCGCGAAGGTGCTGGACTTCCTGCACTGGTGCGACTCCGCCGAGATCGAGCACGTCACCCTCTACATGCTCTCCGACGACAACCTGCACCGGCCCGAGGACCAGCTCACCCCGCTGATCGACATCATCGCCGAGGTGGTGGAGCGGCTCGCCGCGCCCGGCAACCCCTGGCGCGTCGAGGTCGTCGGAGCGCTCGACCTCCTCCCGGCCGAGTCCGCGAGCAGACTGAAGACCGCCACCGCCGCCACGCAGGGGCGCCAGGGCGGGACCAAGGTGGACGTCGCCGTGGGATACGGGGGCCGCCGGGAGATCGTCGACGCCGTCCGCTCCGCCCTCATGGAGCACAGCGCCCAGGGCGGGGACATCGACGAGTTCATCGAGACCTTCACCATGGAGCACATCTCCAAGCACCTGTACTCCAAGGCGCGGTCCGAATCCGACCTCATCATCCGCACTTCCGGAGAGCAACGGCTGTCCGGCTTCCTGCTGTGGCAGTCCGCGTACGCCGAGATGTACTTCTGCGAGACCTACTGGCCGGACTTCCGCGAGATCGACTTCCTGCGTGCCCTGCGCTCCTATTCCCTGCGTGAACGCCGCTACGGCCGCTGAACCGACCGACGTTCCACGTGAAACATCGCCGCGGGGCGGGAGACCCGGAAGTCTCCCGCCCCGCGGCGATGCACAGAGGTGGTGGCGTACCGATCCGCCCCGGAAGCCGTCAGCGCGACTCGTCACCGCCGTCGGCGGCCTCGTCCTCGGCCTGCTTGGCCTGCACCTCGGGGTCCAGGACCGCCCCGCCCGTGCCGTCCACCGACGTCAGCCGTCCGTTCTCGGGGACCTCTGTCGCCTCGGGCGGCTCCACCAGCCAGTCCGGGTTGGCCTGCTTGTCCCACCACTTCCAGGCCGCGAAGGCACCGCCCGCGACGGCGCCCGCGATCACCAGCACCTTGGCGATGCGTCCGGCCCTCGCCCGCCGCTCGTGCCTGCGGGCCAGCTTCTGGATCTCCTTGGCCGAGACCTGGCCCCGCAGCGCGGCCAGCGCCGCGGCACCACGCGCGGTGGCCTCGTCCCTGACGGGTCCGGCAGCGGCAACCGCCTGCTCGATCACCGGCCGGGAGTAGTCGGCGGCCTGCCGTGCGGCCAGCCGCGTACGGGCCGCGGCCTCGTGAGCGGCCTGGTCCATCTTCGGCGGCACATGCGTACGGGCCTGCTCCAGACGAGGCGCGACGCGGGCGCCGTACTGAAGCCGGGCCTGGCACGCGGCCTGCGACACCTTGGGCGCCAGCCGTACGCGCGCCTCCTGTGCGTAGTGAGCGGCCCTGTCCTTGGCCGTGTCGGCGTAGGGCGCCACCACTTCCGCGGCGTGCAGCACGCTGTCCTTCGCCGAACCGGTCGCGGCGCGCACGCTGTCGATGCGGGTCACGGGTTCCTCCTCCTCGGTGGCGTACGGTAATTCGACTTTCCACCCTTTTACGGATCATGCCTGCCGACACACAGCCAGGCATGCGAGGGCGAGCATCCGGGTCACGGGTGATGACCTCGGGCCCTCTGGGGCAGGTGGTGCCGAAGATGCGGCCAAAGGACGATCAACGGCAACAAACGGACGAATACAGGGCAACGGGAGCCTCTCGACGACAATGCCACGGATCGGCGCCCAGCGCTCGCAACCCGGGGGTACCCACCCGGATTCCCCCGAGCGCCCCTGCCGGCCCGCGGCCCGTACCGGCAGCTGGGCGACGTGCGCCACGGACCGTGCGAGGATCGGGGAGCACAACAGGACGACGGAAGGCACATCGTGGCCGAGCAGCTCTACGCCACCCTGAAGACCAGCCACGGCGACATCGAGGTCCGGCTCCTGCCGAACCACGCCCCCAAAACGGTCAGGAACTTCGTCGAGCTCGCCCAGGGCGAGCGCGAGTGGACCAATCCCGAGACCGGGCAGACGTCCACGGACAAGCTCTACGACGGCACCGTCTTCCACCGGGTGATCAGCGGCTTCATGATCCAGGGCGGAGACCCGCTGGGCAACGGCACCGGCGGCCCCGGCTACAAGTTCGAGGACGAGTTCCACCCCGACCTCGCCTTCGACAAGCCCTACCTGCTGGCCATGGCCAACGCCGGCCCCGGCACCAACGGCTCCCAGTTCTTCATCACCGTCTCCCCGACCACGTGGCTCACCCGCAAGCACACGATCTTCGGCGAGGTCACCGACCCGGCCAGCCAGAAGGTCGTCGACGCCATCGCCGGCACGGAGACCAACCCCCGCACCGACCGCCCCCTCACCGACGTCGTCATCGAGTCGGTCGTCGTCGAGACCCGCCAGGGCTGACCGCCGCGGCTCCCCGGACGCCTCTCGCCGGCGCGTCCCAGGGGAACCAAATGCCCCGCTCGTCCGTAGGGAAGGGCGGGGCAGCGCGCTCCCGGACACGGACGGACAAGGGAGGGGATCCCATGGACCAGCCACCGAACGGCCCACAGGGCCCGGACGGCCAGGCACCCCCGCCCGCCCACAGCCTCCCCGGCTGCTACCGCCACCCGGACCGCGAGACGGGTATCCGCTGCACCCGCTGCGAACGCCCCATCTGCCCGGACTGCATGGTCGACGCGTCCGTCGGCTTCCACTGCCCCGACTGCGCCCGCGGCGGCACCGGACCCGCCCCCGCTGCCTCCCGGCCCCGCACACTCGCCGGCGGCACGGTCGCCGCCGACCCGCACCTCGTCACCAAGATCCTCATCGCCCTCAACGTGGCGGTGTTCATCGCCGTCCGCGTCCGGTCCTCGCTCCTCGACGACCTCGTCCTGATCGGACGCTGGCCGCCCGCCCCGTTCATGCCGACCGAGGGCGTCGTGGAGGGCGAGTGGTACCGCCTGGTGACCTCGATGTTCACCCACCAGGAGTTCTGGCACATCGGCTTCAACATGCTCGGACTCTGGTGGCTCGGCGGCCCCCTCGAAGCGGCCCTCGGCAGAGCGCGTTACCTCACGCTGTACCTCGTCTCCGGCCTGGCCGGCGGTGCCCTGACCTACCTGCTCGCCGCGCCGACCACCGCCTCGCTCGGTGCCTCCGGTGCCATCTTCGGCCTCTTCGGCGCGACCGGCGCCCTCGTCCGCCGGCTCAACGCCGACATGCGTCCGGTCATCGGCCTGCTGGTGATCAACCTGGTCTTCACCTTCGGCTGGAACAACATCGCCTGGCAGGCCCACATCGGCGGCCTCGTCGCCGGCGCCGTCATCGGGTACGCCATGCTCCACGCGCCGCGGGAGCGGCGGACGCTCGTGCAGTACGGCGCCTGTGCGCTGGTCCTCGTGGCCGTCATCGGCCTGACCCTGTTGAGAACCGCCCAGCTCACCTGAGCGGCACATTGTCCACAGGCGGTGCCGATCCCTGTGCACAGCGTGCGGGAACAGGTGTGCCCCCTGTCACTGAACCGTGTTTCCGCAGGTCAGGCAGGGGGCGAACAGGTTTTCGGTTGCTGGTACTTCCGTCACACCGGCGTCAATGTCCGGTGAGTTATCCACAGATCGTCGTTTCTTTGTCCCCACCGTGTGGACAAGGGCTGTGGATAACTCGGTGGATAGCCCTGGGGAGAGCTACTTCCACTGCGTGGAAACGCCGAATCCGGCGGCGATGAAACCGAAGCCCACCACGATGTTCCAGTTGCCCAGCGCGTCGATGGGCAGCGACCCGTCGGTGACGTAGAAGACGACGATCCAGGCGAGACCGATGACGAACATGGCCAGCATGACCGGAGCGACCCAGGCGCGGCTGGTCAGCTTGATGGCGGTCGCCTGCTTCGCGGGCGGCGGCGTGTAGTCGGCCTTCTTGCGGATACGTGACTTCGGCACGAGGGTCTCTCCTGTCGATGCGCTGCGTGGCCGCGCAGGGAACGGTTCGGGCTCGGGGCGGAGTACAGGGGGACTCTGAGCGCTCCCCCGGGCGTCCGTTAGCGTAGTGCTTCCGTGGCGCTCAAGGAGATAAGGGTACGTTGAGCAATTCCGCCGACTCCCCCGGGACGGGATCCAGCCCCGCCCGCCGGCGCCGATTCCGGCCGGTGCGGGTGCTCACGGCGGCTGTCTTCGCTCTCGCGGGCCTCATTTTCTTCACCAGCTTCAATACCGCCAAGGGCACCAATATCCGCACCGACGCCTCTTTGCTGAAGTTGTCCGATCTCATCCAGGAACGCAGCCGTAAGAACGGTGAGCTGGACGAGTCCAACGCGGCCCTGCGCGACGACATCGAGAGCCTCGCCGAGCGCGACGACGGAAGCACGAAGGCGGAGGACGACAAGCTCGCGGCGCTGGAGGAGGAGACGGGCACGCAGGAGCTGAAGGGCGAGGCCGTCTCGGTCACGCTCGACGACGCCCCGCCGGACGCGACCGCCAAGCTCCCCGGGTATCCCGAGCCGCAGCCCGACTACCTGGTGATCCACCAGCAGGATCTGCAGGCGGTGGTGAACGCGCTGTGGCAGGGCGGCGCCGAGGGCATCAAGGTGATGGACCAGCGGCTGATCTCCACCAGCGCCGTGCGGTGCGTGGGCAACACGCTGATCCTCCAGGGCCGCGTCTACTCGCCGCCGTACACGATCCAGGCGGTCGGGGACCCGGAGCGGCTGAAGAAGGCGCTGGCCGAGTCGCCGGCGATCCAGAACTACATGGTGTACGTCAACGTGTACGGACTCGGCTGGAAGGTCGAGGACGACGGGACGGCGACGCTGCCGGGGTACTCCGGCGCCGTGGACCTGCACTATGCCCAGCCTGTGGAGTGACGCCGTTCCCGGGGGCTCCGCGCCGCTAGTCTGGTGCCGTACGGCGTGAGTCTGGTGCCGTGGTGCGACGGAAGGGACGGCATGTACGGCTGGATCTGGCGGCATCTGCCGGGGAACGCGTGGGTCAGGGCGCTGCTCTCGCTCGTGCTCGTGGTGGCCGTGGTCTACGTCCTGTTCCAGTACGTCTTCCCGTGGGCCGAGCCGCTGCTTCCCTTCAACGATGTGACGGTGGACAACCAGTGAGTGCGCGCATCCTCGTCGTCGACAACTACGACAGCTTCGTCTTCAACCTGGTCCAGTACCTCTACCAGCTGGGCGCCGAGTGCGAGGTCCTGCGCAACGACGAGGTGTCCACGGGACATGCCCAGGACGGTTTCGACGGGGTGCTGCTGTCGCCGGGCCCGGGGGCGCCGGAGCAGGCGGGTGTGTGCGTCGAGATGGTGCGGCACTGCGCGGCGACCGGGGTGCCGGTCTTCGGCGTCTGTCTGGGCATGCAGTCGATGCAGGTGGCCTACGGCGGTGTGGTGGGCCGGGCGCCCGAGCTGCTGCACGGGAAGACGTCGTCGGTGGAGCACGGGGGCCGGGGCGTGTTCGCGGGTCTTCCCTCGCCGTTCACGGCGACGCGGTACCACTCGCTGGCGGCCGAGCCGGGGACGGTGCCGGCCGAGCTGGAGGTGACGGCCCGTACGCACGACGGGATCGTGATGGGGCTGCGGCACCGGGAACTGCCCGTCGAGGGCGTGCAGTTCCATCCGGAGTCGGTGCTGACCGAGCACGGCCACCGGATGCTGGCCAACTGGCTGACGGAGTGCGGTGACCAGGGCGCGGTGGCGAGGTCGGCGGGGCTCGCCCCGGTGGTGGGCAGGGCCACGGCGTGACCGCGCTGCGCCCCGAGCGTGAGTCCGGCACGGCCGGTGAACGGGGGCCCTCGTACGGGCAGTCGTACGGAGGTTCGGGCGCGCTCGGGGGCGGCTCGTTCGCGGACGGTGCGTTCGAGGGTGGCTGGTACGAGGGTGGCGCGTCGGGCGAGGGGGCGTACGAGGAGACGTACGCGCCGGTTCCCGACGACGAGACGGTGGCGTTGCGGATCCCGGATCCGCCGGCGCCCCCGGCGCGCACGGAGGACGTCTCCCCTTCCGCGGCGCCCGGACCGGCGGGCGGTGGCCGCGCGGCCCGCAGGAAGGCCGCCAAACGGCGCCATGGGCGGCATGGAGGCCCTCAACGGCCTTCCGGGGCCCAGGAGTCCGCCGAGGCGCCAAAAGCGCCGCTGTCGCGTGTGGAGGCCCGTCGGCAGGCCCGCGCGCGCAAGCCGGGACCCGCGGTGATCGCGAGCCGCGCGATAGGCGAGGTCTTCATCACGACCGGTGTGCTGATGCTGCTGTTCGTCACCTACCAGTTGTGGTGGACGAACGTGCGGGCGCACGCGCAGGCCGACAAGGCGGCGAGCAGCCTCCAGGACGACTGGGCGAGCGGCAAGCGGAACCCGGGGGCCTTCGAGCCGGGGCAGGGGTTCGCCATCCTGCACATCCCGAAGCTGGACGTGGTGGTGCCGATCGCCGAGGGCGTCAGCAGCAAGAAGGTGCTGGACCGGGGCATGGTGGGGCACTACGCGGAAGATCCGCTCAAGACGGCGATGCCGGAGGCGAAGAGCGGCAACTTCGGGCTGGCCGGTCACCGCAACACGCACGGCGAGCCGTTCCGGTACATCAACAAGCTGAAGCCGGGCGATCCGGTCGTCGTGGAGACGCAGGACGAGTACTTCGTCTACAAGATGGCGTCGATCCTGCCGGTGACGCCGCCGAGCAACACCAGTGTCCTCGACCCGGTGCCCGAGCAGTCGGGGTTCACCGGGCCCGGGCGCTACATCACGCTGACCACGTGCACCCCGGAGTTCACGAGTAAGTACCGGATGATCGTCTGGGGCAAGATGGTCGAGGAACGGCCGCGCAGCAAGGGCAAGCCGGATGCGCTCGTCAATTAAGGGCAGATGACCAGTGGCAGCGACCACCGACACGGATCACGAAGAGCACACCGACGAGTCCGGCCGGCCGCCGTCCGCGGCACGGCGCCGTCGCGGCCCGGGGCGGGTCGTCGCCCAGGTCGTCAGTGTCTTCGGCGAGCTCCTCATCACGGCGGGCCTGGTGCTGGGCCTGTTCGTCGTCTACTCGCTGTGGTGGACGAACGTCGTCGCCGACCGCGAGGCCGGCAAGCAGGCCGACAAGGTACGCGACGACTGGGCCCAGGACAGGGTCGGTCCGGACGGGCCGGGAGCCCTGGACACCAAGGCCGGCATCGGCTTCCTGCACGTGCCCGCGATGGGCAAGGGCGACGTCCTCGTGGAGAAGGGCACGTCGATGAAGGTCCTCAACGACGGCGTGGCCGGCTACTACACGGATCCGGTGAAGTCCGAGCTCCCGACGTCGGGCAAGGAGGGCAACTTCGCGCTGGCGGCCCACCGGGACGGGCACGGGGCGAAGTTCCACAACATCGACAAGATCGAGAAGGGCGACCCGATCGTCTTCGAGACGAAGGACACCTGGTACGTGTACAAGGTCTACGGCATCCTGCCGGAGACCTCCAAGTACAACGTGAAGGTGCTCGGCGCGGTCCCCGAGGAGTCCGGGAAGACGAAGGCGGGCCACTACATCACGCTGACGACGTGCACACCGGTGTACACGAGCAGGTACCGGTACGTGGTCTGGGGCGAGCTGGTCCGCACGGAGAAGGTGGACGCCGAGCGGACGCCGCCGGCGGAACTGCGCTGACCGGCCCTCTCACGGGCGGTTCCCGCAAGGACGGAGCCCCGGCCCTCTGGTGAGGGCCGGGGCTCTGTTCGTCCGGGCGGGGTCAGCCGTTGTTGCCGAGCCCGCCGATGAAGCCGCCGCCGTTGTTGCCGTTGCCGCCGCCGGCGGCGAAGAGGGTGACCTTGTCGCCCTTCTTGACCTCCTGGCCCTCCTGCGGGTTGCTCTGGAGCACGATGGCGTTGTCGTCGCCGCCGCCCTGGACGCTCTCGAGCTGGAGGCCGCTCTGGGCGAGGACCTGCTTGGCCTGGCCGACGGTCATCTGCGTGACCTTCGGCATGGCGAGCTTCTCCTCCGCCGGCGCCTTGGCGATCTTCACCGCGACCGTGCTGCCGCGGTCCACGTCGGTGCCCGGCTGGAAGCTCTGCTCGAAGATGGTGCCCTCGGGCTGCGCCGCGGACTCCTCCTCGGTCTGGGAGCCGAGGACGAGGCCCTTCTCCTCCAGGCGCTGCTTGGCGTCGTCCGGGCTCAGGCCCAGCAGGCTCGGCACCGTCACCTGGGAGGTCTCCCGGGCGACGGTGAGAGTGACCGTCGAGCCCTTCTCGCGCGACGTGCCGCCGTCGGGGTTCTGGGAGAGCACCGTGTCCGGGGTCTCCGTCGACTCCTTGGTCTCCTTCTCGACCTCGAAGCCCTTGTCCTGCAGCGCCTTCTCGGCGTCGGCGTAGGTCTGTCCCTCGACGTCCGGGACCTCGACCTTGGGCGCGCCGGTGGAGACGACGAGGTTGACGGTGGAGTTCTTCTTGACCTCGGTGTCCGGCTTCTGGTCCTGCGAGCAGATGTGGCCCTTGGCCTGGTCCTCGCAGGGCTTCTGGGTGAACGCCAGTTCCAGGTCGGCGTTGGTCGCCTGGTTGCCGGCCTCCTGCTTGGTGAGGCCCACGAAGTTGGGTACGGGGACGTTGTCGTTGCCGACGCCCCCGCCGCCGATGGCGTACTTGCCGATGAGGATGGCGCCGACGAGGACGAGGATGCCGGCCAGCACCAGGAGGATCGTGGACGTGTGGGACTTCTTCTGCTGCCGGCGCCGGCCGGCGCGGTCGTCGTAGCCGTAGCCGCCGTCGTCGGGGTTCATCGGCGGCAGCATGGTCGTGGCGCCCGCGCCCGCGCCGGAGTCCGAGCGCAGGGCGGTGGTCGGCTGGTCGTCGGGGTAGCCGCCGTAGCCCCCGCCCGCCATGACGCCCATCGCCGCGGTGGCGGCGACCGGCTGGCCGTCGAGGCAGGCCTCGATGTCGGCGCGCATCTCGTCGGCCGACTGGTAGCGGTAGTCGGGGTCCTTGACCAGTGCCTTCAGGACGATCGCGTCCATCTCGGGCGTGATCTCGGGGTCGAAGACGCTGGGCGCCTGCGGTTCCTCGCGGACGTGCTGGTAGGCGACCGCGACCGGGGAGTCGCCGACGAAGGGCGGCCGGACCGTGAGGAGCTCGTAGAGCAGGCAGCCGGTGGAGTAGAGGTCGGAGCGCGCGTCGACCTGTTCGCCCTTGGCCTGCTCCGGGGAGAGGTACTGGGCGGTGCCGATGACGGCGGAGGTCTGGGTCATCGTCATGCCGGAGTCGCCCATGGCGCGGGCGATGCCGAAGTCCATGACCTTGACCTGGCCGTTGCGGGTGAGCATGACGTTGGCCGGCTTGATGTCGCGGTGGACGATGCCGGCGCGGTGCGAGTACTCGAGGGCCTGGAGGATGCCGATGGTCATCTCCATGGCCCGCTCGGGCAGCAGCTTGCGGCCGGAGTGGAGGAGCTCACGGAGTGTGGAGCCGTCGACGTACTCCATGACGATGTACGGGATCGACACGTTGTCGATGTAGTCCTCGCCCGTGTCGTAGACCGCGACGATCGCGGGATGGTTGAGCGAGGCGGCCGACTGGGCCTCCCGGCGGAACCGGGCCTGGAAGGACGGGTCGCGCGCGAGGTCCGCGCGGAGCGTCTTCACCGCCACGGTGCGGCCGAGCCGGGTGTCGTGCGCGAGGTAGACCTCCGCCATGCCACCACGGCCGAGCACCTGGCCCAGCTCGTACCGGCCGCCGAGGCGACGCGGCTCTTCCATGGTTACCTACCAGCCCTCTCCGTCGGTCCCGACCGGCATGTTTGTACGGTCGGAGGCTGCCGTCCGGCCTACCGTACCCGGCTCGCTCCGTGTGACCTGGCCAAGCCCGGTAGCCGATACAGGACCGGTATCGCAACGTGCGTCGATGTGAAGGGGACGTGAGCAGAGTCACGTCCCGTCCAGCGCTTGGTCACTTCTTGCTGTTGATGACGGCCTCCATCACGCTCTTCGCGATCGGGGCCGCGAGGCCGCCGCCGGAGATGTCGTCGCGGCTGGCGTTCTCGTCCTCGACCACCACGGCCACGGCGACCGGCGATCCGCCGTCGCCGGTCTTGGCGTACGAGATGAACCAGGCGTACGGGTTCTCGCTGTTCTCGACGCCGTGCTGTGCGGTACCGGTCTTGCCGCCTACGGTGACGCCGTCGATCTGCGCGTTGGTTCCCGTGCCGTCCTTGACGACGGTCTCCATCATCGACTGCAGGATCTGCGCGTTCTCCGGGGAGAGCGGCTTGCTCATCTCCTGCGGGTCCGTCTTCTCGATGGTGTCGAGGCTCGGGGCCTGGAGTTCGTCGACCATGTACGGCTTCATCAGGGTGCCGTTGTTGGCGATGGCCGAGGTGACCATGGCCATCTGCAGCGGGGTGGCGGCGGTGTTGAACTGGCCGATGGAGGAGAGCGCGACCTGCGAGTCGTTCATGTCGTCGGAGAAGACGGAGGCGCTGGAGCGGACGGGGACGAACTGCTCCTCGGTGAAGCCGAACTTCTTGGCGGTCTCGAGCATCTTGTCGTTGCCGAGGTCGTAGCCGATCTTGCCGAAGACGGTGTTGCAGGAGACGCGCAGGGCCTCGCGGAGGGTGGCGTTCTCGCAGGGGAGGTCGCCCTCGTTGTTCAGCGGGGTGCTGGTGCCGGGCATGGTCCACGGCAGCGGGGAGTCGGTCTTCTCGTCGGCCGAGGTGTACTTGCCGTGCTCCAGCGCGGCCGCGGCGGTGACGACCTTGAAGGTCGACCCGGGCGGGTAGACCTCGCGCAGGGCCCGGTTGAGCATCGGCTTGTCGGGGTTGTTCTTCTCGATGATCTTGTTCCAGGCCTTGCCGTCCGCAGTGCCGCCGCCGGCGATCGTCGAGGGGTCGTACGAGGGGTACGAGGCCAGGGCGAGGATCTTGCCGGTGGAGGGCTCGATGGCGGCGACGGCGCCCTTGCCGCCCTGCTTCTTCAGGCCCTCGTAGGCCGCCTTCTGCGCGGCGGTGCTCAGGGTGGTGACGACGTTGCCGCCCTCGCGCTTCTTGCCGGTGAGCATGTCGAGGGTGTTGCGGAAGAAGAGCCGGTCGTCGTTGCCGGTGAGGATGCCGTCGTCGATGTTCTCGAGCTGCGTGGCGCCGTAGGCCTGGGAGACGTAGCCGGTGACGGGCGCCCACATGGCGCCGTCCTTGTAGGTGCGCTTGTACTTGAAGTCGCCCTCGGTGGTGGCGTGTCCGGTGATGGCCTTGCCGTCGACGATGATGTCGCCGCGGGGGGTGGCGTAGCGCTCGATGGCGACGCGGCGGTTGGCCTCGTCGTTCTTCAGTTCGTCGGCCTGGACGTACTGGAGCCAGTTGTCGCGGATGAGCAGGGTGAGGACCAGGAGTCCGCAGAAGATCGCGATGCGGCGCAGGGGCTTGTTCACGGTCGGACCACCTGGGTCATCTCGGCGTCGGGGTTGGCGGCGGGTGCGGGGGCGGGCCTGCGTGCGGTGTCGCTGATGCGCAGCAGGATGCCGATGAGGGCCCAGTTGGCGATGACGGAGGATCCGCCGTAGGCCAGGAAGGGCATCGTCATACCGGTGAGCGGGATGAGGCCCATCACACCGCCTGCCACGACGAACACCTGGAGCGCGAAGGCGCCGGACAGGCCGATGGCGAGGAGCTTGCCGAAGGGGTCGCGGGCCGCGAGGGCGGTGCGGACGCCGCGCTCCACGATGAGTGCGTAGAGCAGGAGCAGGGCCATGAGACCGGCCAGGCCGAGTTCCTCGCCGAAGGTGGCGAGGATGAAGTCGGAGTTGGCGGCGAAGCGGATGAGCTCGGAGTGGCCCTGGCCCCAGCCGGTGCCGAGGGTGCCGCCGGAGCCGAAGGCCCACAGTGCCTGCATGGCCTGCTCGGAGTGGCCGACGACGTTCTGGCGGGAGAGCAGGTACTCGCCCATCGGGTCGAGCCAGGCGTCGACGCGCTGCTGGATGTGGGGTTCGAAGCTGGCCACGCCGACGGCGCCGACCGCGGACATCAGCAGACCGAAGACGATCCAGCTGGTCCGTTCGGTGGCGACGTACAGCATGATCACGAACATGCCGAAGAAGAGCAGCGACGTGCCGAGGTCGGTCTCGAAGACGAGGATGAGGATCGAGACGATCCAGACGACCAGGATGGGGCCGAGGTCGCGGCCGCGGGGCAGGTAGAGGCCCATGAAGCGGCGGCTGGCGAGGGCGAGGGCGTCGCGCTTCACCATCAGGTAGCCGGCGAAGAAGATCGCCAGGACGATCTTCGCGAACTCTCCGGGCTGGATGGAGAAGGAGCCGACCTGGATCCAGATCTTGGCGCCGTAGATGTTCACGCCGAGGCCCGGGACCAGCGGGAGCAGCAGCAGGAAGAGGGCGCCGACCATGGAGATGTAGGTGTAGCGCTGCAGGACGCGGTGGTCCTTGAGGAAGATCATCACGGCCACGAACAGGGCGATGCCCAGCGCGGTGTACATCAGCTGGCGGGGTGCGGCGTTGCCGGCCTGCTTGATGTCCTGGAGCAGTTCGGACTGGTCCAGACGCCAGATGGCGACGAGTCCGAGGCCGTTGAGCAGGGTGGCCAGCGGCAGCAGCAGGGGGTCCGCGTAGGGCGCGAACTTGCGCACGACCAGGTGGCCGACGCCGGCCAGCAGGCCGAGGCCGAGGCCGTAGCTCAGCAGTCCGGCGGGTACCTCGTCGTTGATGGCCAGGCCCACGTTGGCGTAGGCGAAGACCGGGATGACGACGGCGAACACCAGCAGGGCCAGCTCGGTGTTGCGGCGGCTGGGCGCGCCGATGGAGCCGATCGTGGACGTGTGGTGCGTCGGCGAGTTGGAAGTACTGCTCATCGTGTGACGGGGCCTCTCACGGCTTGCCTACTGCTTACCGCACAGCGAGACGACCTTCTGCTCTTCCTCCGAGAGGCTGGGGCCGGGGCTGGTAGTGGGTGCGGTCGTGGACGGGGACGGGGACGATTCGGGCGTCTTCGGTGACTCCGACGCGGTCGGTGAAGGTGTGGCCTTGGACGTGAAGGAGGCGGGTGTGGTTCCCGTGGTGCCTCCTGCCTCGCCTTCGCCCGTCTTCGCGTTCTCGCTGTCCGCGGCACGTCGTTCGGCCTGCTTCCGGCATGCGGAGGCCTGTACCGACAGCTCTTCGATCTTTGCCCGGGCGTCGTTCAGGTCGCCTTCGGCGATGGTCGACTCGACGAGTTTCTGCTGGTAGGGCGGCAGGTACTTCAGTTCGATCTCGGGGTGGTCCTTCTGGACCTTGGAGAGCGAGACCCAGGCCAGGTCCTGGCTGATGCCCCGGTAGAGGGCGACGTGGTCGTTGTTGGTGCCCACGTAGTACTGGGTCTGGGTCCAGCGCCAGCCGCCGTAGAGGCCGCCGCCGACGACGGCGAGGGCGAGGACGGTGTAGAAGGACCGCTTGAGCCACTTGTGGTTCTTGCGGGGTTTGACGAAGTCGTCGTCGCCGTAGTCGCCGAAGCCGCCGGCGGGGATGTAGCCGGTGGTGTCGCCGCTGCCGGGCGGGCCGAACTCGCCGCCCCCGCCGTGCCGGCCGCCGCCCTGGCGGCCGAGGCCGGCCGCGCGGCCGGCCGGGGTCTGCATGATGCCGTTGTCGCCGAACTGGGCCTGGTTCTCGGCGACGGCGCCGACGACGACGGGCGTGTCGGAGAGCTGTCCGGCGAGGGTGTCGCCGGTGTCGAGGTCGAGGACGTCGGCGACGATGACGGTGATGTTGTCGGGGCCGCCGCCGCGCAGGGCGAGCTGGATCAGCTCCTGCACGGTCTCCTGGGGGCCCTGGTAGCTGGCGAGGGTGTCCTCGAGGGTCTGGTGGGAGACGACGCCGGAGAGCCCGTCGGAGCAGATGAGGTAGCGGTCGCCGGCCCGCACCTCGCGGATGGACAGGTCGGGTTCGACGTGGTCGCCGCTGCCGAGGGCCCGCATCAGCAGGGAGCGCTGCGGGTGGGTGCCGGCCTCCTCCTCGGTGATGCGTCCCTCGTCGACGAGGCGCTGCACCCAGGTGTGGTCCTGCGTGATCTGGGTGAGGACGCCGTCGCGCAGGAGGTAGGCGCGGGAGTCGCCGACGTGGACGAGGCCGAGGCGCTGGCCGGTCCAGAGCAGGGCGGTGAGGGTGGTGCCCATGCCCTCGAGGGCGGGGTCCTCCTCGACCATGTGCCGCAGCTGGTCGTTGGCGCGCTGCACGGCGGTGCCGAGGGAGGTGAGGATGTCGGAGCCGGGCACGTCGTCGTCGAGGGCGACGATGGTGGAGATCACCTCGGAGGAGGCGACCTCTCCGGCGGCCTGGCCGCCCATGCCGTCGGCGATGGCGAGCAGGCGGGGGCCGGCGTAACCGGAGTCCTCGTTGCCCTCCCGGATCATGCCCTTGTGCGATCCGGCGGCGAAGCGCAGTGACAGACTCATGCGCACCTCGCCCGTCGGCTCGGACTGCAGCCGGTCGTGTCGAGCCACACTGCCCACCCTCCGGTCGGGAGCGCGCCGTGGCCCGGCGTGCCGGCCGCCGCTGCGTGCTCGCTCCGCTCGCGCTCATTCATTGGTGTAGCACTACTTCCGCAGCTCGATGACGGTCTTGCCGATGCGGATCGGCGCCCCCGGACCGATGGGTGTGGGGGACGTCAGCCGGGACCGGTCCAGGTAGGTGCCGTTGGTGGAGCCCAGGTCCTCGACGATCCACTGGCCGTCGCGGTCCGGGTAGATCCTGGCATGGCGGCTGGAGGCGTAGTCGTCGTCCAGCACGATCGTCGAGTCGTGTGCCCGGCCGAGCGTGATGGTCTGGCCCTGGAGGGCGACGGTGGTGCCGGTGAGGGTGCCCTCCGTCACGACGAGTTTGGTGGGCGCGTTGCGGCGGCCCCGGCCGCCGCTCGGCTGCTGGCGCTGCGGTGGAGGCGCCTGGCCCTGGCGCGCGGCCTGCTGCGGTCGTGAGTCGCGCCGCGATCCGCGCTGGGTGACCCGCGTACCGAACAGGTCGCTGCGGATGACCTGCACGGCCACGATCACGAACAGCCACAGTACGGCCAGGAAACCCAGCCGCATGACCGTGAGGGTCAGCTCTGACATTGCCCCCGGATCACCCTTCGGCTTGCCTATAGATAACGGTGGTGCTGCCCACGACGATCCGCGAGCCGTCGCGGAGCGTAGCGCGGGTGGTGTGCTGCCCGTCCACCACGATGCCGTTGGTGGACCCGAGATCCTGGATCGTCGAGGGCGTTCCGGTCCGGATCTCGCAGTGCCGGCGGGAGACGCCGGGGTCGTCGATCCGCACGTCGGCCTCGGTGCTGCGTCCGAGGACGAGGGTCGCGCGGGAGATCTGATGGCGGGTGCCGTTGATCTCGATCCAGTGGCGGGTGCGGGGGCCGGGAGCGGCCGGGGGGTGCTGGCCGCCCGCGGGCTGCGGGTAGCCGTAGCCGCCGGGGCGTCCGCCGGGCGGCGGGGCGGCCGGCATGGGCGGGGCGCCCGCGGGGGCGGCCGGCGGGTAGCCGTAGCCGCCGGCCGGTGCGCCGGGCCGTCCGGAGGGAGCGGGGGGCGCGGCGGGTCCCGCGGGGCCCGGGCCGCCCTGCTGGCTGCTGGAGGAGGCGAGCGTACGGCTGCGGACCCGGTACAGGCCGGTGTCGAGGTCGTCCGCCTTCTCCAGGTGGACCTTGATCGGTCCCATGAAGGTGTAGCGCTGCTGCTTGGCGTAGTCGCGTACCATGCCGGCGAGCTCGTCGCCGAGCTGGCCGGAGTAGGGGCTGAGCCGCTCGAAGTCGGGCGTGCTCAGCTCCACGATGAAGTCATTGGGTACGACGGTGCGGTCGCGGTTCCAGATGGTCGCGTTGTTGTCGCATTCGCGCTGGAGCGCTCCCGCGATCTCCACGGGCTGCACCTCGGACTTGAACACCTTCGCGAAGGTGCCGTTGACCAGACCTTCGAGACGCTGCTCGAACTTCTTCAGGACTCCCATGGGGCACCTCCTCCGTCGCTGCCGTCCTGTCCACTGCCTTGCGTACTGCTCGTCGTGCCGCTCGCCGTGCCGCGTGTCCGGGCACTGTCCACCTGGTACTGCTTACTGATCGTATCCACGCGCCGGTCGATCGGCTGGTTCCCCCTGTCGGCCCCGTCGACGGGTGTCGACGCCTCTCGGAGTTCCCGCTGGAGCTCCTCTTCGAACTCCCCCGGCTGTTCGAAGCTGCTCCCGCAGGTCCTCATGCCCAGGATCGTAGAGGCGGCCGTGGACCAGTGTCCCGCACCTGACTGTGGACCCCTACCGGCTCCTGGGGAGACGAGCCGGACCGGTACGAGGTTGATACGTGAACGGGCACGGGCCGGTACGAGTGCCCGGCCGGCCCGGAAGGGGCCGCCCACCGGCGAACAAGGGATGTGAACCCACCCCGTTCAGCGTGCTAATGTTCTGGGTGTCGGAAGGCGCCGGGCCGAAAGGAACGGAGCCCGAGGACACACCCAATGCGCGGGTGGCGGAATAGGCAGACGCGCTGGATTCAGGTTCCAGTGCCCGCAAGGGCGTGGGGGTTCAACTCCCCCCTCGCGCACCGGACGGAAGCCCCCCAGGTCTCGGACCTGGGGGGCTTCCGCGTTGTCGGCCTCTCTCGCTCAGGGGCTGTGAGGAAGGTCTCACCTCGGGGGCGTCACTCCCGGTGCCACAGGGCGGGCACGTTGGGCGGCTCCCAACCGGTCATCGACGTGTGGGCCTGCAGGCAGCGGTAGGCGCCGGAGCCGTACGTCACGCGGTCGCCGGCGGCGTAGGCGCGGCCGGGGGACCAGGTGCCGCCGGGCGGGTCGGTGGGCGGGTCGGTCGGGGTGCCCGGGCCGGGGCCGCCGTCCACGTTCAGCACGAAGTCGAACGTGGCCTCCTTGCCGCCGCCCGCGTCGCGGACGTTCATGAGCAGCGCCGGGTCGAAGATCGTGTCGGTGCTGTTGCGCGGTTCGCCGGGGAAGTACAGCTGGGTGGTCAGCACCGGTTCGCCGGGTGCCTGGGCCTTGACGTGGAGGTGCCGGGTGCGGCCCGGGTAGAGGCCGGGGACGATCGTGCGCAGGGTGAACGCGCCGGTGGCGTCGGTGAACTGGTGGCCGCGGAGCGTGTAGCCGGCCATGTCGTAGGCGCCCGCGCCGTCCGCCTGCCAGAAGTCGAGCAGGACGCCGGACAGGGGGACGCAGTTGCGGCCGAAGACGTAGCCGCTGACGGTCAGCCGGGTGCCGGCGATGCCCGGGGCGGTCAGGTCGGTGCGCAACGGGGAGTTCGGCTTGAAGTAGGGGCCCTCGATCTGGTCGGGCGTGGGGTCGTCGCCGTCGTCGCAGAAGGGTGTCGGTGCCAGGGTCGTGCCCGGTGCGCGGGCGGAGTCCCGGGCGAGGGCGACGGCGCCGGTGGCGAGCAGCGGGACGGCGGCACCGGCGGCGACGGCCGCCCTGAGCAGGGTCTTGCGGCTGATGCCGGGCTCGGTGCCGGGATCGTCGGGGGTGGTGGGGGTCATGGCGGGCTCCTCGGTCTCCTCGGTCTCCTCGGTGGGGGCAGCCCCTGGGGAAGAAGACGGCGGGATGGGCATGACGGGGGGCGCGTCCCCCGGGCGCGGGGCAGGCTGAGTGCTTCGGGGGACGCGCTCCCGTGGTGATCGCCGAAACCGTAAGTCGTGCCGGTGGGCCGGGGGGACCTCCCGTTGTGCCCCCTGCCCGGCGTTATGGGGAGGTGACCCGGGGGTCCGTGTACGGGCGGCCCGGCCGGCTGTACGGTCGTGGCGCGTCCAGGGCGGCGGGAGCGTCCGGTGTGTGCGGGCGGGGAGTGCCGCCTGGGCGCGGGCGGGTTCGCCGTGGTGCGCCGGGGCGGGTGTGCGGGTCGGTACGGGAGTCGGGGAGGGCGGTCGGATGGCCGAGGTGACCGGGGTGGCTGCGGGTTCGGGCGCGGCTGCCGGAGCGACGGACGGCGCCGGTGCGGGAGCCGGTGCGGTGCGGGCGGGGCGGGTGCCGGAGGTGCCGGGGTTCGCGCGATGGCCCGCGGGCGGGTCGCCGAAGGCGGAGGGCAAGGCGCTGCGCGGGCGCGTACCGCGGTCCGCGCACGCGGCCTTCGACCCGGACGGGGCCCGGCCGGACGCCGTGAGCGCGGTCGAGGAGTCCCACCGCGGCCGGATACCCGGGCTCACCCCGATACGGACCGGGCGGATGGCGGCCACGCCGTTCGCCTTCCTGCGCGGGTCGGCGGGCCTGATGGCGTACGACCTGGCGCGCACGCCGGCGACGGGCATCGGCGCGCAGATCTGCGGCGACGCGCACGCGGCCAACTTCGGGCTGTACGGGGACGCCCGCGGCGGCCTGGTCATCGACCTGAACGACTTCGACGAGACGGTGCACGGCCCCTGGGAGTGGGACCTCAAGCGGCTCGCCGCCTCCCTGGTGCTCGCGGGCCGGGAGGCCGGCGCCGACGAGGACACCTGCCGGGCAGCCGCCCACGACGCGGCCGGCGCCTACCGGCGCACCATGCGGCTGCTCGCGCGCCTGCCCGCGCTGGACGCCTGGAACGCCATCGCCGACGAGGAACTCGTCTCCCACACCGACGCCCACGACCTGCTCGGCACGCTGGAGCGGGTGAGCGAGAAGGCACGGGCCAACACCAGCGGCCGGTTCGCGGCCAGGTCGACCGAGGCCACCGAGGACGGCGGGCGCCGCTTCGTGGACGCGCCGCCGGTGCTGCGCCGGGTGCCGGACGAGGAGGCGGCGGCGGTCGCGGCCTGTCTGGGGCCCTACCTGGCGACCCTGTCCGAGGACCGGCTGCCGCTGCTGGCCCGGTACGCGGTGCACGACGTCGCCTTCCGCGTCGTCGGTACGGGCAGCGTGGGCACGCGGTCCTACGTCGTGCTGCTCCTGGACCACCGGGGCGAGCCGCTCGTGCTCCAGGTGAAGGAGGCCCGGTCGTCCGCGCTGGTGCCCCATCTGGCGACCGCCGGTTTCCACGTTCCCGAGGTCGCGCACGAGGGCCGCCGGGTGGTGCTCGGACAGAAGCGCATGCAGGTGGTCAGCGACATCCTGCTCGGCTGGACCTCGGTCGACGGGCGGCCCTTCCAGGTGCGGCAGTTCCGCAACCGCAAGGGCAGCGTCGACCCCGCGGCCCTGGCCGCCGACCAGCTCGACGACTACGGCCGGATGACGGGCGCCCTGCTGGCCCGCGCCCACGCGCACAGCGTCGACCCGCGCCTGGTCGCCGGCTACTGCGGCAAGAACGAGGAGCTGGACGAGGCGATGGCCGCCTTCGCCGCGGCCTATGCCGACCGCACCGAGGCGGACCACGCCGAGCTGCTCGCCGCGGTGCGGGCGGGGCGGGTCGCGGCCGAGACGGGGGTGTGAGGCAGGCCCGGCCGCGGGCCGGACGGCGCCCGCCCGCCGTGCCCTAGGCTGGTCGGGTGACGACCCCGGAAGCTGAGCCCGAGCAGGGCGGTGCGCCGCGGCCCGAGGAGCGGCTGGAGCAGGCCGTGAGGGCCGCCGAGCAGGCGCTCATCGAGTACGAGATCGCCCTGGAGACCTTCCGTGTGGAGGTCGAGAACTTCTCGCGGCTGCACGAACAGCGGCTCGGGCCCGTGTACGCGCGGCTCGAGGAGCTGGAGGCGCAGATCCTGGAGGCCAGGGCGGCCCGCAGCGGTGACGCCGAGGACCGCCGCCGGGCCGACGAGGCACGGGCCCGGCTGATGCCGATCCCGGGGGTCGAGGAGCTGCTGCACGGCTGGATGGACGGGGACGGACTGTTCCCTGAGGCCACCGCGATGCTCACGGACCAGGCGGTACGCCCGCCGAAGCGGGTCCGGCCGAGCGAGGAGGCCCGCAGGCTCTACCGCGAGCTGGCCCGCAAGGCCCACCCCGACCTGGCGCAGGAGGACGGCGAGCGGGCCCGGCGCGAGGAGTTCATCACCCGCGTCAACGCCGCCTACGCCCGCGGTGACGAGAGCGAGCTGCGGACCCTGGCGGAGGAGTGGGCCGCAGGTCCCGTGCCCGAGCGGCGGCCCAGCCGCGCCGAGGAGCTGTACGAGCGCCTGGAGTGGCTCGACCGGCGCAGGGAGCTGCTCACCGTGCTCGCCAAGGAGCTGGAGGAGGGCGCGATAGGCGCCATGCTGCGCCTGGCACCCGACGATCCCGACCGTCTGCTGGAGGAGATCGCCGGGCAGCTGGCCGCCCAGGTGGGCGAGCGGGAGGCCGAGCTGGCGGAACTGCTGGGTCGGTAGCCCCGCCGGCCCCGGCTCCTCCGGCCCGGTCGCCGTCGCGTGTCCGGCCTCTCAGAACCAGCCGCGTTCACGGGCCAGCAGGGCGGCCTGGAAGCGGTTGGTGGCCTGCAGACGGGTCATCAGGGACGCCACGTGCTTGCGATAGGTCCGTACCGAGATGCCCAGGTCACGGGCGCCGCTCTCGTCCTTCTCCGCGGTGTAGAGCGTCTTGAGGATCCTGCGCTCGATCTCGGTGGGCAGCTCGTCGTCCGGCGTCGGCAGCTCCTGCGCCATCGCCCACATGCGGTCGAACAGCGTGACCAGGGTGGCCACGAGGCCGGGCTCCCGGGTCAGCAGGGCGCCCTTGGCGGTGTGCGCCGGGTCCAGGGGCGTGAGCGCCGCCGCCCGGTCACAGATGATCATGCGTTCCAGGGGCTGGTGCGAGATCCGGATCTCCGCCCCCTTGCCCGCCAGTTCGTGCAGGTACGACATGGTGGCCCGGTCGTCCAGGGCGGGGGCGGCCATCAGGGTGCGCATGCGTACGCCGCGGCGCAGGATGCGCAGGTCGATGGGGCGTGAGAAGTCGGCCGACTCCCGGCTGATGATGCCGGTGGGATTGGTGGTCAGGCTCTCGCTGCGGGCGAAGAAGGTCAGTTCGTCGATGACGGCGCGCACGGCCTCCATGCCCTCGATCTGCTGGACGGTCGGCGCATCCTCCGCCGGTCGCGGTGCCGGGGCGGTCGTCCGTTCCTGCTGGAGCGACTCGACCACGCCGCCCGTGCGGGCGGCGTGCTCCAGTTCCTCCTGCAGGGCGTCGAGCCGGTTGTCGATGAGGTGCTCGACCGCCCGCGCGGGAGCGACCGGGCGCAGCACTCCGGTGTGGGTGCGGACGGCCAGGCCCAGTTCGACCAGGCGGTCGGCGGTCTCGGTGTCGGCGCCGGCATCGGCGACGACCTGGTCGTGGTCGTCACCCACGCCCTGGCGCAGCAGCCGGCGGTAGAGAGTCTCCTCGGCCTCGGCGACGCCGAGGAACTCCAGACATGGTTGCGACACGGTTCCCCCCATGTGTGCACGACCTGTGGTGATCTTTCCCCAAGACATACATCGGGTGGCACCTGTGGCGCTATGCGCGGGACGCCCTCCGCGGCGGTCCGTCGCTCCGAAGCCCTCGTGCGGAGCCCGGTGGGCGGTGCCGAGGCGGTGCAGGAAACGGCACCGCGGTGGCGCAGCAAGTTGCACGCTGATCATCTCGTCCGGGGCTGGCCCGAACGGCAGAGTTGTCCTCGCCAGCAGGAAACACCGCAAGGAACCGCACCACTCGACACCACTGGGGGGACCATCGTGAAGAGCTCTGTTGCCGAGACCCGGACCGGCTTCGTGCGCAACGGCATCAGCGCCGCCGCGACGCTGCTGGGCAGCGGACTGCTGGTGCTCGCGGCCCAGGGCATGGCGCAGGCCACCGAGGCGCCGGCCGCCCCGGCGGGGACGACCGAGGCCCGGATCACCGTACAGGCCGGTGCGCCGGCCGGAACCGGCACCGCGGACCTGGGCGCCCTGCCCGCCAAGGCGGCGGACGCGCTGGCCGGCCTGATCGGTGCCGTCGTCAACGGCAACCACGACTGGGGTCTCCCGCCCGTCGACTCGACCGACGGGAACCACGACTGGGGCGTGCCCCCGATGGACTCGGTCAACGACAACCACGACTGGGGATAGAGACCGCCCCCTCCCCGCCCCTCTCGCCTCCCTCTCGCTTCCCTCTTCTTTTCCCGCCGTCGCGCCACGCACGGACGACGGCCGGCCTCCCGCTGCCTCTACCAGAGAGAAATGTGTCGTCATGACGGATTATTCGGTTCTGATCCCGTTCGTGCCGCGTCGGCTGGAACAGACGCTGCCGTTCGCGGGCCTGGTGAACTGGACGCCCGCCGTGCGGTTGTGGCAGGGGCAGTCGATGATCCTGGAGCCGCACCAGACGTTCGTGGGGGCGGCCGGGGCGGGGTTCCGGGTCCCGGTCGGGTTCGGGGTGACGCTGATGCCGCTGCGGCATCCGTTCGAGGCCGCCAACCAGGCGCGTTCGGTCGCCCTGGCCACCGGCCACCCGGTGATCGCGGGCTTCGGGCCCGGGGCGCCGGCCTTCCAGCAGAACCTGCTCGGAGCCCCCTACGGCAAACCGCTCGCGGTCGCCCGCCAGTACCTGACGGCCGTACGCCGGCTGCTCGACGGGGACGTCGTGACCATGGACGGTCCCGAGTACACCTTCCAGGCACAGCTCGCCCCGGCCGCCGCACCCCGCGTCGACGTGGGGCTCGGAGTCCTGCGACCCGGCATGGCCCGGCTCGCCGGTGAGGTCGCGGACGCGGTCATCACCTGGCTGACGCCTCCCTCCTACCTGCGCGAGGTGATCGTGCCCGCGGTCGAGGAAGGCATGGCGCGGGCCGGCCGGACCGAGCGGCCCCGCATCGTCGCCATGGTGCCCGTGGGCCTGGAGCGGGACGGCACGGCGCCCGAGCGGCTCGCGCTGGCCAGCAACATCGCCCACTTCCAGGCCCCGCACTACCTGGACATGCTCGGGCGGGCCGGCGTCGACACCGCGGACAAGGACGTGCACGCCGTCGCCCGGGGGGCGGTGGACGTGGGGGCCTTCGTCACCGGCGACCCGGACACGGTGGTCAAGCGGCTCGACGAGTACCGGCAGGCCGGCGTCGACGAGATCGTCCTCAACACCACCGGGGTCAACAAGATGTTCGGCACCCAGGAGGCGATCGGCGACCTCACGGAGATCCTCCGCAGCGCCGTCTAGACCGCGCCCCTTGCCCGACGGGGACAGCACGCGAAGCAGCTCAGCAGCTCAGCAGGACAGCAGGCACAGCCACCAGCAATCAGGCAACGAAGGACCAGACTGCCATGGACACGGAAGCGCGCAGACGCGCGAAGGAACACATCATGTCGTGGGGTTCGGGAGGCCGCCGGCCGGCCGGCGTCCCCGGGACCTCGGTCGCCACCGTCGTCCTCGCCGACGCCCGTCACCTCGACGCCGTGCTCGCCTCCGGACTGACCGGTCCCGGCACGCTCGTCTTCACGCCTGGCCCCGGCGACCTCGCGGCCGGCATCGTGCCGTACGGCGGGTCACTGAGTGAGCCGGGCGAGGACTTCGCCCTGGGCGAGGACTTCTACCTGCAGACCCAGGACTACGCCTCCAGCGCCTTCATGTCGGTGCTCGGCCCGACCGTGCTCCGCGTCTTCGGTCCCGCGGACTTCTCCGCCTTCCTCGCGGACGCCGACCGGGCGTTCACCGAGGGCGTCTTCCCCGAGTTCCTGATCACGCCCGCCGTGCTGCTCGCCGACACCGCCGCCCTCGGCGGCCCGCGCGGCGCCGACGGCCCCGCCCTGCGCCTGTACGTCGACGCCGAGGGCCGGATCTCCCTCTCGCCCACCGGCTCCCCGCTGGGCACGGTCGGCGACACCCTGCCGGACCTCCTCGCCCGCTACGAGCACGTCAACACCGCCAGCGAGGCGCCCTGCGCGGTCGCTCTGGGCGCCGCGGTGCCCGAGGAGACGCGGACCGCCGCGCTCCAGGTGCGCCCCTTCCTCGGCCGCTACCTCGCCGCCGTCAAGGCGCTGCGCGCCCTCACCGCCCAGGACATCGGCGGACTGAAGGTCTCGGGCTTCGGCCACCGGGTCACCGACGGCCTCGCCGCCGGCACCGGGGGCGACCTGTCCGACCCCGACCTGCCGCTGGTGCTGTGGAACGCCGAACAGGCCTATGTCGTGGCCGGCGGCCGGGTGTTCGCCGCCGATCACGCCTTCGCCGGTGCCGTGGAGTGCCTGCTCGCAGGCCCCGACGCGGCCGGCCTCGCCCCCGACCCCGTCCTCGACCGGGCCCGCGCCTTCCTCACCGAGCGCGGCCTCACCCTCCAGACCCGTATACCGGTAGGTGCCCGATGACCGCCCCCGCCACGACCACCCTCACCCGCCCGCCCGGCCTCGGCGGCGAGCGGATCGCCCGGCTCGGCGACCGCGCCCGGCTCTGCGGCCTCTACGACCGGCAGGGCGCCCCCGTCTACGACGACCTCGCCGCCGCCGACGGCTTCGAGATCAGGGACATCGTGGGCGCCGTGCGCGCCGCCGGTGACGGACCGGTCCTGGACCTGGCCGCCGGAGCGGGGCGCTTCACCCTCCCGCTGCTGGCCACGGGACGCGAGGTCACCGCGCTCGACCTGTCCGACGACATGCTCGAACTGCTCAGGAACCGGCTGGCCAGGGCCCCGAAGGCACTGCGCGAACGGTGCACGGTGGTCCAGGGCGACATGGCCGCCTTCGACCTCCGCCGTGAGTACGCGCACATCGTCCTCGGCACCACCTCCCTGTCGCTGCTCGACGAGGAGGGCCGGGCCGGTCTCTACCGGTCGGTGGCCGCGCATCTCGCTCCCGGCGGGCAGTTCCTGCTCTCGGTGATGGAACGTGCCGACGACGCGGCACCCACCGAGGTGCACGCCCAGGTCAAGGGCGCCGGCGGCACCCTGTACGACCTCTACGAGTACTGGCCGGCCGGCGCCGCCTTCCGCTACGTCACCATCGCGCCGTCCGCACCCGCCGACGGCCCGGTCACGGTCTGCGTGGACGAGGTCGGCACGATGAGCATCGCCGCGATCGAGACCGAACTCGCCGAGGCGGGGCTCGTGATCGCGGGACGCCGTCCGCTGAGCGGGCCCGGCGACCGTCACCGGGTGTCGCTGCTGAAGGCGGTGGCCGCCCGATGAGCGCCCTGTGGCCCTACCTGATCGCCCCGAGCACCCACGGGTCCGACGCCCAGTGCGCGGTGAGCGCACGCGGACACCGCATCACCTTCGCCGACGGCACCGAGGTGCTGGACGCCGACAGCGGTCTGTGGAACGTCAACATCGGCTACGGCAACGCGGCGATCGCGGCAGCCGTCGCCGAGGCCGCCGCCAACGGCTCCTACCTGCACTCCTTCCGGTTCGAGAATTCCTACGCCCGCAAGGCCGCCGACGACCTGCTCGCGGTGTGCGGCACCGAGCACTACGCCCGGGTGCTGTTCTCCTCCGGCGGCGGTGTGGCCAACGACGCCGCGATGAAGCTCGTCCGCCACTACCATGCCCTGCGCGGCCGGCCCGAGCGCAACCTGGTCGTCGCCCTGCGCGGCAGCTTCCACGGACTGACCTTCGGCGGGTTCGCCCTGACCGGCGAGGACCTCGGCCAGCGCGCCTACGGTGTCGACCAGCGGCTGATCCGGCACATCGCGCCCAACGACGTCGAGGAGCTGCGGACCCTGGTCGCCCGCAGCGGCCGGCAGATCGCGGCCGTGGTGGTCGAGCCGGTGCTCGGCACCGGGACCGTGGCGCTCACCGACGAGTACCTCGCCGAACTCGTGCGGCTGCGCGACGAGAGCGGGTACCTGCTGGTCGCCGACGAGGTCGCCACCGGCTTCGGCCGCACCGGCACCTTCTTCGCCTCGCAGACCTGGCCGGGCCAGCCCGACGTACTGCTGTCCTCCAAGGGCCTGACCAACGGCACCTGCCCCGCCTCGGCGGTCGTCTTCTCGCACGAGATCGCCGACGCCTTCACCGGGCAGGACGCGATCCTCACCCACGCCGAGACCCAGGGCGGCAGTTCCGTGCCCTGCGCGGCGATCAGCGCGGCCATCGCCGAGATGCACCGCCTGGACGCGGTGGTCGCCGGCCGCCGGGTGGCCGCCCGCCTGGACGACGCCATCACCGACCTGGTCGACCGGCACCCCCTGGTCACCGGCGCCACCGGCCGGGGCTGCTTCCGCACCCTGCACATCGGAGGACCCGGCGGGCACCGCCTGTCGCCCCCGGGCGTGGCCCACCTGGTCGGCGCGGTGCGCAAGGCCGGCGCCATCGTCCACCCCGGCCCCGCCGGCATCCAGCTGGTGCCGTCCCTGACCTACTCCGACGCCGAGGTCGACGAGCTCATGACCTGTGTCGAGGCCGGGATCGACGCCCTGCTGCCCACCGCCCGGCCCACCGCCCGCGGCTGACCGCCCGGCCGGCGAACCGCCCCGCACCGCCCGCTCCACCCCGCCCGCACGCTCCCGCCCACCCGAAGGAATGTCACCCATGAACGAGCAGACGCCGCAGACCGAGGAGTTCACGACCGAGGTCGCCGAGCTGGAGATGCAGGAGCTCGAGGCCCTGGAGTCCCCGGGCTTCTGGACCGGCGTGTCGATCGGCACCGCCGTCAGCGTCTCGGTCGTGGTCGCGACCTGACCGCCTCACGAGCCGGGCATCCGCGGCCGCACCGCCCCCGGCGACCCGGGGGACGCAGACCGGCCGCAGGTCCTGCCTCGGCCCCGCTTCCGGCAAAGGAATGAGCTGGGCCGAGGCAGGCCCCCCACCGTATCCGATCCGACGTATCCGACACAGAGCACGAGTTGACGTGGTCAGGAGCCCGCTGTGACAACCGCTGTGATTGCCGACACCGCCGCCGACGGCGGCGCCGGGCACCGCGTCCGGCGGCCGGCGAAGGTCCGCAAGGGGGCCGTCCGGCCCGAGTTCATCCCGCCGGCGCCTCCGCTGCGAGGCATCGACCGCCTCGCCGACTGGCTGCGCCGGGACGGTGCGCGGGCCGTCACCGTCATCGCGGACCCCGCCGTCGCCGGCCGGCCGGTCACCACCGGGGTGCTGGCCCAGGTGGAGCGGGCGGGCCGGACGCCGCGCCTGATCGTCCTGGACGGCCCCACCGGCCTCGACGCCGTGGCCGGGACGGCCGCCGGACTCGACCCCGAGGGGATCGTCATCGCCGTCGGCGGCGGTACCACCCTCGACTTCGCGAAACTCGCCGCCCTGTCCGCCCGCCACCCGCACTTCCACCGGTACCTCACCGCCCCGCAGCGCAGCGGCTTCCTGGTGCTGCCCCCGGCCCTCGGACCCCACGTCAGAGTGCTGGCGGTGCCCACCACGCTGGGCACCGGCAGCGAACTGGGCACCGTGGCCTGCTTCTCCCGCGACGGCGGCAAGTTCCTGGCCACCGGTTCCTGCCTCCGGCCCGTCGCCGCCCTCTGGGCAGCCGAGTCCACGGACACCCTGCCTCCCGCACTCGTCGCCGACGGAGTCCTGGAAGCGCTGTTCCGCACCGTCAGCCCGTACACCGGGGACGCCACCGAACTGCCCGAGCAGGACGCCGCCGTGGAGGCGCTCGCCTCCCGGATCCTGGTGGCCGGCTACGAGGTCGCCGCGCTGCGGGCCGAGCAACGGCCCCTCCCGGCCGAACTGCGGCTGCGCATCGCCGAGTCGAGCGGTGAGAGCCAGATAGGCCGGATCAACATCGGCCGCAGCCCGTACGCCGTGAAGTGCTGGGCCATGGCCAACGAGCTGTCCACCACACTGGACCTGGCCAAGATGCGCACGGTCGCCGCACTGTGGCCGGTGCTGTGGCGGCACACCCTCGACGGAGACACTCGCCTGGGCAGCCCGGAACGCATCCACCGCCTGTGGCAGGTGCTGCGCACGGGAGCCCCCTGGCTGCCCGACGACCCGGCCGCCGGTCTGCTCCGGCTGATGAGCGACTGGCACATCGACCGCACCGTGCGCGCCGACGCCGGTCAACTCGCCCGCGCCACCACGCGCATCATGCGCGGCTGGGGCGCCGGCCTTCCCATCCTCGACGAGTTGAGCGCCGCCGACGTGCGCGCGCTCCTGGCCGAGGCCACCGAGCCGGCCCCGGGCGGGAATCCCCCGCCGCCCGGGGTCCATGAAGCCACCACGGCACCCGGCCGCCGGCCGGACGACCGTGCTGGAACGACCGACCCGTCCCGGAACCCTCCGGGACACGACAGAAGGAGCACGTCATGAGCGAGAACAACATCGTCGAGACCGAGCTGCAGGACCTCGCCGTCTCCGAGCTGGAGATGCAGGAGCTGGAGGCGCTGGAGGCGCCGGGCTGGGCCACCTCCGCGGGCGTCAGCGTCGGCATCTCGCTGGTCTCCGTCGCCTGGAGCCTCACCTGAGCGACCGCCGGCCGGACCGGTCCGGTCAGCGGTGCACCACCCGAACGGCAAGCGATCAGTCAACGAACCGAGGGAGCACGTCATGAGCGAGAAGAACATCGTCGAGACCGAGCTGCAGGACCTCGCGGTCACCGAGCTGGAGATGCAGGAGCTGGAGGCGCTGGAGGCGCCGGGCTGGGCCACCTCCGCGGGCGTCAGCGTCGGCATCTCGATCGTCTCCGTCGCCTTCAGCCTCACCTGATCCACGGCACCGCCGCCCGTCCGACCCACGCGGTGTTTCACGTGAAACAGCCGCTCCCGGCGAGAGGGACTCGCCGGGTCACACGAAAGGGAACCGTCATGGCCGAGATCAAGAACGACGCCGCTGTCGCCGCCGCCACCCCGGAGAACGTGGAGCTGGAGATGCAGGAGCTGGAGGCGCTGGAGGCCCCCGGTTTCTGGACCGGTGTCTCCATCGGTGCCACGGTCTCGTCGGCCGTCGCCACCTCCATCGCCCTCACCTGATCCAGGGCCCACCCACCCGTCCGTCCGATCCACGCGGTGTTTCACGTGAAACAGCCGCTTCCGGCGAGAGGGACTCGCCGGGTCACACGAAAGGGAACCGTCATGGCCGAGATCAAGAACGACGCCGCTGTCGCCGCCGCCACCCCGGAGAACGTG
>NZ_JBIDAN010000003.1:335341-522186 GCF_043202495.1 Streptomyces sp. NPDC048185
CGTGGAGCTGGAGATGCAGGAGCTGGAGGCGCTGGAGGCCCCCGGTTTCTGGACCGGTGTCTCCATCGGTGCCACGGTCTCGTCGGCCGTCGCCACCTCGATCGCCCTCACCTGATCGAGGAACCGCGACGAGGGACGCGACCCCCAGTGAGTAGTCCTCACTAGGTCTTCGGCACCAACCGCAGATCCTGCCTCGGCCCTGCTTCCGGCAAACGAATGAGCTGGGCCGAGGCGGGGGGCGCCCCACCCACCGACCGATTCCCTCCCGCCGTAAGGACACCACCGTGAGCGCCACCACCGCGTCACCCGCTGCGCCCGCCGCGCACACGCAGCGGCCGAACCGCGCACCGGGCACCGAGATCCACCCGCCCATGGGCGACGGCGGCACGTGGGTGCTGCAGCGTGGCCCGCGCTACATCCGGGTGAGCCCCGAAGTCGCCGCCCTCGCCGGCCACTTCGACGGCAGCCGCGACCACGAGGAGCTGGCCCGCCTGATGGGCGGTGGCTGGAACACCGAGATGGTCGGCTTCGCCGTCCGGCGCCTGGACGACCTCGCCCTGATCGACAACGGCGAGATGAAGGCGCCCCGCCGTCAGGGCCGCTTCAAGATGGTCCCGCCGTTCACCTTCCAGTTCACCCTGCTGCGGCCGGGCCGCACCATGCAGTCCCTGCAGCCCCTCTTCGCCCGCATGGGCAACCGGTACCTGGTCGGCGGCGCCCTGCTGATCGCCCTGACCGGGCTGATCGCCCTCGCCGTCCAGAACGCCTACGTCACGGCCTCGCTGTCCGGCCCGCTGTCGCCCCTGACCTACCTGGGCATCCTCGCCGGACTCATCGTCGGCACCTCGATCCACGAGCTCGGCCACGCCGCCACGCTCATCCGCTACGGCGGCAAGCCCTCGCGCATCGGGATCATGCTCTTCTACCTGATGCCGGCGTTCTTCTGCGACGTGTCCGACGCCTGGCGCCTGCCGCAGCGCCGCCAGCGGGTCCACGTCGCCCTCGCCGGCCCCGCCGTGCAGACCTTCCTCGCCGGTGCCTCCGCCCTCGCGGCCTGGCCGCTGGCCGACTCCGGGGCCAAGACCGCCCTGGTCTTCTTCGCCCTCGGCAGCTACATCACCGGCCTGCTGAACCTGCTGCCCTTCATCAAGCTCGACGGCTACATCGCCCTGATGAGCCACGTCGACATCCCCTACCTGCGCGACCGCGCCATCACCGACGCCCGCCGCTCCCTGGCCCGCCTGCTGTTCGGCGGCACCTACGAGCGCGAGCTCAAGCAGCGCTGGACCACCGTCTACGGACTGGCCTGCATGATCTTCCCGCTGTACCTGCTCTCCACCGCGCTCCAGCTCTGGATCGACCTGCTGCGCCGCGGCGGCGTCATCGGCATCTGCCTGGCCGCCTGCGGGGTGTCGTACGGGCTGTACTTCCTGGGGCGCGGAGTCCGCAGGCTGGCGGGGGAGGTGCGCGCGGCCGGTGCCGGGCGGCCCCGCATCGCCCTGGTCACGACGGCGGTGACCGCCGCGGTGGGCGCGCTGATGTTCCTGCCCGTTCCGCACACGGTGTCCGCCGCGTACGTGAGCCGGCCCGGCGGGGTCGACCTGGTCCTCCTCGACGGCGCCGACACCGATCGCATCGGGCCCGGCCAGAAGGTCACCCTCACCACCAACGGCCCCGTGCTGCATCCCACCACGGGCACCGCGACCATCGGCGACGCCCCCGCCGGGACCGGTGACGCACCGCTCGACGCCTTCTTCCCGATCGATCTGGACGGCGCCCTGAAGATGCCGGTCACCACCTACCGGCTCGACCTCGACGGCACCCCGGACGAGCCCGCCGGGGCCGCCCAGGTGGACACCGGCCGGCTGCCGCTGTGGGAGGTCGGCTACCGCACCTACATCAGCCCCTTCCTCCCGTAGCCCCCAGCCCGCCCCCACCCGCCGCGCGGCCACCGCCGCGCCCACCCGAACCCACGGTCAGGAGACGTATCGTGCTCGACTTCCGCTTCCTCGACTTCTGCCGCGAGGACTCCCTCTTCTACGACGCCCCCGATCACGACGGCGCCACGGACCAGGACTTCCACGCGGGCCGCGTCCCCGGAACCGGCTGGACGGTGACCCGGGGCAGAGAGTGGACGTTCTGCACACCACCGGACCTGGACGTCCCCGACCAGGGCTGGAAGATCCACGTCTCCGCCTCGCCGGACAACGCCGCCGAACTCCTGGACATCGTCGCCCCGTACTGCGCGGAGCGCGGGCTGATGTACAAGTACATCTCCAACCGGGAGATCCTCGGCCGGCGTGGCAGCAAGTACGGCGACCGCAGCGCCAGCGGCAAGTTCGTCACCATTTACCCGCCCACCGAGGAGATCCTCGAGCGCACCCTGCGCGAGCTGGACGAGCTGGTCGGCGGCACGCCCGCCCCGTACATCCTCAGCGACCTGCGCTGGAACCAGGGCCCGCTGTTCGTTCGCTACGGCGGCTTCGTGCTGAAGATGGCCCGGGCCGAGAACGGCGCCCTCGTCCCCGGCATCCGCAACCCGCAGGGCGAGATGGTGCCCGACCTGCGGCGCCCCGCGTTCCGCCCGCCGGAGTGGGTGACCCTCCCGGAGTTCCTGGCCGAGGCGCACGCCAAGCGCAGGCAGGGCACCCTGAAGAACTTCCCGTTCCGCGTCTACAAGGCGCTGCACTTCTCCAACGGCGGCGGTGTCTACCGCGCCGTCGACCAGCGCACCGGCGCCGAGGTGCTGCTGAAGGAGGCCCGTCCGCTGGCCGGCCTGGACGCCAGCGGTGCCGACGCGATCACCCGCATGGAGCGCGAGCACTGGGCGCTGACGACGCTGGCCGGCCTGCCCACCGTGCCGGCGCTGATCGACTACCGGGACGGACACGAGCACCGCTTCCTCGCCCGTGACTTCGTCGACGGCGAGGCCCTCATCGACGTGCTGCGCCGCCGGCACCCCTTCACCTCCGGCGACAACACCCCCGAGGCCCGCGCCGCCTACACCGAGTGGGCGCTGGGCATCCTCGACCAGGTCTCCCGAGGCGTGGCCGACATGCACGAGCGCGGTGTGGTCTTCGGCGACCTCCACCCGGGCAACATCCTGCTCAAGGCCGACGACACGGTCGCGTTCATCGACATGGAGACGTGCACCCCGGTCGAGGCCGGCTACCAGCAGGCGATGGGCGCCCTCGGCTTCCACGCGCCGCACCACCTCACCGGCACCGCGGTCGACCTGTTCGCCCTCAACGTGCTGCGGCTGACGATGTTCATGCCGCTGCCGCAGGTGGTGCCGTGGGGCGTGGCCAAGGTGCGCACGCTGCTCAAGGCCGCCACGGAACACTTCGACCTGCCCGAGTCGCTGGTCCGCGCCATCGCCGACGGACTCGGCCCCGAAGTGCTCACCGGCGAGCGGGACTTCCGCGCCGAGTGGCCCGCCGTCCCCGACGCCGGACTGCGTTCCAGGATCGCCCGTTCCATCGTCGAGGCCGCCTCCCCCGAGCGCGACGACCGCCTCTACCCGGGCGACGCCATGCAGTTCCTCATCCCGGACGGCGGCACCACCTTCGCGTACGGCGCCGCGGGCGTGCTGTGGGCGCTGTCCCGCACCGGGCACCGGCCGCCGGCCGAGCACGTGCAGTGGCTCGCCGACCACGTCCGTGACGCCGAGACCGACGGGCCCGGCTTCTTCACCGGCCTGGCCGGGCCGGCGTTCACCCTCGACCACCTGGGCCGCCGGGAGGAGGCCGACGCGTTGATGCGGCGGGCCTTCGCCACCCCGGTCGCCAACGTCAGCGACTCGCTGTGCAACGGCTGGGCCGGTCTCGGCCTGGTCGCCCTGCACCTGGCCGAGCGGCACGGTGACCCGGCGTACCTGGAGATGGCCCGCACCCTCGCGGGCCGGCTGGGCGGCCCGGAGAGCGCGTCCGCCGGTCCCAAGCGGGTCGGCCTGGTGCACGGGCGCACCGGTCACGCGCTGTTCCTGCTGCGGCTGTTCGAGCAGGGCGGCGACATCCGCCACCTGGACGCCGCCGAGGCCGAACTGCGGGCCGACCTGGAGACCATCGACCTGGACCAGGAGGACAGCCGGCTCCGGCTCGGCCCCGGCCTCATCGGCAGCGCCGGGATCGCCCTGGTGATCCGGGCCCTCCAGCGGCACCGGCCGAGCGCCGACCTGGCGGCGGCCCGGGAGCGGTTGCTGGAGACCGTGCACACCCACTTCGCCATATCCTGCGGCCTGTTCACCGGCCGGGCGGGCGCCCTGCTCGCGCTGACCGGCGAGGACCGCGACCCGGAGCTGATCCGCACCCACCTGGACGCGCTGGGCTGGGAGGCCATGGCCGCCGAGCCGGGCCGCGTGGACTTCCTGGGCGACCACGGCTACCGGCTCTCCACCGACCTCGCGACCGGCTCGGCCGGCGTGCTGCTGGCGCTGGCCGCGCTCGCCGACGACGACACGGCCGCCCTGCCCTTCCTGGGCGGCACGCCGGTGCGTGAATACGCGGAGGCGGCCTGATGATCGACGTCCCGCGCACCCTCGCCCCGGCCACCGGCATCGCCTCCCGCTACTCGCTGCTGCCCCCGCAGGGCGACAACCCGCTGTGGAGCACCGCCGTGGCGCTGGCCCCGGTCGCCGGAGTGGACGAGACCGAGGTGCCGCTGTCCGCGCTGGTGGCGGGCGCCAACGGCCACTCCCGGGCCGACGCGCTGCTGCGCGGCGCCGGCGAGGCCGTCGAGCGGCGCGCGCTGCACCCCGACGACCGGCTCGGCACCGTCCACGGCACCGCCTCCCGGCTGGGCCGTCCGGCCCTGGCCGCGCACGACCCCCGCCACGCCCTGGCCCACCCGGACGCCGCCGACGCGGAACTCGCCTGGTACCCGGCGCGGCGGCTGAGCGACTCGGCCGAGGTACTGGTCCCGGCCCACCTCGTCGACTGGCCGACCACGGAACCGGCCTCCCTGTTCGACCCCGGCCCGTCCGGTGCCGCGTCCGGCGGCAGTGCGGACATGGCGCTGCGCTCGGCGCTCGTCGAGATCGTCGAGCGGGACGCGTTCACCGTCGCCTGGGGCCGCCAGCTGGGACTGCCCTGCTGGAGCGACCCCTTCGCGGCGGTGGCCGGCGAACCCGACCGGCCCACCGGAGAGGCGCTGCGCACCCTGTGGCGGCGCGCGCTGGACCGGGGCGCGGAGGCGGTCTTCGCCCGGATCCCGACGGCCGTCGACGGCCTGTGGTGCGTGGTGGCCTGCCTGCTGGAACCGGAGCGTCCCGGCGCCCTGGTGACCGTGGGCATGAAGGCCTCCGACCGCCCTTACGACGCGCTGCTGGGCGCCCTTCAGGAGGCCTGGCAGGTCCGGGCCGCGCTGGAGGTCACCCTGCTGGACGGACCGGTCGCGGACGTGCCGGACCCGCTGGTCACCGAGCACGACCGGATCCGGTACATGCTGACCGCCCGCGCCCGCCGGGCCGTACGCGACTGGGTCGCCGGATTCGTCCCGGGCGGCGAACCGATGACCCCGGCCGAGGTGAGCACCGACGCGATCGTCGCCGCGCTGCTCGCCGACGGCGCCGACCCGCTGGTCGTCGACCTCACGCCCCGGCTGCCCGCCACCGTGGCCGCGATGGGCTGGCGCGCGGTGAAGGCCGTACCGGCCGGCTACCAGAACCTGCGGATGGACGAGACGCACCGGTGGAGCTGGAACCGGTCCCGTCTGGACTCCGCCCCCCGGCGTACCGGCTGCCCGGCACGCCTGACCGACCACCGGGCCGCGGCCCCCCACCCCCTGCCCTGACGAAGCGGCCCGCCAGGGCACGCCCGACCCCCTCGAAACGGGAGGAACGCACGCGATGCTGGAACTGGACAACGTCGTACGGCGCTTCGGCGACCGCTGCGTGGTCGACCAGGTGTCGTTCCGCGTCGACGACGGCCGGATGACCGGCTTCGTCGGCGGGAACGGCGCGGGGAAGACCACGACGATGCGCATGATCATGGGCGTGCTGGCGCTGAACGGCGGCGAGATCCGCTGGAACGGCGCGCCGGTCACCGCCGTCGACCGCCGCGGCTTCGGCTACATGCCCGAGGAGCGCGGCCTCTACCCCAAGCAGACCGTGCTGAGTCAGCTGGTCTATCTGGGCCGGCTGCGCGGACTGAGCGCCCGTGCCGCCCAGGACTCGGCCTCCGCGCTGATCGAACGACTGGCGCTGGCCGAGAAGCGGGACGCCCGCCTGGAGTCGCTGTCGCTGGGCAACCAGCAGCGCGTCCAGATCGCCGCCGCGCTGATCGGCGAACCGCGTCTGCTGGTGCTGGACGAGCCGTTCTCCGGACTCGACCCGCACGCCGTGGACGCGATGGCCGACCTGCTGCGCGAGCACACCGAGCGCGGCGTCCCGGTGCTCTTCTCCTCGCACCAGCTGGAACTGGTCGAGCGGCTCTGCGACGACCTCGTCGTGCAGTCCGCCGGCCGCGTGCTGGCCCAGGGCACCGCGGCCGACCTGCGCCGCCGCGGGCGGGTCAGGCACCGTCTGGTGACCGCCGGCCCCACCGGCTGGCTGCGCGACGTCAAGGGCGTCGACGTCATCGAGCAGCGGGAGGGCACCGCCCTGCTCGAACTGGCCACCGACGAGGTGGCCGACCGGCTTCTGGCGGAGGCACTGCGCCGGGGCCCGGTACGGGAATTCGCCGAGATCGTCCCCAGTGTCGCCGACGTGTTCAGGGAGATGACGGCAGCATGACCACGCTCACGACCGAGAAGACACCGCACACCGACGAGCAGGGGACCACCGTCACCGGCGGCCCGGACCACCCTGCCGAGTCCGCCCGCTCCGGCCGGCCCGGACGCCGGGAGGAAGGGGCGCGGCGCGAGGCGGCCTGGCTGATCGTCGCGGCGCGCGAGATAGCGGTGAAGATCCGCGACCGGGGCTTCCTGCTCTCCACGGTCGCCACCCTCGCCGTCATCCTCGGCGCGGTCGGCCTCCAGGTCTACCTCGCCTCCACGGCCGGCAAGATCACGGTCGCGGCGGTCGCCTCCGAGGGCGACGCCCTGGTGCGGCAGGCGGAGGCGATGGCCGGCCGGGCCGACCAGGACGTCGAGATCACCGTGCACGAGGAGTCCTCGGCGGACGCGGTGCGTGAGGCGGTCCGGGCCGGAGACGTCGACGCCGGACTGCTGCGCACGCCCGAGGGCTGGACCCTGCTCGGCGACACCGGCAGCGACTCCACCGCCGCCACCTGGCTCGGCGCCGCCGTCCAGAGCAGCGCCATGGAGGCCAACGCCACCGCCGCGGGCACCGACATGGCGAGCCTGACCCAGGGCGCCACGCTGCAGCACACGCTGCTGTCGCCGGACGAGACACCCGAGTCCGTGGTGCGCATGGCCACCTACTTCTTCGGTTTCCTGTTCTACCTGGCGGCCGTCCTGCTGGGCGTCTCGCTGGCCACCAGCATCGTGGAGGAGAAGCAGAACCGCATCGTCGAGATCATCGCCAGCTCGATCCGTTTGCGGGACCTGCTGGTGGGCAAGATCGTCGGCAGCACGACGCTGGCCCTGGCCCAGATGGTGGCGTTCACGGCAGCGGCGGCGATCGGTCTGGTCGCCACCGGCGAGACCGGCACGCTGGGACAGGTCACGGTGGGCCTCGGCTGGTTCCTGGTCTACTACGTCGTCGGAATCGCCGTGCTCGCCTGCGTCTTCGCCGCCGCCGGCGCCATCGCCACCCGCACCGAGGACATCCAGTCCACCACGACCCCGGTGAACGCCCTGGTCGCCGTCGTCTTCGTCGTCGGCATCGCGGTCAGCGGAACGGTTCAGAGCGTGCTGTCCTTCGTCCCCCTCACCTCGACCATCACCATGCCGGCCCGGATCATCGCGGGCGACACGGCCTGGTGGGAGCCCGTGGCCTCCCTGCTCGTCTCACTGGCCGCGGCCGCCCTGATCGTCCTGGCCAGCGAGCGCGTCTACCGCAGGGCGCTGATGCAGACCGGTCGCAAGCTGTCGTTCCGTCAGGCGCTGAAGCTGGGCGACTGATCCGGCGCCGGCGACCCCGGGGCCGCCCGCTCTGGCCGGGAACCGCTCGTACGGTTCCCGCCGGGCGGGGACGCCTCTCTACGATCCACTCGACCTCCGGCCGAAGCCCCCGGGCGAAGGCCGGCCCACCCATCCGACCGGCCCCCGGGCCGCCCCCCACAGAGGAGACAACGCCATGAGCGAGAACAACCGCACGAACAACACCGTCCTGATCGCCGCCCTCGTCGCCATCCTGTGCGGCGCCGAGGTCGCCGTGCTCACCAGCGACATGGGCGACGGCGCCCGCTACGGCATCGGCGGTGTCCTTCTGATCGCGCTGCTGGCGAGCGTCTTCCAGCTGAGCCGGGCCCGCAGTTCCCGCTGACCGCACACGACACGCCAAGGTCCCCGGCCGGGGCCGTTCCGCCCCCCAGCGGCCCCGGCGGGCACCGCACCCTCTGGAGGCTCCATGCCCACCGAGCACCCCGTCCGCATCAGCGGTCCGGCCGACGCTCCCCCGGAAACCGCGGCGATCCGGCTGATCGCCCTGTTGCCGACGGACTGGCGGGCCACTCTCGTCAGCTGTCGGGGCACTGTCGCGGAGCTGTCCGTCACCGCGCCGGACGGGCTGACGCCCGCGGCGGTCGAACTGGCTCTCGACGACGTCCTCGCCAATCCCGCGCTGCGCGGCTGGACCCGGTCCTGACGTGCGGCGACGCCTGGGACCCGACGTAGCCGACGGGACCGGCGGGCGGGCCGGGCGGTCCGTCGTGTCGGGTAGCGTCGGAGGCATGAGTTTTGGAGCTGGTGTGCCCACGGTCGAGGTCACGGACCTCAAGGACGGCGACTTCCTGCTGGACGTGCGCGAGGACGACGAGTGGCAGGCGGGCCACGCCGCCGGGGCCCTTCACATTCCCATCAGCGAGTTCGTCGCCCGCTACGGCGAGCTGACCGAGGCGGCGCCCGAGGACGGCCGGGTCCACGTGATCTGCCGCTCCGGCGGGCGCTCGGCCCAGGTCACCATGTACCTGGTCCAGCAGGGCATCGACGCCGTGAACGTCGACGGCGGCATGCAGGTGTGGGCCGCCGCCGGCCGGCCCGTCGTGGACGGCAAGGGCGAGCCGGGGCACGTTCTCTAGCGACCCCCCGCGCAGGGCACGGCCCACGGCCGCGGCCGGGATGTGGTGTCGGCCACGGTGCGGCCGGTCCACCGGGGGCTGTGCCGAGGGGCCGTCCTGAGTACCGTTCCCGTTCGAGCGTCGTGCAGCATCCGCACCGGTGGTGTCACGCGGCGCCCCCCGCGGCAGGCGGGCGGAGAGACGGACCGGGGAACGGGGCGGAATGGACGCGCACGACACAGGCTCGGACGCCCGGCGGGGGCCGGACGAGCCGAGCCGGCCCGCCGAACCGCCCGCCCTGCGCGCCGGACCACCCACGGGACCGTCCGGCGCAGCCGCGCCCGGGTCGTCCGGTGTTCCCGCGCCGGGACCCTCCGACGCCGCCGTTCCTGGGGCGTCCGGTGTCCCCGCGTCCGGGCCGCCCGATGCCGCCGCGTCCGGGCAGTCCGGTGTCCCCGCGTCCGGGCCGCCCGATGCCGCCACGCCCGGGCAGTCCGGTGCCTCCGTGCCTGGGCAGTCCGGCGCCTCCGTGCCCGTCGGGCCGCCGGCGCCGCAGGCCGTCGCCCCCGCGGCGGGCACCGGGTCTCCCCGTACCGGGGTCGCCGCCCTCTCGCCGCGCTACCAGGTCGGTGCCGTGCTCGCCCTCGCCGTCGTCGCGGCCGCCGTCTGCGCCCACATCGGGCTGACCTTCCTGCACGTCGCCCCGGCGAACACCCTGTCCAAGCAGCACGGCTCCGTGGTCGACGAGTGGGTCTACCCGGAGTTCGAGCAGAACTGGAAGCTCTTCGCGCCCAACCCGCTCCAGCAGAACATCTCCGTCCAGGTCCGCGCCGAGGTGAGTACGTCGGACGGCGGGATACGGACCACCGGCTGGTACGACCTGTCCGCCGAGGACGGCCGGGCCATCGACGGCAACCTGCTGCCGAGCCACACCCAGCAGAACGAGCTGCGCCGCGCCTGGGACTTCTTCGTCGCCACCCACGACTCCGACAACCGCCCGGTGGGCCTGCGGGGCACCCTCTCCGAGACCTATCTGCGCCGCGTCGCGGTCCTGCGGCTGGACCGCAACGGTGCCGCGGGCCCGGACGGTGCCGTCCAGCGCGTCCAGTACCGTTCCCGCACGACCAATGTGCCACCGCCCGAGTGGAGCGGTGAGAAGGTCTCCGACCGGCCGGTGTACCGGGAGCTGCCCTGGTGGCAGGTGCCCGCCGACGAGGCGGAAGGGGGCGTCGCGTGAACGGCCTCGCCCTGTCGGTCTCGCGCGGTATCGCCCGCGTCACCGGCTCCGCGCTCGGTCCCTACCAGACCGCCGTGATCCGCATCGGCTTCAGCGCGACCTGGCTGCTCTTCCTGCTGCGGGAGTTTCCCCACCGCCACGAGCTGTACGGACCGGACGGCCCGTGGAGCCACGGCCTCGCCGAGCAGCTGATCTCGGACAACGGCGCGTTCACGGCGTTGATGTGGTCGGACGGAGCGGCCTGGTTCGAGGCCGTCTACGCGCTGTCCGTGCTGAGCAGCCTGCTGATGCTGCTGGGGTGGCGGACGCGGACCATGTCGGTGCTCTTCATGGTCGGCGTGCTCTCGCTGCAGAACCGCAGCATCTTCATGGGGGACGGCGGCGACAACGTCCTGCACCTGATGAGCATCTACCTGGTCCTCACCCGTTGCGGCGTGGTGTGGTCGCTGGACGCGCGCCGGGCACGGCTCGCGGCCGGGGCACGCGCGCGGGGGGAGCGCGTCGTGGACCGGACGGGACCGGCCCTGTGGGCGGTGCTCGGCTTCGCGCTGTTCCTGGTCACGCTGGCGGGCCGGCTCGACGGCGACTGGTTCGTCCCGGCGCTGCTGTGGGCGGTGTGGTCGGCGCAGGGCCTGTGGTGGAGCGTGGGCCGGTGGGCCAGGAGTGGTCAGCCGCGCATCCTGCTCGACGTCGTCGCCGACATCGTGCACAACGGTGCCCTGCTGGTGATCATGGCGGAGGCCTGCCTGATCTACGCGACCGCGGGCTGGTACAAGATCCAGGGCTCGCGCTGGCAGGACGGCACCGCGGTCCACTACCCGCTCCACCTGGACTACTTCTCGCCCTGGCCCGGCCTGTCCGACGCGCTGGCCGCCAACGGCACGATGGTCATGCTCATCACGTACGGCACGGTCGCCGTACAGGTCGCCTTTCCGTTCACCCTGTTCAACCGGCGGGTCAAGAACGTCCTGCTGGCCGCCATGATCACCGAGCACGCGGTGATCGCCGTGGTGCTCGGGCTGCCGTTCTTCTCGCTGGCGATGATCGCCGCCGACGCGGTCTTCCTGCCGACCTCGTTCCTGCGCCGCCTGGGCGGGTGGGCGGCTCGTGCGCGGAGCCGGCCGGTACGGCGCGGGGGCGGGCCGGAGAAGGTGCCGGCGCCCCGCGCCGCCCAGGAGGACGCCGCGCAGGCGCACGTAGGCTTCACGGCATGACCGACGCCCCCGGGGCCCACCCCGACGCCCTGGCCGTCTGGCGCGGGCACGCCGACGCGTGTGTGCTGCTCGACGGCTTCCACGCCCTCAAGCACGCGCTGCGGTTCGGCGCCGACGTCCCGGTGGCCGTCACCAGCGACCGCGCGGGGGCCCTCGCCCTCGCCGACGAGCTGGCCCCGGACGTCCGGGAGGCGCTGGACGGCCTGCTGGCCGAGGTGCCGCACGCGGCGTACGCCTCCCTCGTCGCGCGCCCGCACCCCACCGCGGTGGCCGCCCTGGCCGTCCGTCCCTCCCGCGCGGCCGCGCTGCGGGCGCTGGCGCACACGCCCCGCACCAGCCCCGTCGTGGTCCTCGACCAGCCGCGCAACCTCGGCAACGCGGGCGCGGTGATCCGGCTGGCCGCCGGTTTCGGCGCGACCGGCGTGGTCACCACCGGCCCGCTCGACCCGTGGCACCCCACTGTGGTGCGCGGCGGGGCGGGGCTGCACTTCGCGACCGCCGTCGAGCGGCTGGACGTGGCGCGGCTGCCGCCCGGGCCGGTGTTCGCGCTGGACCCGGAGGGTGAGGACATCCGCGGGCTGAAGCTGCCCGACGACGCGCTGCTCGCGTTCGGCTCGGAGCGCAGCGGGCTGTCGGCGGAGCTGCGCGCGCGGGCCGATCACCTGGTGGCGCTGCCGATGCGCCCCCAGGTCTCCAGCTACAACCTCGCGACCAGTGTGGCCATGACGCTGTACCACTGGAGCGCCACCGGGGGCGCGCCGTCCGGCACTCCCTAGATCACGCCTGGCGCCGGACCTCCACCACCCGGAAGCGGTTGGCGACGAACGCGCCGTCGCACAGGGCCGCGTTGGCGGCCGGGTTGCCGCCCGAGCCGTGGAAGTCGGAGAAGGCGGCCGTCTGGTTGACGTACACCCCGCCGGTGAGGTTGAGGGACAGCTGGGCCGCCTCGTCCAGGCACACCTCCTGCACGGCCTGCTCGACCTCGGGGTCGGTCGTGTAGGCGCCGACGGTCATCGCGCCCTTCTCCCGGATGCTGTGGCGCAGCAGGTCCACGGCGTGGGCGGCCGAGTCGACGGCGACGGCGAAGGAGACGGGGCCGAAGCACTCGCTGGTGTAGGCGGCCTCGTCGTCGGGCTTGGCGCCGTCCAGCTTGACGATCACCGGGGTGCGCACCACGGCGTCCGGGAAGTCCGGGTTGGTCACCTCGCGGGAGGCGAGGGCGACCTCGCCGAGACCGGCGGCGGCCTCCAGGCGGGCCTTGACGTCCGGGTTGACGATCGCGCCGAGCAGGGCGTTCGCCCGGGTGTCGTCGCCGAGGAGGCCGTCGACGGCGCGCGCCAGGTCGGCCGTCACCTCGTCGTAGGACTTGTCGCCCTGGTCGGTGCGGATGCCGTCGCGGGGGATCAGCAGGTTCTGCGGGGTGGTGCACATCTGGCCGCTGTAGAGGGACAGCGAGAACGCCAGGTTGGCGAGCATGCCCTGGTAGTCGTCGGTGGACTCGACGATCACCGTGTTGACGCCGGCCTTCTCGGTGAAGACCTGGGCCTGGCGGGCGTTGGCCTCCAGCCAGTCGCCGAAGGAGGTCGAGCCGGTGTAGTCGATGATCCGGATCTCGGGCCGGGTCGCCAGGGTCTTCGCGATGCCCTCGCCGGGGCGCTCGGCGGCGAGCGCGACCAGGTTCGGGTCGAAGCCGGCCTCGGTGAGGACGTCGCGGGCGACCTGGACGGTGAGGGCGAGCGGCAGCACCGCGCGCGGGTGGGGCTTGACCAGGACCGCGTTGCCGGTGGCGAGGGAGGCGAACAGACCCGGGTAGCCGTTCCAGGTCGGGAAGGTGTTGCAGCCGATGACCAGGCCGATGCCGCGCGGGACCGGCGTGAACTGCTTGGTCAGCGCCAGCGGGTCGCGCTTGCCCTGCGGCTTGGTCCACTCCGCCGTGTCGGGGGTGCGGACCTGCTCCACGTACGCGTAGGCCACCGCCTCCAGGCCGCGGTCCTGTGCGTGCGGGCCGCCCGCCTGGAAGGCCATCATGAAGGCCTGGCCGGAGGTGTGCATGACCGCCTGCGCGAACTCCATGGTCCGGTCGGCGATCCGCTTGAGGATCTCCAGGCAGACCGTCGCGCGCAGCTCCGCGCCCGCGTCCCGCCACGCCGTCTGCCCGGCCTTCATGGCGGGCAGCAGCACGTCGAGGTCCGCGTGCGGGTACTCCACGCCCAGGTCGATGCCGTAGGGGGAGACCTCGCCGCCGGTCCAGCCGTCGGTGCCGGGCTGGCCGAGGTCGAGGCGGGTGCCGAGCAGCGCGTCGAAGGCGGCCTTGCCCGCCGCCATGTCCAGGCTGCCGTTCTCCCCGTAGGCCTTGGGGTGCTCGGGGTGCGGGGACCAGTACGCGCGGGTGCGGATCGTCTCCAGCGCCTGGTCCAGTGTCGGCCGGTGCCGGTCGATCAGCTGGTGCGCGGTGAGTTCGGCGGCCATGCGGGACCAACTCCTCGTCTCACGAGCTCTCCGTCGAGTCGTGACCTCGGGGGGAAACCTGGGCGGAAACAGGCGGACACGGCTAGAGTAACCGAACGATCGGTCGGGACAAGGGGGACCGCCGCATCCGTGGAAAACGCCGTGCGGGAGGATCGCGCACATGACAGCACTCGACCTCAGCAGCCCCGTGGCCGTCGTCGGCACCGGCACCATGGGCCAGGGCATAGCCCAGGTGGCGCTGGTCGCGGGCCACCCCGTACGGATGTACGACGCCGCACCCGGGCGCGCCGGTGAGGCGGCCGACGCGATCGGCGCCCGGCTCGACCGGCTCGTCGAAAAGGGACGCCTCGGCGCCGACGACCGCGACGCGGCCCGTGCCCGTCTGAAGCCCGCCGGGACCCTCGCCGAGCTCGCCGACTGCGCGCTGGTCGTCGAGGCGGTCCTGGAGCGGCTGGACGTCAAACAGGAGCTGTTCCGCGCGCTGGAGGACGTCGTCGCGGACGACTGCCTGCTCGCCACCAACACCTCCTCCCTGTCCGTCACCGCCATCGGCGGCGCGCTGCGCGTCCCCGGCCGCTTCGTCGGACTGCACTTCTTCAACCCGGCCCCGCTGCTGCCGCTGGTGGAGGTCGTCTCCGGGTTCGCCACCGACGTCACGTCGGCCACGCGCGCGTACGAGACGGCCCGCGCCTGGGGCAAGACGCCGGTCGCCTGCGCGGACACCCCCGGCTTCATCGTCAACCGCGTCGCCCGGCCCTTCTACGCCGAGGCCTTCGCGGTCCACGAGGACCAGGGCGCGGACCCGGCCACCGTCGACGCCGTGCTGCGCGAGTCGGGCGGCTTCCGGATGGGCGCCTTCGAGCTGACCGACCTCATCGGGCAGGACGTCAACGAGTCCGTCACGCACTCCGTGTGGCAGGCGTTCTTCCAGGACGTGCGCTTCACGCCGTCGCTCGCCCAGCGCCGCCTGGTCGAGTCCGGCCGCCTCGGCCGCAAGAGCGGGCAGGGCTGGTACGACTACCGCGACGGCGCCGAGCGGCCCGAGCCGCACACCGCCGACCCGGCGGACCCGCCCGCGTACGTCGTGGTCGAGGGCGATCTGGCCCCGGCCGGCGAGCTCGTCGCGCTGATCCGCGAGGCGGGCATCGAGGTCCGCCAGGAGGACGAGGACAACGGCACGCGGATCGTCCTGCCCAGCGGCGGCCAGCTCGTGCTCGCCGACGGGCAGACCTCCGTGGAGTTCCGGGACGTCGTCTACTTCGACCTCGCCCTGGACTACCGCAAGGCGTCCCGCATCGCCCTGTCCGCCGCGCGGTCCACCTCCCCGCGCACCCTCGCCCAGGCCACCGGACTGTTCCAGGCGCTCGGCAAGAAGGTCAGCGTCATCGGCGACGTCCCCGGCATGATCGTCGCCCGCACGGTCGCGCGGATCATCGACCTGGCGGTCGAGGCGGTCGCCAAGGGCGTGGCCACCGAGGAGGACATCGACACCGCGATGCGGCTCGGCGTCAACTATCCGCTGGGGCCGCTGGAGTGGAGCCGCCGCCTCGGTGGCGACTGGGCCTGCTCGGTCCTCGACAACCTGCACGAGTGCGCGCCCACGGGCCGGTACGCGCCCTCCCTGGCGCTCTACCGCCACGCGTACGCCGCCGGCAAGCAGGAGGGCAGTTCCTCATGACCACCGCCAAGCGCGACACGTACACGCCCGAGACGCTGCTGTCCGTCGCGGTGCAGGTCTTCATCGAGCGCGGCTACGACGGCACCTCCATGGAGCACCTCTCCAAGGCGGCCGGCATCTCCAAGTCCTCGATCTACCACCACGTGACGGGCAAGGAGGAACTGCTGCGCCGCGCCGTGAGCCGGGCGCTGGACGAGCTGTTCGGCATCCTCGAGGAGGAGCACGCGCGCGTGGGGACGGCCGCCGGCCGGCTGGAGTACGTCGTGCGGCGCATGGTCGAGGTGCTCATGGCCGAACTGCCGTACGTGACGCTGCTGCTGCGGGTGCGCGGCAACACCGGCACCGAGCGCTGGGCGCTGGAGCGTCGGCGCGAGTTCGACCACCGGGTCGCCGAGCTGCTCAGGGCGGCGGCGGCCGAGGGCGACGTGCGCGCGGACGTGGAGGTGCGGCTCGCGACGCGGCTGGTCTTCGGCATGATCAACTCGATCGTCGAGTGGTACCGCCCGGACGGGCCCGACGGCCGGGGCGGCGCGGGCGAGCGCGAAGTGGTCGACGCGGTGGCGCGGTTGGTGTTCGCGGGGCTGCGCGGGACCTCCTGAGCCGGCCGGGCACCGGCTCCGTGCTCAGCCCTGCGGTTCCAGGTCCTCCGTCTCGAACACCAGCAGCGTGCGCGTGCTGAGCACCTCCGGGATGGCCTGGAGGCGGGTGAGGACCAGCTCCCGCAGGGCCCGGTTGTCGGGGGTGTGCACCAGCAGCAGCACGTCGAAGTCGCCGCCTAGCAGGGCCATGTGAGAGGCGCCGGGGAGCTTCCTGAGGTGCGCGCGGACCGTGCGCCAGGAGTTCTGGACGATCTTCAGCGTGATGTACGCCGAGGTGCCGTGCCCCGCGCGTTCGTGGTCGACGCGGGCGCCGAAGCCGCGTATCACGCCGTCCTCGACGAGCCGGTTGATGCGCGCGTAGGCGTTCGCCCTCGAGACGTGCACCCGTTCGGCGACCGACCGTATCGAGGCGCGGCCGTCCGCCTGGAGCATGCGCAGGATGTCCTGATCGATCGCGTCCAGCGGGCGCGGGGGCGGCGGGGTGACGGCGTCCTCCGGGCCGGTGGCCTCCCCCGGGCGCTCGGCCATTTGTTCAGATGCCATGTGCCCCCGCCTTCCTACCATGGACGTACTGCGTCCATCTCAGGCTGTGGAGAACCGTTTGTCCACAGCCTGGGGGCGCCTGTAGCCAAAATGTGCCGACGACCGAACAATCGGTAGGTGAGGCCCGTCACACCCGTGCCGGGCCCGAAGCCGCTCCCACGAGGAGGTGCCGTCATGACGGTCATGGAGCAGCGGGGCGCGTACCGGCCCACACCCCCGCCCGCCTGGCAGCCCCGTACCGACCCCGCGCCGCTGCTGCCCGACGCGGAGCCGTACCGCGTCCTCGGCACGAAGGCCGCGGAGCAGGTGGACCCCGAGCTGCTGCGCACGCTGTACGCCCGGCTGGTGAGCGGCCGGCGGTACAACGCGCAGGCCACCGCCCTGACCAAGCAGGGCAGGCTCGCGGTCTACCCGTCCAGCACCGGCCAGGAGGCCTGCGAGGTCGCCGCCGCGCTGGCGCTCGAGGAGCGCGACTGGCTCTTCCCCAGCTACCGCGACACGCTCGCCGTCGTCGCCCGCGGAGTCGACCCCGTCGAGGCCCTCACCCTGCTGCGCGGTGACTGGCACACCGGCTACGACCCCTACGAGCACCGGGTCGCCCCCCTGTCCACACCGCTCGCCACCCAGTTGCCGCACGCCGTGGGCCTCGCGCACGCCGCCCGCCTCAAGGGCGACGACGTGGTCGCGCTGGCCATGGTCGGCGACGGCGGCACCAGCGAGGGCGACTTCCACGAGGCGCTGAACTTCGCCGCCGTCTGGCAGGCCCCGGTCGTCTTCCTCGTCCAGAACAACGGCTTCGCGATCTCCGTGCCCCTCGCCAAGCAGACCGCCGCCCCGTCGCTGGCCCACAAGGCCGTCGGCTACGGGATGCCCGGCCGCCTGGTCGACGGCAACGACGCCGCCGCCGTCCACGAGGTCCTGTCCGACGCCGTGCGCCGTGCGCGCGCGGGCGGCGGGCCCACGCTGGTGGAGGCGGTGACGTACCGCGTCGACGCGCACACCAACGCGGACGACGCGACCCGCTACCGCGGCGACGCGGAGGTCGAGACCTGGCGCCGGCACGACCCCCTCGAGCTGCTGGAGCGGGAGCTGACCGAGCGCGGCCTGCTCGACGAGCAGGGCATCTCGACCGCCCGCGAGGACGCCGAGACCATGGCCGCCGACCTGCGCGCACGCATGAACCAGGACGCGGAGCTCGACCCGATGGACCTCTTCGCGCACGTCTACGCCGAGCCCACCGGGCAGCTCCGCGAGCAGCGGGACCTGCTGCGGGCGGAGCTGGCGGCGGAGGCCGAGGCCGGGTCCGGACCGGAAGGGACCCACCGATGACCACCGTCGCCGTCAAGCCGGCCACCATGGCGCAGGCCCTCACGCGGGCGCTGCGCGACGCCATGGCCGCCGACCCGGCCGTGCACGTCATGGGCGAGGACGTGGGCACCCTCGGCGGTGTCTTCCGGGTCACCGACGGGCTCGCCGAGGAGTTCGGCGAGGACCGCTGCACGGACACCCCGCTCGCCGAGGCCGGCATCCTCGGCACCGCGGTCGGCATGGCGATGTACGGGCTCCGTCCCGTCGTGGAGATGCAGTTCGACGCCTTCGCCTACCCGGCGTTCGAGCAGGTCGTCAGCCACGTCGCCAAGATGCGCAACCGCACGCGCGGCCGGATGCCCCTGCCGCTGACCATCCGCGTCCCCTACGGCGGCGGCATCGGCGGCGTCGAGCACCACAGCGACTCGTCCGAGGCGTACTACATGGCGACTCCGGGGCTCCATGTCGTCACGCCCGCGACCGTCGCCGACGCCTACGGACTGCTGCGCGAGGCCATCGCCTCCGACGACCCGGTGGTCTTCCTCGAGCCCAAGCGGCTGTACTGGTCGAAGGACTCCTGGAACCCGGAGGCGCCGGCGCCCGTTGACCCCATAGGCCGCGCGGTGGTGCGGCGCTCCGGCCGGAGCGCCACGCTCATCACGTACGGGCCGTCGGTGGTCGTCTGCATGGAGGCCGCCGAGGCGGCCCGGGCCGAGGGCTGGGACCTCGAGGTCGTCGATCTGCGCTCCCTGGTGCCGTTCGACGACGAGACGGTGTGCGCCTCGGTGCGGCGGACGGGACGCGCGGTCGTCGTCCACGAGTCGGGCTCCTTCGGGGGACCGGGCGGGGAGATCGCGGCCCGGGTCACGGAGCGCTGCTTCCACCACCTGGAGGCGCCGGTGCTGCGTGTGGCCGGGTTCGACATCCCGTATCCGCCGCCGATGCTGGAGCGTCACCACCTGCCCGGTGTGGACCGGATCCTGGACGCCGTGGGGCGCCTGCAGTGGGAGGCCGAAAGCTGATGGCACAGGTGCTGGAGTTCAAGCTCCCCGACCTCGGTGAGGGGCTCACCGAGGCGGAGATCGTGCGCTGGATGGTCGAGGTCGGTGACGTGGTCGCCGTCGACCAGCCGGTCGTCGAGGTGGAGACGGCCAAGGCGATGGTCGAGGTGCCCTGCCCGTACGGCGGTGTGGTCACGGCCCGCTTCGGCGAGGAGGGGGCGGAGCTGCCGGTCGGGGCACCCCTGCTGACGGTGGCGGTGGGCGAGGAGGCCTCCGGCGGGGGCGGGCGGGACTCGGGCACCGGGGGCGAGGGTGCCGGGGAGCCGCCGGTCCGGCAGCCCGGAGGCGAGCGCGCCGAGGGGTCGGGCAACGTCCTGGTCGGGTACGGCACCTCCGAGGCGCCCGCGCGGCGCCGCCGGGTACGGGCGGACGGGCGGGCCGTCACGGCGTCCCCCGCGGCCGGCGGGGCGAACGGCCGGGTCCGTGCCGCCGAGCCGGTGGACGGGCCGGTCCCCGTGATCTCCCCGCTGGTGCGCAGGCTGGCCAGGCAGAACGACCTGGACCTGCGCGAGCTGACCGGCTCCGGCCCCGACGGTCTGATCCTGCGCGCGGACGTGGAGTACGCGCTGCGTGCCGCCGCCGCGCAGGGCGGCCGTCAGGCGCCCCCTGGGACCGCCACCGCACCGCACCCGGACGACAGGCCCCGGGCGTCGGCGCCCGCCCTCGTGGCAGGGCCGCCGGCCGAGATCCGCACCCCGCTCAAGGGCGTCCGGGGCGCCGTCGCCGACAAGCTCTCCCGCAGCCGGCGCGAGATCCCGGACGCGACCTGCTGGGTGGACGCGGACGCGACGGAGCTGATGAGGGCCCGCACCGCGATGAACGCGGCGGGCGGACCGAAGATCTCCCTCGTCGCCCTGCTGGCCCGGATCTGCACCGCCGCGCTCGCCCGCTTCCCCGAGCTGAACTCCACCGTCGACACGGAGGCGCGGGAGATCGTCCGCTTCGGCCACGTCCACCTCGGCTTCGCCGCGCAGACGGACCGGGGCCTGGTCGTGCCGGTCGTGCGGGACGCGCACGCGCGCGACGCCGAGGGACTCACCGCCGAGTTCGCCCGGCTGACCGAGGCGGCCCGGGACGGCCGGCTGACCCCGGGCGAGCTGACCGGCGGCACCTTCACGCTGAACAACTACGGCGTGTTCGGCGTCGACGGTTCCACGCCGATCATCAACCACCCCGAGGCGGCCATGCTCGGCGTCGGCCGCATCGTCCCCAAGCCCTGGGTGCACGAGGGCGAGCTGGCGGTCCGTCAGGTCGTCCAGCTCTCGCTGACCTTCGACCACCGGGTGTGCGACGGCGGCACGGCGGGCGGTTTCCTCCGGTACGTGGCGGACTGCGTCGAACAGCCGGCGGTGCTGCTCCGCACCCTGTGACGGCGGTGCCCGCGCACACTCTGATTGCGCGGGCTCCCCCGCGTTCCCTGTGATCGCGCGGGCACGCATACTCGGGGGGTGACCGCGTACGAACCCCCGGGTGAGCCCGGCGCAGGCACCGATCCCGCGCCGGGGACGGCCCCTGCCGTGTACGACGCCGTCGTGCTCGCGGGCGGGGCCGCCCGCAGGCTGGGCGGCGCGGACAAGCCCGGCCTGCGCGTGGGCGGACGTGCCCTGCTCGACCGGGTGCTCGCCGCCTGCTCCGGGGCCCGCACCACCGTGGTCGTCGCCGATCCCCGGCCCACCGCGCGGCCGGTGACCTGGGCCCGCGAGGAACCGCCCGGCGGCGGACCCCTCGCCGCCCTCGCCGCCGGGCTGCGGCGCACCACGGCGGAGCACGTCGTGGTGGTCTCGGCCGACCTGCCGTTCCTCGCCGGGCCGACCGTCGGGAGGCTGACGGCCGCCCTCGCCGCGAGCGACGCCGACGGGGTGCTGCTCACCGACGCCGACGGCCGTGACCAGCCCCTCGTCGCCGCGTACCGCGCGTCGGCGCTGCGCCGCGGACTCACCGCGGTCTCCGGCGGCCGGACGGATCTCACCGGGCTGCCGCTGCGCCGGCTGACCGACGGTCTGCGCCTCACCCGCGTCCCCGACGCCGTCGCCTCGTTCGACTGCGACACCTGGGACGACATCGCCACCGCCAGGGCACGCATCAGGGAGCATGGGCACGTGTTGGATGAATGGATCTCCGCAGCCAAGGACGAGCTGGGCATCGACCTGGACGTCGACACCCGCGTCCTGCTCGACCTCGCCCGGGACGCCGCCCACGGGGTGGCCCGGCCCGCGGCTCCGCTGACCACCTTCCTCGTCGGCTACGCCGCCGCGCGGGCCGGGGGAGGCAGTGAGGCCGTCGCCGAGGCCGTCCACAAGGCCGCGGCGCTCGCCCGGCGCTGGGCGGAGGAGGCCGCCGGCTCCGCGACGGACACGCCGGACGTGGCCCCCGACGCCACCCCCGACGCCCGCCCGGACGCCTGATGACCTCCCCCGGCACACGGGCCGGCGAGGAGGCGGAGGACCTCGACGTCGAGGAGGCGCTCGCCCTCGTGCGGGAGAACCCCGGCCCGCCGCCCGGCGACCGCGCCTCCGGCGGACGCGGCGACCGCGCCTCCGCCGGACCCGCCGACCGTGCGCCCGCCGATGACGCGTCCCCCGGGCATGACGCCCACCCCGGCTGCCACCCGCACCAGGACCGCGCACCCCGCCCCGGCGGACCCGCGCGCCCCGGCGGTGACGCGCACGCCGGTGACCGCTCCGGCCCGCGCACCCCGGCGGAGCCCCGGCACCGCGCGACCCCGTGGCCCGAGGCCCGGTCGGTCGCCGAGCGGGCCGGACGGGCCGCCGCCCGTGCGGGCCGCCGCACCCCGGCCCCCGTGCCGCTCGACACCGCGCTCGGCCTCACCCTGGCCGCGCCCCTCACCGCTCTCACCGACCTGCCCTCCTTCGACACCTCCGCGATGGACGGCTGGGCGGTCGCCGGCCCCGGGCCCTGGACCGTGCGCGAGGAAGGCGCCCTGGCCGGGCATGCCGAGCCCGCGCCCCTCACCGACGGCGAGGCCGTCCGCATCGCCACCGGCGCCCGCGTCCCCCTGGACACCACCGCGGTCCTGCGCAGCGAGCACGGCCGCACCGACGAACGGGGCCGCCTGCACCCCACCCGCGACGTCGTCCACGGCCAGGACATCCGGCCGCGCGGCCAGGAGTGCCGCAGCGGCGACCAGCTCCTGGCCGTCGGCACCCTCGTGACCCCGGCCGTCCTGGGCCTCGCGGCGGCCGCCGGGTACGACACGCTGACCACCGTTGCCCGCCCCCGCGTCGACGTCCTGGTCCTCGGCGACGAGCTGCTCACCGAGGGCCTGCCGCACGCCGGCCTCATCCGGGACGCCCTCGGCCCCATGCTGCCGCCGTGGCTGCGGGCCCTGGGTGCCGAGGTCGGCGCGGTCCGGCGGGTCGGTGACGACGCCGATGCCCTGCACCGGGCCGTGACGACGTCCGGGGCCGACCTGATCGTGACGACCGGCGGCACGGCCGCGGGCCCCGTCGACCACGTCCACCCGACGCTGCGACGCATCGGTGCCGAGCTCCTCGTGGACGGCGTCAAGGTGCGTCCCGGTCACCCCATGCTGCTGGCCCGCATCGCGGAGGGGCGGCACCTCGTCGGCCTGCCCGGCAACCCCCTCGCTGCCGTCTCCGGCCTGATCACGCTCGCCGAGCCGCTGCTGCGCACCCTCGCGGCCCGCCCGGCGCCGGAGCCGTACACCCTGCCGCTGCGGGACGCCGTGCACGGGCACCCGCACGACACCCGGCTGGTCCCCGTCGTGCTGCGCGGCGAGGGCGCCGTGCCGCTGCACTACAACGGTCCGGCCATGCTGCGCGGCATCGCGGCGGCCGACGCCCTGGCCGTCGTACCGCCCGGTGGGGTGCGGCCGGGAGAGGAGACCGAGTTGCTCGACCTTCCTTGGGCCGCCGGCGGAATCGGAGTGTGTTTCACGTGAAACTTCCGGGCCAGGACGCGATCGCCCGCCAAGCGGACGAGCACCTCGTGACCCATCGGGTGAAGCTCCCGAGGAAGCTGGTGGAACACCCGATCAGGCAGGTCGCCAAGCGGCTGTCCCTGGCCCTGGTGGTGCTCCTGGTGACCGCGGTGATCGTCTACGCCGATCACGACGGTTACAACGACAACTCGGACGGTTCCGTCGACCTCCTCGACGCCTTCTACTACGCCACCGTCACCCTCTCCACCACCGGGTACGGCGACATCACCCCGGTCAGCGACGCCGCCCGGCTGACCAACATCTTCGTCATCACGCCCCTGCGCGTGCTGTTCCTGATCATCCTGGTCGGCACCACGCTGGAAGCCCTCACCGAGCGCACTCGAGAGGAGTGGCGCCTGAACCGCTGGAGGTCCACCTTGCGCGATCACACCGTCGTCGTCGGTTTCGGCACGAAGGGACGGTCGGCGATCGAGACCGTGTGCGCCACGGGCCTGCGCAAGGAGCAGGTCGTCGTGGTCGACCCCAGCGGCAAGGCGATCGACGCGGCGACGGCCCACGGGTTCGCGGGAGTGATCGGCGACGCGACGCGCAGCGACGTGCTGAACCGGGCCGAGGTCTACCGGGCGAAGCAGATCATCATCGCCACCCAGCGCGACGACACCGCGGTCCTGGTGACGCTGACGGCCCGCCAGCTCAACCGCGCCGCGAAGATCGTGGTCGCGGTGCGGGAGGAGGAGAACGCCCCGCTGCTCAAGCAGTCCGGTGCGGACGCCGTGATCACCAGTGCCAGTGCCGCGGGCCGCCTGCTCGGGCTCTCCGTGCTCAGCCCCGCCGCCGGCATGGTGATGGAGGACCTGATCAGCCAGGGCAGCGGACTCGACCTCGTCGAACGGCCCGTCATAAAGGCGGAGGTGGGCAAGCGCCCGCGCGAGACGGACGACCTGGTGGTGAGCGTTCTGCGCGGGCACCGGGTGCTCGGGTACGACGACCCGGCCGTCGGCGGTCTGGAGTTGACGGACCGTCTGATCACCATCGTGCGGGCGACGCCGGGCACGCAGGTGGCCCCGGACGTCCGCCCGCTGCCCCGCGACTGACGGAAGCCCGCTGCCGGCCGACGGGACCACCGCGTGCCCCGGGTCGGCCCGCGGGGCCCGGGCCCCGGCTACTTGCGGTTGTACAGCCGCATGGTGACCGGCCCGAAGACGAGCAGGAACAGCGCCGCCCAGCCCAGGGTCCAGCCGATCTCGCCGCCCGGCCACTCACCTGCCATCAGCTCCCGCACGGCGGAGGCGAGATGCGTGATGGGGCTGTTGTTGACGAACGCCTGGAGCCAGCCCGGCATGGTCCTCGGGTCCACGAAGACGTTGGACAGGAAGGTGAGCGGGAAGATCACCATCATGCTGACGCTCATCACGGACTTCTCGGTCCGCAGCATCAGGCCGAACATCGTCCAGATCCACGAGAAGGCGAACGAGAACACCAGCAGCAGCGCCACCCCGGCGACCACGCCGACGAAGCCTCCGTCCGGCCGGTAGCCGAGGAGCAGGCCCACGGCCAGCATGACGACCGACGCGATCGTGTAGCGCAGCGCGTCGCCGAGCAGATAGCCGACCATCGCCGACGGCCGCCAGATCGGCAGCGAGCGGAAGCGGTCGAAGACGCCTTTCTCGATGTCGATGTTCACCGAGACCCCGGTGTACATCGTGATCATCACGACCGACATCACCAGGATGCCCGGCAGCACGAACTGGATGTAGTCACTCGGCGAACCCGCCAGCGCACCGCCGAAGAGGTACGTGAACATCAGCAGGTTCATGATCGGGAAGGCGGTGACGTCGAAGAGCTGCTCGGGCACGTGCTTGATCTTGAGGATCGCGCGCCAGCCGAAGGTCAGGGACGTCGACAGGGAACCGGGCCGCGGCGGGCGCTCCCTGGCGACGAGCAGCGTCGCCAGGGACTCGGCGCTCACGGGGGCGAGGTCCTTGCCGTTCTCGGTTCTCGTGGCCGTGCTCATGCCGCCACCTCGTCCTTCGTGTCGTCGGCGGTGCGGCCGCTGTGGCCGGTGTCGTGTCCGGTGAGCGCCAGGAAGACCTCGTCGAGACTGGGCTGGCCGAGGGAGAAGTTGTCCACCGTGATGCCGTTCCGGGCCAGCTCGCCCAGCGCCTTCGCGGCCTGGCCGGCCGCCGTGTCGCCGGTCTCCGCGCCGAGGCGGGCGGTCAGGGCCAGCGGATCGGCTTCCCGCTGCACCTCGGCGGACAGCAGGTCGCGCAGCACCCGCTCGGCCTGGGGCCGCCGGCCGGCGTCCCGCAGCCGCACGTGGACGGAACCCGCGCCGACGGAGGCCTTCAGTTCACCCTTGGTGCCCTCGGCGATCACCCGCCCCTTGTCGATGACGGCGATCCGCGCGGCCAGCTGATCGGCCTCGTCCAGGTACTGCGTGGTCAGCAGCACGGTGGTGCCCTGGGCGACGACCGCGCGGACGATGTCCCACACCTGGTTGCGGCTGCGCGGGTCGAGCCCGGTCGTCGGCTCGTCCAGGAAGAGCAGGTCGGGGGTGTTGAGGATGGACGCGGCGATGTCGATCCGGCGCCGCATGCCGCCGGAGTAGTGCTTGACCTGCCTGGCGGCGGCGTCCGTGAGCCCGAAGGCCTCCAGCAGCCGGTCGCCCCGCTCCCGCGCGGCCTTCTTGCCGTGCCCGAGGAGCCGGCCCAGCAGGACCATGTTCTCGGTGCCGGTGAGGTCCTCGTCCACGGAGGCGTACTGACCGGTGAGGCTGACCCGGCCGCGCACCTCGTCGGCCTCGCGTACCACGTCGTGACCGAAGACGTGGGCCTGGCCGCCGTCGGGCCGCAGCAGGGTGGCGAGCATCTTCACCGTGGTGGTCTTGCCGGCGCCGTTGGGGCCGAGGACGCCGTACACCGTGCCGGCGGGCACCGCGAGGTCCACCCCGTCCACGGCCCGGGTCTCGCCGAACGTCTTCACCAGGCCCGCGGTCTCGATCGCCAGGCCCGACGTGTGCGTACTCATACGTGGTGGTCCCTTCCGCGCTCTTGGGCTACGCATGGGAAGACCTTTACCGTCGCGCAAACTCATCGGTTCCGCACGGGCTTTTCCGGCGGGCGGGTCCGGAGCCGGACGAGGCCCGGCTGCGGACGCGGGCCGAGGGGCCCGGCCGGGGACCGAGGAGTAGCGTCGCCCTCATGCATGCGATCACGATTTCCGAACCCGGAGGCCCCGAGGCGCTGGTCTGGACCGAGGTCCCCGACCCGGTGCCCGGCGAGGGCGAGGTCCTGGTCGAGGTGACGGCAGGCGCCGTCAACCGGGCCGACATCATGCAGCGCCAGGGCTTCTACGACCCCCCGCCCGGCGCTTCCCCCTACCCCGGCCTGGAGTGCTCCGGGCGCATCGCCGCACTCGGTCCGGGGGTGTCGGGCTGGTCCGTCGGCGACGAGGTGTGCGCGCTGCTCGCCGGCGGCGGTTACGCCGAGAAGGTGGCCGTCCCGGCCGGCCAGCTGCTGCCGGTGCCCGAGGGCGTCGGCCTCGAGCAGGCGGCGGCCCTGCCCGAGGTGGTCTGCACGGTCTGGTCGAACGTCTTCATGGTCGCCCACCTCCGTCCCGGTGAGACGCTGCTCGTGCACGGCGGCTCCAGCGGCATCGGCACCATGGCGATCCAGCTCGGCAAGGCCGTCGGTGCGAAGGTCGCCGTGACGGCGGGCACCAAGGAGAAGCTGGAGCGGTGCGCCGAGCTGGGTGCCGACATCCTGATCAACTACCGGGAGCAGGACTTCGTCGCCGAGGTGAAGGAGGCCACCGGCGGGGCGGGCGCCGACGTCATCCTGGACAACATGGGCGCCAAGTACCTGGACCGCAACGTCCAGGCCCTGGCCGTGAACGGGCGGCTCGCGATCATCGGCATGCAGGGCGGCCGGAAGGGCGAGCTGAACATCGGCACGCTCCTCGCCAAGCGCGCCGCCGTCAGCGCGACCTCGCTGCGGGCCCGCCCGCCGGCGGAGAAGGCGTCCATCGTCGCGGCCGTGCGCGAGCACGTCTGGCCGCTGCTCGCCGGGGGCCACGTCCGTCCGATCGTCGACCGCGAACTCCCGATGAGCGAGGCGTCCGCCGCGCACCGGGTCGTGGAGGAGAGCGGTCACATCGGCAAGGTGCTGCTGCTCGCGGCGCCGTAGCCGGGGCGGGGCCGCGTCCCGCCCTACGCTCCGCCCCGGCGCAGGCGGAGGCCGACGAAGGCCAGGGCCAGCCCGAGGCCGACGAGGACCAGCCCGCTGCCCAGGGGCAGGACCTTCAGCACCGGTCCGGCGGCCCCCTCGGTCCGCGCGGCGGACGTCGCTTCAGGCCGCGGCGCGGCCGTCGTGGCCGGCGGGGCGGTCGTCCCGGGCGGGACGACGGCGGCCGGACTGCCGGCGCGGTCGGGGAGGACCCGGATGCCGACGCCCTCCCGGTCGCCGCGGCCCAGCGTGCCGTTCTGCTCCGCCTTCTCCGCCTTCTCCGCCCTCTCCCTTTCCGCCTCCGGCCGCCCCGGCCGCTGACGGCCCTCGCCCGCCCTGCTGCCCGCCCGGGAGGGCTCGCCGTCGGGAGCGGAGGCGGACGGAGCCGGTTTCGAGGGCGCGGACGTCCTGGACCCGCGGCCGGCGTCGGAGGCGTGACCGGACGGCGGACGGCCGCCCTCCGTGCGGGACGCGTGGGCGGTCGCGGAGGCGGCGGACGAGGGACGCGTCCCGGGGCCGTCCGGACGCCCCGGACCGCCGGAGCGGCCGGGGCCGGCCGGGCGCTCCAGGTGCTCGGCAAGACCGGGACGGTCGGGATCACCGGGCCCACCCGGTCCCGACCCCACCGCCCCCGCGGCGGGCACACGCCCTCCGGCGGACGGAGACACCAGCGCCCCCGACACCACGGGCCCCGATACGCCGGGCCGGTACGTCCCGGCTCCCGACACCGCGGGCCGTGAGACCGCGGCTCCCGACACCGCGGGCCGTGAGACCGCGGCCCCCGACACCGCGGGCCGTGAAACCCGCGCCCCGGACAGCAAGGGCCCAGAAGCCCTGGCCCCCGACACCGCGGGCCCCGACCTCAGGGTCTCCGGCGCCGTGAGCCCGGCGCCCTGGGCCGGCCCCGCCGCGCACGGCGACATCAGTACGCCCGCCCCCAGAACCCCCGCCAGCCCCGTCGCACGCACGGTGCGCAGCCATGGAGTCACGTCGGTGACCCCCTCCCGGTGAGTCGCCAGAACGAGCCGTTGCCGACACCGACGGCGCCGGATCGGGGGGTGCCGACACCGACGCGCCGAAAAATCGACGGAACAAGCCTCACACCTACCCGTTCTTCCGGCATTCCGGACTCCGCCGTACGCGGTGGATCACGCTTCTCCGGGGGCACCACACGGATGCGGCACGCGGGTGCGAGAGAATGGCGGTATGGAGATGCCGAGGAACGACAGGTCGCCGGACAATCCCCAGATCCTGGTCGTCGGCCAGGACGGAATGGCGCTGAGCGGGGGCGGTGACGGGGACGGTGAGCCCCGTGAGATCCCGGTGACGGAGCAGGTGGAGCAGCCTGCGAAGGTCATGAGGATCGGCAGCATGATCAAGCAGCTGCTGGAGGAGGTGCGCGTCGCTCCCCTGGACGAGGCGAGCCGGGCCCGGCTCAAGGAGATCCACGCCAGTTCGGTGAAGGAACTCGAGGACGGCCTCGCCCCGGAGCTGGTGGAGGAGCTGGAGCGCCTCTCCCTGCCCTTCACGGACGACGTGACGCCCACCGACGCGGAACTGCGCATCGCCCAGGCCCAGCTGGTCGGCTGGCTGGAGGGCCTGTTCCACGGGATCCAGACCACGCTGTTCGCCCAGCAGATGGCCGCACGGGCGCAGCTGGAGCAGATGCGCCGTGCCCTCCCGCCCGGCGCGGGCCACGACGGCGAGGAGCCCCACCCGGGCCCCCGCTCGGGCGGCCCCTATCTGTGAGCCGGCCGGGACACCGAGTCGGCGAAGGGCCCGGCAGCACCGGCTGCCGGGCCCTTCGCCGTGCGCGTGGGGTCAGGACGTCGGGGGATTGCCCGTCGACACCTTGAGCTGGATCTCCGGCGGGTTCTTCGGGTCGATGTCCGTGCCGGCCGCGGGGAACTGCTCCCTGACCGAACCCTCGCCGTACGTGTTCTCGTCGACCTCGACGATCTTCATCGTCCAGCCGGCCGCCTGGAAGCACTCCTTGACCGAGCCGATGTACTTGAAGGTGAAGTCGGGGATCTGCACCTTGTTGGGGTCGTTGTACGACTCGTCAGGCTCCGTGCACTCGTCCGTCTCGATCGTCTTCGACGTGTCCGGCCCGCGGTAGCCCTCCGGCTTGGCCCCGGACGCGGAGGCGCTGGCGCTGCTCCCGCCGCCCCCGGCCTCGGGATCGTCGCCGCCGTTCATCAGCAGCGCCGCGACCAGACCGCCCACCGCGAGGACGGCTACCACCGCCGAGCCTATGATCACCAGCTTGTTGCTCTTGCCGCCGCCCGAGGCCCCGGAGCCCTGGGACTGGGGCGTGAGGGTGTACGGCGGCGGAGTGTGCGTCCCCTGCTGCGGCGCGTACGCCGACGCGGCCGGCGTCGGGTAGCCGCCCTGCTGCGGATAGCCGTACGCCGGGGAGGGCGCCGCCGGCGCCGGGGTGCCGTACGGGTGCGGCGCGGGCGTCGGCTGGTACGGGGTCTGGACGTGGCCCGCGGGCGCCTGGCCTGCCTGGTCGACCGGCGGGAACACCGCGGAGCCGACTCCCGAGCCGCTCGGCGTGTGCGCACCCGGCACGATGCTCGGCGGCGCGGCCTGGAAGGAGGCCGCCACCCGCAGGCACTCGTCGCGCATGGCCTCGGCGCTGGGGAAGCGCTCGTTGGGGTTCTTCTTCAGAGCACGGGCCACCAGCGCGTCCACGGCCGGCGGCAGGGCGCGGTTGACCGCCGAAGGAGCGACCGGCTCCTCCTGCACGTGCGCGTAGGCGATGGCCAGCGGCGAGTCGGCGTCGAACGGCAACCGACCGGTGACCAGCTGGAACAGCATGATGCCGACCGAGTACAGGTCGGAGCGGGCGTCCACGCCGCGGCCGAGGGCCTGCTCCGGTGAGAGGTACTGCGGGGTGCCGACGACCATGCCGGTCTGCGTCATCGACGTGACCCCGGACTGCATGGCGCGGGCGATGCCGAAGTCCATCACCTTGACCACGCCGCGCTTGGTCATCATCACGTTGCCCGGCTTGATGTCCCGGTGGACCAGGCCCATCTCGTGGCTGATCTCCAGCGCCGCCAGCACGTCCGCGGTGATCTTCAGGGCCTTGTCGGCGGGCATCGCGCCGAACTGGCGGACGTCCTCGTCGAGCACCGAGCCGAGCGGCCGGCCCTCGACGTACTCCATGACGATGTACGGCATCGTCGCGCCGCCAAGGTCGTCCTCGCCGGTGTCGAAGACCGAGACGATGTTGGTGTGCGTGAGCTTGGCCACGGCCTGGGCCTCGCGGCGGAAACGCTCGCGGAAGGCCTGCTCCCGGCCCAGCTCGGTGTGCAGCGTCTTGATCGCGACCTGGCGGTCCAGCACCGAGTCGTAGGCCAGGTGCACCGAGGCCATGCCGCCCTCGCCGAGCAAGTCGCGCAGCTGGTAGCGGCCGCCGGCGAGTGCACGCCCCGCGTACCGGCCCTGTCCGGCGTCCTGGCTCATGTCTCTGCTTCCCCCGTAGGCGCCGGCGGCAGCGGCGCGAGCGCATGTTGATCCAAAGTGCTATTCCCGGCCAAGTCTGCCCCAGGGCAGTGACACGTCAAGCGCGGTGCCCGTTCCGTGACCGTACGCGAAAGAAGCGTCGCGCAAGCGTTACAGCGGGCGTACGGCCGGTACACAGAATTTGCACGACAGTACGGAACCAGGGTTTCATGACCGGTCCGTCTCGATGCCGGTCCCGGCGCCCATCTCGGACCGGAGGCTTGCGCGGAGGCTGTAGCGTGGCCGACGGAGACCGTAACAACACCGCGCGCACCGCGGGCAGAAACGACGGCGAGGACTGATGGCACAGCAGCAGCGCGCCCAGGGCCCGTCCGAACCCGAGGCTACTGGCGGCGGTATGTCTGACGCACCGGAGACCTGGGGCAACGGCGGCCTGGTCGGCGACGGCCGGTACCGGCTGACCCGCAGACTCGGGCGGGGCGGCATGGCCGAGGTGTTCGCGGCCGAGGACGTCCGTCTCGGCCGCACCGTGGCGGTCAAGCTGCTGCGCGCCGACCTCGCAGAGGACCCGGTCTCCAAGGCGCGCTTCACGCGCGAGGCGCAGTCGGTGGCCGGGCTCAACCACCATGCCATCGTGGCCGTGTACGACTCAGGCGAGGACTTCGTCGGCGGCCAGTCCGTGCCCTACATCGTGATGGAGATCGTCGAGGGCCGCACCATCCGCGACCTCCTCCTCAACGCCGAGGCGCCCGGCCCCGAGCAGGCGCTGATCATCGTCTCGGGCGTCCTGGAGGCGCTCGCCTACTCGCACCAGCACGGCATCGTGCACCGCGACATCAAGCCGGCCAACGTCATCATCACGCACAACGGTGCGGTGAAGGTGATGGACTTCGGCATCGCCCGCGCCCTGCACGGCGCGTCCACGACGATGACGCAGACCGGCATGGTCATGGGCACCCCGCAGTACCTCTCCCCGGAGCAGGCGCTCGGCAAGGCCGTCGACCACCGCTCCGACCTGTACGCGACGGGCTGCCTGCTGTACGAACTCCTCGCGCTGCGCCCGCCGTTCACCGGCGAGACCCCGCTGTCGGTGGTCTACCAGCACGTCCAGGACATCCCGACGCCCCCGTCCGAGGTCTCCGACGCGGTCCCGCCGGAGCTGGACGGCCTGGTGATGCGCTCGCTGGCCAAGGAGCCCGACGACCGCTTCCAGACCGCCGAGGAGATGCGCGGCCTGGTCCAGTACGGGCTGCAGATGCTCTACGAGCAGGGTGGCCACACCGGCACCTGGAACACCGGCCCGGTCGGCATGCACGACGGCCGGCACACCCCGGCGGCCGGGATGGCGGGCACGACGGTGATGCCGCACCCCGACCACGGCTCGGGCACCACGCAGATCCCCCAGCCGATCCTGCCGGGCGGCTACGGCGGCGGGGACGACGGTGGCTTCGAGGGCCACGGCAACAAGGGCAGCGGCCGGGGCAAGCTGTGGATCCTGGCCTTCCTCGCGGTGGTCGCCGTCGTCGCGGGCGTCGCGCTCGCCCTGAACGGCGACGGGGGCGGCGGCGGGGGCGGCGGTACGAAGACCACGCCGACGCCGACCGTCTCGCAGAGCACCGAGGACGACCGGGCCAGCGAGTCGCCGAGCGACGAGGCGACCGAGGAGTCCACCGACCCGGACACGGGCGAGGACCACAACGGCGGTGGCGGCACCGGCGGGGACTGGGACCAGCCCTACACGCCGTCGGAGACCGCCTCGCAGGACCCGACCGGCGACCCGACGGACGGGCAGACGGAGCCGTCCACGCCGACGGACGACGGTGAACCGACGGACGGCGGTGAGCCGACGGACGGTGGTGAGCCGACCGGCGGCGGTGAGCCGACGGGTGGTGGTGAGCCGACCGGCGGTACGACCGGCGGCGCTTTGGACCCCGTGACCGGCTGACCGGCCTCACGTCCCGACCGGCGCGCGTGCGTCCCCGACCCAGGGGCCACGCGCGCCGTCGCGTTCCAGGCGTTCCGGGTTCCGTGCGGGTGGTCTCACGGCCGTCCGCCCGCCGCGCGCACGCGGCCGGGCGGCGTCAGCGGTTCTCCGCCTGCAGACGGGCCACGAAGGCGGCCGCCTGGGACCGCCGCTGCATGCCGAGTTTGGACAGCAGGCTCGACACGTAGTTCTTGATCGTCTTCTCGGCCAGGTGCAGCCGTTCGCCGATCGCCCGGTTGGTGAGCCCCTCGCCGATCAGCTCCAGGATGCGGCGCTCCTGCTCGGTCAGGCGGGCGAGCCGGTCGTCGCCCCTGGTGCCTCCGTCGCGCAGCCGTTCCAGCACCCGCGCGGTGGCCGCCGGGTCGATCAGCGACTTCCCGGCGGCGACGTCCCGCACGGCGGACAGCAGCTCGGCGCCCCGGATGTCCTTGAGGACGTAACCGGAGGCACCCGCCATGATCGCGTCGAAGAGGGCCTCGTCGTCGGCGAAGGACGTGAGCATCAGGCACCGGACGGACTCGTCGCGGGAGCGGATCTCGCGGCACACCTCGACGCCGCTGCCGTCGGGGAGGCGGACGTCGAGCACCGCGACGTCCGGGCGGGTGGCGGGGACACGGGCGAGCGCGTCGGCGGCCGTGCCGGCCTCGCCGACGACCTCGATGTCGGCCTCGCCCGCCAGCAGATCGTGCACACCCCGACGGACGACCTCATGGTCGTCGAGGAGGAATACTCGTATTTGTCCGTCTTCGCGCACGCGCTCAGTCAAACACACCAGCTCTTCCCGTGCCCGGGGTGGCCGGGATAACGTGCCGTTGTTCCGGCCCCCTGCGAGGCTGTGACCAGTAAAACTTCCCCACTTCGCCGATTTACTTGGAAATCCGAGTAAAAACGCAGGTCAGGAGGGGTTTCACAGAAATGTGGAGCACTGGGTAACGTGCCTTTTGCAGGGACGCTCGCCGGGGCACCTGTCACGCCTGTCCCCGACCGGGCCGCACCCACCCTGTGCGACCGACGGGCCACAGGTGAGCCGCACTGGCGCCCGGCGAACCCGGGGGCCGGACCGACGGAGGAGCACACGTGACCGTGGAGAGCACTGCCGCGCGCAAGCCGCGACGCAGCGCCGGAAGCAAGGCAGCCGGTACCACCGGCACCGAGGCCGGCACCACCGGCGCCAAGCGCACCACCCGCACCGCTGCCGGGAAGGGCTCCGGGACGGAGCTCGTGCAGCTGCTGACGCCCGAGGGCAAGCGCGTCAGGAAGGCGGCCTACGCGGAGTACGCCGAGTACGTCGCCGACATCACCCCCGACGAGCTGCGCGGTCTGTACCGCGACATGGTGCTCACCCGGCGCTTCGACGCCGAGGCCACCGCACTGCAGCGTCAGGGCGAGCTGGGCCTGTGGGCCTCGCTGCTGGGCCAGGAGGCCGCGCAGATCGGCTCCGGCCGCGCCACCCGGGAGGACGACTACGTCTTCCCCACCTACCGCGAGCACGGCGTCGCCTGGTGCCGCGGGGTGGACCCGACCAATCTCCTCGGCATGTTCCGCGGCGTGAACAACGGCGGCTGGGACCCCAACAGCAACAACTTCCACCTGTACACCATCGTCATCGGCTCCCAGGCGCTGCACGCCACGGGCTACGCGATGGGCATCGCCAAGGACGGCGCGGACTCCGGCGTGATCGCCTACTTCGGCGACGGCGCCTCCAGCCAGGGCGACGTCAGCGAGGCGTTCAACTTCGCCGCGGTCTACAACGCCCCGGTGATCTTCTTCTGCCAGAACAACCAGTGGGCGATCTCGGAGTCCAACGAGAAGCAGACCCGCGTGCCGCTGTACCAGCGCGCCCAGGGCTTCGGCTTCCCCGGCGTCCGGGTCGACGGCAACGACGTGCTGGCCTGTCTGGCGGTCACCCGGTGGGCGCTGGAGCGCGCACGGCGCGGCGAGGGCCCGGCGCTGATCGAGGCGTACACCTACCGCATGGGCGCCCACACCACCTCGGACGACCCCTCCCGCTACCGGCACGACGACGAGCGGGCCGCCTGGGAGGCGAAGGACCCGATCCTGCGCCTCCGCCGCTTCCTGGAGTCCGCACACCACGCGGACGAGGAGTTCTTCGCGGAACTTGAGACGGAGAGCGAGGCGTTGGGCAAACGAGTGCGCGAAGTGGTCCGTGCCATGCCGGACCCGGACCGGTTCGCCATCTTCGAGAACGCGTACGCGGACGGGCACGCGCTCGTCGACGAGGAGCGCGCCCAGTTCGCCGCCTACCAGGCGTCGTTCGCAGAGGCCGAGGGGGTCTGAGATGGCAGCGGAAAAGATGGCGCTGGCCAAGGCGATCAACGAGTCGCTGCGCAGCGCGCTGGAGTCGGACCCCAAGGTCCTGATCATGGGCGAGGACGTCGGCAAGCTCGGCGGCGTCTTCCGCGTCACCGACGGGCTGCAGAAGGACTTCGGCGAGGACCGGGTCATCGACACCCCGCTGGCCGAGTCCGGCATCGTGGGCACGGCCATCGGCCTGGCCCTGCGCGGCTACCGTCCGGTGGTGGAGATCCAGTTCGACGGCTTCGTGTTCCCGGCCTACGACCAGATCGTCACGCAGCTGGCGAAGATGCACGCCCGCTCGCTCGGCAAGGTCAAGATGCCGGTCGTCATCCGCATCCCCTACGGCGGCGGCATCGGCGCGGTCGAGCACCACTCCGAGTCGCCCGAGGCGCTCTTCGCGCACGTGGCGGGCCTGAAGGTGGTCTCCCCGTCGAACGCGGGGGACGCGTACTGGATGATGCAGCAGGCCATCCAGAGCGACGACCCGGTGATCTACTTCGAGCCCAAACGGCGCTACTGGGACAAGGCCGAGGTCGACACCGAGGCGATCCCGGGCCCGCTGCACAAGGCACGGGTCGTCCGCGAGGGCACCGACCTCACGCTGGCCGCCTACGGCCCGATGGTGAAGCTCTGCCAGGAGGTCGCCGACGCGGCGGCCGAGGAGGGCCGGTCCCTGGAGGTGGTGGACCTGCGGTCCATCTCCCCGCTGGACTTCGACACGATCCAGGCGTCGGTGGAGAAGACCCGCCGCCTGGTCGTGGTCCACGAGGCGCCGGTGTTCCTGGGCTCGGGCGCGGAGATCGCGGCGCGGATCACCGAGCGCTGCTTCTACCACCTGGAGGCCCCGGTGCTCCGGGTCGGCGGCTACCACGCGCCGTACCCGCCGGCCCGCCTGGAGGAGGAGTACCTGCCCGACCTGGACCGGGTGCTGGACGCCGTCGACCGCTCGCTGGCGTATTGAGGAGAGGGCGTTGACGACGATGACTGAAGGCTCCGTGCGCGAGTTCAAGATGCCCGACGTGGGCGAGGGACTCACCGAGGCCGAGATTCTCAAGTGGTACGTCCAGCCCGGTGACACGGTCACCGACGGACAGATCGTGTGCGAGGTCGAGACGGCCAAGGCCGCGGTCGAGCTGCCCATCCCCTACGACGGGGTGGTCCGCGAGCTGCACTTCCCCGAGGGCACCACGGTCGACGTGGGCACGTCGATCATCGCGGTCGCCGTCGGGGACGGCGCGGCCGCCGCCGCTCCGGCACAGGAGGCCGCACCGGAACCGGCGCAGGCCCCCGCCCCCGTGGCGGACACACCGGCACCGGCCGAGGAGGAGAAGCCGCAGGGCCGCCAGCCGGTCCTGGTCGGCTACGGAGTCGCCACCTCCTCGACCCGCCGCCGCCCGCGCAAGAGCCCCGGCGCCCCGGCGCAGGAGGCGTCGGCCGCGATCCAGTCCGAGATGAACGGCCACGGACCCGTCACCCGCGAGCGCCCGCTGGCCAAGCCGCCGGTGCGCAAGCTGGCGAAGGACCTCGGCGTGGACCTGACGACCGTCGTGCCCTCGGGCCCGGACGGCGTCATCACGCGCGAGGACGTGCACGCGGCGGTGGCCACCGCGCCCGCACCGGCCGAGGCGCCCGAGGCGGCGCCCGCCGCCACGCCCGCGCCCGCGGCCCCGGCGCCCGCGGCGTCGTACGACACGGCGCGCGAGACCCGCATCCCGGTCAAGGGCGTGCGCAAGGCGACGGCCGCGGCGATGGTCGGCTCGGCGTTCACCGCGCCGCACGTCACGGAGTTCGTGACGGTCGACGTGACGCGGACGATGAAGCTGGTCGAGGAGCTCAAGCAGGACAAGGAGTTCACGGGCCTGCGGGTGAATCCGCTCCTGCTGATCGCCAAGGCCCTGCTGGTCGCGATCCGGCGCAACCCGGACATCAACGCGTCCTGGGACGAGGCGGCGCAGGAGATCGTGGTCAAGCACTACGTGAACCTGGGCATCGCGGCCGCGACCCCGCGCGGCCTGATCGTGCCGAACATCAAGGACGCCCACGCCAAGACGCTGCCGCAGCTCGCCGAGTCGCTGGGCGAGCTGGTCTCGACGGCCCGGGAGGGCAGGACGTCCCCGGCGGCCATGCAGGGCGGCACGGTGACCATCACCAACGTCGGCGTCTTCGGCGTCGACACCGGCACGCCGATCCTCAACCCCGGCGAGTCCGCGATCCTCGCGGTCGGTGCGATCAAGCTCCAGCCGTGGGTGCACAAGGGCAAGGTGAAGCCGCGTCAGGTGACGACCCTGGCGCTGAGCTTCGACCACCGCCTGGTCGACGGGGAGCTGGGCTCCAAGGTCCTCGCCGACGTCGCGGCGATCCTGGAACAGCCGAAGCGCCTGCTCACCTGGGCGTGACGCACCGCAGGCACACACGACGGAACCGCGCGTCCCGCCCCGGGGCGCGCGGTTCCGTATGCGGGTCCTACTTGGCGAAGCCGTAGTTCAGGAGCTTCGTTGCGTCCGTGGCGCGCTGTGTGGTGGACGTCGAGGCCAGGACCGTGCCGATCACCGTCTTGCCCTTGCGGGTCGCGGCGAAGACCAGGCAGTACTTGGCCTCCGGGCCCGATCCGGTCTTCAGGCCGACCGCGCCGCTGTAACTGCTCAGCAGCGTGTTGGTGTTCGTCCAGGCGGCCATGGTGCGGGTGCCGCCGCTCTTCGTGGTCGTCTTCGCCGTGTACTTCTTGGTCTTGACGATCGCTCGGAAGTTGGCGTTCTTCATCGCGCTGCTCGCGAGCTTCGTCAGGTCGCGCGGCGTCGAGTAGTTGCTGCCGTTGCCGATGCCGTCGAACGAGTCGAAGTGGGTGTTCTTGAGGCCGAGGCTCCTGGCGGTGGAGTTCATCTTGCCGATGAACGACTTCACCCGCTCCGCCCGCGTCCGGCCCGTGCCGAACTTGTCGGCCAGCGCGTAGGCGGCGTCGCAGCCGGACGGCAGCATCAGGCCGTACAGCAGCTGCCGGACGGTCACCTTGTCGCCGACGATCAGGCGCGCGGACGAGGCGTTCTTCGAGACGATGTAGTCGCTGTAGGCCTTCTGGATCGTGACCTTGGCGTCGAGATTCAGCTTGGGCTGGGAGAGCACGACCTTGGCGGTCATGATCTTGGTCGTGGACCCGGTGGAGCGCCTGGTGTCCGCGGCCTTGGTGTAGAGGGTCCTGCCGTTCGCGTCGTTCATCACGAAGCCGCCCTTGGCGGCGATCGCGGGCACGGCGACGGCCTGCACGGGCGCGGCGACGGGCTGCGCGGGCGCGGCGGCCTGCGCGGGCGCGGTGGCGAGGGCTCCGGACGCGAGCACGGCGCCGGCGGACACGGCGACGGCGACGGCGCGGCGAAGGCGGGCGCCCTGAATACCGTTTATCAAGTGAGATACCCCGATTGTTGTGAAATCCCCGGTGGTGAGGCCCAGTTGCGGTCGGTCCAGCATGGGCCGCGCCTGTGGGACACGTGAATAGCACGAACGGTTGTGCCGTAGGCGGGTACGTCCCCCGGACGAGTGGCGCGCGTCCGGATACTGGACGGCGCCCCACTTGCGTCCCTGTTGTATCTATCCTGTGGACATGACCATGGCCGTGAAGCAACCCCCCGCCGCCGACCGCGTGTACGCCCACGTCAAACAGGCCGTCCTCGAGCGCCGCTACGAGGGCGGGACCCTGCTCACCGAGGGCGAGCTCGCCGAGGCCGTGGGCGTCTCGCGCACCCCGGTGCGGGAGGCGCTGCTCCGGCTCGAGGTCGAGGGGCTGATCCGCCTCTACCCGAAGAAGGGGGCGCTGGTCCTGCCCGTCTCCGCCCAGGAGATCGCGGACGTGGTGGAGACCCGGCTGCTGGTCGAGGCGCACGCGGCGCGCAAGGCCGTGCCCGCCCCGCCCGGGCTCATCGAGCGGCTGGAGGACCTGCTCGCCCGCCAGCGCGAGCAGGCCGCCGCCGGCGACCTCGCCGCCGCCTCCGTCACCGACCGCTGCTTCCACGCCGAGATCGTCCGCAGCGGCGGAAACGAGATCCTCTCCCGTCTCTACGACCAGCTCCGCGACCGGCAGCTGCGCATGGGCGTCGCCGTCATGCACTCCCACCCCGACCGGATCGCCAAGACGCTCGCCGAGCACGAGGAGATCCTCGACGCGCTGCGCTCCGGGGACGCGGAGGCGGCCGTCGGCGTGGTCCACCGGCACGTGAGCTGGTTCTCGCACCTGGCGCGGGGTGAGGTCCGATGAGTTCCGCCGCGCCGGTCGGGAACACGCTGCCGGGCGACCCGCCCGGAGGGCGGCGCGCGATCGCCGTCTGGAGCATCGGCGTCGCCGTCTACTTCGTCGCCGTCATCTTCCGCACGTCCCTGGGGGTGGCCGGTCTCGACGCGGCCGACCGCTTCCACGTCAACGCCTCCGCCCTGTCCACGTTCTCCATCCTCCAGCTGCTGGTCTACGCCGGCATGCAGATACCCGTCGGCCTGCTGGTGGACCGGCTCGGCACGAAGCGGGTGCTGGGCATCGGGGTCGTCCTGTTCACGGTGGGGCAGCTGGGCTTCGCCTTCTCACCGACGTACGCCACCGCGCTCGCCTCACGGGCGCTGCTCGGCTGCGGCGACGCCATGACGTTCATCAGCGTGCTGCGGCTCGGCACCCGCTGGTTCCCCGCCCGGCGCGGGCCGATGGTCGCCCAGCTCGCCGGTCTGGTCGGCATGGCGGGCAACCTGGTCTCCACGCTGGTCCTGGCCCGCCTGCTGCACGGCATCGGCTGGACGGCGGCCTTCGCGGGCAGCGCGCTGGCCGGCGTGGTCGTCCTCGTCCTGCTGGTGCTCTTCCTGAAGGACCACCCCGAGGGGTACGAGCCGGAACCGGTGTCCCACCGGGGGGCCGCGTACGTGCGGCGGCAGATCGCCGCCTCCTGGCGGGAGCCGGGCACCCGGCTGGGGCTGTGGGTGCACTTCACCACCCAGTTCCCGGCGATGGTGTTCCTGCTGCTGTGGGGCCTGCCCTTCCTCGTGGAGGCGCAGGGGCTGTCCCGGGGCACGGCCGGCGGGCTGCTCACCCTGGTGGTGCTGTCCAACATGACGGTCGGCCTCGTCTACGGCCAGATCATCGCCCGCCACCACGCCGCCCGGCTGCCGCTGGCGCTCGGCACGGTGGGCGCGACGGCGGTCCTGTGGGCGGCGACGCTGGCCTACCCCGCCGAGCACGCGCCGATGTGGCTGCTGGTCGTGCTGTGCGCGGTGCTCGGCGCGTGCGGACCGGCCTCGATGATCGGCTTCGACTTCGCGCGGCCGGCGAATCCGCCGGAGCGGCAGGGGACGGCGTCCGGGATCACGAACATGGGCGGTTTCGTGGCGTCGATGACCACGCTGTTCGCGATCGGGGTGCTGCTGGACGCGACCGGGGACGACTACGCCGTGGCGTTCTCGTCGGTGTTCGTGCTGCAGGCGGTGGGTGTCACGCAGATCCTGCGGTTGCGGAAGCGGGCGGCGCGCAGGGAACGGGAGCGGTCGGTCGCCAGCCGGGTGGAGACGGTGCACGTTCCCGTGTAGGCACCCGGCGGGGGTGCGGGCCGTGCCGCCGGGTACTGCCGCCCCCGCGCCCCCGCTGCGGCCTGACGGCCCCGTCCCCGAACTCCCCCGCAGCGGGTGCCCCCAGGACGGGCTGACGTCACCACCGGCGTTACCGCGTCACCGTGAAGTTCCTCAGGATCGCCGCCGTCAGGTCCGGGTCGCCCTCCGTCTTGATACGGTCCGTGACCGCCTCCGGCGTCACCCGGCCGCAGGCCAGGCGGACGTACGTCTCCCAGTCGAGGGAGAGGGTGGCGGCCGGGCCGAGGGCGGGGGCCGTCTCCAGGGTGCCGCGCCCCTGGATGTCGACGCGGATCGTGCGCAGGAACTCGACCGGGCCGTGGACGTCGAAGACGACCGCCGAGCTGCGCGGCGCGTCCGCCCGCTCGGCGACGACGCCGGGCAGCTCGGCGAGCAGCACGTCACGGGCGACGAGCGCACCGGGGGAGTCGAGGTTGCCGGGGCGGCCGAGGGCCGTGCGCAGGTCCTGCTCGTGTGCCCACACGGCGAACGCGTGCCGGCGCATCGACTCCTCCAGCGTCAGCTCCGCGCCGTACGGCCCGCGCACCTTGGTGCCCGGGTCCCGCGACTCGTTCCGCAGCTGCCGGTTCCGCCGGATGATCATGTACTCGAGCTCGGAGGTGATCTCCGGCGCCGTGTGGTGGCGGCGGACGTCGACCTGCATCTCCATGTACCGCTGCTGGTCGTTGGTGACGTGGAACAGGTCGCGCGGGAGCGTGTGGATGGGGCGCGGGTCGCCGAGCATCTCGGAGTCCAGGCCCATGACGTGCGAGACGACGTCCCGCACCGACCATCCCGGGCAGGGGGTGCGACGGTTCCACTCTGCTTCCACAAGCGGCTGGACCAGCTCGGATATCGCCTCGATGGAGTGAGTCCAGGCGTCGGCGTAGGGCTGGAGGGTGGGATGCAGACTCACGGAACGGGACCCCTCGGCGGTCGGTACACGGGCAGGTGGTGGCGGCGGTGCCAGTGGGAGGTGGCTGCGGTCGGCGGGCGTCTTGGGACGCTAAGTTACGCTGCTGTGCGGCACCCCGGCAGTGCTTTCGTGTGACGATCGTAGGCCCGAGTGGACGGCTCGAATGCCAGGACGGTGGTAGTGTGCGCGCCTCATTGATCCAAATCGCCGTGAACGAGGGCGAATCCGTCGAAGCGCGCCGCCTGCGCGCGGCGTCGCTGGTCCGGGACCAGGCGGGCGCCGACCTGGTCGTCCTGCCCGAACTGTGGACCACGGGCGCCTTCGCCTTCGAGGAGTTCGGCGCGCGGGCCGAGCCGCTCCAGGGGCCGACGTACGAGGCGATGGCCAAGGCGGCGAGCGACGCGGGGGTGTGGCTGCACGCGGGATCCGTCCCCGAGCGCGGGCCCGACGGAGAGCTCTACAACACCTCCCTCGTCTTCTCCCCCGCCGGCGATCTGGCCGCCGCCTACCGCAAGATCCACCGCTTCGGCTTCGACAAGGGCGAGGCCGTGCTGATGGGCGCGGGGAGCGAGCTGGTGACGGTCCGTCTGCCGGAGACGACCCTGGGCGTGGCGACCTGCTACGACCTGCGCTTCCCCGAACTCTTCCGCGGCCTCGTCGACGCCGGTGCCGAGACGCTCGTCGTCCCGGCGGGCTGGCCGGAGCGCCGCCGGTCCCACTGGACGCTCCTGGCCCGGGCACGGGCGGTGGAGAACCAGGCGTTCGTCCTCGCCTGCGGAACGGCCGGGACGCACGCCGGGGTGCCGCAGGCCGGTCACTCGATCGTGGTCGACCCCTGGGGCGAGGTGCTGGCGGAGGCCGGCGCGGACGAGGAGGTCCTGGGCGTGGAGTTCGACCCGGCGAAGGTGGCGCGGACCCGGGAGCAGTTCCCGGCCCTCAAGGACCGGGTGCTCGGCCTGCGCACACCGCGCCGGTGACGGGAGGGCGGAGGGTCACTCGCCCTCGTCGCCCTTCTCCCGCTCCTTCTCCGCCAGGTGGATCACGCACACGGTCAGGGCGATCAGCAGTGCCGGGTCCGCGTCGTCGCGGACGACGTCGACACCGTAGGTGTCCCGGAGGGTCAGCAACCGCCGGGAGACGACGGCCAGCAGTTCGCCGTCGTACTCGATGGCGAACTCCCGGTCGAGGATCTTGCCGCTGACGTCCAGTTCGGTGCCGTCGGCCAGCGAGACCCGGTAGTGGTTGCGCAGCAGCGACAGCCGTTTGCGCTTCAGGGTCGCCAGCGGTTCGCCGCCGCGCTCGATCACCATCGTGTCGCGCAGGGCGAACATCTTCTGGTGGATGTCGATGAGCACCCGCCCCTGGGCGTCCTTCAGCTCCCAGGTGTCCCGCAGCCGCATCGCCTTGCCGTCGACGAGGTACACCTTGTTGCCGTGGCCGTCCTCGATCCAGTAGTCGTCACCGAAGCCGAGGAGCCGGTCGTACACGAGGAATCTCATGCTCTGACCGCTTCCCCGCCGGCCGCTCCGGGACGCGGACGGTAGGCCGACAGGCTGAGCGCGGCCCGCTCGGGGCGTGCTCAGGCGCCGTAGCCGTCGCTGTAGCCGTCACGTGTGTGGTGGTGGGGCCGGTCCTCGACGACGGGGGTCGTCGGTGGCATCACGACGCGGCGGCGCCGGGCGATGCTGCTGAAGGTCGCGACACCGATCAGGCCGACGATCATGAAGATGACACCGACCAGATCGAGGTTGACCCCCTGCATGTCCCAGTCGGTCGCGAACGTGAGGATGGCTCCCACGGCGATGAGGATGATGCACCCGCCGAGGCCCATGAGTGTCGCCTCCCTGTAGATCCGGTCGGTTCCGGCTTTCCGGTCGATCCGGTTCCGTTCGGGTACCCCCGGCGGGAACAGGCATGCGGCACAAGGGTGTTCCGGCCGGGAGCGCGGGGCCGGCTCAGCCCTCCAGGAACGCCACCAGCGCGTTCGCCAGCAGGTGCGGGTCGTCGGCGCCGCACAGCTCCCGGGCGCTGTGCATCGACAGGATGGCCGCGCCGATGTCGACGGTGCGGATGCCGTGCCGGGCCGCGGTGATCGGGCCGATGGTCGTGCCGCAGGGCATGGAGTTGTTGGACACGAAGGTCTGGAAGGGGACGTCCGCCTTCTCGCACGCGGCGGCGAAGACGGCCCGGCCCGAACCGTCCGTGGCGTAGCGGTTGTTGACGTTGACCTTGAGGATGGGGCCGCCGTTGACGCGCGGGTGGTGCGTCGGGTCGTGCCGCTCCGCGTAGTTGGGGTGGACGGCGTGGCCGGTGTCGGAGGACAGGCAGATCGTGCCCGCGAAGGCCCGTGCCCGGTCCTCGTACGAGCCGCCGCGCGTGAACACCGAGCGCTCCAGCACGCCGCCGAGCAGCGGTCCGTCGGCACCGGTGTCCGACTGGGAGCCGTTCTCCTCGTGGTCGAAGGCGGCGAGCACGGGGATGTGGGGGAGACCGCCGCCCGAGGCGGCGGCCGCGACCAGCGCGGCGGTCCCGGCGTGCACGGACAGCAGGTTGTCCATGCGGGGGCCGGCCACCAGCTCCCGGTCCCGGCCCAGGTACGCCGGCGGCTCCACGGAATGGGTCATCAGGTCCCAGCCGGTGACCGTGCCCGGCTCCAGGCCGGCCTCCTCCTCCAGGAAGGAGATGAGGTCGCCGTCGCGCACGGTGTCGCCGAGGCCCCAGACGGGCTGGAGGTGGCGCTGCTTGTCGAGCTTGAGGCCCTCCGCGGACACGTTGCGGTCCATGTGGATGGCGAGCTGGGGGACGCGGAGCAGCGGGCGGTCGACGTTGACCAGCCGGGTCGAGCCGTCCCGCAGGGAGAGGCGGCCCGCCAGCCCCAGGTCGCGGTCGAGCCAGGAGTTCATCAGCGGCCCGCCGTAGATCTCCACGGCGATCTGGCGCCAGCCGTGCGCACCGCTGTCCGGCCGCGGCTTCACGCGGAGGTTCGGGGAGTCGGTGTGGGCGCCGACGACGCGGAAGGGCGTGTGCGGCGCGGCGCCCTCGGGGACGTACCACGCCACGATCGCGCCGCCGCGCAGCACGTACGTGCCGCCGGTCGTCCCCTCCCAGGCGTCCGTCTCCGCGACCTGCCGGAAACCGGCCTTCTCCAGCCGTTCGGCGGCGTTCGCCACGGCGTGGTACGGCGTGGGGCTCGCCGCGAGGAAGGACATCAGGTCGTCGGTGTGGCCGCGGTCGAAGCGGGAGGGTGCGCTCATGGGTTCACCTTAACGACGTGCGAGGGCCCGCTTCCCGTCTGCCGGAAGCGGGCCCTCGCGAGGGTGTGTGGGGGCTGTGGAGACGAGCCTCCGTGAGCCCCGTGAGCCTTTAGAAGGCGGCCTCGTCCAGCTCCATCAGGTCCAGCTCGACACCCTGGGCCACCTTGCGGGCCAGGGTGACGCCGGGCAGGACGTTGGCGGCGAAGAACTTCGCCGCGGCGATCTTGCCGGTGTAGAAGGCCTTGTCCTTGGCGGACGCCGTCGGCAGCTTCTCGGCTGCGATCGCGGCGCCCTTGAGGAGCAGGTAGCCGACGACGACGTCGCCGGAGGCGAGCAGCAGGCGGGTGGTGTTGAGCCCCACCTTGTAGATGTTCTTGACGTCCTGCTCGGTGGCCGCGAGGTCGGTGAGCATCAGGCCGACGATGGCCTCCAGCTCGACGGCCGCCTTGGCCAGGTGCTCGCGGGCCCCGGACAGCTCCTCGCCGCCGGTGGCGAGCGCCAGGAACTTCTTGATGTCCTCGGCGAGCGAGTTCAGCGCGGCGCCCTGGTTCCGGACGATCTTCCGGAAGAAGTAGTCCTGGCCCTGGATCGCCGTCGTGCCCTCGTACAGGGTGTCGATCTTGGCGTCGCGGATGTACTGCTCGATCGGGTACTCCTGCAGGAAGCCGGAGCCGCCGAAGGTCTGGAGCGACTGGGCGAGCTGCTCGTAGGCCTTCTCCGAGCCGTAGCCCTTGACGATCGGCAGGAGCAGGTCGTTGAGGGCGTGCTCGGCCGAGGCGTCCTCGCCGTTCGCCTCCTTGACCTGGATCTCGTCCTGGACGGAGGCGGTGTACATCACCAGCGCGCGCATGCCCTCGGCGTACGCCTTCTGCGTCATGAGGGAGCGGCGGACGTCCGGGTGGTGCGTGATGGTGACCTTGGGGGCCGTCTTGTCCATGAAGTTGGCCAGGTCGGGGCCCTGGACGCGCTCCTTGGCGTACTCCAGGGCGTTGAGGTAGCCCGTGGAGAGGGTGGAGATCGCCTTCGTGCCGACCATCATGCGGGCGAACTCGATGATGCGGAACATCTGGCGGATGCCGTCGTGCCGGTCGCCGATCAGCCAGCCCTTGGCCGGGTGGCGGTCGCCGAAGGTCATCTCGCAGGTGTTGGAGGCCTTCAGGCCCATCTTGTGCTCGACGTTGGTGGCGTAGACGCCGTTGCGCTCGCCGAGCTCGCCGGTCTCGAAGTCGAACTCGTACTTCGGGACGAGGAAGAGGGACAGGCCCTTGGTGCCCGGGCCGGCGCCCTCGGGGCGGGCGAGGACGTAGTGGAGGATGTTCTCCGACATGTCGTGCTCGCCGGACGTGATGAAGCGCTTCACGCCCTCGATGTGCCAGGAGCCGTCCTCCTGCTGCACGGCCTTGGTGCGGCCGGCGCCGACGTCCGAGCCGGCGTCCGGCTCGGTGAGGACCATGGTGGAGCCCCACTGCTTCTCGACGGCTATCGAGGCGATGTGCTTCTGGACCTCGTTGCCCTCCTCGAAGAGGATGCCGGCGAAGGCGGGGCCGGAGGAGTACATCCACACCGCCGGGTTGGCGCCGAGGATCAGCTCCGCGTAGGCCCAGATGAGGGAGCGCGGGGAGGTGGTGCCGCCGATCTCCTCGGGCAGGCCGAGGCGCCAGTACTCGGAGTCCATGAAGGCCTGGTAGCTCTTCTTGAAGGACGCCGGGACCGGCGCGGTGTTGGTCTCCGGGTCGAAGACCGGCGGGTTGCGGTCGGCGTCCGTGAAGGACTCGGCCAGCTCGTTCTCCGAGAGGCGGCACAGCTCCTCGAGGACGCTCCTGGCGGTGTCCGTGTCCATCTCCGCGAACGGACCCGTGCCGTACACCTTGTCACGGCCGAGCACCTCGAAGAGGTTGAACTCGATGTCCCGGAGATTCGGCTTGTAGTGCCCCATGGCGACGGCTCCGTCGATAGATCGGCGAGGCACTGACTCCTCGCGCTCGATACACGTACCAACTAGTAGCTCCGATGATGCTACCCGTCGGTAATAAGAAGCAACCCCGCACCGCCCATCTGTGACTCGTTACTCGTTACGCTGTGCGCCATGTACGGCTACGACCAGACCGCGGGTCCTCAGCAGCAGCAGTACGCGCCGCCGCAGCAGCCGATGTCCGGCGGGTACGGGCAGCAGCCGCCGCTGTACCCCGAGCCGTCGCCGCCCTCGCTCGCGGACGCGGTGCGCGCCTTCACCACGGGGCAGATGGCCGCCGAGGACTTCCAGCAGATCTTCGCCACCTCGAAGGTCTACTGCCCGCGCGGCGACAACCCGGGCTTCCTGGCGCTGCACAACACCCAGCAGCCGGTCATCCCGATGTTCACCTCGCTCAAGGAGCTGCGCCGCTACGCGGGCAAGGAGTCCAAGTACTTCGTGATCACCGGCGCGGAGGTGATCGACCTGCTGCCGACCGGCTACGGCTTCGTGCTGGACATGGAGGGCGAGCACCGGATGGTCTTCGACGCCAAGGCGGTCGAACAGATGGTCGAATTCGCCATGCGCCGGATGTACGGCTGAACGCAGGGCCGGCCCATGGCCGCCACCGCGAGCCCGGAGGGAATGCCCTCCGGGCTTTCGTGGTTCAGGGTGGCAAGAAGTTCAACGCTCAACTAAAGTGGGGCGTACCCGAGGAGGTACCGACATGCCTGCAGTGACCGTCGAGAACCCGTTGACGCTGCCCCGTGTATCCGCATCCGCCGACGCCGTAGCACGTCCCGTGCTCACCGTCACGACCGCGCCGAGCGGCTTCGAGGGCGAGGGCTTCCCGGTGCGCCGTGCCTTCGCCGGGATCAACTACCGCCACCTCGACCCGTTCATCATGATGGACCAGATGGGTGAGGTGGAGTACGCGCCCGGAGAGCCCAAGGGCACGCCCTGGCACCCGCACCGCGGCTTCGAGACCGTCACCTACATCATCGACGGGATCTTCGACCACCAGGACTCCAACGGCGGTGGCGGCACCATCACCAACGGCGACACCCAGTGGATGACGGCGGGCTCCGGCCTGCTGCACATCGAGGCGCCGCCGGAGCAGCTGGTCATGTCCGGCGGTCTCTTCCACGGCCTGCAGCTCTGGGTGAACCTCCCGGCCAAGGACAAGATGATGGCCCCGCGCTACCAGGACATCCGCAGCGGTTCCGTGCAGCTGCTCACCTCCCCCGACGGCGGCGCGCTGCTGCGCGTCATCGCCGGCGAGCTGGACGGCCACGAGGGTCCCGGCATCACGCACACGCCGATCACCATGGTCCACGCCACGCTCGCGCCGGGCGCCGAGGTCACGCTGCCCTGGCGGGAGGACTTCAACGGCCTCGCGTACGTGCTGGCCGGGCGCGGGTCGGTGGGTGCCGAGCGGCGCCCGGTCCACCTGGGGCAGACCGCGGTCTTCGGGGCCGGTGGTTCGCTGACCGTCCGCGCGGACGAGAAGCAGGACGCGCACACCCCCGACCTCGAGGTCGTCCTCCTGGGCGGGCAGCCGATCCGCGAGCCCATGGCCCACTACGGCCCGTTCGTCATGAACACCAAGGACGAGCTGATGCAGGCCTTCGAGGACTTCCAGAAGGGCCGGCTGGGCACCGTCCCCGCGGTGCACGGCATGTCCGCGGAGGGCCCCGGCGCCTGACGGCCGCGTGGCCTCACCCGGGCGGGCCGTCCGCACAGGACAGCCCGCCCGGCGCGTGATCGGCTGGAGCGGTGCACCTGCTTCCCGGTCCGGTACGCCGTTTCGCCGCCTGGTGCGTCGTCATCCTGCTCGCCGGCGGTGTCGGCTACGTCGCGATCCGGCTGTGCGCCGAGCTCCGCACCGCGGTGACGCCGGCGCTGCTCGCGCTGCTCGGCACCGCCCTGCTCAGACCGCTGCACCGGCGGCTGGTGAAGGCGCACGTGCAGCGGTCGCTGGCCGCGGGGCTGACCTGCGTCGCCGTCGTGGCCGTGGTCGGCGGGGCCGTCTACATCGTGGTCGCCGCGCTCATCGACACCGGCGACCAGATCGTCGCCTCGCTCAAGGACGCGGCCCGAGGCGTCGCCGACCACTTCGGGACGGCCGGGACCTCCCTGGACGACCTCGCGTCCAACTCGCGCGAGCTGCTGGGCAAGTTCGGCGGCACGGCCGCCTCCGGGGTGATCACCGGGGTGAGCGTGGCCGGCGAGATGATGGCCATGGCGGTCCTCGCGCTGCTGCTCGTCTTCTTCTTCCTGCGCGACTCCGACCGCGCCGTCGGCACGGTGCGGTCCGTCGTGCCCCGGCGGAGCGCCGACGCCGTCGAGGCGATGGCCCGGCGGGCCTTCGGCGCCGTCGAGGGTTTCATGCGGGGCACCACCCTCATCGCCCTCATCGACGCCGTCTGCATCACCGTGGGGCTGCTGGTGCTCCGCGTGCCCGGGGCGGTCGGGCTCGGCGCGCTGGTCTTCGTCGGCGCCTACATCCCCTATCTCGGCGCCTTCATCTCCGGGGCGGTCGCCGTGCTGGTCGCGCTCGCCGACCGCGGGTTCGTCATCGCGTTGTGGGCCCTCGGGGTGGTGCTGGCCGTGCAGGTGCTGGAGGGGCACGTGCTCCAGCCGGCGATCCAGAGCCGGACCGTGCAGATGCACCCGGCGGTCGTGCTGCTGGCGCTCACCGCCGGGGCCTCGGTGGCGGGCATCCTGGGCATGCTCCTCGCCGTTCCGCTCACCGCCGCCGCGTTCGGGATCGTCCACGAACTCCAGAACCGCTACTCGGCCTCGGAGGAGACGTCCACGAGCCCCAGGGCGGCGCCCGGCCCGCCCTCGGACTCCTCCTCGGACCCCTCGACCGGGGACTCGTAGAACTCGAACCAGATGCTCTTGCCCTCGCCGCGCGGGGCGACGCCCCAGGCGTCCGAGAGCAGTTCGATCAGCATCAGGCCGCGCCCGGAGGACGCCATCTCCCCCGGGCGCCGCTTGTGCGGCAGGTCGTCGCCGCTGTCGGTGACCTCCACCCGGATGTGCCGCTCGCCCGGGGTCCCGCTGACCTCGGCGACCAGCAGCGCGTTGGCGTCGGTGTGGACGAGGACGTTCGTCAGCACCTCGGACAGCAGCAGGACCGCCGCGTCCCGCTGCTCCTCGTCGGGCCAGTCGTGCAGCAGGTCCCGCAGATGCTGCCGGGCGACCCCGATCCGCTCCGGCTCGGCCTGCGCGACCGTCAGCATCGTGCGCCGTACCGGCGGCCGGGTGACCGTGCTGACGCCGTGGCCGCAGCTCTCGTCCCGCCAGCACAGCAGCAGCAGGGCGATGTCGTCCTCCCGCCGGTCGGCCAGGGGACCGGTGGTGTGGTGCGAGGTCGGCCCGTGCACCGCCTGGACGAGTGCGTCGGCCAGCTCCTCCATGTCGCCCTCGTGCTCCTCCAGGACGACCCGCAGGCGGTGCCAGCCGGTCTGGAGGTCGTGGCCGCCCGTCTCGACCAGGCCGTCCGTGCACAGCATCAGGGTGTCGCCGGGCTCCAGGGCGATCCGGGAGGTCGGGTAGTCGGAGTCCGGGTCGACACCGAGCGGCAGCCCGCCCTCGGTGGCGAGGATCAGCGCCGTGCCGTCGGCCATCCGCACCACGGGGTCCAGGTGCCCCGCCCGGGCGCTCTCCACGATGCCGGTCACCGGGTCCACCTCCGCGTAGAAGCAGGTCGCGAAGCGCGTGTCGGCGGGATCCGCGGTGGAGTCGGCCAGGCTGTGGAAGAAGTAGGAGGCCCGGGAGAGCACCGCGTCGGGGCGGTGGCCCTCCGACGCGTAGGCCCGCAGGGCGATGCGCAGCTGGCCCATCAGCCCGGCGGCCCGTACGTCGTGTCCCTGGACGTCGCCGATGACCAGCGCGAAGCGGCCCCGGGGCAGCGGGATCATGTCGTACCAGTCCCCGCCGACCTGGAGCCCGCCGCCGGTGGGGACGTAGCGGGCCGCGATGTTCATGCCCGGGATCTCCGGTCCCAGCGCGGGCAGCATGGTGCGCTGCAGCCCGTCGGTCAGCTCCCGCTGGGTCTCGGCGGCCCCCGCCCGGGACAGCGCCTGTGCCAGCATCCGGGCCACGGTGGTCAGCACCGACCGCTCGTCCGGCGTGAAGGCGACGGGATAGGCGAAGGCGGCCATCCAGGCGCCCATGGTGCGGCCCCCCGCGACCAGCGGCACGAAGGCCCAGGACTGGCGGCCGAAGGGCTCGGCGAGCGGCCAGGTGATCGGGTAGCGGGCGCGGTACTGCCCGGGGGAGGAGAGGTAGACGGCACGGCCGGTGCGGACCACCTCGGCGGCCGGGTAGTCGGTCTCCAGCGGCATGTCCACGAACGGGTTCATGTCGTTCTGCGGCTGGCCGTGGTGGCCGATGACCGTCAGGTGGTCGCCGGACACGCCGAACACCGCGAGCCCGTCCGGCGAGAACCCGGGCATCGCCAGGCCCGCGGCGACCCGCAGCACCTCCTCGGTGGAGCGCGCCTCGGCCAGGGCCCGGCCCGCGTCCAGCAGGAACGCCTCCCGCGAGCGGCGCCAGTCACCGGTCACCGCGCTGCGTCCCGCGGGTGTGCCGGGCGTCGGCTCGGCGACCTCCTGGAGCGTGCCGATCAGCTCGTAGGCCTTGCGCGCGGGGTCGAAGGACGGCTTCGAGCGGCTGCGGACCACCCGGACGTTGCGGCCGTCCTCGTCCATCACCCGGATGCGGACCTCGGCGAGCGTGCTCTCGGCGACGGCCCGCTGGACCACCCCGGTGACCTCGTTCCAGTCCACCGGGTGCAGCCGGGCCCGCACCTGGGCCTCGGTGAGCCGGGCTCCCCGGGCGGGCAGTCCGAGCAGCCGGGCGGTCTCCGCGTCGACCGTGACCTCTCCGGCGGCGGTGTCCCAGTGCCAGAGGCCGGTCGCGAGGGCGGTGAGGACCTCCCCCACCTCGGGCAGGGGCTCGCCAGTGCGCATTGCCCCACTGTAAGAAGAGGTGATCGGAGGCTGCCACCGCTCGCTCCCGCGGTATTGGTGAGGAACCGAGCCGCGGGTCCCCGGTACGCTGGGGTTGTTTCACGTGAAACACGGACCGCGAGACCACGCCAGGTGAGCCCCGTGACGTCCGTCGGACACAGCCCCCGATCCGCGAAGACTGGATGAACGACGATGCATCGGTACAGGTCCCACACCTGCGGCGAGCTCCGCTCCTCTGACGTCGGCACCGACGTCCGACTGAGTGGCTGGCTGCACAATCGGCGCGACCTGGGCGGCATCCTCTTCATCGATCTGCGCGATCACTACGGCATCACCCAGCTCGTCGCCCGTCCGGGTACGGAGGCGTACGAGGCGCTGGACAAGCTGACCAAGGAATCGACCGTCCGGGTCGACGGCAAGGTCGTCTCCCGCGGCGCCGAGAACATCAACGCCGACCTGCCCACCGGTGAGGTCGAGGTCGAGGTGGGCGAGGTCGAGCTGCTCGGCGCGGCCCAGCCGCTGCCCTTCACCATCAACACCGAGGACGGGGTCAACGAGGAGCGGCGCCTGGAGTACCGCTTCCTGGACCTGCGCCGCGAGCGCATGCACCGCAACATCATGCTGCGCACCGCGGTCATCTCGGCGATCCGGCACAAGATGACGGCGCTGGGCTTCAACGAGATGGCGACGCCGATCCTGAGCGCCACCTCCCCGGAGGGTGCCCGTGACTTCGTGGTCCCGTCCCGCCTGAACCCCGGCAAGTTCTACGCGCTGCCGCAGGCCCCGCAGCAGTTCAAGCAGCTGCTGATGATCTCCGGCTTCGACCGCTACTTCCAGATCGCGCCCTGCTTCCGCGACGAGGACGCCCGCGCGGACCGCTCGCCGGGCGAGTTCTACCAGCTCGACGTGGAGATGAGCTTCGTCGAGCAGGAGGACGTCTTCCAGCCGATCGAGAAGCTCATGACCGAGCTGTTCGAGGAGTTCGGCAACGGCCGCCACGTGACGTCGCCGTTCCCGCGCATCCCGTTCCGCGAGGCGATGCTGAAGTACGGCTCCGACAAGCCGGACCTGCGGGCCAAGCTGGAGCTCGTCGACATCACCGACATCTTCGAGGGCTCGGAGTTCAAGGCCTTCGCCGGCAAGCACGTGCGCGCGCTGCCCGTCCCGGACGTCTCCGGCCAGCCGCGCAAGTTCTTCGACCAGCTCGGTGACTACGCCGTCTCGCAGGGCGCCAAGGGCCTGGCCTGGGTCCGGGTCGGCGAGGACGGCACGCTGTCCGGTCCGATCGCCAAGTTCCTGACCGAGGACAACGTCGCGGAGCTGACCAAGCGCCTGTCGCTGGCCGCCGGGCACGCGGTGTTCTTCGGCGCGGGCGAGTTCGACGAGGTCTCGAAGATCATGGGCGCGGTGCGGGTCGAGGCCGCCAAGCGCGCCGGGCACTTCGAGGAGGACGTCTTCCGCTTCTGCTGGATCGTCGACTTCCCGATGTACGAGAAGGACGAGGAGACCGGCGCGATCGACTTCTCGCACAACCCGTTCTCGATGCCGCAGGGCGGCCTGGAGGCCCTGGAGACCCAGGACCCGCTGGACATCCTGGGCTGGCAGTACGACATCGTCTGCAACGGCGTCGAGCTGTCCTCGGGCGCGATCCGGAACCACGAGCCGGAGATCATGCTCAAGGCGTTCGAGATCGCCGGGTACGACCGTGAGACGGTCGAGGACAAGTTCGCCGGCATGCTGCGCGCGTTCCGCTTCGGCGCCCCGCCGCACGGCGGCATCGCCCCGGGCGTCGACCGCATCGTGATGCTGCTGGCCGACGAGCCGAACATCCGCGAGACGATCGCCTTCCCGCTCAACGGCAACGCCCAGGACCTGATGATGGGCGCCCCGACCGAGCTGGACGAGACCCGCCTGCGCGAACTGCACCTGACGGTGCGCAAGCCGCAGCCGAAGTAGGCGGACGCCCGAAGGGTCCGCCGGTGGAGCGATTCCGCCGGGGGGCCCTTCGCCGTTTCACGGAGCCGCGTAGCGGGGCAGGCCCTCGGTGGAGATCGTCCAGTCACCGATGGTGACGTCCTCGCCGTAGACGAAGTCCTTGCGGGTGGCGTAGCGGGGACCGTCAGGGGTGGCGTGGATGTCGGTGAGCACGGCGCCCTCGCCCTTTCGAGGATCGAAGATCACGTAGACGGGCACGCCCATGAGGGGGTAGTCGCGCATCTTGGTGACCCAGTCGTTCTCCGGGTTGGACTGGGAGACCACTTCGATGGCGGCGACAAGCGCGCGCGGGTCGATCGAGCCCTGAACATCCAGGTCCGCCCATGCGATCACCATGACGTCGGGATGGCGCATGATGCCCTCGGGCTCGTCCTCCACATCAGGCGGTATGGGCCAGCAACGCGTCTGGCAGCATTTTTTCCAGACGGCGGCTGATGCGTGCAGCTGTGACCTCGTGCGGCCCTCCGGGCGACAGCATGTCGTGGACGATTCCTTCCTTGGTGATCTCGAACTTCCCGGGCAGCGTGTCGTCCATGGCCTGAACGAAGTCCCGCATGGTCCGGTACAGGTGGGAGGCGCCCTGCTGCGGGTTGTCTGGGGCGATGGTCATGGCGCTCGCTCCTCGTCGTGTGTGCTCACGGGCTCGGGCAAGGATCGTCGAGTTCATGCTAGGCGTCCTCCGGGTGATCGGTTCGGCAGTCGCGGCAGCGACCGGGAGCCGCACTCCGGAAGGCGCGGTCGCAGCCGTCGCAGGTCTGGAGGGGGTGGCGGGGCTCGGGGCCGTTCGTGGTGCGGCCGGAGTAGGGCGGACGTCCCGGTCAGGACCCAAGCGGAAGCGAGGGCTGTTCCGCCGCCGGTCCCAGGTACGTGTACTCCGTGGACCGGGCGATGCCCACCGAGTCCAGGCACTGGCGGAAGCGGACCCGGAAGTGGATGTTGTCCCCGAGACCGGGGCGCATGCGGAGCAGTGTCTCGGGCTCCTCGAAGTGGACGTCGTAGGCCGGCGCGTTCCTGGACGTGCCCGTCTTGACCTTCACCCAGCCGCTTTCGCGGAGTTCCGTGATGCGGCCGGAGATGACCATCTCCTGGTCACGGGGTCGTGACGGTACGCGAAGCCGTTCCACATAACGCCTGCCACGCTCGGTGAGCCGGGCCCTGCGCATGTCCCCGTCGGCGCCGTACCAGGTCACTCCCAGGTCGAGCTCGTACTTGCCCAGAGCCCGGGCCAGGGTGTCCACCGCGTCGAAGAGGCGCGACCACTCGCGGACGTCCTGTTCGGCCTCCAACGCGACCAGCAGATGGGTGAGCGTGCGCATGCCGGTGCTCGTGGCGGAAGTGACGGGGGCGTCCATGGCCGGAGGCCCCGAAGGGGGGACAGCAGCCACGGGACGGGCATGGACCACGGTGCTGCCGGCGGAGATGCCGGTGAGCTCCAGCTGTACGGGAGTGCCCGCGGCGACGGAGATCGCGTTCTCCACCGGATTCAGCAGAGCGTCACCCCACTGGAAACGCAGAGCGCCGCCTTCGGTGTCCGGCCCGGTCAGACGGAGCCGCAGTTCCTCGTCGAGACGGGCGTTCGGCTGGTACGCACGCACCGCCGCGAGGCGGTTTGCCCGGTGCTCCGCCTCGATCTCCTCGTCGTCCCGTTCCTCGGTACCCATCTCTTCGAGGAGGCGCGCGGCAGCCTCGGCAGCTCCCCGATCGTTCCTGAGCGCCGCACGCCTGCGCTCGCGCCAGCTGTCGCCGGTGGTCACAGTCGCACCTCCAGGTATCCACGTGCCGGGGCGGCACTCTCGTGAGACGGGGAACGGTGCGCCTGCCCGGGCAGACGGCAGCGCTGCCACCAGTCGTCCCACACACCCCGTTCCATGAAGTATGTCCGCTCCTCGGCGGTGAAGTTCTCAGGCCGGAACACGTGGCCGACGGGCCGGTACCCGACTCTGACCGGTGAGACGCCGAACTTGCGGAGCATGTTGTCCCGGCTCTGGAAAGCGGTGGTCAGCCATTTGGAGCCGGGCCTGCCGCGAACGGCGCGCTCGGCGCCCACGTCGATCAGGAGCGTCGCGTCGATGTTCCCCGGATCGGTCTTCGCGCTCACGAAGCTGCCACCGAGCCACAGCCTGTGGATGAGCGTGCGCCCGCCCAGGACGGGCGCGTGCGAGTCCTCCAAGGCGAAGAACCGCTCCAGATAGTTGTTCAGTCCGTCCCACAGTTCCCAGCGTGTGTTGGAGCTCAGGAACTCCGGCGCGAGGACCAGCATGTCTTCCGCCTCGCCGAAGGAGACGGAGTAGCGGCCCAGGGGAAGAAATCCATTCGCGGCGAAGGAAGGCAGCACGTGAAGTCCTTGTCGGGTACAGATGGGCGCTGGGGCGGCGCGGGGCACGACGGTGAGTTCGACGGCACGGCTCATCCTGCCGTGCGCATCTCACCGACGTCAGGAGTTCCAGGCACTCGGTCGTCCACCGCTCGGCACTCACGGCACCTGCCCGGCTGAGGAGCCCGGAAGGCGCGGTCGCAGCCGTCGCAGGTCTGGAGGGGGTGGCGGGGCCCGGGGCCCGGTGGGGCCGGGGGCCGGTACGGCGGTGGCGGCGGCAGTTGGGCGGCCAGGCGGTGGGCGAGGAGGGCGGCCGGGCGGATCAGTGGCTCGTCCGGCAGGTTCGCGGTCAGGGCGTGGCGTACGGCGGTGGGGCTGACCTCGCGTTCCAGCCAGGCGGCGACGCCCGGGGCGAGGTGTTCGGCGTCGGTGGCGGACAGGAGCAGCCGTGGGTCGTGGCGGCGCAGGCCGGTGAGGACCTCGACGGCTGCCTGGAGGAGGGCGGGCCAGGGGCGTGATGGCTGGGGGACGGCCGGGAGGCGCTTGCGTGGCGCGGGCTCGTCGGGGGCCGCGCGCCGGGCGGGCCTGCGGGGTGCCGTCTCCCGGGCGGCGCGGTGGCCGGGCCGGTTGCAGGAGACCGTGCGGGTGACGATCCGGCCGGTGGCGGTGCGCTCGCGGCTGCGGATCAGGTAGCCGTGCGATTCGAGTTCGTTCAGGGCGGCGGCGATGCGGGTGGGGCCCTCCGGGAAGCGGGCGGCGAGCGTCTTGATGTCGACGGCGGTGCCCGGCCGCACGGACTGGATGTAGCAGGCCAGTCCGATGGCGAGCAGGGACAGCTCCCGGTGCTGGGCCAGGTCGTTGCCGATCACCGTGAAGTTCTCGGTGTGGCGGACGTGGTCGTGGGTGACGCCGGCGATCTGCTGCCCGTCGGGGTGGTTTTTCCGCGCGGTACGGGACTGGTGGAGCTGCGGCGCGCTAGGGTTTTCGGTGTCCATCGGGAAGCCCATCTTCCTCGGTGGTCAGGCCCTCGCACTGGGATGGCAGTCCCTGCGAGGGCCGTCGCATGTCTGGGGGTGGTCGTGCACTGCTGCGGATGAGCGTAAGGCAGGCAACCGGCCACGCATGCAGCCCACTTGGCATATTCACTCGCGGGAGTGAGCCTGCCCTGCGGGAGGGAGGGGGAGGGGTTTGGCAGGTTCCTTTCTCCCTGGTGAGTAGTACATAGGGAGCGCAGGTCCCACCGGGACACGGCCCGTCGGGTGTCGGTGGCCGACGGCGTGGAGCGGGCGCAACGTCCTCCCCGGCATGGCCGGATGTGCCACCGTGACGGTGACGCTCCGGTGGCGGGCGGTGACTGTCCGGTCCTTGTCCGGTGGTGTCCGGGCTTGCCGGGGCGTCGCCCACGGGTAGGGCGTGGCTGGCACGAGGCGGTACGACGGAGGGGCGCGCGCATGTCGGTGGACGGCGAGGTTCGGCAGCTCAGGACCGAGGCCGACGAGCCGGGGTGGGAGGTGGACCCGGACGACGAGTGGGGCGTGGCGGTGATCGCCACCGTGGGACGGCAGTTGAAGCTGCGGCGCGAGGCGGTGGGCATGCGGGCCGGCGACTTCGGCAGGGCCGTGGGGTACGGCGAGGACCTCGTCTACAAGATCGAGGGCGGGAAGCGGATTCCCCGGCCGGAGTACCTGGAACGGGCGGACGAGGTGCTGGGGGCGGGCGGGCTGCTCGCCGCGATGAAGGAGGACGTGGCGAGGGTCCGGTACCCCAAGAAGGTGCGCGATCTGGCCCAGATGGAGGCCCGGGCCGTGGAGATCGGGGTGTACGTGTGCCACAGCATCAGCGGGCTGCTGCAGACGTCCGGGCATGCCAGGGCGGCTTTCGAGTCACGGCAACCTCCCTACTCGGAGGAGGAGATCGAGCGCATGGTCGCCGCGCGGATGGCTCGGCAGGCGATCTTCGACCAGGCTCCTTCGCCCGCACTGAGCTTCGTCCTGGAAGAGGCGCCGCTCCGACGGCCGCTCGGGGGCACAATGGTGTGGCGGCAGCAGCTCGAACGTCTGTTGGAGGTGGGGCGGTTGCGTCACGTCGCCCTTCAGGTGATGCCGACACACCGCGAGACCCACCCAGGCTTGGACGGCAAGATCGAGTTGCTGAAGTTCGAGGACGGAACGGCCGTGGGACGCTCCGATGGCGCGTTCAGCGGGCGTCCGATCTCTGATCCGAGGCAGCTCCGCATCCTGGAGCTGCGGTATGGCACCATCCGGGCGCAAGCCCTCCCGCCGGGGGAGTCGCTGGCCTTCATCGAGCAACTGCTGGGAGAAACATGATCCGCAAGGCCTCAGCCGGGGACGCACTCGAACTGGCCTGGTTCAAAAGCACCTACAGCGACGGCAACGAGGGCGACTCCTGCGTCGAGGTCGCCACCACCCCCGGCACCGTCCACGTCCGTGACTCCAAGCACCGGGACGCGAGCCCCCGTCTGGCGCTCGGCCGGGAGGCCTGGGCGGACTTCGTGGCGTACGCGTCCGGAAGCTGACCGCAGGGCGCGCCCGGCGGGCATCCGCCGCTACGCGTTCGACCAGGCCCGCTCGCAGAGCACCAGCCGGTAGCCGTCCGGGTCCTCGATCGTGACGCCCCACCGGTTCCAGTACGGATTCGGCGACGGCACCCGCTTGCCGCCGTGCTCCTCCAGCCGGGTGACCAAGTCGGTGGGGACCGGGCCGTCGACGTAGATCACCAGCAGATCCTCCTCGGTGGGCCGGGGCTCGACCGGCCGGGCGGACTCGTGGACCAGCTCCAGATGCCAGTCGGCGTCCGGCCAGCCCACCATCAGCAGGTCGTGCTCACCGGCGTCCGGCCCGCCCTCGGTTCGCCACACCACACCGAGTCCCAGCCCGCGCACCCAGAATCGCTCGGCCGCCGTCAGGTCCCGGGAGGGCCTGGCGATACGGATGTGACTACGACCGCTGACGGGCATCCTGACCTCTTCCTGAGCTGCCGGTTCCTGCCCGGCAGCCTAGGCAACGGGTACGCGCGCGACCATCGGCCGATCGTCCTGCACCAGAGGTCCTGGTCCTCGGACCGTTCCGGTCGCGGCTAGCGGGCCACGAACTGGGTCAGGATCGCCTGGACCTCGTAGATGTCGACGCCCTTGGTGAAGGTCTTCTGGATCGGGGCCGCGCTGCCGGAGAGCCAGATCTTCAGCTCGGCGTCGAGGTCGAAGTGACCGGCCGTCTCCACCGCGAAGTGGGTGATGCTGCGGTACGGGATGGAGTGGTACTCGGTCTTCTTGCCGGTGATGCCCTGCTTGTCGACCAGGAGCAGGCGCCGGTCGGTGAACAGGATGGTGTCGCGGATCAGCAGGTAGGCGGCGTACACCTGCTCCCCCTGGCCGAGCAGGCGCGCGTACTCCTGCTGCGCCTGGGCCGGGTCGATGCTGTGCGCGTTGCCGAACAGTGCCATGGATGGTCCCCCCACGTGAGTGGCGACGGCCGGACGGCCGTCTTCACGGGATCTTCGCAGAGCGAGGGGCCGAGGAGAAGATCACGTCCTCCCTGGCCCCTCGCTTGTGGCAGACGCGTTACGCGGCCGGCTTCTCCTCGAGACGCGGGAAGAGCACCGCGCCCTTGGTGACCGTCGAGCCGGCCGGCAGGCGGCCCCAGTCGGCCGCCTCCTGGACCCGCTGGTCCGCGAGGCCGCCGAGGGATGCCTCCGCGCCGAGCGAGTCCCAGAGCTTCTGGGACGTCTCCGGCATGACCGGGTTCAGCAGGACCGCCACGGCGCGCAGGGACTCCGCCGCCGTGTAGAGGATCGTCGCCAGGCGGGCCTTGCCCTCCGGCGAGTCGTCCTTCGCGACCTTCCAGGGCTCCTGCTCGGTGATGTAGCCGTTGACCTGCTTGACGAAGTCGAAGACGGCCAGGATGCCGCCCTGGAAGTCCAGCTCCTCGCCGATCTTCCGGTCGGCCTCCGCGACCGCCTTGGCCAGGCCGTCGTGGACCGCCTTCTCCGCGTCGCCGTCGGCCGTCGAGGCCGGCAGCTCGCCGCCGAAGTACTTGCCGACCATCGCGGCCACGCGGGACGCCAGGTTGCCGTAGTCGTTGGCCAGCTCGCTGGTGTAGCGGGCGGAGAAGTCCTCCCAGGAGAACGAGCCGTCCTGGCCGAACGCGATCGCGCGCAGGAAGTACCAGCGGTACGCGTCCACGCCGAAGTGCGAGGTCAGGTCCTGCGGCTTGATGCCGGTCAGGTTGGACTTGCTCATCTTCTCGCCGCCGACCATCAGCCAGCCGTTCGCGGCGATCTTCCCAGGCAGGGGCAGGCCCTGCGCCATCAGCATCGCCGGCCAGATGATCGCGTGGAAGCGGAGGATGTCCTTGCCGACCAGGTGGACGTCGGCGGGGAACGTCGACTCGAACTTCTCGGGGTTCTCGTTGTAGCCGACGGCCGTGGCGTAGTTCAGCAGGGCGTCGACCCACACGTAGATGACGTGCTTGTCGTCCCAGGGGACCGGCACGCCCCAGTCGAAGGTCGAGCGGGAGATCGACAGGTCCTGCAGGCCCTGGCGGACGAAGTTCACGACCTCGTTGCGCGCGGACTCGGGCTGGATGAAGCCCGGGTTGGCCTCGTAGTGGGCGAGCAGCTTCTCGCTGTACTCGCTCAGCTTGAAGAAGTAGTTCTCCTCGCTGAGGATCTCCACCGGCTTCTTGTGGATCGGGCACAGCTTCTGGCCCGCGTACTCGCCCTCGCCGTCGAGCAGCTCGCCGGGGAGCTTGTACTCCTCGCAGCCCACGCAGTACGGGCCCTCGTAGCCGCCCTTGTAGATCTCGCCCTTGTCGTACAGGTCCTGCACGAATTCCTGGACGCGGTCGGTGTGCCGCTTCTGCGTGGTGCGGATGAAGTCGTCGTTCGCGATCTCCAGGTGCTCCCAGAGAGGCTTCCACGCCTCGGTGACGAGCTTGTCGGCCCACTGCTGCGGGCTGACGCCGTTCGCCTCCGCGGTGCGCATGATCTTCTGACCGTGCTCGTCCGTGCCGGTGAGGTACCACACCTTCTCGCCGCGCTGGCGGTGCCAGCGGGTGAGCACGTCGCCTGCGACGGTCGTATAGGCGTGGCCCAGGTGAGGAGCGTCGTTGACGTAGTAGATGGGGGTGCTGACGTAGAACGCCTTGCCACCCTGCTTCTCGGTTCCAGTGGCCGCCATGGTCGAAATCCTACTGGTCCCGCGGAGATCGGCTCACACGCGTTTCGGGGGGTGGACGGGTGTCCCCGGTCCACCCCCCGGCGCCTCGGTGCCTGAGGTGCGTGCGGCTACGGGCGCCAGTCCGCGAGGACGCCCTCGTACAGCTCCTTGTCGGTGAGCTCCTTCGGGGTCTCGCCGGCGAGGAAGTGGGAGGTGTTCGGCGTCTTGAGCTTGCGGAGGTAGTCGAACGCCTTGTTCTCCGGGTCGCCGAAGGCGACGAAGGAGAAGTGGACGTGCGGGTGGTCCGCGGCGGCGTCCGTGAGGGCCTGGGTGGCCGGGGTCTTGGCGTCCGGGGCGCCGTCGGTCTGGAAGACCACCAGGGCCGGGGTGCCCGGGGCCTCCTTGTCGTGCCGGGCGAGGACGGCCTCGACGGCGGCGTGGTAGCTCGTGCGGCCCATGCGGCCGAGGGCGCTGTGCAGCTCGTCGATCTTGTTCTCGTGGTCGGTGAGGGTCAGCTCACCGGTGCCGTCCACCTCCGTGGAGAAGAACGTGACGTGGAGGGTGGGGTCGGCGTCGAGGTGGGCGGCGAGCGCGAGGGTCTGCTCGGCGAGGGCCTGGGCGGAGCCGTCCTTGTAGTACGGCCGCATGGAGGCGGAGCGGTCGAGGACGAGGTGGACCTTGGCGCGGGTGCCGGTGAGGTCGTTCTTCTTCAGGGCGGCGCCGGCGGCCTTGTAGGCGGTGGAGAGGGCGGGGGCGCGTGAGCGGATTCGCGCCGCGGGGGTGGCGGGTTTCGGGGGCTCGGCTTCGTCTTCGGTCCGGGTGTTCCCACTCGCACCGTCCGTGCCGGGTTCGTCGGCCGCGGGTTCGGGGGTGGCCTGCGGTTCGGGCTGTGCCTCGGCTTCGCCTTCGGCCTTTGTGTTCCCACCCGCACCACCCGTGCTGCTTTCGTTGTCGGGTGCGGGTGGCCCCTGTGGGGTGTCCTCGCCGTCGGCGGCCGCGGGTTCCGGGGTCGGCTCGGGCTCGGGCTCGGGCTTCGTCTCGGCCTCGGGTGCCGGCTCGGGCTTCGTCTCGGCCTCGGGGTCCGGCTGCGGCTGCGGTTCGGGCTGTGCCTCGGCTTCGCCTTCGGCCTTTGTGTTCCCACCCGCACCACCCGTGCTGCTTTCGTTGTCGGGTGCGGGTGGCCCCTGTGGGGTGTCCTCGCCGTCGGCGGCCGCGGGCTCCGGGGTCGGCTCGGGCTCCGGCTCAACCTTGGCTTCCGGCTTCTTCTCAGGCTCCGGCTCGATCTCGGGCTCCGGGGCCGTCTTGGTCTTGGGCTCGGACTGGGGGGTGGGGTCCGGGGACTCGGTGGGTTTGGGGACCGTGATGTTGGCGAAAGCCGCCTTGACGAGTTCGTGCTCGTCCTTCTCGGTGCGGGGCTCCGGGACCTGGGCGGTTTCCGGGGCCGCCTCGGCCGGTTCCTCGGGTGCGGCGGGCTGGGACGGGAGCTTCGGCTCCGGAGCGGCGGCCGGTGCCGCCGTCTCCTGCGTCGCACCCTCCGTCTGGGCGGCCCGTGCTTTGCGTGACCGGCCGAACGCGTTCCGCAGGAGAGTGAGAATGCCCATGTGCGCAACCCTTCGCGTGAGTTGATGCCCGTCAATCCCTGGCCAGGACGGACACGTAAGGTTAGCGGCCCCGTCTTGTGATCTTGCGCAGGGTTTGGCACGCGGTCACCGGCGCGTCAAGGCCGGTTCCGGCCGCCACGGGTTCACCCGGCGTTCATCCCCACGCCCGTCTCCCGCACGTATCCGCACCTACGGTCGCGCTGACACCAAGGGCATCACAGGGCATCACAGGGCATCCCAGGGAGAACAGAAGTGCGCAAGCTGCTGCCGTTGATCGGAACGCCGTCCGGTTCGCATCCCGGTGGCCGGTCCGCCATGACCTGCCGGTTCCGGTGTGGTGACGCCTGCTTCCACGAGGTGCCCAACACCAGCTCCAACGAGTACGTCGGCGACGTCATCGCGGGTGCGCTCAGCCGCCGTTCCATGATGCGCGCCGCGGCCGTCGTCACCGTCGCCGCGGCGGGCGCCGGCGCCGTGGGCGTGGCGGGGGCGCCCGCCGCGCAGGCCGCCCCGGCGGCCGGAAAGGGCCACGGCACGGGCCACGGGAACCCGTCGAGGCCGCAGGGCGCGCGCGGTCTGCGGTTCGCGCCCGTGGCCCCGAACACCGAGGACGCCGTCGTCGTACCGGACGGGTACCGGCAGGGCGTCGTCATCCGGTGGGGCGAGCCCATCCTGCGCGGGGCGCCCGCCTTCGACCCGGAGAAGCAGACCGCGAAGGCGCAGGCCGGGCAGTTCGGCTACAACAACGACTTCCTCGCGCTGCTGCCGCTGAAGGGCGAGCGCGGCCGGCAGCTCCTCGTCGCCAACCACGAGTACACCGACGAGGTGCTGATGTTCCGGGGCTACGACCCCGAGAACCCGACCCGTGAGCAGGTCGAGATCGCGTGGGCCGCGCACGGGCTGTCCGCCGTCGTCGTGGAGGAGGACCCGAGGAGCGGCAGGCTGACGCCGGTGCCCCGGCACCACCTCAACCGGCGCGTCACCGCCACCACCGAGTTCCGGCTCACCGGCCCGGCCGCCGGGTCCGACCTGGTGAAGACCTCCGCCGACCGGACCGGCCGCAAGGTGCTCGGCACCCTCAACAACTGCTCCGGCGGCACCACCCCGTGGGGCACGACGCTGCACGGCGAGGAGAACTTCAACCAGTACTTCGCCAACAGCAGCAGCGCCACCGACAAGCGCTACGGCATCGGCTCCGGCGCCACCGAGCGCAAGTGGGAGCGGTTCGACAAGCGCTTCGACGTCGCCCGGGAGCCCAACGAGGTGCACCGCTTCGGGTACGTCATCGAGTTCGACCCGTACGACCCCACCTCCACGCCCCGCAAGCACACCCTGCTCGGCCGCTTCAAGCACGAGGCCGCGACCGTGCGGCTGACGAGCGACGGGCGTCCCGTCGTCTACACCGGCGACGACGAGCGGTTCGACTACTTCTACAAGTTCGTCGGCAGCAAGCGGATGCGGCACGGCGGCAGCCGCAGCGCGCGCGAGCACAACCTGACGCTGCTCGACGAGGGCACCCTGTACGTCGCCAAGCTCACCGGCGACTCCCCGGCCGAGGACATCGACGGCACCGGGAAGCTGCCGCGCGACGGCGAGTTCGACGGCAGCGGCCGCTGGATCCCGCTGGTCACCGCCACCGCACACGGCGCCGTCTCGCACGTCGAGGGCATGACGGCGGAGGAGGTCTGCGTCTTCACCCGGCTCGCGGGCGACAAGGCCGGCGCGACCAAGATGGACCGGCCCGAGGACATCGAGCCGTCCCCGCGCACCGGCAAGGTGTACGTCGCCCTCACCAACAACTCCAACCGCGGCGTCGGGTCCAACGCCAAGGCGGACGAGGCCAACCCGCGCACCGCCAACAAGCACGGCCACGTCCTGGAGCTGACCGAGCACCGCAACCGGGCCGACGCCACGGCCTTCGCCTGGTCGCTGTTCCTGGTGGCCGGGAACCCCGAGGACCCGGCGACGTACTTCGCGGGCTTCCCGAAGGAGGCCGTCAGCCCGATCTCCTGTCCGGACAACGTGGCCTTCGACGGCCACGGCAACCTGTGGATCTCCACCGACGGCAACGCGCTCGGCACCCACGACGGTCTCTTCGGCGTCGCGACGCAGGGCGACCGGCGTGGTGAGCTGAAGCAGTTCCTGACCGTGCCGACCGGCGCCGAGACCTGCGGCCCGCTGGTCCAGGACCGGCGCGTGCTGGTCGCCGTGCAGCACCCGGGCGAGGTCGACGGCGCCTCCGTGGAGCGGCCGGCCAGCACCTGGCCCGACGGGCCCGGGAAGATCGTGCGCCCGGCGGTCGTGGCGGTGTGGCGCCCGGACGGCCGCGACATCGGCGTCTGAGCGCACCGGTCGCGCTCGTCGCGAGGGTCGCGCGGGTCGCGCCGGTCCCGCCGGTCAGCGGCCCGCGTGCAGCGTGAGGTCGACGACCAGTGCGCGGTGGTCGGTGTCGGCCAGGGCCAGGAAGCGGGCGCGGTGCGCGGCGAAGTCACGCGACACCAGTACGTGGTCGATCTGCGCGCCGAGCACCGGGGTCGTCCGGGCCGGCCAGCTGGGCGCGCGGTCCTGGCCGGCCAGGCGGGCCGCGTCGTGCAGCCCGGTGTCGAGGATGCGCCGGAAGGCGGCGTGGTCCTGGGAGGCGTTGAAGTCGCCGGCGAGGACGGTGGGGGCCCCGTCGGCCCCGGCGGCGGCGTCGCGCAGCCGGCCCAGTTCCGTGCGCCACAGGCCGAGCTGCTCCGGCAGCGGCGGCATGGGGTGGGCGAGCTGGAGGCGTACGGCGTGACCGCGCACGTCGGCGACGGCGCCGGGCATGCCCATGGTGCCGCGGACACCGGGGGCGGGGGTGAGCGGGAAGCGGCTCAGGATGACCGACCCCTCGGAGCCGCCGCCCTCGACGGCCTGCCGGTGCGGATAGTCGGCGCCGAGCTCCCGGCGCAGGGCCGCGTCACACGTGTACTCGCACTCCTGTACGAACAGCAGGTCGGGTCTCTCGCGGCGCACCGCGCCGATCAGCGCGTCGGTGCCCTGTCCGAACTCGACGTTCGACGTCAGCACCCGCAGTTCCGCCACGGGCGATCCGGCCGGTTCGCCGGTCCTGCCGTACGGCTCGATGAACCAGGCCAGCAGCCCGAGGAGCGCCACGCCCCATACCGCTCCCGTCCACCACCGCGCGAGCAGCGTCAGCAGCAGTCCGGCACCGGTCGGCACCAGCAGCCAGGGCAGGAAGGCGAGCAGCTGCGGCACCGGCGTGATGCCGTCGGTGTCGGCGATCCGGCAGCCGACGACCACGCTGACCCCGGCGAACAGCAGCCCGGCGCCCCAGGCCCCGAAGCGCCGCCCGGCCCGCCGGGCCACCGGTCCGCCGGGCGCGTCGGTCCACTCGGCCCTCGCCGTGTCGGTGTCCAAGGCCCGGCCTTCCGCTCGCGGGTGCGATGTCCGAATCCTCCCTCAAGGACGGCGGCCACGGGCGGAAAGTTGCCTTCCGGCCGTACGTAGGCCGTGCCGGGCGTGGGTGAGGCGGGCGTGGGCGGCGCGGGTCAGAGGCGGGCCCGTGTCGAGCCGGGGCGGGCCGGTTCGACGGCGGGGCCCGTCGGGGGCCGGCAGTGCGGCCGTGCGTCCGCCGCGCCGGTCGTGTCCGTGCCGGGCGAGTCCGTGCCAGGCGTGGGTGAGGCGGGCGTGGGCGAGGCGGGTCAGAGGCGGGCTCGGGTCGAGCGGGGGCGGGCCGGTTCGACGGCGGGGCCCGCCGGGGGCCGGCGGCGCAGCAGATGTCCGTACCGGCCGGTGAGCCAGGAGGCCGCGGCGACCGTCAGACCGAGGCCCACGAGCAGCCAGGACGCGGTGCGCAGGGTCGCGGTGAGGGCGTCGTAGACGGCGCCGGCGGCCGGGCCGTCCACCGCGCCGGGCAGTTCGGCGAGGGTGAGCCGGCGGCCGAGGAGGACGGCGAGGGCGAGCAGTACTCCGCCGACGGCCGTGCCGAGGCCGGTGGCCGTGAGCGCGCGCCGGCGGCAGGCGGCCAGGGCGATGCCGGCGACGGCGAAGACGACGGCCGCGAGCGGCAGCCAGAAGGCGGCGACGTCGAGCACGCGGTAGCCCTTCCTCAGCCGGTCCACCTCGTGGGCCGGGAGCACGGTGACGACGGTGTGCCGGACCGGGATCCGCCGCGCGATCGGCACGTTGTCCTGGACGAGCCTGTTGCGGACCCGTGCGGTGACGGGGGCCAGGTCGACGGTGACGGGGCGTCCGGCGGCCGTGTCGTCGCGCAGGGCGCGCAGCACGGCGGCGTGGACGGCCCGGTTGGCGGCGTCCCAGCCCGCGCGGAAGGCCTCGGTCCGGGTGAAGGAGCGGGCCGCGTCCTCCACGTAGAGGCGCACGGTGGCGCGCAGGGGGCCTGCGCCCACCTCGTTCATGACCCCGTCGCCCACCGTGTCCGCGACCGCGTTCCGCACGTGCGGGTCGGCGGCGAGCGGCGCCATGGCGGCGACGTACCGGCCGGTGTCGCCCAGCCCGTACGCCGCCCAGGCCGCCAGCGTGCCGCACGGTGCGAGCAGGCAGGCGAGGGCGACCAGGACGGCCGACAGGGCGTTCCGAAGACGTCGGGGCACCTTTCCAGGCAAGGCCCGCGGGGCGGCCCGGGCGACCGGGGTGACTGCATATGGCCCCGCCGGACGCTCCGAACGGCCGAACACGGCCGAACACGGCCGGGACGGTGCCGCCCCGGCCGGGCACACGGGCGGGCCCCGGCCGGGTGACCGGGGCCCGCGTGCCGTCGCCGGGGGCTGCCGGCGGCGCGCTTCAGACGCGGTGACCCGTCGCGTCCTCGCGCGAGTAGTAGACGTAGAACAACGCGGCGGTCACCGCGCCCGCCAGCAGCAGCGACGCGAGGATGCAGGTGAACATGGCCACGCCGCTCTGCGCGTACAGGAAGCCCAGCGCGCTGCCCGCGAACGCGCCCCACAGCACCGCGTGCCCCTCGCGCGGCAGCCGCGCCGCCACCGCCCGGACCACGGCGTACAGGATCACGAACGCGAGCGCGGTCATGAAGCCGAACAGCAGGTTCCAGCCGGTGACGGGGCCGCCGTAGCGCCGGTTGGCCGCGGCCCAGTAGCCGTAGACCAGTCCGGCCACGACGGGCACCGCCCACTTCGCCACCAGGTGGGTCCGCGGGCCGAAGACGTCGGGTGTCGTGCCGCGCGGGATCGCGCCGGCGGGCGTCCTGCCCGTGGGTACCGCGTGAGCCATGGGAGCACTCCTCTCTCCTCGCCCCCGTCTTCCAGAGCACACCTGGCGGGGGCGGGGGGCAAGTCAGGATGCGGTCCGTGGGAGCGCGTGTTTCGCTGAGGCCCGTGAGGGGTCGCGCGAGAGGTCGTTCCGGGGGGCCGGTGCGCGGCCGGTGGAGGCTGCTCGAAGGGCTCGTCCGGGCCGCCGGCCGGGGCGACGTCGTGTCCCGGCACGAGTTGCTGAGCGTGCGCGGCCGGAACGTCGCCTGGCTCTTCCCCCTGGTGCTGCTCGCCGGCATCGCCGTGGCCGACGTCAGCACCGGCGCCTTCCAGATCATCTCCTGGACGGTGCTCGTGCCCGGCATCGCGGCGGCCATCTGCGGAATGCTCGGCACGGCGATGCTCGCGGTGCTCGCGGTCGCCGTCTACGTCCTCGCCGACAACGTCTGGCAGCACCACGAGCGGACCGGGACCTCCGGCCTGGTCCTCGTCGTCCTCGGCGGCCTCATCGCCGTGGCCGCCGCCGCGGTCCGGGTCGGCGGTGAGCGGCGCATGCTGCACATGCGGGACATCGCCGACACCACCCGCCGCACCGTGCTGCGTCCCCTCCCGGACGTGTTCGGGGGACTGGAGATCGCGGGCGTCTATCTCGCCGCGGACACCGAGGCCCGCGTCGGCGGCGACTTCTACGACGTCCAGCCCGGCCCGCACGGCACCCGTGTCCTCGTCGGCGACGTGCAGGGCAAGGGGCTGGGCGCGGTGGAGACGGCGGCCGCGCTGCTCAGCACGTTCCGCGAGTCCGGCTATCACGAGACGGACCTGGCGACGGTCGCCGAACGCCTGGAGATCCGCATCCTGCGCCACCGCAGGCACACGGCGGCCGTCGGACAGCCCGGCGGCGACCGTTTCGCCACCGCCGTGCTGATCGAGTTCTCCCCTGACCTGCCCGACGCCGTGAACGCCGTCTTCTTCGGTCACGAGCCTCCACTGGTGGTCGGCCCGGACGGGGTGCGGCGCATGCCGGCCGTCGGCGGGCTGCCGCTGGGCATGGGCGACCTCGTCCCCGGCCCGCCGGTGGCCGTGCACCGCCTGGCCCTCGCCCCGGAGGAGACGCTGCTGGTGGTCACCGACGGGGTGACCGAGGCCCGCGACGCCGCGGGACGCTTCTACCGGCCCGCCGAGGACGTGGCCCGCGCCGTCGCCGCCGACCCGCGCAGCGCGGCGCCGGGGCGGCTGGTGGCCCTCGTCCGGGACGGCACCCTGCGGCACAGCCGGGCCCGGCTGGTCGACGACACCACCGTGTTCGCGGTACGGCGGCTGAACGACTGAGTGCCCGCTTTGCAGCCGCAGCGGTTACCGTGCTGCCGTACGTGATCGACAGGGGGAGGGGACATGCCCGGAACCGTGCTGCTGCTCGCGGCGTCGCCCGTGGGCCGGGGGTGCCTGGTGGACGCGGCCTCCGTGCTTCCCGTGCTCGCCGCCGTGCCGCCCGCCGTGCTGGCCGGGACGGACACCGCCAACGTCGTCGAACTCGCCGACCCGCTGGAGCCGCAGGCCGTCCTCACCCGGCTCCGCGCGGCCGCGGCGGCCCCCGGCCCGCTGACCGTGTACATCGCCGGACAGCTCCAGCTGGACCGGCGTGAGCGCCTGCCGCATCTGGCGCTGGCCCGGACGACGCCCTCCACGGTCCGCTACACCGCCCTGCCCTGGCACTGGCTCCGCGAGGAACTGCGGCTGCGGCCCAGCGGCGCGACGACGCTGCTGCTGGATCTGCACGCCGACCAGGAGACCTGGGAGTGGCTGCGGACCCACCCGCTGGACTCGGGCCGCAACAACGCCGTTTACGGTCGCATCGCGCCGCCGCCCGCACGGCGTGCCGTGGCCGCCCCCGCGTACATGCGCGGTGTCGCGACGATCCTGCGCAGCGGGCACCGGCCGCCGCCGGACCAGCTGCACCAGCAGGCGCTGGCCCGCTGCGCGGCCGACGGCGGCGGGAGCGGCGCGGACCTGGTGCTGGCGGCGCCCGGCCCGGTGGCGGGGGACCCGCACGCCGTCATCGCCGCCGCCGTGCGGTCGGGGCGGCACGGGGACGCCGACGCGCTCGCCGCGCGCCACGAGCGGGCCGCCGCGCTCGGTCTCGGGCCCGCCTCCGAGGAGGCGCTGCACTGGGCGGAGGTCCGGGCCGACCTGGCGATGTTCGCCGGGGACCCGGTGCGCAGCTGCCGGGCCTGGCTGGCGGTGGCCGAGGCCCGCCTGCGGGCCGGGCAGGAGCCGGGGACGCCCGCCGTGGAGGCCGCCGTGGACCGGGCGCACCACCAGTGGGGCCGGATCCGCGACACCGCGGCGGCCCGCGAACTGGGCGCCGGGCTCGCCGCGTTGCGGGGCCGGGTCCCCGGGCGGCGCGAGGGCGCGCTGGACCATGTGCAGCGGAAGCTGAGCCGGCTGCAGACCCAGGGCTGACGCCCCCTCCGCGGGCCCTCGGCCGACGCGTGCGCCCGCGCGCGCATCGTGACGGAGGCGTACGAACCCTCCCCTGTGCACAACAGGGGTGCCATCATGGTGAGTTATGGCTGAGGGGGATGGAGTGGTGACGCGCGGTGTCCGTGTCCGGCTGGACGGCAACGCGAGCGAGAGCGACATCGGCGCCCTGCACAAGTGGCTGGAACGGGAGAAACCGCTCGACGAGCTGGTCCGCGCCGGCCGGCTGCGCATCGACGAACGGCGCCGGGCCGACGAGACCGGTGCCCCGATGGGCGTCGGCATGGAGATCGTCGTGGCGTTCGTCGGGGGCGGCGCGGCCGTGGTGGTCCAGGAGGTGCTGGACCAGGTCAAGGGGGCCGTGGCGGCCTGGCGGGCCAACCGCAGCGAGGTGGAGGACGGCGAGCCGCCCGAGGCGCGCGTCGAGCCGGTGAACCTCGACGACAGGTAGGCGGCCGGTGACCGGTTACGACCCGCGGGGGCAGGCGAACCGGGCGCTGCTGGTCGGGGTGTCCGAGTACGACCTCACGGAGCCGCCGTACGGGGTGCCCGGCGACCTTCCCGCGGTCCGGCACAACCTGAACCGGCTGCGGGACGCGCTGCGGCGCGGCGGGGTGTTCCGCGAGCGCGAGATCACGGTGTGCCGCTCGCCCGACCAGGTCGACTTCGGCCGGGCGCTGCGGACGGCCGCCGACGAGGCCGAGGGCGTCCTGCTGCTGTACTTCGCCGGGCACGGGGCGATACCGAGCGCGGGCGACGAGCTGTTCCTCCAGATGCGCAACGCGAGCGTGGTCGCGGGCGGGCACGCGGTCTTCCCGGGTGCGGAGATGTTCACGACCGTGCTGACGGTGCTCGCGGCCAGTGAGGCGCGGCGGATCGTGGTCGTCCTGGACTGCTGTTTCGCGGGCAACGCCGCCTGGGTCCGGGAGACCTTCCGCGACAAGCGGCGGGTGCTGCTGCTGATGAGCGTGCAGGCCAACCACCGCATCGACGCGGGCGATCCGCGCACGCCGACGCCGTTCACCGACGAACTCGTGGCGCTGCTGGACAACGGCGACGAGGAGGTGTGGTTCCGCGGCCTCGCGGACGCGCTGCGCGCCCGGATGACCGGCGGCGGTCACCGGACGGTGCGCGGCGACCCGTGGGAACCGCAGAGCCGCACCGAGCCGGAGGAGGACGTCCTGCTCGCGGCGGGTGCCTCCGGCGGTGGGGCGCACGGCCGCTTCCCGTGGCACCGGGGCTCCGCGCCCGGCCTGACGCACCCCGCGAAGCGCGGCCCCGGAGGCACGGAGGTGACGCCGCCGTCCGGGCAGCGGGACGGGTCCGGCGACGGGCCCGGGGACGGCGGCGAGGCCGGGAACGGCGGCGAGGCCGGGAACGGGCGGGGACCCGGCGCGGAGCCGCCCGGGGGCAGTGGGAAGCGGGGGACGGGGGCGGGTCCGTCAGGGCGGAACGGGCGGCAGGAGAGCGAGGAGCGCCCACCGCGGCCGGGCCCGGCAGAAGGGAACCTGTCCGGCCGGTCCGGAGGCGCCGTCGGCCGGCCACGGTTTGGAAGGGAGGCGGAGGCCCGGCACGGTGCGGATGTGCACCGGGGTGCGGGGTCCGGCGGCGGTGTGGATGCGGGCCGGGCGGCCGAGTTCGACGGCGGGGCGGGCGCGGCCGGGGTCGCGGGGACCGGCGGTGGTGTGGACGCGGGCCGCGGTGCGGGGTCCGGCGGCGGGACGGGGGCAGGTCGGGGGACGGAGTCGGGGCGCGGGGCGGCAGCGGGCCGGGTTGCAGAGTCCGGTGGCGGGGCGGGTGCGGCCGAGGACGCGGGGGCCGACGGCCGGTCGGGTGCGGGCCGGGGTGCGGAGTCCGGCGGCGGGACGGGGGTAGGCCGGGGTGCGGAGTCGGGGCGTGGGGCTGCTGAGTCCGGCGGTGGCGTGGATGCGGGCCGGGGTGCGGAGTCCGGCGGCGGGACGGGGGTAGGCCGGGGTGCGGAGTCGGGGCGTGGTGCGGCTGAGTCCGGCGGTGGCGTGGGTGCGGGCCGGGGTGTGGGGTCCGGCGGCGGGACGGGGGTAGGCCGGGGCGCGGAGCCGGGGCGTGGGGCTGCTGAGTCCGGCGGCGGCGTGGATGCGGGCCGGGGTGCGGAGTCCGGCGGCGGGACGGGGGCAGGCCGGGGTGCGGAGTCGGGGCGTGGTGCGGCTGAGTCCGGCGGTGGCGTGGGTGCGGGCCGGGGTGTGGGGTCCGGCGGCGGGGCGGAAGCAGGTTGGGGCCCGGAGTCGGGGCGTGGGGCTGCTGAGTCCGGCGGTGGCGTGGATGCGGGCCGGGGTGCGGGGCCCGGCAGTGGCGTGGAAGCGGGCCGGGGCGTGGAAACCGGCGGCGGGGCGGAAGCAGGTCGGGGCACGCAGTCCGGCGGCGGTGTGGACGTGGGCCGGGGTGCGTCCGGCGGTGGCGTGGAGGCGGGCCGGGCGGCTGAGGTCGGTGGCGGGGCGGGCGTGGGCGGGGGCGCGGGGGCCGGCGGTCGGCCGGGGGCGGGCCCGGAGAGCGGGAACGGCTCGGGGCGTGAGGGCGGGCCGGGGCGGACCGGCGGTCGGCCGGGGAGGAGGGGCAGCTCGGCGGAAGGGGGCGGACCGGGGTGGAGGTACGGCCCGCGGGGGCGGAAGGCCGGCTCGGGCGGGAGGTCCGGGGGGCCGGGCACGCGTGGCGGCGGAGGGCCTCGGGCGGGACGGTGGCCGGGGCGGGTGGGGACCGGTGTGCTGCTGCTGACGTTCCTCGCCGTCGTCGGCATCGGCTCGTACCGGCTCGTCGCGACGGCCGGTGACCCGTCGGTCTCGTGCGCCCCGCCCCTGGAGCTGCGCGTGCTGACCGACCCCGACCTGGAGACGACGGTGCGGGCCGCCGCGGACGCGTACCTGACATCGGAGGAGAACACGACCGGCGACGGCTGCCGGCGCGGCGGCATCACCGTCTACAGCGCGGGTGCCGCCGACGTGGTCACCGCTCTGCGCAAGCGGACCGGCGCCTGGCAGGAGCCCCGCGACGACGACACCGACCCGCAGCGCGACGTCGGCCCGCAGCCGGACGTCTGGATACCCGGCTCGCGCGCCGACGTCGCCCGCGTGGCCGAGGGCCAGGACACCGACGCCGTGGCCGTACTGGAGCCGGACGACGAGGCGTTCGCGTACTCCCCGATCGTGCTCGCCGTCCCGCAGGAGTTCGCCGCCGAGTCGCTGGACGAGCGCACCGGCCCCCCGCTCGACCGGATGATCGGCGACCTGCTCGCCCGGCGCGCCGACGCCGAAGTACGGCGGCCGGACCCCGAGTTCACCGACGCCGGCCTGCTGGCCACCGTCGGCCTGCACGCCGGCACCGGCACCGGCACCAAGACCGGCACCGGCACCGGCACCGGCACCGGCGACCCCCGCCGCGCCGAGGAGCGCGTCGCCCAGCCCGGGCCGCCCTCCCCGACCGCCGCCGACCTGCTGTGCACGCTGCCCGACGACGACGCCGTGGACGACCGCACCGCCGCCCTCGTCCCCGAGTTCCTGATGAAGAGCGGCGTCGGCTGCGACAGCGCCCGCCGCACCCCGCGCATGGCCCAGTACCCCGGCGACGTGCCCGGCCTGGAGCCCGTCTTCGTCCGCGTCCGCTGGCAGGGCGCCGACCGCGACGAGGCCGCCCGGGACGACGCGGCCGGCCGCTTCCGCACCTGGCTGACCGGTGAGGGCGGGCGCGAGGCGTTCGCCCGGGACGGGTTCCGGGCGGCCACCGGCAGCCGCGCCCTGCTGGACACCACCGACGAGATCGACGGGGTGCTGTGGGCGCCGTCGCCGCTGACCGAGTCGGCCGGCCGGGACGCGATGGAGGCGGCCCTGGAGGGCTACCGGGGTGCGGGCGGGCCCGGCCGGGTGCTGTTCCTGCTCGACAGCTCCGGCTCGATGGCCGGCCGCTGGGAGGGCCCGAGCGGCGGCCCCGGCCTGCTGAAGCAGTCGCTCGGCGGGCTCGGCGCACGGGACGAGTACGGCGTGTGGGCGGTGTACGGCGAGGACGGGGACCCGTACGACACCCTGCTGCCCTTCGGCCGCCACGCCCGCAAGGACGCCGAGCGCACCGTCGACCGGGTGGCCGAGGTCCGGGACGCCCAGGCGGATCCGTACCGGGCGCTGCGCGCCGCCCTCGACGACATGGAGCGGCGCGGCGCCGACGACGAGCGCCCCGGCCTGATCGTCTACGTCACCGACGACGAGGACGCGGCCCGGCTCACCGGCGACCGGCTCGGTGACGTCCTCGCCCTCGCGCGTGCGGTGCGGGTGCCGGTCGCGATGGTCTCGCTCACCGGCGGCGGCTGCGACCCCGGGAGGCCGGACGCCCGGATCTCGGAGGCGAGCGGCGGCCGCTGCCTGGACGCCGACGACGACCTCGGTGCCGCCCTGCTCGACGAGGTCGCGCGCACCGGAACGGGGGAGGACTGATGCCGCGACGGCTCTCACGGCGGCGGCTCGCGGCCCGGTGGGCCCTGCCGGCCGCGCTGGCCCTGCTCCTGCCGACCGCCTGCACCGGCGGCGACGGGGACGCCGCCGGCGGACCCGCGGCGCCGCCGTCCGCCGACGTGCCCGGCGACATCGTGGTCGCCAGCGGCCGGGACGTCACCGGCAAGAACGGCGTCCGGCAGCGGCTCATCGAGGCCTGGAACGCCCGGCAGGAGAAGGCCGGCTCCGGCTACCGCGCCCGGCTGGTTGAGCTGCCCGGCAACGCCGACGAGCAGCGCAGTCAGCTCCTCGGCGCCCTCCAGTCCGGCAGCGCCGCCTACGACGTGGTCAACCTGGACGTCACCTGGGTCCCGGAGTTCGCCGCGGCGCGCCTGATCGGTCCGCTGCCCGCGTCGTTGCTCGACGAGGACGTCATCGCCCCCGTGGCGAGCACGGCCCGCTGGGACGGCGCGGTGTACGCCGTGCCGTTCAACAGCGACGTCGGCCTGCTCTACTACCGGCGCGACCATCTGCGGCAGGCCGGCGTGCAGCACACCGACCTGGGCGGCGGCGTGGACTGGAAGCGGCTGAGGAAACTGATCGAGACCCTCGACGACCACAAGCCGGCCGGCTACGAGAAGGGCTGGACGACCCAGCTGGCCGCGTACGAGGGCCGCACCGTCAACGCCGTCGAGGCCTTCGCGTCGGCGTCACCCGGCACCACGCTCACCGACGAGGACGGCCACTACGACGCCACCGTCGAGGAGCTGACGCAGGGCATCGCCGAGCTGCGCGCCCGCACCGCGGCGCCGTACGTCCTCCCGGACGCGGTCCACTCCGACGAGGCGGCCTCCCTCGGCGACTTCGCCGCCGGGCGCACCACGTTCCTGCGGCAGTGGCCGTACGCCTACGCGGCCCTCTCCCAGACGTTCCCCGGCGACCGGCTCGGCGTGACCGCGCTGCCGGGCCGGGCCGTGCTCGGCGGCCAGAACCTCGCCGTGACCTCGGCGTCCCAGCGGTCGGGCAAGGCGGCCGAGCTGATCAGGTACCTCACCGGCAAGGAGAGCGAACGCTGCCTGCTGGACGCCGGGTTCGCGGCCACCCGCGCCTCGGCGTACGTGGACGACACCGTGACCTGCGCGGTGCCCGCCGCAGCCCCGTCGGCGGGCCCCACCGGCGAGGGCGCCGACACCATGCCCCGCGACGCGGCGGGCCGGCCGGCCTACGCCCGCCGGACCCTGCTCCCGGCCCTGCAGCACGCGGTCCACCGCCCCCGCACGCCGCTGTACGGCGCCTTCACCCAGACCTTCACCACCCAGCTCGGCGCCCTGTTCTCGGACGACTCACCGGGCGACGCGGAACTGGCGGCGCGTCTGGACGAGGCGTTGCGCGAGGCGCTGCCGGACTGAGGGGCCCGAGGGGCGGCGCGGGCTCCGCGCCTGCCCGCCGCACCGGCCCGGGGCTCAGCGCGGTCCGGGCCGTGGCGCCCACGTGCCCCCGTCGAGCCGGACGGCCGACGTGAGCGAGGCGCCGGCGTCCGCCGCCCGGCCGGTCACGTCTCCCGGGTGCCGCTCCGCCGACTGGGCCGGGCCCGCGTTGCCGGCCAGGACCAGGGCGGCCACGGCCGCGACGGCGGCGACGACGCCCCTGGCGTACCTTTCGGCGATGCGTGTGCGGTCGGGCACGGCGTCCTCTGGGGGAAGGTGTGGGAGGGTGTCAGGCGCGCTGTTAAGCATGCTTAATCCACGATTTAACCTAGGGCCGTCGCAGCCGAACGGCAAGAGGCCACAAGGGGAGTTGGCAGTGGGGGACCGTGAAGATCGGGTGACCATCGGGCGCCGGGTGCAGCGGCTGCGGGCCGAGCGCGGAATGACCCAGCGGCAGCTCGCCGAACCGGCGTACACGCCCGCGTACATCTCCACCCTGGAGGCCGGCCGCGTCCGGCCCTCCGACGAGGCGCTGCGGCACCTCGCCGAGCGGCTCGGCGTGGGCTACGAGGAGCTGGTCACCGGGCGTCCGGCACGGCTCGCCACCGACCTGCGGCTCCGGCTCACCGAGGCGCGGCGCACGCTGGCCACCGGCGGCGCCGAGCAGGCGGCCGGGCAGTACGGCGAGCTGCTCGCCGAGGCCGAGGCGTACGAGCTGCCCGAGGAGCGGGCCGCGGCGCTGCTCGGCCTCGGGGAGTGCGCGGTGGAGACCGGTGAGCTGGCGACCGGCCGGCGGTACTTCGAGCGGGCCGAGGAGTGCCTGGCCGACATCGGCGCGCCGCTGCCGGCCCGGGTCCCGGCCCTGCGCGGACGGGCCCTCACCCACTACCTCGCCGGTGAACTCCGGTACGCGGTCTACCTCCTGGAGACCGCCCTCGACGAGCTGAACCGCGGGGGCCTGCACGACCCCGACGCGCTGCTGCTGCTCTACGCCAGCGTCATCGGCCCCTACATGGACATGGGCGCCCACGCGCGGGCCGCCCAGGCCGCCGAACTGGCCCTCGCCCTCGCGCCCCGGGCCGGCGACCCGGCGCTGGTGGCCCGCATGCACCGCTCCGTCGCCCGCACCCTGCTCGCCGAGGGCCGCCTCGCCGAGGCGGACGCCTCCCTGGCGAAGGCGGCCGAGCTGTACCGCACGCTGCAACTGCGCACCGAGCTGGCCAACTGCCACTGGATGCGCGGCTACGTCTGTGCCCAGAACGGCGAACTCGCCCGCGCCGAGGAGGAGATGCGGCAGGCCCTGGACATGCTGTCCGTCACCCGCGCCGCCCTCTACAGCAGCCAGGTCGCCGTCGAGCTGGCCGACGTGCTGCACCGGCGCGGCAAGTCGGCGGAGGCGGCCGGGCTGCTGCACGGGGTGCTGGACGACCTGTCCTCCGAACGCGGTGCGGTGCACGCGGCGGGCGCGCACCGCCTTCTCGGCATCATCGCCGAGGACGCGGACGACACCGAGACCGCCGAGGAGCACTACGTGCGCGCGCTCAGCCTGCTGGAGCGGGCGGGCGCGGCCGGTGACCTGGCCGACCTGTGCCGGCTGCTGGGCGACCTGCTGCGCCGTACCGGGCGGGTGGAGGCGGCCCTGGACGCCTACCGCACCGGCCTCGGGCACCGCACGGCGCCCGGCACGACCACGCTCGGGCCGGCGCCCGCGCAGCCCCCGCTGTAAGGCCTGGACCTGCCGGTTTCCTCCGGTCGGTCACGGGTAGTCGGGCATCCGGCCGTGAGCGAAGGAGGCGGTGGGCGGTGCGGGCCGGCGACGACTCCCGATGGCCCCCGGACGGTGAACCTCCCGCGGAGGAGGTGCCCGGCGCGGTGGTGGAACGCCTCTGCACGGTCGCGGTCGGGCTGCTGCCGGTGACCGGTGCGAGCGTGTCGCTGCGCGGCGGCGACGGCCTTCCGGTCCGGCTGTGCGCGAGCAGCGACCGGGCCTCGTACCTCGCGGAGATCCAGGCGACCCTGGGCGACGGACCCTGTGTCAGTGCCGCCGAGGCGGGGGCCCCGGTGCTCGCCCGCGATCTGCGGTCCGGTACCGACGCCGCCCGCTGGCCCGTCTTCGCCCAGCAGGCGACCGCCGTCGGTGTGAACGCCGTCTACGCGCTGCCGCTGGGCAGCGACACGGTGTGCGTCGGCACGTTCGACCTCTACCGCGACACACCCGGAGGGCTCACCGAGCGCCAGCTGAACACGGCCCGGCTGCTGGCCGGCGTCATGACCACGGCCCTGATGGCGCTGCCGCGCGGGGAGGAGTACGACCTCGGGGGCGGGGTGGACGCCTGGCTGAGCGGGCTGGGCGGCGGCCACGACGAGGTCTACCAGGCCGTCGGCATGATCATGGCCCAACTGGGCGTCGGCGCCGACGAGGCCCTGGCCCGGCTGCGCGGCGCCGCCTTCGCCCGGGGCCGCACCGCCCACGACGTCGCCCGCGACGTGCTCAGCCACCGGCAGCGCTTCGACCGCGACGGCTAGCGGGCGCCGTACGGATCTTGCCGGGGTCGCGGGGTCCGGCACGCACTCCCCCACTGCCCTGAAGGCGTGGGAGGTGCCCCCAGCGGCCTCGTCGTCGGTCCCCGACGCTCCGCGTCGGCTCCCTCCTCCGCCTTGCAGCCGCACGCGCCAGACCCCGCTCGGGTCGGCAGCACGGCACCGTGGTCCGGAGCCGGCCTGATCCGAACGACACCCCCCAGCGGACCGGCGGCGCCGGGATCACACCTGTGCCCGCCCCTGGCGCCGGGTCTCGGCCAGCCGTCCCGCGCCGACCTCCACGGCCGTCCGGGTGGCGTCCTCGGCCGGCTCGCCCAGGCCGCCGTTGGTCAGGTGGATCACGTCGTCGCCGACGCGTACGGCGACGAGGTCCACGGTGAGGACGGCGGGCCCGGCGTCGGCCGTCGTCCCGGTCACCGTCACCCGCAGTCCCTGCCGGGCGTCCCCCGCGTCGGGCAGCGTCAAGCCGGTGACCCTGACGTCCCGGACGGCCCCGCGGGCGGCCTCGGCGGTGACGTGCCCGCACCTGTCCGGCAGCGTCGCCAGCCAGGCCAGCGTCCGGTCGATGCCGGCCGCGCGGTGGGAGGTGATCCGGTAGTGGAGCTGGGCCCCGCCGGCGCTGTCGTCCAGGGCGGCCGTCGCCCGGGGGGCGGGGGCGGCGCCGAGGAGTTCCTCGGTGTAGAGGACGTCCAGCAGCCGCCGGCAGTCCGCGTCGCCGGTGGTGGCCTTGAGCAGGTCGTCCCGCCAGGTCGCGGCACCGAGCGTCGGTCCCCAGGTCTCCCCCAGGTCGGCCTCCGTGATCAGCGCCGCGCTCGCCTGGGCCCGGGTGAGCGCGGGCGGGGCGGCGGCCGACGCCGGAGGGGCCGACGGAAGCGGAGCCGCCGACCGCGGGGTCGCGGGCCCGGTGCGGGCGGCCCGGCCGGCGCCCGGCCCGGCGACGGAACAGCCGGCCACGGACACGGCCAGGGCGGCCGAGAGCGCGAGCACGCGGCCGGGCCCTCGGCCCCGCCTCCAGGAGCCCTTCACCGGCAGGCGCCCTCCACGATGGGTCACAGGGCCCACGGCACCACCACCCCGCCCCCGCCACCACCCCACAGACCCAACCGGGTGACCCGCACCCGGACGCCGCACGGCCCGCCCGCCCCCGGAAGCGCGCCGGCGCCCGGGCGTCCGCCAGCGGACGGACCCGGACCACCGGCGCGTCCCGCCACTCGCGCGTTCACTTTTGGGGTGATGTGGACAGATCTATTCGTGCCGCCCGCACGCTCGCGAAGGAGACCGCGTGACCGTACGCAGCACCACCAGCACGCACGACCTGTCGTCCAGGGACCCCAACTGGTGGCGGCAGGCCGTCATCTACCAGATCTACCCCCGCAGCTTCGCCGACGCCGACGGCGACGGGCTCGGTGACCTGCGCGGCATCACCCAGCGCCTGACCCACCTCGCCGCCCTGGGCGTCGACGCCCTGTGGCTCAGCCCGTTCTACCCGTCCGAGCTGGCCGACGGCGGCTACGACGTCGACGACTACCGCGACGTCGACCCGCGCCTGGGCACCCTGGACGACTTCGACGCCCTGGCCGCCGAGGCCCACCGGCTGGGCCTGAAGGTGATCGTCGACCTGGTCCCCAACCACACCTCCCACCGCCACGCCTGGTTCCGGGAGGCCCTGGACGCGGGCCCCGGCTCGGCCGCCCGCGACCGCTACGTCTTCCGGGACGGCCGCGGCGGACACGGCGAGCTGCCGCCCACCGACTGGCAGTCCGTCTTCGGCGGCAGCGCCTGGCAGCGGGTGCCCGACGGCCAGTGGTACCTGCACCTGTTCGCACCCCAGCAGCCCGACCTGAACTGGGAGAACGAGCAGGTCCGCGCCGACTTCCGCACCACGCTGAAGTTCTGGTGCGACCGCGGCGTCGACGGCTTCCGCGTCGACGTGGCCCACGCCCTGGTCAAGGACCTCGGCGAGCCGCTGCGCGACCTCGGCTCCCCCGAGCTGAGCAGTGAGGCCGCGCTCGCGGAGTTCGCCCCGGGCACCCACCCCTTCTACGACCGCGACGACGTGCACGAGGTCTACCGCGACTGGCGCAAGATCCTCGACGCCTACAGCCCACCGAGGATGGCGGTCGCCGAGGCCTGGGTCCCGGGCGCCCGGCGCGCGCTGTACGCCCGCCCGGACGAACTGGGCCAGGCGTTCAACTTCGAGTACCTCCAGGGCCGCTGGGACGCGACGGAGCTGCGCGAGATCATCGCCGGTTCGCTGGCCGACGCGCACGCCGCCGGTGCCTCGGCGACCTGGGTGCTGTCCAACCACGACGTGGTCCGCCACGCGTCCCGGCTGGTCCTGCCGCCCGGCACCGACACGGACGCCTGGCTGCTGTCCGGCGGCAACGCGCCGGCGGTCGACGCGGAGGCGGGCCTGCGCCGGGCCCGTGCCGCGACGCTGCTGATGCTGGCGCTGCCCGGCTCGGCGTACGTCTACCAGGGCGAGGAACTCGGCCTGCCCGAGGTGGCCGACCTGCCCACCGAGGTCCTCCAGGACCCCATCTGGGAACAGACCGGGCACGTCCGCAAGGGCCGCGACGGATGCCGGGTCCCGCTGCCCTGGACGACGAGCGGACCGTCGTACGGCTTCGGCGCGGGCGGGGCCTGGCTGCCGCAGCCGCCGGGGTTCGCGGAGTACTCCGTCCAGGCCCAGGACGGGGTGGCGGGCTCGACCCTGGAGCTGTACCGCACGGCCCTGCGGCTGCGTCGCAAGCTGCTCGACGGCGAGTCGCTGACCTGGGCGGACGACGTGCCGTCCGGCGTGCTCCAGTTCGACCGCTCGGACGGCTGGCGCTGCGTCACCAATCTCTCGGACGCTCCGGTCGACCTGCCGGCGGGCGAGGTGGTGCTGACCAGCGTGCCCCTGGAGGACGGCAGGCTGGGGCCGGACACGACGGCGTGGCTGGTGAGGTAGCGGCGGTGCGCCGCGCGGGAGCGGGCCGGAGGCCGCGCGGGCCGTGGCCCGGCCCGCTCCACGCGGCCGGCGCGGTCCCGCGCGGTGCCGGTCCTCCGGCCGCGCCGCCTCAGTAGCGCACCGCGTGGGCCACTTCCGCGCGCACCTGCCCGGACAGGTCGTGGCTGCTGCGGGCGGTGGCGTGGCCCGACCCTCCGGCGGGGACGTCGTCGACGGTGACGACGACCGTGTCCAGCAGGGTGCCGTCCGGGTCGGTGAGGTTCAGCTGCACCGCGAAGGACTTCGTCGCGTCGGCCGTGTTGCGGACGGTGATCCCGACCGTGGTGCGGCCGTCGGCGTCCGTCCTCGGCGTCCCCGCCGCCACGTCGCCCGTGACGTCGGCGCCCGACGTGATGTCGTCGAGCCACCGCCCGGCCTCCGCCGTCGCCGAGGCGAGGGCGTCGGAGCCCTCGGAGGCGAGCGAGGACGCGGCCGACGCGGCCCGGCTGACCGCCGCGCTCGCGGGGTCCGTGGGCGTGCCGCCGCTGTCGCCGTCGCCGTCGGAGCAGCCCGCCAGCACGGCGGCCGCCAGCACCGTCACCGCCGCCGCCCGGCGTGCCCGGTGACCGGCCATGTCGCCTCCAGGGACCTCGTGCGTACCCGCTCCCGCGAGGACACGCGGGGTCCCTTCCAGTGAAGGCGTGCCGCCGCGGCGCCGCACGCCGGTGCTCGTCCGAACGAGGACGGGCGGTGCCGGTGGGTCAGATGCGTCCCACGCTGCCGCTGCCGAAGGATCCGCTGGACCCCGGCAGCCAACGGCGCCGGCTCTGGTCCGCCCCTCGTCGGCTGCCCGCGTGATGGAGCTGGTACGGCATCAGCCGTGGGCTCCCGTCGGTGCTCAGCGGGATCTCGTCGGGCTCCCGGACCTCCCGTTCCTCGCGGACGGGGCCGGTCGCGGGGAGGTGGGTCTGTTCGTCGGCGCGGGGACGGGGCGATTCCTGCTCCATGGCCCTCATACCGAGCCGTACGGCCAGGATCAGCACGCCGGCGACCACCAGTCCGCCGAGGAAGGCCGCGGTCACGTTGAGCGCGTCCGAAGCGGCCAGCAGTTCATACGTTGCCGTACTCATGTTCTGATTATGTACCCCGGATTGGGATAAAGCGCCCGGTATGTCCTCGGGCTTGAGGGCGGCGGCACGACCTCCGTCGGCGGCCGGGGCGGCATCGTCACCGGGTGCGTGATCGACGGGAACCCGCGCGACGGGATCGCGGTCGGCAACACCCCCGGCCCCTACGCCTTCCGCGGCAACCGCATCACCGGCAACGGGCGCCACGGCTACCGCGCCCGCCGGGCGGCCGCCCCGGTGCGTTCAGGGCGCCCGCAGCGCGTCCACCGCGATCCGGGCCGCCGTGCCGATCACCGCGTCGGCCGCCGGGAGGGTGGCCGCGGTGTGGGCGGTGCGGGTGAACACGGCCACCGCGTAGCGGCCCCCGTCGGGGTACTCGACGACGCCGACCTCGTTGCGCAGGGTCGGCAGGGTGCCGGTCTTGCCGGCCACGTGGACGTCGTCGAAGGGGAAACCCGAGGCCAGGCGGTGCGGCCAGACCTGGAGGCCCAGGACGCGGCGCATGGCGGCGCCGTACTCGGGCGGGCAGGCCTCGTCCCGCCAGACGGCGGCGAGCAGACGGGTCATGTCGCGCGGGGTGCTGTGGTTGGCGCGGGCGGGGTCCAGGGACCGCAGCCGGGTGATGACGTGCGGATCGGTCAGCGCCCGGGCGCCGGCCGGCCCCGCGTCCTCCCGCATCGCGGCGAGCATCTCGCCGAAGGACGACACGGCCCGCGTGCGGGTGAGGCCGAGCCGGGCCGTGGTGCGGTTGACGGCGTCCAGACCGACGCGGTCCAGCAGCAGGTCGGCGGCGGTGTTGTCGCTGACGGACATCATCAGGAAGGCGGCGTCGCGCAGCGACAGCGCCACGGGGTCGAGCATGGCGGCCATGCCCGTGGGCCCCGGGGTGCGGCCGGCCGGCGGGCACTCGACCCGCTCGGTCAGGTCCAGCAGCCCGGCCGCGGCCTGCTCGTGCAGCGTGACGAGGACGCACAGCTTGTGGACGCTGGCCGTGCACACCGGCTGGTCGGCCCCGGCGTCCACCTGCGCCCCGGAATCGATGTCGACGGCGTGCAGCCAGCCGGTGACCCCGGCGTCGGCGAAGGCCGCGCGCAGACGGCCGGTGACGGTGTCGGTCACAGCCAGAACTCCGATGCCGGGCGCAGGTGCAGGGGGCGGGAGGGGGCGTCGGGGCGCGCGTCGGCCGTCGTGCGGAGGGCGAGCGTGGCCGCGTCCGCGAAGGCGCCGACGGCGGCGTCACCGCGCCCCTTCGGCCAGGCCACGGAGTGCCGCCAGGCCAGCGGGGCCCCGGCGAGCGGGCGCCAGACCAGGTCCGGGTCCCGGCCGTCGGCGGCGGCGAGCAGATGGGTGTCACGGGGACCCAGGGCCACGGCCCCGGAGGACAGCACCAGGCCGCGCACGAAGCTGACGCCCTGGCCGTGCCGCACGGCGGCGGGCGTGTAGCCGCCCCGGGCGCATGCCGTGAGCAGGTCGTCGTAGACCGCGGGCGCGCTGTCGCGCGGGAAGAGGACCAGGTCGTACCCGCTGAGCGCGGCGAGCGGCACCTCGCCGAGCGCGGCCTGCGCCGCGCCGCGCGGCAGCAGCACGCCCAGGTCGCGGCGGAGCAGCGGTCCCAGTTCGAGGCCGGCGACGTCGCACGGGTGGTGGACGATGCCGACGTCCAGCTCGTGCGCGGCGAACGCGGCGAGCTGCTGCGCGGTCGACAGCTCGCGCAGCTCCAGCTCGAGCCCGGCGTGGCGGCGCCGGAAGTCCGCGAGCAGCGCGGCGACGGTCTCCCCGGAGACGTCCGGCGACAGGGCGGCGCGCAGCAGCCCGGTCTCGCCGTTGCGGATACGGCGCGCGGCGGCCAGCAGGGACTCGGAACGGGCGAGCAGTTCCCGGGCCTCGGCGAGCAGCAGCGTGCCCGCCTCGGTGATCGTCACGTGCCGGCTGCTGCGTTCGAAGAGCCGCACACCCAGCTCGCGCTCCAGCCGCTGGATGCGCTGGGACAGCGGCGGCTGCGCCATGCCCAGCCGGGCCGCGGCACGCCCGAAGTGTGACTCTTCTGCAACAGCCACGAAGCACTCTAGGTGCCGCACCAGGTCCACGAACAGTAATCATATCGGGGATTGATCGATCCGACATTCATATGAATCTTGGACACCGGCCCAAGACCCTTGCTCTTCTCGGGACATGCGCTCCTTCCGAGACCCCGCCCCGTCCCCCCGCCGGTGGCCCGGCGCGCTCGCCCTCGTCCTCGCGCTCCCCCTGGCGGGCTGCGCCACCGACACCGGACGGCCCGCGGCGCCGGCGGCGAAGAGCGCGACCCCGGCCGGCGGCACGGCCACCGCGGCGCCGGCCGCCCGCGGCCACCTGCGCGTGGACGGCCGCACCCGCGCCTACCTCCTCCACCGGCCGGTCGCGGAGGGCGACGGCCCCAGGCCCCTGGTCGTCGCCTTCCACGGCCGGGGCTCGGACGCCGCCGGGCTGCGCGAGCAGACCCGGCTGGAGAAGGCCGCCGGGGCGCGCGGCATGCTCGTCGCCTACCCGGAGGGCCTCGACCGGGGCTGGGGCGCGGGCACGCGGAAGACCCCGCGGCGCCCCGACCCCGACCTCGACGTGCGGTTCACCGAGGCGCTGATCGGGCACCTGGTGCGCACCGAGCACGCCGACCCCGAGCGGGTTTACGTCGCCGGGTTCTCCAACGGCGGCTCGATGGCGCTGCGCGTCGCCGCCCAGCGCCCCGGCCTGGTGGCGGGAGCGGCCTCGGTCGCCGGCCAGCTGCCCTCGGGCGCCGCCGCCGTCGAACCCACCGGCCCCGTACCCGTCCTGGTCGTCCACGGCGCCGACGACCCCGTGCGCCCCCTCGCGGGCCTGCCCTCCCCGCCGCCGGACCCCGAGGAGCCGATCCTGCCGACCAGGTCGTCCCGGGACAGCGCGGAGGCCTTCGCCGCCGCCGGACGCGCCGGCCGTCCGGTCACCGAACGGGGACGCGGCTTCGACCGCACCGTCTGGCGCCTCGGCGGTGATCCGGCGGCCACGGTCGAACTGCTCGTCGTGCACGACGCCGGCCACACCTGGCCGGGCTCCTCCCTCACCCCGCCCCAGGGCTTCGGCCGCACCAGCAGCGCGCTGGACGCCACCGACACGGTCCTCGACTTCTTCGCCGCCGCCTGACCGGTGACGCGGCCCCGTCCCACAGAACAGGAACCCCTGATGCCGGACACTCCTCGTCCCACCTCTCCCGGCCGCCGCCGCTCCCGGGGCGGCGTGCGGGCCGTCAGCGCCGTCGCGGTGGTGCTCGCGATCGCCGCGGGCGGCTCGTACGCCGCCGGGCTCGGCCCCTTCGCCCGCGGCGACGACGGCCCGGACCCCGCCGCGACGGAGCAGGCCCGCGCCTTCCTCGCCGACTGGGCCGCCGGGCGCCTGCCGAGCGCGGCCGGCCGCACCACCAGTCCCGGCAAGGCCCAGGAGGTGCTGCAGAGCTTCACCGCCGGGCTGGACATCGACGAACCCCGCCTGACGGCGGCGCCGGAGGCGGAGGAGACCGGAGACGGCACCGTGACCGTTCCCTTCACCGCCAGGATGCCGATCACCGGCCTGGGCACCTGGACGTACGAGTCGCGGCTGCCGCTGCGCGAGCAGGAGGACGGCGGCTGGAAGGTGGACTGGCGGCTGTCCCTGGTCCACCCCCGGCTGAGCGACACGGAGAAGTTCCGGCTGGAGCGCGGGGAGTCGGCCCCGCCCGAGGTCACCGACCGCGCCGGGACCTCCCTCAAGGGCGCCGACCACCCCTCCCTGGCCCCACTGCTGGGCGGCATCGCCGGCTCGTCCGGCGGCGGCCCGCGCGGCGCGGTCGAGCTGATCGACCGGGCCACCGGACAGCTCGAACGCACCGAGGCCAGGTTCGGTGCGGAACCCGACCCGGCGACCGCCGGCCGGCCCGTCCGCACCACCCTGGACGCCGGCTGGCAGTCGGCCGCCGAGGAGGCCCTCGCCGCGGCCGACGGCAAGAACGCCGCCCTCGTCGCCCTGCGCATCGACAACGGCGAGATCCTGGCCCTCGCCAACTCCCCGGCCGGCGGCTTCAACCGCGCCGCCTCCGGCACCTACGCGCCCGGCTCCACCTGGAAGATCGTCACCAGCAGCGCCCTGCTGCTCAAGGGCGCCGTGAAGCCCGACGACGTCGTGGACTGCCCCAGACACCTGACGGTGGGCAAGGAGTTCCACAACGTGGAGACCTCCGAGCACCCCGGCGCCACCTTCCGCAAGGACTTCACGGAGTCCTGCAACACCGCCTTCATCAGCCTGCGCGGCAAGCTCGGCGACGGGGAGCTGGGCGAGGTCGCCCGCACCTACTTCGGCGTCGGCCAGGAGTGGCACGTCGGCATCCCGACGTACGACGGGTCCGTGCCGGCACCGAAGGACGAGACGGAGAAGGCCGCGTCGATGATCGGGCAGGGCCGGGTCCAGGCCAACCCGCTGATCATGGCGTCGGTGACGGCCACCGCGGTCTCCGGCGAGTTCCACCAGCCGTCGGTCACCGCGGGGAACGAGGACGCGACCCGCACCGAGCCGCTCCCCGGCGAGGTCGTCACCCAGCTGCGCGGGATGCTGCGCGCCACGGTCACCGACGGCACCGCGCACGTCCTGGCCGACCTGCCCGGCGAGGTCGGCGCGAAGACCGGCACCGCCGAGGTGTCGGACGACCAGGACAACAACGGCTGGCTGGTCGCCCACCGCGGCAACGTCGCCGTCGCCGTCGTCGTCGAGGAGGGCGTCACCGGCGGCGGCTCGGCGGGCCCGATCGTGCACAGCCTGCTGTCCGCCGTACCGGACGACCCGTCCTGAGCCGCGTACGGCCGGGCCGTCAGGCCTGGGCACCGCCCCGGGCCGGCCCGGGGCCGGCGTCCCCCGTGTCCTCGCGCCTGACCGTCTCGCCGGGGATCACGCGGGGCGTCCCCGGGGGCTCTTCGTCCCTCGCCGCCCGGGCCTCCGCCTTGAGGATGCGCGCCGACCTGCCCGCCGAGCGGGCCAGGCCCGGGAGCTTCTTGGCGGCGAGGACGGCAATGACGACGACGAGAATGATCGCGAGCTCGCTCAGTCCGAACACGGCGCTCCCCAGGTGGCATGCGGTCCGGGCCCGTGACGCGGGCCCGGTCGGAATCTACGGCAGGAAGGCGCCCGGGTCGACGGGCGCCCGGACGGGCCGCCGGTCAGAGGTCGAACTCGTGCGGCGGCAGGTCGAGGGCGAAGCAGGCCTCGCGGACGACGGCCCGCTCGTCCTGGTCGAAGTCGCCGTCCGCGCCGCCGATGACGATGCCGATCTGGACGACGGCCCGTGCCTCGGCGGGCTTCTTGCGGGCCTTGGCGACCTCCTGGAGGACGCTCACCCTGCCGAAGGCGAAGTCGGCGGTCAGCTTCTCCAGGTTGTCCTCGAAGCGGCGGCGCAGGTCGTCGGCGGGGAAGTTCCGCAGCACGTCGTTGGTCGCTATGAGCTGGGCGACGCGCCGGCGCTCGGAGGGATCGACCGTCCCGTCGGCGGCGGCGACCAGGGCGCACATCGCCATGCTCGCGTCCCGGAAGGCGCCGCTCCTGAGGTCGTTCTTCTTCGCCACGAGCTGCGTCTGCATCTGCGACGCGGACTCCTTGAAGCGGTCCCACAGGGCCATGAGAACTCCGTACTCCGTACCGGTCGTGAGGGAAGGGGCACGACCCCGTCCCTCTACAGCGCTGTAGAAGTTACCAGTCCGCCCCGTCGCCGGAGCCGCCGTCGGGGGAACAAGCTGAGCCGTCCGGCCGTTCTCTACAGGCGAGTAGAAGCGCAGGAGTCCGAGAACTCCCGATCTCTTTGCTCGTCCTTTACCATGTGAGGGAAACCTCGGGCGGTTCGCAAGCGACCCCCACCGACCCCGTTAAGGAGTCCCGTTCCGTAATGGAGCCCCCCAGTACCGGCCGTGCCACGGACGGCCCGCCAGTCCCCCTGTATGCGCGTGAGGGAAGCGGGGTGGCACGGTGACCGAGGTCCTGCTGCTCCTGCTGGCCCTCCTCCTCACCCTGGCCTGCGCGCTCTTCGTCGCGGCCGAGTTCTCGCTCACCACCGTCGAGCGCGGTGACCTGGAGCGCGCCGCCGAGTCCGGTGAGCGCGGTGCCGACGGCGCCCTGAAGGCCGTGCGCGGCCTGACCCTCCAGCTCTCCGGCGCCCAGCTCGGCATCACCGTGACCTCGCTGGTCATCGGCATGCTCGCCGAGCCGTCGCTCGCGGCGCTGCTGCGCGGCCCGCTGACGGCGATCGGCCTGGGCGGCGCCGCCTCCACGGTGGCGACCGTGCTCGGCGTGGCCGTCTCCACCGTCGTCCTGATGGTCGTCGGCGAGCTGGTCCCCAAGAACTGGGCGATCTCCAGCCCGCTGGCGGTCGCCAAGGTCGTCGCCGGCCCGCAGCGCGGCTTCACCGCCGCGTTCGGCCCCTTCATCCGGCACCTGAACGACACGGCGAACCGTTTCGTCCGCCGCTTCGGCCTGGAACCGGCCGAGGAGCTGGCCTCCGCCCGCAGCCCCGAGGAGCTGGTCGCCCTCGCCCAGCACTCGGCCGCCGAGGGCGCCCTGGAGGCGGACTCCGCCGAGCTGTTCGTGCGCACCCTGCACCTGAGCGAGCTGACCGCGGAGAACGTCATGACCCCGCGCGTGGACGTCAAGGCCCTGGAGGCCCACGCCACCGCCGCGGACGCGGCCAACCTCACCCACGCCACCGGCCTGTCCCGCTTCCCGGTGTACCGGGACAGCCTCGACGAGGTCATCGGCACCGTCCACATCCGCGACGTGCTCGCCCTGGAGCCCGGGCGGCGCGCGGCCACCCCCGTCACCGAGCTGGCCACCGCGCCGCTCCTGGTGCCGGACAGCCTGCCCGCCGACCGCCTCCTGGAGCGCATGCGCGCCACCCGCACCATGGCCGTCGTCATCGACGAGTACGGCGGCACGGCCGGTGTGGCGACCGTCGAGGACATCGTGGAGGAGGTCGTCGGCGAGGTGCGCGACGAGCACGACCCCGTCGAGGTGCCCGACCTGCTGCCCGCCCCCGCCGGGACGGACGGCCGCGCGGCCTGGGAGGCCGACGGCTCGCTCCGCCTGGACCGGCTCGCGCGGATCGGTCTGACCGCGCCCGACGGCCCCTACGAGACCCTGGCCGGCCTCGTCGCCACCCATCTGGCGCGCATCCCCGCCGAGGGCGACGTCATCGACCTGGACGGCTGGCGCCTGGACGTCCTGGACATCGACCACCACCGCGCCGACCGCCTGCGCATCACCGCCCCCGCACCGGCGGAGCCGGACGGGCAGCCGGCACAGCCGGTGGCCGCGGTCGGCTCGTCGCACCGGGAGCCGGAGGTGGCCCGATGACCGTGGTGCAGCTCCTCATCGGCGCCCTGACGCTGCTGACCAACGCGTTCTTCGTCGGCGGCGAGTTCGCCCTGATCTCCGTGCGCCGCAGCCAGATCGAGCCGCGCGCCAAGGCGGGGGACAAGCGGGCCCGGATGACCCTGTGGGGCCTGGAACACCTGTCGGCCATGATGGCGACGGCCCAGCTCGGCATCACGGTCTCCTCCCTGGTGCTCGGAGCGGTCGCGGAGCCGGCCATCGCGCACCTGATGGAGCCGGTCTTCGAGGCCGTCCACATGCCGCACGCCCTGGTCCACCCCGTGGCCTTCGCCATCGCCCTGGCGCTCGCGACCTATCTGCACATGCTGATCGGCGAGATGATCCCGAAGAACATCGCGCTGGCCGCCCCCGCGACCACCGCGCTGGTCCTCGGCCCGCCGCTGGTCGCGCTCACCCGGGCCCTGAAGCCGGTCGTCTTCGGCATCAACGCCTTCGCCAACACGCTGCTCAGGCTGCTGCGGGTGGAGCCGAAGGACGAGGTCGAGGCCGTCTTCACCGACGACCAGCTGGCCCGCATGGTCGTGGACGCCAGCGAGGCCGGACTGCTGGCCCCGGCCGACGGCGAGCGGCTGCGCGACGCGCTGGAACTGGGCACCCGCCCGGTCGGCGAGATCCTCGTGCCCACTCCCAAGATGCGCACCGCCCCGCACACCGTCACCCCGGCCGAGCTGGAACGCCTGGCCGCCGAGGCGGGCTACTCCCGTTTCCCGGTCACCGGCCCCGGCGGCACCGTGCTCGGCTACCTGCACATCAAGGACACCCTGGGCATCACCGAGCGCGACCGTCCCTTCCCCCGGAGCGCCCTGCACCGGGTCACCCGGGTCCGCATCGACACCCCTCTCGACGACACCCTCACCGCCCTGCGGACCGAGGACAGCCACCTGGCCGCCGTCACCGGCGAGTCGGGCACGGTCCTGGGCTTCGTGACGATGGAGGACGTCCTGACCGAACTCGTGGGTCCGGCGCCGGTGGCGTCCTGACCTTCGCCGCGTCGGTCGGATATGTGTTCGCCGCAGCAGGTATCCGACCGGCGCGACTAGAGTTCAGGTGTGGGGGAACGGGATTCCCTACGGCGGGCCGTGCCCTTTGCGGTCCGCGGGAAGGTAGGCATGCCCTCGGAGAGCAGGCCGGGCGCCGGAGGCCGGACGCAGGCCGCCGACCGGCTCGACGACGACCATTACCCGGCGTACACCATGGGCAGGGCGGCCGCGCTGACCGGCGCCACGCCCGGATTCCTCCGCGCCCTCGGGGAGGCGGAGCTGATCAGCCCGATGCGGTCGGAAGGCGGCCACCGCCGGTACTCCCGGCAGCAGCTGCGCCGTGCCGCCCGGGCCCGTGAGCTGGTCGACCAGGGCACGCCGATCGAGGCCGCCTGCCGCATCGTCCGGCTCGAGGACGACCTGGAGGAGGCGCTGCGGATCAACGAGGAACTGCGCCGCGCGGCCCAGCGGCCCGAAGGCGGCGGCGGGTGAAAACCTGGCACCGGCGAAACAGATATTCGCGGTGACCCGTGAAGATATCCGCATTCCCATTCCACCGGTGATTTTCACCGGGATTTGCTGCCCCGGCCGCCACGCTATTCCGTGCTAGGGTCGACGTCAGTTGCAGTTGTGGTTGCCCTTTGCGTTACCGGTTTTCCGGGCAGGTGATCATCGCAGCGATGAGAAGATCCGCAGGGTGCGGGTCTCCAGCACTGCCTAGGAGAGAAACATGGCTTCCGGTACCGTGAAGTGGTTCAACGCCGAAAAGGGCTTCGGTTTCATCGCGCAGGACGGCGGCGGCGCCGACGTCTTCGCCCACTACTCGAACATCAACGCCCAGGGCTTCCGTGAGCTCCAGGAGGGCCAGCGGGTGAACTTCGACGTCACGCAGGGCCAGAAGGGCCCGCAGGCGGAGAACATCGTTCCCGCGTAACACGCGCGAACAGCACGGAAGGGCCCGCACCGGAAGGTGCGGGCCCTTCCGCGTCGTGCCGGCGGACGGGCGCCCGCTCACCAGCCGGTCGCGAGCAGGTGGTTCAGGAGCAGCGCCAGGACGGCCTGCGCCGCCAGCCACACACGCGGACGGCCGAGGAAGGCGCAGGCCGGCAGCAGCCACAGGGCGAAGGGGAGCCAGATGCGTTCCGTCTCCGCCTTGCTCATGCCGGACAGGTCGGCGACCAGCAGGGCGAGCAGCCCCGCGGTCACCAGGACCGCCGCCCGGCCGTCCTCGGTGGCCGGCATCCCGCCGCGCCGCCCGGCCAGGAGCACACCCCCGGCCCGCCGCAGTCCCGCCACCGTCGCCAGGCCCGTGATCAGCACCGTGCAGGCTAGATTGGCCCACACCCAGTAGCCGTACGGGCGGACGCCGGCCGCGCCCTGGTAGTACCGCTCGACCAGCAGGCGGTACGCCTCCCACCAGTCGAACCCGGCCACCGTGAACGCCACCGGCACCACCGCCGCCCCCGCCAGCAGCGGCACGAACAGCACCGGACGCTCCCGCACCCCGCGCCGGCCCAGCCACAGCACCGCCGCACCGATCACCACGAACAGCGTCAGCCCGTACGACAGGTAACAGGTCAGGCCGAACAGCAGTCCCGAGCCCGCCGCCCACCACAGCGAGCGGCCGGTGACCGCGAGGGCCAGCATCGCCACGGACCACGCCGCGACCGCCGCGAAGTACCCGTCGGCCGACGTGCCCGTCCACACCGCCGCCGGCGCCAGCACCAGGAAGGGCGCCGCCCGCCGGGCGAGCCGCTCGCCGGCCAGCGCCCGCACCGCCACCAGCACCGCCACGCACGCCGTGGCGCCCACGGTGATGCACCAGGCCCCGGCCCAGCCCCCGCCCCGCAGCCCGATCCGGTCGAGCAGCACGAAGGTGAGCGTGGCCGCCGGAGGGTGACCGGCGATGTGGGCGGGCCAGTTGTCGGGGGAGTCGATCAGGATGTGGTGGGTGAAGTCGCGCAGGGTGGCCGGGATGTCGTCCCAGCGGTCGACGCCCCTGAGGTACTCGAAGCGGGTGGTGAGCCGGACCGCGACACCCCGGTGCCAGCCGTCGACCAGGGCGAGGGACCAGATCCAGGCCGTGGCCGTGGCCCAGGACGCGGCGAGCAGGGCGCGCCACGGCAGGCGGGCGGCGACGGACGGGCCGTACGCCACGGCCGCCACCGACAGCAGGACGGCCGCGGGCGTGCCGGGGCCCGCGTGCGGGTCCCAGCGGCCGGTCAGCGGCGGCCAGCCGACCAGCAGGGAGTGGTCGGTGGCCTGGAGGTGGCGGCCGACGAGCACGGCCGCCACCACGAGGAGCACGGCGGGCACGACGGCGTACAGGTCACCGAGGTCGCGGCGGCCGGGACGGGGGCGGGTCACACGGGCACCGTAGGCCGGATGACCGACCGCGGGACGGTGCACACGGCGGACGTCGGCGTTTCGTCACGGGTCGCGGGCCGTCCCCGGGGCCGGTACCGGCCTACGGTCGGGACATGCGCGACCTCGCCCCACGGCTTCCCTCCTCCCCGGGCTTCTGGCGCAGCCCGTTGCGGGGCCGCCGGTTCACGGCAGTGCTCGGCCTCGTCCTGCTCGTCGGCATCACCGTGCTGTTCGTGACGGGCCTGCTCTCGTACGCCGCCTACAACCCCGGCCTGGACCCGGTCAACGACAAGACCCCGGACAAGGGGATCCTCGGCTTCTACCTCTTCGCGTGGCCGGCCGGCCCGGCCTGGCTGTACCGCCTCAACCAGGGCGTGCACGTCACCCTGGGCCTCACCCTGATCCCGGTGCTGCTGGCCAAGCTGTGGTCGGTCGTGCCGCGGCTGTTCACGCTGCCGCCGGTCCGCTCGCTCGCCCACGGGCTGGAGCGGGTCTCGCTGCTGCTGCTGGTCGGGGGCGGGCTGTTCCAGTTCGTGACCGGGGTGCTCGACGTCCAGCTGGACTACGTCTTCCCCGGCTCCTTCTACCCGCTGCACTTCTACGGGGCCTGGGTGTTCTTCGCCGCGTTCGCCGTGCACGTCGCGCTCAAGATGCCGCTCGCGCTGCGCGCCCTGCGGGCGATGCGCGACGGGACCGAGGACGATCTGGCCGCCCCCCGGCCCGACCCGCCCACCGTGTCGCGGCGCGGCGCGCTGTGGACGGTCGGCGGCGGCTCGCTGCTGATGTTCGTCACCAACGCCGGACGCAGCTTCGACGGGCCGCTGCGGGAGACGGCCGTGCTCTCGCCGCACGGCGGGCCGGAGCCGGGGAGCGGGCCCAACGGGTTCCAGATCAACAAGACGGCCGCGTACGTCGGCATCGACCCGGCCGAGACGCGTGCGGACGCCTGGCGGCTCGTCGTCACCGGGCGCACCGGAACCGTCCGGCTCAGCCGGGCCGAGCTGCTGGACATGGAGCAGCACAGCGCGGCGCTGCCCATCGCCTGCGTCGAGGGCTGGGCGACGTCCGACCAGTGGTGGCGCGGCGTGCGGCTGCGGGACCTCGCCGCGCGCGTGGGCTTCGAGAACGGCTCGCCGGACGTGTTCGTCGAGTCACTGCAACGGCGCGGCGCCTTCCGCAGCGGGGCGCTGCGCGCCAATCAGGTGGCCGACGCGCGCTCCCTGCTCGCGCTGTCCGTCAACGGGGAGACGCTGAGCCTGGACCACGGGTATCCGGCGCGGATCATCGTGCCCGCCGCGCCGGGCGTGCTGAACACCAAGTGGGTGACGCGGATGACGTTCGGAGACCTGGGATGAGCTTCGTGGCGAAGCGGTGGCGGGGCCGCGCGGCCGGGCTGCGGCCCGTGCTCGGCAGCCCCTTCCAGATCCTCCTGCTGCTCTGCTCCTTCGCGCTCGCCGGTTACGCGGGTGTGCGGCTGCTCGCCGGTGACTGGTTCGGCGTGGCGCTGTGGTTCGTGGGGGCGGCACTGCTGCACGACCTCGTGCTGCTGCCGTTGTACACGGTGGCCGACCGGGCGGTCGTACGCGGCCTGGGGGCGGCCGGGCGCCGTTCGCGGGTGATGTACGTGCGGGTTCCGGCCGCGTTCTCCGGGCTGCTGCTGCTCGTGTGGCTGCCGCTGATCAGCGGCCGGGTGGACCGGCGCTACCGGTCGGTCGCCGGGCTGTCCGCGGAGGGCTTCCTGGCCCGCTGGCTGCTGATCACGGCCGTGCTGTTCGGCGTATCGGCCCTGCTCCTGGCGCTGCGGTCGCGGCGCAGCACCACGAACCGGCGCGCACCCGACGTCCACTGAGCGGCTCCGCGCCGGCCGGTGCCGTCCGCGTGCGGCCGGCGGTGACGTCGACGACCTGTACGGCTCGCCGGCCCGTCCACCGAGCCGCTCACGGAGCCGCTCACCGGACCGCCCGCCGGTCCGTGACCGCCGGGCACGCGGCCAGCCGGGCGGCGAAGCGGGTGTGCGGGGCCGATGCCGCGACGGCCCGTGCGTCGGCGGCGGTGTCGACGTCGCGCAGGCGCGGCAGGTCGCGCACCCGCAGCCGGGCGGCGAGGAGCCGGGCGCGCTGCACCGCCCCCGTCACCGGCGTCGACATGGGCACGCCCCGCAGCAGGGCCGGGTCGGGGCGGGCCAGGCCCAGCGCCCAGAAGCCGCCGTCCTCGGCGGGGCCGAAGCAGGCGTCGCAGTCGGAGAAGTCCACGGTGAGCAGCTCCGGCGTCACCTGCGGGGTGTCCATCCCGACGAGCAGGGCCGGTCCGGCGCACCCGGCGAAGGCGGCCGCGAGCCGTTCGTCGAGTCCGCCCGCGCACTGCGGAACGACGTCGATGCCGGGCGGCAGCCAGGGGCCGGGGCTGCCGTCGAGCACCAGCACCCGGCGTCGAGCGGGCGTGGCGGCCACGGCGTGCAGAGTGTCGGCGAGGGCCGCTTCGGCGAGCCCCGCCGCCTCCGCGGGGGTGAACGGCGGTGTGAGGCGGGTCTTGACCCGGCCGGGACGCGGCTCCTTGGCGATGACGAGGAGTGTGGTCGCCATGCTCACCATGAGTTCCCGCCGCGGGCCGTGTCACGCGGGACCGGGCGCGCCGGATCCTCGGACAGGACCCGGCGCATGTCCCGCACCGCGTGCCAGGTGCCGCGCCAGGTCCCCGTCACCTTCGACGCACCGGTGCGGGGCAGGTAGGGCACGTCGTGCTCGGTGATCCGCCAGCCCGCGTCCGCGGCGCGCACGACCATCTGGAGGGGATAGCCGCTGCGCCGGTCGGTGAGGCCGAGGGCGAGCAGCCGCTCGCGGCGGGCGGCGCGCAGCGGGCCGAGGTCGTGCAGGCGCACGCCCGTGCGGCGGCGCAGCATCCGGGTGAGGGCGAGGTTGCCCGCGCGGGCGTGCGCGGGCCACGCGCCCCGGCCCCGCGGACGCCTGCGGCCGAGCACCAGGTCGGCCGTGCCGGCGCGGATCTCCTGCACGAAGGGCGTCAGCAGGGCCGGGTCGAGGGAGGCGTCGCAGTCGCAGAAGCAGACGATGCCGGCGGTGGCGGCCGTCAGCCCGGCGTGGCAGGCGGCGCCGAAGCCGCGGCGCGGCTCGGTCACGACCGTCGCGCCGAGGGCGCGGGCGAGGTCCGCCGAACCGTCGGTGGAGCCGTTGTCGACGACGAGCGCGCGCCAGCCGTCGGGGATCCGGGCCAGGACCCAGGGGAGGGCCCCGGCCTCGTCCAGGCAGGGCAGTACGACGTCGACGTCCGCGGCGGGCGAGGTGGTCACGGTTCTCACCCTACGAACCCGGATCGGGCGAAACGGACCTACGCTCCTCACGAAACGCGGACGTCGGGGGGCCGGGCCGTGGGCACGCTCGGGACGGGCCTTCTGCCGGGGGCCGGTGCCGGCCGGCGTGCCGACCACGCGGGCCACGGTCCGTGACATCCCCGGTGGCTGCGCTCAGGGGCGATCCCGCCCATGACGGGCGCCCGAGGCTCCGGAGCCGCCAGGAGTCACTCCCCGCTCGGCTCCGCCCGCGCGAACTCCCGCATCCCCTCCGCGAACCCCACCCGCGGCCGCCACCCCAGTTCGGCCCGCAGCCGGGAGGAGTCGGCGGTGATGTGGCGTACGTCGCCGAGGCGGTACTCGCCGGTGACGACGGGCTCGGGTCCGCCGTACGCGGTGGACAGGGCGGTCGCCATCTCCCCCACCGTGCGGGGGTCGCCGCTGCCGGTGTTGTACACCGTGAGTGCCCCGGCCGGCGGCCCGGCCTCCAGCGCCGCGACGTTCGCCGCGGCCACGTCCCGTACGTGCACGAAGTCCCGGCGCTGGCCGCCGTCCTCGAAGACGCGCGGGGCCTCGCCGCGGGCGAGCGCGGAGCGGAAGAAGGACGCGACACCCGCGTACGGGGTGTCGCGGGGCATCCGGGGCCCGTACACGTTGTGGTACCGCAGCGACACCGCCGCGGCGCCGGTCGTCCGGGCCCAGGAGGCGGCCAGGTGCTCCTGCGCCAGTTTGGTCGTGGCGTACACGTTGCGCGGATCGGCCGGGGCGTCCTCGCCGACCAGGCCGGGGGAGAGGTCCGCGCCGCAGGCCGGGCACGCGGGTTCGAACCGGCCCGCGTCCAGGTCGGCGACGGCGCGCGGCCCGGGCCGCACCACCCCGTGCCGGCGGCACGCGTACCGGCCCTCCCCGTACACGACCATCGACCCGGCGAGCACCAGCCGCCGTACGCGCGCCTCGGCCATGGCCGTGAGCAGGACGGCCGTGCCGAGGTCGTTGCGCGAGACGTACTCCGCCGCGTCGGCGAACCCGTTGCCGAGCCCGACCATCGCCGCCTGGTGGCACACGGCGTCCACCCCGGCCAGCGCTCGCGCGACGGCCGCCGGGTCGCGCACGTCGGCGCGGGGGTCCTCGCGGACGTCGAAGCCGACGGGCACGTGCCCGTGGGCCCGGAGCGCCTCCACGACGTGGGACCCGATGAACCCGGCACCGCCGGTGACCAGTACACGCATACGGCCACGCTAGGTCCGCGAGGGTGCCGGGGCCGGGTGCCGGGCCCGGCACGTCACGGGTCCGTGAGAAGCGGGCCCGGCACGCACGCCCGGTGACTTTGCCATCTCTTTACAACCCGCTCCGCCGCCGCCTCGTCTCTCCGCTCGGTCCGCGATCCACGCGACCATGCGTCCCCGCCCGTCGACCACGGGCGGGCGGGCGGACCGACCGACCGACGAGAGAGAGCGACCCATGCGCCGGACCATCCTCAGTGCCCTGGCACTCGCGTGCACCGCCGTCCTGGCCGGCACCGTCCCCGCGTTCGCCGACGACCCGACCGCGGCCCCCAGCAGCCCGCCGTCCGTCTCCACGCCGAGCCCCGCCCCCACCGCCGAGCCGAGCATGGTTCCCACGCCGGTGCCGTCCGTCAGCTCCCCGGCCCCGACGGCCGAGCCGAGCAGCCCGCCGTCCGCCGAGCCGAGCAGCCCCCCGGCCGGCGGACAGGTCTCCGCCGTGCCCGCGGGCGCGCCCGACACCGGGACGACGACGCCGGAGTCCTCCGGTGGCGGCGGCGGGCTCGTCGGCGCGGGCGCCGGCGCGCTGGCCCTCGCGGGCGGCGCGGTCGCCCTCGTCGTGCGCCGCCGCCGGGCGACCGGGGCATGACCCCGTTCTCCGGGCGCGCCCTGGCCGGCCTCGCCCTGGCGGCCTCGCTGCTGGTGGGCTGCGGCGGCGGACACGGGTCCGAGGAGGCCGCGAGCGCACCGAACGCACCGAGCGCACCGAGCGCGCGGACGGCGCCGTCCGCGCAGGCCCACGACGGGCCGGCGCGGCCCCTCGGACGGTCGGTCCCGGTCGGTCTGCGCATCCCGGCCATCGGGGTCGACACCCCGGTGATGCGGCTGGGGCTGCAGCCCGACGGCACGGTGCAGGTGCCGCCGGTCACGGACCACGACCGTGCGGGCTGGTACCGGCACTCACCCACGCCGGGCCAGGTGGGACCGTCGGTCGTCCTCGGCCACGTCACCGTCGGCAGCCACGGGGACGGTGTCTTCCGCCACCTCGCGCGGCTGCGCCGCGGCGACCGGATCGAGGCGCGCCTGGAGAACGGCACGGTCGCGGTGTTCACCGTGACGTCCCTGCGCACGGTGGCGAAGGCTGACTTCCCGACCCAGGACGTCTACGGGGACGTGGACCGCCCGGAGCTGCGGCTCATCACGTGCGGCGGCCCGCACGACGGCCGCGGCTACCGGGACAACGTCATCGCCTTCGCCGAGCTGACCGCCACGACCACGGCGGGTGCCGGTGCCGGTGCCGGTGCGCCCACGGCTCCCGCCCCGTCGTGACCACGGGAACGCGGACCCCCGCGCCGGCGTCTTCCCCCTGCCCCCACCCCGACCATGGAGAGCGTTGAAACGGTCCCGTGACAGGGCGGCGTCCGAACTGTTCGCCGCCCTCTACCCCCGCCTGGCCGGCTGGTGCCGCCGTCTCGTCGACGACGACGAGACGGCCCACGAGATCGCCTCGGAGGCGTTCACCCGGCTCTGGGCCCGCTGGACGTCCGTGGACGAGCCCCGCGGCTTCCTCTACGTCACCGCCGCCAACCTCGTCCGGGACCACTGGCGCAAGCTGGAGCGCGAGCGCCGGGCCGTGCGCCGGGTCACCGCGGAGGCAGCCGTCCGCCCGCACTCCGAGCAGGCCGACCCGTCGGTGCGCCTGCTCGTGCAGTCCCTGCCGGAACGACTGCGCGTGCCGATCCTCCTCCACTACTACGCTGACATGCCGATCCGGGAGGTGTCCGTGCTCACCGGGCGCAAGGAAGGAACCGTCAAGGCCGACCTGCACGCGGCCCGCGAACTGCTCCGCGTCCATCTGAGGAGAAGCCTTGACCACACGCTTTGACGACGATCCGGACGGCCCGTGGTCCGCGCACGACGACCCGCACGACCCGCTGCTCGTCGTCCTGCGCCCCGGATCGGACTTCCTGGGTCCGCCGCCGGGCCGCTACGAGGCGATCCGCCGGGCGGCGTCCCGGCGCCGTCTGCGGCGCGCCGCCGCCGGGGCCGCCGCGACCTGTGCCGCCGCTGCCGCGCTGCTCGTGCTGCCGGTCCGGTGGGCGGACCCCGGCCCGCCGGCCCGTCCGACCGTCCCGCTGGCCCCGCCCCCGGCCGTCCCCTCGCCGTCCCTGCCCGGTCCGTCCGCCGCCCCGTCCCGGGGCCCGGGCCAGGCGCCGGAGACGACGGCCCCCGGCCCGTCCGCCCCCACCACGCCGTCCGCCGTCCCGAGCGCGTCGTCGTCCGCCGTCCCGAGCACGTCGTCGTCCGTCGGTCCGCCGGCACCGGCGACGTCGGCGCCGCCCGGAGACGCGCCGACGGCACGCCCGACCACCGCGGCCACGCCCTCGGGGTGAGGGGGTGCGGGCGGGCCGCTGGGACAATCGGACGATGATCTACCACGTCGTACCCCGCGCCGACTGGGAAGCCGATCCCGGCCGGCCGTACGCGCCCGCGTCCCTCGCCGAGGACGGTTTCGTCCACTGCTCCCCGGACGAGGAGACGACCCTCGCCGTCGTGAACGCCTTCTACCGCACCGCTCCGCGGCCCCTGCTCGCCCTGGTCGTCGACGAGAGCCGGCTCACCGCGCCGTGCGTGTGGGAGCCGGCCGCCCCGGCCCCGCCGCCCGGGGTGGCCGAAGGCGTCCTGTTCCCGCACGTGTTCGGCCCGGTCGACCGGGACGCCGTCGAGCGGGTCCTGGAGGTCCGGTGGGACGAGCAGGGCCGGGCGACCGGTCTGGCCGCCGTCGGCTGACGCCGGGGCCCGCGTCCGTCCCGCGTGCCGACGAGGCCTCAGCCCTCCAGCGGCGAGGCGCCGCCGAGCAGCGCCGACGCGGTCTGCACCGGGGAGGCGGCGGGCGCGGGCGCGGCCTCGGGGTCGGGGTGGCAGGTGAAGCCGAGCCGGGCCATGGCCCGGGTGACCTCGCCGGCGGTGAAGTCGCGGCGGTCCTGGCGGGTGACGACCGCGCCCACCTGCTTGACGGGGTAGCGGCGGCGGCCGATGGTGACGGACTCACCCGCGATGGGCTCGGGAGTGATGCCCTTCATCGAGCTGAGCACTCCGTCCTTGGTCAGGTCGAACGGGTACCGGGCGATGACGCAGCGCATGATGCCTCACAGGGGGAAGGGTCCGGGCTTTCGAGGAGCTTGCCGTTCGTGAGGGCCGTCCGGCCGGGTGAGAGCCCCGGCGGGAGGCCCGGGGACGGGGCCCGTGGCGGGCCCCGTCGTGGTCCGGCCTAGGCCGCCGATTCGCCGGTGGACTGCCGCCGCGGCCTGCGCCGGGGTGCCTCCCCGGCGGGCCGCCCCTGGGCGGAGCCGCCCTGCGCGGACCGGCTCTGCGCGGAGCGGCCGCCCTGCGCGGAGCGGCCCTGCGCGGGACGCCCCTGCCCCGCCTGGCCGGTGCCGTCGCCCTGCGCGGTGCGGCCCGCCTGGCCGCCGCGGCCACGGCGGCCACGGGACGAGGAGCCACCGGACGCGGCGCGCCGGGGACGCTCCACGACCGGCGCGGCGATGACGACGGGCACGCCGGACGGTGCCTGGGCGCCGGTGATGCGGGTCAGCTCCGCCTCACCCGACCGGACCGGGGTGATCTGCGGGGTGATGCCGGCCGTTGCCATCAGCCGGCCGACCTCACGCCGCTGGTCGGGGGTGACCAGCGTGACGACGCTGCCGGACTCGCCCGCACGGGCCGTACGGCCGCCACGGTGCAGGTAGTCCTTGTGGTCGGTGGGCGGGTCCACGTTGACGACCAGGTCGAGGTTGTCGACGTGGATGCCGCGGGCCGCGACGTTGGTCGCCACCAGCGCCGTGACGTGTCCGTCCTTGAACTGGGCGAGGGTCCGCGTGCGCTGGGGCTGGGACTTGCCGCCGTGCAGGCCGGCCGCGCGGACGCCGCTCTTCAGCAGGTGCTTCACCAGCCGGTCCACGGCGTGCTTGGTGTCCAGGAACATGATGACCCGGCCGTCCCGCGCCGCGATCTCGGTGGTGGTGCGGTGCTTGTCCGTCTCGTGCACGTGCAGCACGTGGTGCTCCATCGTGGTGACGGCGCCCGCCGACGGGTCGACGGAGTGCACCACGGGGTCCGTGAGGTAGCGCTTCACCAGCCGGTCGACGTTGCGGTCGAGGGTGGCCGAGAACAGCAGCCGCTGCCCGTCGGGGCGCACCTGGTCGAGCAGGGCGGTGACCTGGGGCATGAAGCCCATGTCGGTCATCTGGTCCGCCTCGTCCAGGACGGTGATCTCGACGTCGTCCAGCCGGCAGTCGCCCCGGTCGATGAGGTCCTTCAGGCGTCCGGGCGTCGCGACGAGGACCTCGGCCCCCGCGCGCAGGGCCCCGGCCTGCCTGCCGATCGACATGCCGCCGACCACGGTGGCCGACCGCAGCCCCACGGCACGGGCGTACGGGGTGAGCGCGTCGGTGACCTGCTGGGCGAGTTCGCGGGTGGGGACGAGGACGAGGGCGAGCGGCTGCCGCGGCTCGGCCCGGCGTCCCGCCGTACGGGCCAGCAGGGCGAGGCCGAAGGCGAGGGTCTTGCCCGAGCCGGTGCGGCCGCGGCCGAGCACGTCACGGCCGGCCAGGGAGTTGGGCAGGGTCGCCGCCTGGATCGGGAACGGCTCGGTCACGCCCTCGCGGCCGAGCGCGGCCAGCAGGGCCGGCGGCATGGCCAGGTCGGCGAACGCCGCCACGGCGGGCAGCGCCGGAGTGATCGTCTTCGGCAGCGCGAACTCGCCCTGGGGAGCGGCCGGCCGGCGCCCCGAGCCCTGGGAGCGGCGCGGACCGCCGGAGCGCCCGGAGCCCGGGGCTCCGCCGCGGGCGCGGGTGGGACGGCTGTTCGTTCGTGTGCGGTTCATGCGGAACCTTCCTTGATACGGCACGTATCGAGGGAGACCCGCAGCGGAAAGACCAGCGCAGGGAATCGCAAGAACGAGCCGGCCCCGGCCGGCTTCGGCGTGGTGAGCCGTGCGGACCGAGAGAATCGGGTGGATCGAGGTAATTCAGGAATTCAGGAATGCGCCGAGGCGCGGGAATTCCGTGTCGCGTCCTGAAACGCCGCGAGCTGGGGCCCGCACCCTCGAGGTGCGGGCCCCAGCTGCGAAGTGTGTGTGAGCGTCAGGCGGGAGTGATGTTCTCCGCCGTCGGGCCCTTCTGGCCCTGCGCCACGTCGAACGACACCTTCTGGCCTTCCAGCAGCTCACGGAAGCCCTGGGCGTTGATGTTCGAGTAGTGGGCGAAGACGTCGGGGCCGCCGCCGTCCTGCTCGATGAAGCCGAAGCCCTTTTCGGCGTTGAACCACTTCACGGTGCCGGTAGCCATGTGAATCTCCTTCGGAAACGGTGCTCGGAGCCCGCCCTGTGCGCGCTCCGGTCGCCGCGATGATCACCCCGTCGGAAAAACCTTCAGGCAACCACTACTGCAACTTCCGTCGACAGTAGCACGCCGTGATCGCACGGGCGCGTGGAAATAATGCCGCCCCGGGCGGCAGGGCGGGGAATATTCCCGGCGCGTGACCCCGATTTCTCCCCTCATGGGCACAGATATTGCTCCGCCCCGGTGGCAGGGTCCACCGGCGTACTCGCTCTTCGCGGCGCCGTGACCTCCGACGACGGCTTCGCGGTGCGCCTGCGGGCGGCTCGGCACGGGGGACGCGGCGGCCGTGGCCGCGTTCCCCGTGCCGAGACAAGGAGCACACCGGCCAGGCGGGGCCCCGTACCCGTCAGCGGCGGGCCTTGGCCCGGTCGAGGGCGGCCACCCCGAGCGCCGCGAGGACGATCTGGATGAGCCACTCGACCCAGTCGACGCCCTCGGTGTCGGCGACGCCGAACGCGGCGGCGAGTGCCGAGCCGATGAGGGCGGCCACGATGCCGACCGCGATGGTCCACAGGATGCCGATGCGCTGACGTCCGGGGACGACGAGCCGGCCCAGGACACCGATGACGATGCCGATCACGACGGCGCTGATGATGCCTGAAATCTCCATGCCTGCCCCTCGAGTGGTTTTATCTCGCCCTTACGGATGCCCGTTCGAAGCGCGTGCAGTCCGGCCGGGCAGAGGGGCGGGCGGCGCCCGACGGCGCCCCCGGGCACCCGGGGGCGTCTATACGAGTCCGCCCGGGAACGGGCGGCGGCGGAAGGGAGGGCGGGCGTGACGGATCACTGGCGTCGTCCCCGGCGGCGGGGGCAGGGCGAGCTGGAGGCGCTGGTGCTCTCGGTGCTGCGTGAGGCGGAGGGCCCGGTGACGGCCGGCTGGGTGCAGGAGCGCCTGGGCGGGGACCTGGCCTGTACGACGGTGGTCACGATCCTCACCCGGCTGCTGGACAAGGGCGCGGTGAGCAGGGAGCGTGCGGGCCGCTCCTTCGCCTGGACGCCGGCCGCGGACCAGGCCGGTCCGGCCGCCCGCAGGATGCGCAAGGTGCTGGACGCGGAGAGCGACCGCGAGGCGGTGCCGGCGAGCTTCGTGACCTGCCTCGACCCGGCCGACGAACGCCTGCTGCGCGACCTGCTGGGCGACGCGCGCGGCGCGGAGGAGGACTGACGCGGCAGGCCTTCCCGCCCGTCACACGGTCACCGGGGGGACGGCCGCGGGGGACCGGGCGGCCGGGCGGAGGCGGAACCGCCATCGGCACGGAGCCCTCCGCAAGCCCCGCACCCCGACCCCCCGCACCCCGCCCCGGGCGACGGCTGCCGCGCCGCCGCTCCCGTACTACTTGCTGACGGCGAAACGCATCAGGGCGTGCTCGTCGCCCTGCTTGATCTTCCCCGTCTCGTTGATCACTTCCAGCTTCCAGGTGCTGCCGACCCGCACGGCCTTGGCCACGGCGCAGCCGTTGTCCTGGCTGAGCAGGCTGGGCCAGATGTCGGCGACCTGCTGCGAGCTGCCGCCGGTCGCGTCGTAGACCTTGAAGCTGACGTTGCGGGCCTTCTGGAAGGAGCTGCCCTTCTTGTAGGCGGCGGCGACGAACACGATCGACGTGATCACGGGCGGCAGCCGCGCGAACTCGACGGTCACCGTCTCGTCGTCCCCCTCCCCGTGCCCCGTCTGGTTGTCGCCGCTGTGGAGCAGCGACCCGTTGCCCATCGGGTCGAGCGAGTCGATCCCGGCGAGCCGCACGGGGTCCCCGCCCTGCATGGCGACGGCGATCAGGTCCAGGTCGGTACCGGTCTTGCGGCGCAGCTTGCCCATCACTCCGCCGCTGCTTCCGGCGGTCGGGTCCCAGGAGACGCCGATGGACAGATGGGTCACTCCGTCCAGGTCCGCCGGCCCGTCTTCCTTGGTGAGCGTGATCATGCGCGAGTCCTCCTCCTCAACGGAACTACACCCCAGAGTCTGCCTGCCATGCGCGGATTCCGGGACGACGGGTGGGTTGTTTCGTGTGCGGCACCCGGGGCCGCCACGCCTCCCCGGCCGCGGGGCCGGGCGCTCAGCGCACCGGGAAGCCGAAGGCGTAGCCCTGCTCCTTCAGCCAGGGCAGGACGCGGCGCAGGGCCTCGACCGTCTGGGAGCGGTCGCCGCCCGCGTCGTGGAAGAGGAGCGTCGGCCCGTTGGAGATCTCCCGCTCCACGGTGGCGACGATGGCGTCCGTGCCCGGCCGCTCGAAGTCCTTGGTGTCCACGTTCCAGCCCAGCGGACGCATGCCGTGGGAGGCGGCCAGCTTGCGGCTGTAGGGAGTGAACGCGCCGCCCGGGGCCCGGTAGTACAGGGGCCGTACACCCCCGGACGCCTCGGTGATCATGCGCTCGGCGTCGAGGATCTCCTGCGCCTGGTAGGCCTCGGACTTCTTGTCCATGGCGGTGTCGTGCGACACCGAGTGGTTGCACAGCCGGTGCCCGGCCGCGACCAGCTCCTTCACGAGGTCCGGGTGGGCCTGCGCCTGCGTCCCCGTCACGCAGAACGTCGCCTTCACCCCGTACTCCCGCAGGAGGTCCAGCACTTGGGGCGTCCAGGCGGGGTCCGGGCCGTCGTCGACGGTGATGTTGACGCCGCGCGCCCCCGCGTCCGAGGCGTGCGCGATGGTCACGTCGACCTGCTCCGCGCCACTGCCCGGCGTGGCCGACGCGGACGCCTGGGGCGACGGCGAACCGCCCACGGAGTCGGCCTGCGCGGTCCACACCGACGCGCCGACGGCGAGCATCGTCACACCCAGCGCCGCCCCGACGACCTTGCCGTACCAGCCCCGCCCGCCACTGTGCCGTGCCATGTCCGCCCCGCTCTCCCGCAGTTGTCCGCCTCGGTCACCTCGAGTCCACCTGGCAGGACGACGAACGGCGGCCGCGGGATGCGTCCGTTACCGATCACGGACAATTCCGGGGGAGTTCGGCGACAACCCGGCCTCACAGGTCGAGCTGGTACTGCAGGGCCCGGTGCGTGGGGACGTACCCCAGGGCGTCGTTGATGCCCCGCATGGGGGTGTTGCTGTCCGCGGTGTCGGTGACCAGGCCGCCGAGCCGCGGGTGTTCGGCGCGGGCCAGACGAATGGCCTCGGCCTTCATCCAGCGGCCGAGCCCGTGACCGCGGTGCCCGGGCAGCACGCCGGTGCCGTAGTGCTGCCCGTCGCCCGTGCCGTCGCCCGGCACGACGAGTTCGCAGAAGCCGACGACCGAGCCGTCCGACTCGTCGACGGCGGCCACCGTGGTGAGCAGCTCCCCGCGGTCGGCGACGGCCTTCGCGGCGGCCCGGACCCGCTCGACGTCCCAGACCACGACTCCGTGGTCGGCGTCGTCCATGGGCATGTCGTCCAGGGCGCGGCGCGAGTCGGCGAAGGTGTCGGCCAGCTCGTCGGGGACGGTGCCGCGCCACGACACGAGACGGTAGCCGGGGTGCGGCCGTCCGACGATCGCGTCGATCCGGTCGGCCTTGCCGCTGTCCCACGCGTCCAGCGCGAGCCGGGCGTACGTCAGCGCCAGCACCCCGCGGAAACCGTGCGCGGCGAGGAAGCGGTCGCCGGGCGTCCCCGCGTCGGCCTGCGCCACCACGGATCTCCGGCCGGCCTCCCGCACGGCGGCCACCGCCGCCGCGAGCAGCCGGGACCCGACCCCCCGGCGCCGCTCCGCGGGGTGCACGTCCACCCGCAGCTCGGTCAGGTGCTCCTGTCCCTCCCGGGTGAACACCCGCAGGAACGCGGACCCCAGGGGCTCCCCGCCCGCTCCGGCGGCCAGCCACGCGAGGCGGTAGCCGGACGAGGTGCGCTCGGGATCGGTGAGGGCGGTGACGCGGAAGGACAAGGAGGGCTCCGATGAGGCCGGCGGCAGGGGTGTTCCGCTCCAGTCGACCACGCAACCGGCCCCGGGGACAGGGGATTTCGGCTCGGTGACCGGGCCGTCCGCGGCACGGACCGACCGTCTCACACGCCGAGGCCGCCGAGCAGCAGGGCGAGTCCCCCCAGGAACTCCTCGTCGGCGCCGACGTTCCGGGCGTCCCGGGCGGTCCTGGTCAGGTGCGGGAACTCGGCGGGCGGCAGCCCGGTGATGGCCGTCGTCCCCGGGCCGGACAGGGCCCCGAGGTGTTCCAGCTGGATCGCTCCGATGACGTAACTGAGCAGGCCGCGCAGGGCGACGACCCGCCGCCCGCCCTCGACGCCCGCCGCGGTCAGGATCGCGAGCACGGTCTCCGACCAGCGCATCACCTCGAGGGAGTGGTGCCGGTGGGCGATGGTGAGGGGGACGACCTCCGGGTGCGCGCCCACAGCGTCGCGCAGGCGCCGCACCATGATCTCGACCTGCTCGCACCAGGGCGGGCCGGGATCCGGCGGCTCGGTGTCCACGGTGCTCAGGACGAGTGCGACGACAAGCCTTTCGAGTTCCTCGCGGTCCTGGACGTACCGGTAGAGCCCCATGGTGCTCACGCCGAGCTCCTGGGCGACGGCGCGCATCGACAGCCCGGCGAGCCCGCCGCGGTCGATGACGGCGAGAGCGGCCGAGGCGAGCCGGTCGGGGGTGAGGGAACGCGGGCGCGGCATGACGATTGACAGCGTACGGCATACGCTTACGCTGATATGCGTACGGCGTACGCCTACGAAGGGAACGCCCATGCGCATGTCCCGCAGCACGGTGGAGCCCGGCTCCACCGTGGACGGACACAGCCTCACCACCGTCTCCGGCGACCGGGTCGCCGTCCCCGACCCCGAACGGCTGATCCACCTCCAGTTCCGGCGGTTCGCCGGATGCCCGGTCTGCAACCTGCACCTGCGGTCGGTGGTGAGGCGGCACCGGGAGATAGAGGCCGCCGGTGTCCGTGAGGTGGTGGTCTTCCACTCACCCGCCGAGGAACTGGCGCCCCACATCGCCGGTCTCCCGTTCGCTGTCGTCGCCGACCCGGCCAGGCGGCTGTACGCGGAGTACGGCGTGGAACGGTCGCCCCGCGCCCTGCTCAGCCCGCGAGCCTGGGGACCCATCGTCCGGGCGGTCCTCAGCGGCGCCTGGAACGTCGTTAGGGGGCGGGAGCGCCTGCCCGCCGGCAGCCCGCACGGCGGCCGGCTGGGCCTTCCCGCCGACTTCCTCATCGCGCCCGACGGCCGCGTCCTCGCCGCCAAGTACGGCGAACACGTCTACGACCAGTGGTCGGTCGACGAACTGCTGGAACTGGCGGCCCGCAGGGATGCGCGGACGACCGGACGGGCAGCCGATGCCGAACGCTAGGAGGCGGTCGCAGTCGGTCCTGGCCCGCTTCCATCACCCGCTTCGGGGCCGTACCACTGGAGTGCCTGGCCGGTGACGGCGGCGATGCGCTCGAAGTCCCGGTCGCGGTGGAGCGGTGCTCGGCGCCCGCGACGCCGTCGGCGCCGCGGGCCGGGACCTTCGGGCGTGGCTGCGCACCTACGGGAGGACGGTGTCGCGGCCGGGGCCGCCTTCGAGGGCGTCCTTCCCCGTGCCACCGCAGACCAGGTCGTCGCCGTCCTCGCCGTCCAGTGTGTCGTCGCCGGGGCCGCCGAGGAGGATGTCGCGGCCGTCCCCGCCCATGGCGTGGTCGTCGCCGGGGCCGGCGTACACGGTGTCGTCACCGCCGTAGCCCTCGATCATGTCGTCGCCCCGGCCGCCCCACATCCGCTGGTTGCCGCCGTCGCCCATCAGGTGGTCCAGGCCGTCGCCGCCGTACAGGGCGGCGGGTCCCATGACCATGTCGTTCCCCGCGTCGCCCAGGACCGTGCGTGCGGTGTGGGCATGCAGTGTGTCGTCGCCGGAGCCGCCGCGGACGGTGCCGACCCCGGGGTCGAAGGCGGCGACCGTGTCGTCGCCGTCGCCGAGGAGGACGTCGATCCTGTCGGGCCGGGAGCTGTCGGCGGGCAGCTCGCAGACTACGGAGGTGGTGTCCTCGGCGCTGGAGTACGCACAGTGGTCGCCCGGTTGGAGCGGGACCACGTCGGTGAAGCCGATCCGCCGGATCCCGTCGCTGGTGTACATGGAGAAGATGTCGAGGTTGTTGGCCTGCCCTGCGGCGGCGGTGAAGACGATCGACTGAGTGGCCCAGTCGGCGCCGACGCGTGCCTTCGCTTCGGTGGCGGTGGCGGTGGCGGTGGCTGCGGCTGCCGGGCCGACGGCGAGGCCGACGGTGAACAGGGCCACGGCGACCGCGCTGACGACGGCTCGGTTTCGGGTCATGAGACCTCATCTCGATGGAGGGAAGGCGGGCCGACTGCAAGACCGCGAGATGACGCGGCGCCATGGTAGAGAGGCCGGCTCGCAGGCTCAACACCTGCGCACCACACGCGAGTTGACCGAAACAGTCGACGGGCGGGATCGCCGGAGGGCCTCGCCGGAGGGCCCCTTCCCCATGAGCAGCCGCCTCACGTGGGCTCTTTGCCCACCCTTGTGATCGACTTTGTTCACTCCATTGACATATCCCTCGGAGGTCCTACCGTTGGGAGCGCTCCCACTAGCCTTGCCACTGGAAGGAGTTCCCCCCACATGCGCACGCAGATTCCGTTAACCGGGCCTTCGAGGTCGTCCCTCCGCCGGCCTCTCCAGGCGCTCGTCATGCTGTTCGCGGTGGTTGCCGGCGCACTGACCTGGTCGGCCCCCGCCCAGGCCCACGGCACCATCGTCGGCCCCGCCTCCCGCGCGTACCAGTGCTGGAAGACCTGGGGCAGCAACCACACGAACCCGGCCATGCAGACCCAGGACCCCATGTGCTGGCAGGCCTTCCAGGCCAACGCCGACACCATGTGGAACTGGATGAGCGCGCTTCGCGACGGCCTCGGCGGCCAGTTCCAGGCGAAGACGCCCGACGGGACGCTCTGCAGCAACAACCTCTCGAGGAACGCCAGCCTGAACAAGCCCGGGCCGTGGAAGACCACCACCGTCGGCAACAACTTCTCGGTCCACCTGTACGACCAGGCGTCCCACGGTGCCGACTACTTCAAGGTCTACGTGAGCAAGCAGGGCTTCGACCCCAAGACCCAGACCCTGGGCTGGGGCAACCTCGACTTCATCACGCAGACCGGCCGCTTCGCCCCGGCGAACGACATCACGTTCCCCGTCCAGACCTCCGGCTACAGCGGACACCACGTCCTGTTCGTGATCTGGCAGGCCTCACACCTCGACCAGGCCTACATGTGGTGCAGCGACGTGAACTTCGGCTGAGCCGGGGAGCGCCGCACACGGCACCGGCCTCGGTCTGAACCGGTCGCGGCACCAGGAGCGCAGTAAGCCGTAGGGGCAGGGTGACCACATGGGTCCCCTGCCCCGAGCTGTCCGTTCACGACCCTGGGGCCGGCGCCGGTCATACGGGCGGCCCGGTGACGAAGTCGCCGTTCTCGTCGTAGGGCCAGGCGTTGGCGACGCACCCGTGCAGGCCCTTGATCTGCTGCATCATCACGGGGGCCAGTCGCCCGGCGCCCCCGCAGGTCGCGTGCGAGTGGCCGAGGAAGTGCCCCACCTCGTGGTTGATGATCAGCGCCCGGTAGTCATGGATCGGCCCGTCGAAGGTGGGCGAGCCCTTGACCCAGCGCTTGAGGTTCACCACCACCCCTCCGGGAACCTCGCAGTTGTACTCGCCTCCGGTGTCCTGCTGGATGCCGGCCCAGCACAGGGCGTCCGCCGTCGCCGGTGTCGCGATCCTTATGGTGATGTCGTGCCGTGATCCCGCGCCCACCAGCTCGAACGCGTTGTCCGGGTCGCGGGTCCAGCCCCGCGGGGCGGCGAGTATCCCGGCGATCTCGTTCGCCGCCTGGGACGGCGAGACGTCGAGGCCGGTCTCGACCTCCACGACGTAGCGCACCGGGCGGGAGCCGCCGCCCGCCTTCTCCCCACTGGCCTGCGCGGTGACGAACGTCCCGCTGCCCGTCGGGGGAACGTCGATCTCGGTCCGGCTCGCGGTGGGAGAGGGCGAGGGTGAGGGGGAGGAGGGGGGCCGTGTGGGGGTGGGGGTGACGTGCGTGGTCCGCGGGTGCGGCACCCCACTCGACGCGTCGCTCCGCCCGCCATCCAGCAAGTACGCCGCCGAACCCAGCAGGCCGGCGGTCACCAGCAGGCTGGTCAGCAGTCTCCGGCCCCGGTGGCGCGGCCGTTGCCGGCGATGGGAGTACCGGCGTCGGCGACCGGCCCGGTGACCGGCCGTGGTGCTGCCGGTGGCGGGTGCGGATTGCCGCTGTCGTGCCGCATGCATGGCAGCTCAATCTGGTGATCCCAGATGATCCCCATGAGCCGGTGCCGTCACGGAAAGATAACGACGCCCCGCGTTCCCCGGGCCATGTGATCGTTGTGTAACGGCGGCCGGAGAGGGACCTTCCTCGGGACGGTCACCTCGTCCGGTCTGCTTACACTGCCGAAATGCCACGGGTCCTGATCGTCGAAGACGACCTGGATGTCCGCAGGGCCGTCCAACTGGGTCTGCGGCACCAGGGCCATGAGGTCCTCGCCGTGGAAACGGGGGAGGAGGGGCTGGGACAGCTCGGCCCCTTCCGGCCGGACGTCGTCGTACTCGATCTCATGCTGCCCGGCATGTCCGGCCTGGACGTGTGTCGCCGGATCAGGGACCGCGACCAGGTGCCGATCATCATCGTGACGGCCCGGGGGGACGACGTCGACGTGGTCGTGGGACTGGAGACCGGCGCGGACGACTACGTGGTGAAGCCCGTGCAGGCCCGGGTGCTCGACGCACGGATACGGGCCGTACTGCGCAGACAGGACGCGTCGCTGCCGGACGGCACCCGTCCCCGGGCGGAGACGCACGGCGACCTGGTCGTCGACCGTGCCGGACTCGTGGTGACGCACCGCGGCAAAACCGTCACCCTCGCCCCCTCCGAACTGCGGCTGCTGCTGACCCTGTCGGCCTCGCCCGGCCAGGTGTTCAGCCGCCAGCAGCTGCTGGAAGCGGTCTGGGAACACAGCTACCACGGCGACATACGACTCGTGGACGCCTGTGTGAAGCGACTGCGCAACAAGCTCGGCGAGGGCAGGAATCCCCGTTACGTGCAGACCGTACGCGGATTCGGTTACCGCTTCGTCACCTCATGAGAAACCGGGGGTCCGCCGCCGTACCGGGTGCCGGCCCCCGGTGGTTCCTCCGAGCGGCACTGGCGCGCGTTCCGCTCCCCCTGCGCGGCCTGCGCCCCCGCCTGCTGACGTCCTTCGTCCTGGTGGCCATGGTCAGCTCCCTGGGCACCGGGGCCCTCGCCTTCCGCGAGGCGCGCACGGGGGTGCTCCAGCAGAGCCAGGACTCCGTCATCAACCGGTTCCGTACGAGCGTCGACGCCGTCGCGCCCTCCATCCCCCTTGCCCCGGACCAGTCGGACCTCCAGTTCGCGGTGGACCAGGTGCTGTACGCGAACCGTTCGTCGGGCTGGCGGATCATGGCCACGTACGGCGGCCACCGCGCCTATGCGCCGAGCGCCGGTTTCGTCGAGCCGAGCCCCGAAATGCTCCGGTCCGTCCGCGACCGACGTGCCGCGGTGTTCCAGCGGATGAACGTCGACGGGCGCCCTCGTCTCGTCGTCGGCATGCCCGTCACGTACACCTCGGGCGAGGGCCTGGAGACCACGCTCTCCGGGTTCGTGATGTACCTGGAGGTCCCGCAGACCACCGAAGAGGGGTACGTCGAGGCCATGGTCCACGGCATCGAGCGGGCCACCCTGGTGGCCCTGTGCCTCGCCGCCGTCCTGGCGCTGCTCGCCGCGAGTGGCGTACTGCGTCCCGTACGGGCGCTGCGCCGGGCGACGCGCCGGATGGCCGCGGGGCATCTCGACGTCCGGCTGGACGTCACCGGCTCCGACGAACTGGCCGACCTCTCCCAGTCCTTCAACGAGACGGCGGCCGAACTGGAGCGGACCGTGGGAGAGCTGCGCCGCCTGGAGGCCCAGGGGCGCCGCTTCGTGGCGGACGTCTCCCACGAGCTGCGCACGCCGCTGGCGGCGATGTCGGCGGTCACCGACGTGCTGGACCTGGAGGGGGAAGGGGAGACCGGTGAAGCGCTGCGGCTCATCAGCGAGGGAACGAACCGGCTGAGCGGACTGGTGAACGACCTGATGGAGATCTCCCGCTTCGACGCGGGGGCGGCCGAACTCAACCGGGACGAGATCGACCTGGCCGAGTCCGTACGGCGCACCGTCGCCTCCCGGTGGCGGCAGGAGCAGGTGGAGACCCGGCTGCCCGGACCGGGCGAGCTCCGCGCGCGCGTCGATCCGCGCAGGCTCGACGTGGTGACGGCCAATCTGATCGGCAACGCGCTGCGGCACGGAGAGCCGCCCGTGCGGCTGACCATGGGGGTACGAATGGACGAGGTCGGCACGGCCTGGGCCGTCATCGAGGTGACCGACAACGGGCCGGGGATCGCCGAGGAGGACATGCCGCACGTCTTCGAGCGGTTCTACAAGGCGAGCGCCTCACGGGCCAGGAGCGAGAGCAGCGGGCTGGGCCTGGCCATCACGGCGGAGAACGTGCGCCTGCACGGAGGACGCATACGGGCGGCGAACCTGCCCCGGGGCGGTGCGGTGTTCACGGTCGAACTCCCGCTGCACCGCGACGACACCGACACCGGTGCCGGCGGCGGGAGCACCCGGTGAAGGGCTCGCGGACGGCAGCGCTGCTGTCCGGGCTCACGGCCGCGGCCGCGGTCGCGCTCACAGCGTGCGGAGTCCCCCCGTCCGGTGTCATCGAGGCCGGTGCGCCGGCGAGCGGCCTGTACTCCCCCAGCGCGGCACCGCCCTCGACGCCCGCCAGCGTCTCCCTCTACTTCCTGCGCGACGGGGACCTGACGCCCTATCCCCGCCGGATCGACGACGCCGGGGACCTCGAGGCCGTCGTACACCTGCTGTTCGAGGGGCCGGCCGCGAACGAGACCGCGACGGCCACCACGGAGCTGCCCCGCCTGACGGACGCGCCACGGGTGGTGGTCGCCGACGGGATCCTCTTCGTGCAGCTCCCCGGCAGGACGGCTCCGCTGAGCCGTCGGGCCATGCTCCAGCTGACGTGCACGGTGAACCACGCGGAAGCCGACGGCGGCACCGCGCGCCGTTCCGCCGTGTCCGGCAGCCTCCAGGTGCTCGGGGACGGATGGACGATGACGCAGTCGGACCACGCGTGCCCCGTCGTGTCCCCTTCGCAGGAACAGCCGGAAGCAGCGACCCGGTGGGAGCCCTCCGACTGACCACCGGACGGCCCCCGCCGGGGAAGATTCATGCACGCGTAACCGAGGACACGATGGTCAGCGGGATCGAGTCCTCCGGGCTCAGGCGGAGGCTGCCAAAGACGACCGACGAGCTTTCAGCACGCGACGAGTGATCGCCAAGGACTGCAAAAAGGCCCGGGTCTGCTGGGGAAGCTCCGGTTACTCGTGGGCTGCTGCTGAGCTGGCCTGCGGCGGAGTGGCCAGGCGGTCGACCTGGCCGGCGAACTCCTCCCCGCTGTTCCCCGTGCGTCCCCGTACGATCTGGCACGGCGGTGGCACGGAGCTTCCATCCGTAGCCCAATGCTGTGCCCTATGACTGTCGCAGGGCGCGCTGACGCGAGTAGGCCCCGACCGTGGCCGGGGCCCGTTCTCACTCGTCCCCCCGCACCCCCTTAGCCGCAGGCACAGCCCGCGGCGGTCGGGGCCTCCTCGGCGGCCTGGCCGGTGCAGCAGCCGTCGCCGGTGGCGTGGGGGTCGGCGCTCTTGCCGAGGGTGTCGGCGTCGGCCTTGACGACGTAGACCTCCCAGGGCTCCTTGCCGGGGCCGTGCACCCACACCTTGTCCTGGAGGGCGTAGCAGCAGGAGGTGTCGTTCTCCTCGAAGGTGGCCAGGCCGGCGTCCTTGAGGCGGGACGTGGCGGCGGTGACCTGGTCGGTGGCCTCGACCTCGACGCCGAGGTGGTCCAGTCGGGTTTCCTCGCCGGGCTCGCCCTCGATGAGGACGAGCTTCAGCGGAGGCTCGGTGATGGCGAAGTTGGCGTAGCCCTCGCGCCGCTTTGCCGGGTCGGTGCCGAACAGCTTCGCGTAGAAGGTGATCGACGCTTCCAGGTCACTGACACGCAGGGCGAGCTGAGCGCGGGACATGGCAGGGCTCCCATCCGGTTGTTTCGATGTCTGTTGATGCAACATTGCGCGCTGAATCGAAGGATGTCAACATAGAGCTATGTCGAATCAAGATGTGGTGGTGCTCGGCCAGACCGACGAGTCCGGGGCCTGCTGCCCAGGGCTGTTGACCGCTCCTCTGGACGAGGACCAGGCCGTGGAGCTGGCGAAGGTGTTCAAGGCACTGGGCGACCCGGTGCGGCTGCGCCTGCTGTCGATGATCGCCTCACGGTCGGGCGGTGAGGTGTGCGTCTGTGACCTGACCCCGGCCTTCGATCTGTCCCAGCCGACGATCTCGCACCACCTGAAGCTGCTGCGGCAGGCCGGCCTGATCGACTGCGAACGGCGCGGCACGTGGGTCTACTACTGGCTGGTCCCGGAGACGACCGACCGGCTGGCGAGCATCCTGACCCGCCCCATGGGTGAGCCTCTGCCTGACCGCAGCGCGCCGGCCGGAGCAGCTTCGTGAGTACTGCTGCTCCCGAGCAGAACGTAGCGGGGCGTCTGTCCTTCGTGGACCGCTACCTCGCCGTCTGGATCCTTGCCGCCATGGCTGCCGGGCTGGGCCTGGGGCGCTTGGTTCCGGGCCTGGGTGACGCGCTGGCCAAGGTGACCGTGACCGGGGTGTCCCTGCCGATCGCCTTGGGCTTGCTCGTGATGATGTACCCGGTGCTGGCCAAGGTCCGCTACGACCGCCTCGACACCGTCACCCGCGACCGCCGTCTGTTGCTGCCGTCTCTGCTGCTCAACTGGATCATCGGCCCGGCGCTCATGTTCGCCCTGGCCTGGCTGCTCCTGCCGGACCTGCCCGCCTACCGCACCGGCCTGATCATCGTCGGCCTGGCTCGTTGCATCGCCATGGTCATCATCTGGAACGACCTTGCCTGTGGCCACCGTGAAGCCGCCGCCGTCCTGGTCGCCCTGAACTCCGTCTTCCAGGTCATCGCGTTCTCGGCGCTCGGCTGGTTCTACCTCTCCGTCCTGCCCGGCTGGCTCGGCCTGGAACGGACCGGCCTGGACGTCTCGGTGTGGGAGATCGCCCGCAGCGTGCTCATCTTCCTGGGCATTCCGCTCGCAGCCGGCTACCTCACCCGCCGCATCGGCGAGAGGACCAAGGGCCGCACCTGGTACGAAGCCGAGCTCATCCCGCGCATCGGCCCCTTCGCCCTGTACGGGCTGCTCTTCACGATCGTCATCCTCTTCGCCCTGCAAGGCGACGCCATCACCTCGCAGCCCCTCGACGTCGCTCGCATCGCCCTGCCGCTGCTGGTCTACTTCGCGATCATGTGGGCCGGATCGATGTTCCTGGGACGTGTGGCCGGCTTGGACCACCCACGCGCGACGACGCTGGCCTTCACCGCTGCGGGCAACAACTTCGAACTGGCCATCGCGGTCGCCATCGCCACTTTCGGTGCCTCCTCCGGCCAGGCCCTCGCCGGCGTCGTGGGCCCGCTCATCGAGGTGCCCGTGTTGATCGGTCTCGTGTACGTCGCCCTGTACGCGCGCCGCTACTTCACCGCCCCAGCCGCCACCCCTGCGCCCCAGAAGGACGCTGCCCATGCCTGACACCGCCGTTTCGTCCGTCCTGTTCGTCTGCGTCCACAACGCCGGACGCTCGCAGATGGCCGCCGCCTTCCTCACCCACCTCGCGGGGGACCGCGTCCAGGTCCGCTCCGCCGGCTCCGCCCCCGCCGCCACCGTTGACCCGACCGTCGTCGTGGCCATGGCTGAGGTGGGCATCGACATCGCGGCCGAGGTACCCAAGGCGCTCACGACCGACGCTGTCCAGGCGTCCGACATCGTGATCACGATGGGCTGCGGTGACACCTGCCCCGTCTTCCCCGGTAAGCGCTACCTCGACTGGGAGCTCCCCGACCCGGCCGGCCAAGGGGTTGAAGCGGTCCGCCCGATCCGCGACGAGATCGAGAAGCGCATCCGCGGCCTGGTCGACGAGATCGCCCCGGTGACCCGATCATGAGCAGAGCCGACGAGTACCGCATCACCGCGATGGCGGCCGAGCACGCCCACCAGGTCCTGGAGATCTACCAACTCGGCACCGACGAAGGCAACGCCACCTTCGAGACCACCGCTCCCAGCTGGGAAGAGTTCAACGCCGCCAAGCTGCCGGAACACCGGTACGTCGCCCTCGACGCCACGGGCCGGGTCCTCGGCTGGGTCGCCGCCGTACCGGTCTCCGACCGATGCGCGTACGCCGGCGTCATCGAGCACTCGGTGTACGTCCACCCCGACGCACGCGGCCACGGCATCGGCGCCGCACTCCTCCGCGAGCTGATCAGGTCGACCGAGGCCGCCGGGATCTGGACAATCCAATCCGGCATCTTCCCCGAGAACACCGCCAGTCTCGCCGTTCATCAAAGGGCCGGCTTTCGCACCGTCGGTACGCGCGAGCGCATCGGCCAACACCATGGCGTATGGCGCGACGTCGTACTGATCGAACGCAGGAGCCCCGCCGTCTGACCCACGACGGTGCGAATGAACCTGTGTCCTCGTCCTTCTCAGGAAGCGCTACCGCGAAATGGACATCCTGCTCGTGGACGACATCCAGTTCCTGGCGGACAAGGCGTCGACGCAGGAGGAGTTCTTCCACACCTTCCACACCCTCCACAACGCCAACACGCAGATCGTCCTGTCCTCCGACCGGCCGCCCAGGCAGCTGGTGACGCTCGAGGACCGGCTGCGGAACCGTTTCGAATGGGGCCTGACCACCGACGTCCAGCCGCCCGAACTGGAGACGCGCATCGCGATACAAGAAGGACACGATGGTCCGTGCGGGCCAGTCCTCGGAAAAGGCCGCGATGATCTACCAGCACTCCGAAGAGGAGCGGCAACGGGAGGTCGCCGGCACGCTCGACCGCAGTGCACGGAAGGCCCGTGGTGCCGTGGCACGGAAACCGGATGATCAAGCATGTGGCACGCGACGACTGAGCGAATCCGCACAGCAAAAAGGCCCGGGCCGATGACCTGGGCCTTCTTCATGGAGCGGGTGACGAGAATCGAACTCGCGCTCTCAGCTTGGGAAGCTGATGTTCTACCATTAAACTACACCCGCGCGATCCGCCGACCGGAGTCGGTGCTGGACGCTCGCTCACTCTACCCCATCGCTCGCCCCCGGTGATCCCGCCGTGGGGCCGGACGTCGTTCCGGCGTGAGGAAGCGGCTGCGGGGTACCGGAGTTGGGGCGTACCGTGGGCGCGTTCCCGAGGGTGCCCGGGAGGGCGGAGTGCCGCCTGGAGAGTCGTCTCTTTGATCCCGTAATGTGGCTTTCGTCGTCAGCGTAGTTCGCCAGACGCGGCTCTTGGGGAAGGGACTTGAAGGACTTGATGGATCGCACCGTCCTCCGTTGTGCCGATGGGCACGTGTTCACCGCCGCCACGTTCCCGATGCAGAAGGCCGAGCGGCTCGGCCCCGGCCGGCTCGTCCGATGTCCGCGCTGTGCGCGGCTGCGGAGCGCCGTGCCGGTGGTGGCGGAGAAGCGCTAGCCGGCCTCCCGGGCACGGAGAGTCGCGGAGACCCCAGCAGGACCGGGCGCGCGGCGCGGCGGCGGTTGTCGCAGCTCCGCGCGCCTTGCGTATCCTCGGTGCGTGCTTCTCTCAGACAAGGACATCCGGGCCGAGATCGACTCCGGGCGGGTGCGTATCGATCCCTTCGACGACTCCATGGTGCAGCCGTCGAGCATCGACGTGCGCCTCGACCGCTACTTCCGGGTGTTCGAGAATCACCGGTACCCGCACATCGACCCCTCCGTGGAGCAGGCGGACCTGACCCGGCTCGTGGAGCCGGAGGGGGACGAGCCGTTCATCCTGCACCCGGGCGAGTTCGTGCTGGCCAGCACGTACGAGGTCGTCTCGCTGCCCGACGATCTGGCCTCGCGGCTGGAGGGGAAGAGCTCGCTCGGGCGGCTCGGGCTGGTCACGCACTCCACCGCCGGGTTCATCGACCCCGGCTTCTCCGGGCACGTGACGCTCGAGCTCAGCAATCTCGCGACCCTGCCGATCAAGCTGTGGCCCGGGATGAAGATCGGGCAGCTCTGCATGTTCCGGCTCACCTCGCCGGCCGACCATCCCTACGGCAGCGAGCGGTACGGGTCGCGGTACCAGGGGCAGCGGGGGCCGACCGCCTCCCGGTCCTTCATCAATTTCCATCGGACCCAGGTATGAGCAGGACGCGCGCATGAGTGAAGTACGGGAGAACCTGACCTACGAGCAGTTCGGCGTCGCCGTCCGCGAGCTGGCGCAGGCCGTCGCCGACGACGGGTACGAGCCGGACATAGTGCTCTCCATCGCCCGTGGCGGGGTCTTCGTGGCCGGCGGGCTGGCGTACGCGCTGGACTGCAAGAACATCCACCTGGTGAACGTCGAGTTCTACACCGGGGTCGGGACCACGCTCGAGATGCCGGTCATGCTCGCGCCCGTGCCCAACGTCATCGACTTCTCCGACAAGAAGGTCCTCATCACCGACGACGTCGCCGACACCGGCAAGACGTTGAAGCTGGTGCGGGACTTCTGCCTCGACACGGTCGCCGAGGTGCGCAGCGCGGTGATCTATGAGAAGTCCCACTCGCTCGTCAAGTGCGAGTACGTGTGGAAGCGCACGGACGACTGGATCAACTTCCCGTGGAGCGTCTTGCCTCCAGTACATAGGTCGGGCGAGGCCGCCAAGCCGAACAAGGAGGCGCTCTAGGGGGCTTCATGGTCGGTGCCGTACCCGAGCAAGTCGTCGGGTTGTCAGCGCCGACCGATATGCTTCTGCCGTCCACTTCCGGTCCATCCCGAGCTTCGGCCTTAAGGGCCGAGGGCCCCTGAATGCTCAGGGGTTCGGTACCACCGGACGGGAAGTGGGACATGGCAGAGAAGCGAGAGCCAGACGAGTCGGAGAAGGATCAAGGTAAGCCGGAGGGCGGCCGAAGCGGCAGGCCTTCGAAGGCGGACATCTTGGTCACGATTCTCACGACTGTGACGGCGATCGCGACCTGTGTGGAGCAGCTGGCGCGGTAGCGCTGGGAGAAGCGGGAGCCGGACGACAGGGCCAAGCGAGACGGGCCCGACCGTCTGATACTCGGCCGGACCCGCCTCGATAACTCCATGCACGAGCCCGGTCCTGGTTGCCCCCAGGGCCGGGCCTCCGTGCTGGAGGTCTGATGGCAACGTGGGTTTGCGCTGCCAAGTTCACCGGGCTAACGGTGACTATCCAACCGAGCTTGGCCAACTGTGTTTGCAAACCCAGATTGCCCAGCCACTATAACCGGCCTCGGCCTAGCCAGCTCTAGCTAGCCCTAGCCGTTTCCCGCGGGAGTGGACGAGCCTTCCAGTAGAGAGCTTGAGTCATTCACCCAGCTCAGAGCCCCTAACGTGCTGTGGCACCCCGAACTTCGTGCGTAACCCAGTGCTTATTTTCTGCTACACCTGGTAACGGTCGTGTGACGTCCTCAACCAGAGCTCACCTCAGCTCCCATCCCGTCCGCCGTCGACCCACACACAGTGGAGCGGGCGTGGTTCAGGGCGTCCAGGTGGAGCGCGCCACTGTACGAACGCCCGAACGCCCTGGGCCGCGTCTGCTCGGCTCTGCCTGGGTCGACGGTGGTCGGGATGGGAGCTTCCCGCGCACGCCACATACCGGCCCGCAGTCGGCGGCGGCGCCCCCTCCATTAGCCTGCGGCAACCGCCGGGCCTCTCGCTGCCCGTTCTGCGCCTGGACCTACGCCGGAGACACCTACCACCTGATCCGCGCCGGCCTCGTCGGCGACCCTGCCAAGGGCACCCCGGAGACGATCCGGGACCACCCGCGGGTGTTCGCCACCCTCACCGCCCTCTTGTTCGGCCCGGTCCACAACCGGCCCTGCCGCTGCGGCACCCACCACGGCGAAGACGCCCCCGAGCTGGGTACCCCGCTCGACCCCGAGACGTACGACTACGCGGGCGCGGTCCTGTGGAACAACCACGCCTCAGACCTGTGGCGCTACTTCACGATCTACCTGCGCCGCGAGATCGCCAAGCGGGCCGGACTCACGCAGAAGGAAGCGAAGGAGCGGTCCCGGGTCTCCTTCGGCAAGGTCGCCGAGTACCAGAAACGCGGCGCCGTCCACTTCCACGCCGTGATCCGCTTCGACGGACCCGACGATCCCCCGCCGACGTGGGCCACGCTCGAGCTGCTCACCGACGCCATTCATGCCGCCGCCGCGCGGGCGGAAGTCGACGTCCCCCCGTCCGGAGACCAGCCCGCCCGAACCCTGCCCTGGGGCACGCAGCTCGACGTACGCCCCATCCGGGCCTTCGGTGACGTCGAGGACATCACCGAACAGGCCGTCGCCGGCGGGTCTGCTCGTCAGTGCCAGACCGGCTCGATCAAGCTGGGATCGAACTTGCGACGCCCCCGGCCGGCCGGGTGAATGAGCACAGCCGAGAGACTGTGCAGCACGATCTCCTGTTGGCGCTCGATCGGTAGTCCGAAGAACTCCTCGACCGTCAGGTTCGTCGTCTGGCCCTTCACCTCCGCCTGCTTCTGCTCCTTGTAGAAGCGGGCTCTCTCCAACTTCAGCTCGTCCCGCGCCCGCTCCTTCGCCGGCAGAAGCTGCAAGAGTGTGGTCACGGTGATCTGCTTGGTCCGCTCGGCCTCGACCAGCTGGGCAATGTCCTCGGTGATCTGCTCCAACTCGGCTTCCTTTGGCCATCGCTGGTCGATCGGTACGCCCGTCACTGACGCTCTCGCGCGCTGCTCCTCCAATACGAGTTGAGCTATCAGCCGGTCGACGGGCTCTCCGGTGCGACCGACCTTGCCGCAGCCGCCGTTCACCACAGAGCACTGGTATGTGAACCTGGTGGCCTTTGATTCCGGTGTCCAGCGCTGGTTGATCTGGCCTCGGATCTTGGTCTTGCACAGTCCGCAGCGGGCGATCCCTGACAGCAGGTACTTACGGGCAAGCGAGGTTCCGGGGCGCTTCTGCTTCCGCTCTGCGATCGCGGCGCGCACGGCTTCCCACTCTTCGAGCGTGTTGATCGGCTCCCACTCGCCGATGACCGGATGACCGTCCTCTCCGTAGAGGATTTCGCCGTGGTAGGTCCGGTAGCCAACCAACCTGGGGTTGGTCAGGATGTGCTCGACGTGGTGGTGGGCCATGCGCTTGGTGCCTTCGCGGGGGTTGCCCAAGCCTTGTTCTTGCCATCTCGTGCGGATGGTGCCGATGCGGACACCGGCCAGGATCTCTTGCTGTGCCTCGCGGATCGCCTGGGCCGCCTTCGGGTCGACCTTGGTCCGGTCGTCCTTCCGCCATCCGTAGGGCGCCGGTCCGCCGCTGTCCTTGCCCTGCTGGGCCAGCTCTAGGTGCTTTCGCTTGATGCGGCGTGATGCATCGTGCGAGGACTTGTTGGCGAAGGCGACCATGATGCGGGCCATGGTGCGCCCGTCCGGTGTCCCGATGTTGATGTCATTGGTGATGGTGGCGAACTCCAGCCGCGGGCGCTCGTCGTAGATCTCGATGAGGCGTTCCAGGTCCCTCGGCTGTCGGGCGAGCCGGTCGAGGTCGTAGGCCACGATGCCGTCGATCAGGCCGGCACGGAGGTCCTTCAGCATCAGCTCGAACTCGTCGCGCACGACATTGCGCTTGAACGCGGACACGTCGTTGTCCTCGTAGACCTTCACGGCATGCCACGACCGCAGGTCCGCCAGGCGCTCGCAGTCCCGTTGCTGCCGGGCGACGCCCAGAGCGTCGCCCTCGTCGTCCCGCGAGATGCGGGTGTAGATCCCCACCCTGCGTGCCAAGAACGGGCCTCCCCTGCCTTTCGAAGCAGGCTCAGGTTACTACCGTCATGGAGTCAAGTCAGACCGTCCGTACTGCCTCCCGTCGTGCGCCGGGACGGGCAGGTGCTCGACGCCTGATTCGGCGGTCGGACGTGTGAAGAAGGGGCCCCCGGTACCGGGAGCCCCTTTTCCGTGCGGTGGATGTCAGAACGTGCCCAGCTTGACGATCGACAGCAGCGCGACCAGCTGGATCGCGGACGCGCCGAGGGCCTTCGGCCAGGGCAGGTCGTGGGAGCGGCTGACCATCGAGGTGAGCAGGGCGCCGGCCGCGACCCATGTCGCCCAGCCCAGGATCTGCACGAAGGGCGCGTCGCCGCCGGCGAACATCGCGACGACCAGCCGGGGCGCGTCCGTGATCGACATGATCAGCATGGACAGGCCGACGGTGGGCTGCCAGGCGCCGTCGCCGCCGAGCTGGCGGGCCAGGGTGTGGGTGACGACGCCCAGCACGAAGGCGCTCAGCACCATCGCGACGGCCGTGGTCAGGACGATCGGGACCGCGTTCGACAGGGTGGCGTTGATGGCGTCCTGGCGGGCGCCGTCGAAGCCGAAGACGGCCAGCAGGCCGTAGAGGAAGGTCACGACGAGGGCGGGGCCCCACATCGTGTAGTCCCGCATCTGCAGGAAGGTCTGGCTGGGGGCGGTGACGATGCCCTTCAGCAGGGCCTTCCAGTGCAGGCGCGGGCCGACGGGTCCGGGGGGCGGTGCCGCCGAGCCGGCGCGGTAGGTCTCGCCCTGGGTGTAGGGGTCCTCGCCGATCGCGAACGCCTGGGTGTGGCCCGGGTTGTTGGCCGCGTACGGGTCGTACGGGGGCTGTCCGCCGTGCGGGTGGTGCGGGCCGCCCTGCGGGTGGCCGCCGTCGCCGAAGTACTCCGGCTCCCCGTGTCCGCCGTGGCCGCTGTGGGGCCCCGGCCACTGCCCGCCGCCGGGGCCGCCGGGCCCGTACGGCTGCTGCGGGTACGGCTGCCCCGGCGCCGCGGGAGCGCCGTACGACGGTCCCTGCGGCGTCTGCTGCTGCCCGTACGGAGGGTGTTGCGGTCGCGCGTGAGGAGCGCCGTTGTCCCGGCCGCGTCCGATCCTGAATCCAGCCACGCCTTCGAACGTACCTGGTCCCGGAGAGTGACGTGCGGGGGCCGGGGTTTCGGGGGGCCCTTTGCGGCCGAGCTGTGACATCCCCTAGGGAGGCCCCCGAGGCGACCCCGAGGGCTGCCTCCGCACGGCCGGGGGCGTCGCCGCAGGGCCCTCATGGGCTCAGGAACTGCGACGTCGAGAACGTGACCGAGGCCCGCCCCGTCACCAGTCCCTCCGCCGCGCCTCGGTGGACCTCGACGGAGTCCGCGGTGTCCCCCTCGTACGTGCGCACCACCAGGTCCGCGCGGCGGTCGCCGTCGAAGTCGCCGACGGCCAGGACCCGTGCGGTGCCCCGGGCGGCGGGCGTCACGGTGACCGCGCCCCGGGTGGTGGAGCCCGTCTCGCGGCCCGGCAGGACGCGTACGCGGGTGCCGCTGGTGACCAGCTCGCTGAGGCCGTCGCCGTCGAAGTCGGCGGCGTCGAGGATCGTGCCGGGGACGTCCAGGGTGCTGCGGGCGCCGGTGGGGAGGTCGTAGCGCAAGGCCGTGCCGGTCGTGGCGCCCACGGCCGCGTCCAGGGAGGCGCCCCTGCCGAAGGCGCCGAGGGCCACGTCGACGCCGGGGGGCAGGGTGGTGCCGGTGCGGGTGGGGCCGGCCGGGCCGCCGAGGACGACGGCGGCGGCGCCGGTGCCCGCCGAGGCGCGGACGACGAGGTCGTCGGAGCCGTCGCGGTCGACGTCGGCCGCGGGGCCCGCGGGGGCCTCGCCCGGTGAGGGGAGCGGGGCGCCGGCCGCGTGCGGGGCGCCCTGGCGGGTGAAGGGGCCGCGCAGGTAGCTGAGGTGGCCGGCCGAGGCGTGGAGGACGAGGTCCTGGGCGCCGTCGCCGTCGAAGTCGCCGCAGACGGGCCGGTCGGGCCAGTCGTTGCCGAGCCGGGCGCGGTCGGGGACGGTCAGGACGACCGCGCGGCCGGTGAGGCCGTCCGGGGAGCCGAAGAGGAGCTGGAGGGGGACCGGGGGGCGGCCCTGGCCGTCGTAGGGCGGGTCGGTGGTGACGACGAGGTCGGTGAAGCCGTCGTCGTCGAGGTCGCAGCCGGCCTCCGCCTCGAAGACGGCCGGCAGCCGGCCCTGCACGCGGGCGGCGTGGGTGGCCGGGGAGAGCAGTTGGCGGGCGCCCGGGACGAGTCCGTGGGGCGAGCCGTAGACGATGCCGATGCCGGCGTCGTCGGCGTGGCTCTCGGCCTTGACGAGGTCGTTCAGGACGAGGTCGCGGTGGCCGTCGCCATTGAAGTCGTCGGGGGTGGTGCTGCCCCTGCCGTGCGGGACGGGCAGCAGGGGCGGGGCCTGGGCGGCGCGGGGGGCCGGTCCGGTGGACGTGGGTCCGTCGGCGCCCGTGGTGTGCGACGGGCCGTGGCCGCAGGCGACGAGCAGCAGCAGGGAGCCGAGGGCGGCCGCGCCTCCGGTGGCCCGCCGCGTGCTTCTTCGTATGTGCACCGTCACCTCGTCCGCATCACACGTCACCGAACAACGCCCCGGTCATGATGCACGTGTTCGAGTGGCGGCGACAGTCCGGGAACGGCGACGCCCCCGGGTCCTGGCGGATCCGGGGGCGTCGGCCGGTCTGTGGCGGCCGTGGGGCTACTTCACCGGCTCGGGCGTCGGCTCGGTCTCCTGCTCGGCCTCGCCGGCCGGGTCGGCCGGGGTCTTGACGGACTCCAGCAGGAGCTGGGCGACGTCGACGACCTGGATCGACTCCTTGGCCTTGCCGTCGTTCTTCTTGCCGTTGACCGAGTCGGTCAGCATGACGAGGCAGAACGGGCAGGCGGTGGAGACGATGTCCGGGTTGACGGAGAGGGCCTCGTCGACGCGCTCGTTGTTGATGCGCTTGCCGATCCGCTCCTCCATCCACATCCGCGCGCCGCCGGCGCCGCAGCAGAAGCCGCGCTCCTTGTGGCGGTGCATCTCCTCGTTGCGGACGCCGGGGACGGCGGCGATGATCTCGCGCGGGGGCGTGTAGATCTTGTTGTGCCGGCCCAGGTAGCACGGGTCGTGGTAGGTGATGATGCCCTCGACCGGGGTGACCGGGATCAGCTTGCCCTCGTCGACGAGGTGCTGGAGCAACTGGGTGTGGTGGATGACCTCGTAGTCGCCGCCGAGCTGCGGGTACTCGTTGCCGAGGGTGTTGAGGCAGTGCGGGCAGGTGGCGACGATCTTCTTCGCCGACTTCGGCTTCGCCGACTCGGGCACGACCTTGCCGTCCTCGTCCATCTCCTCGCCGAAGGCGGCGTTGAGGGACATGACGTTCTCCATGCCGAGCTCCTGGAAGAGGGGCTCGTTGCCGAGGCGGCGGGCGGAGTCACCGGTGCACTTCTCGTCGCCGCCCATGATGGCGAACTTGACGCCCGCCATGTGCAGCAGTTCCGCGAAGGCCTTGGTGGTCTTCTTGGCGCGGTCCTCGAGGGCGCCGGCGCAGCCGACCCAGTACAGGTACTCGACCTCGGTGAGGTCCTCGATGTCCTTGCCGACGACGGGGACCTCGAAGTCGACCTCCTTGGTCCACTCCAGGCGCTGCTTCTTCGCCAGGCCCCAGGGGTTGCCCTTCTTCTCCAGGTTCTTGAGCATCGTGCCCGCCTCGGACGGGAACGCGGACTCGATCATGACCTGGTAGCGGCGCATGTCGACGATGTGGTCGACGTGCTCGATGTCGACGGGGCACTGCTCGACGCAGGCGCCGCAGGTGGTGCAGGACCACAGGACGTCCGGGTCGATGACGCCGTTCTCCTCGGCGGTGCCGATCAGCGGGCGCTCGGCCTCGGCGAGGGCCGCGGCGGGGACGTCCTTGAGCTGCTCCTCGGTGGCCTTCTCGTCGCCCTCCATGGTCTTGCCGCCGCCGGCCAGCAGGTAGGGGGCCTTGGCGTGCGCGTGGTCGCGCAGGGACATGATCAGGAGCTTGGGCGAGAGCGGCTTGCCGGTGTTCCAGGCGGGGCACTGCGACTGGCAGCGCCCGCACTCGGTGCAGGTGGAGAAGTCCAGCAGGCCCTTCCAGGAGAACTGCTCGACCTGGGAGACGCCGAAGACGTCGTCGTCGCCGGGGTCGGTGAAGTCGATCGGCTTGCCGCCCGACGTCATCGGCAGCAGCGGGCCGAGGGCGGTGCCGCCCTTGGCGTCGCGCTTGAACCAGATGTTGGGGAAGGCGAGGAAGCGGTGCCAGGCCACGCCCATGTCGGTCTTCAGGGCGACCGTGATCATCCAGATGAAGGAGGTCGCGATCTTCAGGCCGGCGAAGAAGTAGGTGAGGTTCTGGAGCGTGGAGACATCCAGGCCCTCCAGCGCGTCCACGACCGGGTAGGAGATGAAGAACGAGGCCTCGTAGCCGGCCACGTGGTGCTGGGCGCCCTCGAGCGCGTGCAGCATGAAGATGCAGACGCCGACGATGAGGATGACGGCCTCGACGAAGTACGCCTGGCCGAAGTTGGAGCCCGCGAAGCGGGACTTGCGGCCCGGCTTCCTCGGGTGGCTCAGCTGCCGGATGACGATCAGGGCCAGGATGCCGAGCACCGTCATCGTGCCGATGAACTCGACGAAGACGTTGTACGGCGCCCAGTCGCCGATGACCGGGAGGAGCCAGTCGGCCTGGAACAGCTGCCCGATGGCGTTGACGATCGTCAGCAGCAGCGAGAAGAAGCCCACCGCCACGAACCAGTGCGCGACGCCGACGACGCCCCAGCGGTTCATCCGGGTGTGGCCGAGGAACTCCCTGACCACGGTGACGGTGCGCTGTCCGGGTGCGTCGGTGCGGGTGCCCGCGGGCACGCTCTGGCCGAGCCGCATGTAGTTGACGATCTGGAGGACGGCGCGGGCGAACAGGGCCACGCCGACCGCCATCAGAACCAGCGACACGACGATCGCGGCGAGTTGCATTTGGGGGCTCCTCGGGCCTGCGAGGGGTGGGGCGGGGTTCTTCACCTACCCCGACATTACTAAGCGGTAACTTATGCAGTCCGTCTGAGACTACCCGTATCTCCAGTCGCACTGTAGTCAGAGCCGCGGTGATCTGCGTCGCTGAGGCAACCCTGACCGCCCGGGGACCGTCGCCCCGTCGCCGCCACGCCGTACTGGACAGGACATTCGTCGCACATCGTGATATTCGGCTTAGTTTATGTCCGTGCTCTACGGGATCACTGCCGCCACCGCGTCCCTGCTGCTCGCCGCCCTCCTCGCCGCGCTGCTCAGGGTGGCCGCCCTGCGTCTGGGTCTGGTCGACCGGCGCCGCGCGCGGCCGGTGCCCCTGCTCGGCGGCGTCGCCGTCGTCCTCGTCACCTGCCTGGTCGCGGGCGCCTGTCAGTGGGCGGGCGTCGTGCCGCTCGGCACGGGTGTGGTGCGGCTGCTCGTCGCCGGCTGCGCCGTCGGGGCGCTGGGCCTCGCCGCCGACCTCTGGCGGCTGCGGCGACGGTGGCTGCTGGCCGGCACGGCCGTCGCGGCGGCGTGCGTGGTGCCGTACGACGGGACCGGTCCGCTGGCCGGGGGGCTGGCGGTGGCCTGGATCGCGCTGGTCGCCACGGCGTTCCGGGGGCTGGACCACGCCGACGGGCTGGCCGGCGCCGTGGGGGTCGTGACCGCCTTCGGCGTCGGCGTCTGTGCGGCGGCGGAGCTGATGGACGGCCTCGCGGTGCTGCTGAGCGCGCTGGCCGCCGCGCTGGCCGGGTTCCTGCTGCACAACTGGCACCCCGCCCGGATCGCGCTCGGGGCCTCCGGTTCGCTCTTCGCCGGCTTCCTGCTCGCCGGGTCGGCGGTGTTCACCCGGGCGGGGCAGGCGCCCGGTGCGGGCGCGGGGGTGCTGTTCGCGCTGACCGCCCTGGCGAGCGCGGACGCCGTGCTCGTCCTGCTGTCGCGCCGGCTGGCCGGGCGGCCCCCGCTGCGCGGCGGGCCGGACCACCTCGCCCACAGGCTGCGCAGGCTGGGGCTCACACCCCACGGCGTGGTCGTGCTGCTCGGTGCGGGCGCGTTCTGCGGGGTGGTCGTGGGGGTGCTCGTGCACGTCGGCCGGGTCGGGGGGACGGCCGTGCTGTGGGTGGCGGGCGTCACGGCCGCCGTGGTGCTGGGGCTGCTGCGGGTACGGGTGTACGAGCCGCGGCGGCCGGGCCCGGACACCGCCGTCCGAGGGACCCGCCGGGTGCCGTCCTCACGTCCCGCCACGGGGGTCCGCGCGACCCCCCGGCCGCTGCCTCGGTCGTCCTCGCGGCGGGCGGATTTCCCGGTCCGGCAGGCCGCCGGTCCGGAAGAAGCGCAGGTCAGCGCGCCATTGCGTGTAAGGAACGGATAAGAGTTGAGTCTGCTCGACTCACGTCTGTTGACCCAGCGGTGGGCGTCATGCACACTTGAGCCTGTTCCACTCAAGTCAGCTGGAGGAAATCACCATGGCACGTGCGGTCGGCATCGACCTGGGCACGACTAACTCCGTCGTCAGCGTTCTGGAGGGCGGCGAGCCCACCGTCATCACCAACGCCGAGGGCGCCAGGACCACGCCGTCCGTCGTCGCCTTCGCCAAGAACGGTGAGGTGCTCGTCGGCGAGGTCGCCAAGCGCCAGGCGGTCACGAACGTCGACAGGACCATCCGGTCGGTCAAGCGCCACATGGGCACCGACTGGAAGATCAACCTGGACGGCAAGGACTTCAACCCGCAGCAGATCAGCGCCTTCGTGCTGCAGAAGCTGAAGCGGGACGCCGAGTCCTACCTGGGCGAGAAGGTGACCGACGCGGTCATCACCGTCCCGGCGTACTTCAACGACGCCGAGCGCCAGGCCACCAAGGAGGCCGGCGAGATCGCGGGCCTGAACGTCCTGCGCATCGTCAACGAGCCGACGGCCGCCGCCCTCGCGTACGGCCTCGACAAGGACGAGCAGATCATCCTCGTCTTCGACCTCGGCGGCGGCACCTTCGACGTCTCGCTGCTGGAGATCGGTGACGGCGTCGTCGAGGTGAAGGCCACCAACGGTGACAACCACCTCGGTGGTGACGACTGGGACCAGCGCGTCGTCGACTACCTGGTCAAGCAGTTCCAGTCCGGCCACGGCGTGGACCTGTCCAAGGACAAGATGGCCCTCCAGCGCCTCCGCGAGGCCGCCGAGAAGGCCAAGATCGAGCTGTCCTCGTCCACCGAGACCTCGATCAACCTGCCCTACATCACGGCGTCCGCCGAGGGCCCGCTGCACCTGGACGAGAAGCTCACCCGCGCCCAGTTCCAGCAGCTGACCGCCGACCTGCTGGAGCGCTGCAAGACGCCGTTCCACAACGTCATCAAGGACGCCGGCATCCAGCTGTCCGAGATCGACCACGTCGTCCTCGTCGGTGGCTCCACCCGTATGCCCGCCGTCGCCGACCTGGTCAAGGAGCTGACCGGCGGCAAGGACGCCAACAAGGGCGTCAACCCGGACGAGGTCGTCGCCATCGGCGCCGCCCTGCAGGCCGGTGTCCTCAAGGGCGAGGTCAAGGACGTCCTGCTCCTCGACGTCACCCCGCTGTCCCTCGGCATCGAGACCAAGGGCGGCATCATGACCAAGCTCATCGAGCGGAACACGACGATCCCGACGAAGCGTTCGGAGATCTTCACCACCGCCGAGGACAACCAGCCGTCCGTGCAGATCCAGGTCTACCAGGGCGAGCGCGAGATCGCGGCGTACAACAAGAAGCTCGGGATGTTCGAGCTGACCGGTCTGCCGCCGGCGCCCCGCGGCGTCCCGCAGATCGAGGTCGCCTTCGACATCGACGCCAACGGCATCATGCACGTGACCGCGAAGGACCTGGGCACGGGCAAGGAGCAGAAGATGACCGTCACCGGCGGCTCCTCGCTGCCGAAGGACGAGGTCGACCGCATGCGCCAGGAGGCCGAGCAGTACGCGGAGGAGGACCACCGCCGCCGCGAGGCCGCCGAGTCCCGCAACCAGGGCGAGCAGCTCGTCTACCAGACCGAGAAGTTCCTCAAGGACAACGAGGACAAGGTCCCGGGCGAGATCAAGACGGAGGTCGAGGAGGCCGTCGCCGAGCTGAAGGAGAAGCTCAAGGGCGAGGACTCCGCCGAGATCCGCACCGCCACGGAGAAGGTCGCCGCCGTCTCGCAGAAGCTGGGCCAGGCCATGTACGCCGACGCCCAGGGCGCGCAGGCCGCCGGCGGCGAGGCCCCGGGCGCCGGTGCGGGTGCCGGTGACAAGAGCGGCGCCGACGACGACGTCGTCGACGCCGAGATCGTGGACGACGAGCGCAAGGACGGTGCGGCGTGACCGAGGAGACCCCGGGCTTCGACGAGAAGCCCGACGTCCCCTCTGGCGCCACGCCTGACGCCGCCGAACCGAAGGCCGCCTCCGAGGAGGAGGCGGCCCCGGCCGGGGACGCGAGTGACAACGCGGGCCTGGTGGCCCAGCTGGACCAGGCACGCACGGCGCTCGGCGAGCGCACGGCGGACCTCCAGCGGCTCCAGGCCGAGTACCAGAACTACCGCCGTCGGGTCGAGCGGGACCGCGTCGCGGTCAAGGAGGTCGCCATCGCGAACCTCCTGTCCGAGCTGCTCCCCGTGCTCGACGACGTCGGCCGCGCCCGGGAACACGGCGAACTCGTCGGCGGATTCAAGTCCGTCGCGGAGTCGCTGGAGACCACCGTGGCCAAGATGGGCCTCCAGCAGTTCGGCAAGGAGGGCGAGCCCTTCGACCCGACGATCCACGAGGCCCTGATGCACTCGTACGCGCCGGACGTCACCGAGACGACCTGCGTGGCGATTCTGCAGCCGGGGTACCGGATCGGCGAGCGCACCATCCGCCCCGCGCGGGTGGCGGTGGCCGAGCCGCAGCCGGGTGCGCAGACCGTCAAGGCCGAGGAGCCGGCCGAGGCGGCCGACGACAAGGAGAACGGTGGCCCGGAGGAGGGCTGACGTCACGACGTACGCGTACGCAGGAGAGGAGGGACGTCGGGGATGAGCACCAAGGACTTCATCGAGAAGGACTACTACAAGGTCCTCGGCGTCCCCAAGGACGCCACCGAGGCCGAGATCAAGAAGGCGTACCGGAAGCTCGCCCGCGAGTTCCACCCGGACGCCAACAAGGGCAACACCAAGGCGGAAGAGCGCTTCAAGGAGATCTCCGAGGCGAACGACGTCCTCGGTGACGCCAAGAAGCGCAAGGAGTACGACGAGGCCCGCGCGCTCTTCGGCAACGGCGGCTTCCGCCCGGGGCCGGGCGCGGGCGGCGGCACCTTCAACTTCGACCTGGGCGACCTCTTCGGCGGCGGCGCCCAGGGCGGCGGCGGGGCCGGCGGCTTCGGCGGCGGTCTCGGCGACGTCTTCGGGGGCCTGTTCAACCGCACCGGCGGTGCCGGTCCGGGCACCGGCACGCGGACCCAGCCGCGGCGCGGCCAGGACGTCGAGTCCGAGGTCACCCTCAGCTTCACGGAGGCCATCGAGGGTTCGACGGTCCCGCTGCGCATGTCCAGCCAGCAGCCCTGCAAGGCCTGTTCGGGCACCGGCGACAAGAACGGCACACCGCGCGTGTGCCCGACCTGCGTCGGCACCGGGCAGGTCGCCCGGGGCTCCGGCGGCGGCTTCTCCCTGACCGACCCCTGCCCGGACTGCAAGGGCCGCGGCCTGATCGCGGAGAACCCCTGCGAGGTCTGCAAGGGCTCCGGCCGCGCCAAGTCCTCGCGGACCATGCAGGTCCGCATCCCGGCCGGGGTGTCCGACGGGCAGCGCATCCGGCTGCGCGGCAAGGGCGCACCGGGCGAGCGGGGCGGCCCGGCGGGCGACCTGTACGTGGTGGTGCACGTCAAGGACCACCCCGTCTTCGGCCGCAAGGGCGACAACCTCACCGTCACCGTCCCGGTCACCTACGCCGAGGCGGCACTCGGCGGCGAGGTCCGCGTCCCGACCCTGGGCGGCCCCCCCGTCACGCTGAAGCTGCCGGCGGGCACACCCAACGGCCGCACCATGCGCGCCCGCGGCAAGGGCGCGGTGCGCAAGGACGGCACCCGCGGCGACCTCCTGGTCACCGTCGAGGTGAGTGTCCCCAAGGACCTGACGGGGAAGGCTCGTGACGCGCTCGAGGCGTATCGCGAGGCGACCGCGGAGGAGGATCCGCGGGCGGAGCTGTTCCAGGCCGCGAAGGGAGCTTGACGGAATGGACGGTCGTCGACGCAATCCGTATGAACTGACCGAGGACACCCCGGTCTACGTCATCTCGGTGGCGGCCCAGCTGTCCGGCCTGCACCCGCAGACCCTGCGCCAGTACGACCGCCTCGGCCTGGTCTCCCCCGACCGCACGGCCGGGCGCGGCCGGCGCTACTCGGCCCGCGACATCGAACTGCTCCGCCAGGTGCAGCAGTTGTCGCAGGACGAGGGCATCAACCTGGCCGGAATCAAGCGCATCATCGAACTGGAGAACCAGGTCGCCGCGCTCCAGTCCCGCATAGCGGAGCTGTCCGACGCGCTGGACGGCGCGGCGACGGCGATGCGCCAGCGGGAGGCGGCGGTGCACGCCTCGTACCGCCGGGACCTGGTGCCGTACCAGGAGGTCCAGCAGACCAGCGCGCTGGTGGTGTGGCGGCCCAAGCGGCAGCAGCAGGCGCCGGACTGACGGCGCGTGACCATACCCCCGAAGGGGCCCGGAGGTTCGCCCGAACCTCCGGGCCCCTTCGCGTGCCCGTCACGTGGACGGCGTGTAAAGGGAGTCGGGAGGCGATTCCGCTCCGTCTCCACGTCGGCTGCGGAGCGTGGTGTTGTCATCTCGTTAAGTGGTTCCGCTTGACGGTGGGGGGCGTCGGCGCGTTGGCTTTTCAGTCACCTGGGTTGCAATGCGGCCCCCGCGTCCGGAAGGCACCAGAAGTGAGCTCCTGCATCCGTCGTATCGCCATATCCGTGGCAGCGTCCACGATGACCGTTTCGCTGGCCGGCTGCGGTGTGCTGGGCGCTTCGGGGAGCAGTGACGACGTGAGCCCGTCCAAGGGCAACGACATCACGGTGGGCCTGCTGCTTCCGGAGACGGAGAACACGCGCTACGAGCAGTTCGACCACCCGTACTTCGAGAAGAAGATCGCCTCCCTGACCCGTGACCAGGGCAAGGTCGAGTACGCCAACGCCGGGGCGGACGAGACCAAGCAGGCCGCGCAGATGCGCAAGATGATCGACGACAAGGTCGACGCCATCGTCCTGGACGCGGTGAACTCGCACACCATCGCGTCGAGCGTGCAGCAGGCCAAGGACGCCGGCATCCCGGTCATCGCCTACGACCGGCTGTCCGAAGGCCCGATCGACGCCTACATCTCCTTCGACAACGAGCTGGTCGGCGAGGTCCAGGGACGCTCCCTCGTCGAGGCGCTCGGCGACCGGGACGACACGGCCCAGATCGTCATGATGAACGGCTCCTCCACCGACCCGAACGCCAAGCAGTTCAAGACCGGCGCGATGTCCGAGCTGAACGGCAAGGTGAAGATCGCCCAGTCCTTCGACACCAAGGACTGGAAGCCGGTGAACGCCGAGGCGAACATGGCCGAGGCGATCCAGTCGGTCGGCAAGGACAACATCGACGGCGTGTACTCCGCCAACGACGGCATGGCGGGCGGCATCATCAAGGCCCTGGAGGCCGCGGGCGTCACCGACCTGCCACCGATCACCGGCCAGGACGCGGAACTGGCGGCGGTCCAGCGGATCGTCGCCGGCGAGCAGTACATGAGCGTCTACAAGTCCTACCCGCAGCAGGCCGAGAACGCCGCGGAGATGGTCGTGGCGCGCGTCCAGGGCAGGGACATCCAGTTCGACGCGCTCACCCGGGACAAGGTCGACAGCCCCAGCAACCAGGGCATTCCGGCGCAGCTGGTGCCGGTCGTCGCCCTGACGAAGGCCAACATCGAGGACACCGTCGTGGCGGACGGCTTCTACAAGGTCTCCGACATCTGCACGGCGAAGTACGCGGCGGACTGCGCGGAGATCGGGCTGAAGTAACCGCCGCCGACTGCCCGGGCATTGCGGTGCGAACCGGTGACTTCCGGCCGTCGACCGGCGCGGAGCCGTGTTGCGGACCAGGTCCCGGCCGCGCATAGTTGCGCTGCGGAAAGAGCCGGAACCGGGGGTGGGATGGGCGATGGCCGGGCACGGGGCTCAGGAGCATCCGCACGGCGCCGACCGGCTGTGCGCCGCCGGGGATCGCGTGTACTCCCGGGCCGTACGGCGCGGCCGGGTGCCGCGCCGGGACGCGGAGCCGGTGCCCTGCCTGCTGGAGCTGGCCCTGCTGCACCCGGACCCGGACGACATGGAGTGGCTCGTGCCGACCTCCCCGCAGGAGGTCATGACACGGCTGCTGCGCGGGGTGTACGACGAGGTCAGGGCCAGCCAGCGCCGGGTGGGTTCGGCGGTGGAGGCCTTCGAGCGGTACGCGGGCCTCGGCCGACGCATCCAGGCGTCGGCGGCCACGGAGGGCACGGCGATCCGGGTGCTGGACGGCCTGGCCCGCATCCAGGCCGCGATGGACGAGGCGACGGAGGCGTGCACGACCGAGGTGCTCACCGTCCAGCCCGGCGGCATCCGGCGTGAGGCCGAGCTGTCGGAGGGGCTGCACCGGGCGCTGGCGCTGCGCGGGCGCGGGGTGCGGATGCGGGACCTGTACACGCACGTGGCCCGGCACGGGCAGGGCCTGCTCAACTACCTGGAGCTGATGGGCGACACGGTGGAGGCCCGCAGCCTCGACGAGGTGGTCGACCGCCTCATCCTGTTCGACCGGACGGTGGCCTTCATCCCCGCCAACAGCGACCGCACGATGGCCCTGGAGCTGCGTCACCCCGGGCTGGTGGCCTACCTGGTGACGGTCTTCGAGCGTCTGTGGCGGCTGGCGATCCCGCTGACGGTGCCGCTGCCGGACACCGGCTTCGAGGGCGTCTCGCACCGCGAGCGGTCCATCGCGGCGCTGCTGGCGGAGGGCCACCAGGACGCGGTGGTCGCGGAGCGGCTGGGCATCAGCGTGCGGACGTGCCGGGCGCACATCGCCCGCCTGTCGGAGACCCTGGGCGCGGCCAGCCGGACCCAGCTGGGGGTGCGCATCGCCCAGGCCGGCCTGGACGGCTCGCCGTCCGTCAGCGTTCCTGGTCGAGAATCCCCGACTGTCCGATGAGGTACCCGAGCTGAGCCCGGCTCTCGCTGCCGAGGGTGGCGGCGAGTTTGGCGATGTGGACGCGGGCGGTGCGGACGTTCATGCCGAGGCGGTCGGCGATGTCGGCGTCGGTGTGGCCTTCGGTGAGGAGGGAGGCGATGGTGCGCTGGCGGGGCGTGACGCCGTTCAGCGACGGGCGCTGGGCCGCCTCCGGGTGCATGGGTGTGGCGAGCCGCCAGAGGCGCTCGAAGGTGGTCACGAAGTACGTGACGAGTGCGGGGTGGCGGACCTCCAGCGCCAGCGTGGCCTCGTCGTCGGCGGGGATGAAGGCGATCCGCCGGTCGACGACGATGAGACGGTCGGTCACCTCGTCCAGGGAGCGCGCCTCGGCGTCACCGCGCAACTGCTCGTAGCGGGCCCGGACCATCGGCAGGTGGCGCTGCGTGTGCTGGTAGAGGGTGCGGATCCGTCCGCCGCGGTCGAGCATCTCCTGGTCGCGCAGCAGTGACAGGTCCTGGGCCAGTTGCCCGCGCCGGTCGCCGTAGTGGGCGCTGGGCTGGACGCACAGCAGTTCCTTCGCCGCGTCCGCCATGGCGTCGCTGATGGCCTGGTTGATCTGCGGGATCCCGCAGAGGACGCGTACCGCTCCCGCGTCGGCCCCGGCCGTGCGCCGGCCGTCCACCCGCATGAGCGGTTCGAACGTCGCGGACAGCCGGGCTTCCCGTCTCCGCTCCTCCGCGACGCGCTGTGCCGACTCGTCCAGCATCCGGTGCAGGGCGACGGCCGGGGCGACCGGCTCCAGCCAGCCGAGGTCGCCGACGGAGGGCTGCAGCAGCCCGTAGGCGGCCAGACAGGGGGTCGCGGCGGCTTCCCGGGCGGGCACCCGGCCCTCGCGCAGTGCCTGGGTGTACAGGGCCGTCCCCGCGGCGCAGAGGTCCTCCGGACCGTGCTCCGGGTGCGGCCCGTGGTCCGCCGTGTGCCCGCCCGCCTCCTGCGTCACGCGCCGCCCCCGTCGGTGACGTTCTGGTCGCCCTGCTCCAGGATCCCCGACTGGGCGATGAGGTAGCCGAGCTGCGCGCGGCTGCCGCTTCCGAGGACGGACGCCAGTTTGGCGATGTGCGCGCGGCAGGTGCGGACGTTCATGCCCAGGCGGCGGGCGATGGCCTCGTCGACGTGGCCCTCGACCAGGAGCTTGGCTATGGAGTGCTGGATGTCGGTGATGCCGTCGGCCGCGGTCTCGTAGGGGGCGCCGGCGGTGAGCGGCACGGCCCGGCTCCAGATGAACTCGAAGACCTTGATCAGGTAGCGGACCAGGCCCGGGTGGCGAATCTCCAGGGCGACCTGCCGGTCGTCGCGGATGGGGATGAACGCCACGGCCTCGTCGCAGATGATGAGCCGCTCGACGAGTTCGTCGATGGTGCGGTACTCGGCCTTGCCGTTCGGGAACTGGTCCACGTAGGCCAGCCGCTCGGGGCTGTAGCGCGCCGTGTGCTGGTAGAGGGTGCGGATGCGCACCCCGCGCTCGATCAGGGTCCTGTCGCGTTCCAGTCCCTCGATGAGCCTGCGCTCGGGGTGCCGGGCGCTCGGCTGGACCGTGAGCATCTCGATCAGGCACTGGTCCGTGGCCAGGTCGAGGGCCGCGTTGATGCGGTCGAGCCCTTCCAGCACGGTGATCGAGTGGGTCGGTGCCGCCCCCTGCGCGCTGAGGGCCATGAAGGGCTCGAAGGCCGCGGCCAGCTCGATCGAGGTGCGCCTGCGCTCGGAGATCTCGTGCTCGATGGGATTCAGCCGCCGCGCGAGGGCGACCGCCGGCGGCACCGGAAGGAGCCATGCGGCGTCGTCCGGGTCGGGGTGCAGCAGCGCGAACTCCCGCAGGCAGGGGACGGGATCCGCCTCGCCGCGGGCGATACGTCCGGTGCGCAGGGCGTTCGCGTAGAGGCGGGCCCCCTCCTCGCACAGTTCGGTAACTGCATGGGGATGTGTCGCTTTGGCCTGATTTGTTGTCAAATCTCCACCCCCCAGGGTCCTGAACGTGCAGGAACATGATGCACCGATTGTGTGGCCATGACGTGCCTATATGAGCCATCGTCTTATCCGACGGGGGAAGAGGGGACCTTCAAGTGAGGACGAAGCCGACTATGTCTAAGAGAATGCTTCGCTCGGTGCTTGTCGCCGCCTTCTCCGCCGTTATGGCCTTCGGGACTCTGAGTGGCCTCTCCGCGGCGAAGGGCGACGTGCGGGCGGACAGCGTCTGGTCACTGGCGGCGCAGACCGCCGCACCTGCCGGCGCGGACGGAGAAGCTCTCACGGACGACAGTGTGTGGTCTTGATATGACGACTCCACCCGACGACCGCTCCTTCCGTCGTGAGATGGCCACCGCCTACCGCTCCGGCTGGCACTTCATCGACCTGGTCACCGCGATCCCGCACGCCGGCGATTCGCTGATGGTGACCGTCTTCGGTGAGCCGGTCGTCGTCACGCTGGACGAGGACGGAGACGTGCGGGCGTACCGCTGTCTGCGACGGCCTCGGGGGGCGCCGCAGCCCGTGCGGTGTGCCGTCCGATACGGAATGATCTTTGTGAACCTGGACCAGAGGGACCACCGGCTCGCTCAGCCGGAGGTCTCCGAAGTGAGGACCATCTCGGCCACCCCCCGCAGTGCCTGACGCGATTCCCCCGTCGTAACAGATCGCTCAGGTGCTTCCCCCCGGCAGCGGCGTCACCGTGACCTGAACACGGTGACGCCGCTGTCGTATGCGGGGGTTTTGTCCGGGTATCGGCATGATCCGGCCGGGCGAGGCGGGCTGGTGCCGCGACCCCGCCGCCGTTTCTCCCTTGAGTGGAATAGACTCAACTTTGTGCACGTTGACCGAGTCAGCACCGCAAGGAGGGAATCCAGAACGTGGACGCCGAGCTGACCAACCGGAGCCGGGACGCGATCAACGCGGCCAGCAACCGGGCCGTGACCGAGGGACACCCCGACCTCACCCCCGCCCACCTGCTCCTGGCTATGCTCCAGGGGCAGGACAACGAGAACATCACCGACCTGCTCGCCGCCGTCGAGGCCGACCTCGCGGCCGTGCGGTCCGGCGCCGAGCGCATCCTCGCCGGGCTGCCCAGCGTCACCGGGTCCACGGTCGCGCCGCCGCAGCCCAACCGTGAGATGCTCGCCGTGGTCGCCGACGCCCAGGCACGCGCCAAGGAGCTCGGGGACGAGTACCTCTCCACCGAGCACCTGCTCCTCGGCATCGCCGCGAAGGGCGGCGCGGCCGGTGAGGTACTGGAGGGGCAGGGCGCCAGTGCGAAGAAGCTGCAGGAGGCCTTCCGCAAGGCGAGGGGAGGGCGCCGCGTGACCACCGCGGACCCCGAGGGCCAGTACAAGGCGCTGGAGAAGTTCGGCACCGACCTCACCGCCGCCGCCCGCGAGGGCAGGCTCGACCCGGTCATCGGGCGGGACCAGGAGATCCGGCGGGTCGTGCAGGTGCTGTCCCGCCGCACCAAGAACAACCCCGTCCTCATCGGTGAGCCCGGCGTCGGCAAGACCGCCGTCGTCGAGGGGCTCGCCCAGCGGATCGTCAAGGGGGACGTGCCCGAGTCGCTGAAGGGCAAGCGGCTGGTCTCGCTGGACCTGGGCGCGATGGTCGCCGGGGCCAAGTACCGCGGCGAGTTCGAGGAACGGCTGAAGACCGTCCTCGCCGAGATCAGGGACTCCGAGGGCCAGGTCATCACCTTCATCGACGAGCTGCACACCGTCGTGGGGGCCGGTGCCGGCGGCGACTCCGCCATGGACGCCGGGAACATGCTCAAGCCCATGCTCGCGCGCGGTGAGCTGCGCATGGTCGGCGCGACCACGCTGGACGAGTACCGGGAGCGGATCGAGAAGGACCCCGCCCTGGAGCGGCGCTTCCAGCAGGTGCTGGTCGCCGAGCCGACCGTCGAGGACTCCATCGCCATCCTGCGCGGGCTCAAGGGCCGCTACGAGGCCCACCACAAGGTGCAGATCGCCGACAGCGCGCTGGTGGCGGCCGCCACCCTCTCCGACCGGTACATCACCTCCCGCTTCCTGCCCGACAAGGCCATCGACCTCGTCGACGAGGCCGCGTCCCGGCTGCGCATGGAGATCGACTCGTCTCCCGTCGAGATCGACGAGCTCCAGCGTGCCGTCGACCGGCTGAAGATGGAGGAGCTGGCGATCGGCAAGGAGACCGACGCCGCCTCGCTGGAACGGCTGGAGCGGCTGCGCCGCGACCTCGCCGACAAGGAGGAGGAGCTGCGCGGCCTCACCGCCCGGTGGGAGAAGGAGAAGCAGTCCCTCAACCGCGTCGGCGAGCTGAAGGAGAAGCTCGACGAACTGCGCGGGCAGGCCGAACGCGCCCAGCGCGACGGCGACTTCGACACCGCCTCCAAGCTCCTCTACGGCGAGATCCCGACCCTGGAGCGCGACCTGGAGGCCGCCTCCGAGGCCGAGGAAGCGCTGACATCTTCCGCCTCCGGCGGGGGCGCCAAGGACACCATGGTCAAGGAGGAGGTCGGCGCCGACGACATCGCCGACGTCGTCGCCTCCTGGACCGGCATCCCCGCCGGGCGCCTGCTGGAGGGCGAGACGCAGAAGCTGCTGCGGATGGAGGACGAGCTCGGCAAGCGGCTGATCGGGCAGACCGAGGCCGTGCGGGCCGTGTCCGACGCCGTGCGGCGGAGCAGGGCCGGGATCTCCGACCCGGACCGCCCGACCGGATCGTTCCTCTTCCTCGGTCCGACCGGTGTCGGCAAGACCGAGCTGGCCAAGGCGCTCGCCGACTTCCTCTTCGACGACGAGCGGGCCATGGTCCGCATCGACATGTCGGAGTACAGCGAGAAGCACAGCGTCGCCCGGCTGGTCGGCGCCCCGCCCGGATACGTCGGGTACGAGGAGGGCGGCCAGCTCACCGAGGCCGTGCGCCGGCGGCCGTACACCGTCGTGCTGCTGGACGAGGTGGAGAAGGCGCACCCGGAGGTCTTCGACATCCTCCTCCAGGTGCTGGACGACGGGCGCCTCACCGACGGGCAGGGCCGCACCGTCGACTTCCGCAACACCATCCTCGTGCTGACCTCCAACCTGGGCAGCCAGTACCTGGTCGACCCGCTGATCGGGGAGGCCGAGAAGAAGGAGCAGGTCCTGGAGGTGGTCCGGGCGTCGTTCAAGCCGGAGTTCCTCAACCGGCTCGACGACCTCGTGGTCTTCTCGGCCCTGAGCAAGGACGAGCTGAGCCGGATCGCGCGGCTCCAGATCGAGGCGCTCGCCCGGCGGCTCGCCGAGCGTCGCCTCACCCTGGACGTCACCGACGAGGCCCTGGCCTGGCTGGCCGTCGAGGGCATGGACCCGGCCTACGGCGCCCGCCCCCTGCGCCGCCTCGTCCAGACCGCGATCGGCGACCGGCTCGCCCGGGAGATCCTCTCCGGCGAGATCAAGGACGGCGACACGGTCCGCGTGGACCGCTTCGGCGACGACCTCATCGTGGGCCCGGCGAGCGGCAAGACGCTGTAGTCCCGGCGATCCCGGCGCGGCCCGTCACCCACTTCCGTGGGGTGGCGGGCCGCCGTGCGTCGCCGTGACCGCCGTGCACCGCACCGGCGCCGGACAGGTGTGCGGGAGCCGGTCCTGGACACCCGGGCGGAGGAGCGGAGGGCGGCGCCGCGACGGATGCCCGGCAGGCTCCCGCCGTACGCGCCCCGGCCGCCGTCCGCCGGGGTCCACCCGACCGGCCGGATCGTGTCAGCCCAGGGCTGACAGGGCCCCGGCGGGCTTGCCACGCCCCTCCCCGCATGGGGGAGGATGGTGTGATCCGTACGAAGGGAAAAACACGGTGAGCATCGACCCGTCCTCGATTCCGAACTTCGGGGGCCAGCCCGAGCCGCAGCCCCAAGGACCGGCGGGCCCCGTCGTCCCGGATCAGGACCTCGTGAAGCAGCTCCTCGAACAGATGGAGCTCAAGTATGTCGTCGACGACGAGGGTGACCTCGCGGCGCCGTGGGAGCAGTTCCGTACGTACTTCATGTTCCGTGGCGAGGGCGACCAGCAGATCTTCTCGGTGCGGACGTTCTACGACCGCCCCCACCAGATCGACGTCAAGCCGCAGCTGCTGGAGTCGCTCGACGACTGGAACCGGCGCACCCTGTGGCCCAAGGTGTACTCCCACACCCACGACGACGGCACCGTCCGCCTGATCGGCGAGGCGCAGATGCTGATCGGCATGGGCGTCAGCCTGGAGCACTTCGTCTCCTCGACGGTCAGCTGGGTGCGCGCCGCCATCGAGTTCGACCGCTGGCTGGTGGAGCAGCTCGGCCTGGAGCAGGAGGTCAACGAGGCGGAGAAGCCCGAGGACGAGGGCGGCGAGTAGTCCGCCCCCGCGTACCGGGGAGCCCGGCCGGGCACCGACCGCCGTACGGCGTCGCGTGCCGGGGCCGGGCTCTCGTCGTTCAGCCCCCGAGCGTCTTCAGCCTCCGCACGGCCTCCTCCAGCACCGACGTCCGCTTGCAGAACGCGAACCGGACGAAGGGGGCGCCGGACTCCCGGTGGTCGTAGAAGACGGCGTTGGGGATGGCGACGACACCCGCGCGTTCCGGCAGGTCGCGGCAGAAGGCGAAGCCGTCGCTCTCGCCGAGGGGACGGATGTCGGTGGTGACGAAGTACGTCCCGGCGGGGCGGTAGACGCCGAAGCCCGCCTCCGCGAGGCCGGCCGCGAGGACGTCCCGCTTGGCCTGCATGTCCGCGCGGAAGGCCGCGAAGTGGGAGTCGGGCAGCGCGAGGGCCTCCGCGACGGCGTACTGGAAGGGGCCGGACGCCACGTACGTCAGGTACTGCTTGGCCGAGCGGACCGCGGTGACCAGGGCGGGCGGGGCGGTGATCCAGCCGACCTTCCAGCCGGTGAACGAGAACGTCTTGCCGGCCGACCCGATGGTGACCGTGCGCTCGCGCATCCCGGGGAAGGACGCCAGGGGGACGTGTTCGGCCGTGTCGAAGACCAGGTGCTCGTAGACCTCGTCCGTCACCACCAGCAGGTCCCGCTCCACGGCCAGCTCGGCGACCGCCGCGAGTTCCGCGCGGGTCAGGACGGTGCCCGTCGGGTTGTGCGGGGTGTTGAGCAGCAGCAGGCGGGTGCGGTCGGTGACCGCGTCGCGCAGCTCGTCCAGGTCGAGGCGGAACGTGCCCTCGTGCGGGCGCAGGGTCACCGGCACCCGCGTGCCGCCCGCCATGGCGATGCAGGCCGCGTACGAGTCGTAGTACGGCTCCAGCGCGATCACCTCGTCGCCGGGTTCCAGCAGGGCCAGCAGTGAGGCGGCGATGGCCTCGGTGGCGCCGGCGGTGACCAGGACCTCGGTGTCCGGGTCGTAGGACAGGCCGTACCGCCGCTGCTGGTGGGCGGCGACGGCGGACCGCAGCTCCGGGACGCCCGGGCCCGGCGGGTACTGGTTGCCGCGCCCGTCGCGCAGGGCCCGTACGGCCGCCTCCCGGATCTCCTCGGGGCCGTCGGTGTCGGGGAAGCCCTGGCCCAGGTTGATCGCCCCGGTCTTCGCCGCCAGGGCGGACATCTCGGCGAAGACCGTGGTCCCGAACTCGGCGAGCCGGCGGTTGAGGAAGGGGCGTGCGCTGGAGGTCATGGCGGCCATCCTGCGCCGAAGCTCTGGAGTTCCTCAACTCTGCTTTGGCGCGTGGCGGGTGAGGGGATCCCCCGTTCACGCAACGAGCTTCACGGAAAGCGGGGCGCCCGACGGGGGGTTGCTTCGGGGGAACTTCCGGGCGGGAGAGCCCGGGGGAATCGGAAGGAGGGTGACGCCATGGTCTTCGGCATCATCCTGATAGTGGTCGTCGCTCTGATCGTCTTCGGCGCTCGGGGCCGCTCCGGCGCCGGGCGGGCGCGCAGCCGGGGCTCGCGGTCGTCGCGCGGAAGCTACCGCAGCAGCAACAACAGCTGGTGGGCCGGGGGAGACAGCGGCTCGTCCTCGGGCGGGCACCACGGAGGCCACTCTTGCGGGAGCAGCTCGTCCTGCGGAAGCAGTTCGTCCTGCGGTGGCGGCTCGTCCTGCGGAGGCGGGTCGTCCTGCGGGGGAGGGGGCGGCGGATGCGGTGGAGGCAGCTGACACGGGGCAGCTGAGCTCCTGCCGGGGGAACGGCATCCGTTCCGAGGGGCCCGCACCTGGGCCAGGGCCCCGCGTCCCCACCGAGAGCGCCCGCCGGGAATCACACCCGGCGGGCGCTCCCGCACACCGGCGCACGCCGACCGGACCGGGCGCGCGCTGTGGTTGAACAGGTGAGCTGTATACCCCCCGAGGGATGGAAACGCCACGAAGTTGGGTAAAAACGCTGTGGTGCCGCCGCAGTTCATGATTGCCTCTCACTCGTCAACACAGCCCCCCGGACGACCTGTTGACCCCCCTCCTGACCGGCCGACTGGGCTGACCGGGCCGCCTCCCCGACAGTGACCGGGGGCGCAGGCCCACACCTTCCTCTCCTTGTGTGCTTGCGGAGCCGATCCATGCTCACGACCCTGAACACCGCCTACACCGACACCCGCGCCGCCGACCTGGCCTGGGCCCTCGGGCGCGAACCGCTGCCCGCGCTGGCCAGCCTCGACATCGAGCTGACGGGGGCCAAGCTGCAGTTGAGGCTCCTCGGCGCCTCCCACCAAGTCCTGCTGGAGGAGGAGCGGGGCAGCTGCTCGGAGACGGTCGCGTGCATCCCGGGCAGCAGCACTCCGCTCCCCCTGGGCGTGGCCAAGCGGGTGGGCGACTGGGAGTACGAGTTCGCCGCCCGCGTGGAGCTGCTCACGCCGGGCTCCTTCGCGGGCCGGGCCCAGGAACTGCTGGCCCTGGTCGCCGACCACCCGCACGGGCTGGCGGGCGTCTTCCCCGGCAGCCCGCACGCCTTCACCGCGCTGCTCGCGCACCGGCACGAGGGACAGGTGCACTGGCGCACCTGGCACGCCTACCCGCAGGACAGCCAGCTGGTGGCGACCCGGACCCGGGTCGGCGTCCGGGTGCCGGCCCGGCAGCTCAGCCCGACCGGGGCATGAACCGGGTAAACCCGTGGCGGCCCGGGAGGCACACGTTTCACACGTGTGGGTGACGTGGCGCAGCCGGGTAGTGACGTAACGTCACTGCGTGATCGAACCGCACGCTCCCGCTCCGCCCGGCTCACCGCCCTCCTGGGACGGCGCGGCCGGACCGGACGCCCCGGCCCGCCCGGACGGCCGCGGTCGTCCGGGCGGGCCGGGCGGTCGCGGCGGCCCCCGTGCGCAGGGCGGTCCGAGCGGTCCGAGCGGGCCGTGCCCGGACGCCTCCGGGACGACGGGGCCCGGTGGGGCGGTCCGGCTGCCCGTCCGGCCCGGCACCGGGCGGTTCCTGGTCCTCGCGGGCGTCTTCGTCTGCGCGGCCTGCGGCCTCGTGTACGAACTCGAACTGGTCGCCCTGGCCTCGTACCTGATCGGCGACTCGGTCACCCAGGCGTCCGTCGTCCTGTCCGTCATGGTGTTCGCGATGGGTATCGGCTCGCTCGCCGCGAAGCGGCTGCGCCGGTTCGCCGCGGCCGGCTTCGGCGCGGTCGAGGCCGTCCTCGCCCTCGTCGGCGGCTCCAGCGCCATGGCCCTGTACGCCGTCTTCGCCTGGACCGGCGGCTGGGGCGGCCTGTGGTGCGACGGCCCGCGCTTCCTCCTGGTCGCCTTCTCGCTCGCCATCGGCCTGCTGATCGGCGCCGAGGTGCCGCTGCTGATGGAGCTGATCCAGCGCATCCGCCGCCAGGACGCGGGCGGCGCCGTCGCCGACCTGTTCGCCGCGGACTACGTCGGTGCCCTCGTCGGCGGTCTCGCCTTTCCCTTCGTCCTGCTGCCCTTCCTCGGCCAGCTCACCGGCGCGCTGCTCACCGGCACGGTCAACGCGGCCGTCGGCGCCGCCCTGGTGCTCGGCCTGTTCCGGCGCGACCTGAGCCGCCGGGCCCGCCGGCTGCTGGTGACCGCCAACGTCGTCGTCCTCGCCGTCCTCACCTCGGCGACCGTCCTCGCCGACGACTTCGAACGCGCCGCCCGGCACGCGGTCTACGGCCAGGACGTCCGCGTGGCCGTGCAAACCGGCGTGCAGGAGGTGGTCCTCACCGGCGGCACCGACGGCCGGTCCCTCCACCTCTTCCTGGACGGGCGGCTGCGCGTCAGCGGCCGCGACGAACGCCGCTACCACGAGGCCCTGGTGCACCCGGCCATGACGGGCCGGCACGCGCGCGTGCTGATCCTCGGCGGCGGTGACGGACTCGCCGCACGGGAGGTGCTGCGCCACCCGGACGTCCGCCGCGTCGACGTCGTGGAACTCGACCCGGGGCTCGCCCGGCTGGCCCGGCACGACCCCGGCCTGTCCACCCTGAACGAGCACGCCTACGGCGACCCGCGCGTCCACGTCACCGCCGCGGACGCCTTCCACCGGCTGCGCTCGGCACCCACGGCGACGTACGACGTGGTGATCTCCGACCTGCCCGACCCGGGCATCACGGCCAGCACCAAGCTGTACTCGCAGGAGTTCTACGGCCTGCTGCGGCGGGTGCTCGCGCCGGGCGGGCGGCTGGTCGTGCACGCCGGTCCGGTCTCCTCGCGGCCCCGGGCGTTCTGGACCGTCGACGCGACGCTGCGCGCGGCCGGCCTGCGGACCGTGGCCTACCGCGTCGGCGGCCCGGACCCGGGCTTCACCGCGGGCCCCGACCGGGCGGCCGGCACCTCCCGCGCCCCGCGGGACCGCGGTTTCGTCCTCGCCGCCCGCACGCCCCCCGGCCTGCGCCTGGACCCCGCGGCCCCCCGTCCCCGCACCCTCACCCGGGACTCCCTCGCCGCTGCCGCCCGGTCGGCGGCCCGCACGCGCGTGCCCGGCCTGCCGCCGTCCACGCTGGTGCATCCGCGGTACTGACCCCGCCGCCGCGCCCCCGCGCCCGGCCGCCGCCCGCGCCGACCCCGCGCGCGGCGGCCCGCCCCTCCCCGGGCCGAACCGCCGAGCTCTGCGGATCGTCCGCAGCGAGGACCTGCAGCCGCCCCGCCCGCCCGCCCCGCCGCCGGGCGGGGCGGACTCACCCTGCGGCAATGCGCCTGCATTCCCCTGGGGCCGTCGGTCCGATCGCCGCGGCGCCGGTGACCGCGGCCGTCCTGCCCGGCACCGAGGCCGGCGCCCAGGAGTGGCCCGCGCCCGGCTCCAGGCGGTGGTGAGGGCGGCCGGGACGGGGCTCGTGACGCCGGGGGCGCCGGGGACGGCGGGTGAGTTCGTGCCGACGGGGGGTGCGCCGGGCCCCCGCTGGGTAGGCTGCGCTGACATGGAGCATGAGGTGTTCGTTCCGGTTCCGGCCGAGCGGCTCAGGGACGTGCTGGCCGACCCCGTCCGGGTCGCCCGGGCGATCCCGGGGCTCCAGCAGGACGCCGGTGCCGAGCCCGTCGCGGGACGGCTGAAGGTGCGCATCGGCAGTCACTCCATCACCTACCGGGGCTCGCTGCGCCTCACCGCGCGCGACGACGGGGCGTACGTCGTGGAGGGCGACGCCACGGAGTCGCGCGGCACCGGCGCGGTCACGCTCGTGCTCGTCCTGCGTGTACGGGACGCCGACGGCGGCACCACCCTGGCGTTCACCGCGACGGCCGACGCGGACGGGCGGGTCACGGAGCTGCCGCAGGAGTCGGTGACGTCGGCCACCACCCGCCTGATGAGCCGGTTCGCGGAGAACCTGGCCGCGGCGGCCGGGGCGTCGCCGGCGGCGGACGAGGAGACGGAGCCGCCGCACACGTCGGTCTTCGACACCGAGGTCCCCCCGTCCTCCCTCGCCCCCGACACGGACGGACCCGGCGCGCGGGACGGCGGCACCGAGGAGACCCCGGACGCCCCGCGGCCCCCGGCCCCCACCCCCGAAGCCGCCGAGCCCCCCGCCGAGGCCGCGCACGCGCGCCGCACGATGATCGGCCGCAGCGCCGAGGAGGTGGACCACGCGCCGCCGCGCGGCCGGTACGCCCCCGTCCCGGCACCGCAGGCGAACGCCTCCGTCACCCCCCTGCGCTGGGCCGCCCCGGCGGCGGCACTGGTCGTGGCCTCGGCGATCGTGGTCGGCCGGGCCCTCCGCAAACGCCACTGACCCGCTGCCCCGGCCCGGTGGGGCCCCCTTGATCGCCCCAGTAGGGTCGTGGCGTGAGTAACGAACCCATCACGCTGACCGCGGGTGACGCGGAGGCGACCGTGCTGCCGGGCAACGGCGGCCGGATCGGCGGGCTCAGGGTCGGCGGCACCGAGCTGCTCCGCCAGGGCGACCGCTACGGCTGCTTCCCGATGGTCCCCTGGTGCGGCCGGATCCGCGAGGGCCGCTTCCGGGACGGCGCCGTCGTCCACCGGATGCCGCTGAACTCCCCGCCGCACGCCATCCACGGCACCGCACGCGACGGCGCCTGGCGCACCGCCCGCGTCACCGGGAACGAGGCCGTCATCACGTACGACCTCGTCGACCCCTGGCCGTACCCGGGCCGCGTCACGCAGGTGATCGCGCTCGCCGAGGACGCCCTGACGCTGACGATGTCCGTGGAGACGTACGAGTCGTCCTTCCCGGCGCAGATCGGCTGGCACCCGTGGTTCAACCGCACCCTCGACGGGGCTGACGTCGCGATCGCCTTCGACCCCGCCTGGCAGGAGGAGCGCGGCGACGACCACCTGCCCACCGGCAACCGCGTCGATCCGAAGCCGGGCCCCTGGGACGACTGCTTCGGCATGCCCGACGGCGTCGACGTCACTCTCACCTGGCCCGGGCGGCTGGAACTGAGGGTGACCAGCCCGGAGCAGTGGGCCGTGGTCTACGACGAGCAGGAGGCCGCCGTCTGCGTGGAGCCGCAGACCGGGCCGCCGAACGGCCTGAACACCCTCCCGCGCCTGGTCACGCCCCTGGAGCCGCTGGAGGCCACGACGACCTGGAGCTGGACCCGGCTCTAAGCTGGTGCGCATGACGGACGTCAACGAAGCAATGCCGCCAGGCACACGCGGCGCGCTGCTGCAGCAGATCAAGGACAAGGCCGTGGTGCACGGCAAGGTGACCCTCTCCTCGGGCCTGGAGGCCGACTACTACGTCGACCTGCGCCGCATCACCCTGGACGGGGAGGCCGCGCCGCTGGTCGGGCAGGTGCTGCTGGACCTGACCGACGACCTGGAGTTCGACGCGGTCGGCGGGCTGACCATGGGCGCCGACCCGGTCGCCGCGAGCATGCTGCACGCCGCCGCCGCGCGCGGCAGGCGCCTCGACGCGTTCGTCGTCCGCAAGGCCGCCAAGGCGCACGGACTGCAGCGCCGCGTCGAGGGCCCGGAGATCAAGGGCCGCCGCGTCCTCGTCGTCGAGGACACCTCCACCACCGGCGGCTCCCCGCTCACCGCCGTCGAGGCCGTGCGCGAGGCCGGCGCCGAGGTCGTGGCCGTGGCGACGATCGTCGACCGGGCGACGGGTGCCGCCGAGAAGATCCAGGAGGGCGCGGGGGTGCCGTACCGGTACGCCTACTCCAAGGACGAGCTGGGCCTCGACTGAGGTCCACTCGGAGTATTCCGCCCCGTCTGGAAAGATGGGGCCGACGATGACGTCGCCCCCAAGGTCTAGGTCAGGGCCGTAAGCACCTATCACGCCCACCCGCACATACAAGGAGCGGACATGCCCATCGCAACTCCCGAGGTCTACAACGAGATGCTGGACCGGGCGAAGGCAGGAAAGTTCGCCTACCCGGCCATCAACGTGACCTCTTCCCAGACGCTGCACGCGGCCCTGCGCGGTTTCGCGGAGGCGGAGAGCGACGGCATCGTCCAGATCTCCACCGGCGGCGCCGAGTTCCTGGGCGGCCAGCACAGCAAGGACATGGTGACCGGCGCCGTCGCCCTCGCCGAGTTCGCGCACATCGTCGCCGAGAAGTACGACGTCACCGTCGCGCTGCACACGGACCACTGCCCGAAGGACAAGCTCGACGCGTACGTGCGCCCGCTGCTCGCCGTGTCCGAGGAGCGCGTCAAGGCCGGCCGCAACCCGCTGTTCCAGTCGCACATGTGGGACGGCTCGGCCGAGACCCTGGCCGACAACCTCTCCATCGCCACCGAGCTGCTGGAGCGCGCCCGCGCCGCGAAGATCATCCTCGAGGTCGAGATCACCCCGACCGGCGGCGAGGAGGACGGCGTCTCCCACGAGATCAACGACTCCCTCTACACCACGGTCGACGACGCGGTCCGCACCGTGGAGGCCCTGGGCCTCGGCGAGAAGGGCCGCTACCTGCTCGCCGCGTCCTTCGGCAACGTGCACGGCGTGTACAAGCCGGGCAACGTGGTGCTCCGTCCCGAGCTGCTCAAGGAGCTGAACGAGGGCGTCGCCGCCAAGTACGGCCAGCCGGCCGGCAGCAAGCCGTTCAACTTCGTCTTCCACGGCGGCTCCGGCTCCTCCGAGCAGGAGATCGCGACCGCGCTGGAGAACGGCGTGGTCAAGATGAACATCGACACGGACACCCAGTACGCCTTCACGCGTCCGGTCGCCGACCACATGTTCCGCAACTACGACGGCGTCCTGAAGGTCGACGGCGAGGTCGGCAACAAGAAGACCTACGACCCGCGCACCTGGGGCAAGCTGGCCGAGGCCGGCATGGCCGCGCGCGTCGTCGAGGCCTGCGGCCACCTGCGCTCGGCGGGCCAGAAGATCAAGTAACGGCCGTCGGTGCCCGACGGGCCCGGCACCCCTGGGGCGCCGGGCCCTCGCACGTCCGCCCCCGCCATGGCGCAGACTTGTCCCATGGCCATTCACGAGAACCTCCTCGGGGGACCGCCCCCGACCCACCTCCCCGACGACCCCGGGCCGCGCGAGCTGCTGGCCGGCGGCACCTCCGCCGCCGACGTCGCCGCGAAGTACCCGACGTCCTCGCTGGCCTGGGCCCGCCTGGCCGACGAGGCGTACGAGCGGGGCGGCGTCGTGGAGTCGTACGCCTACGCCCGCACGGGCTACCACCGCGGCCTGGACGCCCTGCGCCGCAGCGGCTGGAAGGGCCACGGCCCGGTGCCCTGGGAGCACGAGCCCAACCGCGGCTTCCTGCGCGCCCTGCACGCCCTCGCCCGCGCCGCCCAGGCGATCGGCGAGAAGGAGGAGTACGAGCGCTGCACCCAGTTCCTGAAGGACTCCTCGCCGACGGCGGCCGAGGTGCTCGGCTAGACGGACCGGTCCGCAGGGCCCGCGACGGGCGGGCCTTGCGGTTTCCTGGGAGCATTGCGGAGGATGCCGTTGGGGACCGGGGCCCCGTGCCGGTAACGGCAGGGCGGACCGCTACCCGTAGTGCCATCAGGAGACAGCGATGTCCCACGACGCCCCGAATCTCGACTTCGAGGGCAGCACGCCGTACGAGGACTACGTCAAGGCGGACGTGCTCACCCACCTCCAGCACACCCTCTCCGACGACCCCGGAGAGATGGTCTTCCTGGTCACGACCCAGGTCATGGAGCTGTGGTTCACCGTCATCGTCCACGAGTGGGAGACCGCGGCCCGCGCCCTGCGCGAGGACCGGCTCCAGCCGGCGACCGACGCCCTCAAGCGGTCGGTGCGGGAGCTGGAGGCGCTGAACGCCTCCTGGACGCCGCTGGCGGGCCTCACGCCCGCCCAGTTCAACTCCTACCGGAGCGCCCTCGGCGAGGGCTCCGGCTTCCAGTCGGCGATGTACCGCCGCCTGGAGTTCCTGCTCGGCGACAAGTCCGCGTCCATGCTCGTCCCGCACCGCGGCGCCCCGCGCGTCCACGCCGAGCTGGAGAAGGCGCTGCACGAGCCGAGCCTGTACGACGAGGTGGTCCGGCTGCTCGCCCGGCGCGGGTACGCCATCCCCGACGCCGTGCTCCAGCGGGACGTCACCCGGAAGTACGAGGCCGCCCCCGAGGTGGAGGCCGCCTGGACCGCCGTCTACTCCGGCGACCAGAACGGCGACCTGGCCCGCCTCGGCGAGGCGCTCACCGACGTCGCCGAGCTGGTGTGGCGCTGGCGCAACGACCACCTGGTCGCCACCCGCCGCGCGATGGGCTCCAAGACCGGCACCGGCGGCTCCGCCGGGGTGGCCTGGCTGGAGAAGCGGGCCCGCGGCAACGTCTTCCCCGAGCTGTGGACGGCGCGGTCCTATGTCTGAGCTGATGAGTGTGGCCGAGGAGCTGGACGCCGCCGACGCGCTGGCCGCGGTGCGCGAGCGGTTCGTCCTCGACGACGTGACGTACCTGGACGGCAACTCGCTGGGCGCCCTGCCCGCGCACGTCCCCGACCGCGTGGCGGACGTCGTACGGCGCCAGTGGGGCGAGCTGCGCATCCGTTCCTGGGACGAGAGCGGCTGGTGGAGCGCGCCCGAGCGGATCGGCGACCGGATCGCCCCGCTGGTCGGGGCGGCGGCCGGGCAGATCGTGGTGGGCGACTCCACGAGCGTCAACGTCTTCAAGGCGGTCGTCGCGGCCGTGCGCATGGCGGGCGAGGGGCGCGACGAGATCCTCGTCGACGCCACCACCTTCCCCACCGACGGGTACGTCGCCGAGTCCGCGGCCCGGATGACGGGGTGCGCACTGCGGCCCGTCGTCCCCGCCGAGGTGCCCGCGGCGCTGGGCGACCGCACCGCCGCGGTCCTGCTCAACCACGTCGACTACCGCACGGGGCGGCTGCACGACCTGCCCGGGCTCACCGCCGCGGTGCACGCGGCGGGGGCGTACGCCGTGTGGGACCTGTGCCACAGCGCGGGCGCCCTGCCGGTCGGGCTGGACGAGCACGGCGTCGACCTGGCGGTCGGCTGCACCTACAAGTACCTCAACGGCGGCCCCGGTTCGCCCGCGTACCTGTACGTGCGCCGGGACCACCAGGACCGCTTCGACTCCCCGCTGCCCGGCTGGAACTCGCACGCCGAGCCCTTCGGCATGCGGCCCGCGTACGCCCCGGCCCCCGGCGCGGTGCGCGGCCGGGTCGGCACGCCGGACATCCTGTCCATGCTCGCCCTGGAGGCGGCCCTCGACGTGTGGGACGGGGTGTCCGTCGAGGCGGTGCGCGCCAAGTCCCTCGCCCTGACGGACTTCTTCCTGCGCTGCGTCGGGGAGTACGTCCCCGAGGGGCGGGTCGAGTCCGTGACGCCGGCCGCGCACGCCGAGCGCGGCAGCCAGGTGGCGCTGCGCTGCGACGACGCGGGGGACGTCATGCGGCGGCTGATCGGGCGGGGGGTGGTCGGGGACTTCCGCGCCCCCGACGTGCTGCGCTTCGGCTTCACCCCGCTGTACGTCGGGTTCGCGGACGTGGAGCGGGCCGCGCGGGTGCTCGCCGAGGTCCTGGCGGAGGGCCCGGCGCGGGCGGCCTGAGGAACGGGCCGCGGTGAGGGCGGCGCCGGGACGGCCGGTCCGGACCGGCGCCTCCCCTCACCCAGCGTGACGTCCCCGGGTCCGCGCACGTCACCGGCCTGATAACGTCCCGCCGACGGCCGATTCCCTTCCCCGGTCCGCCAACACCGTTTCGTCGCTGAGAGGTTGGAGCATGCCGGACGCCGCCGCAGAACCGGGCACCGCTGCCGCGCGGAACGCCGCGGAGGAGGAGTCGGCCCTCTCGCACCCGGCGGTCGACCCCGACAGCACCGCCGCGTACGGCGACCACCCCGACCAGGTGATCGACTTCTACGGCCCGCGCGGCGCGGGCGGCCCCGGTACACCGGCGCCCGTCGTGGTCGTCCTGCACGGGGGTGCGTGGCGGTCCCCCTACGACCGGCGCCACATCAGCCCGTTCGCCGGTTTCCTGGCCGGCCGGGGCTTCGCCGTGGCGAGCGTCGAGTACCGGCGGGGCGACACGGGCGACCACGCGGTGGCGGGCCGCTGGCCCGACACCTTCGACGACGTGGCCGCCGCGCTGGACGCGCTGCCCGCGCTGGCCGGGCGGCACCTGCCGGGGGCCGACGCGCGCCGTACGGTGCTCACCGGCCACTCGGCGGGCGGCCACCTCGCCCTGTGGGCGGCGGCCCGGCACGTGCTGCCCGCCGACGCCCCGTGGCGCCTCGACAGGCCGCCGTCCCTGCGCGGTGTGGTCGCCCTCGCGCCGATCGCCGACTTCGAGGTCGCCGGGAAGCTGGACGTGTGCGGGGGAGCCGCGCGGCAGCTCCTCGGCGGCGACGAGCACCGCGCCGAGCGCCGGCCCTACGCCGACCCGGCCCTGCTGCTGCCGACCGGCATCGCGACCACCCTCGTCCAGGGCCGCGCCGACGTCGACGTCCCGGAGGCGGTCGCCGAGGCGTACGCCGACGCGGCGGCGCGGGCCGGTGAGATCGTGGGCCTGACGCTGCTGGAGGACGTCGGCCACTTCCCGTTGATCGACCCGGCGGCGGACGCGTGCGCGGTGGTGGCGGAGGAGATCGCCCAGCTGGCCTGGTGAGCGCTCCGGCGGCCGTCCCCGGCCTCCGGCGGGGCGTCACGTCACCCCCGTAGTACCTGAGAGCCACGTCGCGGATGAGCTCTCCGGCGGGACGCCGGTTACCCGCCCCGATCCATAACTTCCCTTCCAGGCAAGCCCGATGAGCGGGCGTGCGGGAGGGGAGCGGTCATGGGGTCCGTGGGGTCCGGTACGGCGGTACGGCGGCGTCGGCGCGCGGGGAGAGGACGCAGGGCCGCACTGGCGGCACTCGTCGCCGGTGCCGTGGCGTTCCCCCTCTCCGCCGCCGCGCGGCCCCAGGTCCCCGCCCCGCCCCCCGCGGTGCTCGCCGCCCCGACGGCCGGCACGCTGGCGGACACGTACGCCGCCAACCGGGCCAACGCCGCCGAGGCGGCCCGGATGGCCGACGCCCACGGCGACCGGCACCGCGCGGCGGCCGACCGCTCGCTGGCCGATCCGTCCCGGCAGCTCCTCGCCTTCGACGGCCGGGGCGCCGGCCTGGCCACGGAGGTCCTCGGCGACCTGGCCGACGCCGACCGCGTCGCCGTCCTGGTCCCCGGCTCCGACACCGGCCTCGACACCTACGGCCGGTTCCGCGCCGCCGCCCTCGCCCTGCACCGGCAGCTCGTCGCGCGGGCGCCGGACGGCACCCGGACGGCGGTCGTGGCCTGGCTCGGCTACCGGACCCCCGGCACGGTCAGCACCACGGTCGCCACGACCGGCCGCGCCGACGAAGCCGCCCCGGAGCTGCGCGGCCTGGTCGACACCCTGCGCGCCGTCACCGGCCCCCGCGCCCGCGTGGCCCTCCTCTGCCACTCCTACGGCTCGGTCGTCTGCGCCCGTGCCGCCGCCGGTCTGGACGTCGCCGACATAGCCCTGGTCGGCAGCCCCGGCACCGGCGCCGACACCGCCGCGGGCCTCGGCACGAGCGCCCGGATCTGGGCGGCGCGGGGCGCCGACGACTGGGTGGAGCACGTCCCGCACGTCAGCGCCGGGCTGTTCGGCACGACCCTCGGCTTCGGCACCGACCCGGTCTCCCCGTCCTTCGGCGCCCGGGTCTTCGACGCCGGCGACGGCGGTCACAGCGACTACTTCGACGCCGGCTCCCTCTCCTTGACCAACCTGGCCCGGATCGCCCTGGGCGACACCACGGAGGTGACCCGTGACTGACGCGGGACGACCGGCCCGGCCACGGGCCCTGACCGCCCTGCGGCACACCGCCGCCCGGATCGACGCGGCGACGCCCGCCTCCAGGGACCGCGCGGTCGACGCCCTGCGCGCCCTCGCCATCCTCGGCGTCGTCCTCGGCCACTGGCTGGTGACGGCCCTGGTCGCCGACGGCGGCGGCCTGCACACCGCCAGCCCCCTGCAGCACCTGCCCCGGCTGGCCCCGGTCTCCTGGGCCTTCCAGACCCTCGCCGTGTTCTTCCTGGTCGGCGGGCACGTGGCCACCCGGAGCCGGGCCGCGGCCCGCGACCGGGGCACACCGTACCGGCGGTGGCTGGCCGCCCGGCTGGGCCGGCTGTTCCGGCCGGTGGCGGCCGTCCTCGCCCTGTGGACGGTGACGGCGGTCCTGCTCCTCCTGACCGGCGCCTACCCCGGCACGGTCCGCACGCTGGTCAAACTCGCCCTGTCCCCGCTGTGGTTCCTCCTGGTCTTCGCCGCGCTGACCGCGGCGACACCCCTGCTGGCCCGGCTGCATCCGCTGTGGCCGCTGGTCGTCGTCCTCCACGTCGACCTGCTGCGCTTCGGGTTCGGCGGGCCGGACTGGCTGGGCTGGATCAATCTCGCCGCGGGCTGGGCGGTGCCCTACACGCTCGGCGCCGCCTGGACCCGCGGTGAGCTGGAGCACCGCGGGGCGGGCCTGGCCCTGCTGGCCGGCGGTGCGGCGGCGACCGCGGCACTCGTCGCCTGGGCGGGCTACCCGGCGTCCATGGTCGGCGTCCCGGGCGCCGCCGTCTCGAACCTGAACCCGCCGACGCTGGCCGCGGTGACCTTCGGCCTCGCCCAGTGCGGCCTCGCCCTGCTGCTGCGCGAGCGGCTGCGCCGTGCGCTGCGGCGGCCGGTGGCGTGGGCGGCGGTGGCGCTGGTCAACCTGTTCGCGATGACCGTCTTCCTGTGGCACCAGACGGCCATGATGGCGACCACCGCCACCGGCCTCCTCGCCGGCCGCCTGCCCGGACTGCACACGCTCCCCGACGGACCGGACTGGGTCGCGGCCCGGCTCGTCTGGCTGCCGGTGTTCGCGTCGGCCCTGGTCCTGTGCTGGGCGGCGTTCCACACCTTCGAGCGCGGCGGCACCCGGCGCCGCTCCCGGACCGTCCGCACCCACCGCCCGCGGACCCGGGCGACGACGAAGGGTGCACGTCATGTCTAGGCTGGACGCCGTGACGCCAGGGGGGAGCAAGCGTGCGACCGGCACGCGCTGGTTGGGGGTGCTGCGGGACGACCTGTGGACCGCGCGGGTGGATCCGCTGCCGCCCTCGGTGTGGCTGCGGTGGTTCCCGCACGGGATCGTCTGGCTGGCCGCGCTCGGCGTGCTGCTCGGCGACGCGGCGCAGCTCGACGACAACGGCCGGCTCGGCGGAGGGTTCGCCTTCGTGATCGCCCTCGGCCAGAGCGGCGCGATGGTCCTCGCGCTGTGGCGGCCGGTCCCGGCGTGGTGGCTGTCCCTGGCCGCCACACTGGTGGGGGCGACGGCGGTGCGCACCGTGATGGCCGACGGAAACGACTTCACCTGGCCCTGGACGGCGGCCGGGATCATCGCCCACATGTTCGTCCTGCTCCTGCTGGGCCTGCGGGTGCGCACCCGGGTGGCCCTGGAGACCCTGGCCCTGACGGCGCTCCTCACCTACGCCCTCCAGGGCCTGCTGGGGGCGCGCAACTACCTGCCGACCGGCCAGCTCGCCGTCATCCTCTTCACGGTGGTCGTCGTGCTCGGCACCGCCCTGCGCGGCCGCCGCGAGGCCCGTACGCAGCTTGCGGAACAGACCACGCTCACCGCCGAGGAACGCGCCCGGCGCACCCTCCTGGAGGAGCGCAGCCGCATCGCGCGCGAGCTCCACGACGTCGTCGCCCACCACATGTCCGTCATCTCCATCCAGGCCCAGGTCGCCCCCCACCTCGTCGAGAACCCGCCGGACGAGCTGAAGGAGAACCTCGCGGGCATCCGGGAGAACGCGCTGGAGGCGCTGACCGAGCTGCGCCGCGTCCTCGGCGTGCTGCGCTCGGAGGACCCCGACGTCCCCGGGACGACGCCGGACCGCGGCGGCACCGCCCCGCACGCCCCGCAGCCCACGCTCGACCGGCTCGACGCGCTGGTGGAGAACACCCGGGCCGCCGGACTGACCGTGACCGTCGAGCAGGACGGCCGGCGCCGGCCGCTGCCGCCCGGCGTGGAGCTCTCGGCGTACCGGATCGTGCAGGAGGCGCTCAGCAACGTCCTGCGGCACGCGCCCGGCGCGACCGCCCGGGTCCGCCTCACGCATCTCCCGGCCGGGCTGCGCGTCCACGTCTCCAACACCGCGCCCACGCGGGCCCCGGCGCCGTCGCAGGGGGCGGGGCACGGGCTGCTCGGCATGCGGGAACGGGTCGCGATGCTCGACGGCACCCTGACGGCCGAGCGGCTGCCGGACGGCGGTTACCGGGTGGCCGCGTTCCTGCCCGCCGACGGCCCCGGCCACCCCGGCGACCACTCCGTCCGCCGGCCCGCCGACCGTTCCGCCCGCCACCCCACCGACCACTTCCCCGAGGACGACACCCCATGACGACCGGCAGCGACGGCCGAGTGATCCGCGTGCTGATAGCCGACGACCAGCAGATGGTCCGGCAGGGCTTCACCGTGCTGCTCAACACCCAGCCCGACATCGAGGTGGTCGGGCAGGCCGTCGACGGCCTGGACGCCGTGGCCAAGGTCGCCGGACTCGCCCCGGACGTCGTCCTGATGGACATCCGCATGCCCGAGCTGGGCGGCATCGAGGCGACCCGCCGGATCACCGGGGCCACCCCGCAGATCAGGGTGCTCGTACTGACCACCTTCGACCTGGACGAGTACGTGTACGAGGCGCTGCGGGCCGGCGCGTCCGGGTTCCTGCTGAAGGACGCGTCGGCCGACCAGCTCGCCGAGGCGGTCCGGGTGGTGGCGGCCGGGGACGCGCTGCTCGCGCCGGGCATCACCCGGCGGCTGCTCAATGAGTTCTCCCGGCTGCGCGAGGGGCCCCGGGCCCCGCTGAAGGAACGGGTCGGCGGTCTGACCGAGCGGGAGACGGAGGTCCTGACCCTGATCGCGCAGGGCCTGTCCAACGCGGAGATCGCCACCCGGCTGGTCGTCGCCGAGCAGACCGTGAAGACGCACGTGGGCCGGATCCTGGTGAAGCTGGGGCTCAGGGACCGGACGCAGGCGGCGGTGTTCGCGTACGAGTCGGGGCTGGTGCGGCCCTCCGGGTACTGAGCGGGGCGGGAACCGTAGTACTTGAGACGGACCCCGCAGGACCCCTCTCACAGGTGACGACCGCGCACCCGGCTGCGCCTACCGTTACCGGCGTGACCGAGACGACTCAGACGCGGACCGTCCCCTCCGGGAGCGGCGGCGCGCGCAGCCCGGAGTACCGGCTGGCCATGGACGCCCTGAGCGGCCTGCGCCGGGACTTGTTCCACGACGCGTTCGCCTGCCGTCCGCTGCCGCTCATGGCGACGGACGGCCCGCTGACCCGACGGCTCTCCGGCAAGCCGCGGTGGTACGCCGCCCGCCTGCCGCACGCGGCGGTGCTGGCCCTCACCGTGCTCGCGCTGTTCGGCGGTTCCGTCGCCGCGGGCACCATGGACGGGCCGGTGGCCCTGCTGAGCGGGCTGGTGTGCGCGGCGCCCGTGCTGGCCACGCTGGTCCGCCCGGTCGGCGCGTTCTGGATGTCGATGGCGGCGACACCGGTGGTCGCGCTGCTCGACGGCAGCCTCGGCGAATGGCCCTGGCAGCCCGGCGCGTTCATCTGCCACCTGGCGGTGCTGGTGATCGTGGCGATACGCACCCGGCCCCGCGCGGCCGCGTGGATGTGGGTGCTCACAGCCCTCTACGCCTTCCTGGTGGAGACCCTCATCGGGGACGGCGAGCTCAACACCTCCGCGCCGATGCTGTTCCTGTCCGCCCTGGCCCTGCTGATGGTCGCGGTCGGGCACGTCCGCCGCGAGGCCCGGCAGGAGGTGACGGCGCAGCGGACGGTCACCGCGCACGAGCGGTCCCGCCGCACCCTGCTGGAGGAGCGCACCACGATCGCCCGCGAGCTGCACGACGTGGTCGCCCACCACATGTCGGTGGTCGCCATCCAGGCCGAGGCCGCGCCCTACCGGGTGGAGAATCCGCCCGAGGAGCTGGAACGGGCCTTCGCCACCATCCGGGAGAACGCGGTGGCGGCGCTGACCGAGCTGCGCCGCGTGCTCGGTGTCGTCCGCGCCGAGGACTACGAGGCGCCCGACGCCCCGCAGCCCACGCTCGCCGACCTGGACGCGCTGCTCGCCAACGTGCGCGACGCGGGCCTCACCGTCGACAAGGCGGTCACCGGCGCGGTGCGCGAACTGCCGCCCGGCGTGGAGCTGTCGGCGTACCGGATCGCGCAGGAGGCGCTCAGCAACACCCTCCGGCACGCGCCCGGCGCGAGCGCCCGCGTCGAGGTCTCCTACGTCCTGGGCGGCCTGGGCCTGAGGATCGTCAACGGCCCGATGCCCGAACCGTCCCTGGTCAAGCCCTCGCCCGGCGCCGGGCACGGCATCACCGGCATGCGCGAACGCGTGTCGATGCTGAACGGCGGGATGACGGCCGGGCCCGTCGACGACGGAGGATACGAGGTGTCGGTGTTCCTGCCGGTCACCGTGCCGGCCGAAGGTGACGCATGACCATCCGGGTCCTGATCGCCGACGACCAGATGATGGTGCGGGAGGGCTTCTCCGTGCTGCTGAACGCGATGCCCGACATCGAGGTCGCCGGCGAGGCGGTCAACGGCCGGGACGCCGTCGACAAGGTCCGCGAACTCGCCCCGGACGTCGTCCTGATGGACATCCGCATGCCCGAGCTGAACGGCATCGAGGCCACCCGGCAGATCATCGCCGCGGACGGCACGGCGAAGGTGCTCGTGCTGACCACCTTCGACCTGGACGAGTACGTGTACCAGGCGCTGCGCGCGGGCGCGTCCGGCTTCCTCCTCAAGGACGCCTCCGCCCGGCAGCTCGCCGACGGAGTACGGGTGGTGGCCGCCGGCGAGGCACTCCTCGCCCCCTCGGTCACCAAGCGCCTGATCACCGAGTTCTCCAAGCTGTCCGACGGCCCCCGCCCCATGCCGTCCGCGCACGCGGCGTACGGCGACCTGACCGAGCGGGAGACGGAGGTGCTGGTGCTGATCGCGCAGGGCCTGTCGAACGCGGAGATCGCCGAGAACCTGGTGGTCGCCGAGTCGACGATCAAGACCCACGTCAGCCGGATCCTGGTGAAACTGGGCCTGAGGGACCGCACCCAGGCGGCGGTCTTCGCCTACGAGGCCCGCCTGGTGACGCCCGGCTGACCGAAGCCCTGGTCAGTGGCGGCCGGGCCGCGCTAGCGTCCGGCCATGGCAGCCTTCGACCCGTGGGACCCGGCGTTCGTCGCCGACCCCTACCCCGCCTTCGCCGAACTGCGGGCCCGGGGACGCGTGCACCACTACGAGCCCACCGGCCAGTGGCTGGTCCCGCACCACGCGGACGTCTCGGCGCTGCTGCGCGACCGCCGGCTGGGCCGCACCTACCAGCACCGCTTCACCCACGAGGACTTCGGCCGCACCCCGCCCCCGCCGGACCACGAGCCGTTCCACACGCTCAACGACCACGGCATGCTCGACCTGGAGCCGCCGGACCACACCCGTATCCGGCGCCTGGTGTCCAGGGCCTTCACCCCGCGCACGGTGGAGCGGCTGCGGCCCTACGTGCACGGGCTGGCCGACGACCTGGTGGCCCGGCTGGTCGCGGCGGGCGGCGGTGACCTGCTGACGGACGTGGCCGAGCCGCTGCCGGTCGCCGTGATCGCCGAGATGCTGGGCATCCCGGAGTCCGACCGTGCGCCCCTGCGTCCCTGGTCGGCGGACATCTGCGGCATGTACGAGCTGAACCCGTCCGAGGAGACGGCGGCGAAGGCGGTCCGGGCGTCGCTCGACTTCTCCGACTACCTGCGCGCACTGATCGCCGCCCGCCGCAAGGAGCCGGGCGACGACCTGATCTCCGGCCTGATCGCGGCGCACGACGAGGACGACGACCGTCTCACCGAGCAGGAGATGATCTCGACCTGCGTCCTGCTCCTGAACGCGGGCCACGAGGCCACGGTGAACGCGACGGTCAACGGCTGGCTGGCCCTGTTCCGCAACCCGTACCAGCTGGCGGCCCTGCGCGCGGACCACTCGCTGGTCCCGTCGGCCGTGGAGGAGCTGATGCGCTACGACACCCCGCTCCAGCTCTTCGAACGCTGGGTGCTGGACGACATCGAGATCGACGGGACGACGATCCCGCGCGGCGCGGAGATCGCGATGCTGTTCGGCTCCGCCAACCACGACCCGGCCGTCTTCACCGCCCCGGACCGCCTCGACCTCACCCGCCGCGACAACCCCCACATCTCCTTCAGCGCGGGCATCCACTACTGCATCGGCGCCCCCTTGGCCCGCATCGAACTGGCCGCCTCGATGAACGCCCTCCTGACCCGGGCCCCGTCCCTCAGCCTCACCGAGGAACCGAAGCGCAGACCCAACTTCGTCATGCGCGGCCTGAAGACACTCCCCGTAACCCTCTGAACCACCCCCCTTCACCCACCCAGCCTGCGGGCAGTCGTGCCGCTGGGGCGGCACGGGTGGGCGCAGGCGGCACCCCGCACCGCCGGTCCGCGCACCCCGCCCCGCCCCGACGGCCCGTCACCCCACGACGTCCCGCCTCCGCAACGCCCCCAGCCCCACCCCGACCAGCACACCCGCGATCAGCGTCAGCACCAGCACCGGCGGCCAGCTCATCCCCCCGCCCGGCAACCTGGGCAGATGCCCGAACGGCGACAGCTCCAGCACCCCCCGCGGCACATCCAGCGCGGGCCCCACCCACCCCAGCAGCAGCACCGCCCCGGCGACTCCCCACGCCGCCACCGCCCCCCGCGGCAGCACCCCGTGCAGCAGCATCGCCACCCCGCCGATCACCCACACCGCCGGCACCTGCACGAGACACGCGCCCAGGACCGTCCCGGCGTCCCGCCCGTACCCCGCGGCGAAACCGAGCCCCGCGAGCAGCATGAGGAGCACCGCGCCGCCGAAGGCGATCACCAGGTGCCCGGCGGCCCACCGCAGCCGGCCCACGGACCCCGCGAGCACCGGCTCCGCCCTCCCGGACGTCTCCTCGCCGCCGAGGCGCAGGACCGACGCCACCACGTACAGCGCGGCGACCAGCCCCAGCATCCCGACCATCGCCGAGACGAACGCGTCCGTCAGCCCGGCCTGCCCGGCCTGCCCGCCCATCCGCTCGATGACCGCGCGGGCCTGCTCGTTGTCGCCGACCAGATCGGCCGCGCCCTCCGTCATCCCGCCGTAGACCACCCCGGCGAGGAGGAAGCCGGCGCTCCAGCCGAGCACGCCGCCCCGCTGCAACCGCCAGGCCAGCGCGCCGGCCGTGCCCAGCCGGCCGTGCGCCGGGCCCGGCCGGGCCGGCAGGAAGCTCATGCCGAGGTCCCGGCGCCCGGCCAGTCCGTAGGCGACCACGCCCTGCGCCACGGCCGCGCCGGCGAGGAGCAGCAGCACCCACCACCGCTCGCCGGCGAAGGCCCGCAGGTTCGTCTGCCAGCCCAGCGGCGACAGCCAGGTCAGCACCGACGAGCCGTCGTCCCGCGCCGAGTCGCCCGCCGCGCGCAGGACGAACGCGGCCCCGAGGACCCCGGCCGTCAGCCCGCGCGCCGGCCGCGCGCTCTCCGTCAGCTGCGCCACGACGGCCGCCGCCGTGGCGAAGACCATCCCGACGCCCGCGACCCCGAGCCCGAAGGCCACCGCCCCGGCCACCCCCTGCCCGGCCAGCCCGGCGACCACCAGCACCGCCAGGACGCCGTTCGCGACCGCCGCCGCCAGCAGGGCCGCGGTGAGCGGGGCGCGGCGGCCGACCGTCCCGGACGCGACCAGTTCCTGCCGGCCGCTCTCCTCCTCGTCGCGGGTGTGGCGGACGACGACCAGCAGGCTCATGACGGCCGCGAGGCCGGCGGCGTAGACGCCGACGCGCCAGGCCGTGAGCGCGCCGAGCGAGTCGCCGAAGACGGGGCCGACCATCGCGCGCAGGGAGGAGTTCGTCTCCATCTGCCGCATCAGCCCGGCGCGTTCGGCCGCGCTGCCGTACAGCCCGTCGAGGGTGCGCGGCATGGACAGCACCATGAGCGCGTTCACCGCGACCCAGACGGGGATCATCGCCCGGTCGCGCCGCAGGGCGAAGCGCAGCAGCGTGCCCGTGCCGGCCAGTTGACGGGAGGTCACGGGCCGTGCGGCGAAGGCGGTGGTGGTCATCGGGCCGCCACCTCGGCCCGGTAGTGCCGCAGGAACAGCTCCTCCAGTGTCGGCGGCGTCGACGTCAGCGACCGCACGCCGGACTCGCTCAGGGACCTGAGCACGGCGTCCAGCTTGTCGGTGTCGACCTGGAGCCGCACCCGGCGGCCCTGGACGTCGAGGTCGTGCACGCCCGGCAGCCGGGCCAGTCCGTTCGGGGCGCCGGCGAGTTCGGCGGTCACGCTGGTCCGGGTCAGGTGGCGCAGGTCGGCGAGCGAGCCGCTCTCCACGGTCCGCCCCTTGCGGATGATGCTGACGCGGTCGCACAGCTCCTCGACCTCGCTGAGGATGTGGGAGGAGAGCAGGACGGTCCGGCCGCGCTCCCGTTCCTCGGCGACGCACCGCCGGAAGACCTCCTCCATCAGCGGGTCGAGACCGCTGGTCGGCTCGTCGAGGATGAGCAGGTCCACGTCCGAGGCGAAGGCGGCGACCAGCGCGACCTTCTGCCGGTTGCCCTTGGAGTACGTCCGGCACTTCCTGGTCGGGTCCAGCTCGAACCGCTCGACGAGTTCCGCCCGGCGCCGGGCATCCAGGCCGCCGCGCAGCCGTCCGTAGAGGTCGATGACCTCGCCGCCGGAGAGGCTGCGCCACAGCGACACGTCGCCGGGCACGTAGGCGATGCGGCGGTGGGCCTCCACGGCGTCGGCCCACGGGTCGCGGCCGAGCACCTGGGCGGCGCCCGAGTCGGCGCGCAGCAGGCCGAGCAGGACGCGGATGGTGGTGGACTTGCCGGCGCCGTTGGGGCCGAGGAAGCCGTGGACCTCGCCGGCCTCGACGTCCAGGTCGAGGCCGTCCAGCGCGTGCGTCCGGCCGAACGACTTGTGGAGTCCGGAGACGCTGATTGCCTTCGTCATGGTTCGGAACGTACGCTTCTTTCAGAACTTTGTGAAGTTCAGAAACCGTCAGGGTGGTGAGGGATGATCGGACGATGACCGAAGAAGCGGATGCGAGAGGGCCGGCCCGAGATCCCGAGGCGGTGTCCCGGTTCGTGGAGGGGTTCGCCGCGCAGCTCGTCGAGGCCGGGATGCAGCGCATGCCGGCCCGGGTGTTCGCCGCGCTGCTCGCCTCCGACTCGGGCTCCCTGACCTCCGCCGAACTCGGCGAACAGCTCCGGGTCAGCCCGGCCGCCGTCTCCGGGGCCGTCCGGTACCTCGCCCAGCAGCACATGGTGGCGCGGGAGCGGGAGCCCGGCTCCCGGCGGGAGCGCTACCGGGTGCACAGCAACCAGTGGTACGAGGCGCTGACCAACCGCGAGGCCGTGCTCAAGCGGTGGGAGGGCGCCCTGCGCGAGGGCGTCACCAGCCTCGGCGCCGGGACACCGGCGGGGCGCCGCATGGCCGAGACGCTGGCCTTCTTCGAGTTCGTCGACGGGGAGATCGCGGCCATGATGAAGCGCTGGCGCGAACACCGGGAGAAGGTCTTCGGCGGCTAGGAGGCCGAGGCGGGCCCGGCAGCGTGCAGCGTGGCGGCACGCTCGCCCACGGGGCGCTGCCTCACCCCGGCAGCGTCAGCCCCCAGGCCCCCTCCCGGGCCACCCACGTCCGCGTCCGCACCGGCCCCGACACCACCGCGTCCGCCCGGTACCGGTAGTGCGCCCCCGACACGGTCACCGTCCGCCCGGTCGCCGTCAGCGGCTGCGCCTCCGCGCCGACCGACACCGGGCGCACCTGCACCTCGGCCAGCCCCCCGGAGCCCGGCAGCACCGACACCGCGTCGACCGGCTGGTCCAGGTCCACCAGCGTCGCCCCGTCGACCTCCACCCGCAGCCGGGCCGGACCGGCCGTCCCGGGGCCGGTGGTGATCCGGGCCGGCCGGACCGGGGCCAGGGTCCGGACCAGGGACTGGCAGGTCCGCAGCCAGGGTCGGCCCGCCGCGTGCGCCCAGCCCCCGGCGTCCCCGGCGTACCCGGCGTCCGCGGCGTCCGCGTCGAAGGGCTCGCGCACCGTGGCCGGCGGGATGCCCACCTCGCCCAGCACCACCCCGTCGCTGTCGTCGACGAGCAGGTCCAGCCGCCGTACCGCCCCGTCCAGCACCGCCCGCGCCGCCGCCACCGCGCCCGTCGGCAGCCCGAGCGACCGGGCGAGGCCGAGCACCGGCCCCACCGGCACCACCGACAGCGCGCACCCCGCCAGCTCCCGCTGCCGGTGCAGCAGCGCGACGGCCCGCAGCAGCGCACGGTCGTCACCGATCACGACGGGGCGCCGCGAACCCCTCCGCCGCAGCGCCCGCGCGAACTCCTCGGGGTCCTGCGGCAGGCACACCTTCGTGTGCGCCGCACCCGCGCCGAGCACGTCCTTCGCGATCCGGACGGACTCGCCGTCCGTCCGGCGGGCGACCGGATCGACGACCACCAGAAGCTGATCGGGCGTCGCGGATGATCTCGCGGAAGTCGCCACCTCGGCCATGCCTCGCTTCCTCGGGTAGCATCTTTGTGCAAGAGCCCCTTGCGCTATTGCGCCAGGGGCTTCGTCTATTCCGGGGCATCCGGTCCGACGGTTGGCGGCCAACGACGGTCGCGGTGCACGCGGTGGATCCCCTCCGCGTACGCCCTCGACCATGGACATGCCCCGCCCGGAAGGGGTGTACGCGCGTGCCCGCACTTGTGCTGCTCGGTGCTCAGTGGGGTGACGAAGGCAAGGGAAAGGCGACGGACCTGCTCGGTGGTTCCGTCGACTATGTGGTGCGCTACCAGGGCGGCAACAACGCCGGCCACACGGTAGTCGTGGGCGACCAGAAGTACGCCCTGCACCTGCTCCCTTCCGGGATTCTCTCCCCCGGCTGCACGCCGGTCATCGGCAACGGTGTCGTCGTCGACCCGTCGGTCCTGTTCTCCGAGCTGAGCGGGCTGAACGAGCGCGGCGTCGACACGTCCAAGCTCCTGATCAGCGGCAACGCTCACATCATCACGCCGTACAACGTGACCGTCGACAAGGTGACGGAACGCTTCCTCGGCAAGCGCAAGATCGGCACCACGGGGCGCGGCATCGGCCCGACCTACGCCGACAAGATCAACCGCGTCGGTATCCGCGTCCAGGACCTGTACGACGAGTCGATCCTCACCCAGAAGGTCGAGGCGGCGCTCGACGTCAAGAACCAGATGCTCACCAAGCTCTACAACCGGCGCGCGATCGCCGTCGACCAGGTGGTCGGGGAGCTGCTGGGCTACGCGGACAAGCTCCGCCCGTACGTCGCCGACACGGTCCTGGTCCTCAACCAGGCCCTGGAGCAGGACAAGGTGGTCCTCTTCGAGGGCGGCCAGGGCACGCTCCTCGACATCGACCACGGCACGTACCCCTTCGTGACCTCGTCGAACCCGACCGCGGGCGGCGCCTGCACCGGCGCCGGCGTGGGCCCGACGAAGATCAGCCGCGTCATCGGCATCCTCAAGGCGTACACGACCCGCGTCGGTGCCGGCCCGTTCCCGACCGAGCTGTTCGACGAGGACGGCGAGGCCCTGCGCCGCATCGGCGGCGAGCGGGGCGTGACGACCGGCCGTGACCGCCGCTGCGGCTGGTTCGACGCGGTCATCGCCCGCTACGCCACCCGCGTGAACGGCCTGACCGACTTCTTCCTCACCAAGCTCGACGTCCTCACCGGCTGGGAGCAGATCCCGGTCTGCGTGGCGTACGAGATCGACGGCAAGCGCGTCGAGGAGCTGCCGTACTCGCAGTCCGACTTCCACCACGCGAAGCCGGTCTACGAGATGCTGCCGGGCTGGAGCGAGGACATCAGCAAGGCGAAGACCTTCGCCGAGCTGCCGAAGAACGCGCAGGCGTACGTGAAGGCGCTCGAGGAGATGTCCGGCGCCCCGATCTCCGCGATCGGCGTGGGCCCGGGCCGGGACGAGACGATCGAGATCAACTCGTTCCTGTAGGCCCTCCGGGTTCTCCTGGCTGCCGTTCGGCCCTCCCGGCCGGGCGGCAGCCCGCGGCACGGTGTGGGATCGGAGCCATGACCGACCGCGACCGGGCCGCTTCCTGCCAGGGCCCGTACGGCGCCGAGGGCGGTGCCCCCGGGGACTGCGGCGACCCGGCCCGCTTCGAGGTCGCCCGGTACCGCCACCCGCCGCTGACGGTGTGTCCCGTCCACCTGGGCCCGGCACTGCTGGTGGCCGAGGGGGTGCTCTGGCCGCCGGAGATCCGCCTGATCCGCTGACCCCGGCCGCGCCCGCGGAGGGGCGCATGCCCCGCGCCGCGCACGGGCATAGGCTGAAGCCGTACACGACGCGTCGGCAGGAGAAGGTGAGTGCGATGCGCGTGATGCTCAAGGCGACGCTGGACACGGAGAAGTCGAACGAGGCCATCCGCAGCGGGAAGCTGCCCGAGCTGATCAGCCGGGCGATGGCCCACCTCGAGCCGGAAGCCGCCTACTTCGGTCCCCTCGGCGGCCGGCGGACGGCCATCATGGTCTTCGACATGCAGGACAGCTCCGAACTGCCGCCCGCCGGTGAGCCGTTCTTCCGGGAGCTGAACGCCGAGATCGAGGTCTCCCCGGTGATGAACGCGGAAGACCTGCAGAAGGGACTCTCCCAGCTCGGCTGACCGGCCCGCACCGGTCAGCTGAAGACGATCATCGACCCCTGCGCCAGGCTCCGCGTGGCCGCCGTGTGCAGCCCCAGCCACACATGGCGTTCGCGGGCGAAGGGGCTGGGATCGTACGGCGCCGCCACGGCCGGCTCCTCCAGCTCCGTCGGGCCGAGCGGCGGCTGCGGCGGCGCCGGCGGGTTGACCGGGTCGATGCCGAGGGCCGGGGCCACGGCCTCCAGCTCCCGCAGGAGCGTGTGCGAGGAACCCAACGGGCCGCCGTTCGCCAGGAGTTCGTCACTGGAGAGCGGATGCGGGAAGTCGACCGGGACGTAGGCGCCCGCGTGGTCGTAGTGCCAGACCAGGTGCGACTGCTGGGCCGTCGACTCGAACATCTCCAGCAACTGCTCGTAGTCCCCGCCGAGTTCGTCCACCGGCGTCACCGGCAGTCCGCACACCTGGAGCAGGTACGCCCGGCGCAGGAAGTGCAGCGCGTCGTAGTCGAAACCGGCGACCGGGGCGACCTCGCCGGACAGGCCCGGCATGTACTGGTACACCGGCACCGGTGGCAGCCCGGCCTCGGCGAGCACCTTGTCGTATTGCGCGAGTTCCTCGGCGAACGGGTTGTCCGGCGTGTGGCACAGGATGTCGACGAGCGGTACCAGCCACAGGTCACAGGCCAAAAGGGGGCTCCTCACACAGCACGGTGGTCAAGGAAGCGTAGTCGGTGCGTGGTGCGTGCAGGTCCCATACCCACCTGGGGCCGGGCCACGACACGTCGGACGTTGGTCATCGGCCGGTTCCCGCCGCCGCGCGTGCGCCGCTCAGCCCTCGGTGAGCCGCTCGATGAGGGCGAGGGAGTGGGCGTTGTAGGCGTCGACGAGCGCGCGGGCGCCCGGGGCGTCGCGGCGGGCGAGGGCGTCGACCAGTTCGGTGTGCCCGGACCACAGGGCGCCGCGCAGGTCGCTGAGCCGGCGCAGGTGCTGCACCGTGCACACCCAGCTCTGCACGCGCAGCCGGTGCAGGAAGTCGGACAGGTAGGGGTTGCCGAACAGGACGGCCAGCTCCCGCCAGTAGCGCAGGTCGTAGCCGATGAGGACGGTGAGGTCACCGGCCACGGCGGCGCGCTGGGCCTCCTCGCCGCGCCGGCGCACCCCCGAGAGGGCGGCGACCAGCCGCTGGCCGTCGGGGATCCGCAGCCCCTGGTGGTCCGCGGCGAGGGCGACGAACATCCCGTCGGTGACGAGGCTGCGGGCCTCCACCATGCCGCGGAAGTCGGCGACGGAGTACTCGTGCACGCGGAAGCCGCGGTGGTGGTCGGTGTCGAGGAGTCCCTGCGCGGACAGATCGACCAGGGCCTCGCGCACGGGCGTCGCGGACACCCCGTACTGCTCGGCGATCTCCTTGACGGTGAACTCCTGCCCGGGCCGCAGCCGCCCGGCCAGCACCTCGTCGCGGAGCGCGTCGGCGATCTGGCGCCGCAGGGTGCTGCGCGTGACGGCGCCGCTGGGGCCGGGCATGGTCGGGCGTTCTCCTCGTCGGGTGCGGGCGGCGTGCTCGTACACCTGGTCGGCGTGTACGAGCACGTCACCTTACGCGCCCGTGGCGCCCGCGGGGCCGGTCGGCCGGCGGGGCCTACTCCGTGTACTCGTCCGCCACGGACAGTGCCGTGTCCAGCGCCGTCAGGCCCTCCTTGAGCTCCGCCTCGCCGACGTTGCACGGCGGCACCACGTGGGTCCGGTTCATGTTCACGAACGGCCACACGCCGTGGGCCTTGGCGGAGGCGGCGAACGCGGCCATCGGCGTGTTGTCCTGCCCGGTCGCGTTGTAGGGCACCAGCGGCTCCCGGGTCTCCCGGTTCTTCACCAGCTCCAGCGCCCAGAACATGCCGGTGCCGCGCACGTCGCCGACGCTCGGGTGGCGCTCGGCCAGCTCCCGCAGGGCCGGCTCGACGACCTCGGCACCGAGCCGGGCCGCGTGCTCGACGATGCCCTCCTCGGCCATCACCTCGATCGTGGCGACGGCGGCGGCACAGGCCAGCGGGTGCCCGGAGTACGTCAGCCCGCCCGGGTAGGGCCGCTCGGCGAACGTCTCGGCGATCCTCGCGGAGATCGCGACCCCGCCCAGCGGGACGTAGCCCGAGTTCACGCCCTTGGCGAAGGTCATGAGGTCCGGCACGACGTCGTACAGGTCCGCGGCGAACCACGTGCCGGTGCGGCCGAAGCCGGCCATGACCTCGTCCAGGACGAAGACGATCCCGTACTTGTCGCATATCTCGCGCACCCCGGCCAGGTAGCCGGCCGGGGGCGTCATGATCCCCGCCGTGCCCGGGATCGTCTCCAGGATGATCGCGGCGACGGTTGCCGGCCCCTCGAAGACGATCGTCGACTCCAGGTGCTCCAGCGCCCGCGCGCACTCCTGCTCCTCGGTCTCGGCGTAGAAGCGCGAGCGGTACAGGTACGGCGCCCAGAAGTGCACGACACCGGCCGTGCCGCTGTCGGAGGCCCAGCGGCGCGGGTCGCCGGTGAGGTTGATCGCCTGCTGGGTGCCGCCGTGGTACGAGCGGTACGCCGACAGCACCTTCGGCCGGCCGGTGTGCAGCCGCGCCATGCGCACGGCGTGCTCGACGGCGTCGGCGCCGCCGTTGGTGAAGAAGATCTTGTCCAGGTCGCCGGGCGTCCGCTCGGCGATCAGCCGTGCCGCCTCCGAGCGCGCCTCGACGGCGAACGCGGGCGCGAACGTCGTCATCCTCGCGGCCTGCTCCTGGATCGCGGCGACGACCTTGGGGTGCTGGTAGCCGATGTTGGTGTAGACGAGTCCGCTGGCGAGGTCGAGGTAGCGCCTGCCGTCGTAGTCCCAGAAGTACGACCCTTCGGCGCCCGCGACGGCGAGCGGGTCGATGAGCTCCTGTGCGGACCAGGAGTGGAAGACGTGCGCACGGTCCGCGGCCTTCACGGCGGCGCCGGCCTGGGGATTGGGCTGAGGGGTCATGCGGCCGAGGGTAGATGTCCGCGATGCGGAAGCGGAATCGGCGTCCTGTATGTGGTCGGGGGCTTTCCGCGACAGGTTGTCGACGCGGTGGGGGCCGGGATTGCATTGACAGCATCCTGTCGAAGTGACAGCCTTCTGTCATAGGCCTTTGCTCCGAGGAGGAGTCATGAACGGCACCACGAACGGCACCCGCAAGCCCGTCCACCTCGCCGTGTACGACACGCTCGCCGACTGGGAGACCGGCCACGCCACGGCCCACCTGGCCCGCGGCGGGTACGAGGTCCGCGCCGTCGGCCCCACCACCGCCCCCGTCACGAGCATCGGCGGCCTGCGCGTCCAGCCCGACCTGGCCCTGGCCGGCCTGCGCCCCGAGGACAGCTCCCTGCTGATCCTCCCGGGCGCCGACCTGTGGGACACCTCGGACGGCCTCGCCCCCTTCGCCCGCACCGCCCGCGCCTTCCTGGACGCCGGCGTCCCCGTCGCCGCCATCTGCGGCGCCACCGCCGGACTCGCCCGCGAGGGCCTGCTGGACGACCGCGCGCACACCAGCGCCGTCTCCTTCTACCTGGCGGCGACCGGCTACGCGGGCGGCGAGCGGTACGTCGAGGCCGACGCGGTCACCGACGGCGGCCTGATCACCGCCGGTCCCACCGAGCCGGTCGCCTTCGGCCGCGAGGTCCTCGGCCTCCTCGGCGTGTACCAGGGCGAGGTGCTCGACGCCTGGTACCGGCTCTTCCACGACTCCGACCCGGCCGCGTACGCCGTACTGGAGAAGGCGGGCGCCGCGTGAGCCGCAGGCGCCAGGACCTCCTCAGCCGCAGCGCCCTCGGCGTCTTCCGGCTCAACGGCCAGTTCCTCGCCGTCGCCGAGGAACTGGCCCGCCCCGCCGGACTCACCGCCGCCTGGTGGCAGGTGCTCGGCGCGGTGCTGCCCGAGCCGCTGCCCGTCTCCGGGGTCGCGCGCGCCATGGGCATCACCCGGCAGAGCGTGCAGCGCATCGCCGACCTGCTGGTGGAGCGCGGCCTCGCCGAGTACCGGACCAATCCGGCGCACCGCCGCGCCAAACTCCTCGCGCCGACCGACGCGGGCCGCGCCGCCGTCTCCCGGATCGGCCCGGGGCACGCGGCTCTCGCGGACCGGCTGGCCGAGGCCTGCGGCGGCGAGGCGGAACTGGCGGCGGCGGTCGAGATCCTCGAACGCCTGTCGAAGACGCTGGACGAACTCGAGGGCCCGCCTGTTACGCAACCGTAGACAAGGCCGCCTCCCCCCGGGCCCACCCCGCACTATCCTCGGGATGTTGCTCACGTGCGGGGGGAAGGCGGCGCAACATGCACAAGCTCGGGGACGGGGACCCGCGGCAGATCGGGGCCTACCGGCTCCTGGGGCGGCTCGGCGCGGGCGGCATGGGACAGGTCTACCTCGCCCGGTCGGACCGGGGACGCACCGTCGCGGTGAAGCTGGTGCGCGAGGAACTGGCCGCGCAGGAGGAGTTCCGCCAGCGGTTCCGCCAGGAGGTCGAGTCCGCGCGCCGGGTCGGCGGGTACTGGACGGCGCCCGTGCTGGACGCCGACACCGAGGCCGCCGTGCCGTGGGTCGCCACCGGGTACGTCGCCGGGCCCAGCCTCCAGCAGGTCGTCGGGCACGACCACGGCGCCCTCCCGGAACGCTCGGTACGGACCCTGGCGGCCGGGCTCGCGCACGCCCTCCAGGACATCCACGCCGCCGGCATCGTGCACCGTGACCTCAAGCCGTCCAACGTGCTCGTCACCATCGACGGCCCCCGCGTGATCGACTTCGGCATCGCGCGTGCGCTGGAGACGGTGACCGACGGCGGGCTCACCCGCACCGGCGCGCTCGTCGGTTCGCCCGGCTTCATGGCGCCCGAGCAGGTGCGCGGCGACCGGATCACGCCCGCCTGCGACGTCTTCTGCCTCGGCTCCGTCCTCGCCTACGCCGCCACCGGCGACCTGCCCTTCGGCACCGCGAACAGCGGCGTCCACGCGCTGATGTTCCGCATCGCGCAGGAGGAACCCGATCTGGAGGGCGTGCCCGAGGGCATCGCCGACCTGGTCCGCGACTGTCTGAAGAAGGATCCGGCGGCGCGTCCCTCCCTCGCCGCGGTGCTGGAGCGCACGGGCGCGCAGGACACCGTGTCGGAGGGCCGCTCCCGAGACCCCTGGCTCCCCAGCGCGCTGGTGGCCCAGCTCGGCCGCCACGCGGTGCGGCTACTGGACACGGAGAACCCGGAGTTCACAGCAGCTCCGGCCCCCACGGCGCCGCCCCCTTGGGCACCGGGGGCACCGGCTCCGTTCCCCGCGGCAACGGGGGGACCGGCCCAGGGGTCACCGGCGCAGGGGTCACCGGCCCCGGGGGCACCGATCCCGGGGGTGCCGGCTCCGTTCTCCGCGGCGCCGGGATCGCCGGGAACGGGGCCGGGGGCGTCTGGTTCGTCGGCCCCGTTCCCCGCGGCCCCGGGGTCACCGGCACCAGGGTCGCCGGCCGCCGCGGGCTCCGTCCCTGGGGATCGGGCCGCCGCCGACCTCGCCGCCGGGGCGCCTGCCGTCCCGGGCTCCGCGCCCTGGGACCGCGCCGCCGCGGGCTCCGGTGCCGCCGGGTCCGGCCCCGCCCACCCCGGGCGGCCGCCCGCCCAGGACCCCGCCGAACCGTCTCCGGCCCCGGACCCCGGCGACCCGGATCCGGGTGCCGCCGGCACTCCGGGGCCGCCGCCCCCGCGCCGGCCGGGCAGCGGTGCGCCGACCAACCACCTGCCCACGCTGGTCGCGGGCGGCCCCGGCGTCCCCGCACCCCCGCCCACGAACCCCACGCCCGCGCACGGCCACCCGCAGCAGCACCCCTCCCACCCGCCCGCGCACGGCTACGCCCCGGCACCCGCCTGGGTCCAGCCGCCCGGACCGCAGGGGGCGCCGCCCCAGTACCACCCCTATGGCGGCCTCGGTTCCACCCCGCCCTACGGGCCACCGCCCGGCTCCACCCCGCCGTACGGGCCCCCGCCCCACGGGCCGGCCCAGGAACCGTCCCGGAGGGGCCGCTCCACCGCGCTGCTGGTCGTCGTGGCCCTGGTCGTCGCGCTCGGCGCCGGCGGCACGGTCTACGCGCTGATGAGCGGCGGCACGAAGGACGACGGGGCCGGCGGTGACCCGACGACGTCCGCGACCGCACCCGAGACCACGGGCACCGACACGGCCGGACCGGCCCCGACGAACGGCACGCCGAGCGCGCCGGAGACCTCGGCCTCCCCGGACGGCACGGTCCCCGCGGCCTACCTGGGCACCTGGACCACGACCATCGACAACGCCTCCGGGGTGCACACCCGCCGGCTGACCGTCCAGCAGGGGGAGGTCGGCGACACGGTCATGTCCCTCGTCGCCGACGGCCCCGCCGGCAACAGCACCTATCACTGCGTCTTCGAGGCCGACCTGACCGCCGACCCGGGCACGGACGGCCCCCTGCGCCTGGGCCCCTCCACGGTGACCACGGGCCCGGCCGCGTCCTGCACCCCGGGAGAACCCACCGAGGTCACGATCCTGCCCAACGGCACCCTCACCCGCACCAACACCACAACAGGCGAAACCCTGACCTACACCCGCGAGTAGCGGCGGCCCGTGCCGTCCTCGCTGCGGGCAGCCGTGCCGCCGGGGCGATGGGGGAGGGTGGGCGCAGCGGCACCCCGCAACACCGGGCCGCGCGACTCACCCCGCCCCCGCACCGGCACCCGCCGCCCCGTCAGCTCCGGACCACGGGAGCCCCCGTCACCGCCCGCCCCTCACCGCGGCTCCGGCGGCCGCTGCCGAGGCATGTTCGGCCGAGTCCCGTTCGCCGCCACCGAGAACCTCCCCGGCACCCCCGCCCCCACGTCCGGCCGCCCCCCACCGCTCCCCACCGACTGCAGCCCCAGCGGCGCCGACCCGGTCCGGAAGTCCACCATCCAGTCCGCCGTCTCCGCCCGCACCAGCTCCGTGACGTCCTCCGAGAACTTCCGCAGCACCCCCAGACACCGCTCGGCCGCCTCGCTCGCCGTCCCGTCGGCCGGCCCCAGCACCTCCCGGACGCTCTCCGACGCCCAGTCGAACTGGAGCGCCTGGAGCCGCCGCTGCACCGCCTGCGCCGTCGCCACGTCCCGCATCCACCCGGCCGTCACCCCGAAGTACCGGTCCCCGGCCACGCACGCCACCCCGAGCAGCAGCGCGAGATACCCCCAGGGCCAGACCCCGCCCGCGACCCCCGTCATGTCCAGCAGCGGCAGCGCGGCCCCGGCGAGCACCCCCAGCGCGGCCCCGCCGCGCAGCAGCCGTGCTCCCCGCCGCTTCCCCACCCGGTCCGTGAGATACCAGGCCGCCGTCTCCAGCGCGCCCTGCTCGACCCACCGGTACAGCTCGTCCAGCCGCTCGGCGGGCAGCGCCCAGTCGCCGAGCGGAAGCGCCCGTCCGGTCAGGTCGCCCGGACCCGGCCCGGCCGCTCCCTCGCCGCGCGGCCCGTCCTGCGGCGGCCCCTCGGGCTGCATCTCCGGCTGACCCACCCGGCACTCCCTACTGCTCACCGTCCGTGAAGACCTCGCGGCGCTCCTGCGGCACCCGCGGCCGACGCGCCGGACCCTTCCTACCGCCCAATGGGTGGCGAAGACCCGGTATTGGCCTTTTATCCGCCCGGAAGAGGGCCTTGATCAGGTATGGGGCGCCCGCTCGACTCACTCGAAAGAGTGCTGGGGCGAGGGCCGCCCGGACCACGTAGGCTCGTGCCGAACGGGAAAAACCCGCCGCGACAGCGCGGCGACAGCGGTGACAGGAGCTGAACGTGATCCCCGGTGGTGGCCAGCCCAACATGCAGCAGCTGCTCCAGCAGGCCCAGAAGATGCAGCAGGACCTCGCGAATGCGCAGGAGGAACTGGCGCGGACGGAGGTCGACGGACAGGCGGGCGGCGGCCTGGTGAAGGCCACCGTCACGGGCTCCGGCGAGCTGCGCGGCCTCAGGATCGACCCGAAGGCGGTGGACCCGGAGGACACCGAGACCCTCGCCGACCTGATCGTCGCCGCGGTGCACGCGGCCAACGAGAACGCGAAGGCTCTCCAGGAGCAGAAGCTGGGCCCGCTCGCCCAGGGGCTGGGCGGCAGCGGCATCCCCGGCCTGCCTTTCTAAGACGGGCCGCGGGCCTCTACCGTACGTAGTGCAGGAACCTCAGGAAGGACGGCAGTCCGTTGTACGAAGGCGTGGTCCAGGACCTCATCGACGAGCTGGGGCGGCTGCCCGGCGTCGGTCCCAAGAGCGCGCAGCGGATCGCCTTCCACATCCTCCAGGCGGAACCGACCGACGTACGGCGCCTCGCCCAGGCCCTCATGGAAGTGAAGGCCAAGGTCCGCTTCTGCGCGACCTGCGGCAATGTCGCGCAGGAGGAGCAGTGCAACATCTGCCGCGACGCACGCCGTGATCCTTCCGTCATCTGCGTGGTGGAAGAACCGAAGGACGTCGTCGCCATCGAGCGCACCCGTGAGTTCCGCGGCCGGTACCACGTGCTCGGCGGCGCGATCAGCCCGATCGACGGAGTGGGCCCGGACGACCTCCGCATCCGTGAGCTGCTCGCCCGCCTGGCGGACGGCACGGTCACGGAACTCATCCTGGCCACGGACCCGAATCTGGAGGGCGAGGCCACGGCCACGTACCTCGCCCGCATGATCAAGCCCATGGGCCTCAAGGTCACCCGCCTGGCCAGCGGCCTCCCGGTGGGCGGCGACCTGGAATACGCGGACGAGGTGACCCTCGGCCGCGCCTTCGAGGGGAGACGACTCCTAGATGTCTGACGCCACGCTGCACGCGACCAACCAGAACCCCGACGACTTCGCGGTCCAGATCGCCGACCAGATCGAGAGCTTCCTGGTCGCGGTCACCGAGGTGGCCAAGGGCGACGAACCGGACTCGGCCGTCCCCTTCCTCCTTCTCGAGGTCTCCCAGCTCATGCTGGCCGGCGGACGCCTGGGCGCCCACGAGGACATCGTCCCCGACGAGCGGTACGAGCCCGACCCGGGCCCGGAGCTGGACGTGGACGAGCTGCGCGAGAACCTCGCCCGCATCCTGGACCCGATCGACGTCTACTCCGAGGTCTTCGACCCCTACGAGCCGCGCAGGGCCGCGGTCCCGGCCCGTATCTCGGACGACCTCACCGACGTCATCACCGACCTCCGCCACGGCATGGCCCACTACAAGGCGGGCCGCACCACGGAGGCGCTGTGGTGGTGGCAGTTCTCCTACTTCTCCAACTGGGGCTCCACGGCGTCGGCGACCCTGCGCGCCCTCCAGTCGGTGGTCGCCCACGTCCGCCTGAACCAGCCGCTGGAGGAGCTGGACGGCCTCGACACCGACCAGGACCCCGGCGACGACGCCCTGGAACGCGAGGCGGGCCGCGTCATGGTGGAGGAGATCGCGGGCCCCCTGGGCCTGCGCCCGGTCACGTAGCCCCCCGCTTGTGAACGTGTGACACAGGGCACTTTTCCGAGTGACCCGCGCCTGCCTGGGCATGAGCCTGCCTGGCGGCCCGGAGGTCTCACCATGCGATACCGCAGGGGGGAATTTCGGACGCTCGATAGAATGAACCGACCGCAGGTACAGGTACGTACGTGCGGAAAGAGACGGATTGAGCGAGGAGCGCACGTGGGCCTTGTCGTGCAGAAGTACGGAGGCTCCTCCGTAGCCGATGCCGAGGGCATCAAGCGCGTCGCCAAGCGGATCGTGGAAGCGAAGAAGAACGGCAACCAGGTGGTCGCCGTAGTTTCCGCGATGGGCGACACGACGGACGAGCTGATCGATCTCGCCGAGCAGGTTTCCCCGATCCCTGCCGGGCGCGAGCTCGACATGCTGCTGACCGCCGGTGAGCGTATCTCCATGGCCCTGCTGGCCATGGCGATCAAGAACCTGGGCCACGAGGCCCAGTCGTTCACGGGCAGCCAGGCAGGTGTCATCACCGACTCGGTCCACAACAAAGCCCGGATCATCGACGTCACGCCGGGCCGCATCCGCACCTCGGTGGACGAGGGCAACATCGCCATCGTGGCCGGTTTCCAGGGTGTCAGCCAGGACAGCAAGGACATCACCACGCTGGGCCGCGGCGGGTCCGACACCACGGCCGTCGCCCTCGCCGCCGCGCTCGACGCGGACGTCTGCGAGATCTACACGGACGTCGACGGCGTCTTCACCGCCGACCCGCGCGTGGTGAAGAAGGCGAAGAAGATCGACTGGATCTCCTTCGAGGACATGCTGGAGCTCGCCGCCTCCGGTTCCAAGGTGCTCCTCCACCGCTGTGTGGAGTACGCCCGCCGGTACAACATCCCGATCCACGTGCGGTCCAGCTTCAGCGGACTGCAGGGCACGTGGGTCAGCAGCGAGCCGATCAAGCAAGGGGAAAAGCAGGTGGAGCAGGCCCTCATCTCCGGAGTCGCGCACGACACGTCGGAGGCCAAGATCACGGTCGTCGGCGTGCCGGACAAGCCGGGCGAGGCTGCCGCGATCTTCCGGGCGATCGCCGACGCCCAGGTCAACATCGACATGGTCGTGCAGAACGTCTCCGCCGCCTCCACGGGCCTGACGGACATCTCCTTCACCCTGCCGAAGTCCGAGGGCCGCAAGGCCATCGACGCGCTGGAGAAGAACCGCTCCGGCATCGGCTTCCACTCGCTGCGCTACGACGACCAGATCGGGAAGATCTCGCTGGTGGGCGCCGGGATGAAGACCAACCCGGGCGTCACCGCCGACTTCTTCACCGCACTGTCCGACGCGGGCGTGAACATCGAGCTCATCTCGACCTCCGAGATCCGCATCTCGGTCGTCACCCGCAAGGACGACGTGAACGAGGCCGTGCGCGCCGTGCACACCGCCTTCGGTCTGGACTCCGACAGCGACGAGGCCGTCGTCTACGGAGGCACCGGGCGCTGATGTCCGCCATCCAAGGCGCCGGGCGCACCGGACGGCCGACCCTGGCCGTCGTCGGAGCGACCGGCGCCGTCGGTTCGGTGATGCTCCAGATCCTGTCCCAGCACGCGGACATCTGGGGTGACATCCGACTGATCGCCTCACCCCGCTCGGCCGGCCGCAAGCTCACCGTGCGCGGTGAGGAGGTCGAGGTGGTCGCCCTCACCGAGGAGGCCTTCGACGGGGTCGACGTCGCCATGTTCGACGTGCCCGACGAGGTGGCCGCCCGGTGGGCGCCGGTCGCCGCCGCCAAGGGCGTGGTGGTGGTCGACAACTCGGGCGCGTTCCGGATGGACCCGGACGTGCCCCTCGTCGTGCCCGAGGTCAATCCGCACGCCCTGCGGATGCGGCCGCGCGGTATCGTCGCCAACCCCAACTGCACGACGCTGTCGATGATCGTGGCGCTGGGCGCGCTGCACGCCGAGTTCGGTCTGCGCGAGCTGGTCGTCTCCTCGTACCAGGCGGTGAGCGGGGCCGGCCGGGACGGTGTGGACACGCTGCGCCGGCAGCTGTCGCTGGTGGCCGGCACCGAGCTGGGGACGCACCCCGGCGACGTGCGGCGGGCCGTCGGCGACGACACCGGACCGTTCCCGGAGCCGGTCGCGCTGAACGTCGTCCCGTGGGCCGGTTCGCTGCGCGAGGACGGCTGGTCGTCCGAGGAGATGAAGGTGCGGGACGAGTCCCGCAAGATCCTCGGACTGCCCCAGCTGCCGGTGGCGGTGACGTGCGTTCGGGTCCCCGTGGTCACCACGCACTCCCTGACCGTCCACGCCCGCTTCGAGGACGAGGTCACCGTCGACAGGGCGCGGGAGATCCTGGCCACCGCGCCCGGCGTCGTCCTCTTCGACAACCCGGCCGCCGGTGAGTTCCCCACCCCCGCCGACGTGGTGGGCACCGACCCCACCTGGGTCGGCCGGGTGCGGCGGGCCCTGGACGACCCGACGGCGCTCGAACTCTTCGTGTGCGGGGACAACCTGCGCAAGGGCGCCGCGCTGAACACCGCTCAGATCGCGGAGCTGGTGGCGGCCGAGTTCGGCTGAGCGGGCCTGCGCGGTAAAAAGCCCTGGCCGCCGTGGGGTTCGTTTGTAGGATCCGTGAACACGATGTGATCCGGTAGTGGGCCCGAACCACTTGTATCCGGCACCTGTGGCATCAGAGGATTTCCTCCCCGCCCTCCGCAACCGTGCGGTGGGCGGGGAGCGTCTTTGCGGTCACCCATTCGGGGCGCGGGGCGCGTGGAGCGGCGCGGGGACGCCGAGGGCGGGCGTGGGGACGCTCGTTCACATGGGACATAGGGGAAGAGCGGGACGATGAGGGCCTATGACGCACCGTCTGCCGAGTGGCCGCCCGGCAGACGCGGGAACGTGACGCCCGGCACGTACAACCCTCATGGGGGCGGGCGTGTCCAACTGGCGTGGCAGAGGTACTCGAATTCACCGCAGCGCGTGGCCCCGCCGTGCGGGCCCCCGTCCGGCCGGTCCGTCCCCGTACGGCCCGCGCGGCCGGTGGCATGCCGGTGATCGCGCCGATGCCCGCAGCGCGGCCGGCCCGCATGACGGACCAACTCGACGGCGCCGACGACGTCGTGGCGGCGGGCACCACCGTCGACCACCTCACCGAGACCTACCGCGCCCACTACCGGTCGCTGCTCGGTCTCGCCGCCCTCCTCCTCGACGACACCGCCTCCTGCGAGGACGTCGTCCAGGAGGCCTTCATCCGCGTCCACTCGGCGCGCAAACGCGTGCGCGACCCCGAGAAGACGCTGGCCTACCTGCGGCAGACCGTCGTCAACCTCTCGCGTTCGGCCCTGCGCCGCCGCATCCTCGGCCTCAAGCTGCTCTCGAAGCCCATGCCGGACATGGCGAGCGCGGAGGAGGGCGCCTACGACCAGCTGGAGCGCGACTCCCTGATCAAGGCGATGAAGGGACTGCAGCGCCGCCAGCGCGAGGTCCTCGTGCTGCGCTACTTCGCCGACATGACCGAGGCACAGGTCGCCGAGACGCTCGGCATATCGCTGGGCTCGGTCAAGGCGTACGGATCGCGCGGTATCGCGGCGCTCAGGGTGGCGATGGAGGCGCCGGCATGAGCGACGGCGACCACACACGCCGTGACGCCCCCGAGGGTCACGAGCCGGCCGGGCAAGATCCGAAGCACACGCACGCTGGGAACGGAACTGTGAACCACGGCCCCGCCGACCAGGGCCCCGACACCCCGGGGCCCGCCGGGCTCGCCCCCGACGAGCTGGCGCTGCGCAGGATGCTGCACAGCGCCGTGCAGGACATGGAGCCGAGCGACGGCACCCTGGACCACCTCCGCCGGGCGGTGCCGGCCCGGCGGGCCCGCAAGCGCCAGGCCGCCGTCGGCATGGCCGCCGCCGCCCTGTTCATCGGCACGGCGGTGCCCGCTCTCGTCCACGTGTCCAACGCCACCGGCCCCGGCGCGGACCCGTCCGTCGCGGGCAACGCCTCACAGGCGCAGGGCGGCACCAGCCAGGGCAAGGACCCGGCCGGCGGCCAGAGCGGCATCGCCGGTTCCTCCGGGCAGCCCGAGGGCAAGGAGAAGTCCGGCCCGACGGAGACGCCGAAGGGCGAGGAGACCGGCTCCGCCGCGGGGTCGGCCACCGGCGTCGGGCCCTCCGCCAGCAGCCCCGCCGACCTCCCGCCGTGCACCGCGCAGCAGCTCGGCCCGGCCGTCGCCGGGAGCGCGGCCCCCGACTCCGCGGGCGCCGTCTACGGCTCCTTCCGCGTCACCAACGTCTCCTCGGACGGCTGTACCGTCACCGGCCCCGGCAGCGTGGCCGTCACCCCGCAGGGCGCGGCGGACCCGGCCGGCATCGGCACGGCACGGCACGTCGCCGGCGACGCCGCGGCCGCGCTGCCCGACCCGTCGCTGGAGTCGGCCTCGCTGACGCTGGCGTCGGGTGCCTCCTACGAGGTGCAGTTCGCCTGGGTGCCCTCGGAGACCTGCCCGACGACCGGCGGCACCACGGGAGGCGGCACCGGCGATCCCACGCCCGACCCGTCGCCCAGCGAGGAGCCGACCGCCACCACCGGCACGTCCACGGGCGGCGACACCGGCACCACGACGCAACTGGTCACCGAGGAGGGCCCGGCCGACGGCAGCGTGACGGTCTCGTACACCCCGGAGGGCGGCTCGGGGCCGGCCGCGGTCACGGTGCCCGACGCGTGCGCGGGGACGGTGTACTGGACGGGAGTGCTCGCCGGGACGTGACCGGGGCCCGGCGGCGGCCCGCGCCCGGGCGGCCGGGGGGCCTGCGGGCTCAGACGCCGGACGGGCTGCGGCGGGGCTCCTGCCCGGCGTCCGCGTCGGCGGTGTCCTCGTCCGGGGCCAGACCCAGCTCGGCGTCCCGGGCGAGCTCCGTCTCCCGGCGCAGCAGCCGGAACCACATGAAGACGACGAAGCCGACGAAGGCGAACCACTCGGCGGTGTAACCGAGGTTCTGGAAGGCCTTCAGGTCCAGGCCGGTGTTCTGCGGCGCGCTCACCGGCACGGCGCGCATCCCGGAGTCGCCCTCGTTGAGCGTGACCCACGCGTCGTACACGTCGTACGGCACGAGGTTCACCAGCGACGCCGCGCTGATCGCGCCGGTCTGGCCCTCGGGCCACCCGGAGCGGGAGCTGACGCCGTTGTCGCCGGGCGTCTCGGACGCCTGGAGCGCGCCGGTGACGGTGACCTCGCCGGTGGGCGGGGCCGGGACCTTCGCCGGGTCCGGGTCGCCGGGCAGCCAGCCCCGCACGACGGCCAGCGCCCGGCCGGTGTCGGTGCGCAGCAGGGTGAGGACGTAGTAACCCGTCCGGTCGTCCAGCTTCCGCTCCGGCACGAGCAGCTGGTCGCCGTACCGGCCGCTCACGGTGGTCTGCCGGCCGACCGTCGCCTTGTCCACGGGCAGCAGCCGGGCCAGCGGGAGGGCCGACTCGTGCCGGGCCGACTCCGTCCGGGTGGTGGCGCTGTGGTGGTCCTGCACCCGGTCCTCGAACCGGCCCAGCTGCCAGGACCCCATGAAGATGCAGAAGGGGATGGCGAGCACGACGAAGACGTTGATTCCCCACCATCGGGGGGTCAGCAGAAACCGGTACACGCCCTCCACGGTACGGGGCGCGCGCCGGCGGCCCGCCCGCGGGGCTGTGGATCGGGGCGAGGTTGTCCACAGGCTGGGGATCTGATCTGCGCGTCGGCGGCGCGGCGGGGCACTATGGGGCCATGACTGAGAGCAACGGGTCCGTCTCACCGGATCAGCAGGGCACGCGGGGCGTACGGGACGGCGTGCGGGGACAGGACGAGGGGATGCCGGACTGGGAGAAGCGGTTCCGCGCGCCGCGGGTCTCACTGCCCGACTGGGCCGATGACGCGCCGCACCGCTCCCTGTTCGTGTCGAACGCGACGGGGACGTACGAGCTGTACGCCTGGGACCGCTCGACCGGCGAGCAGCGGCAGGTCACGAACCGGCCCAACGGCACGACCGACGGCGTGCTCTCCCCGGACGGCGCGTCGATCTGGTGGTTCGACGACAAGGACGGCGACGAGTTCGGCGTCTGGCGCCGCCAGCCCTTCGTGGGCGGCGAGGACGAGTTGGCGGTGCCGGGCCTCGACCCGTCCTACCCGGCCGGTCTCGCCCTCGGCCGGGACGGGCGGACGGCGGTGGTCGGCCGCTCGACCGACGAGGACGGCACGACGATCCACCTCGCGCGCGAGGGCGACGCCCCGGCGGAGATCTACCGCCACCGCGAGTCGGCGGGCGTCGGCGACCTCTCCCACGACGGCACGCTGATCGCGATCGAGCACACCGAGCACGGTGACGCCATGCACTCCGCGCTGCGCGTGCTGCGCCCCGACGGCACGACGGTCGCCGAGCTCGACGACACCGACGGCGGCGAGAAGGAGCTGGGCCTGGAGGTCCTGGGCTTCGCCCCCGTCCACGGCGACACCCGCCTGCTCATCGGGCACCAGCGCCGGGGCCGCTGGGAGCCCCTGGTGTGGGACGTGGCGACGGGCGAGCAGACGGACCTCGCGCTGGAGCTGCCCGGCGACGTCAGCGCCGAGTGGTACCCGGACGGCAGCGGCCTGCTGATCGTGCACGGCTTCGAGGCCCGCAGCGAGCTGTTCCGCTACGACATCGCCGGGCGCGAGCTGGTGCGGATCGAGACCCCCGCGGGCACCGTCTCCGGGGCGACGGCCCGCCCCGACGGCAGCGTGGAGTACCTGTGGTCGTCGGCCGCCGAGCCGTCGGCGGTGCGCTCCACGACCGGTCGGGTGGTGCTCGACCCGCCCGGCATGAAGTCGCCCGGCTCGGTGCCGGTGGAGGACGTGTGGGTGGAGGGCCCCGGAGGCCGCGTCCACGCCCTGGTGCAGAGGCCGGCGGGCGCGACCGGGCCGCTGCCGACGGTCTTCGACATCCACGGCGGGCCGACCTGGCACGACAGCGACTCCTTCGCCGCGGGCCCGGCCGCCTGGGTCGACCACGGGTACGCGGTGGTCCGCGTCAACTACCGCGGCTCCACGGGGTACGGCCGGGCCTGGACCGACGCCCTCAAGCACCGGGTCGGCCTCATCGAGCTGGAGGACATCGCGGCGGTCCGCGAGTGGGCGGTCACCTCGGGGCTCGCCGACCCCGCCCGCCTGATCCTCACCGGCGGCTCCTGGGGCGGCTACCTCACCCTCCTCGGCATCGGCACCCAGCCCGAGGCGTGGGCCCTGGGCATCGCCGCCGTACCGGTCGCCGACTACGTCACCGCGTACCACGACGAGATGGAGGGCCTGAAGGCCCTGGACCGCACGCTGCTCGGCGGCACCCCCGAGGAGGTCCCCGACCGCTTCGAGGCGTCCTCGCCCCTGACCTACGTCGACCAGGTCAAGGCCCCGGTGTACATCTCCGCGGGGGTCAACGACCCGCGCTGCCCGATCCGCCAGATCGAGAACTACGTGGAGTGCCTGGAGGCGAGAGGCGCGGTCCACGAGGTCTACCGCTACGACGCGGGCCACGGCTCCCTGGTGGTCGACGAACGCATCAAGCAGGTAGCCCTGGAACTGGACTTCGCAACGAGGCACCTCCCACAGGGGTAACCCCGACCGTCCCGCGGCGCGGCCTTCTTGGCTGCCCCCGTCGACCTGAGGCGCGGCTTCTCGGCTGACCGGGTCTCCCGGAGGGCGCGGCTTCTCGGCCGAGCGGTCCGGCCGGGGTGCGGCTTCTCGGCCGAGCGGTCCGGCTGGGGTGCGGGTTCTTGGCCGAGCGGTTCGGCTGGGGTGCGGGTTCTTGGCCGAGCGGTTCGGCTGGGGTGCGGGTTCTTGGCCGAGCGGTTCGGCTGGGGTGCGGGTTCTTGGCCGAGCGGTTCGGCTGGGGTGCGGGTTCTTGGCCGAGCGGTTCGGCTGGGGTGCGGGTTCTTGGCCGAGCGGTTCGGCTGGGGTGCGGGTTCTTGGCCGAGCGGTTCGGCTGGGGTGCGGGTTCTTGGCCGAGCGGTTA
>NZ_JBIDAN010000003.1:522283-599729 GCF_043202495.1 Streptomyces sp. NPDC048185
CCGGCTGGGGTGCGGGTTCTTGGCCGAGCGGTTCGGCTGGGGTGCGGGTTCTTGGCCGAGCGGTTCGGCTGGGGTGCGGGTTCTTGGCCGAGCGGTCCGGCCGGGGTGCGGCTTCTCGGCCGACCGGGCCGGCCTGGCGCGTGATTTCTTGGCCGACCGAGTGGGCCTGAGGCTTGGCATCCTGGCCCACCGGGGCGGGCCCGGGGCGTCGCTTCTTGGCTGGCCGAGTCGGGTGGTGGGTGGGCGTAGGCCGGGGGTCCAGGGGGCGGAGCCCCCTGGCGGGGTTGCGAGGGGCGGCGCCCCTACAACCCCGCCCCCTGCCGCGACCGCCGCCCGAGCAACTCGGCCAGCCCCCGCCGCGTCGCCGCCAGCACCACCCGATCCTCACCCCGCAGGACATACGTGTCGGGCATCCCCCACACCAACCGCGCCCCCCGGCCCCCCTCCGCACCGGCACCGACACCCGCACCGGCACCCGCAACCGCACCCGCACCAGCCCCCGCACCGCCCCCCACCCCGTCGGAGACCTCCCGCGCCACCACCCGCCACGCCCCCGCCCGGAATGCCTCCCCGACCGTCTTCCCCTCCAGCTGCGGATGCCCCGCCACCCGCACCGCCGCGAACAGCAGCACCCGCCGCTCCACGGGAATCGCCCCCAGGATCTGACGCCCCATCATCGCCCCGGCGAACGCGGGCGCGGCCAGGTGGGTCACGCTGCGGCTGCGGGTCAGCGCCCCCGGGTGCGCGGCGCGCAGGGTGCGGTAGACGGCGGTCGCGAAGTCGTCGTCGTACAGGCGCAGCACCACCCGCAGATCGGGCCGCACGGACCGCCCGTACAGCACCGCCTCCAGGTTCGTCGTGTCGACGCTGGTCAGCGCGAGCAGCGAGTGCGCGCGGTGGATCTTGGCCGCCTCCAGGACGCCCTCCTGCGTGACGTCCCCGAGCACCACCGGCACCCGCAGCCGCCGCGCGGTCGCCATGCCGCGTGCCTCCGGGTCGCCCTCGACGCACACGACGGGGATGTCCATCTCCCGCAGCCGGGTCAGCACCCGCGTGCCGATCTTGCCGAGGCCCAGCAGGACGACGTGCCCGCCGAGCCCGCGCGGCGGCTTGCGCAGGCTGGAGGCGCTGCGGAAGGTCCCCAGGGCCTCCAGCACGGCGGCCAGCAGCACCGGCAGCAACAGCAAACCCACGAAGCCCGAGAGCAGTTGGAGGACCTGTTCCCCGGAGTCCTTGTTGTGGGCGGGCTCGTTGATGGCGAACAGGTCGAGCAGCGTCACGTACGTCGCGTGCAGCGGATGGTCGCCGGTGACCACCATGAGCGCCACGGCGAGCCCGATCACACAGGCCACGAGCCCGGCCAGCGACCACCGCAGCCGCCGCGAGAACAGCGAGGCGAACGGCGGCACCCCCGCCCGCCCGGCGGGCAGTGACGGGCCCGAGTACGACACCTGCTCCAGGACGACGGTGCCGCGGCCGGTCGCCGCCCGCACCGCCGCCGCGTCGGGCAGCAGCTGCGGCCCCTGCTCGCCGCTGCCCTCCGAACCGTCCGCACCGGCGGGATCGTTGCTCGTCGCGGACAGCAGGGCCAGCGTGCACAGCCCGGGGTCGGCGACCTCACCGGCGCGGGGCGGCCGGCGCTCCACCGCGCGCAGCAGCAGCCCGTCCGTCTGGACGACCTTGCTGGTGCCGACGAGCGCGGTCGCCGCGAGGGCGGGCGCCGCCGTGTCGGCGTCGGAGAGCACGGTCGTGGAGGCCTCGACGCCGTCCGGTCCGGCGGGACGCCCGTCGCCGGCCGCGAGGGCGGCACTCTGGTCGAGGAGGGCCTCGATGTGCTGGCCGAGCCGCCGGTTGTACAGGCGCAGCACGAGTCGCAGCCGTGGATTGAGCCGACGGGCGGTCAGGGCGGCGCGGATGTTGGTCTCGTCGTCGTCGTAGACGAGGGCGAGTGCGGCGGCCCGGTCCACGTCGGCCTCCGCGAGGACGTCCTCGGCCGGCTCGGCGGCCTCCAGCGTCCGCCCGGTGCTGCCCGCGTCGCCGTTGCCCGTCCGGTTGACGGCCGCGTTGAAGCGGTCCAGCAGTGCCGCCGAGGCCGCGCGGGCCCGGCCCACCACCGGCTGGCGTACCCGGCGCCCGGAGGGCGGGACGACGAGCGTGACCTGCTCGCCGTAGACCCCGCGCAGTTCGGCGGCGAGCCGGTGCGCCAGCCCGTCGTCGCCGCACACCACCATGTGCGCGGACGTGTCTCCGGGCGCACCGCCCGGCGGAACCTGGTTCGGAACGCTCACCACACCGGACAAGACTGCCGGTGCGGTGCGGCCGGTTCCAGTGCGTGAGCGCGGCATGGAAGAGGCGGGAAGATTGCCGGGCCCCGGAAGTGACGGGCCGTCACCGTCCGTGTGACGATGCGTCTCACCGAAGCTCAGCGACGGGTGGGAGGGGGACGGCACGCAGGGCCCGGTCTCCGGACCGGGTGCCACGGGGGACGTGCCGCCCGCCCTGTCGCTGGTCTTCGGGCCTTCGCTTCCGGTCAGATCTCCTCGGTGGGCCAGCCCAGCAGCCGGGCCCCGATGACCGCGGTCTGCAGCGTGTAGCGGTGCACGGGGTCGGCGGGGTTCGCCCCGGTCAGCTGGTGGATGCGGTCCAGCCGGTAGGTCAGCGCCCGCACGCTGAGCGCGAGGCGCCGCGCGGCCTCGGCCGCGGTGCACCCGGCGTCGAAGTACACCTCCAGGGTCCGCAGCAGCGGCTCGGCACCGCCCCGGGCGTCGCGCAGGGGGCCCAGCACGCTCAGGACGAGGTCGGCCATGGCCTGCCGGTCGCGGGTGAGCACCGGGTAGACCAGCAGGTCGGCGGCGCGCACCACGGGCTCGTCGAGTTCCAGGCGTGCGGCGAGTTCGAGGGTGCTGAGCGCCTCCTCGTAGCTGTGCACCACGCCGCCCGCACCGGCCCGGGGCCGGCCGATGGCCACCCGGCTGCCCTCGGTGGCGGCGTAGGCCTGCTTGGCGAAGAAGGCGAGGACGTCGTCCTGGTCGCCGGGGGCGATGCAGATGAGCCGGCCGTTCTTGGTGGCGATGAGGATCCGCCGGTCGCCGAAGCGGGAGACGAGCGCGGTCTCCACGAGCCGGGTGACGGGGGCGGTGTCGTCGTACGCCGCGGGCCCCTCGGCCACCGCCACGGCGTGGGCCCGGGACAGCACCAGGCCGAAACGTTCCGCCCGCTCGGCGAGCCGTCCCAGGTCGCTGCGCCCGTAGAGCAGGTCGTCGATGAACTCCCGCCGCGCGGCCTCCTCCTGCCGTACCGCGTGCCGCTGGGCGCGCTCGTACCCCTCGGCGAACGCGTCGACGGCCTGGGCGACGGCCCCGAGCACGCTGTCGGTCGTGCCGGCGCTCCCCGCCCCGCCCGGCCAGCAGCTGCGCGTGGCGTCCAGGTGTCCCTGGACGAGGGTGCGCAGGCTGTGGCCCTCTTCCGCGGCCTGTTCGCCGAGCCGCCGCCGCTGCTCCAGCTCGTCGCGGTTCAGCCGGCGTCCCGTGCCGGCGACCTGCGCGAGGATCTCCGCGTACCCGGTCAGGTACGCCTCCTGCCGTTCCCCCACTCCGCCCTCCCCTGCCGGTCACGCCCGGTGCGCGGGGTCCGGCAGCGAAAGGGTAGTCAGGGCTGCCGGAACCCGGCAACGGGGACGGGCGCCTAGGACTGGTACGGCTGCTGCTGCGGCTGCCCGTACGCCGGCCCGCCCTGGCCGCCCGCGCTCTGGGCCAGGAGCTGGTCGGCCTGCTCCTTGGTCACCTGCTGCTCGGCGCCGCAGAAGGTGCACTGGAGCGCGTACTTCGTGGAGAAGGGGAAGAGCGGCACGAAGAACAGGGTGAACTTGACGACGCGCTTCCTGAGCGTGTGCGCGGCGGGCGTGTTGCAGGAGCGGCAGACCAGCGTCAGTATCGCGAGCTGGTAGAGGTATCCCTTGGTGCCGAAGATGATCACGGGGCGGTCCTTCCCGGGTGGGTGCCTGTGGGCAAGGAGATCTTCTCCCAGGGTGCGCCCGGACAGCCGCCGAGGGCCACTGGGGACGGCCCCGCCCACGCACCTTCGCTACGCGTCCCCGGTCTCCCAGCGCAGCAGGTCGCCGGGCTGGCACTCGAGCGCCTCGCAGAGCGCGGCGAGGGTCGCGAAGCGTACGGCCTTGGCGCGGCCGTTCTTGAGGACCGCCAGGTTGGCGGGGGTGATGCCGACGCGTTCCGCGAGCTCGCCCACGGACATCTTGCGCTTGGCCAGCATCACGTCGATGTCGACCGCGATCGGCATCAGATCACCTCGGCCAGCTCGGCCTGCATCCGCGACGCCTCGACGTCCCGGGCGACGGCCTGGGCGAGGAGCATCCGCAGCACGAGGACGGTCAGCGCGACGCCAAGCACCGCGACGGCGGCCCCGCCCAGCAGCAGGACGACGCCCGGGGCGACGGCCTCGCCCGGTGCCAGGACGACCCCGAGCGCGAACACCAGGAGCGCGGCCGCCACGAAGGCGCCGATCACGATGTGCACGTAGCGGAAGGCGCCGGGGGAGAACACCGTCCCGCGTCGCACCATCGTCACCAGCCGCCACACGCAGACCAGGACGACCTGAGCCGCCACGACGCCCAGGACGACGATCACGAGCACCGGGGTCCGTGCGGCCACCAGGTCCGGGCCGGCTCCGCCGAAGTCCTTCGCCAGCAGCGGCACCATCACCGCCTGGACGAACACCGAACCGGCGAGCAGCACCCCGATCACGGCCCGCAGCGCGAGCACGGTCAGCTTTCCCATCACCCCTCCATCCATCGACCGACGATGAAAAGCTATCGAAAAACGATAGGTGCGGCAAGGTGGCGGGCGAACGACGAGGGGCCGGGCCGACGCCTCGAAGGCGTCGGCCCGGCCCCTCGGCCGTGCGGCGGTCAGTCGGTGCCGGACTCCATCGCGGCACGGTCCAGCAGCTCGTCCTCACCGGAGACCTCGCCGCGGGAGGCGATGGCCTCGGCGCCGCCCTCGGGCATGGCGCCGATCAGCCCGGTCGCCGCCGCCTGCGCGGCACCGATGGCCGGGTTGGCGGTGCCGATCAGGCCGAGACCGGCGTACTGCTCGAGCTTGGCGCGCGAGTCGGCGATGTCGAGGTTGCGCATGGTGAGCTGGCCGATCCGGTCCACCGGGCCGAACGCGGAGTCCTCGGTGCGCTCCATCGACAGCTTGTCCGGGTGGTAGCTGAACGCCGGGCCCGTGGTGTCGAGGATCGAGTAGTCCTCACCGCGCCGCAGCCGCAGGGTGACCTCGCCGGTGACGGCCGAGCCGACCCAGCGCTGCAGCGACTCGCGGATCATCAGCGACTGCGGGTCCAGCCAGCGGCCCTCGTACATCAGCCGGCCGAGCCGCCGGCCCTCGGTGTGGTACTGGGCGAGGGTGTCCTCGTTGTGGATCGCGTTGACGAGGCGCTCGTACGCCGCGTGCAGCAGGGCCATGCCGGGTGCCTCGTAGATGCCGCGGCTCTTGGCCTCGATGATCCGGTTCTCGATCTGGTCGGACATGCCCATGCCGTGGCGGCCGCCGATGGCGTTGGCCTCCATCACCAGGTCGACGGGGGAGGCGAACTCCTTGCCGTTGACCGTCACCGGGCGGCCCTGGTCGAAGCCGATGGTCACGTCCTCGGCGGCGATCTCGACCGACGGGTCCCAGAACCGCACGCCCATGATGGGCTCCACGGTCTCCACGCCGGTGTCGAGGTGCTCCAGGGTCTTGGCCTCGTGGGTGGCGCCCCAGATGTTGGCGTCGGTGGAGTACGCCTTCTCCGTGCTGTCCCGGTAGGGCAGGCCGTGGGCGAGCAGCCACTCCGACATTTCCTTGCGGCCGCCCAGCTCGGTCACGAAGTCCGCGTCGAGCCAGGGCTTGTAGATCCGCAGGTGCGGGTTGGCGAGCAGGCCGTAGCGGTAGAACCGCTCGATGTCGTTGCCCTTGAACGTCGAGCCGTCGCCCCAGATCTGGACGTCGTCCTCGAGCATGGCGCGCACCAGCAGCGTGCCGGTGACGGCGCGGCCGAGCGGCGTGGTGTTGAAGTACGCCCGCCCGCCCGAGCGGATGTGGAACGCACCGCAGGTCAGCGCGGCCAGTCCCTCCTCGACCAGTGCCGCACGGCAGTCGACCAGACGCGCGATCTCGGCGCCGTAGGTCTTCGCACGGCCGGGCACCGAGGCGATGTCGGGCTCGTCGTACTGACCGATGTCAGCGGTGTAGGTGCACGGCACGGCGCCCTTGTCGCGCATCCACGCGACCGCGACGGAGGTGTCGAGGCCGCCGGAGAAGGCGATACCGACGCGCTCACCGGTGGGCAGGGAGGTGAGGACTTTGGACATGGAAAAAGTATGCATCACTTCGCATGGTCATGCAACCCATGCATGAGCGACCGGCCCACCGACAAGGCCGGTCCCCCTGGGTGCGCGGCCTGTCGGTGCGCCACCGGCACACGGTGGGGGTGGATGAGCCTGAGGAAGCCCCCTACTGGGCCCGGCGGCCGAGGATGCAGAACTCGTTGCCCTCGGGATCGGCCAGGACGACCCACGACTGTTCACCCTGGCCGATGTCGACACGCTGTGCGCCGAGAGCGACGAGACGGGCCACCTCTGCGTCCTGGTCGTCCGGCACGAAGTCGAGGTGCAGCCGGCTCTTGGCCTTCTTGGGCTCGTCGAGCAGCACGAACTCCAGCCCCGGCGCCTGCCCCGACTCCGGGCGTATCGCGAACTCCACCTCGGAGGTGTGCACGACGACCCACCCGAGGGCCTCGGCCCACCACCGCCCCAGCGCCGCCGGGTCCTGGGAGTGGACGATGACGTTCTGCCATTTCAAGGTCATGACCGGAGCTTAGGCTCCGCCGGCCCCGCGGAGCAGGTGCTTTCCGGCGCGGCGCCGGCGGGCGGGGCGGCCGGCCCGGGCGGCGGCCGGCCCTCCCCGGACGCATGCTGGACCCAGGGCCGCCGGGAAGGGTGCCGCCCCGGGAGGACGTGCGGGAGAAGGTGACCGCCCATGTGGGCCGACGGCGAGGCGTACGAGCCGTACATCGGGCGATGGAGCCGGCGGGTCGCGGACGCGTTCGTGCGCGGGCTTGACGTGCCGACCGGAGCGAGATGGTGGGACGTCGGCTGCGGCACCGGCGCGGTGACCCGGACGGTGCTGGAGACCGCGGCGCCCGAGCGGGTGGTCGGCATCGACCCGTCCGACAGCTACCTGCGGTACGCGCGACGGAACATCACCGACCCGCGAGCCGCTTTCGCACGCGCCGACGCCATGAGACTGCCCGTCAGGGACGGGGCCGCGTCCGTCGCGGTCAGCGGCCTGGTCCTGAACTTCGTCCCGGACCCCGGCCGCGCGGTCGCCGAGATGCTCCGTGCCGTCCGCCCCGGAGGCACGGTCGGCGTCTACGTCTGGGACCACGTCCAGGGCGGCATGGAGATCATCCGCCGTTTCTGGGACGCCGCCGTGGCGCTGGAGGACGACGCCGCGCCGTTGAGCGAGGCCGTCCGTTTCCCCCTGTGCGCACCGGAACCCCTGCGCGGTGTGCTGCGCGACGCAGGACTCACCGACGTCCGGGTCGAGGCCATCCCGGTCCCGGCCCGCTTCGCGGACTTCGCGGACTACTGGGGGCCGTTCGAAGGCGGTCAGGGCCCGGCACCGTCGTACCTGGCCTCGCTGCCGAGCACCCGGAGGGACCGGCTGCGGGACTACCTGCAGTCGACGCTCCCCGAGGCGGCCGACGGCTCGATCACCCTGACCGCCCGCGCCTGGAGCGCCAGGGGCAGACGTCCTGTCCACTGAGGGACCACAAGGGAAAGGGGCCTGACCCGCTTTCGCGGATCAGGCCCCTGACCGGTGTTCACTGTCGGGGTGGCGGGATTTGAACCCACGACCTCTTCGTCCCGAACGAAGCGCGCTACCAAGCTGCGCCACACCCCGATTGTCGCTGCTCGTCGCGGCGACGTCGTTTACTTTAGCCCACCCGCGCCCGGACACGAAATCGGGTTTACCAGCGGCGGCGCAGCGGGTCAGGGCGGATGTGGTCCAGGGCCACGAGGAGGACGGCCAGGGCGTAGACGGCGAGGCCCAGGAGGAGGGCGTTGCCCAGGACGCCCTTGTAGCCGTGCTGGTCGACGTCGAGGAAGGGGTAGAGGTAGCGGCCCTCGGTGCCGGGGAGGAGGAGCTCGCCGCGGGCCAGGGAGAAGCCCAGGTAGGCCAGGGGGTAGAGGAGCCACGTGACGGCCTGGCGCAGGTGCAGGTGGCGGGGGCGGGTGAGCAGGAGCCAGTCCAGGGCCGCGGCGGCCGGCGTGACCGTGCACATGAGCTGGACGGCGACGGCGCGCCACCCCGTGCCGCCGGCGTCGGCCACGGCGAACGGGCTCGCGGCGTCGGCCAGGAGCAGGTGGTGCACGAGGCCGGCGACGACGGCGTAGAGCAGCGCCGCGCCCGTCAGGCCGCCGGACACGGGGCGCCCGGCGGACCAGGCGCGGCGGGCCGAGACGGCCATGACCAGGGCCAGCAGGATGCTGCTCTGCACCGAGAAGTGGCTCAGGGCCCGGAGGGCCGGACCGCCGAGGGTCAGCTCGAGCGCCGCGCCGGTCAGGGCCAGCAGCGCGGTGAGCAGGCGGAAGCCGGCGACCAGCGGGCGCCGGACCGGGGTCAGGACCGCGCTCGCCGGGACCGGTGAGGGCAGGAGTCTGGGCGGGCGCGGGACCGCGGGCAGGTCCGGGATGTCCCTGGGTATCGGAGCTGTCATGGCCTCACGCTAGGGAGGCCGGACATATCGGACCATACGGGTGGTCCGACCGGGTTACCTCCGCTGCTCGCGCCCCACCAGCGTCAGCAGCGTCGCCTCCGGCGGGCAGGCGAAGCGGACGGGGGTGTAGCGGTTGGTGCCGCAGCCCGCCGACACGTGGAGGTAGGCCGTGCGGCCCTCGGCCGTGTGCCTGGACAGGCCCTTCACGCGGTCCGTGTCCAGGTCGCAGTTGGTGACCAGCGCGCCGTAGAAGGGGATGCACAGCTGGCCGCCGTGGGTGTGGCCGGCGAGGACCAGGGGGTAGCCGTCCCCGGCGAAGGAGTCGAGGACGCGCAGGTAGGGCGCGTGGACCACGCCCATCGAGAAGTCGGCCGCCCCCGACGGGCCGCCCGCCACCTCCGCGTACCGGTCCCGCTTGATGTGCGGGTCGTCGAGGCCGGTCAGCTCGACCGACACCCCCTCGACCTTCAGCGTGCCGCGCGTGTTCGTGAGGTTCTGCCAGCCCGCCGCGTCGAAACCGTCCCGCAGGTCCTCCCACGGGTTGTGGACGGCGCCGACGGCGGGCGCGTTGCCGTTCAGACCGTGGCGTCCCTGGACCTTCTCGATCAGGTACCGGGCGGGGTTGCGGAGCTTGGGGCCGTAGTAGTCGTTGGAGCCGAAGACGTACGCGCCCGGGAACTCCATCAGGGGGCCCAGCGCGTCCAGCGTCTCCGGGACGCCCTCCGGGTCGGACAGGTTGTCGCCCGTGTTGATCACGAAGTCGGGGCGCAGCCCGGCCAGCGAGCGCAGCCAGCGCTGCTTCTTGCGCTGGCCGCCGACCATGTGGATGTCGGAGACCTGGAGCACGCGCAGCGGGCGCATCCCGGAGGGCAGGACGGGGACGGTCACCCGTCGGAGGCGGAAGGAGCGGGCCTCGAAGCCCGCCGCGTAGGCCAGACCGGCGGCGCCGACCGCCGTGATTCCCAGGGGTACTCCGTATCGCGCGCGCATACCCCCATCGTGTCAGAAGCGGCGGCCGGGGCCGACCGTGCGGGGACTCGTCATGGGGTCCCGGAAATCGGCGGGCGTCCTTCCTGTCGCACCTGCGACAATCGCACCCATGACCACGCTCAAGTCGAAGCTGCACGACGACCTCAACGCCGCGATCAAGGAGCGAGACGAGCTCCGCTCCTCGACGCTCCGGCTGACGCTCGCCGCGATCACCAAGGAGGAGGTCGCGGGGAAGGAGAAGCGGGAGCTCTCCGACGACGAGGTGCAGAAGGTGATCACCCGCGAGGCGAAGAAGCGCCGCGAGGCCGCCGACGCCTTCGCCCAGGGCGGCCGCCCCGAGCAGGCCGAGCGGGAGAAGGCGGAGGGTGAGGTGCTCGCCGCGTACCTGCCCAAGCAGCTGTCCGACGACGAGCTGAACGCGATCGTCGCCCAGGCCGTCGAGGAGGCCAAGGCGGCCGGCGCCGAGGGGCCGCGGGCCATGGGCGCCGTCATGAAGATCGTGAACCCGAAGGTGGCCGGGCAGGCCGAGGGCGGCCGGGTCGCCGCCGCGGTCAAGAAGCTGCTGGCCGGCTGACCCGAGGCCACGCGCACCGACGGCCCCCTTCCCGGTGAGGAAGGGGGCCGTCGCCGCGAGCGGGGTGCGGGTCTCAGTCGCGCCGGCCGCCGGGGCCGTTCCCGCCGTTGCCCTGGCCCTGGAAGAGGTCGCCCCAGGCGCCTCCCGGGAAGCCGCCGTCGCCGCCGGTGTCGCCGCCGCCGTCGCCGTTGTTCCCGTCGTTCCGGCCGCCGCCGTCGCCCTTGTCCCTGTCCTTGTCCTTGTCCTTGTCCGTGTCCTTGCCCTTGTCGGCGTCGGGGATGTCGATGATGTTGAAGCCGGGAGCGGGCTTGCCCTCCAGCGCGCCGGACATCATGTCCCGCCAGATCGGGCCGGGGACCGCGCCGCCGAAGACCTTGTCGTACGGGACGCCGCCGATGGTGATGTTCACCATCTGCCGGTCGTGCTTCGGGTCACCGACCCACACGGCGCCGGCGAGGTTGGGGGTGTAGCCCACGAACCAGGCGGCGTAGCGCTCGTCGGTCGTACCGGTCTTGCCCGCGCTCGCCCGGCTGCCGAGGCCGGCCTGCGTACCCGTGCCGTCCTCGACGACGCCCTTGAGGAGCGTGTTGACGGTGTCGGCCGTGGTCTCGGACATGGCGCGCGAGCACGTGGACTTCGGGACCTCCAGCGACTTGTTCTTGTTGCCGATCCGCTGGCTGATCGACTCGATGGCGACCGGCGTGCAGTACATGCCGCGCGAGGCGAAGGTCGCGTAGGCGCTCGCCATGGTCAGCGGGGAGACCTCGGTGACGCCGAGGGCGATGGACGGGGTCTGCTCGAGCTTCTTGCCGTTGGCGCGCGCGACGCCCATCTTCTCGGCCAGCTGCGTCACCGGGCAGACGCCGATGTCGCTGATCATCTGCACGTAGTAGGTGTTGACCGACTTGGCGGTCGCTTCCTTCATGTCGTACGGGCCGACCTCGGTCTCGTTCTCGTTGGTCAGCTCGACGCCCGGCTCGTTCCACGACTTGCCGTCGCAGGCCGCGACCGGGGCCGGGTAGTCCATCTTGTACGGCGAGGAGTACGTCTTCGTCGCCGGCATCCCGCCCTCGAGGGCCGCCGCGGCCACGATCGGCTTGAACGTCGAGCCCGGCTGGAAGCCCGCGCCGCCGCCCATGGCCTGGTCCACCGACAGGTTGAGCGTCGTCTCGTGCTGCTTGACGTCGACGCCGTACGGACGGGACTGGCCCATCGCGACGATCTTGCCGGTGCCGGGCTGGACGATGGTCGCGGCGGTCGCCACGTCGTCGCCCGAGTTGACGTGGTCCTTGATCGACTGCTGCACCGACTTCTGGGCCTGCGGGTCCAGGGTCGTGCGGATGGTGAGGCCGCCCTGGTTCCAGACCTTGGCCCGGGCCTCCTTGGTCTTGCCGAAGACCGGGTCGCTCAGGAAGACGGAACGCACGTAGTCGCAGAAGAAGCTCGCGCCCTTCACGGCCGTGATGCAGCCGTTCTTGGGCCGGCTGACCTTCAGCTCCAGCGGCGCCTTCTGGGCCTTGTCCGCCTCCGCCCGCGAGATGTCGCCGACCTCGGCCATGCGCGCCAGCACCACGTTGCGCCGCTTGACGGCCTCGGCCTCGTCGTTGACCGGGTCGTAGCGGGTGGGCGACTGGACGATGCCGGCCAGGAGGGCGGACTCCTGGAGGTTGAGGTCCTTGGCGCTCTTGGAGAAGTACCGCTGGGCGGCCGCCTCGACGCCGTAGGCCTGCTGGCCGAAGAAGGTGATGTTGAGGTAGTTCTCGAGGATCTTCTTCTTGCCCAGCTCCTCCTCGACCTGGATCGCGAACTTCAGCTCGCGGATCTTGCGGCCGATGGTCTGCTGGGTGGCCTGCGCGACCTTCGTCGGGTCGTCACCGGCCTCCTCGACGAAGACGTTCTTGACGTACTGCTGCGTGAGCGTGGACGCGCCCTCGGAGACCCCGCCGCTGCGGGCGTTCTTGTTGAGCGCGCGCAGCACGCCCTTCAGGTCGACCGCGCCGTGCTGGTAGAAGCGCGAGTCCTCGATGGCGACGATCGCCTTCTGCATGTACGGCGAGATGTCCTTCAGGCCGACCACCGTGCGGTCGCGCGAGTAGACGGAGGCGATGGTGCCGCCCTCGGAGTCGAGGATCGTGGTGCGCTGGCTCAGCGGGGGAGTCTTCAGGTTGGCCGGGAGTTCGTCGAAACTCTCCACCGAACCCTTGGCGGCCAGCCCCAGCGCGCCCACGGCCGGCAGCGCGATGCCGGCCAGGACGGCTCCCGCGAGCACACTGACACCGAGGAACTTGGCGGCCTGCTGCGTTGGCGACAGACCACCGCCCGAGCGCTTCTTTGGCATGGAGGCAGCCTACGTTCTCATTCGCCGGACACGCGTATATGCCTTGGCCTAAGCTGCACTCAACTGTCACAGCAGTGAGGCCACGTATCAATACGTCCGGCGACCCCGAATCGTTCCGGACCCGCTCGACTTTCTTCCGAGAGGCCCCGCTGGGGGGCGCGTTGGCGTGTGCGAGCGCGTGCCACGGCGTGGGGGATGCGTGTCCGTATCCACCTTGTGTGTCACCGGGTGTCCGTTGTGGCGCCATGGAGTTGACCCGAATGCCGGGATCGTCACGCATGTCGCCAGCTCACTCCCCCGGGTGATCTGCCGCTTACGCATAGTCCGTTCGGGCCATTCAAGATTGGGCCCGAAGGGGGTGTTGCGCTGTGCCCACCTTCCGTAACGTCCTCAACTGGCGGCGGTGAATATGCCGCTGCCGCCGTGGGGGAGCCTCGATTCGGGAGAGGACGGCGCCGGTATGGGCTGGGTAACCGACTGGAGTGCGCAGGCCGCCTGCCGCACTACCGATCCGGACGAACTGTTCGTTCAGGGAGCAGCGCAGAACAGGGCCAAGGCGGTGTGCACCGGGTGTCCGGTGCGGACCGAATGCCTGGCCGACGCGCTCGACAACCGCGTCGAGTTCGGCGTGTGGGGAGGCATGACGGAGCGGGAGCGCCGCGCACTGCTGCGCCGGCGGCCCACCGTGACCTCCTGGCGCCGACTGCTGGAGACGGCGCGGACGGAGTACGAGCGAGGGGCCGGCATCGTGCCCCTCGACGACGACGAGGTCTACGAGAACTACGCGGCCGTGGGCTGAGGCGGCCGGGGGTGCTCCTCGGAAGCGGACGCCCCGGTCGGGTCGGAGCACGGGCCGGCGCTCGGGTCAGGCGCCGGGCTCGGGCAGCTCGGGCCGGACCGTCGCGAGACGGTCCCCGATGTCCCGCAGCCCCGCGAGGTCGTGCACGTCGCCGGGCAGCGCGGCCACTTCGGTGACCGCCACCTCGGGATGACGCGCGGTGAAGCGGTCGCGCGTGCGCTGCTCGCGGGCCAGCAGGTGCATGCGCTCCGCGTGCAGCCTCAGCAGGCCCGCGGTGATCCGGTCGACGGATCGCTCCGGCGCGTCCGGAGCCTCGGGGGATGGATCGGCGGGGGCGTCGGTCTGGCTTCCGGCAAGGGCTCCGGCAGGGGACTGCGGGTCGATCGCGGCTGAACTGCCGTACGTGTCGGGAGAGTTACGAAGTCCAGCTTTCCCGTCGTCCTGATCCACAATGCGAGGATCCTCAAGATTTTCCGCGGCGTCGAGCGCCCGCTCGGCCGAGAGCCCGTCGGCACCGCTGCCGTGGACGCGGTTGAGCACCAGACCCGCGAGCGGCATGTCCTCGGCCGCCAGCCGTTCCACGAAGTACGCGGCCTCGCGCAGCGCGTCCCGCTCCGGGGCCGCGACCACCAGGAACGCCGTCCCTGGCGCCTGGAGCAGCTTGTACGTGGCGTCCGCGCGGGTACGAAAACCCCCGAACATGGAGTCCATCGCGGCCACGAAGGTCTGGACGTCCTTCAGGAACTGCCCGCCGAGCACCTTCCCCAGGACACCGGTCATCATCGACATGCCGACGTTCAGGAACTTCATGCCGGCCCGGCCGCCGACCTTCGCGGGGGCCAGCAGCACGCGGATCAGCTTGCCGTCCAGGAACGACCCGAGGCGCTTGGGCGCGTCCAGGAAGTCCAGCGCCGAACGGGACGGCGGCGTGTCGACGACGATGAGGTCCCACTCGTCCCGCGCCCGCAGCTGCCCCAGCTTCTCCATCGCCATGTACTCCTGCGTGCCCGCGAAGCCCGCCGAGAGCGACTGGTAGAAGGGGTTGCCCAGGATCGCGGCGGCCCGCTCCGGGTCCGCGTGCGCCTCGACGATCTCGTCGAAGGTGCGCTTCATGTCGAGCATCATGGCGTGCAGCTCACCGCCCGCCGAGTCGTCGACGCCCTTCACCCGGCGCGGAGTGTTGTCGAGGGAGTCGATGCCCATGGACTGGGCGAGCCGCCGGGCCGGGTCGATGGTGAGGACGACCACCTTGCGGCCCCGCTCGGCCGCGCGCAGTCCGAGGGCCGCCGCGGTGGTCGTCTTGCCGACGCCGCCCGAGCCGCAGCACACCACGATGCGCGTCCTCGGGTCCTCCAGCAGCGGATCGACGTCCAGCGCCCGCGCGGCGGCCAGACGGCGCCCGCCCTCTCCCCGCCGGTCCGGTTCCGGACTCATGCGATCCCCTGCTTCCGCAGCTCGTGGGCCAGTTCGTACAGGCCCGCCAGGTCCATTCCCTCGGCGAACAGCGGCAGTTCGTGCAGGGGCAGGTCCAGTGCGCCGAGGGCCGCCCGCTGCTCCTGCTCCAGCGCGTACCGCTCCGCGTACTCGTCGGCCTGCGCCAGCAGCGGGTCCACCAGCCGCTCGGCGTGCCCGCCCCGCCGCGCCCCGCCGAGCCCGGCCCCGGACAGGGACCGCGCGATCGCCGCGCGCGGTGTGCTCCGTACGAGGTCCAGGTCGGTCGCGTCCAGCAGCGAGGGGCGGACCATGTTCACGATGACCCGGCCCACCGGCAGCCGGGCCGCGCGCAGCTCTGCGATGCCGTCCGCGGTCTCCTGGACCGGCATCTCCTCCAGCAGCGTCACCAGGTGCACGGCGGTCTCCCGGGACTTCAGCACCCGCATCACGGCCTGCGCCTGATTGTGTATCGGGCCGACCTTGGCGAGCCCGGCGACCTCGTCGTTCACATTGAGGAAGCGCGTGATGCGCCCGGTGGGCGGCGCGTCCATGACGACGTAGTCGTACGCGAACCGCCCGCTCCTGTCCTTGCGCCGCACGGCCTCGCAGGCCTTGCCGGTCAGCAGGACGTCCCTGACCCCCGGCGCGATGGTGGTCGCGAAGTCGATCGCGCCGAGCTTCTTCAGGGCCCGTCCGGCGCTGCCCAGTTTGTAGAACATCTGGAGGTAGTCCAGAAGGGCCAGTTCGGGGTCGATGGCGAGGGCGTACACCTCCCCGCCCCCGGGAGCGACGGCGATCTTCCGCTCCTCATAAGGCAGCGCTTCGGTTTCGAAGAGCTGCGCGATGCCCTGGCGACCCTCGACCTCGACGAGAAGCGCGCGCTTCCCCTCGGTGGCCAAGGCCAGCGCGAGGGCCGCGGCCACCGTGGTCTTGCCGGTTCCGCCCTTGCCGCTGACGACCTGGAGCCTGCTCACGTATTCGAGCGTAACCAGTCCGCCCGCGTAGTACGCCGGTGGCCGTGGAGAACGTGGCCGCGGTCGGCCGTCTGCCGGGTCCCGGGCAGCGGCTAGAGTCGCCCACATGACCAAGTGGGAATACGCAACCGTGCCGCTGCTCGTCCATGCCACGAAGCAGATCCTGGACACCTGGGGCGAGGACGGCTGGGAGCTCGTCCAGGTCGTGCCCGGGCCGAACAACCCCGAGCAGCTCGTGGCCTACCTGAAGCGGGAGAAGCAGGCGTGAGCGCCGTCGAGGAGAAGCTGGCCGAGCTCGGCCTGACGCTGCCCGAGGTCGTCCCGCCGCTGGCCGCCTACCAGCCGGCCGTGCAGTCCGGCCCGTACGTCTACACCTCCGGCCAGCTGCCGATGGTGGACGGCAAGCTCCCCGTCAGCGGCAAGGTGGGCGGCGAGGTCACGCCGGAGGAGGCCAAGGACCTGGCGCGCACGTGCGCGCTGAACGCCCTGGCCGCGGTGAAGTCCGTCGCCGGTGACCTCGACCGCATCGCGCGCGTGGTCAAGGTCGTCGGTTTCGTCGCCTCGGCGACCGACTTCAACGGCCAGCCGGGCGTGGTCAACGGCGCCAGCGAGCTCCTCGGCGCGGTCCTGGGCGACAAGGGCGTGCACGCCCGCAGCGCGGTCGGCGTGGCGGTACTGCCGCTGGACGCGCCGGTGGAGGTCGAGATCCAGGTGGAGCTCACCCAGGCGTGACCCGCCGCGGCGGACGGACGGCGCCGAGGACGCAGGACGGTGAGACCGGGGGCCCGGGGCCCCGACCCCGCGCCGCCGGTACGGACGGTCGGCCGGGTGACCTGGGCCGCGCCGCCGGAACGGGCGGCCGGCCGGGTGGCCCGGTCCGTGTTGCCGGTACGGGCGGCCGACTGGGTGACCTGGGCCGTGTTGCCGGAACGGCAACAAGCCTGGTCCCTGCCCGAGCCGCCCTCGCAGGATGGTCGCCGGCGCCGTACCGACCGACCCGCCCGGAGGAGCCATGCAGCAGTCGCCCGTCCCCGTCCAGGCCCCCGTCCACCGGCTCGTGCCCTCACCGGCGGGCCGGACGCACCTCGTGGAGCAGGGCAGCGGGCCCCTGGTCCTGCTGGTCCACGGCTTCCCCGAGTCCTGGTACTCCTGGCGCCGCCAGCTCCCCGCACTGGCCGCCGCGGGCTTCCGCGCCGCCGCGATCGACGTACGCGGCTACGGGCGGTCCTCCCGGCCCGGCGCGGTGGACGCGTACCGGATGCTCGACCTGGTGGCGGACAACGCCGCCGTGGTGGAGGCGCTGGGCGAGCGCTCCGCGGTGATCGTCGGCCACGACTGGGGCGCGACGATCGCCGCCCACTCCGCGCTGCTGCGGCCCGACGTGTTCCGCGCGGTCGGCCTGCTCAGCGTGCCGTACACCCCGCCGGGCGGCCCGAAGCCCAGCGAGGCCTTCGCCGCCATGAGCGACCCCTCCGGGCCCTTCGCCGGGCAGGAGTTCTACGTCTCCTACTTCCAGGAGCCCGGCCGCGCCGAGGCGGAGATCGAGCCCGACGTACGGGGCTGGCTCGCCGGCTTCTACGCCGCCCTGTCCGCCGGGACGATGCCGGGGCCCCAGGCGCCCGACCCGCACTTCGTCGCCCCCGGCGGCAGGCTGCGCGACCGCTTCCCGGCCGACGGGCGGCTGCCGGCCTGGCTCACCGAGGAGGACCTGGACGTCTACGCGGGGGAGTTCGAGCGCACCGGCCTGACCGGCGCCCTCAACCGCTACCGCGCCATGGACCGCGACTGGGCGGACCTGACCGGCCACGCGGGTGCCCCGGTCACCCAGCCGTCCCTGTTCCTCGGCGGCGCCCTGGACGCCTCCACCACCTGGCTGTCCGACGCGATCGCCGCCTACCCGGCCACCCTGCCCGGCCTGACCGCCTCGCACCTCCTCGACGGCTGCGGCCACTGGCTCCAGCAGGAACGGCCCGAGGAGACGAACCGGCTGCTCACCGAATGGCTGGCCGGTCTGCCCGGCTGACGTCCGCCCGGCCCCGGGGGCCACTCGAACATCCGCCCGTCACCGGATAGCCTCCGGCCATGGCGAATGGGCAGGCGAATGGGCAGTGGTACCCCCCGGAGTGGCCGGACCGCATCCGCGCGCTGGCGGACGGCACGCTCACCCCGGTCACCCCGAGACGCGCGGCCACCGTCATGCTCCTCAAGGACACCGGCACCGGCACCGCCGTGCACATGCTGCGCCGCCGCGCCTCGATGGCCTTCGCCGGGGGCGCGTACGCGTACCCGGGCGGCGGCGTCGACCCGCGCGACGACGACCGTGACATCGGCTGGGCGGGCCCTCCGCGCGCGTGGTGGGCCGACCGGCTCGGCGTCGACGAGGCGGGCGCCCAGGCGATCGTCTGCGCGGCCGTACGGGAGACGTACGAGGAGGCGGGCGTCCTGCTCGCCGGCCCGACCCCCGGCTCGGTGGTCGGCGACACCACGGGTGAGGACTGGGAGGCCGACCGCGCGGCCCTGGTCGCCCGGGACCTGTCGTTCGCGGAGTTCCTGCACCGCAGGGGCCTCGTCCTCCGCTCCGACCTGCTCGGCGCCTGGGCCCGCTGGATCACCCCGGAGTTCGAGGCCCGGCGCTACGACACGTGGTTCTTCGTGGCCGCCCTTCCCGAGGGCCAGCGCACGCGCAACGCCTCCACGGAGGCCGACCGGACGGTGTGGATCACCCCGGCCGACGCGGCCGAGGGGTACGACAAGGGCGAGCTGCTGATGATGCCGCCGACCATCGCCACCCTGCGCGCGCTCGCGGAGTGCGGCACGGCGGCCGAGGCGCTCGCGTCGGCGCCGGACCGCGACATGACGCCCGTACTGGCCCGGGCGCGGCTGGTCGAGGGCGAGATCGAGCTCTCGTGGCCCGGTCACGACGAGTTCACCAAGCACGTCCCGGCCACCACGCCGGCGCCGGCCACACCTTCCGACCCGACCGGGGGAGCCCCCGCATGACGGACGCAGCAGCACTGCCCGGCCAGCCGCGCGGCGGGGTCCTCTCGGGGCCGGCCACCGCCCGCGCGGTGAACGTCCTCGCGCCCAACGCCTCCGCGATGACGCTGGACGGCACGAACACCTGGATCCTCGCCGAGCCCGACTCGGACCTGGCCGTCGTGGTCGACCCGGGCCCGCTGGACGACTCCCACCTGCGGAACGTCGTCGACACCGCCGAGCGGGCGGGCAAGCGCGTCGCCCTCACCCTGCTGACGCACGGTCACCCGGACCACGCGGAGGGCGCCGCGCGCTTCGCCGAGCTGACGGGCACGAACGTGCGGGCACTGGACCCGGCGCTGCGGCTGGGCGACGAGGGGCTGGCCGCGGGCGACGTGGTCACGGTCGGCGGCCTGGAGCTCAGGGTCGTACCGACCCCGGGGCACACCGCGGACTCCCTGTGCTTCCATCTCCCGGCCGACCGGGCGGTCCTTACGGGCGACACCGTCCTGGGCCGCGGCACGACGGTGGTGGCCCATCCCGACGGCCGTCTCGGCGACTACCTGGACTCGCTGCGCAGGCTCAGGTCGCTCACGGCCGACGACGGCGTGCACACGGTGCTGCCCGGCCACGGGCCGGTCCTGGACGACGCGCAGGGCGCCGTCGAGTTCTACCTCGCCCACCGCGCCCACCGCCTCGCCCAGGTCGAGACGGCGGTGGAGGACGGCTACCGGACGCCGGGCGAGGTCGTCGCCCACGTGTACGCGGACGTCGACCGCTCACTGTGGCCGGCGGCGGAGCTGTCGGTGCGGGCGCAGCTGGAGTACCTGGGCGAGCACGGGCTCATCCAGCTGCCCGACTGAGGTCCCTCAGCGGGAGCGCTTGGCGAGCCGCTCCACGTCCAGCAGGATCACCGCGCGGGCCTCCAGCCGCAGCCAGCCGCGCTGGGCGAAGTCGGCGAGGGCCTTGTTGACCGTCTCGCGGGACGCGCCGACCAGCTGGGCCAGCTCCTCCTGCGTCAGGTCGTGCACCACGTGGATGCCCTCCTCGGACTGCACGCCGAAGCGGCGGGAGAGGTCCAGCAGGGCGCGGGCGACGCGGCCGGGAACGTCCGAGAAGACCAGGTCCGACATGGCGTCGTTGGTCTTGCGCAGCCGGCGCGCGACGGCGCGCAGCAGCGCGGTGGCCACCTCCGGGCGGACGTTCAGCCAGGGCTGGAGGTCGCCGTGGCCGAGGGCGAGCAGCTTCACCTCGGTCAGCGCGGTGGCGGTCGCCGTGCGCGGGCCCGGGTCGAAGAGCGACAGCTCGCCGATCAGCTCGCTCGGTCCGACCACGGCCAGCATGTTCTCGCGGCCGTCGGGGGACGTGCGGTGGAGCTTGACCTTGCCCTCCGTGACCACGTAGAGGCGGTCTCCGGGGTCGCCTTCGTGGAACAGCGAGTCGCCGCGGGCGAGGGTCACCTCACTCATGGAGGCGCGGAGCTCGGCGGATTGCTCGTCGTCGAGCGCCGCGAAGAGCGGGTTGCGCCGCAGAACGTCGTCCACGAGTTCTCTCCTTGTCGACCGGCTCAGAGGATCTTGTTCCCCCGGTGTACCAGGGGTCCGTGGTGCCCATTTTGCCGGACAGTCCAAACAGTGTGATCTGTCACAAGGATGCCGCACACATGTCCTGGGGTATGCGGCAGGGGTCCAATTGGACGCCGATCTTCAGGGTCCGGGGCGGATGTCGGTGCCGGGTCGTAGGCTGGCCGGGTGTCCAAATCGCCGGTGAGAGCACAGGCCTAGGGGGCTGCGCGGGTGGTTGTACGTCGCGATTCCGCTGTGGGCGAACAGGGTCCCGATGGCGGCAGGAAAACGGCGAAAACGGCAAAGAAGGCGGCGCCTGCCAAGCGAGTGACCGCGGAGAAGGGTGCCTTGAAGAAGAACGCGGAGAAGACGCCGCCCGAGCCCGCCGAAAAGCCGGCGACGCCCGCGAGGAAGACGGCGCCCGCCGAAAAGCCGGCGACGCCCGCGAAGAAGACGGCGCCCGCGAAGAAGACGGCGTCGGCCAAGAAGACGGCGCCTGCGAAGAAGTCGGCGTCCGTCAAGAAGCAGGTGTCCGCCGGGAAGGCCGCTCCCGCGGAAAAGTCCGCGCCCGCCAGGAAGGCCGCCTCCGAGAAGAAGTCCGCCCCCGCCGGGAAGCCGGCGTCCGCGAAGAAGTCCGCCCCCGCCAAGAAGCCGGCGGCAGCCAAGCGGCAGGCCCCCGCCAAGAAGCCCGCCGTCGTCCCGGCGAAGGCCGCCGCCGCGGTCAAGGGCGTGACCCCGGCGAAGACCATCGCCCCGCACTCCCCCCGCGACGAGTCGCGCACCGCCCTGGTCCGCCGTGCCCGCAGGATCAACCGTGAGCTCGCCGAGGTGTATCCGTACGCCCACCCGGAACTGGACTTCGAGAACCCCTTCCAGCTCCTGGTGGCCACGGTGCTCTCCGCCCAGACCACCGACCTGCGCGTCAACCAGACGACGCCCGCCCTCTTCGCCGCGTACCCCACCCCCGAGGACCTGGCGGCCGCCAACCCGGAGGAGGTCGAGGAGATCCTGCGCCCGACCGGGTTCTTCCGCGCCAAGACCAGGTCGGTCATAGGGCTGTCCAAGGCCCTGGCCGAGGATTTCGGCGGCGAGGTCCCCGGCCGCCTCGAGGACCTCGTCAAGCTGCCCGGCGTCGGCCGCAAGACCGCCTTCGTCGTCCTCGGCAACGCCTACGGCCGGCCCGGCATCACCGTGGACACGCACTTCCAGCGTCTGGTGCGCCGCTGGCAGTGGACCGCGGAGACCGACCCGGACAAGATCGAGGCCGCGATCGGCGCGCTGTTCCCCAAGAGCGACTGGACGGACCTGTCCCACCACGTGATCTGGCACGGCCGCCGCATCTGCCACGCCCGCAAGCCCGCCTGCGGTGCCTGCCCCATCGCCCCGCTCTGCCCGGCGTACGGGGAGGGCGAGACGGACCCCGAGAAGGCGAAGAAGCTGCTGAAGTACGAGAAGGGCGGCCTGCCCGGCCAGCGGCTCAAGCCCCCGCAGGCCTACCTGGACGCGGGCGGTACCCCGGCGCCGCCGCTGAGGGCCGGATGACGGAACGATCTAGGGGGCCTCGTACGTTGGACACGGCAGAACGGGGGTGGCGATGACGCGGGCGGGCAACACTCAGGGCGTGGCGCTCAGCGAGGTGGGCCTGCCCGGCTGGCTGGAGCCGGTGGCGCGGGCCGCCCGGACGGTCCGGCCGAGCCAGCTGAGCCGCTTCCTCCCCCCGCCCGACGGGGCCGGGCGGCAGTCCGCCGTGCTGATCCTGTTCGGCGAGGGCGTGGCCGAGAGCGAGGGCGGCCGCGGCCCCGAGCTGCTGCTCATGGAGCGGGCCGGCTCCCTGCGCTCGCACGCGGGCCAGCCCGCCTTCCCCGGCGGCGCCCTCGACCCGGAGGACGGTGATCCGCAGGGGGAGGGCCCGCTGCGGGCCGCCCTGCGCGAGGCCGAGGAGGAGACCGGCCTCGACCCGGCCGGCGTGCAGCTCTTCGGGGCCCTGCCCAAGCTGTACATCCCGGTCAGCAGCTTCGTCGTCACGCCCGTGCTCGGCTGGTGGCGGGAGCCCAGCCCGGTCGGCGTCGTCGACCCGAACGAGACGGCGCGGGTCTTCACGGTCCCCGTGGCCGATCTCACGGACCCGGCCAACCGGGTCACCTCCGTCCACCCCCGCGGCCACCGGGGACCGGCATTCCTGGTCGAATCGACCCTGGTGTGGGGCTTCACCGCCGGGATCATCGACCGCCTGCTGCACTTCGCCGGCTGGGAACGCCCCTGGGACAGGGACAAGCAGGTCCCGCTCGACTGGCGGTCATGACAGGGTGACCGGTGTGAGCGTAGGACGACGAGGCGAGGCCTGAATCAGTGAACGTGCTGGACATCCTGCTGCTGCTGGCCGCCGTCTGGTTCGCGATCGTCGGCTACCGCCAGGGCTTCGTGGTCGGCATCCTGTCCGTGATCGGCTTCCTCGGCGGCGGTCTCGTCGCCGTCTATCTCCTCCCGGTCGTCTGGGACGCCCTGACGGACAACGCGGAGGTGAGTACGACCGCCGCCGTCGTCGCGGTCGTCGTCGTCATCATCTGCGCCTCCGTCGGCCAGGCCCTGACCACGCATGTGGGCAACAAGCTGCGCCGGTACATCACTTGGTCCCCGGCCCGTGCCCTGGACGCCACCGGCGGCGCACTGGTCAACGTCGTCGCCATGCTCCTCGTCGCCTGGCTCATCGGCTCCGCCCTCGCCGGCACCACGCTGCCCACGCTCGGCAAGGAGGTCCGCAGCTCCAAGGTGCTGCTGGGCGTCTCCCGGGCGCTGCCCGCGCAGGCCGACACCTGGTTCGCGGACTTCTCCTCGGTCCTCGCGCAGAACGGCTTCCCGCAGGTCTTCAGCCCGTTCTCCAACGAGCCGATCACCGACGTCCAGCCGCCCGACCCGGCCCTCGTCAACAGCCCCGTCGCCACCCGTGCCAAGCGTTCCATCGTCAAGGTGATGGGCACGGCCACCGGTTGCGGCAAGGTCCTGGAGGGCACCGGGTTCGTCTTCGCCGAGCGCCGCGTGATGACCAACGCCCATGTGGTGGGCGGCGTCGACGAACCCACCGTGCAGATAGGCGGTGAGGGCCGCAAGTACGACGCGACGGTCGTCCTCTACGACTGGCAGCGCGACATCGCCGTCCTCGACGTCCCGGAACTGCGGGCTCCCGCCCTGCGGTTCACGGACGAGGACGCCACCAGGGACGACGACGCGATCGTCGCGGGCTTCCCGGAGAACGGGGCGTACGACGTGCGTGCCGCGCGCGTGCGCGGGCGCATCACGGCCAGCGGCCCGGACATCTACCACCGCGACACGGTCCGCCGCGACGTCTACTCGCTGTTCGCGACCGTCCGTCAGGGAAACTCCGGCGGCCCGCTGCTGACGCCCGAGGGCGAGGTCTACGGCGTGGTCTTCGCCAAGTCCCTCGACGACCCGGACACCGGCTACGCGCTCACCGCGGACGAGATCCGCGAGGACATCACCGAGGGCCGCGCCGCCGACCAGCAGGTGGACAGCGACAGCTGTGCGCTCTAGGGAAGTCCGGCCGCGAGGGCGCCGACCGCGAGTACCGCGCGGCGCTCAGGTGCGCGGATGACGCAGGCGTACGGAGACCCAGCGGGCCCGGCGGCGCAGAATGCGCGGAATGCCCACCCGTAGATCCGTCCCCGCCAGTTGCGGGGTGCCGCCGCGTCGGTGGGTGCTCGCGCCGCTCGTGGAGCGGCCGTCGCGTGCTACGTCACTGTAGTCGTGCGTCCAGCCCATACCGGGACGTGTGCCCCCGCCCCAAGGTCGATAACCGCTCCCGGGGCCCCCAATTGGCCTATGCGCCAGGCAAGTGGCCGTTCATAGGACAAGCGTTCCGGTATGGATACCGGGCGCGTCCGTTCGGTCACCGATCGGGTTCGGGATCCTTCAGCCAGTTGATCAGTTCGGTGGAGAAAGTGACCGGATCCTCTTCGTGCGGGAAGTGCCCGAGCCCGTCGAACAACCGCCAGCGGTACGGCGCTTCGACGTACTGACCGGATCCCGCCGCGCTCCGCGTCCGCAACACGGGGTCCAGCGAGCCGTGCAGATGCAGCGTCGGCACGCGCACCGGCCGCTTCATGCGGCGGTAGAACTGGACGCCGTCGGGACGGGCCAGCGAGCGGACCAGCCAGCGGTACGGCTCGACGGAACAGTGGGCCGTGGACGGGATGCACATGGCCCGGCGGTAGACCTCCACCGCCTCCTCGTCGGGCAGCCGCGGCCCCGACCACTCCTGGATCAGCCGGCCGACCAGCGCGCCGTCGTCCGCGGTCAGCTGCCGCTCCGGGATCCAGGGGCGCTGGAAGCCCCAGATGTACGAGCCCGCCCGGGTCTGCCGGACGTCCCCGAGCATGGCGGAGCGCCAGCGGCGGGGGTGCGGCATCGACGACACCGCGAGCCGCCGCACGAGCTTGGGGCGCATCGCCGCGGCCGTCCAGGCCAGGTAGCCGCCCAGGTCGTGGCCGACCAGCGCGGCGTCGGGCTCGCCGAGCGAGCGGATCACTCCGGTGATGTCCAGGGCGAGGCCCGCGGGGTCGTAGCCGCGCGGGGTGCGGTCGCTGCCGCCGACGCCGCGCAGGTCCATGGCGACGGCGCGGAAACCGGCGTCGGCCAGTGCCGTCAGCTGGTGCCGCCAGGTCCACCAGAACTGCGGGAAGCCGTGCAGCAGCAGCACCAGCGGTCCGTCGCCGAGTTCGGCGATGTGGAAGCGGGCGCCGTTGGCGGCGACGTCCCGGTGGGTCACCTCACGCCCGCCGGGGATGTCGAGTCGTACGACCGAGGTGGGTTGCGCCGATGGAGTGGCGGGGTCCGTCATGAGGACGAGCGTGCCACAGCCTCGATGGCCTCGGGGGACCGGTCGGCCGGCAGCTCCGGGCGCGGGTGCGGCTTGGCGTTCTGCAGGACGCCCGCCGACTGCTTCACCGAGGCGGCGACCTTCTGCGGGCCGCGGCCCTTCTTGGCCTTCTTGGCGAAGGTGATGCCGATCAGCGCGAGCAGGCCGGCGATCAGGACGTTCGCGGCGAACGACAGCAGGAAGCAGACCGCGAGGTTCCAGCCGCTCCACGTCCGGATCCCGTAGGCCAGGGCGAAGTTCAGCATCGGCAGCGAGAAGACCAGGAGCAGGCCCGCCAGCGAGAAGGCGCCCCCGCTGGTCGCCCCGCGCTTGACGTCCTGCCTCAGCTGGGCCTTGGCCAGCGCGATCTCGTCGTGCACCAGCGCCGACAATTCGGTGGTCGCCGAGGCGAACAGCTGGCCGATGCTGCGTTCGGTGCCGACCGGGCTGCCGTCGGGTGCGCTCATCGCGGTCTCCCTTTTCTGCTGGCTTGCTGCGTACGGTTCCGTGGCGGTCGTCGGCTTCCGTCCGACTGCGTACGGTCCCGTCTTTTGTACCGTCTCGTCAGATCATGCCGGACCGTCGCCCTCCTCGCCTGCCCCGCCCGGCACTTCGGCAAGCCGTTCCGACTCCTTCTCCGCGGCGATCCGCCGGTGTTCGGCGGCCTTCCGCTCGTAGATGGCCGCCATCCGCAGGTGGTAGGCCGGGTCGTCCACCTCGTAGACGTCCGGTACACCGCTGAGGTCCTCGTCGCGCTCCTCGTCCTCGGTCATGCGGCGGTACTTGGCGTTCCGGATCTTCAGCAGCACGGTCGCCAGGGTCGCCGCGATGACCGACCCGGTCAGGACGGCGGCCTTGACCTCGTCGGTCATCGTCGCCTCGCCCTCGAAGGCCAGCTCGCCGATGAGCAGGGAGACGGTGAATCCGATGCCGGCCAGGGTCGCCACGGCGAACACGTCGGCCCAGGCGAGGTCGTCGCTGAGCGAGGCCCTGGTGAAACGCGCGGTGAGCCAGGTGCCGCCGAAGATGCCGAGCGTCTTGCCGAGGACGAGACCGAGCACGACGCCGAGCGTCTCGGGCCTGGTGAACACGTCGGTCAGGGCGTCGCCCGAGAGGGCCACTCCCGCGCTGAACAGCGCGAACAGCGGTACCGCCAGGCCGGCCGACAGCGGGCGCACGAGGTGCTCGATGTGCTCACCGGGGGAGTGTTCCTCGCCCTCACGGGTGTGGCAGCGCAGCATCAGGCCCATCGCGACGCCCGCGATGGTGGCGTGGATGCCGCTGTTGTACATCAGGCCCCAGACGACGAGACCGAGCGGGACGTACACGTACCAGCCGCGCACGCCCTTGCGGAGCAGCAGCCAGAAGACGGCGAGGCCAGCGGCCGCACCGCCGAGGGCGGCGAAGTTCAGGCTGTCGGTGAAGAAGACGGCGATGATCAGGATCGCGAAGAGGTCGTCGACGACGGCGAGTGTCAGCAGGAAGGCGCGCAGGGCGCTGGGCAGGGACGTGCCGATGACGGCGAGCACGGCGAGCGCGAAGGCGATGTCGGTCGCGGTGGGAACGGCCCAGCCGGCCAGGGAGCCGCCGCCCGCGGTGTTGGTGAGCGTGTAGACGACCGCCGGTACGGCCATGCCGCACAGGGCCGCCACCACGGGCAGCGCGGCGGCCTTCGGGTCCTTGAGGTCGCCGGCGACCAGCTCGCGTTTGAGCTCGATGCCGGCGACGAAGAAGAACACGGCCAGCAGTCCGTCCGCCGCCCAGTGCTCGATGGACAGGTTCAGGCCGAGGGCCCCGGGACCGAAGTGGAAGTGGCTGACGCTCTCGTAGCTGTCGTGGAGCGCCGGGATGTTCGCCCAGACCAGCGCGGCGACCGCGGCGACGAGCAGCAGGACTCCGCCGACGGTCTCGGTGCGCAGGGCGTCCGTGAGGTAGGTCCGCTCCGGGAGGGACAGCCGGCCGAAGGCCTTGCGGGGGGTGCGGGGCGACGTCACGGGGGACCTCCGGTCGATGGGCAGCACGGAACACGTGCCGACCAGACTTCCCGGCGCACCATGAGGATCGTGTGGTGATCCTCTTACGTGTTTCTTAGCTTACCTAACGGGTCGCGTCGGCGCGAACGGGCTGGACGGTGCTCGCGCCGTGGGACGCCCCGTGCGAAGGGGCACCCGGCGGATCTCCCCGCCGGGTGCCCCTCGGTCCGCTGCTTCAGTCCCGCGGATCAGTCCTCGCCGGGCGCCGCCGGGAGCTTGTCCTGGATCAGCTGCATCACGCTGCTGTCGGTCAGGGTGGTGACATCGCCCAGGGCACGGTTCTCCGCCACGTCGCGCAGCAGGCGGCGCATGATCTTGCCCGAGCGCGTCTTCGGCAGCTCGGCCACCGGCAGGATCCGCTTGGGCTTGGCGATCGGGCCGAGCGTGGCGCCGACGTGGTTGCGCAGCTCGGCGACGAGGTCATCGCTCTCGGCCGCGGTGCCGCGCAGGATCACGAACGCCACGATGGCCTGGCCGGTCGTCTCGTCCGCCGCGCCGACCACGGCCGCCTCGGCGACCGACGGGTGGGAGACGAGGGCCGACTCGACCTCGGTGGTGGAGATGTTGTGCCCGGACACGAGCATCACGTCGTCCACGCGGCCGAGCAGCCAGATGTCGCCGTCGTCGTCCTTCTTGGCGCCGTCGCCGGCGAAGTACTTGCCCTCGAACCGCGACCAGTACGTGTCGATGAACCGCTGGTCGTCGCCCCAGATGGTGCGCAGCATCGACGGCCACGGCTCGGTGAGGACCAGGTAGCCGCCCCCGCCGTCGGGCACCTCGTTCGCCTCGTCGTCGACGACGGTCGCGGAGATGCCGGGCAGCGGGCGCTGGGCGGAGCCGGGCTTGGCCTCGGTGACACCGGGCAGCGGCGAGATCATCATCGCGCCCGTCTCGGTCTGCCACCAGGTGTCGACGACGGGGGTGGCGTCCGCGCCGATGGTCTTCCGGTACCAGATCCAGGCCTCGGGGTTGATCGGCTCGCCCACCGAGCCGAGCACGCGCAGGGAGGACAGGTCGAACTTCGCGGGGATGTCGTCGCCCCACTTCATGAACGTCCGGATCGCGGTGGGGGCGGTGTAGAGGATGGAGACCTTGTACTTCTGCACGATCTCCCAGAAGCGGCCCTGGTGCGGGGTGTCCGGGGTGCCCTCGTACATCACCTGGGTGGCGCCGTTGGCGAGCGGGCCGTAGACGATGTAGGAGTGCCCGGTCACCCAGCCGACGTCGGCGGTGCACCAGTAGACGTCGGTCTCGGGCTTGAGGTCGAAGACCGCCCAGTGGGTGTACGCCGTCTGCGTGAGGTAGCCGCCCGAGGTGTGCAGGATGCCCTTGGGCTTACCCGTCGTGCCGGACGTGTACAGGATGAACAGCGGGTTCTCGGCGTCGAACGCCTCCGGCGTGTGCTCGGCGGACTGCCGGTCGACGGTCTCGTGCCACCACTTGTCGCGGGAGTCGTCCCAGGCGACCTCCTGGCCGGTGCGGCGGACGACGAGGACGTGCTCGACGGTGCCGGCGCGCTCGACCGCCTCGTCGACGGCGGGCTTGAGCGCGGAGGGCTTGCCGCGCCGGTAGCCGCCGTCGGAGGTGATGACGACGCGGGCGTCGGCGTCCTGGATGCGGGTCGCGAGCGCGTCGGAGGAGAAGCCGCCGAAGACGACCGAGTGGGCGGCGCCGATCCGGGCGCAGGCCAGCATCGCGATCGCCGTCTCCGGGATCATCGGCATGTAGACGGCGACCCGGTCGCCCTTGCGCACACCCAGCTCCAGCAGGGCGTTGGCGGCCTTGGAGACCTCGTCCTTGAGCTGGGCGTAGGTGATGGCGCGGCTGTCGCCGGGCTCGCCCTCGAAGTGGATGGCGACGCGGTCGCCGTGCCCGGCCTCCACGTGCCGGTCGACGCAGTTGTAGGCGACGTTGAGCTTGCCGTCCTTGAACCACTTGGCGAACGGCGGGTTCGACCAGTCCAGGGTCTCGGTCGGCTCCTGCGCCCAGGTCAGTCGGCGGGCCTGCTCGGCCCAGAAGCCGAGCCTGTCAGCCTTGGCCTGTTCGTACGCCTCTGCCGTGACGTTGGCGTTCGCGGCCAGGTCAGCGGGCGGCGCGAAGCGTCGCTCCTCCTTCAGGAGGTTGGCCAAGGAATCGTTGCTCACGACATCTCCCTTTCTCAGGGTTGTCCGTTGTGTCCCAGGCCACACCTCATCAGACCCGGGGGGCCGGTGACAAGGGCCGACGGGTAATTGGTTTAGACCTGTCAGGGCCGCCCGTCGTCTCCGTGGCCACTGGTCACCCGTACCCACGGGCGCCGGCGGCGCGGAGTTCAGCGTGTGTAACGCCTCTCACACTCCGCGTCCGCCGGTGCCCGTACGGCTCAAGCGGTCAGGTCGGTCTCCCGCACCAGCTCGAACCGTCCGGCTCCGTCCCCCTCGGTGAGCAGGTACGCCTGGGCCTCGCCGACGTGGAAGTACATGCCGTGCAGCTCCAGCTCCCCGGCGCCCAGTGCGCGGGAGACCGACGCGTGGGCGCGCAGGTGCTCCAGCTGCTGGACGACGTTGGCCAGGCAGAGCTGCTCGGCCGTGTCGACGGGTCGCCGCCCCGCCAGCCGGGTGGAGGAGTCCTCGTCCTCGGACAGACGCCGCAGGCTCGGCGCCCCGTGCCGCAGCCACCGCTTGAGCGGCGTCTGCGCTCCCCCGGGCTCCGTGCCGAGCAGCGCCTGCATGGCACCGCACCCCGAGTGGCCGCACACCGTGATGGAGCGCACCTTCAGCACGTCCACCGCGTACTCGATCGCGGCGGCGACCGAGTCGTCGCCGCTCTCCTCGCCGGGCAGCGGCACGAGGTTGCCCACGTTGCGCACGACGAAGAGGTCTCCGGGGCCGCTGGAGGTGATCATCGACGTGACCAGCCGGGAGTCGGCACAGGCGAGGAACAGCTGGGAGGGCTGTTGTCCCTCGCGCGCCAGCCGGGCCAGCTCACCGCGCACCAGCGGGGCCGTGTTGCGGTGGAACGCGCTGATGCCGCGCGCCAGTTCGCGCCCGCTGGAGCCACTCGGTCCGCCTCGGCCGCCGAGGCCGCCGAGACCGTCGGGGCGGCCCGGGAGGTCGGCCCCGCGGTGGCCGGTGGGGGCCGCGGGCTCGCCGGTCGGGCCGGTCGGGCCTGTCCCGGCGCCACCGGCGGGGCCGGCACTGCCGGTCCCGGGCCGCCGGCCGGCGCCGGGCGGGCGCGCGGGTGCCGTCGGCGGGCGGTCGCACTGGTGGTTGCGCCAGGGCGTCCAGGGACGGCAGCGGCAGCCGTCCGTCTCGGCCGGCTCGGAGATGCGGAGCCCGGGGCGACGGCCGGTGATCTCGACGGAGCCGCCCTGCGCGGTGTGCGTCTTCTGCCAGTCCTGGAGCGTCTCGTACGCCGCGTGGTCCATGAACGATCCGTCCAACTCCACGACCGTGTCGGCGCCGTGGGGCACGTGGTGCAGGACTCTGCTGAGCCGGGGCACCGCCAGGAACGTCAACTGGCCTCTGACATGGACGTGGTGGACTCCTTCCGTCTCGACGTGCGTGATGCGGGTGCGGGTCAGCCGGTGCAGGGCGACTCCGACGGCCACGGCGATGCCCAGTGCGACGCCCTCCAGGACGCCGAAGAACACCACGCCGCACGTGGTGACCGCGTAGACCAGCACCTCACGGTGGCGGGTCACCGTGCGGATGTGGTTGAGGGACACCATCTTGAGGCCGACGGCCATGACCAGGGCGGCGAGCGAGGCGAGCGGGATGAGCTCCAGGGCCGGGACCATCAGCAGTGCGGCGATCACTACGAGAACGCCGTGCAGCATCGTCGAGTTCCGGCTGACGGCGCCCGCTTGCACGTTCGCGGAACTGCGCACGGCCACACCGGCGATGGGCAGGCCGCCGAGCGTGCCGGAGACGACGTTGGCGGCGCCCTGGCCGAGCAGTTCCCGGTCCAGGTCGGAGCGCTTGACGCGGCCGGTCAGGCCCGGCCGGGCGGCGACGAGCTTGTCCACGGCGACCGCCCCGAGCAGGGACTGCACGCTGCACACGAGCGTGGTGGTGAGGACGGCGGCGACGAGGCCGAGCACCGGGCCGTCGGGCAGCGTGGCCAGGGCGTGGCTGCTCCAGGAGGGCAGGTCGACCTTGGGCAGCCGGAGCCCGGCGAGGGCGGCGACCGCGGTGGCACCGGCGACGGCGATCAGGGCGGCGGGCACCTTGCCCAGGAGCTGCCCGGCCCGGCCGGGAATACGGGGCCAGAGCAGCAGCAGGCTCAGGGTCAGCACGCTCACCGCCAGGTCGGCGGGCTGCGCGTCCGCCAACTGGGCGGGAAGGGCGCGAAGGTTGTCGGGAACGGCGCTCTGCGGGGTGCCGCCGAGGACGATGTGCAGCTGGGCCACGGCGATGGTGACGCCGATGCCGGCGAGCATGCCGTGCACGATGGCGGGGCTGACGGCGAGGGCGGTGCGTGCCACGCGCAGGCAGCCGAGGCCCAGTTGGGCGAGCCCGGCGCAGACGGTGATGGCGCAGGTCGTGCGCCAGCCGTAGCGCTGGATGAGGTCGGCGGTGACGACGGTGAGTCCGGCCGCGGGCCCGCTGACCTGGAGCGGGCAGCCGCCGAGCCGGCCGGCGACGATCCCGCCCACCGCGGCGGCGACGAGGCCGGCCTGGAGGGGTGCGCCGGTGGCCAGGGCGATGCCCAGGGACAGGGGGAGGGCGATCAGGAAGACCGCGATCGAGGCCGAGACGTCGGCACCCGCGATGCGGAAGCGGCGGGGGCGCTCGGGCGGTGGGCTGTGGGGCGGGTGGACGTGCTCGGTCCGGGCCGTATCGGCGCGGGCAGGGACGCAGGCTGACATGTTTCCCGTCTCCTCCGGGGCTGCGCGGTCGCGGTCAGGGGGTCCCCCGCTCGGCGGGGGTGGTGTCGCGGCCGTGGGTCACGGCGTACAGCGGCGGGACTCTCGGGCATTCGTTGATTGCACTCAGTAAACGGATCGTAATTCAGAGTAAAGAGGAGGCATAGACTTTTCGCGCAAATGGAGTAATGAGCTGCTCTGGCGAGTGAATCGGTCTTTTCATCGGCTTGTCATATTAATTCCTTCTCGCTCCCGTGCCACCTTGACGGCGCTGACGGCACGTCCCGGTACAGCACCCGACATCGCCCTCGTCGGCGTTGGCCCGAGAGAAGGAAGAAGGTGGGCGGAACATGGCCGCCACCCAGAGGATCGCCACGCGCGTCGTGATCGCCGCGATCTGCGCCGCCTCGTTCGCCGGCTGCGCGATCGGCACCGGCGGCAACCATTCCGAGGGAACGCACGGCCCGCAGAAGGAGAAGGGGAAAGCGGCGCCGGCGCCCAAGAACGGGGTCCGGCTGATCGGTGACGGTTCCACGGCGTACACCGGCGCACAGCCGCACCTGCCCCGGCCCGAGCGTCTCGAGCCGGGTCAGAAGCCTCCGCAGTTCGTGGTGTTCTCGTGGGACGGGGCGGGCGAGGACAGCCAGAAGCTGTTCTCGCACTTCCGTGAGGTGGCCAAGGAGAACAACGCCACCATGACGTACTTCCTGAGCGGCGTGTACATGCTGCCGAAGGAGAAGCGGGACCTGTACGAGCCCCCGCAGCACTCCCCGGGCCGCTCCGACATCGGCTTCAACGACGAGGAGGGCATCACCGACACCGTCGCGCAGCTGCGGCAGGCGTGGCTGGAGGGCAACGAGGTCGGCACCCACTTCAACGGTCACTTCTGCGGTGCCGGGGGCGGCGTCGGCGAGTGGTCGGTCGAGGACTGGAAGAGTGAGATCAGCCAGGCCAAGCGGTTCGTGAAGACCTGGAAGACCAACACGGGGCTGAAGAACGCCTCACCGCTGCCCTTCGACTACGACAAGGAGCTGATCGGCGCCCGCACCCCGTGCCTGGAGGGCCAGGAGAACTTCATGAGGGCCGCGAGCCAGATGGGATTCCGCTACGACAGCAGCGGCGTGAACAACCAGGTCTGGCCGAAGAAGAAGTACGGGCTGTGGGACCTGTCGATGCAGCTCGTCCCGTTCACCGGGCACTCGTACGAGCAGCTCACCATGGACTACAACTTCATGGTCAACCAGTCCGGCACCGCCACCCAGGGCGACCCCGACAAGCAGGAGTTCTGGGGTGACCAGATGCGGGACAGCCTGCTGCAGGGCTTCCGGCGGGCCTACGACGGCAACCGCGCACCGCTGATCATCGGCAACCACTTCGAGTCGTGGAACGGCGGCACGTACATGCGGGCCGTCGAGGAGGTCGTCGAGAAGGTGTGCACCAAGGAGGAGGTGCGCTGCGTCTCCTTCCGGCAGCTCGTGGACTGGCTGGACGCCCAGGACCCGAAGACGCTGAAGAAGCTGCGCACCCTGGAAGTCGGCGAAGCCCCCGAGAAGGGCTGGGCGTCCTTCCTGTCGGCCGCCCCCGCCCCGGCGCCGAAGGGCGTGCCCGGAGCGCCGGCGACCAGGCAGTAGGCATCACACCGGGGCGACGGCCTCCTCGCCGAGGACGAACCCGGGGTCGACCTGCGCGGCGAGGTCGGCCCCGGTCCGCTCGTTGCCCCAGCCCCGGGCGTTCTTCACGTGGAAGTGCACCATCTGCCGCGTGTAACGCTTCCAGTCCCGCTGCTCGTACGCCGCGTCCGCGGCCGTGTGCAACGCCCGCAGCGCCCGGCGGTTGGCGTCCTCCAGCAGCGCGAACCGGGGCGGCCGGCCCTTCTCCATGGCGCGCACCCAGTCCGAGTGGCCGACGGTCGTCAGCAGGTCGTCCCCGACCTCGTCGCGCAGGAAGTCGAGGTCGTCCTGCCCCTGCACCTTGTTGCCGACGACCTTCAGGGCGACGCCGAAGTCGCGGGCGTACTCCTTGTACTGGCGGTAGACGGAGACCCCCTTGCGGGTCGGTTCGGCGACGAGGAAGGTGACGTCGAAGCGGGTGAACATGCCGGAGGCGAACGAGTCCGAGCCCGCCGTCATGTCCACCACGACGTATTCGTCACGGCCGTCGACCAGGTGGTTCAGGCACAGCTCCACCGCTCCGGTCTTCGAGTGGTAGCAGGCGACCCCCAGGTCGGCCTCGGTGAAGGGCCCGGTGACCATCAGACGGACGGTGTCGCCGTCGAGTTCCACCGGCCGGGCGCAGGCCTCGTAGACCGGGTTCTCCTCGCGCACGCGCAACAGCCGTGAGCCCTCGCCGGGCGGCGTCGTCTTGATCATCGCGTCGGCGGAGGTGATGCGGGGGTTGGTGCCGCGCAGGTGCTCCTTGATCAGCGGCAGGTGGTCGCCCATCGCCGGCAGCGCGGCCGCGTCCGCCTCGTCGAGGCCCAGCGCGGCCCCCAGGTGCTGGTTGATGTCGGCGTCGATCGCGACGACGGGCGCGCCGGTGGCGGCGAGATGGCGGATGAACAGGGAGGACAGGGTGGTCTTGCCGCTGCCGCCCTTCCCGACGAAAGCAATTTTCATGTTCACGAAGCGTAGTGGAACGGTAGCTGTACGTGGCACGGGAGCCTGAGGCGAGTGAAGAAGACCACTCGTTCGTGGGGTGTGGCGTCCGGGTGCGTAGGGTCGTACCCATGAGTACGACAGGCGCGACCGCCGATCCGCTCGCGGCCCTGGGCTCGCTGCCCGGCGTGGCCGAGACCGTGGAGTCCGTACGCAAGGCCGTGGACCGGGTCTACGGTCACCGGATCATGCGGCGACGCAGCAACGAGATCACGTCCGAGGCGGCGCTGCGCGGCGCCCGGGGTTCCGCGGCGCTGTCCGGCGCGGACTGGGCGCTGGAGGAGGTGCGCCGGCGGACCGACTTCAGTGGCGAGGCCGAGGCGCGCACGGTGGGCGCGGCCCTGCGGCTGACCGCGGAGGCGGGCCAGCTGCTCTCCATCTGGCGTCAGTCCCCGCTGCGGGTGCTGGCCCGGCTGCACCTGGTGGCGGCCGCGGACAAGGCCGATCAGGTGGGACGACCGCGCCAGGAGGGCGAGCCGGTGGACGAACCGCTCGTCGAACTGCCGCTGCCGAGTGCCGCGGAGGCGCACGGCCGTCTGGACGGTCTGGCCGAACTGGTGAGCGCCGGGAGTACCGCGCCGGCGCTGGTGACCGCCGCCGTCGTGCACGGGGAACTGATGGCCCTGCGCCCCTTCGCTTCGCACAACGGCCTGGTCGCGCGGGCGGCGGAGCGGATCGTCCTGGTCGGCAGCGGTCTGGACCCGAAGTCGGTCTGCGCCGCCGAGGTCGGACACGCCGAGCTGGGCCGCGCGGCCTATGTGGCGGCCCTCGACGGCTACGTCTCCGGCACCCCCGAGGGCATGGCCGCCTGGATCGCGCACTGCGGCGCGGCGGTGGAGCTGGGCGCGCGCGAGTCGACGGCGGTGTGCGAGGCGCTCCAGCGCGGAGCGGCGTGAGCCGACGTCCGGGCGCGGCGCAGCAGTAATGCGGCGGTACGAGAATTCGTACCGCCGCTGGCATGCTCACCGCGTTACCAAGCGTCCTCGAAATATGCCCATCAGGTCGGGACTTTGCCCGTCACCTGGTGCGGCTGGCCCGTAATCGACGGGTCGACGTCGCGTGGGTGCCCGGCGTTCATGCTCGGTCCGTGGGGCCAAATGCGTTCTTAAGGTGATCCTTTCGGATGTCCTTGGTCTCGCGGGCCGTTGAGTCCTTTGTACTCCGGACCGGGGACAAGTGGAAGCCCTCCCCGCACTTCTTTACTTCTGTGGTCAGACACGGGTGAAAGGTTCGGATCAGGCCACTGCCGTGCGGCGCCGGCTCGCGTACCAGACGAGGCCCGCGGTGGCCGCCGCGGCACCTATCGCGGCGGCGGCGACGAGTGCCGGACGCGGCGGTACGGCGAAGCCGGGAATCCGCTGCTTGAGCCGCACGGGCCGGTGGAAGTCGAGAATCGGCCATGCGCGCGCGAGCGCCTCACGCCGCAGGGCGCGGTCCGGGTTGACGGCGTGCGGGTGGCCGACTGCCGCCAGCATCGGCAGGTCGGTGGCCGAGTCGCTGTACGCGTAGCAGCGGGCGAGGTCGTACCCCTCGGACGCGGCCAGCTCGCGGATCGCCTCGGCCTTGGTCGGGCCGTAGGCGTAGTACTCCACCTCCCCGGTGAAGCAGCCGTCGTCGCCCACGACCATGCGGGTCGCCACCACCCGGTCCGCTCCCAGCAGCTCGCCGATGGGTTCGACGACCTCGGCGCCCGACGTGGAGACGATGACGACGTCACGGCCGGCGGTGTGGTGCTCCTCGATCAGGGACGCGGCCTCGTCGTAGATGATCGGGTCGACCAGGTCGTGCAGCGTCTCGGCGACGATCTCCTTGACCAGCTGGACGTTCCAGCCCCGGCAGAGCGCGGACAGGTACTCGCGCATCCGCTCCATCTGGTCGTGGTCGGCGCCGCCCGCGAGGAAGACGAACTGGGTATAGGCGGTACGCAGCGCGGCCCTGCGGTTGATCAGCCCGCCTTGGTAGAACGACTTGCTGAAGGTGAGTGTGCTTGACTTCGCAATGACCGTCTTGTCCAGGTCGAAGAAGGCCGCGGTACGGGGCGAGGAGTGGTTTTCCACGACCCCGAGCATAGGGGCAGCCCATTCGGCGTAAGGTGTGGCGTGTGGGTTTGCCTGAGAAGGCTCTCGGGTACACCATGGAAGTCACGGATCGTTCGCGACCGTGCTAACCCGGTCCGACTCCTCCCCCCCCGAGTCGGCCGTGGAGACGACCCCCGCTCTCCCCCCCGGCGGGGGTCGTCGCATGTCCGGGTGCGTTTCCCCTTCTGTCGCAGGCGCGATCGGCGCGCTCGCTCTGCATGCGGCGAGTCTCTTGTCATGCTCATGATTGTTGACTGTGTGTAGTTGATGGGCTGCTCTGCGGGAGTCGCACTTCGGGGCGGAGTGGGGCGGCTCCGGGCTCACCGGTATGGGTGACGGAGATATTCACAGCCCTCGGCTTGTCCACAGTTATCGACCAAGATCCACACAATTTCACGGTCCGCTGCACGGTGATTCCACGCGTTCGGGCCGCACCGCTCATGACCGGTTCGTTTTGCCGGGCGCATATGGCCGGTCGCCGGCGAGGCGACGCACGGGACGCACCGAATCGGCCGCACCGAATCAGACGCAGCGCAGCAGACGCAGCGCAGCAGACCCGATGAAGGGGGACGCAGGAATGACCGGGACCGTCACACATGGACCGCCGCCGGCAGCCGGTGGGAGGCAGAGCGGCCCACTGATCGTCACCGAGGACACCGAGCTCCTGGACGACCTGCTGCGCCTGTGCGCGGCGGCCGGCGCCACACCCGAGGTGCATCACTCGGTGCCCGGGAAGCCCTCGGCGTCCGGGCAGCGCGGCAGCTGGGAGGCGGCGCCGCTCGTCCTGGTGGGCGACGACGCCGCACGGCGCGTACGCGGGGCCGCGCGCAGACGAGGCGTGGTGCTGGTCGGCCGCGACCAGGACGACTCCGGGGTCTGGCAGAGGGCCGTCGAGATCGGCGCCGACCACGTCCTGATGCTGCCCGACGGTGAACAGTGGCTGGTCGACCGCATCGCCGACGTTGCGGAGGGTGCCGGACGGCCCGCCCTCACCGTCGGTGTCATCGGCGGGCGCGGCGGTGCCGGAGCGTCCACCCTGGCCTGCGCGCTCGCCGTCACCTCGGCGCACCAGGGTCTGCGCAGCCTGCTGGTGGACGCCGACCCGCTGGGCGGCGGACTGGACGTCCTGCTCGGCGGTGAGACGGCCGAAGGACTCAGGTGGCCCGCGTTCGCCGCCTCCCGCGGACGGGTCGGCGGCGGCGCCCTGGAGGAGTCGCTGCCCGAACTCCACTCGCTGCGCGTGCTGAGCTGGGACCGCGGGGACTGCGTCGCCGTCCCGGCCCCAGCGGTGCGGGCGGTCCTCGCCGCGGCGCGGCGCAGGGGCGGCACGGTCGTCGTCGATCTGCCGCGCCGGATCGACGACGGGGTCGCCGAGGCCCTCGCCCAGATCGACGTCGGACTCCTCGTCGTCCCGGCCGAGCTGCGCGCGGTCGCGGCGGCCGGGCGGGTGGCCTCCGCGGTCGGCATGGTCCTGCGCGACCTGCGGGTCGCGGTGCGGGGCCCGTACGCGCCGGGGCTCGACGACCGGGAGGTGGCCCGGCTGCTCGGGCTGCCACTGGTCGGCGACGTGCCCGTCGAGTCCGGGCTGCTGCGGGCGACGGAGGGCAGGCGGCCACCGGGCGCCGCCGGCCGCGGGCCACTGGCGCGCTTCTGCCGGGAGTTCTGGGAGCGGGCGCTGGCGGCGGAGACGGGCGGTGCGGCATGAGGACGCCGGTGCACGCCGAAGACGCGATGCGTGAGGGCCTGCCGGCCGGGGCGGTGGTGCTGAAGGCGGCCAAGGGAGCGGTGGCCGGGCCGTCCGGCGAGGCGGGGTTTCGAGAGACCGGTGAGACAGGGCCCCGGGAGCCCGGTGGGACAGGGCTCCGGGGGTCGGGTGAGGCGGGGCGCCCGGGGGCGTTCAGGCGGCCCGCGTGGGCGGCGACGGGAGTGGGCCGTCCGGGGCGGTCCGTGGGGGCGGTCGTCGGGTCGTGCGCGAGGGGGCCGGCCGGGGCGGCCATGGGGGGCGCGGCGGAGTCGTCCGCGGGAGCGGCGGCCCCTCGAAAGGGCACCGGGTCCGCCTCGGGAGCAGGTCCAAGGGTTCCGAGGGCGTTTTCGGCGCCGCGGTCAGTGCCCGCGCCGGTCTCCCGAGCAGGCGCGGGGCCTGCCTCGGGAGCAGGTCCAGGGGCTCCGAGGGCGTTTCCGGCCCCGGCGTCGGTGCCCGCGTCGGTCTCCCGAGCAGGCGCGGGGCCTGCCCGGGAAGCAGGTGCACGGGCTTCAGGGGCGTTTCCGGTCCCGGCATCCGCACCCACGCCCGGGCGGGCTCCCGCTGCGACTCTCGGGGGCGGCTCCGGGGTGGCCCCGGGGTCCGCCTCGGAGCTGCTCGACGGTGTGCGGAGGTGGCTCGCCGAGAGCGGTGCGGAGCCGACCCCCGCGCGCGTGGCGCAGGCACTGCGGGAGCAGGGGCGAGTCCTGGGCGACGCGGAGGTCCTCGGTGCCGCCGAGCAGTTGCGGTCCGAGCTCGTCGGCAGCGGACCGCTGGAACCGCTGCTCGCGGATCCGTCGGTGACCGACGTACTCGTGTCCGCGCCGGACCGGGTCTGGGTGGACCGGGGCAGCGGCCTGGAGCTCACGCCGGTCGCCTTCGCGGACGCCGGAGCGGTGCGGCGGCTCGCACAGCGCCTCGCCGCCGTCGCCGGACGCCGGCTCGACGACGCCCGTCCGTGGGTGGACGCCCGGCTGCCCGACGGCACCCGGCTGCACGCCGTGCTGCCCCCGGTCGCCGTCGGCTGCACCTGTCTGTCGCTGCGGGTCGTGCGACCACGTGCCTTCACGCTCGACGAGCTGGTGGCGGCGGGCACCGTGCCGCCCGGCGGGGACCGAGTGCTGCGGGCGCTCCTGCGGGCCCGGCTGTCCTTCCTCGTCAGCGGTGGCACCGGCAGCGGCAAGACGACGCTGCTGAGCGCGTTGCTGGGGCTCGTCGGACCGGGTGAACGGATCGTGCTCGCCGAGGACTCGGCGGAGCTGCGGCCGGACCATCCGCACGTCGTCCGGCTGGAGGCCAGACCCGCCAACCAGGAGGGCGCGGGCCTGGTCAGCCTGGAGAACCTGGTGCGGCAGGCCCTGCGGATGCGGCCGGACCGGCTCGTCGTCGGAGAGGTGCGCGGCCCCGAAGTGGTCCATCTGCTCGCCGCGTTGAACACCGGACACGAAGGCGGGTGCGGGACCGTGCACGCCAACGCCGCCGCCGACGTGCCCGCCCGGCTGGAGGCGCTCGGCACCGCCGCGGGGCTGGACCGGGCCGCCCTGCACAGCCAGCTGGCGGCAGCTCTGTCGGTCGTCCTGCACCTGGCGCGGGACCGGGCGGGACGGCGGCGGATCGCCGAGGTGCACGTGCTGGAACGGGACCCGTCGGGCCTGGTGCGGACGGTTCCGGCGCTGCGGTGGGGCCATGAGGCGTTCGTGGCGGAGCGCGGTTGGGAGCGACTGCGGGAGCTGCTGCTCGGTGAAGGACTCGGAGCACGGCCCGTGGGAGGGAGGCGAACAGGTGACGAGCACGGATGAACTGACGGCGGCCGCTGCCCTGGCGTGTCTGGGCGCGGGGACGTGGCTGACGGTCGGATGGTACGCGGGAGCGCGGCGTGCGCGGGTGCTGCTGGCGGGGGACGGGGCGGTCGCGGCCGGGCCGCCCGTGCCGCGCCGGGCGATCGACGGGCTGCGGCAGGTACGCCGTCGGCTGCGGGGCGAGTGGTGGTCCCTGGCGGCCGGGCTGGTGCTGGCGGTACTGGGTGCCTCGGTGCTCCCGGTCGTCGCGGGGGCGGCCGGGGTGCCGGTGCTGCGGCGGGTGCGGCTGGCCGGTCGGGCACGGCGGGACCGGGAGCACCGGCAGGACGCGGTGATCGGACTGTGCGGCGCGCTCGCGGGCGAGGTCCGGGCAGGAAGGCAGCCGGGCGAGGCCCTGCTCTGCGCGGCCCACGACTCCGGCGGACTCGGTGACGCGCAGGCGGCGGTACTGGCGGCGGCCAGGTTCGGCGGCGACGTCCCGGCCGCGCTCGCGGCGGCGTCACGCCGACCGGGTGCCGACGGGCTGCGGGGCCTCGCGGCCTGCTGGCGGGTGGCCGTCGACCAGGGCGCCGGGCTCGCGGCGGGGCTCGAGCGGCTGGAGGGGGCCCTGCGGGCCGAGCGTGACCAGCGGGCCGACCTGCGCGCCCAGTTGGCGGGTGCCCGCGCCACGGCGGTGATGCTCGCCGGCCTGCCGGTGCTGGGCCTCCTGCTCGGTGTCGCTCTCGGCTCCGACCCGCTGCACGTGCTGCTGCACACCGCGGGAGGACTCGGCTGTCTGCTGGCCGGAGCGGTGCTGGAGGGCCTCGGCGTGTGGTGGGTGGCCCGGATCGTGCGGAGTGCGGAGGCGGCGGCGTGAACGGGGACGTTGTCCACAGGCTGGGGGCAGTGCTGGGGACGGCGCTGGTCCTCGGGTGGCTGGTGGGCGGGGCCGCAGCCGCGCGGCGCAGGCGGACGGTGCGGAAGCGGCTCGCGGCGCTGCTGGTCCCGTCGCCGGCCCGGGCCGGTCCGCGGCGCGGCGAGGTGCTGGCCACCGCGCGCGCATGGCTGCCCCTGGCGGGAACGGCGGGCGCCGGGTGGGCCCTGGTGGGCGGCGTCATCGGCGCCGTGGTGGGGCTGGCCGCGGCGGTGGCGCTGTGGTGGTGGCACACGAAGCGGCCGGCCACCGGGTCGGCCGTGGAGGAGACCGTCGCCGTGGAGGCCGCCCGTCAACTGCCCCTGGCCGCGGATCTGCTGGCGGCCTGTGTCGCGGCGGGCGCCGGCCCGGTGATCGCGGCCCAGGCCGTGGGCGACGCCCTCGGCGGGCCCGTCGGGGACGCGCTGGTGCGCGGCGCCGCGGAAGTCCGGCTCGGCGGCGAGCCGGGCGGTGCGTGGCGCGGGCTTGCCGCACTGCCGGACGCCGGGCCACTGGCGCGACTGCTGGAACGCGCCGACGTGTCCGGGATGCCCGCCGCCGGACCGGTCGCCCGCCTCGCCGCCCAGGCCCGCGCCGACCGGGCGCGCGCCACGACCGTCCGTGCCCGCCGGGCGGCCGTCATGGTCACCGCGCCGGTGGGCCTGTGCTTCCTGCCCGCGTTCGTCGCGGTGGGCGTACTGCCGGTGGTGATCGGCCTGGCGGGCGGAGTGCTGGGCGGAGGAGGTGGTGGCTGACGGAGCGGAGCGGAACGGCGCGGAGCCGGCGAGCGAGTGGACGACGGACGAGCGAGTGAATGACGGAACCGAACCTCACGGGGGTTGTGATGAGTCGATTGGTACGGGCACGGCGTGCCCTGGTGCGCGGGATGCGTGCGGTGTGGCGGCAGGCCGCGGCGCGGCGGGACGCGGGAATGGTCACTTCCGAGTACGCCATGGGCATCGTCGCGGCGGTGGCGTTCGCCGTGGTGCTCTACAAGGTGGTGACGAGCGGGGCGGTCAGCGCGGAGCTCCAGGGCATCGTGAAGAAGGCCCTCGATGCACGGATGTGAGCGGTCGGCGGGGCGGGGAGCCCGCAGGAGTGCCGACGGTGGGTTCGTGACGGCGGAGACCGCCGTGGTGCTGCCGGTGCTGGTGGTGTTCGCGACGGCGCTGGTGTGGGGTCTGCTCGCCGTGGCCGCTCAGATCCAGTGCGCGGACGCGGCCCGCACGGGGGCTCGCGCGGCGGCCCGTCAGGACCCGGCCGGCGCGGTCGTGCAGGTCGCCCGGGAAGCGGCGCCGGACGGCGCGCGGGTCACCGTGGCCCGGGAGGCGGACCGCGTCCGCGTGGTGGTCGTGGCCGCACCGCCGCTCCTGCACGGCCTGCCCTTCGAAGTTCGGGAGGAGGCCGTGGCCTCGGTGGAGCAGGCGGTGGGCCCGGCCGTGGGCCGCCCGGGTGATCCGACGGTGGGTCCGGCAACAGATCCGGCAGTGGATGCGCCAGGGGATCGGGCAGGAGGTCGGGCCCCGGGCCGGACGGCCGGCGTGTCGGTGGCGGAAGCGGCGGGGGCGGGGCCGTGAGGGGCGTGCCCTGGTGCCGCAGGGCGACCGGCCGGGGCGCTCCCGGTGGGGCCGACCGGGGGTCCGCCACCGTCTGGAGTGTCGGTGCGATCGCCGTCCTGGGCCTGGTGTTCGGCGTCGTGCTGGCGTCGGGGCAGGCCGTCGTGGCCCGGCATCGCGCGGCCGGCGGGGCCGACCTCGCGGCGCTGGCGGCGGCCGACCACTGGTCGCTCGGCACTACGGCGGCCTGCGCCCAGGCGGACCGGATCGCGCGGGCCCAGGGCACGCGGCTGGTGCGGTGCGTACTCGCCGGCCAGGTCTCGGACGTGACGGCGACGTCGGGCCGGGGGCCCTTCAGAGCGGAGGTCCGGGCCCGGGCCGGCCCCGCGGGGGCGGACCCGGCGGGGGCGGACCAGGCCGCCGGGACGAGACGGGACGTGCGGAGGTGAGCCGCGCCGGAGGCGCAGCGTCTACGGCGCCTCCGGAGCGGTCTCCGCCCCCGGTGCGGTCTCCGCCCCCGGTGCGGTCTCCGCCTTCGCCGCTCCCCGCAGCAGCACCGCGAGCAGTCGTACGGCTCCCCTCTTGTGCAGCGGATCGTTGCCGTTGCCGCACTTGGGAGACTGGATGCAGGACGGGCAGCCGGCCTCGCACTCGCAGGACGCGATGGCCTCCCGGGTGGCCGAGAGCCAGGCCCGGGCCGTGTGGAAGGCGCGCTCGGCGAAGCCCGCACCACCCGGATGGCCGTCGTACACGAAGACCGTCGGCAGCAGCGTGTCCGGGTGCAGCGGCACCGACACACCGCCGATGTCCCAGCGGTCGCAGGTGGCGAACAGGGGCAGCATGCCGATCGACGCGTGTTCGGCGGCGTGCAGGGCGCCGCCGAGGATCTCCGGGTTGATCCGGGCCTCGTCCAGCTGGTCCTCGGTGACCGTCCACCACACCGCTCGTGTGCGCAGGGTCCGGGGAGGGAGGTCGAGCTTCGTCTCGCCCAGGACTTCGCCGGTGATCAGGCGCCGGCGCAGGAAGGAGACCACTTGGTTGGTGACCTCGACCGAGCCCAGGCAGAGGCGTCCGTCGCCCCACGGGACCTCGAGGTCGGTCTGGAGGACGGAGATCGACGTCGTGTCGCGGGCCACCGTCGAGTACGACGGCGTGGCCTGCTCGACGAGGGCGACGGAGTCCTCCAGGTCCAGGGAGCGCACGAGGTACGTGCGGCCCTGGTGGAGGTGGACGGCACCCTCGTGGACGGTCGTGTGGGCGGCACCGGCGTCGACCGTGCCCAGCAGCCGTCCCGTCCCGGCCTCGACGACCTGGACCGGACGTCCGCCCTCTCCGCGGATGTCGGTCAGGTCGGCGGCCCGCTCCCGGCGCGTCCAGTGCCAGGCCCGGGTCCGCCGGCGCAGCAGCTTCGCCGCCTCCAGCTGGGGGAGCAGCTCCTCGCAGGCGGGGCCGAAGAGCTTCAGGTCGTCCTCCGTCAGGGGCAGCTCGGCCGCGGCGGCGCACAGGTGGGGGGCGAGGACGTACGGATTGTCGGGGTCCAGGACCGTGGACTCCACCGGCTGGTCGAACAGGGCCTCCGGATGATGGACGAGGAAGGTGTCCAGCGGGTCGTCCCGGGCGACCAGCACGGCCAGCGCCCCCTGCCCGGACCGGCCCGCCCGCCCGGCCTGCTGCCACAGCGACGCCCGCGTGCCCGGATAGCCGGCGATGACCACGGCGTCCAGACCGGAGATGTCGACGCCGAGTTCCAGGGCGTTCGTCGCCGCGAGGCCGAGCAGTTCGCCCGAGTGCAGGGCGCGTTCCAGGGCACGGCGCTCCTCGGGGAGGTAGCCGCCGCGGTAGGCCGCCACCCGCCGGGTCAGTGACCGGTCGACCTCGGACAGGCGCTCCTGGGCGATCACCGAGATCAGCTCGGCGCCGCGCCGGGAGCGGACGAAGGTGATCGAGCGCATGCCCTGCACGGTGAGGTCGGTGAGCAGGTCGGCGGCCTCGGCGGTGGCGGTGCGGCGGACGGGCGCGCCCTTCTCGCCCTCCAGTTCGGTCAGCGGGGGTTCCCAGAGGGCGAACACCAGCTCACCGCGCGGTGAGGCGTCGTCGGCGACCTCGACCACCGGCAGCCCGGTGAGCCGGCGGGCCGCCACCGAGGGTTCGGCCGCGGTGGCGGAGGCCAGCAGGAACACGGGCGACGCGCCGTAGCGGGCACACAGCCGGCGCAGTCTGCGCAGCACCTGGGCGACGTGCGAGCCGAAGACGCCGCGGTAGGTGTGGCACTCGTCGATGACGACGTACTTCAGCGACTTCAGGAAGGAGGACCAGCGGGAGTGGGACGGCAGGATCCCGCGGTGCAGCATGTCCGGGTTGGTGAGGACGTAGGTGGCGTACTGGCGGATCCACTCCCGTTCCTCGAACGGCGTGTCGCCGTCGTACACGGCGGCCCGCACGGATGTGCCCAGCGGCCGTGCGAGTTCCTTCACGGACCGGCACTGATCGGCGGCCAGCGCCTTGGTCGGAGCCAGGTAGAGGGCGGTGGCGCCGCGCCCGTTCGGGGCCTCGGAGCCCTCCAGGAGCGTCGAGAGGACCGGCACCAGATAGGCCAGGGACTTGCCGGAGGCGGTGCCGGTGGCGACGACCACCGACTCGCCGTCCAGAGCGTGTTCCGCCGCCCGTGCCTGGTGGGCCCAGGGGTGTTCGATGCCCGCGGCCCGCACCGCCGCGACGACCTCCGGGCGAATCCGGTCCGGCCAGAGGGCATGACGGCCCGCACGTGGGGGCAAGTGCTCCGTATGAGTGATGCGCGCAGCCCGGCTCGGTCCCGCGGCGAGCCGGTCCAGGACCGTGCCCGGATCCGGCCGGGAGCCGGGCCCCGCCGGGGGTCGATCGGTTCGGTGATTGTCGGCCATCGGCACCGAGTGTGTCACTGGCGTGACGGACAATGGGACCAAGGCGTCGTGCACGCCTGCCGGTAAGTGATTGAATGCCATCGCGGCTGGCGAACCGTCCTGGGGGCTTCAAGCCGAGGTGTCCCGAGGGACGACCGCTCGATAGCAAGGTGCTGGAGGATCCGTGGACCTGTCCCTGTCGACCCGTACCGTCGGCGATCGTACGGTCGTCGAGGTCGGTGGCGAAATTGACGTATACACCGCGCCCAAGCTGCGTGAGCAGCTGGTCGAGCTGGTGAACGACGGGAGTTTCCACCTCGTCGTCGATATGGAGGGCGTGGACTTCCTCGACTCCACCGGGCTCGGCGTGCTGGTCGGCGGACTGAAGCGGGTGCGTGCCCATGAGGGCTCGCTGCGCCTGGTCTGCAACCAGGAGCGCATTCTCAAGATCTTCCGTATCACCGGCCTCACCAAGGTGTTCCCGATTCACACCTCGGTCGAGGAAGCGGTGGCGGCCACCGACTGACGACCGGTCCCGGGCCCTGGGCCCGGGACGACCGAACCAAGGAGGGGCCGGGCTTCGGCGGCCCGGCCCCTCGACAGCACGCCCGTAGTCCGAGGGGGATGCATGGCCACCGTCGAACTCCGCTTCAGCGCGCTGCCCGAGCATGTCCGCACCGCCCGTCTCGTGGCGGCCGCGGTGGCACGCAGGGCCGGAGTGGACGAGGCCGTCCTCGACGAGGTCAGGCTCGCCGTCGGCGAGGCCTGCACCCGGGCAGTGGGCCTGCATCAGCACGGCGGCATCACGGCGCCGGTCAACGTGGCGCTGATCGAGGAGGAGAAGCAGTTCTCCATCGAGGTCGGCGACAAGGCGCCGCACGCCGTGACCGGACCCGGAGCGCCGGACACCGCCGTCGACGAGGCGGAGGCCGAGGAGGACGAGATGGGCCTCGCGGTCATCAGCGGCCTCGTCGACGACGTGGAGGTCTCGGCCGACGAGGACGGCGGACTGATCCGCATGACCTGGCCGACCGCGACCGCGGTGCTGCCGCCGGCCTGACATTTCCGCATCACCCGAAGGGCCCTACCTCGTAGGGCCCTTTGCCATGTGCGGAAGATGCAGGCGATGCCTACAGTGGTCCGAGCGGTAGTGAATTCATTCACGATCCTTTGCACGGAAAAGGATCACCCGAATGGATCACGACTGCAATGCCGGAGGGGCATTACTACGTCCGGGGCCTTTCCGGTTGACAGGTCATTTCTCTTTGTCGTGCACTGTTTTGATCAGGTTCCGGTACCTACAATCCCGTCCACATCTTGAGCTCAGCCCAAGCGTCAAGGAGGACGAATGGCGGAGCTTTCCACCCCTCATCAGTTGGGCGACGCCTCGACCGTCGCCGCCGCCGTACTGACCGACGGAAACCGCGCCCTGATCGCGGTCATCGCGGTCGTCGCGCTGGCCGCGCTGGTGCTCGCGGGAGTCCTGGTGCGCCAGGTGCTCGCGGCGGGCGAGGGAACCGACAGCATGAAAAAGATCGCGGCGGCCGTCCAGGAAGGCGCGAACGCCTATCTGGCCCGGCAGCTGCGCACGCTCGGCGTATTCGCCGTGGTCGTGTTCTTCCTGCTCATGCTGCTGCCCGCGGACGACTGGAGTCAGCGTGCCGGACGATCGGTGTTCTTCCTGATCGGCGCGGCGTTCTCGGCGGCCACCGGCTATATCGGCATGTGGCTCGCCGTGCGCAGCAATGTGCGCGTCGCCGCGGCGGCGCGGGAAGCGACACCGGCCCCGGGCGAACCGGAGAAGGATCTCACCCTCGTCTCGCACAAAGCGATGAAGATCGCCTTTCGCACGGGCGGCGTCGTCGGCATGTTCACGGTGGGACTCGGCCTCCTGGGCGCCTCCTGCGTGGTGCTGGTGTACGCGGCCGACGCGCCGAAGGTGCTGGAGGGCTTCGGCCTCGGAGCCGCGCTGATCGCCATGTTCATGCGGGTCGGCGGCGGCATCTTCACCAAGGCCGCCGACGTCGGCGCCGACCTGGTCGGCAAGGTCGAACAGGGCATTCCGGAGGACGATCCGCGCAATGCCGCGACCATCGCCGACAACGTGGGCGACAACGTCGGCGACTGCGCGGGCATGGCCGCCGACCTCTTCGAGTCGTACGCCGTGACGCTGGTCGCCGCGCTGATCCTCGGCAAGGTGGCCTTCGGCGACTCCGGGCTGGCGTTCCCGCTGCTCGTGCCGGCGATCGGCGTGATCACCGCCATGATCGGCATCTTCGCGGTGGCGCCCCGGCGGTCCGACCGCAGCGGCATGAGCGCGATCAACCGGGGCTTCTTCATCTCCGCGGTGATCTCGCTGGTGCTGGTGGCGGTGGCCGTCTTCGTCTACCTCCCCGGCACCTACGCCGACCTCGACGGCGTCGGCGACGCGGCCATCGCCGCCAAGGACGGCGACCCGCGGATCCTCGCGCTCGTCGCCGTGGCGATCGGCATCGTGCTGGCCGCCCTGATCCAGCAGCTCACCGGCTACTTCACGGAGACCACCCGGCGGCCCGTCAGGGACATCGGGAAGACCTCGCTCACCGGTCCCGCCACCGTCGTCCTGGCCGGCATCTCCATCGGCCTGGAATCCGCCGTCTACACCGCCCTGTTGATCGGCCTCGGCGTCTACGGGGCCTTCCTGCTCGGCGGCACGTCGATCATGCTGGCCCTGTTCGCGGTGGCGCTGGCCGGCACCGGCCTGCTCACCACGGTCGGCGTGATCGTCGCCATGGACACCTTCGGGCCGGTCTCCGACAACGCCCAGGGCATCGCCGAGATGTCCGGCGACGTCGAGGGCGCCGGCGCCCAGGTGCTCACCAACCTGGACGCCGTCGGCAACACCACCAAGGCCATCACCAAGGGCATCGCCATCGCCACGGCCGTCCTCGCGGCCTCCGCGCTGTTCGGTTCGTACCGCGACGCCATCACCACCGGCGCGCGGGACGTGGGCGAGAAACTCAGCGGCGACGGCGCCCCGATGAGCCTGATGATGGACATCTCGCAGCCCAACAACCTCGTCGGGCTGATCGCCGGCGCGGCGGTCGTCTTCCTCTTCTCGGGGCTGGCGATCAACGCGGTGTCGCGGTCGGCGGGGTCGGTGGTCTTCGAGGTGCGCCGGCAGTTCCGGGAGAAGCCCGGGATCATGGACCACACCGAGACACCGGAGTACGGCAAGGTCGTCGACATCTGCACCAGGGACGCCCTGCGCGAACTCGCCACGCCCGGACTGCTCGCGGTGATGGCACCCATCTTCATCGGGTTCACGCTCGGCGTCGGCGCGCTCGGCGCCTTCCTGGCGGGCGCGATCGGCGCGGGCACGCTGATGGCGGTGTTCCTCGCCAACTCCGGCGGAGCCTGGGACAACGCCAAGAAGCTCGTCGAGGACGGCCACCACGGCGGCAAGGGCAGCGACGCCCACGAGGCCACCGTCATCGGCGACACGGTCGGCGACCCCTTCAAGGACACCGCGGGCCCCGCCATCAACCCGCTGCTGAAGGTCATGAACCTGGTGGCACTGCTCATCGCGCCGGCGGTCATCAAGTTCTCCTACGGCGGCGACAGGAGCGTCGGCGTGCGCGTGCTGATCGCTGTCGTCGCGTTCGCCGTCATCGCCGCGGCGGTGTACGTGTCCAAGCGGCGCGGCATCGCGGTGGGTGACGAGGACAACACCGATCAGGAGCCCAAGTCGCCCGATCCGGCGGTCGTTTCGTAGAAATCGTTTCGGACGGCGGGCGGGCGGCCCCGCTCAAGGCACGGGCGGACGACGCGTACTGACGCGTCGTCCGCCCGTGCGGCGTTTCCGCGCGCGCTCACCGTGAGCCTTCTCTCTCTTGGTGCAAATGGCTGCAATACGGTCTTAATGGATGTTCGTCCTGCGAGTGTCCCCCATCCGGCGTGTATGTTCCGGGGCCGAGAGCCATGGAAGGGACCAATCCGGTGAACAAGAAGCTCGCGGCCGCACTGTCCGGCGGTGCGGTACTGGTACTGGCGCTGACGGGATGCAGCAGCGACGACGGCAACGACAAGCTGGACTCCTGGGCCAAGCAGGTCTGCGACGGAGTGCAGCCGCAGGCGAAGAAGATCGAGGCCGCCAACGCCGCGATCCAGAAGGAGACCTCGGACAACAGCACGCCGGAGCAGGTCCAGAAGACCGACGCGAAGGCCTTCCAGGACATGTCCGACGCCTACAAGGCGATGGCCGGCACGGTCCAGAACGCCGGGGCGCCGGACGTCGACGAGGGCGAGAAGAAGCAGCAGGACGCGGTCAAGGAGCTCAACGGCCTCTCGGCGTCCTACGCCTCCCTGAAGAAGCAGGTGGAGGACCTCGACACCAAGGACCAGGCGAAGTTCGCCGACGGTCTCAAGGACGTCGCCACCGAGCTGAACAAGCTCAGCAAGTCCGGCAGCGACGCGCTGAAGACCCTCGAGGAGGGCGAAGTCGGCCAGGCCATGGCCCAGCAGCCCAGCTGCAAGTCGGCCAGCCCGTCGGCAGCGGGGACCGCCGGCTGACGCCACGGCACGTCCGGGGCGGCGGCCGGGAGGGACCGGCCTCCGCCCGGCGGGCGCGACGCGGGACGCGGGCCACAATGGGGGTGTGAGTAACGCCAGCCTCTCCCCCCTGCCCGCCGCCGACCGCACCGACGTCACCGCCCGGCTGCGGGACGCCCTGCTCGGGGCGTCCTTCACCGCCGACGGACTGCTGGAGCTGCTCGGTGCCCCCGCCTACGCGGCGCTGTCGCGCAGCGAGGTCGTGCCCGCGCTCCGGGCCACCCGCGGCGACACGCCGCTGGAGCTGCTCGTCCGGCTCTTCCTCCTCCAGCAACCGGTGCCCCACGCGCGCGCGGCGGACGTCCTGCCCGTCGACGCCTGCCTGGAGAGCGGATGGCTGGTGTCCGTCGACGGCGAGCTGGCGTCCACCGTGGACGTACGGCCGTACGGCGGGCCCGACGGCGAGGACTGGTTCATCGTGTCCGACCTCGGCTGCGCGGTCGGCGGCGCGGGCGGCATCGGGAACCGCGCGGAGGGCGTCGTCCTCGGCGTCGGCGGCGCCTCCACGACCCTCGCCGGCCTCACCGTCCGCACCCCCGTCTCCACCGCCCTCGACCTCGGCACCGGCTCCGGCATCCAGGCGCTGCACGCCGCCCGGCACGCCACGCGCGTGACGGCGACGGACGTCAACCCGCGCGCGCTCCACATCACCGCGCTGACCCTCGCCCTGTCCGGGGCCCCGGCCGCCGACCTGCGGGAGGGCTCGCTCTACGACCCGGTCGACGAGGACGACACCTACGACCTGATCGTGTCCAACCCGCCGTTCGTGATCTCCCCCGGGGCCCGGCTGACCTACCGGGACGGCGGGATGGGCGGGGACGATCTGTGCCGCACGCTCGTTCAGCTGACGGGGGAGCGCCTGAACGAGGGCGGGTTCGCGCACTTCCTCGCCAACTGGCAGCACGTGGAGGGGGAGGACTGGACGGACCGGCTGCGCTCCTGGGTGCCGCGCGGCTGCGACGCGTGGATCGTGCAGCGCGAGGTGCAGGACGTCACGCAGTACGCCGAGCTGTGGCTCAGGGACGCGGGCGACCACCGCGGCGACGAGACCGAGTACGAGGCGCGCTACGACGCGTGGCTGGACGAGTTCGAGGCGCGCAAGGTCAAGGCCGTCGGCTTCGGCTGGATCACGCTGCGCAGGACGGCCGCCGCGGAGCCGTCGATCACGGCGGAGGAGTGGCCGCACCCGATCGAGCAGCCGCTCGGCGAGACGGTGCGGGCGCACTTCGCCCGCCTCGACTACCTGCGCGACCACGACGACGCGGCCCTGCTCGAGGCGCACTTCACGCTGGCCGCCGAGGTCGTCCAGGAGCAGGTCGGCCTGCCCGGCGCCGAGGACCCCGAGCATGTCGTGCTGCGCCAGAACCGCGGCATGCGGCGGGCCACCAGGGTCGACACCGTCGGCGCCGGCTTCGCGGGCGTCTGCGACGGCACCATGAGCGCCGGCCGCATCCTGGACGCCATCGCCCAGCTGGTCGGCGAGGACCCGGTGGCGCTGCGCGACCGCACGCCCGCGCAGATCCGGCTGCTGGTGGAGCAGGGATTCCTGGAACCGGCGTAGGCGTCCGCCGTACCGGCGCGAGGGCCCGGCCCGCCGCCCCGGTGCGCCCCGGCACCGGCGGCGGACCCGGTGGAACGAGCCACGGGCAGGACCTGTCGGCTCCCCGTTCACCCAGGGTTCGCCTGCCCGCCGCCCGCGGGTGACAGCCTCCCGGAGGCTGGGCACTCGCGGACGGAGAAAAGGGGCACGGGGACCATGGAAAGCGGGCCGGCGATCTTCGCGGGAATGGTGTTCGCCCTGTTCGGGGGCGGCCTGCTGGTGTGGACCGCGACACGGGTGCGGCACGGCCGGCCCGTCGCGCTCGGTGTGAGGCCCGTCGCATCGGCGACCGTCGCGAGTGTCGTCGCCGTGGCCGCGCTGGCCGCCGGGGCCTGGTGCCTGACGCGCGTGTGAGGGGCCGGATCCGGACGCCTGCCGCACCCCCGCCCCGGTAATCGGGGGATCGCGCTCCGGATACGCGCATCGTGCCTGGTCGGCACTCCGGGCGGCAGGAACAGGCTTCGTCGGGTTACCGTTCGAGTGGCCGTTGCGGGCTTTTCCCGTTTGACACGGGGGCGGGAGGTACCGTCACACTCCGCAGCGTCACGACCGAAACGCAGCACGACCCGACCCCGGGAGCACTGCCTGGGGAGGCCCCAGCGTCGACCGGAGAGAAGAGCGAAGTTGTCCCCGACCAGCGAGACCGCGAACGGCGGCCGCCGACTCGTCATCGTCGAGTCGCCTGCCAAGGCGAAGACGATCAAGGGCTATCTCGGTCCTGGATACGTCGTCGAGGCGAGCGTCGGGCACATTCGCGACCTTCCCAGCGGCGCCGCGGAGGTGCCGGAGAAGTACACCGGTGAGGTTCGCCGCCTCGGTGTGGACGTCGAACACGACTTCCAGCCGATCTATGTGGTCAACGCGGACAAGAAGGCGCAGGTCAAGAAGCTCAAGGACCTGCTGAAGGACTCCGACGAGCTCTTCCTCGCCACCGATGAGGACCGCGAGGGCGAGGCCATCGCCTGGCACCTCCAGGAAGTCCTCAAGCCGAAGATCCCGGTCAAGCGCATGGTGTTCCACGAGATCACCAAGGACGCGATCCGGGCCGCCGTCGCCAACCCGCGCCAGCTCAACCAGAAGCTCGTCGACGCCCAGGAGACCCGCCGCATCCTCGACCGCCTCTACGGCTACGAGGTCTCGCCGGTCCTGTGGAAGAAGGTCATGCCGCGCCTGTCGGCGGGCCGCGTCCAGTCCGTCGCGACGCGGCTCGTCGTCGAGCGGGAACGCGAGCGCATGGCGTTCCGCTCCGCCGAGTACTGGGACCTGACCGGCACCTTCGCGACCGGCCGGGCGGGCGACGCCTCCGACCCGTCGTCGCTGGTCGCCCGCCTCCAGACGGTCGACGGCCGGCGTGTCGCGCAGGGCCGCGACTTCGACTCCCTGGGACAGCTGAAGAGCGCGAACACCCTCCACCTCGACGAGGCGAACGCCCGCGCGCTCGCCGCGGCGCTGGAGAACACCCGCTTCGCCGTCCGCTCCGTCGAGTCCAAGCCGTACCGCCGCTCGCCGTACGCCCCGTTCCGTACGACGACGCTCCAGCAGGAGGCCTCGCGTAAGCTCGGCTTCGGTGCGAAGGCGACCATGCAGATCGCCCAGAAGCTGTACGAGAACGGCTACATCACCTACATGCGTACGGACTCGACGACGCTGAGCGACACGGCGGTCACCGCCGCCCGCGCCCAGGTCACGCAGCTGTACGGCGCCGACTACCTGCCGGCCCAGCCGCGGACGTACGCCGGCAAGGTCAAGAACGCGCAAGAGGCGCACGAGGCGATCCGCCCCTCCGGCGACCGCTTCCGCACGCCCGCCGAGACCGGTCTGACCGGCGACCAGTTCAAGCTGTACGAACTGATCTGGAAGCGGACCGTCGCCTCCCAGATGAAGGACGCGACCGGCAACAGCGTCACCGTGAAGATCGGCGGCGCGGCCGCCGACGGCCGGAACGTCGAGTTCAGCGCCTCCGGCAAGACGATCACCTTCCACGGCTTCCTGAAGGCCTACGTCGAGGGCGCCGACGACCCGAACGCCGAGCTGGACGACCGCGAGCGCCGGCTGCCGCAGGTCGCCGAGGGCGACGCGCTGACCGCCGACGAGATCACGGTCGACGGTCACGCCACCAAGCCCCCGGCCCGCTACACCGAGGCGTCGCTGGTCAAGGAGCTGGAGGAGCGGGAGATCGGCCGCCCGTCGACGTACGCGTCGATCATCGGCACGATCCTGGACCGCGGCTACGTGTTCAAGAAGGGCACGGCCCTCGTGCCGTCCTTCCTGTCCTTCGCCGTGGTCAACCTCCTGGAGAAGCACTTCGGCCGGCTCGTCGACTACGACTTCACCGCCAAGATGGAGGACGACCTCGACGCCATCGCGCGCGGCGAGGCCCAGTCCGTGCCGTGGCTGAAGCGGTTCTACTTCGGCGAGGGCGCCGGCGAGGGCGGCGCGGCAGACGCCGGCAACGGCGACGGGGACCACCTCGGCGGCCTCAAGGAACTGGTGACCGACCTCGGCGCGATCGACGCCCGCGAGGTGTCGTCGTTCCCCGTCGGCAACGACATCGTGCTGCGCGTCGGGCGCTACGGCCCCTATGTCGAGCGCGGCGAGAAGGACACCGAGCAGCACCAGCGCGCCGACGTCCCCGACGACCTGGCGCCGGACGAGCTGTCCGTCGAGCTGGCGGAGGAGCTGCTCGCCAAGCCGAGCGGCGACTTCGAGCTGGGCACCGACCCGGCCACCGGCCACACCATCGTCGCCAAGGACGGCCGCTACGGCCCCTACGTCACCGAGGTGCTCCCCGAGGGCACCCCCAAGACCGGCAAGAACGCCGTGAAGCCGCGGACGGCCTCGCTGTTCAAGTCGATGTCGCTGGACACGGTGACCCTGGACGACGCCCTGAAGCTGATGTCGCTGCCGCGCGTCGTCGGGACCGACGCCGAGGGCGTCGAGATCACCGCGCAGAACGGCCGCTACGGCCCGTACCTGAAGAAGGGCACGGACTCCAGGTCGCTGACGTCCGAGGAGCAGCTCTTCACGATCACGCTGGAAGAGGCGCTGGCGATCTACGCCCAGCCCAAGCAGCGTGGCCGGGCGGCGGCCAAGCCCCCGCTGAAGGAACTGGGCACCGACCCGGTCAGCGAGAAGCCGGTCGTCGTCAAGGACGGCCGCTTCGGCCCCTACGTCACCGACGGCGAGACCAACGCGACCCTGCGCTCCGGCGACAGCGTCGAGGACATCACGCCGGAGCGCGGCTACGAGCTGCTCGCCGAGAAGCGGGCCAAGGGGCCCGCCAAGAAGACGGCGAAGAAGACCGCGGCGAAGAAGACCACCGCCAAGAAGGCCCCGGCCAAGAAGGCGGCGGCGAAGAAGACCGCGGCCAAGACGACGGCCGCCAAGAGCACGGCAGCCAAGTCGACGGCGAAGAAGACGACGAAGACGGCCGCCAAGAAGGCCGGCGCGTCCCCGGCCTCGGAGGACTGAACCGGGTCCCAGGACCCCGCGCGCGCATGCGCCGCCGTTCGCTGAGCGAACGCCCCGGCATCGATTCGGTGTCGGGGCGTGCGTACGTTCGGCCGGGTACCACGGCCTGTCGGTGCCGCCCGATAGGCTGAACGCATGACGCGAGCCGACCAGCCAACGGCCCCTCACCCCGCCCCGGACGACGCCCTGGTCGCGGACTCCCGCGAGCGTGCCGTCCGCGCCCTGCTGCGCCGACCGCAGCTGAGGCGGTTGTGGAGCGCACAGCTCGTGGGGGGTGTCGGCGACACCCTCGCCCTGCTGGTGCTGGTCCTCCTCGCCGTGCAGGCCGCCATAGGCGCGGGCTCGTTCGGCGGGGGCTACCGGGGCGTGGCGTTCGCAGTGGCGACCGTTTTCGGCGTCCGCGTCCTGGCGACGCTGCTCTTCGGCGCGGTCCTGCTCGGCCCGCTCACCTCGCTCACCTCGCAGGACGGTCCTCTCGACCGCCGCTGGACGATGGTGGGCGCGGACGGTCTGCGGGCGGCGCTGCTGATCGTGGCGCCGCTGTGGATCGACTGGACACCGCAGGACGCCCTCGCCGTCCTGCTGGTGACCGGCTTCGTCACCGGCGTCGCCGAGCGCTTCTGGACCGTGTGCCGGGAGAGCGCGGCCCCCGCGCTGCTGCCCGCGCCGCCCCCGGAGGGCGCGACGGTACGTCCCCTGCCGGACCACATGGACGCCCTGCGCCGCCTGTCGCTGCGCACCGGCTTCGTGGCCATTCCCCTGGCCGCGGCCGTGCTGGTCGTCGCGGGACTGCTGAACAACCTGCTGGGCGCCGGCGTCGACTGGTTCGCCCAGCACCAGGCGGCGCTCGGCTCGTACGTGGCGGCCGGGCTGTTCGCCGCCTCCCTGTCCCTGGTGACCTTCCTCGAACTGCCCGGGACGCGCACGCCGCGCGCCCGGTCGCCGCTGGAGGGCATGCGCCGCCCGAAGACGGCCGCCGGCGTAGACAAGGGCCGCACCGGCGCCCTGCCGCTGCTGGTGTTCGCCTGCGCGGCCGTCGCCGCCGCCGTGTCCGCCGCGGTCGCCGTGGCGGTGCTGCACGCCAAGGACCTGGGCGGCGGCCCGGTGCTGTACGGGCTGGCGGTCGGTGCCCTGACCGGCGGAGTGGTCGTCGGCATCCGCACGGCCCCCGCCCTGCTGCCCTCCCTGTCGCGCCGGCGGCTGCTCGCCCTGGCGATCGCCTTCGTCGGCGTCGCCCTGCTGGCCGCGGGTCTCGTCCCGGACGCCACCAGCGTGCTGCTGCTCCTCGCGCTGGCCGGCGTCGGCGCGGGCGTGGCCGCCAACACCGGGCACGCGCTGCTCGACCAGGAGACCGAGGACCACCGCCGGACGCGGACGACCGAGCACCTGCACGCCGTCGTCCGGGTCTACGTGGCGCTCGGCGCGGTGATCGCACCCGTGGTGGCGGCGGCGATCGGGCCGCACCGGCTGGAGAACGGCAAGTTCGTCTTTGCCCACGGCGGCGCCGCGTTCGTGCTGATGCTGGTCGGCGCGCTGCTGCTGCCGGTGGCCGCGCTGGTGCTGGCCAAGGTCGACGACCGTTCCGGGGTGCCGCTGCGGCACGACCTGAAGGACGCGCTGCTCGGTGGCGACGATCCGGCGCCGACCCCCGCGGCGAACGGTTTCTTCATCGCCCTGGAGGGCGGCGACGGTGCCGGGAAGTCCACCCAGGCGGAGGCGCTCGCCGAGTGGATCCGGGGCAAGGGGCACGAGGTCGTGCTGACGCGCGAGCCGGGTGCGACGCCGGTGGGCAAGCGCCTGCGGTCGATCCTGCTGGACGTCTCCAGCGCCGGTCTGTCGCACCGCGCGGAGGCGCTGCTGTACGCCGCCGACCGCGCGGAGCACGTGGACACCGTGGTCCGGCCCGCGCTGGAGCGCGGCGCCGTGGTCATCTCCGACCGGTACATCGACTCCTCGGTGGCCTACCAGGGCGCCGGCCGCGACCTGTCGCCGACCGAGATCGCCCGGATCAACCGCTGGGCGACCAACGGTCTCGTTCCGCATCTGACGGTCCTGTTGGACGTTCCGCCGGAGACCGCGCGCGAGCGGTTCACCGAGGCGCCGGACCGCCTGGAGTCGGAGCCCGCCGAGTTCCACGCGCGCGTGCGGGCCGGTTTCCTGACGCTGGCCGCCGCCGACCCCGGCCGCTACCTCGTCGTGGACGCGGGCCAGGAGCCCGAGGCCGTCACTACCGTCGTACGGCACCGGCTCGACCAGGTGCTGCCGCTGTCCGAGGCCGAGATCAAGGCCCGGGAGGAGGCGCGCCGCAAGGCCGAGGAGGAGGCCCGGCGAAAGGCCGAGGAGGAGGCCGCGCGCAAGGCCGAGGAGGAGCGCCTGGAGCGTGAGCGCCTCGAGCAGCTGGAGCGGCTGCGCGCCGAGGAGGAGGAGCGCAAGCGGCGCGAGCTGGAGGAGGCGCAGCGGCGCGAGGCCGAGCGGCAGGCCGAGGAGGCCCGGCAGCGGGCCGAGGAAGCACGCCGCCGTGCCGAGGAGGAGCGGGCCCGGCTCCTCGCGGAGGAGAAGGCCCGCGCCGAGGAGGAGGCCCGCCGCCGTGCCGAGGAGGAGCGGCGGCGCAAGCAGGCCGAGGAGGAGGAGCGGCTGCGTGCCGAGGCCGAGGCCCTGCGCCTGGAGAAGCAGCGCAAGGCCGAGGAGGCCCTGATGCGCGCCGAGGAGGCACGCCGGGCGGCCGAGCAGGCGGCGGCCGCGGCGGCGGCGGGCCCCAGGACGGAGGCTCCGCCCGCCGCGGACGCTCCCCGGCGCACTCCGGCCGATGCCGATCCCTCGGACGCGCTGACCGTTCCCACGCCCGTCGTGACGCCGACGAACGCCTCCGGCGGTCCGGTGGAGGACACGGCTGTACTGCGGCCGGTGCGTGACGCTCGGGACGACGAGCGGGGCGAGGGCCAGGGCGCGGACCGGGGCGGCGCCGAGGACCGGGCCCGGGCCGGGCGCCGCGGCGACGGCCGGGCTTCCGGCGTGTCCGAGTCCGAGGTGACGGCCGAGCTGCCCAAGCCGCCGGTGCCGTCCGGCGCCGCGGACGAGACGGCGGTGCTGCCCGCCGTGGAGCCCCGGGCCGCCGACGAGACGGCCGTCCTGCCGCCCGTGACGCCGGGAGCCGCCGACGACACGGCGGTGCTGCCCCCGGTGCGCGGGGACGACCCCGCCGACCGGGTTCCGCCGGGCTACTTCCGGGAGGAGGAGGGCCCGGCAGGGTCCGACGCGTCCGGCGAACGCCAGGAGATCACGCGCGAGCTGCCCCGGGTCGACCCCGGGCAGGCGCCGCCCCGCAGGCGTCGCTCCGACTGGGCCGAGGAGACCCCGCTGGACGATCTGCCGTCACTGGCGGACGAGCTGCTCGGCCCGCGGGACGACGACCGCGACGAGGGCCGCGACGGCGACGGCGGAGGCCGCGGGAGGGGCCGGGGGCGGCGCTGACCGGCGCCTTCCGGCCGGCACGGCGCCCGTTGTCGGAGGCGGCCCCCACAATGGAGGACGTGGCGCAGAGTGTGCGGCGGAGTGTGACGGAAGGACGGCGTGACCCATGACCGTGTGGGACGACCTCGTCGGGCAGGAGAAGGTGAGCGAGCAGCTCGCCGCCGCCGCCCGGGACGCCGACGCCTTCGTCACCGCCGCCGCGGCCGACGGCCCTCTCCCCGGGGCGTCGAGCATGACCCACGCCTGGCTGTTCACCGGCCCGCCCGGGGCGGGGGTGACGCGGACGGCGCGGGCCTTCGCCGCCGCGCTGCAGTGCGTGAGCCCCGACCGCGCCCTCGGCGGGGCCCCCGGCTGCGGCTTCTGCGACGGATGCCACACGGCACTCGTCGGCACCCACGCCGACGTCAGCACGGTGGTCGCGGTGGGTGCGGAGATCCGCGCCCAGGACATGCGGGACACCGTCCGCAAGTCGTTCACCTCACCCGCGAACGGCCGCTGGCAGATCATCCTCGTGGAGGAGGCCGAGCGGCTGAACGAGAAGTCGGCCAACGCCGTCCTCAAGGCAGTCGAAGAGCCCGCCCCCCGCACCGTGTGGATGCTGTGCGCCCCGTCCGTCGAGGACGTCCTGCCCACGATCCGCTCCCGCTGCCGCCACCTGAACCTGCGTACGCCGTCGGTCGCGGCGGTCGCCGACATGCTCGTCCGGCGCGAGGGCATCGAGCCGGGAGCCGCCGAGGCGGCGGCCCGGGCCACCCAGGGGCACATCGACCGGGCCCGCCGGCTGGCCACGGACCCGGCGGCTCGGGCCCGCCGGGCGGCCGTGCTGAAGCTGCCGCTGAGGGTCGAGGACGTCGGCGGCGCCCTCAAGGCGGCCCAGGAGCTCGTCGACGCCGCGGCGGAGGACGCCAAGCAGCTCGCCGAGGAGATGGACGCCAAGGAGACCGAGGAACTCAAGGCGGCTCTCGGCGCGGCCCAGGGCGGCCGGCTGCCGCGCGGCACGGCGGGCGTCATCAAGGACCTGGAGGCGGACCAGAAGCGCCGCAAGGCGCGTACGCAGCGCAACAGCCTGGACCTGGCCCTGAGCGAGCTGACCGGCTTCTACCGCGATGTCCTCGCGTACCAGCTCGGCTCCCGCGTGGCGATCGCGAACGCCGACGCGGCGGACACCCTGGAGCGTCTCGCCCGCGCCGGCACACCCGAGTCCACCCTGCGCCGCATCGAGGCGATCGCCGCCTGCGGAGAGGCCCTCGACCGCAACGTTCCCCCGCTGCTGGCGGTGGAGGCGATGACGATGGCGCTCAGATGCGGCTGAGGCGGGGAGCGGGCCCTTGCGGCTGCCTTGCGGCTGCCTTGCGGCTGTCGAGGTCGAGGTAACACGAACGAGGCACGCCAACCACGTATAGCAATCGGGTCGTCGCGGAGAGTTACGCTCGCTGGATGGACACCAGGCGTACCCACCGCAGAAGCCGTACCGGAACCACCCTGCTCGCCGCCGCGCTGCTCGCCACCGCCTGTACGGCCGGAGGCGCGTCGACGTCGGCCGGTTCTCCGGCCGCGGAGGAGGCGGCCGGAGGGACCGAAGCAGCGCTCAGCACGCTGGCCGCGCTGCCCGAGTCCACGCCGCCGGCCCTCGCCCCGTACTACGGGCAGAAGCTGAGCTGGCGCGACTGCGGCGTCCCCGGCTTCCAGTGCGCCACGATGAAGGCGCCGCTCGACTACGCGAAGCCGGCAGAAGGCGACGTACGCCTCGCCGTGGCCCGCAAGAAGGCCACCGGCCCCGGCGAACGGCTCGGATCGCTGCTGGTGAATCCGGGCGGGCCGGGCGGCTCCGCGATCGGCTACCTCCAGCAGTACGCGGGCATCGGCTACCCGGCGGAGGTCCGCGCCCGGTACGACATGGTGGCCGTCGACCCGCGGGGCGTGGCCGCCAGCGAGCCCGTGAAGTGCCTCGACGGCCGGGATATGGACGCGTACACGCGGACGGACGTCACCCCGGACGACGCGGCGGAGACGGACCGGCTGGTCGACGCCTACAAGGGCTTCGCCGAGGGCTGCGGCGCGAGCGCGCCGAAGCTGCTGCGCCACGTCTCGACCGTCGAGTCGGCCCGCGACATGGACATCCTGCGGGGGGTCCTCGGTGACCGGAAGCTGACGTACGTCGGAGCCTCCTACGGCACGTTCCTGGGGGCGACGTACGCCGGACTGTTCCCGAGCCGGACGGGACGCCTGGTGCTGGACGGCGCGATGGACCCGTCACTGTCCGCGCGCAGCCTGAACCGGGAACAGACGGCGGGCTTCGAGACGGCGTTCCAGTCGTTCGCGAAGGACTGCGTCCGGCAGTCGGACTGCCCGCTCGGCGGCAAGGGCACCTCGCCCGGTCAGGTCGGCACGAACCTGAAGGCCTTCTTCGACGACCTGGACGCCGAGCCGATCCCCACCGGCGACCCCGACCGGCGCACGCTCACCGAGTCCCTGGCCACCACCGGTGTGATCGCGGCGATGTACGACGAGGGCGCCTGGCAGCAGCTGCGGGAGTCGCTCGACGCGGCGATGAAGCAGCGCGACGGCGCCGGCCTGCTGGTCCTGTCGGACAGCTACTACGAGCGCGGGGCCGGCGGCGGCTACAGCAACCTGATGTCCGCGAACGCGGCGGTGAACTGCCTGGACCTCCCGGCGGCCTTCTCCTCCCCGGACCAGGTGCGCACCGCCCTGCCCGACTTCGAGAAGGCGTCGCCCGTCTTCGGCGAGGGCCTGGCCTGGTCCTCGCTGAACTGCGCCTACTGGCCGGTGCACCCGACGGGCGAGCCGCACCGCATCGAGGCGGCGGGGGCGCCGCCGATCGTCGTGGTGGGAACCACCCGCGACCCGGCCACCCCCTACCGCTGGGCCCAGGCCCTGGCCGGCCAGCTCTCCACGGGCCGCCTCCTCACCTACGAGGGCGACGGCCACACCGCCTACGGCCGCGGCAGCACCTGCATCGACTCGGCGATCAACACCTACCTCCTGCGCGGCACCCCACCGGCGGACGGCACGCGCTGCTCGTAACCGCCTCGCCCGCCCCGGAACCCCACCTCCGGGGCGGGTACGAAGCACCCCCGGAAACTGTGTAGACTTACCGACGTTGCTGATCGCACCATGGTGCGCACGGCGCGCCGCCTTAGCTCAGATGGCCAGAGCAACGCACTCGTAATGCGTAGGTCTCGGGTTCGAATCCCGAAGGCGGCTCCACTCGAAGCCCAGCTCGGACACTGTCCGAGCTGGGCTTCCGCGTTTCGGCGGAGCGTGCAGCGGATTCACCCGTTCGGCGGAGGCCGAGTAGCCCGAACGGTTCAGCCGCCCGAGGCTTTACACGTACGCCCGAGATTGGACGATCCGAGCGACCGACGAATTCTCCTCGGAGGTGCGCATGTCCACGCTCATCATGGAAGAGTCCCGGCCCATCACCGCATTCCACCCCGATGACGGCTCGTACACGGCGTATCCCACCACCACGGTGGACGTCATGATCAAGGGCCTCCAGACTCCCCCTCCGCCCGAAGGCTGGGAAGTGTTCGTCCATGTCGGACTCGCCCGGCACGAGGCCGAGCACGCGGAGGTCGGCATCCTTTCGGTGGCCAAGGTGGGCCTCGGGCCGAGCGTGACGTTCGACCCGTGGGAGACAGCGGCTTACGGCCAGATCCTGGGGTTCACCGTCGGGGCTTACGCCCGACACGGTGCCGTGCGGGGCTGGTGGCTCTGGCAGTTGTGGAAGACCTGAGCCCCGCTCACTTGGCGTCCGCGTAGCACTCCACCACCGCCGTCGTGAACGGGAACCGTACCGGCGTCCGGCCGAAGGTGAGCCGGCCCGCCAGGTCGGCCGCCTCGCGGATCGCCGCGACGACGGTGTCGGCCTCCTGGCGCGGACAGTGCACGATCACCTCGTCGTGCTGGAAGAAGACCAGCTCGGCCGACATGTCCGCGCAGGCCTGCCGCAGCGCGGCGAGCATCAGCAGGGCCCAGTCGGCGGCGCTGCCCTGGACGACGAAGTTGCGGGCGAAGCGGCCCCGCGCGCGGGCGTCGGTGGAGGCGTAGCCCGGCACCCACCCCTCGGAGCCGGGTGCGTCCTGGGGGATGCCCGCCTCCTCGGCGGGATCGTCGCCGCTCGTCCCGGCCGCCGGCGGGCAGGTGCGGCCCAGCCAGGTCCGCACGAGCCGGCCCTCCTCACCCGCGCGGGCCGCGTCGTCGACGTACGCCACCGCCCGGGGGAAGCGGCGTCTGAGTGCGGCGAGGTTCTTCAGGCCGTCGCCGGAGGTCTGGCCGTACACCGCGCCGAGCACGGCGATCTTCGCCTTGTCGCGGTCCCCGGAGAAGGCCCGGTCGGACACCGCCTGGTAGAGGTCGGTCTCCCGGCCGGCCACCTCCATCAGCCCGGGGTCGCGGGAGATGGCGGCGAGGACGCGCGGCTCCATCTGGTCGGCGTCGGCGACGACGAGGCACCAGCCCGGGTCGGCCACGGCGGCCCGCCGGATCACCTTGGGGATCTGCAGCGCGCCCCCGCCGTTGGTCACCCACCGCCCGGTGACGGTGCCGCCGGCGAGGAACTCGGGGCGGAAGCGTCCGTCGCGCACCCAGTCCTGCAGCCAGGACCAGCCGTGGGCGACCCAGATCCGGTACAGCTTCTTGTAGGCGAGCAGGGGCTTCACGGCCGGGTGGTCGACCGATTCCAGCTCCCAGCGCCGGGTGGAGCCGACCTTGATCCCGGCCCGGGCGAACGCCTTGACGACGTCGGCGGGCAGATCGGGCCGCACCCGGTGCCCGAAGGCGGCGGACACCTCGTCCGCCAGCTCGGCCAGGCGGCGCGGCTCGCCCCCGCCCGCATACCGCTCGCCGAGCAGGTCGTGGAGTACCTCGCGGTGCACGTCGGCCCGCCAGGGCAGTCCGGCGCGGTTCATCTCCGCGGCGACCAGCATCCCCGCCGACTCGGCCGCCGTCAGCAGCCGCAGCCGGTCGGGGTGCGCGGACCGGTCGTGGCGGCGCTGCTGCTCGGCGTAGACGGCGAGGAGGTCGTCCAGGGGGACGTGCACGCCGCGCGGTTCGAAGAGCGGGGACTGGGCGCCCGGTTCGGCGGAGCGCTGGGGCGGGTCGGGCGGCACGGGGCCGCCGCGCAGCCGGGCGAGGGCGGCGGCGGCCGAGTGCGGCTGCCCGTACCTCCCCTCGTGGCCGAGCAGGAGGGTCTCGGCGGCCTCCACGTCGTAGCAACGCTCCACTCGCACCCCCGCGCCCAGCAGGCGTGGAGAGACCTCCGCGGTCGAGCGCCACACCCACCGGGCGACGTCCGGCCGGGCGCGTACGGATGCGGCGAGGTCGGGCTCCCGCCGCACCGGTCCGGCGGGCAGCCCGTCGCGGCCGAGGGGGGCGACGTCCACGCCACCGTCCTCGGCCGCGGCGAGCGCCCACCGTTCGGCCATGCCGCGAGTGTGACAGGCGGGTCTGACAACGGCCCGGTGGCGCGGATCGGGTTGCGGACCCCGGCGCGGACCAAGGCGCGGACCAGGGTGCGGATCGGGTGGCGGCCCTGCTTCGGGCGTTCCCCCTCAGCTCTCCTCCGCCCCGGCGGCCCCCTGCCCCGACTCCTCGGCCGTCTTCAGGAACTGGGCCACCGTCTCGGTGACGTACCGCTCGGCCGCCTCCTTGCCGATGCCGAGGCCGCTCAGCACGCCCTCTCCGTGCTCGTGCTCCAGCAGGGCGAGCAGGATGTGCTCGGTGCCGATGTAGTTGTGGCCGAGGCGCAGGGCCTCGCGGAAGGTGAGCTCCAGGACCTTCTTGGCGGCCGGCCCGTAGGGCACCAGCTCCGGGACCTTCTCGGCGGCCGGCGGGAGCGCCGCCGTGGCCGCCTCGCGGACCGCGTCGAGGGGGACGCCCTGCTGGGCGATCGCCTTGGCGGCGAGTCCTTCGCGCTCGGTGAGCACGCCGAGGACCAGGTGTTCGGGCAGGCCCTCGGTGGCGCCCGCGGCCACGGCCTCGTGGTGCGCGGCCATCACCGCGCTGCGCGCGCGGGGCGTGTAGCGGCTGAAGCCCTGGCTCGCGTCGAGGTCGGCCGACTCCTTGGGCACGAAGCGCTTCTGCGCCGCCTGGCGGGTGACGCCCATGCGCCTGCCGATGTCCGTCCAGGACGCGCCCGAACGCCGGGCCTGGTCCACGAAGTGGCCGATGAGGTGGTCGGCCACCTCGCCGAGGTGCTCGCCGGCGATGACGGCGTCCTGGAGCTGTTCGAGCGGCTCCGCGTGCGCCGTCTTGATGGCGTTGATGAGGTCGTCGAGACGTACGGATGACGTGATGCTGCTCGGGTTCGTCGTCATGTGTCAACCGTAGGTTGCACCCCCGGTGTCGTCAACCGATGGTTGACAGTGTCCAGGAGGCAGGAGCAGTGTCCTGACGCGACTACTTCGGCGAGGCCACCACCAGCCGCACCGCCAGCCCGGTGAACACCGTCCCGGAGGCGATGTTCAGCCAGCGGTTCACCCGGGCGCTGCGCCCGAGCAGGGTCGCCAGCCGGCCGGACAGCAGCCCCACGAAGCCGTCCCACAGGAAGCCCATCACCACGAGCGTGCCGCCGAGCAGCAGCAGCTGACCGGAGACGTGCCCCAGGGCGGGGTCGACGAACTGCGGCAGGAACGCCACGTTGAAGAGGATCACCTTGGGATTGAGCAGATTGGTGATCGCGCCCTGCCAGAAGGCCCGCCGCATCCCCGGCCCGCGGGGCGCGGCCGGATCGTCACCCGGCACCGACCGGTCCCGGAAGGCCTTCACCGCCAGCCAGAGCAGGTAGGCCGCGCCCGCCCAGCGCAGCACGTGGTACAGCGTCGGCAGCGCTGTGAACAGCGCCGACAGGCCGAGCGCCGCGGCGACCGCGTGCACCAGCATCGCGCACGCCACCCCGGACGCGGCCACGACGCCCGCGGCGGGACCGCCCCGCCCGCCCATCGCCACGATGAACATCGTGTCGGGCCCCGGAGTGACGCACAGCGCGAAGGCGGCGACGAGGAACGCCGCGTAGAGAGTCGTATCCACCATGCGCCTCATGCTCGACGCCGCGGGCCCCGGCCGACGACCGAATTACGCGCAGTGAGAGACGACGCGGCCCCGGATCCGGGGGCGTGGCACCATCTCCGGGTGAGTACGTCCAGCACCGTCGACCGTGCCTTCCGGGCCGCCCTGTACGACACCGACGACACCGCCCTCGACACCGCGGCCTCGCTGCTCGCGGCCGACCCGGCGGCCGACGCCGAACTGGACCGGCGGGGCGCGGAGTTCGTGGCCACGGCCTGGCGGCGCGGCTGGCAGCCCGCCGACGTCGTACGGATCGTGCGGCGCGAGCTGGACGACGTGCACGTCCTGCTGGTGGCCCGGCTGGTCCGGGCCCAGGCGGCGCAGGACCGTCCGCGCGGCCCTCGCTGGGCCGCCCAGCTCGAGGATCTGCCGGACAGGGCGGCGCCCCGCACCGACCGCTTCTCGCACGCCACCGCCGTACTGGAGCTCTACCGCCTGCTGCTGCGCCTGCCCGTGCTGGAGCCGCTGGACGCGGGGGCGCCGCGTCACGGACCCCGGCCGGAGTCCCGCGCCCTCGCCCGCATCCGCGCGCTGCTCGCCAAGGCGGAGGCGACCGGCTATCCGCAGGAGGCGGAGGCACTCAGCGCCAAGGCCCAGGAGCTGATGGCCCGGCACAGCGTCGACGAGGCGCTGCTGTCGGCGCACGCGCCCTCGCCCGATGCGCCGGGCGCCTGCCGGATCGGGGTGGAGCCGCCCTACGAGCAGGCCAAGGCGGTGCTGCTGGACGCGGTGGCCGACGCCAATCACTGCCGGGCCGTGTGGAACGAGGCCCTCGGTTTCTCCACCGTGGTCGGCTTCGAGACCGACCTGGAGGCGGTCGAGCTCCTCTACACCTCCCTGCTGGTGCAGGCCGAGACGGCGATGACGAAGGCGGAGGCCGCCCAGCGCGCCGGCGGGCGCAAGCGGACCAAGACCTTCCGTCAGTCGTTCCTCGCCGCCTACGCCCACCGTGCGGGCACCCGTCTGAGGGCCGTCGCCGAGCGGACGGCCGCCGAGACCGGGGCGGCCGACGCCGATCTGCTCCCGGTCCTCGCCTCCCGCGAGGTCGCGGTCACCGACCGCCTGGAACGGATGTTCCCGGAGACCACCACGACCCGGCTGCGGGGCGCCGACGACGCGGCCGGCTGGACGGAGGGCACCCGCGCGGCCGACCGGGCCCAGGTCGGCCACCGGCGCCCGTTGCCCGGACAGTAGCCGCCGGTCAGTCCCCGGCGCGCTGGAAGGCGCTCACCGTGGCGTCCGGCGCCTCGCCCTCCGTCGCCACCTCGCCGTACGACCACGGGAAGCGGTGGGTGGTGGCGTCACCGGGCAAAGCGAACTCGGCGGACGACACGGCGAGGCCGCCGGTGCCGCCCCGCACGTAGGTCAGGGTGAAGGTGGCCGTGCCGTCCGCGGTGAGGTTCAGGCGCTGTGCGGTGGCGGCCTCGTCCGCGGGGACCTCGGCCGGTGTGCCGTCCGCGGTGAGGGTGACGGCGGGGAAGCCGTCGAGCGTGCACGCCGGGCCGCGGTTGGTGAGGTTCACGGCGACGGTGCCCGTGTCCCCGGCGGCCGGAGCGGGGCTCGGCGCGATGTCCACGCCCATCTCCGCGATCCGGCAGGCGACGGGGCCGCGGTCGTCGGTGCTCTCGCTGCTGCCGCCCCCGGCACCGCTGTCGCAGGCGGTGAGGAGGAGTGCCGCGGTGACGGCGGCGGCGACGAGGGCCGGCTCGGTGGTGCGCATGGTGTGGTTCCTTCGTGCGTGCGGTTCAGGAGCCCAGGCCGGCCGTCGGCAGGCCGGGCGGCAGGGACCCGCCCTCGGACTTGGTGTACGTCTCCTCGCCCGCGGCGCCCTGCCACTTGACCTTCAGCGACGTCCCGTCGACGGACACGACCGTTCCGTTCGCCCGGTCGTCGCTGCCGTCGGTGCACTTCAGGCGGATGGTGCGGGTGCCGGACTCCTCGCCCGCGGTGCCGCTGCACACCGAGCCGCCCGTGGCGAAGAGGGCGGCCTTGTCGCCGGTGACCATCAGGGCGACGGCGTGGCCGTCGGCGGTGGCCAGCCAGCTGCCCTCCAGCTCACCGGCGGCGGACGGCGACCCGCCGGCGGTACCGCCCGTGTCGGCGCTCGCCGAGGCGCTGGGCGCGGCCGACGACGCGCCGTCCTTGCCCGGGTCGCCGTCGGAGTCACCGCCGTCGGTGCACGCGGTCAGCGCCAGTGCGCCCACCAGAGCGACGGCCGCGGCAGCAGCTCGGACGGAGCGCCGCGCACCCCCGCGGGCGCCGCCGGAGCCGTCCGCTCGGACAGCCGCGCACGCCCCCTCCGCCGTCGTCGCGTTCGCCGTACTCGCCGTACTCGCCGTGGTCTCCGCAGTCACCAGTGTCACCGCACGCTCCAAGCTGTAGCCGGACGGCCGGGTGGGCCCCGCGTCAGCCGCAAGCTACCAGGACGCCGTGCGAACTCACGCCAGATGCCCGGCGTCCACCTGCTCACGCAGGTTGACCCGGGACAGGACGAAGCCGCGGAAGCGGCCGTGCGGGTGCCCGTCGGCCGGGTCGAGGTAGCGCACGCGCGTGGGGGGTCGCGTTCCGGGCCCGGTGGCGCGACTCGCACTGCGCGGCGAGCCGTTCGGCCCCGGTGGACGACGGCCTGCGGAGGACTGCCGCGGTTCGGTCCGGTGCGCGGCGCCGGGAGATGGCGTTGCTGCCGTACGTACTCCGCTGACCTGCGGCGTCCTCGCCGACGCGCCGACGGCACACCGCCGGCACCGGGGCCCGCTCCGCCGACCGACCCCCGTGTGTTGTTGCATGTTCTCCAATTCCGGGGGCAGACGCGGGAACGACTTCTTCGGAGCGGGCGTCAAAGAGGGCAAGGGCTTTCGGTGATGCGGCCGTCAGCGCTGTAACCGGAGGAACACCGCGCGTGCACGTGCATTTGCTCATGCATCGGCACGTGATCAAGGTTATGATCCGGACCAGTTGACCGCTGCATCAATGGCCACACCAGCCAGTGCACCACCGGGGAGCGACCTGTGGACCACGACGTGTACGACGTTGACGACGCGTCCGGCGTGTACAACGGCATGGCCGCCACGCAGCTGCACGACGTGGCCTGGCAGAAGAGCCGGCACAGCAACTCGCAGGGCTCCTGCGTGGAGTTCGCGCGGCTGCCCGACGGCGGTGTCGCCGTGCGCAATTCCCGTTTCCCGGACGGCCCCGCGCTCGTCTACACGCGTGCCGAGATCGAGGCCATGCTGCTGGGCGTCAAGGACGGCGAGTTCGACCACCTGATCGCGAGCTGATCGCGAGCTGCCGACGCCGCCCCCGACGACAACACGTCGAACGGTCAGTCGACGGGCCGCTGGAGCCGGAACAGCGCCCAGACGACCTTGCCCCCGAGCGTGCCGGCGAGCGGGTGCCAGCCCCAGCTGTCGCTGAAGGAGTCGACGAGGAACAGGCCGCGGCCCGACTCCGCCGAGAAGTCGTCGGTGTCCCGGGCGACCGGGCTGTCGTGGCTGGGATCGCGCACGGCGCACACCAGGCGCTCGGTCCAGCGCATCAGATGCAGCCGTACGGGACCGTTCCGGTCGGCCAGTCGCGGGGTGTCGGCCGGCAGGGCGTGCCGCAGGGCGTTGGTGACGAGCTCGGACACGACGAGGCAGACGTCGTCGAATCGGTCGCCCATCTCCCAGCCGTCGAGTGTCCCGCGGGTGAACCGGCGGGCCTCGCGCACCGCCTCGTAGCGGGGCGGCAGGGCGCACGAGGCGGCGTTGGAGACGGCCGCGGGGTCGAGTGGGGGAAGGCCCTGCCGTAACGGCTCGAGCATGGTCGATCCATTCGTCCCCATGCGAGGCACTCCCGGGAATTCGCGGTCGTAGCGATGCGGCGCGGTGGTGCGGGACCATGGTTTCGGAAGCCCACCGCAGATGCAAGGGCAGATGCACGTGCACGTGACCGAAATGGACATGCCCGTACCGCTTGTTGGGCAATTTTTCCGTCACCTTCGCGCCGCCTTCACCTCGCATCCCGAACGGACGGCGTCAACTCCCGGACCCTTCCTGCGCGTTCTCTTTGGCTCGATTCCGTTTCCGTAACCGGACGAGTACTGCTCGGAGTGTTTTAGTGGCAGACTTCGGCCCCTGAAGACGGTTGGGGAGGCTGGCGAACGTGAGCGCGGGAGAGCCCGGATCGGTGGTGCGGCGCATGCTGCTCGGGTCACAACTCAGGCGACTGCGTGAGACGCGGGGGATCACGCGCGAGGCGGCGGGCTACTCGATCCGCGCCTCGGAATCGAAGATCAGCCGGATGGAGCTGGGCCGGGTGAGCTTCAAGACGAGGGACGTCGAGGACCTGCTGACGCTGTACGGCATCACGGACGAGCAGGAGCGCGCCTCCCTGCTCTCCCTGGCCAAAGAGGCCAACGTCGCGGGCTGGTGGCACAGTTACTCCGACGTACTGCCCAGCTGGTTCCCCACCTATGTGGGCCTCGAGGGGGCCGCGTCGCTGATCCGCGTGTACGAGGTGCAGTTCGTGCACGGCCTGCTGCAGACCGAGGAGTACGCCCGCGCGGTCGTCCGGCGCGGCATGAAGGGCGCGAGCGAGGAGGACGTCGAGCGGCGGGTGGCGCTGCGCCTGGAGCGGCAGAAACACCTCGTCTCCGAGAACGCCCCCGAGTTCCACATCGTCCTGGACGAGGCCGCGCTGCGCCGTCCGTACGGCGACCGGGCGGCGATGCGCGGACAGCTCCAGCACCTGATCGACATGTCGGAACGTCCCAATGTGCGGCTTCAGGTCATGCCGTTCGGCTTCGGCGGGCACTCCGGCGAAAGTGGCGCGTTCACGCTCCTCAGCTTCCCCGAGTCCGACCTCTCGGACGTCGTGTACCTGGAGCAGCTCACGAGTGCCCTGTACCTGGACAAGCGCGAGGACGTCACCCAGTACGAGACGGCGCTGAAGGAGCTCCAGCAGGACAGTCCGGGACCCGACGAGAGCCGGGACCTTCTGCGGGGACTTCTCCAACTCACTTGAAACGTAAGTACGATGACGCCCGACCAGGCGGCTCGCTCGCGGGGGCTGCGGCAGCTAGGGGATTGAGGGATCACATGTCGTCGTACTTCACCGACCTCGCCCGGCAGTACATCGACGGCGAGTGGCGGACGGGCACCGGGTCCTGGGACATCATCGACTTCAACCCGTACGACGACGAGAAGCTGGCCTCGATCACGATAGCCACCGTCGACGAGGTCGACGCCGCCTACCGGGCGGCCGAGCGCGCGCAGAAGCAGTGGGCGGCGACGAACCCGTACGCGCGCCGCGCGGTGTTCGAGAAGGCGCTGCGCCTGGTGGAGGAGCGCGAGGCCGAGATCAGCGAGGCGATCGTCGCCGAGCTGGGCGGCACCCGGCTGAAGGCCGCCTTCGAGCTGCACCTCGCCAAGGAGTTCCTGCGCGAGGCGGTCCACCTGGCGCTGGCGCCCGAGGGCCGGATCATCCCGTCCCCGGTCGACGGCAAGGAGAACCGCGTCTACCGGGTGCCGGTCGGTGTCGTGGGCGTCATCAGCCCCTTCAACTTCCCCTTCCTGCTCTCCCTGAAGTCGGTCGCCCCGGCCCTCGCGCTGGGCAACGGCGTCGTCCTCAAGCCGCACCAGAACACGCCGGTCGTCGGCGGCACCCTGGTCGCGAAGCTCTTCCAGGACGCCGGCCTGCCGGGCGGCCTGCTCAACGTCGTGGTCACCGACATCGCGGAGATCGGCGACGCCTTCCTGGAGCACCCGGTCCCGAAGGTCATCTCCTTCACCGGTTCCGACAAGGTCGGCCGCCACGTGGCCACGGTGTGCGCCGCCAACTTCAAGCGCTCGGTCCTCGAACTGGGCGGCAACAGTGCGCTGGTGGTCCTCGACGACGCCGACGTCGACTACGCGGTCGACGCCGCCGTCTTCAGCCGCTTCGTCCACCAGGGCCAGGTCTGCATGGCAGCCAACCGGGTGCTGGTCGACCGGGCGGTCGCCGACGAGTTCACCGAGAAGTTCGTCGCCAAGGTCAGGACCCTCAAGGCCGGTGACCCGCGCGACCCGTCGACCGTCATCGGCCCGGTGATCAACTCCTCGCAGGCGGACGCCGTCGAGGGAGTGGTCGAGCAGGCGCTCGCCGAGGGCGCGACCGCCCTGGTGCGCGGCACGGTCACCGACAACCTCGTCACGCCGTCGGTCCTGACCGACGTCCCGGCCGGCTCGGCGCTGCTGCGGCAGGAGGTCTTCGGCCCCGTCGCCTTCCTCGTCCCCTTCGACGGCGAGGAGGAGGCGGTACGCCTGGTCAACGACACCCCCTACGGCCTGAGCGGCGCCGTGCACACGGCGGACGTCGAGCGGGGCGTCGCGTTCGCCAAGCGGATCGACACCGGCATGTTCCACGTGAACGACGGCACCGTGCACGACGAGCCGATCGTGCCCTTCGGCGGCGAGAAGCACTCCGGCATCGGCCGGCTCAACGGCGACACGATGCTGGACGCCTTCACCACGCAGAAGTGGATCTCGGTGCAGCACGGACGCAGCGGGTTCCCGTTCTGAGCGGCGCGGGCCGGACCGGCGGCGGGTCCGGCCCCGTCCGCGCCTAACCTGGTCCCATGTCAGCGATCCGTCTCCTCGTGCTCGGCGCCGTCCGCCAGCACGGGCGGGCCCACGGGTACCAGGTGCGCAACGACCTGGAGTACTGGGGCGCGCACGAGTGGTCCAACGCCAAGCCCGGCTCGATCTACCACGCGCTCAAGCAGATGGCCAAGCAGGGTCTGCTGCACGCGCACGAGATCGCCCCGTCGACCGCGGGGGGACCGCCGCGCACGGAGTACGAGATCACCGGGAAGGGCACCGAGGAGTACTTCGCCCTGCTGCGGGCGTCCCTCACCGCCCACGACCAGAAGCCGGACGTGCTCGCCGCCGGACTCGGCTTCATGGTCGATCTCGGCCGCGAGGAGGTGCTGGCCCTCCTGGAGGAGCGGATCCGGGGCATCCGGGAGTGGCGCGAGTCCGTCACCACGTACTACACGCCCGAGGAGGGCCCCGGCCAGCTCGGTCACATCGGCGAGATCATGAACCTCTGGGTGCACTCCGCCGACACCGGCGCCGAGTGGACCCGCGCGCTCGTGGAGCGCATCCACCGGGGTGCGTACACCTTCGCCGGGGAGGGCGAGCCGTTCGTCGGCGTCCTGGCGGAGGGCGAGGAGAACCCCTACGCCACGGGGGAGCGGCACCCCCGGGATGGCGACTGACCGGAGCACTTATTAATCAAGTTTGACCGATCGCGTAGGCGGGAATATCTTCGCGAGTCGAGTAGTCAAGTTTGACTAACTGGGGAGGGTCAGTGGCCGACGCGGCGATCACCGTCGAAGGGGCACGCAAGAGGTACGGCAGCAAGAACGCGCTGGACGGGCTCGACCTGACGGTCACGCGCGGCACGGTGCACGGAGTGCTCGGTCCCAACGGCGCGGGCAAGACCACCCTCGTCCGGATCCTGTCCACCCTGCTGCGGCCGGACGGGGGCCGGATCGAGGTGGCCGGGCACGACGTGGTCGGCGAGGCGTACGCCGTGCGACTGCGCATCGGCCTGCTCGGCCAGCACGCGGCGCTCGACGAGGAACTCGGCGGCCGGCAGAACCTGGAGCTGTTCGGCCGCCTGCACCACCTCGGCGCCCGGCGGGCACGCACGCGTGCCGGTGAACTGCTGGAGCGCTTCGATCTCACCGACGCCGGACGCAAGCCGGTCAGTGCCTACAGCGGCGGCATGCGGCGCCGCCTGGACCTCGCGGCGTCCCTCATCACCGAGCCGGAGGTGCTCTTCCTGGACGAACCGACCACCGGACTCGACCCGCGCGGCCGCACCGAGGTGTGGGACTCGGTCCGCTCCCTGGTCGGCGGCGGCACGACGGTCCTGCTCACCACCCAGTACCTGGAGGAGGCCGACCAGCTGGCCCACCGCATCTCCGTCGTCGACGCCGGCCGGGTCGTCGCCGACGGCACGGCCGACGAACTGAAGGCCGCCACCGGCGGCGACCGCATCGACGTGGTCCTGCGCGACGCCGGTCAGCTCGGCGCCGCGGCCGTCCTGCTGCCGCTCACCGGCGTCCGCGTCGACCCCGACCGCCGGCTGCTCAGCGCGCCGGTCACCGACCGCATGGCCGCGCTCTCCGGTGTCGTACGGGCGCTGCGGGAGGCCGGGATCGAGGCCGAGGACGTGGCCCTGCGCCGACCGACCCTGGACGAGGTGTTCCTGCACCTCACCGACCACGCCGAGGAGGCCGCATGACCACCTTCGCCCTGACCGACTCCTGGACCATGACCCGCCGCGAACTGGCCCGCTGGGCGCGGCAGCCCGTCACGGTCGTCGTCGGTCTCGCCTTCCCCGTCATGCTGCTGCTGATGTTCGGCTACCTGGTCGGCGGCGGCCGGGGCGTGAGCGGCGACTACGTCGACTACCTGGTCCCCGGAATGCTGGCGCTCACCATGGCCTTCGGCCTGGAGGGCACCATGATCGCCGTCACCAAAGACCTCGACAAGGGCGTCATCGACCGCTTCCGCTCCCTGCCGATGGCCAACGGCGCGGTGCTGGTGGGCCGCTCGGCCGCCGACATGCTGCAGTCGGCTGCCGGGCTCGCGGTGATGATCGCGGTCGGCTACGCGCTCGGCTGGCGTGCCCACGGCGGCCCCGGCGCGTTCCTCGGCGCGGTGGGCCTGCTCCTGCTCTTCCGGTTCGCCATGCTGTGGATCGGCATCTTCCTGTCCCTGGTGGCGGGGAAACCGGAGCTCGTGCAGGCCGTGCAGATCCTGGTCTGGCCGGTCGGCTTCCTCTCCAACGCCTTCGCCACACCGCACTCCATGCCCGGCTGGCTGGGCACGGTCGTCCAGTGGAACCCGCTCTCCCAGACCGCCACGGCCGTCCGCGACCTGTTCGGCGGCCCCGGCGGCGCGTCCGGGCACTTCTGGGCGGCCGTCGTCTGGCCGCTGGTCCTGCTCGCCGTGTTCTTCCCGCTGGCGGTCCGCAGGTTCGCGCACCTGAGCCGGTAGGGACACGCCCTAGTGGTGGAAGCCGGTGGCCGCGCCCTTGTCGTGGGTCAGGGGGTGCGGCTGCCGGCGCAGCTCCGGCAGCAGCCGCTCCAGGTCCTGGACGAGCAGGTCCGCCATGTCGGCCGAGAAGCCGTTGCGGCACACCACCCGCAGCGCGGAGAGGTCCTCGCGGTGCGGCGGGAAGGTGTACGCGGGCACCAGCCAGCCGCCCTCGCGCAGCCGGCGGGACACGTCGAAGACGTCGTAACCGCTCACGCCGTCCGCCGTGGTGAACGCGAACACGGGGAGCTGGTCGCCCCGCGTCAGCAGCCGGAAGTCGCCGAGCGCCTCCACCCGGTCGGCCAGGCCCCGGGCCACGTCCCGCGCGGCCTGCTGCACCTCCCGGTAGCCCTCGCGGCCCAGGCGCAGGAAGGTGTAGTACTGCGCGACCACCTGCGCCCCCGGGCGGGAGAAGTTCAGCGCGAAGGTCGGCATGTCGCCGCCCAGGTAGTTGACCCGGAACACCAGCTCCTCGGGCAGGGCGTCCGCGTCCCGCCACAGCGCCCAGCCGACGCCCGGGTACACGAGCCCGTACTTGTGACCCGACGTGTTGATCGAGGCGACCCTCGGCAGCCGGAAGTCCCACACCAGGTCCTCGTCCAGGAAGGGCGCGACCATGGCACCGGAGGCCCCGTCGACGTGCACGGGAATGTCGAGTCCGGTCCGCTCCTGGAGGGCGTCCAGGGCCGCGCACAGGTCGGCGACCGGCTCGTAGGACCCGTCGAAGGTGGAGCCGAGGATGCCGACGACGCCGATGGTGTTCTCGTCGCACAGCTCGGCGGCAGCCTGCGGGTCGAGGTGGAAGCGGTCGCCCTCCATCGGCACCTGCCGGGCCTCCACCTCCCAGAAGTTGCAGAACTTCTCCCAGCACACCTGGACGTTCACACCCATCACCAGATTGGGCCGCGCCCCCGGGTACCGGTCGGCGTTCCGCTGCGCCCAGCGCCGCTTCAGCGCCATCCCGGCCAGCATGCACGCCTCGCTCGACCCCGTCGTGGAGCAGCCCACGACCGCCGACGGGTCGGGTGCGTGCCACAGGTCGGCGAGCATCGCCACACAGCGCCGCTCCAGCTCGGCGGTGCGGGGATACTCGTCCTTGTCGATCATGTTCTTGTCCCGGCACTCGGCCATCAGCACCCCGGCCTGCGGTTCCATCCAGGTGGTGACGAAGGTGGCCAGATTCAGCCGGGCGTTGCCGTCCAGCATCAGCTCGTCGTGGACCAGCTCGTAGGCCGTCGACGGCGGCAGGGGAGCGTCCGGCAGGCGGTGCGTGGGCGGTGCCTCGGTCATGCCACTGGTCGGATTCGCCGAACCGTGGAAGGGGTTCGCGGCGAGCCGGCGGCGGTCGGCGCCCTCGTGGTCCTGGTGGTGTCCGCGGTGCAGTGGCATGCGACCGACGCTAGGTCCGGGCCGTGCGTCGCGCATCCGGGCTTGCACCTCACGTGGCGTGAGGAGGGAGCGTGGACGGCGTCACAAGAAGGGAGCGGAAGTGAGCTACTCCGTGGGACAGGTGGCCGGCTTCGCCGGAGTGACGGTGCGCGCCCTGCACCACTACGACGACATCGGCCTGCTCACCCCGAGCGAGCGCAGCCACGCGGGCCACCGGCGCTACAGCGACGCGGACCTCGACCGGCTGCAGCAGATCCTGTTCTACCGGGAACTCGGCTTTCCGCTCGACGAGGTCGCCGGCCTGCTCGACGACCCGGATGCGGACCCGCGCGCGCACCTGCGCCGCCAGCACGAGCTGCTGACCGCCCGGATCGAGAAGCTGCAGAAGATGGCGGCGGCCGTGGAGCAGGCCATGGAGGCACGCAGCATGGGCATCAACCTCACGCCCGAGGAGAAGTTCGAGGTCTTCGGCGACTTCGACCCCGACCAGTACCAGGAGGAGGTCCAGGAGCGCTGGGGCGGCACCGACGCCTACCGTCAGTCGCAGGAGAAGGCCGCCTCGTACACCAAGGAGGACTGGCAGCGCATCCAGGACGAGGCCGACGAGCTCACCCGGCGCTTCGTCGCCCTGATGGACGCCGGTGAGCCCGCCGACTCCGAGGCGGCCATGGACGCCGCCGAGGACCACCGTCGGGGGATCGCCCGCAACCACTACGACTGCGGGTACGAGATGCACACCTGCCTGGGCGAGATGTACGTCTCCGACGAACGTTTCACGCGAAACATCGACGCGGCCAGGCCGGGCCTCGCCGCCTACCTGCGTGACGCGATCCTCGCCAACGCCGTCCGGCACACCCCCTGAGCGGCGGGGGGGGGGGGGGGGGGGGCGCCCCCCCCCCCCCCCCCCCCCCCCCCCCCCCCCCCCCCCCCCCCCCCCCCCGCCCCCCCCCGCGCCCGCCCCCCCCCCCCCGCCCCCCCCCCCACGT
>NZ_JBIDAN010000003.1:599735-681482 GCF_043202495.1 Streptomyces sp. NPDC048185
GGGGGGGGGGCGCGGCGGGGGGGGGGTGGGGGCGGGGCCCCCCCCCCCCCCCCCCCCCCCCCCCGGGGGGGGGGGGGGGGGGGGGGGCGCCCCCCCCCCCCCCCCCCACCACCGCCGTCCCGTACGCGCACACCTCGGTGCCCACGTCCGCGGCCTCGGTCACGTCGAAGCGGAACGACAGCACCGCGTTGGCGCCACGCGCGCGTGCCTGCTCCACGAGCCGCTCCATGGCCTGGTTGCGGGTCTCGACGAGGGTCTTGGTGAGCCCGCGCAGCTCACCGCCGACCAGTGACTTCAGCCCGGCACCGATCTGGCTCCCCAGGTGCCGGGAGCGTACGGTCAGTCCGAAGACCTCCCCGAGCACCTCCTGCACACGGTGTCCGGGCAGGTCGTTCGTGGTCACGACGAGTACGTCGGGCTGAGGGCCCTGTCCGCCGCCGTATTCTTCAATGCCCATGGTTCACAGGGTTCCCCGGCCGGGCGCACAGCGCACCCCTGGGACGTCCGTGGAACCTGGGCCCCGACGGCCGCGTTGATACGTTGGGGCAGCCAAGCCCCAGCCCGCCCCCCAGTGCAGGAGCCACAATCCCGTGACCACGCTTGCGCTCGGCCCCGAGTGGCTGAGCCCGGACTACCTGATCGAGACCTTCAGTCTGGCCGGCATCCTGCTGATCGTCTTCGCCGAGTCCGGTCTCTTCGCGTTCCTGCCCGGCGACTCGCTGCTGTTCACGGCGGGCCTGTTCGTCGCCCAGGGGCAGTACATCAGTCAGCCGCTGTGGCTGGTGTGCGCCCTGATCGTGGCCGCCGCCGTCCTCGGTGACCAAGTGGGCTACATGATCGGCAAGTTCTTCGGTCCCAAGCTCTTCAGCCGGCCCAACTCCAGACTCTTCAAGCAGGAGAACCTGGAGAAGGCCCACGAGTTCATGGAGAAGTACGGCCCCAAGGCGATCGTCCTGGCCCGCTTCGTGCCGATCGTGCGCACCTTCGCCCCCATCGTGGCGGGCGCCGGCCGTATGAAGTACCGCACGTTCCTCACGTTCAACGTCATCGGCGGTGTGGCCTGGGGCACGGGCGTCACCCTCGCGGGCTACTGGCTCGGCCAGATCGAGTTGATCCGCACCAACGTCGAGGCGATCCTCGTCCTGATCGTCCTGGTCTCGGTCGTCCCGATCGGCATCGAGTACCTGCGCGAGCGCGGGAAGAAGAAGCGCGCCGCGGCGGCCGAGCCGGTGCGTCCGGCGGCCCAGCAGCAGCACCGACAGCCGCAGTACCCGGCCATGGACGACGCGACGACCCAGCTCCGCCGCGTCGACCCGTACCAGCAGCCCCAGCAGCCCCAGCAGCCGCAGTACGACCAGGGCTACGGGAACCAGCCCTACGGCGACCAGGGCCAGGGCTACGGCAACGAGGGCTACGGCAACCAGCAGCAGCCGTACGCCCAGCAGTACCCGCAGACCTACGGACAGCAGCCCTACGGCGAGCAGCAGGGCGGCCAGTACCCGTACGACCAGGGCCACTGAAGCTCCCCGCAGGGGCGCGGGGCACTGCGCGAGACGCCATGACGGACCCGCACTCGCCGCCGCCCCCCCGCCCCGCTGGGCGCCCTAGAAACCCCGGGTCCGTTTGGCCGCCCGCCTGCCGGCGGCACTCGCCGCGCCCGGCACCTTGAGGAACAGCCGCGAGATCTCGCCACCGAGGTTCACCCCGATGGCGATGGCCATGGCGAGCGCCACCGCCTTCGACAGCGACAGCAGCCCCGCGTCCACCTCGCTCTGCGCGATCGCCAGCAGCCCGAAGTACGTCGCCGAACCGGGCAGCAGCGGCCCGATCGCCGCGGTCGTGTACGGCAGGGCCGACGCGAACCGGTACCGGGACATCAGCTGCCCGAACAGGCCCACCAGCCCCGCCGCCGCGGCCGTGGAGGCCACCGGCGAGATCCCACCGGTGTAGTGCATGGCGCCGTACACGCACCAGGCGACGCCGCCGTTCAGGGTCACCGCCAGCACCGTCGCCCGCTCCTGCTGGAGCAGGATCGCGAAGGCCAGCGACAGCAGCATCGACGCGCAGATCTGCACGACCGGCTGGTCGCCCGTGCCCAGCGCGGCGTCCGGGTTCAGCTCGGCGCCCAGCTGGACGCCGAAGTACAGCACCACCAGCACTCCGGCGACGATGCTGACGAAGAAGTACATGACCTCCAGCAGACGCGCGGCGGCGGTGATGTAGAAGCCGGTCAGACCGTCCTGCACGCCCGCGACCAGCGCCCGCCCCGGGAGCAGGGCGAACAGGCCACCGGTGATGACCGCGGACGCCTTTACGTCGACGTGGGTCAGCGTCAGCGCGATCCCTATCGCGGCCGGCGGCATCGCGGCCACCGCGAACTGGTAGAACTCCGGCAGTCCGCGCCCCGCGCACAGCCATGCCAGCCGGTCGCCGAGCATCGCGCCGAACAGGGCCGCGAAGAACACGATCACGTCACCGCCGACGAGCAGCGAGGCCGCACCGGCCAGTGATCCGCTCGCCGCGGTCAGGACCCAGGTCGGGTACGGGTGCCGGTTGCGGCGGATCTCCGCGAGGCGCCGGTAGGCCTCCTCCAGGGAGATGTGCGTGTCCGGGTCGCTGAGGTCGTCCACCAGCTGGAACACGGCCGCGAGCCGCGTGTAGTCGGTGCCCCGGCGGCGCACGGTCCGCGACGCCGTCACCGGGTCCTCGACCAGGGACGGCTGGTGGGAGATCGACAGCAACGTGAAGGTGACGTTCGGCTCGCAGCGGTCCAGGCCGTAGGAACGGCAGACCGCGAACATCGCCGCCTCCACGTCCTCGGCGCCCTCACCGCCCGCCAGCAGCAGCTCCCCGATACGCAGCGTCAGGTCGAGCACGCGCGGCACGGCGGGCCCGGTGTCGTCGTCGTGCCGCTGCGCCGTCTCCGGCGCGGGCCGCTCGGCCACCGGCATGCGCAGCATCGCGCGCATCCGGTCCTGCCACGGCACGTCCTTGGTCAGGTTCACCAGCGGGACGCCGCTCGCCGGGGTGAACGCGGCCGGCGCGGTCCACGCGCTGTAGGTGCTCGGCGTGCTGAACGCCGACCCCTCCGACTCGGCGGCCGTCGCCGGGGGCACGTCCAGCCCCTCCGGCAGCGCGAACTCCGAGGTCGTCTCGGACTCCGAGCCCGCGGTCCGGGCGACGGCCAGCCCTTGCGGGATCTCGAACTCGGACGTCGTCGACGACTCGCCGTCGGCCGACGCCGCGACCCCTTGCGGCTGCCGGAAGGCGCTGTGCGCCTCGTCCGACTGCGGTTTGCGGTCCTCCGCCTCCGTCACGTGCGTTGTGCTCCCTGGGTACGACACACCCTCCTCTAACCCTCAGTATGCGCACCCAAACGTCGACGGGCCGCACGCGTCGGCGTGCGGCCCGTCACGGGAGGGGCTCCTGCTCAGTGGCCGCCCTGGTCCTTGAAGCGCTTGTAGGACCGCTCGATCTCGGCCTCGGCGTCGGTGCGGCCGACCCAGTCGGCGCCCTCGACGGACTTGCCGGGCTCCAGGTCCTTGTAGACCTCGAAGAAGTGCTGGATCTCCAGGCGGTCGAACTCCGACACGTGGTGGATGTCACGCAGGTGCTCCACACGCGGGTCCGTGGACGGCACGCACAGCAGCTTGTCGTCACCGCCGGCCTCGTCCGTCATGCGGAACATGCCGATCGCGCGGCAGCGGATGAGGCAGCCCGGGAAGGTCGGCTCGTCCAAGATGACCAGGGCGTCCAGCGGGTCGCCGTCCTCGCCGAGGGTGTTCTCGACGAAGCCGTAGTCGGTCGGGTAGGCGGTCGACGTGAACAGGCGACGGTCCAGGCGGATACGACCGGTCTCGTGGTCCACCTCGTACTTGTTCCGCGAACCCTTCGGGATCTCGATCGTGACGTCGAACTCCACCGGACGCTCCTCCATGATCAGCACATAGTTCTGGTGGTTAAGTGTCCCTCACGCAGGTGTGTGATCGCGAAAGGGGCTGGTGGTAGTGCCAGAGCTGAGGCCTTGGCGGGCCGCGAGACCGCACGTGGTGCGGGCCGCGGGCGCCGTACGACCGCGTCTCGCACGCGCCGCCCGGGCCGCCCGGCCGCGTCTGACGCGGCTCGCGCGGGCCACGACACCGCAGCTCACCCGCAGGCCGAAGACCTGGCAGTACACCGCCGGCGCCGCCACCGCCGGGCTGGCACTGGCCGCCGGTGTGGTGACCGCCGCCGGCCCCTGGGACTCCACGGGTCAGCGTACGGCCGAGCGGGACCGGGCAGTCGCCCTGGAACGCACGGGTGGCGCAGATCACGGATCCTCCGGCGCCGCCGCGGCCTCCGGCGGGAAGCCCCGGCCCGCCCCCAGCGCCGCGTCCGTCCTGACCGCGCTCGCCGGCACCGCCGGCACCGCACCCGGCGGCGTCAAGGCGGCACCGCGCGGCAAGGCCCTCGCCGACGCCCTCGGGCCCCTCCTCGACGACCCCGCGCTCGGCACCCGGCGCGGGGCGGCGGTCGTCGACCTGACCACCGGCGAACGGCTGTACGGCGCAGGCGCCGGCACCGCGCTGACCCCCGCCTCCACCACCAAGATCGCCACCGCGGTCGCCGCCCTGGCCGCCCTCGGCCCCGACCACCGCCTCACCACCCGCACGGCCCTGGAGTCCGACACGGGTGAACTCGTCCTCGTCGGCGGCGGCGACCCGACCCTCACCGCCCGCGCCCGCGCCGGCGGCCTGGCGAGCCTGCGCACCCTGGCCGAGAAGACCGCCGCGGCCCTGAAGAAGCGGGGCGTGCGCGAGGTGACGCTGTCGTACGACACGACCCTCTTCGCCGGTACGGAAATGCACCCGATCGGGGTCAACGAGAACCTCGCCCGCGTCACCGCCCTGATGGCCGACGAGGCCCGCACGAACGACTCCACCAGCGGCACGGCCCGGCGCGCGGAGGACCCGGCGGCGGACGCGGCCCGCGCCTTCGCCGGCTTCCTGAAGGCTCACGGCATCAAGACGTCGGCCCCGGGCCCCTCCAAGGCCACGGCCCGCTCCACCACCCTCGCCACCGTCTCCTCGCCTCCGCTGTCCGCGCTGGTCGAGCGGATGCTGACCAACAGCGACAACGACCTCGCCGAGGCACTGGCCCGCCACACGGCCCTGGCGAGCGGGCAGCGCGCGGACTTCGACGGTGTCTCCGCCGCCCTCACCGCCCGGCTGAAGCAGCTCGGCCTGCCCGTGCAGGGCGCGGTGTTCCACGACGGCAGCGGCCTGGACCGCACCGACCGGATCACCGCCGACCTCCTGACGGCCCTGCTCGCCAAGGCGGCCGACCCGGCCCGGCCCGAGCTCCGCCCGGTCCTCACCGGACTGCCCATCGCCGGCTTCACCGGCACGCTGAGCAGCCGCTACGCGGACGGCGCGGCCGGCCTCGTCCGCGCCAAGACCGGCACGCTGAGCGGCGTGAACACCCTCGCCGGCACCGTCGCCACGCCCGACGGCCGCCTGCTGGCCTTCGCCTTCCTGGCCCACGGCACGGACAGCGCGGAGGCAGCCCAGAGGGCCCTGGACAGAGCGGCGACGTCCCTGGCCCCGCAGCCGTCGTCGTAGCCGCGGGCCCACTCCCGGTCGGCCCCAGCCCCGTTCACCCACGAGCCCGCCCACCCCACCGCCCCGCACAGCCTGCCCCCAGCGGCAGCGCTCACGTACCGTTGAGGAATGACGAGCATCGGCGCATCTTCCGGCATGGTCGACTGGAATCTCGCGGTGGCGACCGCGACCCGGCTCGTACGACCGGGCCCCGAGGTGAGCCGCGACGAGGCCCGGGCCGTAGTCGCGGAGCTCCGCCGCCACGCCAAAGCCTCGGAGGAACACGTCCGGGGCTTCACTCGTATGGCCACCGACGAGGCCCACGACACCCCCGTCCTCGTCGTCGACCGGCCCGGCTGGGTCCGGGCGAACGTCGCGGGGTTCCGGGAGATCCTCAAGCCCCTCCTGGAGAAGATGGAGGAGCGCCGCGGAGGCTCCCCCGGCAGCGCCGTCCTCGGCGCCGTCGGCGGCAAGGTCACCGGCGTGGAGCTGGGCATGCTGCTGTCGTTCCTGTCCTCCCGCGTCCTCGGCCAGTACGAGACCTTCGCCCCGGCCGGCCGCGACCTCCCCGCCGGGGCGAACGGCGGCGGCCGGCTGCTGCTCGTCGCGCCGAACATCGTCCACGTAGAGCGCGAACTCGACGTCGAACCCCACGACTTCCGCCTGTGGGTGTGCCTGCACGAGGAGACCCACCGGACTCAGTTCACCGCCGTGCCCTGGCTGCGCGACCACCTCGAGGGCGAAATCCAGTCGTTCCTCGCGGAGACCGACGTCGACCCCATGACGGTGCTGGAGCGCGTCCGCGAGGCCGCCCAGACGCTCGCCGGCGGACGCCCCGAGGGCGAGGAGGACGACGGCGGCCGGTCGCTCGTCGAGCTGGTGCAGACCCCCGCCCAGCGGGAGGTCCTCGGCCGTCTCACCGCGGTGATGTCCCTGCTGGAGGGGCACGCCGACTTCGTGATGGACGGGGTCGGCCCCGCGGTCGTGCCGAGCGTCGGGGAGATCCGCGAGAAGTTCCAGCAGCGCCGCGCCAAGGGCGCATCCCGCCTCGACATGGCCCTGCGCAAGCTGCTCGGCCTGGACGCCAAGCTCCGCCAGTACCGGGACGGCGAACGCTTCGTCCGGGCCGTCGTCGACGAGTGCGGCATGGACGGCTTCAATCGCGTGTGGACCTCGCCCAACACCCTCCCCACCAAGTCGGAGATCGCCAAACCGGCGGACTGGATCGCGCGGGTGCACCGCAAGCCGGAGTCGTGAGCCCGGCGGACAGGCCGTGAACGATTCCGGCCGACGGCAGGCAAACGCCTCTTCAATCACCCGTCCGAGGGACCGTGAGCCCTCGGCAGGCGTGCGATGCTCGGGGAACGGCCCGTTTCTGTCACCATCTAGGCACTCTGCGTGACCAAACTCGGGCTCACCCCCCGAAAACTTCATGAAGGGCACCGGACATGGGTCCCCATCCTGCGGTCGCGGCGATACGCCTGGCGGTCCGCCGCGTCCTCCACGACATCCTCACCGAACTGAACACCACGGCCGGCGTCCCCGCCGGGACGGCCGCCGAGCGCGCCCCCGAGCGTCCGCCGTCGCCGCTCGTGCTCGTGGCGTGCTCCGGCGGCGCCGACTCGATGGCGCTCGCCTCCGCCCTCGCCTTCGAGGCCCCCCGGCTCGGCATCCGCGCCGGCGGCGTCACCGTCGACCACGGCCTGCAGAACGGCTCCGACCTGCGCGCCGAAGAAGTCGTCCTGCGCCTGCGCGAACTCGGCCTCGACCCCGTCGAGGCGACCGCCGTGACCGTCGGCCGCGCCGGCGGCCCCGAGGCGGCCGCCCGCGACGCACGCTACGCCGCCCTGGACGACGCCGCCGCCCGGCACGGCGCCGCGGCCGTCCTCCTCGGCCACACCCGCGACGACCAGGCCGAGACCGTGCTGCTGGGCCTCGCCCGCGGCTCCGGGATCCGCTCCCTGTCGGGCATGGCCGCGGTCTCGGGGGCCGGCGGCCGTTACCGGCGCCCCTTCCTGCAGCTGGACCGCCAGACCGCCCGCAAGGCCTGCATGGTCCAGTCCCTGCCCGTCTGGGACGACCCCCACAACGCCGACCCGGCGTACACCCGCTCCCGGCTGCGCCACGAGGGTCTGCCCGCCCTCGAGAAGGCCCTGGGCAAGGGCGTCGTCGAGGCCCTCGCCCGCACGGCCCAGCTCTCCCGGGACGACGCCGACGCCCTCGACACCTGGGCCCGCCAGGCCGAGGCCGGCGTCCGTGACGCCACCGGCGTCCTGGAGTGCGCCAAGCTCTACGCCCTGCCGCCCGCCGTGCGGCGCAGGATCCTGCGCCGCGCCGCCATCGACGCAGGGGCCCCGGCCGGTGCGCTGTTCGCCCGCCACATCGAGGAAGTCGACCGGCTGATCACCGGCTGGCGCGGTCAGGGAGCCATCAACCTCCCCGGCAAAGTCGTCGCCCGGCGGCAGGGTGGCAGACTGGTGATTCGGCAAGGCTGAATCCGGACCCTCCCACCGACCCGACCGGGGTCACCAGGGTGATCCGGAGTGGCCGGTGGGACGACCGAAAGTGATGCGGGTGGACGCGAACGACATGGGTGCCGACCTCGAGAAGGTACTCATCACCAAGGAAGAGATCGACGCGAAGCTGGCCGAGCTGGCCGCGAAGATCGACGCGGAGTACGAGGGCAAGGACCTGCTCATCATCGGCGTCCTCAAGGGCGCCGTGATGGTCATGGCCGACCTCGCCCGGTCGCTGTCCACCCCCGTCACCATGGACTGGATGGCGGTGTCCTCGTACGGCGCGGGCACCCAGTCCTCCGGGGTGGTCCGCATCCTCAAGGACCTCGACACCGACATCAAGGGCAAGCACGTCCTGATCGTCGAGGACATCATCGACTCCGGCCTGACCCTGTCCTGGCTGATCTCCAACCTCGGCTCGCGGGAGCCCGCCTCCCTCAAGGTGTGCACGCTGCTGCGCAAGCCCGACGCCGCCAAGGTCGCCATCGACGTCGAGTGGGTCGGTTTCGACATCCCCAACGAGTTCGTCGTCGGCTACGGGCTCGACTACGCCGAGAAGTACCGGAACCTGCCGTTCGTCGGTACGCTCGCGCCCCACGTCTACGGCGGCTAGCACAGCCCCGTAGCGAGGAACGGGAACCCCGGCGGCCCCCGCGCCGTTGGAGCATGCAGACGGGACGTCGGCCGTCCTGTGCGGCTTCGGGCCACCAGGCTGGGGTACCGTCAGAAGAACTGTCTTATCAAACTCACTATGGCAGGAGGGACGGGGCGGCACCGCTCCGTGTGGATGGACGTGAAGCGATACTTCCGTGGGCCGGTCATGTGGATCGTGCTGGCCGTCCTTGCCGTGGTCGTGTTGATGCAGGTCGTCGGCTCGTCCGGCGGCTACAAGACGGTGGACACCGGCCAGGTCGTCCAGGCGATCAACGACAACAAGGTCGAGTCGGCCAAGCTCACCACCGGTGACGAGCAGACCATCAAGGTCCAGCTCAAGGACGGCGAGAAGATCAAGGGCAGCTCGAAGATCCAGGCGAGCTACATCGGCGACCAGGGCGTGACCATCGCCGGCACCCTGCAGAACAAGTACCAGGACAAGCAGATCCCCGACGGCTACACCGTGTCGCCGTCCAAGCAGAACGCGTTCGTCGGCATTCTGCTGTCCCTGCTGCCGTTCGTCCTGATCGTGGTCGTCTTCCTGTTCCTGATGAATCAGATGCAGGGCGGCGGCTCCCGGGTCATGAACTTCGGCAAGTCCAAGGCGAAGCTCATCACCAAGGACACCCCGAAGACGACGTTCTCCGACGTCGCCGGGTCGGACGAGGCCGTCGAGGAGCTCCACGAGATCAAGGAGTTCCTCCAGGAGCCGGCGAAGTTCCAGGCCGTCGGCGCCAAGATCCCCAAGGGCGTGCTGCTGTACGGCCCGCCCGGAACCGGCAAGACGCTGCTCGCGCGTGCCGTCGCGGGCGAGGCGGGCGTGCCGTTCTACTCGATCTCCGGTTCCGACTTCGTCGAGATGTTCGTCGGTGTCGGTGCCTCCCGAGTGCGCGACCTGTTCGAGCAGGCCAAGGCGAACGCCCCGGCCATCGTCTTCGTCGACGAGATCGACGCGGTCGGCCGCCACCGCGGCGCCGGCCTGGGCGGCGGTCACGACGAGCGCGAGCAGACGCTGAACCAGCTGCTCGTCGAGATGGACGGCTTCGACGTCAAGGGCGGCGTGATCCTCATCGCCGCGACGAACCGGCCCGACATCCTCGACCCGGCGCTGCTGCGCCCGGGCCGCTTCGACCGGCAGATCGCGGTCGACCGGCCGGACATGCAGGGCCGTCTGGAGATCCTCAAGGTCCACCAGAAGGGCAAGCCGGTCGCCCCGGACGTCGACCTGTCGGCCGTCGCCCGCCGCACGCCCGGCATGACCGGTGCCGATCTGGCCAACGTGCTGAACGAGGCCGCCCTGCTGACGGCCCGCAGCGACCAGAAGCTGATCGACAACCACATGCTGGACGAGGCGATCGACCGTGTGGTCGCGGGCCCGCAGAAGCGGACCCGGATCATGTCGGACAAGGAGAAGAAGATCACCGCGTACCACGAGGGCGGTCACGCCCTGGTCGCGGCGGCCTCACCGAACTCCGACCCGGTCCACAAGATCACGATCCTCTCCCGCGGCCGTGCCCTCGGTTACACGATGGTGCTCCCGGACGAGGACAAATACTCGACCACGCGCAACGAGATGCTCGACCAGCTCGCCTACATGCTGGGCGGCCGCGCGGCCGAGGAACTGGTCTTCCACGACCCGACCACGGGTGCCGCCAACGACATCGAGAAGGCCACCGGTGTGGCCCGCGCGATGGTCACGCAGTACGGCATGACCGAGCGTCTCGGCGCGATCAAGTTCGGTGGCGACAACACCGAGCCCTTCCTCGGCCGTGAGATGGCGCACCAGCGCGACTACTCGGAAGAGGTCGCCGCGCTGGTCGACGAAGAGGTCAAGAAGCTGATCGAGACGGCGCACAACGAGGCCTGGGAGATCCTGGTCGAGAACCGCGACGTCCTCGACAACCTCGTCCTCGCCCTGCTGGAGAAGGAGACGCTGGGCAAGGAGGAGATCGCCGAGATCTTCGCCCCGATCGTCAAGCGTCCGCCCCGGCCCGCCTGGACCGGTTCCTCCCGCCGCACCCCCTCGACCCGTCCGCCGGTGCTCTCCCCCAAGGAGCTCGCGCTGACGAACGGGGCGAACGGTGCGACGGCGGCGATCTCCACCGCCAAGAGCACCACGGCGGAGCCCGCCCCGGCACCGGAGCGAGCCCCGGAGGACCGCCCGGAGAGCTGACCCTGGCCCTCCCCGCGGGCCCGACAGGCCCGGAATGTATGCCGCGCCCTCCAGGTTCTAGCCTTGGGGGGCGCGGCATTTCCGTATGCCGGCACGCGAGAAGACAGGAACGAGGCATCCGATGACCGACCCCGTGACGCTGGACGGCCGGGACCCGATCGGCGAGTTCGACGAGAAGCGCGCCGAGAACGCCGTACGCGAACTGCTGATCGCGGTCGGCGAGGACCCGGACCGCGAGGGTCTGCAGGAGACGCCGGCGCGGGTGGCGCGGGCGTACAAGGAGATATTCGCGGGGCTGTGGCAGCGTCCGGGGGACGTGCTGACCACGACGTTCGACATCGGCCACGACGAGATGGTCCTGGTGAAGGACATCGAGGTGTACTCGACGTGCGAGCACCACCTGGTCCCCTTCCGGGGTGTCGCTCACGTCGGGTACATCCCGTCCACCAGCGGGAAGATCACCGGCCTGTCGAAGCTCGCCCGCCTCGTCGACGTCTACGCCCGCCGACCGCAGGTGCAGGAACGTCTCACCACGCAGATCGCGGACTCCCTGATGGAGATCCTGGAACCGCGCGGCGTGATCGTCGTCATCGAGTGCGAGCACATGTGCATGTCGATGCGCGGTATCCGCAAGCCCGGCGCGAAGACCCTCACCTCGGCCGTGCGCGGTCAGCTGCGCGACTCCGCCACCCGCAACGAGGCGATGAGCCTGATCATGGCGCGCTGAGCCCGCCCGGGCAGCTGTCGCGGGTCAGGTCGTGGGGGCCGCGCCCGAGTGGTCGTCGTCGTCCTCCGGGAGCTTGCAGACCCGCTCGAGGAACACGGCGGCCGCTATGACGCCGACGCCGGTGAGGACCGAGAAGCCGGCGTAGATGGCCTGGTCACGGCGGGCGGGAATGTCGAGGTACTCCAGGAGGAAGACGCCCGTGCCGCCGTACATGCCGGCGACCAGGGCGGCCACCAGGGCGCTGGCCTGGCCGAAGACGACCGCGCGGGCCGCCATCAGCGGGTCGACGCCCTTGGCGCCGGGGACGCGGTCGCGCTGGGCCTTCAGGCGGGCGCGGATCGACAGCGCCGTGGCCAGCAGGATCACGGCGATCACCGCGAGCACGATGGGGGCGGCGAGGGGGACGCTCGGGAGGGTCCCGATCGAGTTCCACAGGCGGGCGCCCGCCCAGGACAGGACTGCGGCGACGACGAACACGCCGGCCAGCATCCTGATGCGCAACTCTTTCACGGTGCCCCTTCGCTCCCCCGGATGTCCGGCTCAGGCGCCGGCTGCCGCACGCCCGGACGGTGGGCGTCCGGCGGCGGACTTCGGTCGTCTCGACCTTAACGACTACTCGGGCAGGTGGAGTTCCAGGTCGGCCCGGGGCGCGACACCCTCGCGCGTCACCGCGTCCAGCAGGCCGGCGACCGGGCCGTGGCCGGGCAACTGGGCCTCGGGGTCCACGTCGTGCCACGGGGCGAGGACGAAGGCGCGCTGGTGGGCGCGCGGGTGGGGCAGGGTGAGGTGCGGGTCGTCGGAGACCACGTCGGCGTAGGCGACGATGTCGACGTCCAGGGTGCGCGGGCCCCAGCGCTCGTCCCGGACGCGGTGGAAGGCCTCCTCGACGGCGTGCGCCCGCTCCAGGAGCGAGGACGGCGGCAGCGTGGTCTTCAGGACCACGACCGCGTTGAAGTACGACGGCTGGGTGCCGGGCTCGACGCCCCACGGCTCGGTCTCGTAGACCGGCGAGACGCCCTTGATCCGCACGCCGGGTGTCTCCTCCAGGGCGTCGATGGCGCCCTGGAGGGTCTCCAGGCGGTTGCCGAGGTTGGCGCCTAGGGCGATCACGGCGCGTTTGGGGTTGGACAGCGTGCTGTCGGCCGCGTCCACCCTCTCGACGACCGATGCGGGCACCGGCTGGACGGTCGGGTCGCTGGGACCGTTGGTGAACGGGACACTCATACACGGCTCCGGATGATGGTGACGGTCACGTCGTCGAAAGGCACCGTGATCGGCGCGTCCGGCTTGTGGACGCAGACCTCGACCTCCTCGACCCCCTCGTGCTTCAGGCAGACCTGGGCGATGCGCTCCGCGAGCGTCTCGACCAGGTTGACGGGCTCGCCCTCGACGACGGCCACGACCTCCTCGGCCACGATGCCGTAGTGCACGGTCTTCGCCAGGTCGTCGTCGGCCGCGGCCGGTCGGGTGTCCAGGCCCAGGACGATGTCCACGAGGAAGGTCTGGCCCTCCTCGCGCTCCTTGGGGAACACACCGTGGTGCCCGCGGGCCTTCAGGCCGCGCAGCGCGACACGATCCACACGAATCACTCCTGCAGTCGTCGGTCACGGCCGGTGCGCACCGCGTGCGGGCGGTGCGCCGGCCTCACTCGAATCTACCCGCGGGCACTGACAGCGCCGGGCCGCGGGTGGTGCGGGTCCGCGCGGACGTCCGGAGCTTTCACCCCGCGTTCGCCCTGGCGGACCCGGTGGATCACGGGCTGGTAGCCGCCCATACCCGGCGGTCCGTGATTCCAACCACTTCTTGCTCCTGGCGGCTCAGGAGGGTGTGTCATCGGCCTCCGGGCCGCCCTCGTCCTCGCTCTCCGTCAGCACGGGCGAGGCGTGGTGCGACCAGAGTTTCCAGCCCGTGGACGTGCGGCGGTAGGCGTTGGTGGCGACGACGAGCTGGCCGACGAGCGGTCCCAGCTCGTCGTCGCCCTCGGGGGCGGGGCCGCCGCTGAGGATGTTCTCCGTGCAGGTCACCAGGGCGGTGTCGCCGGTCACGGAGACGTGCACGTCGGTGAGGAAGAACTGGATGTAGTCGGTGTTCGCCATGATCAGGGCGTAGGAGCGGAGGACCTCGCCGCGGCCGGTGAGGACCGGCCAGCCCGGGTGCACGCAGGAGACCACGCCGGCGTCGGCCGGGTCGTGGTACGTCTCGTCGATGCCCAGGTCGGACGGGGTGAGCCAGAGCTCGGACACCTTCTCGAAGTCGCCCTGTTCGAGGGCCTCGTAGAAGGCGGTGTTGGTCGCCTCGACCTCTTCGACGTCGATGTGAGGGGCGTTCACCGGGCTCCTTCCCGGCCGCCTCTGTCCGACGCCGTCGCCTCCGGCCGGGTCGGGGGCTGGGGGTGGGGCCGGGGGGCCCGTGCTTCCTCCACCGCTCGGGCGACCCGCACCGCGTCCGCCGTCGCGCGCACCTCGTGCACGCGCACCGCCCATGCGCCGGCGTGCGCCGCGAGCGCGGAGACGGCGGCCGTGGCGGCGTCGCGCTCGCGCGCGGGAGGCGGGGCGGCCTGGGGGCCGGCGAGGACGCGGCCGAGGAAGCGCTTGCGGGAGGCGGCGACGAGGAGGGGGTGGCCGAGGGTGAGGAGGCGGTCGAGGTGGGCGAGGAGGACGAGGTCGTGCTCGGCGTTCTTGGAGAAGCCGAGGCCGGGGTCGACGACGATGCGGTCGGGGGCGATGCCGCCCTCCAGGACCGCCTCCACGCGGGCGTGCAGCTCGTCGACGACCTCGGTGACGACGTCGGCGTAATCGCCGCGGACGTTGCCGCCCTCCAGGAAGCCGCGCCAGTGCATGACGACGAAGGGGGCGTCGGCGTCGGCCACGACCGGGATCATCCGGGGGTCGGCGAGGCCGCCGCTGACGTCGTTGACGAGGGCGGCGCCGGCGGCGAGGGCCTGCTCGGCGACCGAGGCGCGCATCGTGTCGACGGAGATCGTGACGCCCTCGGAGGCCAGGCCGCGCACGACCGGGACGACCCGGCGGAGTTCCTCGTCCTCGTCGACGCGGGTGGCACCGGGGCGGGTGGACTCGCCGCCGACGTCCACCAGGTCGGCACCCTCGGCGACGAGGTCGAGGCCGTGCTTGATGGCGGCCGTGGTGTCGAAGAAGCGACCGCCGTCGGAGAAGGAGTCGGGGGTCACGTTGACGACCCCCATGACCGCACAGCGGTCCCATGCGGTCAGTCCCGCCAGGTGGCGGCGGCCGGTCTGCTTGCTCATGTGTTCAGCCTAGGCCCAGCGGGGGCGGGTGCCTCCGGCGGTGGTGCGGGGTGCCGGGTGCCTCCGGCGGGTGGTGCGGGGTGCCTGCGGCGGCCTGTGCGGGTTCGGTGGGGGTGCGCGTAGCGCCTTCGGTGGTGTGTGGGTCGGGGCCGCGCCGGGGGGTGTCCGTCCTCGGAACGGCGCGGAATCGGTTCTTTCCAGCAGGCGGGGCGTTGACGCGCCAACCGCTGCGGGCGGACACCCCCCGACACGTCCCCTTCCCGCCGTACGCGTCTGACCGCCGTCCCCCCATTCGGCTGCGGTCCGGTCCGCCGTCCCGCCCCAGCTGCGGGCTGCCGCCCGTGCCGCCCTAGCTGCGGGCAGTCGTGCCGCTGGGGCGGCACGGGTGGGCGCAGCGGCACCCCGGCAGCGCCGGGCACCGCGACCCACCCCCGGCCCGCACCCGCGCCGGGCACCCCGGCAGCGCCGGGCCACGCGGCCCACCCCCCCCGGCCCGCATCCGCGCCGGGCGCCCCGGCAGAGCCGGGCCGCGCGACCCACCCGGGCCCGCATCCACGCGACCCACCCGGGCCCGCATCCACGCCGCGTGCCCTCACGCCGCGCGTGCCTCCCGCTCCGGGACTCCGTGCACGCACGGCCGCCGTACGGCCGCCCGGCGGCGCAGGAAGCGGGGGAGCGGGGGCGTCAGCGTCACGAAGCCCTCCGCCTGCATCGCGGCGAAGCCGATGCGGGGCAGGTCGGCGGAGGCGCGGTAGACGACGAAGCGGGGCTCCCAGCGGGGCCGGAACTTCGCGTTGAACTTGTACAGCGACTCGATCTGGAACCAGCGCGACAGGAACACCAGCAGACCGCGCCACGCACGGAGCACCGGCCCCGCGCCGATCTTCTCGCCGCGCGCGAGCGCCGCGCGGAACATGGCGAAGTTCAGGGAGACCCGTGCGATGCCCAGCTTCGGGGCGGCCTGCAGCGCGGCCACGATCAGCAGTTCGTTCATGCCGGGATCGGCCGAGCGGTCGCGGCGCATGAGGTCGAGGGAGACGCCGTCGGTGCCCCACGGCACGAAGTGCAGGATCGCCTTGAGGTCGCCGTACTCGCCGGGCTCGGCGTCCTGCTTGTGCGCGGTCGCTATCAGGCAGTCCCCGTCGGCGGGGTCGCCGATGCGGCCGAGGGCCATGGAGAAGCCGCGCTCGGTGTCCGTGCCGCGCCAGTCGTCGGCGGCGCGGCGGACGCGGTCCAGCTCGGCGTCGCCGAGGTCAGCCACGCGCCGTACCCGGGTCTCGTAACCGGCGCGCTCGATGCGCTTGACCATCTGGCGCACGTTGCGCATCGCGCGGCCGGCCAGGGAGAAATCCGCGACGTCCACCACCGCCTCGTCGCCCAGTTCGAGGGCGTCGAGCCCCGTCTCGCGGGTCCACACCTCGCCGCCGGTCTCGGAGCAGCCCATCACGGCGGGCGTCCAGGAGTGGGCGCGGGCCTCGTCCATGAAGCGCTCGATGGCACCCGGCCACGCCTCGACGTCGCCGATCGGGTCGCCGCTGGCCAGCATCACGCCGGAGACGACGCGGTAGGTGACGGCGGCCTTGCCGCTGGGGGAGAAGACGACGGCCTTGTCCCGGCGCAGCGCGAAGTGGCCGAGGGAGTCGCGGCTGCCGTGCTTGGCCAGCAGGGCGCGCAGGCGCGTCTCGTCGTCCTCCGTCAGGCGCGCGGCCGGGTGTTCGGGCCGGAAGGCCAGGTAGATGGTGGTGACGGCGGTGAGCAGGCCGAGGGCGCCGAGGGAGAAGGCGACCGTCCAGGAGGTGTTGCCCCGGTAGTCGACCGGCCCCTCGAAGCCGAACAGGCCGTACAGCACGTGTGCGATGCGGTCGGCCAGGCTCGGGTCGCCGACCATGCGGTGCGGGTGGACACTGACGATGACCAGGCCGAGGGCGAGCGAACCGGCGCCCATGAGGACGAAGTTGGCGAGCGCCTTCCAGCGGCTGCGCGGGTCCGGCAGCGCGGCGAACTGGTCGCGGTGGCGCAGCAGCGGAGCGAGCAGCATCAGGGAGATGAGGACCCCGGCGAGGGAATGACGGTAGGTGAACTGTGCGAGGGCGCCCAGCGGGAGCAGGGCCACGGCGGCCCGCCAGGCCCGGCGCTTGCGGCGCTTGAGCCCGTGCGCGAGGAGCAGGAGCAGGACGCCCGCGCTGAGCGAGAGAGCCGCGGCGAACGGGCCGAACGCGCCGGGCAGTACCTCGGCGAGGGCGTGCATACGGCTGTGCCGGAAGCGCGGGAAGACGCCCGCGGCGACGTTCAGCAGGCCGACCAGCGTGCAGGCTCTGCCGACGAGGACGGGCACGGACTCCGGACGCGGGCCGCGCAGCACCCGGCCCGCGCGCGTGGGGCCGGCGGTCTTGGGGGCGGCCCCCGGAACCGCACCCGACATTTCCTCATCTGTCTTGACAGACATCGCACCCGTAGTTCTGCGAGAGACCGTGGATCCGGGCCCGTTTCGGGCATCCGGCGACATTGCGCCCTCTAGGACGGTGTCTTGGGGAGAGAGGTTCACTCCCCTTCTCAAAGCCGGGTCACAGGTTGAGGAAGTTACGGGACAACCCCTCGCGAACCCGACGGGGGGCCGGGCACCCCGTGGGAAAGCGTAGGCAGGTAGCGAGGCATGGGTCTGACAAGCAACAAGGTGCTGGCACTGGCGGTTGCGTCCGGCGTGCTGCTGTTCGTCGGCACGGTGTGGCTGTGGCCACGCCTGGCCGGGCGGAACTGGCGCGCCGTCACGGGCCGGATAGGCCTGCTGTTCGCCACCCAGCTGGCGGTCTTCGCCGCGGTCGGTCTCGCCGCCAACCAGTCCTTCGGCTTCTACGCGAGCTGGGCCGACCTGTTCGGGCGGGAGACCGGCCAGGGTGTGGTGGTCGACCACTCGGCGGGCGGCGGGGGACCGCTCCGGGTGGTCGGCACGGCGCGGGTGAAGCAGGCGGGCGGGGCCCGGCCGGAGGTCGGCGGCCAGATCCAGCACGTGAAGATCGTCGGCCGTACGACGCACATCGCCACGCCCGCCGAGGTGTACCTGCCTCCCGAGTACTTCCAGCCGCGGTACCGCACCCGTACGTTCCCCGCGGCCGTCGTCCTGACCGGTTACCCGGGGACGACCGAGGCGCTGGTGACCAAGCTCCACTATCCGCGCACGGCGCTGGACCTGGCCAAGGACGGCCGCATGCAGCCGATGGTGCTGGTGATGCTGCGGCCCACGGTGGCGCCGCCGCGCGACACGGAGTGCGTGGACGTCCCGGGCGGCCCGCGGACGGAGTCGTTCTTCGCCGAGGACCTGCCCGAGGCCGTCCTCGCCCGGTACCGGGTGGGCCGGAAACCGGGCAGCTGGGGCATCGTCGGCAACTCGACCGGGGGTTACTGCGCGCTGAAGCTCGCCCTGCACCACCCCGGCGTCTACGCCGCCGGAGCGGGTCTGTCCGCGTACTACGACGCCCCCAGCGACCCGACCACGGGCGACCTCTTCCACGGCGACGAGGAACTGCGTGATCGCGCCAACCTCTGGTGGTACGTCAAGCACATGCCGGCGCCCGCCACTTCGCTGCTCGTCACCAGCAGCAAGTCCGGGGAGACGAACTACAAGGACACGCTGAAGTTCATTGAGCGGGTGAAGGAGAAGAAGCCGACCCGGATCTCGTCGATCATCCTCGAAAGCGGCGGGCACAACTTCAATACCTGGCGGCGCGAGATCCCCGCGACGCTGCAGTGGCTGAGCGGGCGGCTGAGCGCCCGCTGACGGGTGGCCACTGACCAGCGGCCGGGTGTCCCAGAAATGATCTTGAGTTAATGATCTTGCGTTAATTCCCGCCGCTCGTGGGCAAGTGGAATGCCGACGCCGTGTGAACGCGGCGGAGAAGGCCGTGTTTTCACGGGGTGGGGCGCCAAGATTCGCCTACGCGCGGTAAGTTTCTGGCCATGCCACGTGGACGTCACCGCCATTCCCCGCCTCTGCACAGGCTGCTTCCTCCGTCGGCGATCGCAGGCGTATCGGTCGTCTGCGCAGCCGGCCCCTGGGTGTTCAGTGAGGCCGTGATCCTCCGCGCGCTCGCGGCGGCCGCCGCGGTGACGGCGGTCGTGGGTGCGGTCGTCATGCGTCACTGGGACGCCCAGGCGGGCAAGCGCGTCGCCGACCTCACGCGCGCGCGGGCGAGCGACGAGTGGCGTTACGAGGAGCGGGTCGCCGAACTGGAGTCCGATCTGGAGGAGTCGCGCGAGCTGCGCATGAAGCTGGAGCACCGCCTGCGCGCCAAGCGCACGGAGCTGGCGGGGCTGCGCAACGAGCACGCCGCCCTGCTGCGCCGGTACGCCACCGCGGAGACCGAGCGCGCCAGCGCGCTCGAGGGCCGCCGGCTGCTGGAGATCGAGGCCGCCCCGACGACCCCCGCGCTGCCCGCGGCCCGGCCGGTGCCGGCCCGGGAGACGCCCGCGCCGGAGACCGGGGCCTCGAAGGCCGACGCGGCCGAGGAGACGCCCGGGACGCCCGCCGTCTTCTCCCCGGCCGGCTCACGACTGTTCCTGCGGGCGAGCGCCGCACTGGCACGTTTCGAGGACGAGGCGCCCGCCGGTGCGGTCGGTGAGACCCTCGGCGGCGACGACGGCAGCGGTGACGACGGCGGCGACGACGGTGACGGCGGCGGCAACGGCGGCGGTGAGAGTGCCGCGGTCGCCGAGCCCGCGCAGGACGACGAGGTCCAGGGGCGGCCCGAGGCGGCCGACGGGCACGAGGCCGCGCCCACCACCGCGCCCAGCCGGACCGGCGACCGGCCCGATCCGTCGGCGCCGCAGCCCGGTCAGTCGCCCGAGCAGCGGTCCACGCGGCAGCCCGCCGGGCACTACGCGGTGCCGACCGCGGTGGCCGTCGTGCCGGCCGCTCCCGCGCGGCGCCCGGTGGTCGAGGGCGGTTTCGACTTCTTCGGCACGAAGAACGCCAAGGACGGGACGGCGTCGCCCGCCGCCCTGGAGGCCGTCCAGAACGAGGACCTCGCCGACGTCGTCGGCCAGGAGGCCCTCGCCCTGCACAAGGCCGAGACGGAGGCCGCCTTCAAGCCCGCCGGCGAGGAGTCCCGGGGAGTGGGCCAGGTGATCGACCTGACCGCCCACGACGAGACCGAGCAGATCGACGTGCAGGGGCTGCGCAGCGCGGTGTCCTGACCCGCACGGCGCCGGCGGACGGCGTCAGGCCATCCACCGGTCCGGCAACGCGTCCCGGCGCCCCGTGCGGGAGCGCTCCGCCTGGCCGCGCAGCAGCTCCGCCGCCTCGCCGGCGTCCCGCAGCCGCGCGGACACGGTTCTGTTCGCCCCCGTGTCCACCCGCACGTCGGCGACCCGCCGGGCCCGCATCCAGGGGCCCTGGGTCAGCCGGACGCTCTGCACCTTGGCGTGCGGCACCAGCGCCAGGCGCCGCCGCAGCAGCCCGCGGCGGGCGGCGAACACCGCGTCGGTGACCGCCAGCCCGTGGCCGCGCCACCACAGCGGCAGGCACCACCGGGACCGCCGCGGCGGGCGCGACAGCGCCGTCGGCGCCGGCACGGTCACCCCGGGCAGCACGCGCCCCACCACCGATTCCGCGATCTCGCGCGGGGCGACCGGCAGCAGCACGGAGTTCGACGACCCGGCCACGTCCAGCTCCACCCGGACCCAGCCGAGCCGGCGCCACAGCAGCGGCTCCACGATCCGCACCGTCTGCACCCGGCCCGGCGGCACCGTCTCGTGGGCCCGGTCCAGCAGCCCGTGGTCGATGCGCAGCCCGTCCGGCGACTCGGCCACCGTCCAGTCGTACTCCCCGACGAACCGCCCCACGCTGCTCGCACCGGCCGCGCCCAGCAGCGGAACGACGGTCGCCAGGACCGTCCACAGGCTGTGGGTGGCCGACCACAGCAGCGTCGGCACGACCACCGCGGCGGCCAGCGTCCCCCAGGTCGCGCCGGTCAGCAGCAGGGAGACGGCGAGGACACCGGGCGGCACGCGCAGCAGGTGCCGGGAGGGCGCCTCACCGACCTCGTGCGCCGTCTCGGGCGCGAAACCCGCCGCGCGCGCGAGCAGCTCGGCCCGCAGCGCACGCGCCTCGGCGGCGCCGAGGAAGGCCAGCTCGTCCTTCTTCGCGGCGCCGATGACGTCGAGTTTCAGCTTGGCCACCCCGGCGACGCGGGCGAGCAGCGGCTGGGTGACGTCGATGGCCTGGATGCGTTCGAGCCGGATGTGCGCCGTGCGCCGGAACAGCAGGCCGGTACGGATGCGCAGCTCGGCGTCCGTCACCGCGAAGTGGGTGAACCACCAGGTCAGGAAGCCGTACAGGGCGGCGGCCGGGATCAGGACGGCGAGGCCGATCAGCAGCGTGGTCGTGGTCAGCCTCGTCAGCTGGCGCTGCGCCTGGTCCGGGTCGTGGACGGCCCACCCGACGATCACGGCGACCGGCGCCCAGGCCCGGCGCAGGGGGGTGACGGGGTGCAGCCGGCGCTCGGTCACCGCCTCCCGGGCCTCCTGGGCCTCGGCGGCGCTCACAGCCCCGCCGATCGGGCCTCGCCCAGCTCGGTGAGCCGGTCGCGCAGGCGCTCCGCCTCGGCCGGGTCCAGGCCCGGGACGGTCGCGTCGGTCGCCGCGGCGGCCGTGTGCAGCTGCACGCTGGCCAGCCCGAAGTACCGCTCGACGGGCCCGGAGGTCACCTCGACCAACTGCATCCGGCCGTACGGCACGACGGTCTCCTCCCGCCACAGCACGCCCCGGCTGATCAGCAGGTCGTCGGCACGCTCGGCGTACCGCCAGGAACGCCAGTTGCGCTCCAGCATCACCCAGCCCCAGGCCAGCACGGCCAGGGGCAGCAGTGCGAAGAGCGCCCAGGCAGGGCCGAAGAACAGTGCGGGCAGGACACCGGCGGCGACGGCGAGCAGCCCCAGCCACACCACCAGCAACAACCGCCGCATCCGCAGCAGGCCCGGCGGCAGCCCGGTCCACACCGGTTCGCCCGTCGCCGTGCCGGTCCCGGCCCCCGCCGCCCCTGCCGTGCCCGCCGCCCCTGCCGTGCCCGTGTGGTCAGGGCTCCCCGTCTCCATGGACCCAGCGTACGTAGGGGAGACTGGGCGCATGACTCCCAAGACGGAGACCATGGTCGGTATCGGCGGCGCCGCGGAGAGTACCGACATGGTGCTCAACATCGGCCCCCAGCACCCGTCCACGCACGGCGTGCTGCGGCTGCGGCTCGTGCTGGACGGCGAGCGCATCACGAGCGCGGAGCCCGTGATCGGCTACATGCACCGCGGCGCGGAGAAGCTGTTCGAGGCGCGTGACTACCGTCAGATCATCGTGCTGGCCAACCGGCACGACTGGCTGTCCGCCTTCTCCAACGAACTGGGCGTCGTCCTCGCCGTCGAGCGCATGCTCGGCATGGAGGTCCCCCCGCGCGCGGTGTGGACGCGGACGCTGCTCGCGGAGCTGAACCGGGTGCTGAACCACCTGATGTTCCTCGGGTCGTACCCCCTGGAGCTGGGCGGCATCACGCCCGTCTTCTACGCCTTCCGGGAGCGGGAGGTCCTCCAGAACGTCATGGAGGAGGTCTCCGGCGGGCGCATGCACTACATGTTCAACCGCGTCGGCGGCCTCAAGGAGGACCTGCCGTCGGGCTGGGCGGCACGCGCGCGCGGTGCCGTCGCCGCCGTGCGCTCGCGCATGGACGTCTTCGACGACCTGGTGCTCGGCAACGAGATCTTCCGGGGACGGACGCGCGGGGTGGGCGTCCTGAGCGCCGGGGCGGTGCACGCGTACGGCGTCAGCGGGCCGATCGCGCGCGCGTCCGGCGTCGACTTCGACCTGCGCCGCGACGAGCCGTACCTCGCCTACGGCGAGCTCCGGGACACCCTGAAGGTCGTCACCCGTACCGAGGGCGACTGCCTCGCCCGCTTCGAGTGCCTCCTGGAGCAGACGCACAACGCCCTCGACCTCGCCGACGCCTGCCTGGACCGGCTGGCCGAGCTGGATCCCGGGCCGGTCAACCAGCGGCTCCCGAAGGTGCTGAAGGCGCCCGAGGGACACACGTACGCGTGGACCGAGAACCCGCTCGGCATCAACGGCTACTACCTGGTCAGCAAGGGCGAGAAGACCCCGTACCGGCTGAAGCTGCGCTCGGCCTCGTACAACAACATCCAGGCGCTGACGGAGCTGCTGCCCGGGACGCTGGTCGCGGACATGGTGGCGATCCTCGGGTCACTGTTCTTCGTCGTCGGGGACATCGACAAGTAGCCGCGCGACGTCGACGGGCCCGGCCGACTGGAGCAGCCACACGAAGTCGCCGAGCCCGCCGGACGCGGTCAGTTCGGCGGCCTCGGAGGCGCTCGCGAGGGCGCGCACGTACGCCGCCGGGTCGGCGGAGGCGAGCGCGAGCGGGGGACGCGCGCCGACGACACCGAGGGCGCGCAGGGCGTCGCGCTGGGGGAGCAACCGCGTGCCGGAGGGCGTACACACCGGCTCGCACGCCGCCCCACCCGAGGCGTGCATCGCCCCGGATCCGGTGCCGCCCGTCTCGGATCCGGTGCCGCCCGTCTCGGGTCGGGTGCCGACCGTTTCGGGTCGGGTGCCGCCCGTCTGGGGTCCGGTGCTGCCCGTCGCGGGCCCCGTACTGCCCGCCTTGCGTCCGGTACCGCCCGCGTCCCGCTCCACGCTGCTCGTGCCGCCGCCCGTGCCGCCGGCTGCCCTGCCCGCGTCGTCCTCCGCGCCCTCCGCGCCCTCCGCGCCCTCCGCGCCGCCCCTCGCGTCGCCGGCTGCCGCGCACGCGTCCAGGGCGACGTGGGCCGTGATGTCGCACGAACCGTCCGGTACCGGGGCTGTCTCCCGGCCCTCCCGGAAGCCCGTGAGCGTTCCGAAGGGCGGGCGGGTGTCCAGGGCGTGGGCGTAGTCCGCGGCCACGGCCAGTCCCCGGTCGAGCGTGGCGACGGCGGACGCCCACGCGGTGTCCCGGGGGAGCCCGATCTCGGCCCGCAGCCCCTCCTCGCCCGGCAGCGGCCACCAGCGTGCCAGCCACTCGGCGTCCGCCCCGCTCACCGGCTCCCCGAGCCGCTCCGTCCCGTCGCCCCGCACGAGCACCTGCCGTGCCACGCCGTCGGTGTCCACTTCCGCCACGTCCACCGGCACGTTGTCCAGCCACTCGTTGGCGAACAGCAGCCCCGTCACCCCGCGCGGCGGCTCGGCCAGCCACTCGACCCGCCCGTCGAGCCCGTCGGGCCGGCCGGCGACCTCCACGGCGTACGCGCGCGTGCGGGCGGCCACGTCCGCGGGCAGCGCGGCCAGCACGCCCGTGACCAGCTCGCCCCGCCCCGCGGCCAGGTCCACGAAGGCCAGCGACGCGGGCCGGCCCAGCGCCTCGTCGACCCGGCACAGCAGCCGCGCCACGGCTCCGGCGAACAGCGGCGACGCGTGCACGGAGGTGCGGAAGTGCCCGGCGGGCCCCTCGGGCCCCCGGTAGAACCCCGCCGGCCCGTACAGGGCCTCCGTCGTGGCCTCCCGCCAGCCACGCCATGCGTCACCCGTCCCGTGGGCCGCTGCCGCCCCCGCCGTCCTCGCCGTCACGGGACCAGGCTAGGCGCACAGGCGAACGGAGCCTCCACCTTGCGGAGTATGCGGGGCAGACGCGGATCGGCCCTCCGGTTGACCCCTGCACCTATTCCGCTTCCCTACTCTGGGTTACGTGCAGCGCCTCTACGACTTCCTCCGCAGACACCCGACCGGGGTCGACTGTGTCTGGGCCCTTGTCCTGCTCGTGATCTCCGCGATGTCCGTGACCACGCAGCAGGAGGCCCACGGAAAGGACGTCACGGCGCTGGTCGTCCCGATCGTGGTGCTGCTGAGCGCGGTGATCGCGCTGCGCCGGCGCATGCCGGAGAGGATGCTGCTGCTGGCCGTCGCGCTCGGGGCGTGCCAGCTGGTGCTGGACGTCCCCACGATGTCCGCCGACTTCGCCCTGCTGGTGATCGTCTACACGGTCGCCGCGACCGGCGCGCGCTGGGCCTCCCGGGTCGCGCTCACCACCGGCCTGTGCGCCGCGCCCCTCGCGCAGGTGCGCTGGCCCAGTGAGAACACCGGCATAGCGGGCAACATCGCCATAACGGTCTTCCAGGCGGTGCCGTTCGCCCTCGCCTGGGTGCTCGGCGACTCCATCCGCACCCGCCGCGCCTACTTCGCGCAGCTGGAGGAGCGCAACGCCCGGCTGGAGAAGGAGCGCGAGGCACAGGCCAAGGTCGCGGTCGCCGCCGAGCGGGCCCGCATCGCCCGGGAACTGCACGACGTCGTGGCGCACAACGTCTCGGTCATGGTGGTGCAGGCCGACGGCGCCGCCTACGTCCTGGACACCGCCCCCGACCAGGCGAAGAAGGCCCTGGAGACCATCTCCTCCACCGGCCGGCAGGCCCTCGCCGAGATGCGCCGCCTGCTCGGCGTGCTGCGCACCGGCGAGCACCAGGAGGCCGGCGAGTACGTCCCGCAGCCCGACGTCCAGCAGATCGAGGAGCTGGTCGAGCAGTGCCGCACCTCCGGGCTGCCCGTCGACTTCAAGGTCGAGGGCACCCCGCGCCCGCTGCCCAGCGGCGTCGAGCTGACCGCGTACCGGATCGTGCAGGAGGCGCTCACCAACACCCGCAAGCACGGCGGCCCCAACGCGGGCGCGAGCGTGCGCCTCGTCTACTTCGACGACGGGCTCGGCCTGCTCGTCGAGGACGATGGCAAGGGCGCCCCCCACGAGCTGTACGAGGAGGGCGGCTTCGACGGCCAGGGCCACGGACTGATCGGCATGCGGGAACGGATCGGCATGGTCGGTGGCACCCTGGACGCGGGTCCGCGGCCCGGCGGAGGGTTCCGCATCAGTGCGCTGCTGCCGCTGAAACCCGCACACTGACAACCACGCCCGTACGCACGTATGGCGTTGACACCTGTAACGACCCCCGGCCCGGTCCCCGGACGGAGAACGGAAGAGCCCCGATGACGATCCGCGTGATGCTCGTCGACGACCAGGTGCTGCTGCGCACCGGGTTCCGGATGGTGCTCGCGGCCCAGCCGGACATGGAGGTCGTCGCGGAGGCGGGCGACGGCGTCGAGGCCCTTCAGGTGCTGCGCTCGACCGCCGTGGACGTCGTCCTGATGGACGTTCGCATGCCCAAGCTCGACGGGGTGGAGACCACCAGCCGGATCTGCGTGGACCCGAACGCGCCGAAGGTGCTGATCCTGACCACCTTCGACCTGGACGAGTACGCCTTCTCGGCGCTGAAGGCGGGCGCCTCCGGCTTCATGCTGAAGGACGTGCCGCCCGGCGAGCTGCTCGCGGCGATCCGCTCCGTGCACAGCGGCGACGCGGTGGTGGCCCCGTCGACCACCCGCAGGCTGCTCGACCGGTTCGCGCCGATGCTGCCGGCCACCGGCCAGGAGCCGCGGCACACGGAGCTCCAGCGGCTCACCGAGCGCGAGCGCGAGGTGATGGTGCTGGTCGCGCAGGGCCTGTCCAACGGGGAGATCGCGGCGCGGCTCGTGCTGTCCGAGGCGACCGTGAAGACGCACGTCGGCCGCATCCTGACCAAGCTCGGCCTGCGCGACCGGGTGCAGGTCGTGGTCCTGGCCTACGAGACCGGGCTGGTGCGGGCCGGCGGCGGACACGGCTGACCGCCCCCCCGGCGCGGGAGCGGCGTCGGTAGGGTGCGGCGCATGCTTCTGTGGATCAACGGCCCCTTCGGGGGAGGCAAGACACAGACCGCACACGAGATACGGCGCCGGCTGCCCGGCAGTGTCGTCTGCGACCCCGAACACGCCGGTTTCGGCCTGCGGCGCATGCTGCCGCCCGGACTGCGCGGTGACTTCCAGGACCTGGTGTCCTGGCGGCAGGGCGTGGTGGAGGTCCTCGACCTGGCCCTCGCCCGGCACGACGGCGTCGTCATCGCCCCCATGACGGTCACCGACCCGCGGTACTTCGCGGAGACCGTCGGCCGGCTGCGCGAACTCGGCCACGACGTCCACCACTTCACGCTCCTCGCCGAACGCGAGACCGTGCTGCGGCGGCTGCGCGAGCGGGGCTTCGGGCATCTCCTGCAACGCGTCACCGGGAAGAACGCCGGGCTGCGCCGCGAGAGCTGGGCCGTGGAGCGGCTCGACCACTGTCTGGAGCGGCTGCGCGAGCCGGAGTTCGCCGAGCACCTGTGGACGGACCGCACGACCGTCCCGAAGACCGCCGACCGGATCGCCGTCCTCGCCGGGATCGCCCTGGAACCCAACGACGAGGGCGCGCTGCGCACCCGCCTGCGGCAGGCGGGCGTGGGGCTGCGGCACATCCGCCTCGACTGACCGCCGGACGGGCGCCGGATCACCTCAGGAGGCCCTCCAGGAAGTCGCTGCCGAGCCGGGCCACCACCGTCACGTCCAGCTGGTGCAGCACGTACCGGCCGCGGCGGCGCGTCGTGATCAGGCCCGCCTTCTTCAGCACCCCCAGGTGCCGGGATATCTCCGGGGCCGTCACGCCGTGCGCCTGCGCCAGCTCGCTCGTGGTGTACGCGCTGCGGGCCAGGTGGCGGCAGATCCGCATGCGCACCGGGTGGGACAGCGCGGACATCCGCAGCGTGAGCTGCTCGACCGAGGGCGGGGAGACCGGCTCGGCGGCGCCGACGGGGTAGTGCAGGACGGGTTGCCAGCCGTACCGGTGCAGGACCGACAGGTGCGGCCAGCCGAAGCTGGTGGGCAGGAGCAGCAGGCCGCCGTCCCCGGTGGCCGTACGGCCGTCGCCCAGCTTGTCGACCGTGATCACGGCGGCCGTCTCGTCCAGCGCCACCGCCGGGGACACCGCGGCCAGCGCCTCGGCCAGGCCCCGGCGCCGCAGCAGCTCCGTCTTGTGGCGGGCGTCGGCCGCGAGCTGGTGGCGCAGCCGGGACCAGGCGTCCGCGAAGAACGCCTCGTCGCAGTCGTGCAGGAACTGGCGCAGCCAGGCCCGGATCCGGGGCGGGTCGGCCAGCAGCCGCTCACTGAACCGCAGTTGCTGCGGCCCCCGCGCGGCGGCCAGGTCCAGGGCGCGCCGCCGCACCACGGCGTCCGCGAGCACGGAGGCGCCCTCGGCGCCGTACGGCATGGCGCAGGTGAACTCCAGCGCCGCGTCCACGAACTGCTCGTCCGACAGCTTGTCCAGCAGGTCCAGGTCCTCGGCGAGGGTGGCGCCGGGCAGTGTGCTGCGGCCGGGGATGCCGGCGAACGGCAGGAACAGGTCCGAGAACGTCGTCCGCCACAGGAAGTCGGCCTCGCACATCCGGTCGGCCAGGTGCGAGTCGAGCCGGGCGGCGACACCGGTCACCCAGCCCTGGAGCCCCGGGTGGTGGCCCGGCTCGGACAGCGCGTGCAGCGCCATGCACAGCTCGGCCAGGGGCGAGGGCACGACGGCGACCCTCTCCGGCCGCAGCCCCGCGATGTCGATGCGCACGCTCATGCCCCCATGGTGCACGCCGCCACCGACAACGCCGTCGCCGATTGACCGCCGTCGTCAATCGGCGCGACGACGCCGGACCCGCCGGAGCAGTCTGGAGCCACCGGGGCAGCCGCGGAGCCCGCGCACCGCCCCGTCGGCCTTGCCCCGAGAGGTGATCCGCCATGAGCATCACGCAGCAGTACCTCCTCGACACCTACCGCGCCCGGCTGCTCGGCGAGCCCGCGCCGCCCGCGCCCGGCACCCACGACCGGCAGGCCGTGCGCGCGTGGCGCGACCGCCGCCGGTTCCGCCGGGTCGTGCGCGGCCGTCCGGCGCACGGCCGCCTGCGGCGGGCCCTGCGCAGGTGGCGGGCCCCGCGGCGGCGCGCCGTGGACTGAGCGCGCCGGCCGGCGGACCGGTCAGCGCGGCAGCCGGGCGACGAAGTCCGCGACCGCCGCCCCGACGTCGTCGGCCGTCCACTCCAGGCCGTCCGCCTCCACCCCGACCTCGGTGACGGCGACGCCCGGACCGGCCTCGTCCCAGGGCCGCCCGAAGAGCAGGGTCCCCGTCTCCTCGCCCTGCCGTATCGCGACCTCGCCGACGGCATCGGCGTCGTACGGCAGCCAGACCTGGAACTCGTGCGTGTGCGGCACCTCGGGGTGCACCCGCGCCCACGGCAGCCCGGCCGCCGCGAAGCCCTCGCGCAGCGCGGCGGCCACCACGCGCGCGTGCGTCGCGTACTCGGCCAGCCGGGGCAGCTCGCGCTCCAGGCCGGCCAGCGCCGACAGGGCCGTGGGGAACTGCTGGAACACGTTGCCGCCGTACCGGTGCCGCCAGACCCTGGCCTCCTCCACCAGCGTCCGGGGGCCGGCCAGGGCGGCGCCGCCGTAGCCCTTGAGCGACTTGTAGAACGAGACGTACACGCTGTCCGCGAGGCCCGCGATCTCGTCCAGCGGGCGGCCGAAGTGCACGGTGGACTCCCACAGGCGCGCCCCGTCGAAGTGCACCACCGCGTCGCGCTCCCGAGCCGCCCCGACCACCTCGGTCAGCTCCTCCCACGTGGGCAGCAGATAACCGGCGTCCCGGAGCGGCAGCTCCAGCATCAGCGCCCCGAACGGCTCCCCGAGGTCACGCACCTCGTCGGCGGTCGGCTGCCGGGGCTCGCCGGTCAGCCGGACCGGACGCAGGCCGCTGACCCTGCTGAAGGCGTTCCGCTCGTGCACCTCGGGGTGGCCGAGCCCGTGCAGGGCGACGACCGGATTGCCGGTGCGGCCCGCCCAGCAGCGCAGCGCCACCTGCTGGGCCATGGTGCCGGTCGGGAAGAAGGCCGCGGCCTCGTGGCCGAGCAGGGCGGCCGTCCGCTCCTCCAGCGCCGTCACGACGCCGTTGCCGTACACGTCCGACGGCTCGTCGAGGTCGTAGAGCTCCCCGGCCCCGTCGAGCAGGCCGATCCGCTCCCGGAGGGTGGTGCCGTAGCCCGGGCGCGCGAGCAGGCGCTTCGCGCTGCGGTGGACGGCCACTCGCCGCTCCCGCATGCGCCTGTGCCGCTCCTCCTGCTGCTCCGGTGGCTGCGTCGTCCCCGCCTGTTCCGCGTTTTCCCCTGTGCCGGTCATGCCGGGATCATGCCGTGCGGCGACCGGCCGGGGCACCAGGGTTTCCGTCCGCGCCGCGTACGCACCCGGAGCGGGCGGGCGCCGGGGTGCCGGGCGGGTGGGGAAACCCACAGCCTGTGGACAACCCGGACACCCGCGGAACCAATCGCGTTAACATGACGAGAAATCGTCCGGTACCCCGAGCGGACTGGAACGGGAAGGCCGCCGTCGCGTGAACACAACCCCACAGCCAGACCCCAAGGACCGCCCCGCGCGGCTCACCGTAGGCGTCGTCGGCGCCGGCCGGGTGGGCCCCGCGCTGGCCGCGGCCCTCCAGCTCGCCGGGCACCGCCCGGTGGCCGTCTCCGGGGTGTCCGACGCCTCCAGGCGGCGTGCCGCCGCACTGCTCCCCGACGTGCCGCTGATGGCGCCCGCCGAGGTCCTCCAGCACGCCGAACTGGTGCTGCTGACCGTCCCCGACGACGCGCTGCCCGGCCTGGTGACCGGGCTCGCCGAGACCGGCGCGGTGCGCCCGGGCCAGCTCCTCGCGCACACCTCCGGGCGCTACGGCGCCAAGGTCCTGGACCCCGCCCTGCGCGCCGGGGCCCTGCCGCTCGCCCTGCACCCGGCGATGACCTTCACCGGCAGCCCCGTCGACGTCCAGCGCCTGGCCGGCTGCTCCTTCGGCGTCACCGCGCCCGAGGAACTGCGGCTGGCCGCCGAGGCCCTGGTCATCGAGATGGGCGGCGAGCCGGAGTGGATCGCCGAGGACAAGCGCCCGCTGTACCACGCGGCGCTCGCCCTCGGCGCGAACCACCTGGTCACCCTCGTCGCCCAGTCCCTGGAACTGCTGCGCACCGCCGGCGTCGAGGCCCCCGACCGGATGCTCGGCCCGCTGCTGGGCGCCGCCCTCGACAACGCCCTGCGCTCCGGCGACGCGGCGCTGACCGGCCCCGTCGCGCGCGGGGACGCGGGCACGGTCGCCGCGCACATCGTGGAACTGCGCACGCACGCCCCGCAGGCCGTCGCCGGTTACGTGGCGATGGCCCGCGCGACGGCCGACCGCGCCCTGGACCACGGGATGCTCAAGCCCGAACTCGCCGAGGACCTCCTCGGGGTGCTCGCCGATGGAGGCAGCCGGACCGGCGGCACCGGCAGGACAGAGGGAACCGACGGCACCGAGGGAGACGCCCGATGACCACCACCCTGCTGCGCACCGCGGACGAGCTGCACGCGCGCGTACGGCACGGACGCCGGGCCGTCGTGATGACCATGGGCGCCCTGCACGAGGGCCACGCCACCCTGATCCGCACGGCACGGCGCATCGCGGGCCCGGACGGCGAAGTGGTCGTCACCGTCTTCGTCAACCCGCTCCAGTTCGGCGCCGGGGAGGACCTGGACCGCTACCCGCGCACCCTGGACGCCGACCTGAAGATCGCCGAGCAGGCGGGCGCGGACGCCGTCTTCGCCCCGTCCGTCGACGAGGTCTACCCGGGCGGCGAGCCCCAGGTCCGCGTCACGGCGGGCCCGATGGGCGAACGCCTGGAGGGCGCCTCCCGCCCCGGCCACTTCGACGGCATGCTCACCGTCGTGGCCAAGCTGCTCCACCTCACCCGCCCCGACCTGGCCCTGTACGGCCAGAAGGACGCCCAGCAGCTCGCCCTGATCCGCCGCATGGTCCGCGACCTGAACTTCGGTGTGGAGATCGTCGGCGTGCCCACCGTGCGCGAGGACGACGGCCTGGCCCTCTCCAGCCGCAACCGCTACCTCTCGCCCCAGGAGCGCCGCACCGCCCTCGCGCTCTCCCAGGCCCTGTTCGCCGGCCTGGACCGGCACGCCGCCCAGGAGGCGCTGCGCGCGCGGGCCCGCGAAGTGCCCGCCTCACGCGCGCGTGCCGAGGCCCTCAACGCCCTCGGCGAGTCCCGCGCCGCGGCCGACGCGCACGCCGTCGCCACGTCCGCGCCGGGCGCCGCCACGGCCGTCCGCGCCGCCGCCCGCCTGGTCCTGGACGACGCCGCCCGCCTCGACCCGCCGCTCCGGCTGGACTACCTCGCCCTGGTCGACCCGTCCGACTTCACCGAGATCGGCGACGACCACACCGGCGAGGCCGTCCTCGCCGTCGCCGCCCGGGTCGGCGCGACCCGGCTGATCGACAACGTCCCCCTCACCTTCGGAGCCGCCTCGTGACCAGCACAGGCATACGACTGCACGCACCCGCGCCCGGCTGGGCCCTCACGGCGGACGTGGTGGTCGTCGGCTCCGGCGTCGCCGGCCTCACCGCCGCGCTGCGCTGCGAGGCCGCCGGCCTGACCACGGTCGTCGTCACCAAGGCCCGCCTCGACGACGGCTCCACCCGCTGGGCCCAGGGCGGCATCGCCGCCGCCCTCGGCGAGGGCGACACCCCGGAGCAGCACCTCGACGACACCCTGGTGGCCGGCGCGGGCCTGTGCGACCCGGAGGCCGTCCGCATCCTCGTCACCGAGGGCCCCGGCGCCGTACGCCGGCTCATCGCGACCGGCGCGCACTTCGACGAGTCGTCCGAGGGCGGACTCGCCCTCACCCGCGAGGGCGGCCACCACCGCCGCCGCATCGCCCACGCGGGCGGCGACGCCACGGGCGCGGAGATCTCCCGGGCCCTGGTCGAGGCGGTCCGCGCGCGCGGGATCCGCACGGTCGAGAACGCCCTCGTCCTCGACCTCCTCACGGACGCCGACGGCCGCACCGCCGGTGTCACCCTGCACGTCATGGGCGAGGGCCAGCACGACGGCGTCGGCGCCGTCCACGCGCCCGCCGTGGTCCTGGCGACCGGCGGCATGGGCCAGGTCTTCTCGGCGACGACGAACCCGTCCGTCTCCACGGGCGACGGCGTCGCGCTCGCCCTGCGCGCCGGCGCCGAGGTGAGCGACCTCGAATTCGTCCAGTTCCACCCCACGGTCCTCTTCCTCGGCCGGGACGCGGAGGGCCAGCAGCCCCTGGTCTCCGAGGCGGTACGCGGCGAGGGCGCCCACCTGGTGGACGCCGACGGCGTGCGCTTCATGCAGGGTCGGCACGAACTGGCCGAACTGGCGCCCCGGGACATCGTCGCCAAGGGCATCACGCGCCGCATGCAGGAGCGGGGCACCGACCACATGTACCTCGACGCACGCCACTTCGGCGCCGAGATGTGGGAGCACCGCTTCCCGACGATCCTCGCCGCCTGCCGTGCGCACGGCATCGACCCGGTCACCGAGCCGATCCCGGTCGCACCGGCCGCCCACTACGCCTCCGGCGGCGTCCGCACCGACGCCTCGGGCCGCACCACGGTCCCCGGCCTGTACGCGTGCGGCGAGGTCGCCTGCACGGGCGTGCACGGCGCCAACCGCCTGGCGTCGAACTCCCTCCTCGAAGGCCTGGTCTACGCCGAACGCATCGCCGCCGACGTCGCGGCGATGCACGCCGACGGCACGCTCCACGCGCGCGTGCCCGCACCGCTCTCCCCGGAGGCCCGCCCGGCGCACCCCCTCCTGCCGCCGGAGGCCCGCTTCGCCATCCAGCGGATCATGACCGAGGGCGCCGGTGTGCTGCGCTCGGCCGACTCTCTGACCCGCGCCGCCGACGAGCTCGACCACCTGCACACCGAGGCCCGCGACGCCCTGCAGGAGAACGGCAAGACGGCCGAGCCCGGCGTCGACACGTGGGAGGCGACGAACCTCCTGTGCGTGGCCCGCGTCCTGGTGGCCGCGGCGGCACGGCGCGAGGAGACGCGGGGCTGCCACTGGCGCGAGGACCGCGCGGACCGCGACGACACGACGTGGCGCCGCCACATCGTCGTACGCCTGAACCCGGACCGAACCCTCGCCGCGCACACCACGGACACGCCAGAATTCCCCCCGACCACCCTGAGCCCCCAGCCGGCGCAGCGCCCCCAGGAGCAGTGACGACAGTGAACACCCCCGACCTTCCCCTCGCCTCCGGCGGAGGCTGCGGCGACGGCTGCGCCTGCGGCGCGGACACCGACGCAGAGGCGTACCTGGAGTGCGGCCTCGACCCCGCGCTCGCCGCCCTCCTGCTCGACTCCGGCCTCGACCCCGTGGAGGTCGAGGACATCGCGAACGTGGCCCTCCAGGAGGACCTGGCCCACGGCGTGGACGTGACGACGGTCGCGACCATCCCCGAGGACGCCGTCGCCACCGCCGACTTCACCGCGCGCGAGGCGGGCGTCGTGGCGGGCCTCAGGGTCGCCGAGGCGGTCCTGTCGATCGTCGCGACGGACGAGTTCGAAGTGGAACGCCACGTGGCGGACGGCGACCGGGTGGAGCCCGGCCAGAAGCTCCTGACGGTCACCACCCGCACCCGCGACCTCCTCACCGCCGAGCGCAGCGCGCTCAACCTCCTGTGCCGCCTGTCGGGCATCGCCACCGCCACGCGCGCGTGGGAGGACGTCCTGGAGGGCACCGGGACCCGGGTGCGGGACACCCGCAAGACCACCCCGGGCCTGCGCTCCCTGGAGAAGTTCGCGGTCCGCTGCGGCGGCGGCGTCAACCACCGCATGTCCCTGTCGGACGCGGCCCTGGTCAAGGACAACCACGTGGTCGCCGCGGGCGGCGTGGCGGCGGCCTTCCAGGCGGTCCGGGAACGCTTCCCGGACGTCCCCATCGAGGTCGAGGTCGACACGCTGCACCAGCTCCGCGAGGTCCTGGACGCCGGTGCCGACCTGATCCTGCTGGACAACTTCACGCCGGGCGAGTGCGAGGAGGCGGTGGCCCTCGTCGACGGCCGCGCCGCCCTGGAGGCCTCCGGCCGCCTCACCCTCACCAACGCCAAGGCGTACGCCGACACGGGCGTGGACTACCTCGCGGTGGGCGCCCTCACCCACAGTTCTCCCATCCTGGACATCGGCCTCGACCTGCGGGAAGCGGAGTAGAGGCATGCTGCTGACGATCGACGTAGGCAACACGCACACCGTCCTGGGCCTCTTCGACGGCGAGGACATCGTCGAGCACTGGCGCATCTCCACGGACTCGCGCCGCACGGCCGACGAACTGGCGGTCCTCCTCCAGGGCCTGATGGGCATGCACCCGCTCCTCGGCGACGAGCTGGGCGACGGCATCGACGGCATCGCCATCTGCGCGACCGTCCCGTCGGTCCTGCACGAGCTCCGCGAGGTCACCCGCCGCTACTACGGCGACGTCCCCGCGGTCCTGGTCGAACCGGGCGTCAAGACCGGCGTCCCGATCCTCACCGACCACCCCAAGGAGGTCGGCGCCGACCGCATCATCAACGCGGTCGCCGCGGTCGAGCTCTACGGCGGCCCGGCGATCGTCGTCGACTTCGGCACGGCGACGACGTTCGACGCGGTGAGCGCGCGCGGGGAGTACATCGGCGGGGTCATCGCCCCCGGCATCGAGATCTCCGTCGAGGCACTCGGCGTCAAGGGCGCGCAGCTCCGCAAGATCGAGGTGGCGCGTCCGCGCAGCGTGATCGGCAAGAACACGGTCGAGGCGATGCAGTCCGGGATCATCTACGGCTTCGCGGGCCAGGTCGACGGGGTCGTCAACCGCATGGCCCGCGAGCTGGCCACGGACCCCGACGACGTGACGGTCATCGCGACGGGCGGGCTGGCGCCGATGGTGCTGGGCGAGTCCTCGGTCATCGACGAGCACGAGCCGTGGCTGACGCTGATGGGGCTGAGGCTGGTCTACGAACGCAACGTGTCCCGCATGTAGGGGGGCGGCCGGCGCGGGTGCGGGCCGGGGGTGGGCCGCGTGGCCCGGCGCTGCCGGGGTGCCCGGCGCGGGTGTGGGCCGGGGGTCGGTGGCGTGGCCCGGCGCTGTCGGGGTGCCGCTGCGCCCACCCGTGCCGCCCCAGCGGCACGACTGCCCGCAGCTACGGCGATACTGGCGGCAGCCTGCAGCTGGGGCGGGACGACGGACCGGACCGCAGCCGGATGGGGTGACGGCGGTCAGACGCGTACGGCGGGAAGGGGACGTGTCGGGGGGTGTCCGCCCGCAGCGGTTGGCGCGTCAACGCCCCGCCTGCTGGAAAGGGACCGATTCCGCGCCGTTCCGAGGACGGACACCCCCCGGCGCGGCCCCGACCCCCACACCACCGAAGGCGCTACGCGCACCCCCACCGAACCCGCACAGGCCGCCGCAGGCACCCTGCACGCGGCACCACCGCCGGAGGCACCCGGCACCCGCACCGAACCCGCACAGGCCGCCGCAGGCACCCTGCACGCGGCACCACCGCCGGAGGCACCCGGCACCCCGCACCACCCGCCGGGCAGGCACCGCCCCCGCATACGAGTGGCCCCCCGACGCCACACCCGTCCGCTATGCCAAGTTTGTCCGATTAGCGCGTATCGTCGCCGCATGCCCACGCCATACGGATCCCGAGGCGGCATGGCGTTCGGCGCTCAGGAGCTGCGTGTGCTCCGGCGCGCCCTCGCCCTCGCCCTGAACCCCAGCCCCGCCTCGGCCGAGGACGTCCAGGACTGTCTCCGCCTCGCGGAGTCGCTCGACGAGGCGATGGAGGAGAGCGCCCGCCTGCGCGACTTCCTGATGGCCGACCTCGCCCGGTACCGCGACGCCCTCCCCGGCAGCATCACCGGCTACCTCTCCCTCCTCGACGAGGCCCTGAGCGCCGGCCACCGCCCCGCCGCGGACGACCTCGCCGCCCTCCGGGCACTGCGCGGCAACCCCACCGCCGCCGCCCTCCTGGCCCGCTGCGCACCCCCGGCGGCCACCGTCACCGTCAAGGTCACCGTCCCCGCCGCGCGCACCCACCTCCACGCGCTCCCCGGCGGCCGCTGCGCGGGCGGTCAGGACACCGCCGCCCGCCCCGGCGCGAAGCCCCCGCGGAAGCCGGCGCCCAGCCCCGCCCCGGCCGGCCCCGGCAGCCCGGCCGCCCCGAAACGCCCCGTCCCCACCCCCGGCGAGGTCTTCCCCCGCCGCAAGCCGACCCCGCCCCCCGCCGGTTCCCGGCACCACCTCGCCGCCGGCTGACCCGGCCTGGCTACCCTGGATCCATGGACTACGTCTCCGCGCTCCTCCCCCCGGCCGTCATGGCGGCCTTCTTTATCGGCGTCGTCAGGGTGATCGTGAAGACCCAGGGCGGAGCCAGCAAGACCAAGGAGGACGCGGCCGTGGACGCCGCCCTCGCACGGGCGGAGGGCGCCCGCCAGGCGTCGGCGCAACCAGAGGCCTGACCTCCCCGGGGCCCACCCGCGCCCCGCATCACGGCACCACCCCCGTACGGCTCCTCCGCGCACCCGCGCCGACGAGCCGTACGCCCTTTTTGCCCCTTCTCGACCATGAAAGCGGGCGAAAGCGCACGTCCGGCACGCGATCGACCTGATTCCCCACTATTGTCGTGAGGGTGCCTCGCCCATTGGGAGAACTCGAAGACGCGGTCATGACGCGGGTGTGGAAGTGGAACCGCCCGGTGACCGTTCGAGAAGTCCTGGAAGATCTCCAACAGGAACGGTCGATCGCGTACACCACCGTCATGACCGTCCTGGACAATCTTCATCAGAAGGGCTGGGTGCGCCGCGAGTCGGAAGGCCGCGCCTATCGATATGAGGCGGTCTCCACCCGCGCCGCCTACGCCGCCGCGCTGATGAACGACGCGTGGTCGCAGAGCGACAACCCCGCCGCCGCTCTCATCGCCTTCTTCGGCATGATGAGCGAGGAACAGCGCCAGGCACTCAGGGACGCCATCCGCATCGTGCAGGGCCCGGAAACACTCGCGCCGGGACCCGGCTCGGTCGCGGACACCGGCGAGCGATAGCGTCCCCACATGCCAATTGCCATCACCGTCCGGCGGGCCCGCACCGGCGATGTCCCGGCCGTACGCGGGCTCCTCGACGAGTACGTCCGCGACCGCATCCTGCTCGACAAAGCGATGGTGACGCTTTACGAGAGCATCCAGGAGTTCTGGGTCGCGGAACGGGACGACAACGGCGAGGTGGTCGGCTGCGGTGCCCTGCACGTGATGTGGGAAGACCTCGCGGAAGTCCGCACTCTCGCGGTGAAGCCCGGCCTGAAGGGCGCCGGCGTCGGACATCGGCTGCTGGAGAAGTTGCTGGAGACCGCACGCCGGCTGGGTGTTCGCCGCGTTTTCTGTCTCACCTTCGAAGTGGACTTCTTCGGCAAGCACGGCTTCGTGGAGATCGGAGAGACGCCCGTGGACACGGATGTCTACGCCGAGCTGCTGCGTTCCTATGACGAGGGCGTGGCGGAGTTCCTGGGCCTCGAACGAGTGAAACCGAACACCCTCGGCAACAGCCGCATGCTTCTGCATCTGTGATCGGCCGCCGAGAGCCGCCGAGAGCCGCCGAGAGCCGCCGAGAGGCGACCCGCCGCAGAACCGCATCCGCATCCACATCCGCCACCGCATCCGCAACCCGTCGTCAGGTTATTCCACCCGCGGACCGTACGCGGGTGCCCTATGTCCGAAACGCGTATCTTTCCGGGCCGGAGGGGTGCTACGGGTTCCCGCCGGGGGTTTGTGTTTTTCCGGCAAAAGCGGTTTGCTTTCCGGCGTACTGCAGTACTGCATATAACAAGGGGCGGCGATACGGCGGACGCCGGCGGACCTCCGGCCCTCACGTTATCTAGGAAAGGAAATCCGGTGGCACAGAAGGTTCAGGTCCTTCTTGTCGATGACCTCGACGGCGGCGAGGCGGACGAGACGGTGACGTTCGCGCTGGACGGCAAGACGTACGAGATCGATCTCACCACCGCCAATGCGGACAAGCTCCGTGGTCTTCTCGATCCTTATGTGAAGGGTGGCCGCCGGACCGGAGGCCGCGCTTCGGGTGGTCGCGGCAAGACGCGCGCTTCCTCGGGCGGCAGCCAGGACACCGCGGCGATCCGCGCGTGGGCGAAGGCGAACGGTCACGACGTCAACGACCGCGGCCGTGTCCCCGCCGCGATCCGGCAGGCGTACGAAGAGGCCAACGGCTGATCGCGGCCCACGTCACCGACCCGGCCAGCACACTCCCGGTCCGCACGCCCGCGGCCCGCACGCCCTCAGCGCGTCGTCCGGGAGAGCCGGAGCCGGTGGCACTGCGTCGCCAGCGTGTGCACCAGCCGTGCGAGATCGGGGGCGGTACCGCCACCCCCCAGGGCCGACAGTGTCGGCAGCGAGGCCTCGACCTCGCTGCCCGTCCCGGGGGGCCGCAGCCAGACGGCGGCCCCCTGCGAAGCGCCGTGCCCCGCGGGCGACCGCGAGGGCCCGACCGCTCGGGACCGCGCGAGCAGGGGCGCGTCCACGAGACCGCCGGCGCCGACCGCACGCAGGTCGATCGCCAGGGAGCCCCACTCCAGCCACTCCAGCAGCCCGGGCAGCTCGTCCGCGCCGCCCACGGCCACGAGCAGCAGCATCCGCTCACCCCGGAGCGCCACCGGGAAGCCGCCCGCCCGGCGCCGCAGCGCCGCGTGACCCGCCTCGGCCGGGACGTCGAGGATGTCGAAGCGAACGCCCACGTGGAGCCGTACGGGGGTCCCCGGGGCCGTCGGCCAGCCGAGCCCGCTCTCGTACCACGACCGCACCCGCTCCCACGGCCCGCTCCCTTCGGGCGGGCGACGGGGGAACGGCACTGTGGGGGTCAGGGGCAGGGCGCCGGCCATGTTCGGTGCAACCGTCGAAAAGCCCACCGGGTTACGCTGGGTGCCCGGGAGATTGCGCTGAGTACGGCACTGAGGGGGCGCGCGGGGGTGCGGGGAGGCGCAAGGTTGTTCGCCCGTAGCGGAGGGAACCGGTGCGCGCGGCATGGAGTGTCAGTCCCAGCGGGTAAGACATCCCTAGTGGGAGGGGGCGACACGCAGAACGGGCCGTCTCACGTTCGCCATCGGCGTACTGGCGAGCGGGGTAAGTGCCTGGCCTGCGGGAACATCGTCTCGCACCATCGGGTTGTGGCAGATGTCGGCGTCAGGGGTCAGGAGGCCATCGACGGTGTCGGCAGTTGGAATGAGCGGTCCCCGCTTGCGGGACTAAGCTGCGGAAGGACAGGGAGGGGAAGTTCCCCTTACTGCCTGACCGCTCTGAGGAGCGATTAACGATGTTCGAGAGGTTCACCGACCGCGCGCGGCGGGTTGTCGTCCTGGCTCAGGAAGAAGCCCGGATGCTCAACCACAACTACATCGGCACCGAGCACATCCTCCTGGGCCTGATCCACGAGGGTGAGGGTGTCGCCGCCAAGGCCCTTGAGAGCCTCGGGATTTCGCTCGAGGCGGTCCGCCAGCAGGTGGAGGAGATCATCGGGCAGGGCCAGCAGGCCCCGTCGGGTCACATTCCCTTCACCCCCCGTGCCAAGAAGGTCCTGGAGCTGTCGCTCCGCGAGGCCCTTCAGCTGGGTCACAACTACATCGGCACGGAGCACATCCTGCTCGGCCTGATCCGCGAGGGCGAGGGCGTCGCCGCCCAGGTCCTCGTCAAGCTGGGCGCAGATCTGAACCGGGTGCGGCAGCAGGTCATCCAGCTGCTCTCCGGTTACCAGGGCAAGGAGACCGCCACCGCCGGCGGGCCTGCCGAGGGCACCCCCTCGACGTCCCTGGTCCTCGACCAGTTCGGCCGGAACCTCACCCAGGCCGCTCGTGAGTCCAAGCTCGACCCGGTCATCGGGCGCGAGAAGGAGATCGAGCGGGTCATGCAGGTGCTGTCCCGCCGTACCAAGAACAACCCGGTGCTGATCGGTGAGCCCGGCGTCGGCAAGACCGCCGTCGTCGAGGGCCTCGCGCAGGCCATCGTCAAGGGCGAGGTGCCCGAGACCCTCAAGGACAAGCACCTCTACACCCTGGACCTCGGCGCGCTGGTGGCCGGCTCCCGCTACCGCGGTGACTTCGAGGAGCGCCTGAAGAAGGTGCTCAAGGAGATCCGCACCCGCGGCGACATCATCCTGTTCATCGACGAGCTGCACACGCTGGTCGGTGCGGGTGCCGCCGAGGGCGCCATCGACGCCGCGAGCATCCTCAAGCCGATGCTGGCCCGCGGTGAGCTGCAGACCATCGGTGCGACCACGCTGGACGAGTACCGCAAGCACCTGGAGAAGGACGCGGCCCTCGAGCGCCGCTTCCAGCCGATCCAGGTCGCGGAGCCGTCGCTGCCGCACACGATCGAGATCCTCAAGGGCCTGCGCGACCGCTACGAGGCGCACCACCGCGTCTCCATCACGGACGAGGCACTGGTCCAGGCCGCCACCCTGGCCGACCGGTACATCTCCGACCGCTTCCTGCCGGACAAGGCGATCGACCTGATCGACGAGGCCGGTTCCCGGATGCGCATCCGCCGGATGACCGCGCCGCCGGACCTCCGCGAGTTCGACGAGAAGATCGCCGGCGTCCGCCGCGACAAGGAGTCCGCGATCGACTCGCAGGACTTCGAGAAGGCCGCCTCCCTGCGCGACAAGGAGAAGCAGCTCCTGGCCGCCAAGGCCAAGCGGGAGAAGGAGTGGAAGGCCGGCGACATGGACGTCGTCGCCGAGGTCGACGGCGAGCTGATCGCCGAGGTCCTCGCGACCGCCACCGGCATCCCGGTCTTCAAGCTCACGGAGGAGGAGTCGTCCCGCCTGCTGCGCATGGAGGACGAGCTCCACAAGCGGGTCATCGGCCAGAAGGACGCCGTCAAGGCGCTCTCGAAGGCGATCCGCCGTACGCGTGCCGGTCTGAAGGACCCGAAGCGTCCGGGTGGCTCGTTCATCTTCGCCGGCCCGTCCGGTGTCGGTAAGACCGAGCTGTCCAAGGCGCTCGCCGAGTTCCTCTTCGGTGACGAGGACGCGCTGATCTCCCTCGACATGTCGGAGTTCAGCGAGAAGCACACGGTCTCCCGTCTCTTCGGTTCGCCCCCCGGTTACGTGGGCTACGAGGAGGGCGGTCAGCTGACGGAGAAGGTGCGCCGCAAGCCGTTCTCGGTCGTCCTCTTCGACGAGGTCGAGAAGGCCCACCCGGACATCTTCAACTCGCTGCTGCAGATCCTGGAGGACGGTCGCCTGACCGACTCCCAGGGCCGGGTCGTGGACTTCAAGAACACGGTCATCATCATGACGACCAACCTCGGCACCCGGGACATCTCCAAGGGCTTCAACCTGGGCTTCGCCGCCGCGGGCGACACGAAGACCAACTACGAGCGCATGAAGAACAAGGTGTCGGACGAGCTCAAGCAGCACTTCCGCCCCGAGTTCCTCAACCGCGTCGACGACGTGGTCGTCTTCCCGCAGCTGACCCAGGACGACATCCTCGCGATCGTCGACCTGATGATCGGCAAGGTGGACGAGCGCCTGAAGGACCGGGACATGGGCATCGAGCTCTCCCAGTCCGCCAAGGAGCTGCTGTCCAAGAAGGGCTACGACCCCGTGCTGGGCGCCCGGCCGCTGCGCCGGACCATCCAGCGGGAGATCGAGGACTCGCTGTCGGAGAAGATCCTCTTCGGCGAGCTGCGTCCCGGTCACATCGTGGTCGTCGACACCGAGGGCGAGGGCGACACCAAGACCTTCACCTTCCGGGGTGAGGAGAAGTCGGCCCTCCCCGACGTCCCGCCGATCGAGCAGGCCGCCGGCGGCGCGGGCCCGAACCTGAGCAAGGAGGCGTAGCCCTGCGGGGGTGAGCCTCTGAAGGGGCCGTGCAGGGACTTCGGTCCCGGCACGGCCCCTTCGCCGTGTCAGCGGTCGCCCACGGTCACCTCGGCACCGGGGAACAGGGCCGTGAGGACGGTGGCGTCCGGACAGAGCCCGGGAACGCCCCGGACGTCGACGACGCGGACGCCGGGCAGACGCGCGGGCAGCGCGGAGAGGTCCTCGCCGCCCCGGATCTCGGCCAGGCGCAGCTCGGTGATCCCGGAAAGGACCGGCATGGGTCCCAGCCCGTCCGGGAGGAGCCGGGCGTTCAGCTGGAGCCGGGTCAGCAGCGGCAGCCGGGCGATCTCGGCCCAGTCGTCCGCGGTGAGCGGCGCGGTGGGGGACAGGCTGAGCACCTTCAGGCCGGGCCAGTGGGACAGGTCGCGCAGCCCGGTCTCCTCGGTCGTGCCGCGCCCCAGGAACAGGAACTCCAGGGGAGCGGCGGCCGGCAGGACGTCCGTCAGACGCGTGCCGGTCAGTGGGTGCGTCAGCGACAGCAGACGGAGCGAGCCCAGTCGTCGCAGGCCGTCCACGTCGGCGACACGGCCGACGACGAGCTGCCGCAGTGGCAGCTCCGCGAGCCGGCCGAACCCGTGGGCGTTCTCGCAGTCGATCACCACCAGCCGCCGCAGGGAGGGGAAGGCCGTGAGCGGCTCGAGGCCGCCCGCTGCCGGGTTGTAGAGCAGGCGCAGTGTCTCGACGCGGTCCGGGCCCGTCACGGCGGCGGTGACGCCCGCGAGGCCGTGCGGCCCCCGGAACTCCAGGCGGTGCCACGGGCGCAGGCCGGCCGTGGTCGCGCGCTGGGCGTCGGTGGCACAGGTCAGTGTCAGGTCCGTCCGGTCCAGGTGGTCCAGCACCTCGACCGCGTACTCCCGCGCCTCGAACCGCTCCCACGTGCCCACCAGCTGCCGGCGCACATCGAGCGACGCATGTCCCCGGAAGCGGCGCAGCACCGCCAGCGCCCCGGTCGGCTCGTGCGTGGCCAGCAGCGAGGCCGTCACCGTCACGCCGTGGGCCTCCGCGTCCGTCAGCCCCTCGGGGCCCGGCAGCAGCTCGAGGACCAGCGGTCCCGCCGCCGCCAGCGTCTTCGCGTCCTGCGTCGACCCCGGAGGGATCAGTGCCCCCGCCCGCGTCTCCACCTCCGTCCGCACCGCCGGGTCCAGGGCCGTCGCGTGCTCCAGGCAGGCCAGGGCCAGCAGGGTCAGCCGAGGGGTGTCCTCCGCCAGCAGCCGCCGCAGGAGCGTCGCCCGCTCGCCGGGCCGGGCGTGGGCCACCGCCATGCGGACGACGTCCTCCCACTGGGTGTCGCCCGCGCGGCCCGCGATGACGTCGAGGTGGCCTTCCTCGACCGCGTACCGGGCACCGAGGTAGTCCTGGAACGTGCGGTGCACGAAGTCCAGGGTGCCGTCGCCGGGCCGCCGGAGCAGCCCGCTGCGCAGCACCAGCGCCCGCAGCACCGTCGCCGCGTCACCCTGTCCCGCCGCCGAGGCGACCGACGGCAGCGCGCGCTCCACGATGCCCTCGGCCGTCTCCACGGCCATCTCCGTGCGCCCGCTCAGCACCAGCGCGTACGCCAGCCGCTGGAGCAGTTCCAGCTGTGCCTCCTCGCCCAGTTCCACGGCCTCCATGCCCCGTTCCCGGTCCCGGCGGGCGAGCAGCATCGTCAGGGCGGCGTCGTACAACTCCTTGCGGCCCGTGGGGAGGTAGCACCGCCGCTCACGGTGCAGGGCGCAGATCAGGCCGCACATCAGGGGGTTGGTGGCGAGGCGGGCCAAGTCGCGTTTGGTGCGCAGGGAGTCGAGCAGTCGGGCCTCGTACTCGGGGGCGTCGGCCGCCGTGTGCCAGCGTCGGACGAAGGTCGCGACGTCGTCCTGGCGCATCGGGGCCAGCGCCAGCTCCCGGAAGCCCTCGGCGGCCAGCCAGTCGGGGCGTACGGCGGTGGGGCGGGAAGTGAGCAGCCAGCGGTTGCCGGGGAAGGCGCGGATCAGGGCGAGGAGCCAGTCGCGGGCGCGGTGCCGGTCCGGGGCGGGGATCTCGTCCATGCCGTCGACGAGGACCAGGCCCCGGCCCGCCAGGAGGACGCGCTCGGCCCAGCCCTCGGGCGGCGTGAGCGGGCAGCCCACCGCCGTGAGGAAGGCGGCGGGCGCCGGCAGGGTGCCGGCCCGGACGAGCGTGCGCAGCGGCAGCACGTAGGGGATCCGGTCGCCGTCCCGGGCGGCGGTCACTGCCAGCCACTGCACCAGCGTCGTCTTCCCGGAGCCCGCGTCGCCGCGCAGCAGGACGCGGTCGTGGGCGGCCGACGCCGCCTCGGCGGGGACGCGGACGGTGCGTTCCGTCTCGGCGGGCTCCCCCGGGTGCGCTCGGCGGTCCTCCTCCGTGGTCGCCTCCAGGCTCAGGTAGGCGACTTCGAGGGGCCAGCGGTCGGGGGAGTCGCGCAGGTCGATGCCGTAGATGGTGACGCGGTTGTGCTGCTCGGCGACGTGCGGGAGGTAGCGCCGCTCGAACGCCGTGTCCCGGGCGTCGGGCCTGGGCACGCGGGTGATCAGCTCGTCGACCTTGGCGATGAGCTCGGCCTGGCCGCGGGTCTGGGCCACCAGGGTGCGGGCGACGAAGGTGGACCGCCGGGTGAAGAACTCCAGGACGTGCAGGCAGGCCCACTCGGTCGCCGTGTCGAGGAAGTAGCCCGCGTCGGCGGACAGACCGGTCCCGGACCCCGCCCCGGAGGCCTGCCGCCGCAGGCGCGCGGCCAGCTCCCGGTGCCCCAGCCGTACCGCCTGCACGTCGTCCATGTCGAGGTCGCCGAGGGCGAGCAGCCGGGCGGCCAGGGCGTCGGCGACGGCCGTCTCCTCGTCGCGCGGGAAGGGCGGCTCGCCGGGGGAGTCCAGGGAGCCCGCCACCAGCGTCCCGGCGAGCCCCCGCACCTCCTTCTCGCCCAGCGTCCGCCGCTCGCCGCGGAAGGACACCAGGCGGGTCAGCCGGACCGGCCGGTCGACCAGTCCGGCGCCGGGGCCGCCCGTCACGAACAGTTTCTTCACCAGAGGGGCGACCAGAGCGGACGCCAACTTCCCGCCGAGTACCGCCGGTTCCATGTGCCACCCCCGTGGTCGGCCGTCGTCCACGGGAGCCTATCCGTCCGTCAGGACAACTGGCCGTCGTAGTCCGGGAGCTTGAACGCCTTCTCGGCGTGGCCGCCCGACAGGTCGGTGGCGCTGTTGCCGATGTTCGCGATGATCGTGAAGCCCTTCGACTCGATGCGGGCCCGCTGCGCGGTCTTGTACTCGGCGACGTCGCGGAAGAGGTCGAGGAAGCCGCGGACGTAGAGGCCGGAGGACTGGTAGCCGGCGTGGTCGAGGTTCCACTCGGTCGGCGCCCCGACGATGCCGGGCCGGGCGGTCACGAAGAAGAGGGCGACACCGTGCTCCTGGGCGTACCGGGCGGCCTCCAGGACCGGACGGTTGGCGGGCTGCGGGTAACTGAAGCCGAAGTCGGTCTCCAGGGAGGTGTTGTCGATGTCGAGGACGACCGCCTGCTTCTCGCCGGGGGCGGCGCCGGCGATCCGTTCCTTCAGGTACGGCAGGGCCTGGTCCATCACGGCCCGGCAGTCCCGCTGCCAGGTGGCGTAGTCGACGTCGGCGGCGGCCGCGGTGGCCGTGGCGGGGGCGGTGGCGGGGGCCGCGTCGGCCGGTGCGACGTTCACCGTGAGCGCGGCCGCGGTGACGGCGGCGATGCCGAGCGCCCGCTTCCAGGCGCTTCCGGACCGTCTCGCCCGGCCGTCCTGCCCTTGCTGTCCGGTCTGTCCGTTCTGTTCGGTCATGGGGGGTGGGGTCCTCTCATGCCTGCGCGGATGCCTGACGGCACAAAATTGACGCGTGCATGCTCGCGGGGACAAGTGGCGGGAGGGCAACGATTGGGTTACCGGCGAGTAGTGGCATGTCAGGGGCCTGATCTGTGTGGCCTCGGCCACGATCGGAGGCGCCTGAACTGCCTTGTGCGAGGGGGGCGTCAGCCGTGGACGGAGTAGCCCGGGTCACATCCGGGAGCCTCTCGATCATGGTTCCCGGTGATGTGCCGCACAGGCGATTCGCGGGGTACTACGCGGAATAGTCGACGCCCCAAGAACTACGAAAACGGACAGATCGCCCTGGAGGTCCTGCCTGTATGCAGGGCTCTGAGCTGGTTTTGTCTGAAATGGCTGCTCTGTCAAGACTCGGGAAGTTTCGCGCTGAAGTACTAGATCGGGTCGTAGATCACACCTTTGTGCGGTTACGGCCCGGCGCGTTACCAATGTGGAGCCCGCCCGGTGAGTGCCTGTGCATCCGCCGAAGGGCGTTCCTGTGTTCCCGTCCCCATGAGGTTCGAATGTTCTCGCGTGTCACGTCCCGTTCTTCCCGTACGACCACCGTCCGCACCCGCGCCGCCGTGATGGCCGCCGGCCTCGGAGCCTCGGTCGCGCTGGGAGCAGGGGTCGCGGCCGCCAGCGGCAGCACGGCGGCCTCCGGTACCTCCACCGTCGCGAACGCCGTCGAGGCCCAGGCCGCGGCGCAGGCGAAGGCGGCGAAGGCCCAGAAGGCCGCCGCGAGCGCCAAGAAGGTCGCCGCCAAGAAGAAGGCGGCCTCCTGGGTGGACCCGGTCAAGAAGTACGCGCTCAGCGCCAAGTTCGCCCAGAACGGTGGCATGTGGGCGCACAAGCACAGCGGCCAGGACTTCGCCGTGCCGCTCGGCACCAACGTCATGGCCGCCCACGGCGGCACCGTCGTCAAGGCCGGCGGCAACGGCGCCGGTGACGGCCCCGCCTACGGCAACGCCATCGTCATCAAGCACGGCAACGGCACGTACTCCCAGTACGCCCACCTGTCGCGGATCGACGTGAAGATCGGCCAGGTCGTGAAGACCGGCCAGCACATCGCCAAGTCCGGCAACACCGGTAACTCCAGCGGTCCGCACCTGCACTTCGAGATCCGCACGACCCCGAACTACGGCTCCGCCGTCGACCCGGTCGCCTTCCTGCATGCGCACGGCGTGACCGTTTGAGCATGACGCGACGCGCCCTGCCGGTCAGGACCCTGCCGTCCTGACCGGCGGAACGTGGCCGGTCAGGGGCCCCCGGCTCCCCGGTGCGCCTGGGCCACCAGGTCGGTGGCGACCTCGAGCACGGCCTCGCGCCTCTTCTCGGGGTCGCCCTCCATGTCCTGGAGGACGAACATCCCGGCGTGCAACGTGAACATCGCACTGACGCAGCGGACCTGGTCGACCAGGTCCGCTTCCGGGTCTATGAGGATGTCCCGCAGGCCCAGCATGCGGGTCTTGAACATCTCCCCGATGCGCAGTTCCCGGACCGCGGCCTGGTTCTCCTGCATGAAGCGGAACAGCGGCGCCGCGCCCGCCAGCACCTCGCTGTAGCGGCGGACGATCTCCTGCTTGGTCTCCAGGGTGTGCGGCTGGAGCCGGCCCCACTCGATCAGGTCCTCGATCGGCCGCGAGAGATCCTCGAAGATGCTGACGAGGATCTCTTCCTTGGTCTTGAAGTGGTAGTAGAGCGCCGCCTTGGTGACGTCCAGGCGCTCGGCGATCTCGCGGAGCGAGGTCTTCTCGTAGCCCTGCTCGGCGAAGAGCCCGAGCGCCACGTCCTGGATGCGCTGGCGGGTGTCCCCGCGGCGTCGCTGCTGCTTGGTGCTGTCCATCGTGCCGCCCATCCTCCTACGCACCTCCTGCTCCGCGCCACGTTCCGGAAAACTTACTTGACGCCCGGCTAGTTACGCGTCTACCTTCCCGAGTGTAGTCAGCTTGCCGGGCGGCAAGTAAGTAGCGGATGCACAGCAGTGGCTGGGGGAGTGGCAGCGATGGCGGACACACCGGCGGACAGGGCCGTCGACACCGACGCAGGGAAACAGCCCAAGAGTGTGCGGGTGGTCCTGCTCGCCCTCATGATCGCGATGATGCTCGCGATGCTCGACAACATGATCATCGGAACGGCGATGCCGACGATCGTCGGTGAGCTGGGCGGTCTGGAGCACCTGTCCTGGGTGGTGACCGCCTACACCCTCGCCACCGCCGCGTCCACGCCGCTGTGGGGCAAGATCGGCGACATGTACGGGCGCAAGGGCTCGTTCATGAGCTCCATCGTGATCTTCCTGGCGGGCTCGGCCCTCAGCGGCATGGCCCAGGACATGGGGCAGCTCATCGGGTTCCGCGCCGTCCAGGGCCTCGGCGCCGGCGGACTGATGGTCGGCGTCATGGCGATCATCGGGGACCTGATCCCGCCGCGGGAGCGCGGCAAGTACCAGGGCATGATGGCCGGCGTCATGGCGCTGGCGATGATCGGCGGACCGCTGGTCGGCGGCACCATCACCGACCACTGGGGCTGGCGCTGGGCCTTCTACATCAACCTGCCGCTCGGCGCGGTCGCGCTGGCCGCCGTCGGTGCCGTCCTGCACCTGCCGAAGAAGCGCAGCGACGCGCGCATCGACTACCTGGGCGCCGCCCTGCTGACCGTCGGCATCACCGCCATCGTCCTCGTGACCACCTGGGGCGGCACGGAGTACGCCTGGACCTCGGCGCGCATCATGGAGCTGATCGGCATCGGGATCGCCGCGCTGGTCGGGTTCGTGTTCTGGCAGACCAGGGCCGCCGAGCCGGTCGTGCCGCTGCACATCTTCCGCAGCCGCAACTTCACGCTGATGTCCCTCATCGGCTTCGTCACCGGCTTCGTGATGTTCGGTGCCACCCTCTTCCTGCCGCTGTACCAGCAGGCGGTGCAGGGGGCCTCCGCCACCAACTCCGGGCTGCTCCTGCTGCCGATGCTGGGCGCGATGCTCGTCACGTCCATGGTCGCCGGCCGGGTGACCACCAGCACCGGCCGCTACAAGATCTTCCCCGTGGCCGGTGGCGCGCTGATGACCGTCGGACTGTTCCTGCTGTCGCTGATGGACACCGGCACGAGCCGCTTCACCTCCGGCCTGTTCATGGCCGTCGTCGGTCTCGGCATGGGCTGTCTGATGCAGATCACCATGCTGGTGGCGCAGAACAGCGTGGAGATGAAGGACATGGGCGTCGCGTCCTCGTCCACCACTCTCTTCCGCACCCTCGGCTCGTCCTTCGGTGTCGCGATCATGGGCGCCCTGTTCAACCACCGGGTCCAGGACGTCATGGCCGAGAAGGCCGGTGCGCTGGGCTCCAAGGTGACCGAGCAGTCGGCGCAGCTCGACGCGGCGAGCCTGGCCAAGCTGCCGGAAGCGGCGCGCGAGGCCTACCAGCACGCCGTGTCCGCCGGCACGCACGGAGCGTTCCTGCTGGGCGCGGTGGTGGCCGTGTTCGCACTGGTCGCGGCCCTGTTCGTCAAGGAGGTCCCGCTCAAGGGGGCGGGACCCAAGGCGACGGACGGTCCGGCCGACGGCGGTGCCGCGACGGCGAAGGCGCCGGTGACCGAGGCGGTGTGACGCCCCTGCCCTGCCTGCGCGAGGCCCCCGGGTGGTTCCGGCCACCCGGGGGCCTTCGCCGTGGGCCGGTCCACGCCGTACCGCTCACAGGATTCCGGGCACGCTGTTGCGACGCACTGCGTACGCTCAGCTACGTACAGAGACGAACGCCGTGAGGTGTTGCCGTCCGGAGTCCGGAGTGAGGTGCCGCAGTGGCCAACATCCAGTCCCTCGACCCGACCGCTTCCCCGCTCGACTACTACGGCTGGGAACTGCGCCGCCAGCGCGAGGCCCACGGCCTCCGGCAGAGCCAGCTCGGCGAGATCATCTACTGCACCGGCTCCCTGGTCGGCCAGATCGAGACGACGAAGAAGGTCCCGACCCGCGACTTCTCCGAGCGGGTGGACGCCGCGCTGGGCACGGACGGCCTGTTCTCCCGCCTGATCGGTCTGGTCCTGCGCAGCCAACTCCCCACCTGGTTCCAGCCGTACGCGGAGATGGAGGCGAAGGCGGCGTACATCTCGACGTATCAGGCGCAACTGGTCTATGGGCTGCTGCAGACCGAGGAGTACGCGCGGGCGGTGCTCGATGTGGAGCACCGTGGCAACGTGGACGAGATGGTGGCCGCCCGGATGGAACGCCAGCGCATCCTCCGGCGTGACCAGCCGCCGGCCCTGTGGGTCGTCCTGGACGAGGCCGCCCTGCTCCGGGAGATCGGCGGGCGGGACGTCATGCGGAGGCAGCTCGCCCACTTGGCGACCTTCGCGGCCGACCCCTGGGTCCAGGTCCAGGTCCTGCCGCTTGCCGCAGGCCAACACGCGGCCATGATGGGTACGTTCACTCTCCTGCGGTTCGACGCCGACCCGGACCTCTTCTACATGGACGGCTACGACCATGGGCACATGACCGCCAGTCCGGACGTGATCAAGGAACGCTCGTTCGGCTACGCTCGACTGCAAGCCTCAGCCCTCTCCCCCGAGGACTCGGTGAGACTGATCACCCGCTTGATGGAGGAACGCTATGCGGCCCCGCACGGCAACGAGCAACGTTGAGTGGCGCAAGTCCAGTTACAGCGGAAGCAACGGCGGCGAATGCGTCGAGTGCACCCTCACCGGCGGCGCCGCCTGGCGCACCTCCTCGTACAGCGGAAACACCGGCGGTGACTGCGTGGAGGTCGCCGACGACTGCCCCGCCGGCGCCGTCCCCGTGCGGGACAGCAAGAACCCGGCCGGTCCGGTCGTCACCGTCGGGGCCACCGCCTGGCAGGCGTTCGTCGACGGACTGCGCTAGCCGCCGGCCGCCCCGTCCGTCAGGACACGCCCTGCGACGACCGGTCCGGCAGCATCGGATGGCTCCCGGTGTTCGTCGGCGCGTGTTCCGGCAGCCACAGCACCGCCACCGCGCCCTCGGCCGGTATGTGCTCGGGCGCCCCGGCGGGCCGGACGTTGCGGAAGGTGAGCCGGGCGCCGAGCACCCTGGCCTGCCCGGCCGCGATGGTCAGCCCCAGCCCGTGCCCGCGGCCCGCCCGGTCCGCGCTGCCGGTGCGGAAGCGGCTCGGGCCGTCGGCGAGCAGGTCCTCGGGGAAGCCGGGCCCGTGGTCGCGCACCCGGATCACCCGGCCCTCGACGCTGACCTCGATGGGCGGTCTGCCGTGCCGGGCGGCGTTGGCGAGCAGGTTGAACAGGACGCGCTCCAGGCGGCGCGGGTCGGTCGTGACCTCCGACTCGTGCACCACCAGCACCCGCACACCCGGGTCCTTGGCCGCCACCCGCCGGCGGACGAAGTCGCCCAGCATGATGTCCTGCAGCTCGGCGCGCTCCGAGGCGCCGTCCAGCCGGGCCACCTCCAGGACGTCCTCCACCAGTGTGCGCATGGCCTTCGCCCGGTCCAGCACCAGCTCCGTGGGCCGGCCAGGCGGCAGCAGCTCCGCGGCGGTCAGCAGCCCGGTCACGGGGGTGCGCAGCTCGTGCGCGATGTCCGCGGTGACCCTGCGCTCTGCCTCCAGCCGCTGCTGGAGGGCGTCCGCCATCGCGTCCACGGCGCTCGCGAGGTCATCCGTCTCGTCCCGGACGACGCCGCCGATGGCGTCCCGGACGCGGACGTCCGGCTCGCCCTTGGCGACCTGGTTCGCGGCGGTCGCGGCCTTGCGCAGCCGCCGCGACAGCTGTCCGCCGATGAGCACGCCGAGCGCGCTGCCGCCGAGGACGACCGCGATGGAGCCGATGACCAGCGCCTGGTCGAGGTCCTTGAGGATGTCGGCGCTGCGATCGGTGAATCCGGAGTGCAGGGACATCACGTGCCCGTCCTTGAGCGGCACGGCGGCCCAGATGTCCGTCACCCCGTTCTCCCGCTCGGAGACGTAGGTCGCTCTGCGCCCGTCCTCGACCTTCTTCCGCAGCCCGGCCGGCAGCTCGGGGTCGTCGATCTGGGCGTTCGGGAAATTCAGGCGTCCGGAGAGCTCGTAGTTGCGCTGGGCGATCAGGACGCGGTCGTCCGCGAGGTCGCGCGCGTTGTCCAGCATCGACACCCGCGCCGCGTTGTGCACGACCAGGCTCAGCGCCACCGCGACCAGCGCGCCGACCAGCGCGATCGCCGCGCTGAGCTTCCACCGCAGCCCCGTACGGATGCCCGTGCGCCGCAGGAGCGAGGCGGTCAGGCGTCGGATGAACCCCCGCATGTCCCGCTCAGGCCTTCAACTTGTAGCCGAAGCCGCGGACCGTCTCGATGCGGTCCTGGCCGATCTTCGTGCGCAGCCGCTGCACATGGACGTCGACGACCCGGGTGTCACCACCCCAGCCGTAGTCCCAGACGCGCTCCAGGAGCTTGTCGCGGGAGAGCACCGTGCCCGGCGCGGAGGAGAACTCGAGCAGCAGCCGCATCTCGGTCGGGGTGAGCGCCACCGGGTGCCCGGCCCGCCGCACCTCCATGCCGTCGGTGTCGACCACCAGCTCGCCGAACGTGAGCACGCCGCCGGTGTCCGCGGTGGCCCCGCCGTCGGTCCGGTCGCCGCCGCCGGCGTGGCCGAAGCGGCGCAGCACCGCGCGGATGCGGGCCACCAGGACGGCACCGTCGAACGGCTTGGTGACGTAGTCGTCGGCGCCCGCCTCCAGGCCCAGCACGACGTCGATGGAGTCCGCCCGGGCCGACAGCATGATCACGGGCACGGTGGACGCGTCCCGGATCCGGCGGCACAGGCTGACGCCGTCGAGGCCGGGGAGCATGACGTCCAGCAGCGCGATGTCCGGGCGGTCGGCGCGGAACGCCTCCAGGCCCGACAGCCCGTCGGGCATCGCGGTGACCGCGAAGCCGTCCCGCTCCAGGGCGAGCTGCGTGGCCTCGCGGATGACGTCGTCGTCCTCGACGAACAGGACGTGGGTCTGCTCTGCCATCCCGGTGCTCTCAGTCCTCGTTGTCATGGTCGGTGTCATGGTCGGGCGCGGTCGCGGTCGCCGGACACATGTGCGGTCACTAGGCAGACGCGGAGATCGCGCACCGCGTTCATTTCTCCATCGGTCCGAGCGGCCCGATCGGTTCACCCGCCGCGCGTCAGCTGTCCGGGGCGGGAGTCGGCGCGGCCCCGACGGAATTGCTGTAGTCGGTATGCGTGCGGAAGGCCTCGGTGAAGCGGCCCGCGGACCAGCGGTACGTGATCACGTTCTCGCTGGACGGGCTCGACACCGGGTCGCCCTTCTCGTAGACCTGCTTGCTCACCACCAGGTCGCCGCGGTCGATCTCCGCGTAGACCGGGGGCTCCTCGGCCTGGAACACGTTCTGGTACCCGCCGTCCTTCTCGCGGTACACGTAACTCCCCACGCCGACGCCGTCACCGCAGGTCAGCACGTTGACGACGACGTCCTCGGCGGTGCCCGCGGTCAGCTCCCCGTAGGACACGTCGACGGGGTACTCGTCGGCGACGCACGGCTTCAGCTCGCGCTTGACCTCTTCGGAGACCTTGGGGTCGGCCTTGACGAGCCGGACCGCGTCCACCTGGTCGGGGGTCCTGGACGGGGAGGCCACGGGCGTAGGGGAGGCGGAGGCGGCACCGCCGACCACGTCCGCGTGGGCCGGCCCCTCGTCGCGTGCGCCGGTGCCGCCGGCGGCACAGCCGGAGAGGGAAACGCCGACGGCGACGAACGCGGCCACCGCCGCGCTCGTCGCCCACAAGCTCCTCCGGGTGTCCCCGGGTGTCCGACCGTCGGTCAGGCCGCGCAACGCTCCCGCTCCTCACGCTCCAGCGCCCGTGCGTCCAGATCGCGGGCGACCAGCTCCTCGCGGAGCCGGGCGAGCGCCCGGTGCAGCGTGCTCTTGACCGTTCCGGCCGACATGCCGAGGGCGGCGGCCGTCTCCTCCGTTGACATCTGCTCCCAGTGTCGCAGCACCACGACGCTGCGCTGCTTCGGGGCGAGCACCTTCATGACGTCCATCAGCAGGGCGCGGTCCGCGTGCTGCTCGGTGGAGTCGTCCACGCACGACTCCGGGAGCTGCTCGGTCGGCACCTCCTCCAGCTTCCGCGCCCGCCACCACTCGGTCCGGGTGTTGATCATCACCCGGCGCAGGTAGGCGTCCGCCAGCCGCTTGTCCTCGATGGTCTCCCAGCGGCCGTACGTCCGTGCCAGCGCGGTCTGGAGAAGGTCCTGGGCATCGACGGGGTCGGGGACCAGGCGTCGCGCGCTGCGCAGCAGCGCGTCCTGCCGGGTGCGGACGTACTCCTCGAACTCGAGCACCTCGCCCTGCGCCATGGTCAACCGCCTTCCGATCCCCGTTTACCGGCGGTTGGTCACCCGCCGGCCTACTGCCTGTGGTCCTTGGTCGTGCCGTGCCCTCGGGCACGGGAACGAAGGTAGGGAAGCGTTGTCACGGCGCTGTGCGAAGCAGCCTGCGGCTGACCCTCGGCTGTCCGTCGGTTGTGTAACAGGCCTGGGAACAGGGCGCCGCAGTAGGCGACTTGAGTGCGGTAAAGGGTGATTTGTCCGGCGTTGGCACGGTGACGGTGACCGCACCGGCGGCGGTCGCCGAGACCCGTCCGCTGTGCCCCCGCTGTGCGTCAGCCCAGCGGCAGCCGGTACATCCCGTCCGCCAGCGGCTCGACCAGGCCGTCGGCGACGAGGCCGTCCAGGGCGCGGGCGCGCTGGACCGGCTCGTGCCACACCCGGTCCAGCGCCGCCTGCGGCACCGGCCCGTGCGCCTCGCGCAGCACCGCGAGCAGCCGGCCGCGCACCTGCCGGTCGGTGCCCGCGTACGTCTGTCCGCGGCGCGGCGGCCCGTCGTGCTCGGGCTTGCCGGCGAGCCGCCAGGCGCACTGTCCGGCGATCGGGCAGCGGTGGCACGCCTCGTTGCGCGCCGTGCACACCAGCGCGCCCAGCTCCATGGAGGCGGCGGCCCAGCGGGCGGCCCTCGCCTCGTCGTCAGGCAGCAGCGCGCGCGCCAGCTTGCGCTCGGCGGCGGTGGTGGCGTTCGGCGGGTACTGCACACCGGTGACCGCCCGGGCGAAGACCCGGCGGACGTTGGTGTCCAGCACGGCGTGCCGCTTGCCGTAGGCGAAGGAGGCGACCGCCGCGGCCGTGTACTCGCCGATGCCGGGCAGCGCCAGCAGCTGGGCGTGGTCCGCCGGTACGTCCCCGCCGTGCCGTTCCGTTATGGCGGCGGCGGCGCCGTGCAGGCGCAGGGCGCGGCGCGGGTAGCCGAGCCGGCCCCAGGCGCGGACGGCCTCGCCGGGGGCCTCCGCGGCGAGGTCGGCCGGGCGCGGCCAGCGGGCCATCCATTGCTCGTACACGGGCAGGACCCGGTTGACCGGCGTCTGCTGGAGCATGAACTCACTGACCATCACGCCCCAGGCGCCGGCCTCCGGGCGCCGCCACGGCAGGTCGCGGGCGTGCTCGTCGAACCAGTCGATGACGGGGGAGTGCAGCGGTCCGCCGGACACGGCCGGGGCGGCGGCCCCGGAGACGGACGGGGCGGCGAGGGCCGAGGGGACGGCGGCGGGGTCGGTCGGGCCGTTGTGCGAGGGCTTCGTGGGCGCAGTCATGACCCTCCGATCCTGCCACGGGAGGAGGGCCCGGCGGGTGCACCGCCACCGACGGAGGCCACGGCACCTGACGATCGGCAGGGGCGCCGGCCCGCCCGCCGCTTGTAGCGTCGGACGCATGGAACGCCCTCGCCGGTCCCCCGAGCCCTCCGGCCGCACCGAGCCGGACGACGACCGCGCCGGGCGCGTCGACGGGCCCGGCCGCGCCGACGGCACCGGGCCGGAGGACAGCGCACGGCCCGACGACAGGGCCGCGTCCGGCGGGCACGGGGAGGCGGGCGGCCCCGCCGGGCCGGGCGGTGCGGGGTCCACCGGCCCTGCAGAACCCCACACCCTTGCGGGTGCCGGACGACGTAAGAGCACCGGTGACCGCCCGCGCACGGCCGGCCGCGCACCGTCCGTCGTCCTCGCCGGTGCCGTCGCCCGCGTCCGGGTGCGTCCGGCTCAGGTCGGCAGAGGCGCCCTGCTCTGGGCGGTCCTCGCGGCCCCCGCGGTCACGGCGGACCGGCTCGGGCTGAACGAGCCGCGCTCCGTGTGGCAGCAGCTGGCCGGCCTGGGCGTGCTCGCCGCCGCCGTCGTGGTCGCCCGGCGGTGGCCCCTCGCCGCGTTCGCCCTGGCCGCGGGCCTGGGCCTGGCCGCCGCACCCGCCCTGTTCAGCGTCTCCTACGGCCCCGCGCTCGGCGTCTTCGCCCTGCTCCTCGGCCTGCGCGCGGCCCGGGCCCGCCCCGCCGTCGCCGCCTTCGCCGCGGTGGGCGCCGCCGGCACGGCGCGGATCGCACTGACCGGCGCGGACCCGGCCCCGGAGTGGCTGGTCATGACCGGCACGCTGCTCTTCGGCTGCGTCTTCCCCTGGCTCGGCGGACGCTACTGGCGGCAGAGCCGCGCGCTCGCCGAGGCCGGCTGGCTCAGGGCGGCCCGCCTGGAGGACGAGCAGCGGCACGCCGAGGAGCGGGCCCGGCTGCGGGAGCGGGCCAGGATCGCCCAGGACATGCACGACTCCCTCGGCCACGAACTGAGCCTGATCGCCCTGCGCGCCGGCGCCCTCCAGGTCGCCCCCGGGCTCGGCGCCGGGCACCGTGCCGCCGCGGCCGATCTGCGGGCGGCCGCCGCCGACGCGACGGACCGGCTGCACCGGATCATCGGCGTGCTGCGCGAGGCCGACGAGCCGGTCCCGCTGACCCCGGCGGGCGAGAGCGTGGCCGAACTCGTCGCCCGGGCCGCCGAGTCGGGTCTCCCGGTGCGCTGGGAGCGGTCGGACACCGCACCGGCTCCGGAGCCGGCCGGCGTCACCGGGCGACTGCTGCACCGCGTGGTGCGCGAGGCGCTGACCAACGCGGCCCGGCACGCCCCGGGCGCGTCCGTGGTCGTCGCGGTCACCGGGCAGGCACGCGGCACGACGGTCACCGTCACCAACGGCCCGCCCACCGGGACGGCTCCGCCCTCGACGGGCGGTTCCGGCCTGCTCGGGCTGCGCGCCGCCGTGACCTCGGTCGGCGGCGAACTCGACGCGGGCCCGCACGGAGAGGGGTTCCGGCTCCGGGCCCACGTCCCCGCGCAGGACACCACCGCCCCGCCCGCCCCACGCGGCCCCGCCGCACCCGCCTCCCCCTTCGCCCGGGCCCGGCGCCGCGTCGCCCTCGGTCTGGGCGCCGCCGCCGGTGCCGGAGTCGTCCTGGTCGGCGCGGCGTTCGGCTGGTACGCGTACACGGAGACGCACTCGGTGCTCAGCCCCGCCGCGTACGCCGAGCTGTCCCTGGGGACGCCGCTCGCCGAGGTCGCGGACGTGCTGCCGGACCGCGCGGTGCACGACCCGCCCTCCGACCGGGCGCCGGCGCCGCCGAAGGACGCGGACTGCCGTTACTACCGGGCGAGCGGCGAACTCCTGGTCTCCGTGGACCACTTCCGGCTCTGCTTCGACGTCGAGGGCCGCCTGGTCGCCAAGGACGTCGTACCCCGCGTCGGACTGTCCGGCGAGGGACGTGAGGAGTACGAGGAGGTCGTACGGTGATCCGGGTCCTGCTGGCCGACGACGAGGCCATGGTGCGGGCCGGGGTGCGCGCGATCCTGGCGAGCGGCGGCGAGAGCGACGTCGTAGCGGAGGCCGGCGACGGCCGCGAGGCCGTAGAACTGGCCCGCGCCCACCGCCCCGACGTCGCCCTGCTGGACATCCGCATGCCCCGCCTCGACGGCCTGACGGCGGCCGAGGAGATCGTGCGCACCGTTCCCGGCACGGCCGTCGCCATGCTGACCACCTTCTCCGAACAGGCCTACGTGGCCCGCGCGCTGTCCGCCGGCGCCACCGGATTCCTGCTGAAGTCCGGTGACCCCTACGAACTGATGGCCGGGGTACGGGCCGTGGCGGACGGCGCCGCGTTCCTGTCGCCCAAGGTGGCCCGGTACGTCGTCGAGGACCTCGGCAGGGGCGGCGGCCGGCTCGCCCGCGAGGAACACGCACGCGCCCGCGTGGCGCGGCTGAGCCCACGCGAACGCGAGGTGCTCGGTCTGGTGGGCGCCGGCCTGTCCAACCCGGAGATCGCGGCCCGGCTGCACCTCGTCGAGGGCACGGTGAAGGCGTACGTCAGCGCGGTCCTGGACCGGCTGGAGGTACGCAACCGGGTGCGGGCGGCGATCGTGGCGTACGAGGCGGGACTCGTCGAACCCGACGCCTGAGTCCTCACGGCCGCCGGTGCGTGGCGACGTAGGCCGCCGCGGGCGCGGTGGCCGCGCCCGGCCCGGCGAGCCACCGGACGGCGGGCGCGGACGAGGAGCGCAGGGCGCCGGCCAGCGCCGTCGCCGGGCGGGTGCCCAGCCGCACGGCGACGACGGCCACGACGGCGCCCAACAGCAGCCCGGCGGCGACGTCGTGCGGATAGTGGACGCCGACGAAGACCCGGGAGAAGGCCATCAGGAGGGCGAGGGGCGCCGTCAGCAGGACGAGCGCACGCCGGACGAGGGCCAGGGCGACGGCCGCGGCACCCGCGATGGTGGCGTGATTGCTGGGAAAGGACCAGTCACCACTGGCCGGGCACTCGGCCAGCGACGCGACGGCCCCGGTGACCGCCCGGCACGGACGCTCCTCGGTGAGACCGGACTTGAGCGCCTCACTGCACACGTACGCCACAGCCGTGGCCACGGGTGCAAGGACCGCGATCGCGAACGCCCGCGAGCTGCCGCGCCGCGCCCGCCACCACGCGGTGACGAACAGCACGGCGAACAGCAGGAGTCCGGCCTCCGTCCACACCTCCGCCATGTGCTGTACCCATGAAGGTGTGTCGTGGGCAAAACCGGTGATGTCACGGTAGAGCTCGTCGTCGAAGGTCATGCTCACGGACGGTAGGCGCTCCGACAGTACGGTCACACCCTGCGATCGGCACGTGCGGCACCTGACGATCGACAGGGGTGCCGGGGACGTCTCCGGAATGATGATCCGGAAAAGTTGTGGCCCGAGCGGCGGGTGCGACAGGGGAACGCGTCGATCTCTCGTACAGTTTGCGCCGTGGGATCTCTGCGCAATCCGGTCGGGCCGCTTCCCTCCTCCATCTACTGGCGACGGAGGGCCGTACTGCTGTCCGTGTTCGCCCTGTTGGCACTGCTGGTCACGTGGATCGTGGTGGCCGGCGGCGGGGGCGGCGGAAAGGGCCACGACGACGGCGCCGACGGCAAGCACCCCGCACCGTCGATCACTCCGGGCCCTTCGGGATCCGGGCCGGCGATCAGTCAGGCGCCGGGCGGGCGCGACGAGTCGGGCGGCGGGGACTCCAGCGGGTCGGGCTCCGGGTCGGGCTCGGGGTCGGGCTCCGGTGCGGGCGACGGTTCCGGTGACGGCTCCGGCGAGGCCGGCGGGGACGGTTCCGGCGGATCGAGCGGTTCGGGTTCCGGTGGTCCGGCGACCGGTGTCGGTGCGGGCGACGCGCTGCCCGCCGGGTCGAGCCTGCCGGACTGCACCGCGAACGCGGTCAAGCTGAGCGTGCGCAGCGTCCGCAACGCCTACTCGCCCGGGCAGACTCCCACCTTCGAAGTGACCGCCCGGAACACCTCCGGCGGCGACTGCAAGATCGACCTCGGCCCGAAGCACGCCGTGCTGACGATCACTCCGGCGAGCGGTGACGACGCGTACTGGTCCTCCGCCGACTGCCCCAAGGGCTCGGGGAGCCTCTCGTACCGGGTGGCCGCCGACAGCGGCATCACCTCCACCGTGAAGTGGGACCGCAAGCCGAGCGCCCCCGAGTGCGGGACGCCCCCGGCCGGTTCGGCCGGGGCGGGGACGTACCTGGTGGAGGCGAAGGCCGCCGGATTCGGCAAGGTGCAGACGTCCTTCGTGCTGAAGAACGACTGACGCGTCAGACGTAGCGCTCCAGGATCGACGACTCCGCCAGACGCGACAGGCCCTCCCGGACACTGCGCGCCCGCGCCTCGCCGACGCCGTCCACCGTCTGCAGGTCGTCCACGCTCGCGGCGAGCAGCTTCTGCAGCCCGCCGAAGTGCTCCACCAGCCGGTCGATGATCGCGCCGGGCAGCCGCGGCACCTTCGCCAGCAGCCGGAAGCCGCGCGGTGACACCGCGGAGTCCAGTGTCTCCGGGGAGCCGGTGTACCCCAAGGCGCGGGCCACCGTGGAGAGTTCGAGCAGCTCCGCATGGCTGAGCTTGTCCAGCTCGGCCAGCGCCTCGTCGACCGTACGGGACCGCTTCGCCGTCGGCTCGGGAACGTAGTCCCGCACGACCAGCTCACGCTCCGGCTCCACTCCGGCGATCAACTCGTCGAGCTGGAGTGCCAGCAGCCGCCCGTCGGTGCCCAGCTCCACCACGTACTCGGCGATCTCGGTGGCGATCCGGCGCACCATCTCCAGCCGCTGCGAGACCGCCGAGACGTCCCGCACCGTCACCAGGTCCTCGATCTCCAGCGCCGACAGCGTGCCCGCGACCTCGTCGAGCCGCAGCTTGTACCGCTCCAGCGTGGCCAGCGCCTGATTGGCCCGGGACAGGATCGCGGCGGAGTCCTCCAGAACCCGCCGCTGCCCGTCCACGTACAGGGCGATCAGCCGCATGGACTGCGACACGGAGACGACGGGGAAGCCGACCTGCTTGCTGACCCGGTCCGCCGTACGGTGCCGGGTGCCGGTCTCCTCGGTGGGGATCGTCGGGTCCGGCAGGAGCTGCACGCCCGCCCGCAGGATCTTCGACAGGTCCGAGGACAGCACGATGCCGCCGTCGAGCTTGCACAGCTCGCGCAGGCGGGTCGCGGTGAACTCGACGTCCAGCACGAAACCGCCGGTGCACATCGACTCGACGGTCTTGTCGGAGCCGAGCACGATCAGTCCGCCGGTGTTGCCGCGAAGGACCCGCTCGAGGCCGTCACGCAGGAGCGTGCCGGGCGCCACGGCGCTCAGCGAGGCGCGCATCAGGCCATCGGCACCGGCACTCCCACCGGATTTTCCGGGAGCTGCTGCCCGGTCGTTGGCTGCCACTGCACTCCTCCGGTCGCAGGTTCTTCGGGCGCTGCCGTGTCGCACACTCGGTCGTACGGACGGGCGAGACCAGGGCAAAGTCTACCGGCGGTCCTCCTCCTCCCGTGGGGCCTCTCGCCGACGGGAGCGCGGAAGGACCCGCAGGGCGTCCCCCATGTCCGCGACTTCCAGGACCTTCATGCCGTCAGGGACCCTGCCCGGATCGGTCGGTACCAGGGCATGGGTGAATCCCAGCCGGTGCGCCTCGGCGAGCCTTCGCTGCACGCCCGTGACCCGTCTCACCTCGCCGGCGAGACCCACTTCGCCGATCGCGACGAGGTTCTTGGGGAGCGGGGTGTCGCTGGCGGCCGACGCGAGGGCGAGCGCGATGGCGAGGTCGGCGGCCGGCTCGGAGAGCTTCACCCCACCGACCGTCGCGCTGTAGATGTCCCTTTTGCCCAGCGCGCTGATCCGGCCCCGCTGCTCCAGCACGGCCAGCATCATCGACACCCGGGACGTCTCCAGACCGGACGTGGTGCGCCGCGGGGAGGGAATCTGCGAGTCGACGGTGAGCGCCTGCACCTCGGCCACCAGCGGCCGGCGCCCCTCCAGGGTGACGGTCAGACAGGTGCCGGGCACGGGCTCGGCACGACGCGTGAGGAACAGCCCGCTGGGGTCGGCGAGGCCGGTGATGCCCTCGTCGTGCAGCTCGAAGCAGCCGACCTCGTCCGTCGTCCCGTACCGGTTCTTGACGCCCCGCACCAGGCGCAGCCGCGCGTGCCGGTCGCCCTCGAAATGCAGGACGACGTCCACGAGGTGCTCCAGCAGCCGGGGCCCGGCGATGGCGCCGTCCTTGGTGACGTGGCCCACCAGCAGGGTGGACATGCCGCGCTCCTTGGAGGCGCGGATGAGAGCACCGGCCACTTCCCGCACCTGCGCCATGCCACCGGGGGCGCCGTCGATCTCGGGGGAGGCCACCGTCTGCACGGAGTCGAGGATCAGCAGCGACGGCTCGACCGCGTCCAGGTGCCCCAGCACCGCCGCGAGGTCGGTCTCCGCGGTGAGGTACAGATGGTCGTCGATGGCCTTGATCCGGTCGGCACGCAGCCGCACCTGGCTGGCCGACTCCTCACCCGTGACGTAGAGGGTCTTGTGCTTCTCGCTGGCCGACTTGGCCGCGACGTCGAGCAGCAGCGTGGACTTGCCGACGCCGGGCTCGCCCGCGACGAGCACCACGGCGCCCGGCACCAGTCCGCCGCCGAGCACCCGGTCCAGCTCGGGCACGCCGGTCGGGCGGGCGGTCGCCTGACGGCCGTCGACCTGACCGATGGGCAGCGCGGAGGTGGTGACGCGGCCCGGCGTCGTCGTACGGACCGCGGGCGCGCCGTACTCCTCGACCGTGCCCCAGGCCTGGCACTCGGGGCAGCGGCCGAGCCACTTGGCCGTCTGCCAGCCGCATTCGGTGCAGCGGTAGGACGGTCGGTCCTTGGTGGTCTTCGTACGGGCAGCCATGGCACGACGGTAACCGGCCCCACCGACAACGCGTCGCGGGCGGGTGCTCCAGGGGCCGGGCCGCGCGGCCCGGCGCTGCCGGGGTGCCCGGCGTGGACGGGGGTGGGCCGCGTAACCCGGCGCCGTGGAGGCGCCCGGCGTTGAGGTGGGCCGGGGGTGGGTCGCGGTACCCGGCGCTGTCGGGGTGCCGCTGCGCCCACCCGTGCCGCCCCAGCGGCACGACTGCCCGCAGCTGGGGCGGGACGGGCGGCAGCCCGCAGCTGGGGCGGGACGGCGGACCGGACCGCAGCCGGATGGGGGTGACGGCGGTCAGCCGCGTTCGGCGGGAAGGGGACGTGTCGGGGGGTGTCCGCCCGCAGCGGTTGGCGCGTCGACGCCCCGCCTGTTGGTCAGTCCCCGATTCCGCGCCGTTCCGAGGACGGACACCCCCCGGCGCGGCCCCGACCCACAGACCACGCACCGCGCTACGCGCACCCCCACCGAACCCGCACAGGCCGCCGCAGGCACCCCGCACCCCCACCGAACCCGCACAGGCCGCCGCAGGCACCCCGCACCACCGCCGGAGGCACCGGCACCCCCCACCCCCCACCGGAGGCACCCGAACGGGCCGTTCCACCCCGGCCCGGCCACGGAACAACAGGCCCCTGTCCCCTTACGAGGGATCGTTTCACCCGTACGGATTAAAAGTGTCCAACGCGCCAGTTCGCGCCACCCATGGCCGCCTACGGTCACCGGGTGATGAGGACCAGTCCGGAGACCACGACCCGCACGACCGGCACCCACCGGGCACACCGGGAAGCGCGTGACCGCGCGGCGGCGCGCACGCTGGCGCAGCGGCCGCCCACGCGCTACGAGGCCTACCTGGACGGCCTGTTCACCTACTGCCTGTCCGTCCTGTGCGACCACGACACCGCGACCGCCGCCCTGGGCGACGTCCTGGTGCTCGCCGAGCGCCGCGACCACCGCGGCCCCGACGCCGAGGACCGCCGCGCCTGGCTGTATGCACTGGCCCGCTGGGCCTGTCTGCGCAAGCTGGCCGAGGCCAAGCAGAAACGTCCGGGCAGCCACGCGGCCGGCCGCCCGGCGGCGGACCGTACGGGCCGCGCCCGGCACCGCCCGGCGCAGCAGTCCACGCCGCCCTCCGCGAACCCGACCCCGGCCCCGCCCCCGTCCGGCGAGGAGCAGGAGCGCCGCCGCCGCGAACTCGCCCTGCTGGCCTGGCCGGAGGCCGCCGGCACGACCCCGGAGCAGCGCGAGGCCCTCGAACTCGCGGTACGCCATCACCTCGCCGCCCACGAGGTCGCCGCCGTGCTCGGCATGGACCTCGCCGCCGCCCGCGACCTGCTCGCCGCGGCCGCCTGCGAGGTCGAACGCACCCGCGCGGCCCTGGCGGTCGTCGAGACCGGCGCCTGCCGGGGCGTGTCCCGCCTCACCGGCGAGAACCGCTTCGTGCTCAGCGCCGCCCTGCGCCGCGAACTGGTCCGGCACGTCGACGACTGCCCGCGCTGCCGCCGCGCCGCCGAGCGCGCGATTCCCGGCCGCTGGCCCGGCACCGCCGTCACCCCCGCCGAACTGCCGGTCCTGGAGGCCCCGCGCGCGGCGCTGCACGTCGCCATGGCCCACGGCCCCCGCACGCGGGGCGCGGCACCGCGTTTCGACCGGCGCGGCTTCCCGATGGACCCGAAGGACCGCGCGGCCCGCCGGGACCGCCTGCGGGCCCGCGCCGTCACCACCACGGTCGTCGCCACGGTCGTCGCGGCCCCCGTGCTGGCCCTGTGGGCGGCGTATCGCGGCACCCCGGTCGGCGAGGGCCAGGACGGCCGCTCGGCCAGCGCCACCGAGGCGCAGGGCCCCGACGGCCTGAACGGCGGCTCAGCGGACGGCGACGGCTACGGCTACGAGAACGCCGGCAACGCGAGCAGCACGCCCGGCACCCGCTTCGGCAAGGACGGCAAGGCCGACGTCTCCGTGGAGGTCGTCAGCGTCTCCGGCGCGGGTGCCAAGGGCGCCGGCCGCCTCGACGTGACGGCGGGGAACCACGGCGACACCACGCTGGTCACCCTGGCCGCGACCGGCGACGCACCGGTGCGCTGGTCCGCCTCCACCAGCGCCCCCTGGCTCTACCTGAGCCAGTCCTCGGGGACGCTCCGCCCCGGCGAGGTGCTGACGATCAGGGTGTACGTCGACCATCTGCGCGAGCCGTCCGGCCCCTGGAGCGCCAAGGTCGCCGTCTCGCCGGCAGGTGCCGTCGTCTCCATCCACGGCTACGGCACCGCGCCGAGCCCGTCCCGCCCGGACCCGCGCCCGAGCACGCCCGACGACGCGTCGTCCCCGCCCGCCCCGGACCCGTCGACGTCGACCCCGGCACCGCCCGACCCCACGCCGACCGTCGACCCGACGCCCACGTCACCGGGCCCGGACCCGACGCCCACCGAACCGGACCCGACCGGCGGCACGGGCAGCTCGTCACCGACGCCCGACGGCGGCGGCGACCCGAGCCCGGTCACCTCCTGACCGTCGCCTCAGCGGGTCGCCGGGTCCGCCGGGTGCGGTGCCACCAAGGGCAGCTGCGACGCCAGCCGTGCCTCGCACAGCTCCACCAGCCGGTCGTAGCCCGCCTTGCCCATCAGCTCGATCAGCTCCGGCCGATAGCTGACGTACACCGGGTCGCCCGCGCCGTGCGCGGAGGTCGCCGACGTGCACCACCAGTGCAGGTCGTGCCCGCCGGGCCCCCAGCCGCGCCGGTCGTACTCACCGATCGACACCTGGAGGACGCGGGTGTCGTCGGGCCGGTCGATCCACTCGTACGTCCGCCGCACCGGCAGCTGCCAGCACACGTCCGGTTTGGTCTCCAGCGGCTCCCTGCCCTCCCGCAGCGCGAGGATGTGCAGCGAGCAGCCCGCGCCGCCTTCGAAGCCGGGCCGGTTCTGGAAGATGCACGAGCCCTGGAAGGGGCGGGTCTGCCGGGAGCCCTCGTCGTCCTCGGAGACCCAGCCGTTCCGGGTGCCCTCGGCGTGGTGCTGCCAGATGTCCGGCGTGAGCCTCGCCACGTGCTCGGCGACCCGCTGCTCGTCGTCCTCGTCGGAGAAGTGCGCGCCCAGCGAGCAGCACCCGTCGTCCGCGCGGCCCGCCTGGATGCCCTGGCAGCCGCTGCCGAAGATGCAGTTCCAGCGGGAGGTCAGCCAGGTCAGATCGCAGCGGAAGACCTGCTCGTCGTCCGCCGGGTCCGGGAACTCGACCCACGCCCGCGGGAAGTCGAGGCCCTTCTCGTCGTCGGGCGCGGGACCCGCCGGAGAGACCCCGATGACCCCGGCGGCCTCGCTCAGCCCGCCCTTCTTGCCCTGCTTGTCCCTCTTGGGCGACTTTTCGTCCTTCGCCTTTTTCGTCTTTGGCACGGCTCCAGGGTAAGACGCCGGGGCCGGACGACGGCACCGCTGTCCGCCCCGTCGGCAGTAGCGTTCCCTCCATGAGACTCGGTGTCCTCGACGTGGGTTCGAACACGGTGCATCTGCTGGTGGTCGACGCACACCCCGGCGCACGGCCGCTGCCCGCGCACTCGCACAAGGCGGAGCTGCGCCTCGCCCAACTCCTCGACGACGAGGGTGCCATCGGACCCGAGGGCGTGGACCGGCTGATCACGGTCGTCCACGAGGCGCTCCAGGCCGCCGAGGACAAGGGCGTCGAGGACCTCCTGCCCTTCGCCACCTCCGCGGTGCGCGAGGCACGCAACGCCGACGACGTCCTCGCGCGCGTACGCGACGAGACCGGCGTCGAGCTCGCGGTGCTCAGCGGCGCCGAGGAGGCCCGGCTCACGTTCCTCGCCGTCCGCCGCTGGTTCGGCTGGTCGGCGGGCAAGCTGCTGGTCCTCGACATCGGCGGCGGCTCCCTGGAGGTCGCGTACGGCATCGACGAGGAGCCGGACACGGCCGTGTCGCTGCCGCTCGGCGCGGGCCGGCTGACCGCCGGCTGGCTGCCCGGCGACCCGCCGGACCCGGACGACGTCCGGGCGCTGCGCCGCCACGTCCGTACGGAGATCGCCCGCACGGTCGGCGAGTTCAGCCGTTTCGGCGCCCCCGACCACGTGGTCGCCACCTCCAAGACCTTCCGGCAGCTGGCCCGCATCGCGGGCGCCGCCCGCTCGGCGGAGGGCCTCTACGTCCAGCGCGAGCTGAAACGTGCCTCACTGGAGGCCTGGGTGCCCCGCCTGGGCGCCATGACCGCCGCCGAGCGCGCCGAGCTCCCCGGCGTCTCCGAGGGCCGCGCGAGCCAGCTCCTGGCCGGCGCCCTGGTCGCCGAGGCCGCGATGGACCTCTTCCACGTGGAGAGCCTGGAGATCTGCCCCTGGGCCCTCAGAGAGGGCGTCATCCTCCGCAGACTGGACCACATGGACCAGACCTGACGAGCCCGCCTCCCCTGGGGCGGCTCCCACCGAGCCCGCCTCCCCTGGGGCGGCTCCCGCCGAGCCCGCCTCCCCTGGGGCGGCTCCCGCCGAGACCGCCTCCCCTGGGGCGGCTCCCGCCGAGGAGCCACCTGCCTGGGGCGGCTCCCGCCGAGGAGCCACCTGCCTGGGGCGGCTCCCGCCGAGACCGCCTCCCCTGGGGCCTCCCGCCGAGGCCACCTCCCCTGGGGCCTCCCGCCGAGGCCACCCGCCTGGGGCCGCTCTCGCCGAGGAGCCACTTGCCTGGGGCGGCTCCCGTCGAGACCGCCTCCCCTGGAGCCGCTCCCACCGCGGCTGCCCCTCGCCCGGAGTCGCTGCCGGAAGGCCGTCTCGCTTGGGGGCGCTCCCGTCCGGGGTTCCTCCCTGTCGGAGCCGCTCGGTCCGGATTCCCGCCGAGGCCGCTCCCGCCGAGGCCACCCGCCGGGGGCCGCTCCCGCCCGCAAACGGCCCCCGCCGCTCCCGCCCGCAAACCGCCCCCGCCCCCGCCCGTACGCGCCCCGTACCCTCGCCCGCTCCCGCCCCGCGGCTATGGCACTCGCCACAACGCCCCCCACGCCCCCCGCACCCTCCGACCGCCACCCCGTAACCTGGCCCCCGTGGCAGAACCAAGGGACGTAGTCCGCATCCCGGACGCGAAGGTCGCCCTGTCGACGGCTTCCGTCTACCCGGAGTCGACGGCGACGGCCTTCGAGATCGCCGCGCGCCTCGGGTACGACGGTGTCGAGGTCATGGTGTGGACCGATCCGGTCAGCCAGGACATCGAGGCCCTGCGCCGGCTCAGCGACTACCACCGGATGCCGATCCTGGCCGTGCACGCGCCCTGCCTGCTCATCACCCAGCGGGTCTGGTCCACCGACCCCTGGACCAAGCTCCAGCGCGCCCAGGCGGCCGCCGAGAAGCTGGGCGCGAGCACCGTCGTCGTGCACCCTCCGTTCCGCTGGCAGCGCCAGTACGCCCGGGACTTCGTCAGCGGCATCTGGCGGATGGCGAACGAGACGGACGTACGGTTCGCGGTCGAGAACATGTACCCCTGGCGCTACCGGGACCGCGAGATGCTGGCCTACGCGCCCGACTGGGACGTGACGAAGGAGGACTACCGTCACTTCACGATCGACCTCAGTCACGCCGCCACGGCCCGCACCGACACCCTCGGCATGATCGAGCGGATGGGCGACCGCCTCGGCCACGTCCACCTCGCCGACGGCAAGGGCTCCGCCAAGGACGAACACCTCGTTCCGGGCCGCGGCGACCAGCCCTGCGCCGAGGTGCTGGAGAGCCTCGCGCACACCGGTTTCGACGGCCATGTCGTCATCGAGGTCAACACCCGTCGCGCCATGTCCAGCGCCGAACGTGAGGCCGACCTGGCCGAGGCGCTGGCCTTCACGCGCCTGCACCTGGCGTCGGCCTCCTCGACGGCGAGGTCGCCCCGGCCGTGAGCGACGCCACCGAGAGAACCCCAGGCGCCTCCGGCGGCCCCGACGCCCCCGCCCCCGACGCCCCCGGCACCCCCAGCCCGGGCACCCCCGCCCGCCGCCGCGGCCGCCCGCCGCGCACCGAGTCCGCCGGCACCCGCGACCGCATCCTCGCCGTGGCCCGCGAGGAGTTCTCCGAGCGGGGTTACGAGAAGACCTCCGTGCGCGGCATCGCCAAGGCGGCGGGCGTGGACTCCGCGCTCGTGCACCACTACTTCGGCACCAAGGAACAGGTCTTCGAGGCGGCGATCGAGGTCGCCTTCGCCCCCGCCCTCGATGCCCCCGAGGCGCTCGGCGACGGCCCGCTGGACGGGGTCGGCGAGCGCCTGACCCGCTTCATCCTGGGCCTCTGGGAGAACCCCGGCACCCGCGCGCCGCTACTGGCCATCATCCGCTCGGCCGTGAACAACGACACCGCCGCCGCCGTCTTCCGCCGGCTGGTCGCCGCCCAGCTGCTGCGCCGCATCGCCGAACGGCTGGACCTGCCGGACGCGGAGCTGCGCGCCGAGCTGGCGGCGGCCCAGCTGGTGGGGTGCGCGATGCTCCGGTACGTGATCAAGGTGGAGCCGCTGGCGTCGGCGGACCCCGAGCGGATCGTCGCGCGGCTCGCGCCGGTCGTGCAGAACCACCTCACCGGCCCCTGAGAGCCCCCGGTGGCGAGACAGCCGTCCCGCATTCCGGACACCTTGTCCCGGTCCCTGGATGACCGGCGTACGCTCGTCGACAGTCAGAAAACTGTCAGCGTTTCCTGACAGAACTCTCCGAAGGAGCGAGCGACGATGCCCGAGCTGAGGTCCCGCACAGTCACCCACGGCCGCAACATGGCGGGCGCCCGCGCCCTTATGCGTGCCTCCGGTGTACCCGGCGCGGACATCGGGCGGAAGCCGATCATCGCGATCGCCAACAGCTTCACGGAGTTCGTGCCGGGCCACACGCACCTCGCCCCGGTGGGCCGGATCGTCAGCGAGGCCGTCGTCGCGGCCGGCGGCATCCCGCGCGAGTTCAACACGATCGCCGTCGACGACGGCATCGCCATGGGGCACGGCGGCATGCTCTACTCCCTGCCCTCCCGCGACCTGATCGCGGACAGCGTGGAGTACATGGTCGAGGCCCACTGCGCCGACGCCCTGATCTGCATCTCCAACTGCGACAAGATCACCCCGGGCATGCTCAACGCCGCCCTGCGGCTGAACATCCCGACGGTCTTCGTCTCCGGCGGCCCGATGGAGTCCGGCCGGGCCACCCTGGTCGACGGCACGGTCCGCACGCTCGACCTGGTCGACGCGATGTCCGACGCCGTGAACGACAAGATCTCCGACGAGGACATGCTCCGCATCGAGGAGAACGCCTGTCCGACCTGCGGCTCCTGTTCCGGCATGTTCACCGCCAACTCGATGAACTGCCTGACCGAGGCCATCGGCCTGTCCCTGCCCGGCAACGGCTCGGTCCTGGCCACCCACACCGCGCGCAAGCAGCTCTACGTCGACGCCGCGCGCACCGTGATGGACCTGGTCCACCGCTACTACGAGCAGGACGACGACTCGGCCCTGCCGCGCAACATCGCGACCTTCCAGGCGTTCGAGAACGCCATGGCCCTCGACATCGCGATGGGCGGCTCCACCAACACGATCCTGCACCTGCTGGCCGCCGCCCAGGAGGCCGGCGTGCCCTTCGGCCTGGAGCAGATCGACGCCGTCTCGCGCCGGGTGCCGTGCCTGGCGAAGGTCGCGCCGAACGTCGCCAAGGACCGCACGTACTACATGGAGGACGTGCACCGGGCCGGCGGCATCCCCGCCCTCCTCGGCGAGCTGCACCGCGCCGGCCTGCTGAACGAGGACGTCCACTCGGTCCACAGCCCGTCCCTGGCCGACTGGCTGAAGACCTGGGACGTGCGCGGCGGCTCCCCGTCGCCCGAGGCCGTCGAGCTGTGGCACGCGGCGCCCGGCTGCGTCCGCACCGCCGAGGCCTTCTCCCAGTCCGAGCGCTGGGAGGCGCTGGACACCGACGCCGAGGGCGGCTGCATCCGCTCGGCCGAGCACGCCTACTCCAAGGACGGCGGCCTCGCGGTCCTCAAGGGCAACCTGGCCGTCGACGGCTGTGTCGTGAAGACCGCCGGCGTCGACGAGTCCATCTGGACCTTCGAGGGCCCCGCGGTGGTCTGCGAGTCGCAGGAGGAGGCCGTCCAGAAGATCCTCACCCAGCAGGTCAAGGAGGGCGACGTCGTCGTCATCCGCTACGAGGGCCCCAAGGGCGGCCCCGGCATGCAGGAGATGCTCTACCCGACCTCGTACCTGAAGGGCCGGGGCCTCGGCAAGGCGTGCGCACTGGTCACCGACGGCCGGTTCTCCGGCGGCACGTCCGGCCTGTCCATCGGCCACGCCTCCCCGGAGGCCGCCTCGGGCGGCACCATCGCCCTCGTCGAGGACGGCGACCGCATCCGCATCGACATCCCGAACCGCTCCATCGAGCTGCTGGTCGACGACGCCGAGCTGGCCCGCCGCGAGCAGGCCCTGAACGGCGTGTACGCCCCGAAGAACCGCGAGCGCAAGGTCTCCGCGGCCCTGAGGGCGTACGCCGCGATGGCGACGAGCGCCGACAAGGGCGCCGTGCGTGACGTGAGCAAGCTGGGCTGACCGAGGGCCCGCGGGACCCCGGCTACCAGGCGGCCGGGTCCCGCCCGTCCACGCCGAACACGGTCCCGTCCGGCGCACCGGCGTAGACGTGCCCGCCCGCGAGCACCGGCGCCGGCAGCGAGGCGGGCACGCGGTCGGAGTCGGCCCCGAACCTCGGCGTCGTCTGCCCGAGCAGCTTGCCCGTGCGGGCGTCGACCCCGAGGAGCCGCCCGTCGGGGGCGGTGACGTACACGTGCCGTCCGTCGGAGACGGGGGCCGAGCCCCGGCTCACCCCGGTCTCCAGCCGCCACCCCTGTTTCCCGGACGCCATGTCGACGGCCACCAGCGAGCCGCCCGCGCCCATCAGGTGCACGGTGTCCCCGCGCACCCCGGCCTGGGCCTCGGCGACCGGGACGTCCAGCGTCACCCGGCGGGTCGCCCCGCCGGCGGGCGTGTAGCGCACCACGGCGGTCGCGTCCCCGTAGGTCTCGCCACCGACCAGGAAGTACACGGACCCGTCCGCCGCACCCACCGGCGTCACCGTGCCCTCCAGATCGGCGTCCCACCGCACGTCCCCGGTGGCCGGGTCCACCGCGGTCACCCGGGTCCGGGACCCGTCGTCCGACACGGTCGCCGCGTAGGCCGTCGCGTCCCCGGCGAACGAGGTGAAGTACGGCACGGCCTGTCCGGCGATCCGGTGCGACCACGTGATCTCGCCCGAGGTGCCGTCCACGCCGGTGACCCGCCCGTCGGCCGCGGTGAGCAGGATCATGCCGCCCGCGCACCGCAGCCCGTTGTACTCGGGCATCCCCTTGTGCCACGCCACCTCGCCGGTGGCGGGGTCGAGCGCCTCCAGGTCACCGATCAGGCCCACTTCGGGCTGCACGAGACCGCCCGTCAGGACAGGCGGTTCGCTCCGCGTCGCCTCCTCGACCTCGTGCCGCCACAGCGTGCGGCCGTCGGCCGGATCGAGGGCGTAGACCGTCCCGGGCCGCCCGCACACCAGCTTGCCCGCCCCGTAGGAGCACTGGGGCATGCCGCCCCCCGAGGCCGCCTCCGACTCCCATGCGCCGAAGCCGGACGCGTCCTGCGCGACGGCGGTCTGCCGTGCCGGCTCGGAGCCGCCGGACCACTGGAGCGAGGCGAGCCCGCCGAGCACGGCGAGGCAGAGCACCCCGGCGACCAGCGCCGTCCGCCGGCCGAGGCGGCGCGCGGGCCGCACCGGGGACTCGGCCGCCGCGGACTCGGCCGAATCGGACTCGGCCGCCGGAGGCGCCGGCGTCCCGGTCCCCGGCCCGTCCGCCTCCTCGGTGCGCGGTGCCCGCAGGAAGGTCTGGGTGTCGTACGACGCCGCCACCGACCGCAGCTGCCGCATCAGCTCGTCCGGCGTGGGCCGGTCGTCCGGCTCCTTGGCCAGGCACCGCAGCACCAGTGGCGCGAGCGTCTCCGGCACGCCCGTCAGGTCGGGCTCGTCGTGCACGACCTGGTAGGCGACGACGTACGGGCTGTCCGAGTCGAAGGGCCCGCGCCCGGTCGCCGCGTGCACCATCAGCGAGCCGAGGGCGAAGACGTCCGCCGCGGGACCCACCTCCCGGGGCCTGCGGAACTGCTCGGGCGCCATGAACGGGGGCGTGCCGATCAGCTTCCCGGTCTCGGTCCGCAGTTCGCTGTCCTTCGGCCGGGAGATGCCGAAGTCGATGACCTTCGGGCCGTCCTCGGCGAGCAGCACGTTGCTCGGTTTCAGGTCCCGGTGCACGACCCCGACCCGGTGGATGTCCCGCAGCGCCTCGGCGAGCCCGGCCATCAGCCGGCGCAACTGCGCGGGGTCCATGGGCCCGTTCCGCTTCACCTGCTCCGAGAGGGTCGGCCCGGGGATGAACAGGGTGGCCATCCAGGGCCGTCCGGCCTCCGGGTCGGCGTCCACGACCGGCGCGGTGAAGGCACCGCTCACCCGCCGCGCCGCGGCCACCTCCTGCCGGAACCTCCCCCGGAACTCGGGGTCTTCGGCATAGCGGGCGTGGACGACCTTCACCGCCAGCTTCATCCCGGAGGTGCTGCGGGCCACGTGCACGACGCCCATGCCGCCCGATCCCAGACAGGACTCCAGACGGTAGTGACCGGCATATTCCGGAAGTTCCGCTTCCGCGCCCGCTCCGTCGTACTCCCGTGGCGCCATGGGACCACCCCCGTACTGTTCCTCAGCGCGCGCGACGCTCGGAGCCTAGTCGATGACGCGTACGGGGCCGAGGCGGCTTGCTAGCCTCCGCGTGCGAGTCGTGAACTCGCGTGTGGCGGCTCGTTCCGGACAGCTCGTCACAGCGGAATCGACAGGACGCCGCGGCACGCGCGGGGTCCGACGGGGGAGAACACATGACTGTCGGCCATGTCGACCATCTGGAAGAGACCGGCGGCGGCACGGAAGCCGTCGCGGCGACGGCGACCGCCGCGGCCGTCTCGTACTACCCGGTCGCGCCGGGCGTCCGGCTCAACGTCCGCAGTGGCCCGGGCACCGGCTACGGCATCGTGCGGGTCCTGGCGGAGGGGGCCCGCGTCGCCATCCACTGCCAGACGCCGGGGACGAGGGTGACGGGTCCGTACGGCACCAGCACCATCTGGGACAACATAGGCAACGGCTACGTCTCCGACACGTACGTGCGCACCGGCAGCGACGGCTACGTCGCGTCCCGCTGCTCCTGAGCCCGCCCGGGGCCCGCGGCACCTCCGGCGCCATAATCGTTCCGTGAGCGCAGAGAACGGCACGAACGGCAATCCGGACACCCCCGCGGGCCCCACACCCCCGGCCGGGCCCCGACCCGAACCCCTCCGGTTCTTCGGCACGACCTGGGTGCACCACGACAACGGCTACGCCGCCCGCCGGGCCGGCCTGGCCGTCGGCTCCCTCGCCGTCGCGGCCGCCGCCTGCTTCGTCCTCCGCGTCGCCTACGAGGGCCTCCAGATCGCCGACATCGGCGGTTTCGTGTCGCTGCTGATGGTCGTGATGTTCGCGGTCTGCAGCGCCCTGGCCTTCCGGCACACCTGGTCCGGCTTCAGCAGCCGCCCCGACCCCGACCGCCAGTCCTCCCTGCGCGGCCTGCTCACCATCGGCTTCGTCGGCACGCTCCTGGCCTACTTCCTCCGCACCTTCACCGAGGCCCCGGGCGAGAAGCTGCACCGCACCGAGTACGACAGGGCCCGCGAGGAGTACGAGAAGCGCACCACGCGCCGCTCCCGCAACCCGTCGAAGAAGCGCCGCCGCTCCTAGGCCGCGCCCACACAGTCCCTCCTGCCCCACGACGCCTGCCACGCACGCCCGCCGCACGGGTCGACGCCCGGCGTAGACCCAGTACGAGAGACTCCCCCCCCGGCACGCCGAGAGCACGCACCGGACGCGAGCCCGCCCCCCCCCTCGAGCGGACGGAGGGACGTCACAAACACGACCGGGGCCGCGCCCGCACACCGCACGCACCGACCGGCCCCTGCCCCGCCCGCCGGACCCCCGGCGCCGGCCCGCCTCGGGAAAGGCCCCGTCGCCCCGCGGCCACCCGGTCACCATGGCCGCATGACGACACCGAGCGCCCACCCGCCGGCCGACCACGCCGCCCGCGCCCACTCCTTCAACGCGGCCGCGGCCCAGTACGCCGCCAACCGCCCCTCCTACCCGCCCGCCCTCTTCGACGCGATCGAGGAACTGTCCGGCCGCCCCCTGGCCGGCTCGCGCGTCGCGGACATCGGCGCCGGCACGGGCATCGCCACCGCCCGCCTGCTCGAGCGCGGCGCCGACGTGATCGCCGTCGAGCCCGGCGAGGGCATGGCGGCCGAGTTCCGCCGGGGCCTTCCCGGCGTGCCGCTGGTCCGTGGCAACGGCAACGCCCTTCCCCTCGCCGACCACTGCCTCGACCTCCTCACCTGCGCCCAGGCGTGGCACTGGACCGACCCCGCCCGGTCGGTGCCGGAGGCGCTGCGCGTGCTGCGTCCGGGCGGGGCGCTGGCGCTGTGGTGGAACGCCGAGGCCCTCGACGTGCCGTGGACGGCCGAGGCGGCCGAGCGCACGCGGCGGCAGTTCGGCCTGAACGTCTCCGCCGAGAAACGGAACGTGGACGCCCGCGCCGCCGACCCCTCCGGCCGTCTGGCCTTCACCCGCCGCACGATCCGCTGGAGCCGCCGCGTCCCGCTGGACACGCACCTGGCCAACATCGCCAGCCACTCCGTCTTCCTCACGCACGGCGAGGAACGCGGCGCGGCCTTCCTGGCCGAGGAGCGGGAGCACCTGCGGGCCGTCTTCCCGGACGGGATCGTCGAGGAGACGTACGACGTGATCCTGCTGCTCGCCAGGACCCCCTCGACCGCTTGACGCGACGGGACTGCGGGAGCACTATTCATCGCATGATGAATTACTCGCCCCACCCTCCCGACGACCAGGCGACAGCCGTAGACGGCGCCGCCCGGGGCCGGACGGCCACCGGCGACCGGACGGCCGCCCCCGCCGTCCACGCCGAGGACCTCACCGTCGCCCGCGGCTCCCGCACCGTCCTGCGCGGCCTCGGCTTCACCGTCCCGCGCGGCCGGATCACCGGCCTCCTCGGCCCCTCCGGCTGCGGCAAGTCCACGCTCATGCGCGCGATCGCCGGCACCCAGGCCAAGGTCACCGGCACCCTGGACGTCCTCGGCCGGCCCGCCGGCCACCCCGCCCTGCGCACCCGCATCGGCTACGTCACCCAGGCCCCGTCCGTCTTCGACGACCTCACCGTCCGCCAGAACCTCGACTACTTCGCCGCGATCCTCGACCCCGGCCGCGCCTCCGCCGACCGCCGCCGCGACACCGTCACCCGGGCCATCGCCGACGTCGACCTCACCACTCGCGCCGACGCCCTGGCCGGCAACCTCTCCGGCGGCCAGCGCAGCCGCGTCTCCCTCGCCGTGGCCCTGCTCGGCACCCCCGAGCTCCTCGTCCTCGACGAACCGACGGTCGGTCTCGACCCGGTGCTCCGCCGCGACCTGTGGACCCTGTTCCACTCCCTCGCCGCCGACCGCGGCACCACCCTCCTCGTCTCCTCCCACGTCATGGACGAGGCCGAGCGCTGCCACCGCCTCCTCCTGCTGCGCGAGGGCACGCTCCTCGCCGACGACACCCCCGACGCCCTGCGCACCCGCACGGACGCCGAAACGGTCGAGGAGGCCTTCCTGCACCTGGTGGACGAGGCCACGGCAGCGGCCCGCACGAAGGAGACCACGCGATGACCACCACGACCCCCACCACCGCGGCCGCACTCCGCCCGGCCCCCACCCACCCCCTCAACCTCTCCCGCACCACGGCCACCGCCACCCGCGTCCTGCGGCAGCTCGCCCACGACCCCCGCACGATCGCGCTGCTGCTCCTGATCCCCTGCCTGATGCTGTTCCTGCTGCGCTACGTCTTCGACGGCAGCCCGCGCACCTTCGACGACATCGGCGCCTCCCTGCTCGGGATCTTCCCGCTGATCACGATGTTCCTGGTCACGTCCATCGCGACCCTGCGCGAGCGCACCTCGGGCACCCTCGAACGCCTCCTCGCCATGCCGCTCGGCAAGGGCGACCTCATCGCCGGCTACGCCCTCGCCTTCGGCGCCCTCGCGATCGTCCAGTCGGCCCTGGCGACGGGTCTGGCGGTCTGGTTCCTCGGCCTCGACGTGACCGGCAGCCCCTGGCTCCTCCTCCTGGTCGCCCTGCTCGACGCCCTCCTGGGCACCGCACTCGGCCTCTTCGTCTCGGCCTTCGCGGCCTCGGAATTCCAGGCGGTCCAGTTCATGCCGGCAGTGATCTTCCCCCAGCTCCTCCTCTGCGGCCTCTTCACTCCCCGCGACCGCATGCACCCGGCCCTGGAGGCCGTCTCCGACGTCCTGCCGATGTCCTACGCGGTCGACGGCATGAACGAGGTCCTGCGCCACACCGACATCACCGCCGCCTTCGTCCGCGACGCCCTGATCGTCGCGGGCTGCGCCTTCCTGGTCCTCGCCCTGGGCGCGGCGACCCTGAAACGCCGGACGGCGTAGTCCCGCCCGTCCGGCGCCCCGTCCCGCGGACTGGACGCGGCGCCCCACCCGCCCTCCCGAGTGCGAGGATGGCGACGACGGACGCACACCCCAGACAGGGCACCGGAGGGCACCGAAACCCATGACCCAGAAAGTCGCAGTCCTCGGCACCGGCAAGATCGGCGAAGCCCTGCTCAGCGGGATGATCGGCTCGGGCTGGTCCCCCGCCGACCTCCTGGTCACCGCCCGCCGCCCGGAACGCGCCGAAGAACTCCGCACCCGCCACGGAGTCACCCCCGTCACCAACGCCGAGGCCGCCAAGACCGCCGACACCCTGATCCTCACGGTCAAGCCGCAGGACATGGGCACCCTCCTCGACGAACTCGCCCCGCACATCCCCGCCGACCGCCTGATCATCAGCGGCGCCGCGGGCATCCCGACCTCCTTCTTCGAGGACCGCCTCGCGGCCGGCACCCCGGTGGTCCGCGTCATGACGAACACCCCCGCCCTCGTGGACGAGGCCATGTCCGTCATCTCCGCCGGCACCCACGCCACGGCCGCCCACCTCGCCCACGCGGAGGAGATCTTCGGCGCCGTCGGCAAGACGCTCCGCGTCCCCGAGAACCAGCAGGACGCCTGCACCGCCCTCTCCGGCTCCGGCCCGGCCTACTTCTTCTACCTGGTCGAAGCCATGACCGACGCCGGCATCCTCCTCGGCCTGCCCCGCGACAAGGCCCACGACCTGATCGTCCAGTCCGCGATCGGCGCCGCCAAGATGCTCCGCGACAGCGGCGAACACCCGGTCAAGCTCCGCGAGAACGTCACGTCACCCGCCGGCACCACCATCAACGCCATCCGCGAACTCGAGAACCACGGCGTCCGAGCGGCCCTCATCGCCGCCCTGGAAGCCGCCCGCGACCGCAGCCGCGAACTCGCCTCCGGCACCAAGGACTGACGCCCCGGTGAGCCCTCCCCGCGGGGGGCTCACTCCGCCGCGGCCACCACGTCCCCCGTCGTCACCACCCGCGCGAACCCGCCCCCGTGCAGCGACACCGCCGACGCCCGCGCCAGCTCGTCCGCGCTCTGCCGCCAGCCGAAGGGCCCCTCCAGGTCGAAGGTGTACGTCGCGTCGAAGGCGACCAGCACGTCGTACCCGAGGTTCCCGCCCATCCGAGCCGTCGTCTCGACACACATGTTCGTCTGGATCCCGGCCAGCACCACCTGCGACACCTCCCGCTCCCGCAGCCACGCGCCCAGGTCCGGCGTTCCGAGGAAGGCCGAGTTCACGGTCTTCGTCACCAGCAGCTCCGCCCCGCCCCCCTTGCCGCGCCGCTGCTCCACGTACTCCTTGAAGCCGTTGCCCTCGTACCCCGTCCGCAACGGCGACCCCGGCTTGACCGAGTCGTGCCGCACAAAGACGACCGGCCGCCCGGTCGACTGCCATACGTCGACGAGGGCGGCGATGTTGTCGTCCGCCGCCGGGTTGTTGCGCGTCCCCCAGAAGCCGATCTCCTCGAAACCCTTCTGCACGTCCACGACCACCAGCGCTGCGTTCTCTGCGATGTCCATGCCCACGATCGTGCCGCCGGACAGCCGCACTCCCCAGAGGCGCAGAAGTCAGCGATCGATGGTTTACTGCCACCCATGGCAGCACAGGCCGGCGACCAGGCCCCGTACCGCGTCGCCCTCGTCGCCTTCCCCGGTATCCGGGCCTTCGACGTCTCCGTCATCACCGAGGTCTGGGGCACCGACCGCACCGACCGCGGCGCCCCCGCCTTCGACCTGCGCCGCGTCGCCGCCGACGGCACCGCCACCGTCCCGATGCGCGGCGGCCTCGCCCTCCAGCCCGACAGGCCCCTCGACTGGCTGGACCACGCCGACCTCGTCGTGGTCCCCGGCCTCGACGACCACCTCACCCCGGCCCCCGCCCCGGTCCTCGACGCCCTCCGCCGCGCCCACACCCGCGGCACCACCGTCGCCGCCCTGTGCGGCGGCGCGTTCACCCTCGCCCAGGCGGGCCTGCTCGACGGCCGCCGCGCCATCACCCACTGGCGGCTGACCGACCTCCTGCGCACCCACCACCCCCGGGTCACCGTCGTCCCCGACGCCCTCTTCATCGAGGACGACAACCTCTGGACCGCGGCCGGCACCGCGGCCGGCATCGACCTCTGCCTCCACCTGGTCCGCCTGGCCCACGGCGCCGAGGCCGCCGCCACCATCGCCCGCTCGATGGTCACCGCCCCCTTCCGGACAGGCACCCAGGCCCAGTTCATCGAGCACCCCACCCAGCGCACCGACCGGGACGCCGACGCCCTCGCCGCCGTCCGCGAGCACGCCCTGCGCCATCTCCACGAGCCCTTGACCGTCGCCGACCTGGCCGCCGGCGCCGGTATGTCCCCCCGCTCCTTCGCCCGCCACTTCACGGCGGCCACCGGCACCACCCCGCTGCGCTGGCTCCTCGACCAGCGCATAGCCGCAGCCCAGAAACTCCTGGAACGCACCGACCTCCCCATGCCCGAGATCGCCCGCCGGGCCGGCTTCGGCAGCGAGGTCACGATGCGCCAGCACTTCGCGTCGCGCCTCGCCACCAGCCCCCGCGCCTACCGGGCCGCGTTCACCACGGTCTCCGGCACCAGCGGCAACAGCCCGATCGCGCGATAAGCGGCGTCCACGGTCGGCCGAGCCATCGCCCGCGCCTTCTCCGCACCCACCCGCAGCACCCCCTCCACGTAACCGGGATCCGCGCACAGCTCCCGGTGCCGCTCCCGCACCGGCCGCAGCACCTCCACCACGGCCTCCGCGACGTCCTTCTTCAGCGCGCCGTACGAGTCGTACGCCCGTGCCAGTTCCGCCGGCACCCCACCGGTGCACGCGGCGAGGATCTCCAGCAGGTTCGCGAGCCCCGGCCGGGCCTCCCGGTCGTACACGACCTCGCGCCCGCTGTCGGTCACCGCCCGCATGACCTTCTTCCGCACCACGTCCGGCTCGTCCAGCACATAGACGATCCCCGGCCCGACGTCGTCGCTCTTGCCCATCTTCGACGCCGGCTCCTGCAGATTCATGACACGGGCGGCAACCGCCGGGTTCGTCGCCCTGGGCACCACGAACGTCTGCCCGTACCGCTGGTTGAACCGCACCGCGAGATCCCGGGCCAGCTCCACATGCTGCGTCTGGTCGTGCCCCACCGGCACCTCGTCCGTCCCGTACGCCAGGATGTCGGCCGCCATCAGCACGGGATACGTCAGCAGCGACAACCGCACGCTCCCGCCCCGCTCCCGCTCGCGGACGGCCTTCTCCTTGTACTGGATCATCCGGCGCATCTCACCGTCCGTGGCGACGCACTCCAGGAGGTACGACAGCCGTGCGTGTTCGTCCACATGACTCTGGACGAACACGGTGCACGACTCCGGCTCGAGCCCCGCCGCCAGCAGCAGTGACGCCGCCTGCCGGCTCAGCCGTCGCACCCGAGCCGGATCGTGGTCGACGGTCAGCGCGTGCAGATCGACGACGCAGAACAGCGCGTCCGACCGATGCTGGTCCTCCGCGGCCCACTGCCGCATGGCTCCCAGGTAGTTCCCCAGGGTCAAGTGCCCGGTCGGCTTGACCCCACTGAAGACCCGCGTCATCTCTCCACCTCCTGCTCAGGGCCGCCGCCACCCGCCGGCCGCCCCTCCAGGAGGGAGATACGAGAACGGCCGCCGAAGCGGCGGCCGTCGAGTGCGTACGTGAGCGCGGCCGCCGTCAGGCGGCCCACCAGAACTGGTTGCACGTACGCGTCATCACGCCCCACACGCTACGCGGTGGACGATCGCCCCGCCACGGAGTTGACACGGCATGCCCCCATCCGTAGTGTTCTCCGAGTTGTCCGACGTGAGCGCCGACTTCGGTCGGTCCCCGGACAGCGATTCCGCAAGTACCAACCACTTCTCGACGACAGTCGCGCTGTCGGCGTCGTCGTGTCATTGGCGCGCGTATTTTCGGAATGAGGAATCCACGTTCGAAAGGACGCGGCCCCCGATTAGCTCGGGAGTCGGGAATCCGCTAGAGTCTCACTCGTCGGAACGGCCCAACAGCCGGGAAGACACCCCCCTCTGACGGGGAATCAGGGCCCGAAAGGATCTGATAGAGTCGGAACCGCCGGAAAGGGAAACGCGAAAGCGGGAACCTGGAAAGCGCCGAGGAAATCGGATCGGAAAACGATCTGATAGAGTCGGAAACGCAAGACCGAAGGGAAGCGCCCGGAGGAAAGCCCGAGAGGGTGAGTACAAAG
>NZ_JBIDAN010000004.1:0-579828 GCF_043202495.1 Streptomyces sp. NPDC048185
GCCCGGTTACATTCCGAACCCGGAAGCTAAGCCTTACAGCGCCGATGGTACTGCAGGGGGGACCCTGTGGGAGAGTAGGACGCCGCCGAACAATCATTCAAAAGGGTTGGACCCCGAACTTCGGTTCCGGGTCCAACCCTTTTTTGTTTGCCGTCACTTGACGTTCACGTGGCGCAACAAGCATCGTCGGCATGAGTACTGCTGCCATGCTCAGGGCCGCCGGCGTGGGCGTCGGTGACGAGGTCGTCGTGCCGGCCTTCGGGAACGCGGAAGTCGCGGAACACGTAATCCTGGCCGGTGCGTTGCCGGTGTTCGCCGACATAGACCCGGCGACGTACTGCCTCGACCCGTCCGCCGTGGAGGCGGCGATGACCCCACGGACCGCGGCCGTCGTCGCCGTGCACCGCTTCGGGCGGCCGGCGGACCTGACCCGGCTGCACGGGATCGGGCAGCGCCGCGGGCTGCTCGTCCTGGAGCACGGGGAGTCCGACGAGCCGTACGACGACATAGCGCGGCGCAGGGAGCGAGCGGCGTACCTCGACGGGAAGTTGAAGGGCGTACGCACCCCTGACGGGGGCGACGGGCACACCTATCAGCAGTACGTGGTGAGGGTGCCGGGCAACGGCCGGCCCGACCGGGACGCCTTCGCCCGGGCCGTGCGGGCGAAGGGAGTCGACTGCCGCGTGCCGGTGCCGACACCGGTGCACCGGATGCCCGGGTTCCGGCGCTGCGTGTCCCTGCCGGAGACGGAGCGGGCCGCCGACGAGACACTCGCGCTGCCGGTGGACGCCTCGCTGACGAAGCGGGACATGCAGCGGATCGTGTCCGCCTGCAATGCCCTGGGCGGGCTGCTCCAACCCGCGCACTGAAAGCCGTGTTGGGAGCACCCGTCTGTTCGGGGTATGATCTATTCCGTTGCCGCGAGGGAAACCTCGAAAAAGCGACAGGCCCCTATAGCTCAGTCGGTAGAGCGTCTCCATGGTAAGGAGAAGGTCAACGGTTCGATTCCGTTTGGGGGCTCCACAGAGAAAGGCCCCGCCCATTGGGCGGGGCCTTCTGCATGCCCTGCTGCGGAGGGTCAGTCCGCGTGCGGCTCCGGCACCCGCATCGCCAGGATCGCCATGTCGTCGGACGGCGCGTCCGACGCGAAGCGCTCCACCGCCCGCATGATGCGGGCCGCCACCGCGCCCGCCGTCAGACCCGTGCACGTGGTCAGGACGTCGGCGAGGCCGTCGTCCCCCAGCATCCGCGTGCCCTCGCGGCGTTCCGTGACGCCGTCCGTGACGCAGAGCAGGACATCGCCCGGATCCAGGGTGACCGTCTGCTCGTAGAGCTCCAGATCCTCCAGGACGCCGAGGAGGGGCTGGGGTTCGGCAGCCGGTTCCACCGTGCCGTCCTGGCGCAGACGCAGAGGGAGGGGATGGCCGGCGCAGACGACTTTCAGCTCGGCGCTGCCGTCCTCCTGCGGGCGCATCTCGCCGTAGAGGAGGGTGAGGAAGCGGCTGCGGGCGCCCTCGTCGAGGATCGCGGAGTTGAGACGCTCCAGGACCGCGGGCCCGCTGAGGCCCTCGCGGGCGAGCAGGCGCAGGGCGTGCCGGGCCAGGCCCGTGACGGCCGCCGCGTTCGGCCCCGTACCGCAGACGTCGCCGATGGCGAAGCCGTAGGCGCCGTCGCTGATGGGGAAGAGGTCGTAGAAGTCGCCGCCGACCTCGTTGCCCTCGCCGGCCGCGCGGTAGATGACCTCGACCTCGACACCGGCGATCAGGGGAAGCTCCGGCGGCAGCAGGCTGCGCTGGAGGGACTGGCTGATGGCTGTGCGCTCCGAGTACAGGCGGGCGTTGTCGAGGGCCAGGGCGGCTCGCCGCGACAGGTCCTCGGCGAGTTCCAGGATCTCCTGGCGGAAGTGTTCGTCGGTGGGCTTGCCGAGGGTCAGCATGCCGATGACGCGGTTGCGGGCGACCAGGGGCAGGACCACGGTCTCGCCGCCGACCGCGGAGGCCGTGGCCAGGGTCGGGCCGATGCCGGAGCTGACCTGCTGGGGTGCGCCGCCGCTCAGGCCGAGGCTGCGCATGGAGCTGCGCAGCGCCGCCTGGTGGGCGACCTCGGCGGGCGCCGACCAGACGCGGGCGCCCGGGGTGGGCACCGGGTCGGGCGGGTCGATCTTGGAGAGCAGGGACTTGATGCCGTCGATCAGTTCCTCGTCCTCGTGCAGGACGTACGACAGGTAGGGGTCGGAGGCCTGGTCGGCGATGGTGTAGACGGCGCACCAGGTGGCCAGGGTCGGGACCGTCATCTGCGCCATGAGGGCCAGGGTCTGGTCACGGTCCAGGGTGCCGGCGAGAAGGTCGGAGGCCTCGACGAGGAAGCTGAGGGAGCCGCGGCGCAGCCGCTCCAGCTCGCCCAGACGGGCCGACTCGACGGCGAGGGCGATGCGGTCGGCGGCGAACTGGAGACGCAGTGCCTCCTCGTTGGAGTAGCGGCCGGGGGATTCGGCCGCGACGCCGAGGGAGCCGGTGAGGCGGCCCTCGACCTTGAGGGGGACGGTGACGACCGAGCGCATGCCGGTGCCGTTCAGCAGGGGGACGGCTCCGGGGACCGCGGCGAGGTCGTCGTGGACGGCGGGCATGCGCGCGGAGCCGTAGCGGCCGGGGCCCGCCTCGACGGGGACGCGGGCGAAGCGCTGGCGGGCGGAGGGCAGGCCGGTGGAGGCGCGGACCTCCAGCTCCGTCTCGTCGTCGGTGGCGAGCAGCAGGAAGGCGGCGTCGGCGTCCAGCATGTCGCGGGCGCGTTCGACCGTGCGCTGGAGGAGGCCGTCGAGGTCGTCAGGGGCGGGGGAGCCGATGAACACCTCGAAGGGATCGGTGCTCGGGCCCTCGGCGGAGCTGCCGGAGTCGGAGGCGGGTACGCGCAGTGGCGTCTGCAGCACGGCGCGCTCGTGGTCCCGCACGAGGAGGCAGACGGTGGAGGGATCGCCGCCGGCGTCACGGACGCGGAGGTGGGAGGCGTAGACCGGGGTGACGCGGCCGTCGGCGGTCCTTATGCCGTAGCTGCCCTCCCACCGGGAGAGCTGGAGTGCCTCGACGATGCCGGTGCTGGTGCCGGGGGTGTGGGGCCAGGCGGCGAGGTCGGTGAGTGGTTTGCCGGTGACCTGGTCGGCGGGGTAGCCGAAGAGCTCCTCGGCGTCCTCGTTCCAGGCGGTGATGGCGCCGGTGCGGTCGATCTGGACGACGGCGACCCGGACGCGGCCGTCGGCGACCGGCAGCAGCTCGGCCGGGAGGGCCGGGCCCGCGGAACGCGTACCGACCGCGCGCGCGGGCAGGTCGAGCTGGAACCAGACGTTCTTGTGGGTGGGCGTGTACTCGACGCCCCAGCGGCCGGCGAGGGCCGCGCAGAGCTGGAGGCCGCGTCCGCCCTCGCGGTCGGGACTGCCCATGTTGACGGCCGAGCCCTGGATCGGGACCTCGCGCTCGGGGTAGTGGTCGGCCACCTCGATGCGCACGCCGTCGTCGCTGCGCAGGCACACCACGTCGGCGGCGGTACCGGCGTGGACCACGGCATTGGTCACCAGTTCGCTGGTGAGCACCACGGCGTCGTCGACGATGTCGGCATGGCCCCAGCCCTGGAGGGTGTCGCGGACGAAGGAACGTGCGCTCGCCACCGATCGTCCGACGGGCTCGAAACTGGCGGCCGCGCGCGCGGTGATCACAGAACTCCTCGACCCTCTCTCCACGTCCACGTGCACCTGTACGGCCTCGCGGCCGACCGGCTCGTGCCGCTGCTGCGGCAGGCCGTCCGTCGGCCCGTGATCCGGGGGCTGCTCCCCCGGGACCAGTCCGGTGGTCATGTGTCCGGCCGCCCCTCCGTGCCCGCTCGTCTCGTGCCACCGCCCAGGCCGGACAGAACCGGCATGGCTGGACAGCCGCATGCAAGGTTACTTACCTTCGCCGTCCCCGCGGATGCCGGTCTGCAGTGTTTCCGCCCAGAGGGTGTGCGGACGATGTGCGAAGCTGCCGAACTGTTATGGCCTGGTTCGGCCGGGGTGAAACACTGGGCAAGCTTCTTGTGTGCGTCCGGGCAGGCCGATTGCCGAGCGGTCTCCATGGGCAGCAGCCCTGGCAGCGGTCCGGCGAGCCGGGCCGGAGCACGCGGCGGCACAGGAAGCACGCGGCAGCAACCGGTCACCGTGGGGTGCACCGGGCACAGCAGTAAAGGTCGACCCCTGCGGGAGGGACACAGTGGAGTCTGGCGCAGCGACGCGGGCCACGAAGACGCGCGCGAAAGGCGGACAGTCCCTGAGTAAGCAGGGCAGGACACGAGGCGGGACGACGACGGTCGACACGGCGGCGCTGAACCGGCTGCTCGCCGCCCTCGTCTCGATGCGGGAGGGCAACTTCCGCAAGCGGCTCACGGTGTCCGGGGACGGCGTGATGTCGGAGATCGCGGCCGTCTTCAACGAGGTGGCCGACCGCAACCTGCACCTCACGGGCGAGCTGGCGCGCGTGCGGCGGATGGTCGGACGTGAAGGAAAGCTCACGGAGCGGCTGGAGACGGGGGCCTGCGAGGGGTCCTGGGCCGCGGCCATCGACAACTCCAACGCACTCGTGGACGACCTCGTGCGGCCCGTCTCCGAGGTCAGCCGGGTGCTGTCGGCGGTGGCGGACGGCGACCTGTCGCCCCGCATGGAGCTGCGGACGCAGACGGCGGAGGGCACCGGGCATCCGCTGCGCGGGGAGTTCCTGAAGGTCGGGCGGACCGTGAACAACCTGGTCGACCAGTTGTCGACGTTCACGGACGAGGTCACGCGGGTGGCCAGCGAGGTCGGTACCGAGGGCAAGCTGGGCGGGCAGGCCCAGGTGCGCGGTATGTCCGGTTCGTGGAAGGACCTCACGGACTCCGTCAACACGATGGCGTACCGGCTGACCGCGCAGGTGCGGGACATCGCGCTGGTGACGACGGCCGTGGCCAAGGGTGATCTGTCGCGCAAGGTCACGGTGCACGTGGCCGGCGAGATGCTGGAGCTGAAGAACACCGTCAACACGATGGTGGACCAGCTCTCCGCGTTCTCCTCCGAGGTGACGCGCGTCGCCCGTGAGGTGGGTACCGAGGGTGCGCTCGGTGGTCAGGCGCAGGTGCCCGGGGTGGCGGGCGTGTGGAAGGAGCTCACCGACTCCGTCAACACCATGGCCGGGAATCTGACGGCCCAGGTGCGCGGGATCTCCGAGGTGACGACCGCGGTCGCCAACGGTGACCTGTCGCTGAAGGTGACCGTGCCGGCTCGCGGCGAGGTCGCGCAGCTCGCCGAGACGATCAACCAGATGACCGAGACGCTGCGGATCTTCGCGGACGAGGTCACGCGGGTGGCCAACGAGGTCGGTGGCGAGGGGCAGCTCGGCGGTCAGGCGAACGTGCCGGGTGCGGCGGGCATCTGGAAGGACCTGACCGACTCCGTCAACACCGTGTTCCGGAACCTGACCACTCAGGTGCGGGACATCGCCACGGTGACGACGGCCGTGGCCAGCGGTGACCTGTCGCAGAAGGTCACCGTCGACGTGGCCGGCGAGATGCTGGAGCTGAAGAACACGGTCAACACGATGGTGGACCAGCTGTCCGCCTTCGGTGCCGAGGTCACGCGGGTGGCCCGGGAGGTCGGTGTCGAGGGCGAGCTGGGCGGCCAGGCACAGGTGCCGGGGGCGGCCGGTACGTGGAAGGACCTCACGGACTCCGTCAACACCGCGTTCCGCAACCTCACTGGTCAGGTGCGGAACATCGCCCAGGTGACGACGGCGGTGGCCAACGGTGACCTGTCGCAGAAGGTCACCGTGGACGTCTCCGGTGAGATGCTGCAGCTGAAGAACACCGTGAACACCATGGTGGACCAGCTCTCCAGCTTCGCCGACCAGGTCACGCGGATGGCCCGGGACGTGGGCACGGAGGGCCGCCTCGGTGGTCAGGCGCGGGTCGACGGGGTGTCGGGGACCTGGAAGGAGCTGACGGACTCCGTCAACTCCATGGCGGGGAACCTGACCTCCCAGGTGCGCAACATCGCGCAGGTGACGACAGCCGTGGCGCGTGGTGACCTGTCCCAGAAGATCGACGTCGACGCGCGCGGGGAGATCCTGGAGCTGAAGAACACCATCAACACGATGGTGGACCAGCTCTCCTCCTTCGCCGAGCAGGTCACGCGGGTGGCGCGCGAGGTGGGTACGGAGGGTCGCCTCGGCGGTCAGGCGCAGGTGCCCGGGGTCGCCGGTGTGTGGCGCGACCTGACCGACTCGGTGAACGGCATGGCCGGCAACCTCACCGCGCAGGTCCGCAACATCGCGCAGGTCGCGACGGCGGTGGCCCGCGGTGACCTGTCCCAGAAGATCACCGTGGACGCGCGCGGGGAGATCCTGGAGCTCAAGAACACGCTGAACACGATGGTGGACCAGCTGTCGTCGTTCGCCCAGGAGGTCACGCGCGTCGCGCGCGAGGTGGGCACCGAGGGCATCCTCGGCGGCCAGGCCGAGGTGCAGGGGGTTTCCGGCACCTGGAAGGACCTCACGCAGTCCGTGAACGGCATGGCCAACAACCTGACCATGCAGGTGCGCAACATCGCCGAGGTCACCACCGCGGTCGCCAAGGGCGACCTGTCGAAGAAGATCACCGTCGACGCCAAGGGGGAGATCCTCGAGCTGGTCACCACCGTCAACACGATGGTCGACCAGCTCTCCTCCTTCGCCGAGCAGGTCACGCGGGTGGCCCGTGAGGTGGGCACGGAGGGCATTCTCGGTGGTCAGGCGAGCGTGCCCGGCGTCGTGGGCATCTGGAAGGACCTCAACGACAACGTCAACCTGATGGCCAAGAACCTCACGGTCCAGGTGCGGAACATCTCCCAGGTGGCCGCGGCCGTGGCCAACGGCGATCTGACGCGGACGGTGACGATCGAGGCGCGCGGGGAGGTGGCGCAGCTCGCCGACACCTTCAACACCATGGTGCGGACGCTGCGGTCCTTCGCCGACCAGGTGACCAAGGTGGCCCGCGAGGTGGGCACCGACGGCATCCTGGGCGGCCAGGCACAGGTGCCGGGCGTGTCGGGGACGTGGAAGGACCTCACCGAGTCGGTGAACCAGATGGCGTCCAACCTGACCGGTCAGGTCCGCAACATCGCCATGGTCACGACGGCCATCGCCAAGGGCGACCTGACCAAGAAGATCGACATCGACGCGCGCGGTGAGATCCTCGAGCTGAAGACCACGATCAACACGATGGTCGACCAGCTGTCCTCGTTCGCCGAGGAGGTGACCCGTGTGGCCCGCGAGGTGGGCACGGAGGGCCAGCTCGGCGGGCAGGCGCGGGTGCGGGACGTGGACGGCACCTGGCGGGACCTGACGGAGTCCGTGAACGAGATGGCCGGGAACCTGACCCGGCAGGTGCGTGCCATCGCGCGCGTGGCGACCGCGGTGACGCGGGGCGACCTGAACCTGAAGATCGACGTGGATGCCTCCGGGGAGATCTCCGAGCTCCAGGACTACATCAACAAGATGATCGCCAACCTGCGCGACACCACGATCGCCAACAAGGAGCAGGACTGGCTCAAGGGCAATCTCGCCCGTATCTCCGCGCTGATGCAGGGCCGCCGGGACCTCCAGGACGTGGCCTCGCTGATCATGAGCGAGCTGACGCCGGTGGTCTCCGCGCAGCACGGCGCGTTCTTCCTGGCGATGCCGCTGGTGGACGGCCAGGAGCTCGCCGCCGACCACGACGACCAGTACGAGCTGCGGATGCTCGGCTCGTACGGTTACTCGATGGGCTCCATGCCGACGTCCTTCCGGCCGGGGGAGGCGCTGGTCGGGACGGCCGCCCAGGAGAAGCGCACGATCCTCGTGGAGAACGCGCCGACCGGTTACCTGAAGATCTCCTCCGGGCTGGGGGAGGCCCCGCCCGCTCAGGTGATCGTGCTGCCGGTGCTGTTCGAGGGGAAGGTGCTCGGCGTCATCGAGCTGGCGTCCTTCACGCCCTTCACGCAGATCCAGAAGGACTTCCTCAACCAGATCGCCGAGATGATCGCGACGAGCGTCAACACCATCTCCGTCAACACCAAGACGGAGGTGCTGCTGAAGCAGTCGCAGGAGCTGACCGAGCAACTGCGTGAGCGTTCGGCGGAGTTGGAGCAGCGGCAGAAGGCGCTGCAGTCCTCCAATGCCGAACTGGAGGAGAAGGCGGAGCTGCTGGCGCAGCAGAACCGCGACATCGAGGTGAAGAACACCGAGATCGAGGAGGCCCGGCAGGTGCTGGAGGAGCGGGCCGAGCAGCTCGCGGTCTCCATGCGCTACAAGAGCGAGTTCCTGGCGAACATGTCCCACGAGCTGCGTACGCCGCTCAACTCGCTGCTGATCCTGGCGAAGTTGCTCGCCGACAACGCCGACGCGAACCTGTCTCCGAAGCAGGTCGAGTTCGCCGAGACCATTCACGGCGCCGGCTCCGACCTGCTCCAGCTCATCAACGACATCCTCGACCTGTCGAAGGTCGAAGCGGGCAAGATGGACGTCTCTCCGACGCGCATCGCGCTCGTGCAGCTCGTGGACTACGTGGAGGCCACGTTCCGTCCGTTGACCGCGGAGAAGGGCCTCGACCTGTCGGTGCGGGTGTCGCCGGAACTGCCCGCCACCCTGCACACCGACGAGCAGCGACTGCTGCAGGTGCTGCGCAACCTGCTGTCCAACGCGGTGAAGTTCACCGACTCGGGAGCGGTCGAGCTGGTCATCCGGCCGGCCCGGGACGACGTGCCGCAGGCCATCCGGGAGCAGCTGCTGGAGGCCGGTTCGATGACCGACCCGGACGGGCAGCTGATCGCGTTCTCGGTGAGCGACACCGGCATCGGGATCGCGGCGAGCAAGATGCGGGTGATCTTCGAGGCGTTCAAGCAGGCCGACGGCACCACCAGCCGCAAGTACGGCGGCACGGGCCTCGGGCTGTCCATCTCGCGGGAGATCGCGCAGCTGCTGGGCGGTGAGATCCACGCACAGAGCGAGCCGGGCCGTGGTTCGACGTTCACCCTGTACCTGCCGCTGCACCCGAGTGAACTGCCCGCGCACGGTTACCAGCAGCCGATGCCGTCCCTGGAGGCGGGCGAGCTGCTGGCCTCCGCGAGCGCCCCGGCCGAGGTGCCGGAGACGCAGGTCGAGACGCCGGCCGAGGTGAAGTCGTACCAGGACTCGCAGAACGGTGCGGCCGCGCTGTTCCGGCGTCGCCGCAGGGCCGTGCCGGAGGCCGACGAGCAGGCCGTCCCGCAGGAACAGCGGCCGGCCGGCGGGCAGGACACGGCGCCGCAGTCGCACCGGAGTGTCCGGTTCGGTGGCCGGAAGGTGCTGATCGTCGACGACGACATCCGCAACGTCTTCGCGCTCACCAGTGTCCTGGAGCAGCACGGACTGTCCGTGCTGTACGCCGAGAACGGCCGGGAGGGCATCGAGGTGCTGGAGCAGCACGAGGATGTCGCGGTCGTCCTGATGGACATCATGATGCCCGAGATGGACGGGTATGCGACGACCACAGCGATCCGTCGGATGCCCCAGTTCGCCGGGCTCCCGATCATCGCGCTGACCGCCAAGGCGATGAAGGGCGACCGGGAGAAGGCGATCGAGTCGGGCGCCTCCGACTACGTCACCAAGCCGGTCGACCCCGACCACCTGCTGACGGTGATGGAGCAGTGGATGCGGGAGGAGTGACCGGCACGCCCGGGCGGCAGCGTGCGAAATGTGGGGTGCGCGGGCGTGGCGGAGGCTGCGGCGTTCACGCGGAGTTGCTGACTCGGTGTGCTCGACGTCGTGTAAAAGTACGGGATCCGGGGAACCTTCTGGTCTCCCCCCACGTTTCTGCTACGTACACAGTGACATCGCGGTGACAGGGTGTGGCGACAGGCGGGGTGCGGCTACGATGACCGGCACAAGGACGGGCGACGCAAGGGAGTCGCCCTCTGGGGCGGCGCCCGCCGGTGCTGCCCCAAGTCCTGCGGACAGGGGAGGCCCCACGCCGGGGCGAGGAGGGCGGGCCATGGTGCAGAAGGCCAAGATCCTCCTGGTCGATGACCGGCCGGAGAATCTGCTGGCGCTGGAGGCGATCCTCTCGGCGCTCGATCAGACGCTGGTGCGGGCATCGTCCGGGGAGGAAGCGCTCAAAGCGCTGCTCACGGACGACTTCGCGGTCATTCTGCTGGACGTCCAGATGCCGGGCATGGACGGTTTCGAGACAGCCGCGCACATCAAGCGGCGGGAGCGGACCCGGGACATCCCGATCATCTTCCTCACCGCGATCAACCACGGGCCGCACCACACCTTCCGCGGGTACGCGGCCGGCGCGGTGGACTACATTTCCAAGCCGTTCGACCCGTGGGTGCTGCGCGCGAAGGTCTCCGTCTTCGTCGAGCTCTACATGAAGAACTGCCAGCTGCGCGAGCAGGCGGCACTGCTGCGGCTGCAGTTGGAGGGCGGCGGCAAGACCGCCGGTGTGGAGACCAAGGAGCCGGCGGGGCTGCTCGCCGAGCTGTCGGCGCGGCTGGCGGCCGTCGAGGAGCAGGCCGAAGCGCTGTCCAAGCAGCTGGGCGACGAGTCGACCGACGCGGCGGCGGTGGCGACCGCGGCCCATCTGGAGCGCAAGCTCACGGGCCTGCGCCGCGCCCTGGACGCCCTCGAACCGGGTTCCTCCGGAGGCCAGCCCGCGGTGAACTGAGTCTGTCGGCGGGGCGGGTGCGTGAAGACATGTCAGCATCCGTACCCGTCGCGTCAGTTCCCTGCCCGCGCGCGGACGACACGAACGGGTGAAGCGGTGGGGACACGTGTCGACCGCCGTCTCCCCCGGTAACCTCACACCTATGGCCTCACGTCCCTCCGCAGCCAAGAAGCAGCCCGCCAAGAAGGCGGCGGCTCCCGCGAAGGCTCCGGCGAGGAAGGCCGCCGCGAAAAAGGCACCGGCGAAGAAGGCGCCCGCCCGGAAGGCCGCGGCGAAGAAGCCCGTGCCCGCACCGGTCGCCAGTCCGACCAGCGGTGTCTACCGGCTCGTCCGCGCCCTCTGGCTGGGTATCGCACACGCCGTCGGCGCCGTCTTCCGCGGAATAGGCCAGGGCGCCAAGAACCTCGACCCCGCGCACCGCAAGGACGGCGTGGCCCTGCTGCTGCTCGGCATGGCGCTGATCGTCGCCGCCGGTACCTGGGCCGACCTCAAGGGCCCCGTCGGCGACCTCGTCGAGATCCTGGTGACCGGAGCCTTCGGCCGGCTCGACCTGCTCGCGCCCCTCCTGCTCGGCGCCGTCGGCGTGCGTCTGATCCGGCATCCGGAGCAGCCCGAGGCCAACGGCCGGATCGTGATCGGCCTGTCCGCACTGGTCATCGGCGTGCTGGGGCAGGTGCACATCGCCTGCGGCTCGCCGGCCCGCAGCGACGGCATGCAGGCCATAAGGGACGCCGGCGGCCTGATCGGCTGGGGCGCGGCGACCCCGCTGTCGTACACGATGACCGACGTGCTGGCCGTGCCGCTGCTCGTGCTGCTCACCGTCTTCGGGCTGCTGGTCGTCACGGCCACACCCGTCAACGCCATCCCGCAGCGGCTGCGGCTGCTCGGCGTGCGGCTGGGACTCGTCAGCGACCCGGAGCCGGACCGGTTCACCGACGACGACGAGCGGTACGACGAGCAGTGGCGCGAGTCGCTGCCCGCCCGCCCCCGCAGGCGCGGGGGACCGCCGGCCGAGGAGCCGTACGACCACGACGGCGCCGAACAGGAGGCGCTCACCCGGCGCCGCGGCCGGCCCCGCCGGTCCGCCGTGCCGCAGCCCGACGCGAACCGGTCGATGGACGCCGTGGACGTCGCCGCCGCGGCCGCCGCCGCGCTCGACGGTGCCGTCCTGCACGGGATGCCGCCGTCTCCGCTGGTCGCCGACCTCACCCAGGGCGTGAGCACGGGGGAGCGCGAGTCGACGACGCCGACGCCGGTCCCTGCTGCGCGGCCCCAGCCCGGGAAGCTCAAGAAGGACCCGTCCGGTCAGGGCCCGGCCAAGGTGGAGGTCCCCGACCTCACCAAGACGCCGCTGCCGCAGGAGCGGGAGCTGCCGCCCCGTGCCGAGCAGCTCCAGCTCTCCGGCGACATCACCTACTCCCTGCCGGCGCTCGACCTCCTCACGCGCGGCGGCCCCGGCAAGTCGCGCAGCGCCGCCAACGACGCCGTCGTGGCCTCGCTGACCACGGTCTTCACCGAGTTCAAGGTCGACGCGGCCGTCACCGGCTTCACCCGCGGCCCGACGGTCACCCGGTACGAGGTCGAGCTCGGGCCCGCCGTGAAGGTGGAGCGGATCACCGCGCTGACCAAGAACATCGCGTACGCCGTCGCCAGCCCCGACGTGCGGATCATCAGCCCGATCCCCGGCAAGTCCGCGGTCGGCATCGAGATCCCCAACACCGACCGGGAGATGGTCAACCTCGGCGACGTGCTGCGGCTCGCGGAGTCCGCCGAGGACGACGACCCGATGCTGGTCGCGTTCGGCAAGGACGTCGAGGGCGGCTACGTCATGCACTCGCTCGCGAAGATGCCGCACATGCTGGTCGCGGGCGCCACCGGCTCCGGCAAGTCGTCCTGCATCAACTGCCTGATCACCTCGATCATGATGCGGGCGACCCCGGAGGACGTCCGGATGATCCTGGTCGACCCCAAGCGCGTCGAGCTGACCGCGTACGAGGGCATCCCGCACCTGATCACGCCCATCATCACCAACCCGAAGCGGGCCGCCGAGGCGCTCCAGTGGGTGGTGCGCGAGATGGACCTGCGCTACGACGACCTCGCCGCGTACGGCTACCGGCACATCGACGACTTCAACCGCGCGGTGCGCGAGGGCAAGGTCAAGCCGCCCGAGGGCAGCGAGCGCGAGCTCCAGCCGTACCCGTACCTGCTGGTGATCGTGGACGAGCTGGCCGACCTGATGATGGTCGCCCCGCGCGACGTCGAGGACGCGATCGTGCGGATCACGCAGCTCGCCCGCGCGGCCGGCATTCACCTGGTGCTCGCCACCCAGCGTCCGTCCGTGGACGTCGTCACCGGTCTGATCAAGGCGAACGTGCCCTCCCGGCTGGCCTTCGCCACCTCCTCGCTGGCGGACTCGCGGGTCATCCTCGACCAGCCCGGCGCGGAGAAGCTGATCGGCAAGGGCGACGGACTCTTCCTGCCGATGGGCGCGAACAAGCCGACCCGCATGCAGGGCGCGTTCGTGACCGAGGAGGAGGTCGCGGCCGTCGTCCAGCACTGCAAGGACCAGATGGCGCCCGTCTTCCGGGACGACGTCACCGTCGGCACCAAGCAGAAGAAGGAGATCGACGAGGACATCGGCGACGACCTCGACCTGCTGTGCCAGGCGGCCGAGCTGGTCGTCTCCACCCAGTTCGGGTCGACCTCCATGCTCCAGCGCAAGCTGCGCGTCGGCTTCGCCAAGGCCGGACGCCTGATGGACCTGATGGAGTCGCGGAACATCGTCGGACCGAGCGAGGGTTCGAAGGCGCGTGACGTTCTCGTGAAGGCCGACGAGCTGGACGGCGTGCTCGCGGTGATCCGGGGGGAGTCCGAGGGGTAGGGAACGGTACGCGCGGATCACCTCGCGTGGCGGATCGGGACGGCCGGACGGCCGATCGTGACTCACCCGTTAGGGATCATTGAGCAACCGTTTCCCCATGGCATACGTCAAGTTGGGGGAGGCGACAAAAGGTAGACCGCCATCGGGACACGAAGCCATACCGATGGCGTACAAGTCCCGCCGTCCGGTTGCCCCACCCGTTTGTACCCCCCCTAGACTGAACGTCCAGCACAGGCGGCCATCCGCTCGAAAGGCGCCCCCGTGTCCATCGGCAACTCCCCTGAAGACGAGCGTCCGACCGACGGCGTGTCCGAAGACATCTCTGAGGAAGCCCGCCCCTCTGTCGGCCGTGCCCTGCAACAGGCGCGCATCGCCGCCGGGTTGACCGTCGACGACATCAGCAGCGCCACCCGCGTCCGTATCGCCATCGTGCACGCCATCGAGGCGGACGACTTCACGCCGTGCGGCGGCGACGTCTACGCCCGCGGTCACCTCAGGACCCTGGCCAAGGCCGTCCGGCTCGACCCGGCCGAACTGATCGCGCAGTACGACGCCGATCACGGCGGACGCCCGGCCCCGACCCCTGCCGCGCCCCTGTTCGAGGCGGAACGCATCCGTCCCGAGCGTCGCGGCCCCAACTGGACCGCGGCGATGGTCGCAGCGATCGTCGCCGTGATCGGCTTCGTCGGCTTCACGTTCGTCAAGGGCGGCGACGACGGCGGCTCCGAGGCGAGCGTCGCCGAGGGGGCCCAGCCGACGGCCGGAAAGTCCGCCTCGGCGAGCGCCCGGCCCAAGAAGCCTGCCGACCCGAAGCCGGACCCGACTGACAGCGCCATCGCCGCCGCGCCGCGCGACAAGGTGACCGTCAAGGTCAGCGCCACCGACGGACGCAGCTGGATCTCCGCCAAGGACCACAGCGGCCGGCTGCTCTTCGACGGCCTGCTCAAGCAGGGCGACTCCAAGACCTTCCAGGACAACGAGAAGGTCAACCTCGTCCTCGGCGACGCCGGCGCCATCCAGCTCTACGTCAACGGCAAGAAGATCGAGGACGACTTCCAGCCCGGTGCCGTGGAGCGGCTGACGTACACGAAGGGCGACCCGCAGGTCGGATGAGCGGACCGAGGGGACGCGTCGCTACGGGGTTGGCCGGATCGGCCAACCCCGTCGACGTGGGCCGTCGGCGGGACGAAGTAGTCTTGAGCCCATGCCTGAAAGCCGTACCGTCGCACTCGTCACCCTTGGCTGCGCCCGTAACGAGGTGGACTCGGAGGAGCTCGCAGGCCGTCTGGAGGCGGACGGCTGGAAGCTCGTCGACGACGCCGAGGAAGCGGACGTCGCCGTCGTGAACACGTGCGGCTTCGTCGAGGCCGCCAAGAAGGACTCCGTGGACGCCCTCCTGGAGGCCAACGACCTCAAGGGCCACGGCAGAACCCAGGCCGTGGTGGCCGTGGGCTGCATGGCCGAGCGGTACGGCAAGGAGCTCGCCGAAGCCCTGCCCGAGGCCGACGGCGTCCTCGGCTTCGACGACTACGCCGACATCTCCGACCGGCTCCAGACCATCCTCAGCGGCGGCATCCACGCCGCCCACACCCCGCGCGACCGGCGGAAGCTGCTGCCGATCAGCCCCGCAGAGCGGCAGGAGGCCGGTGCCGCCGTCGCCCTGCCCGGCCACGGCCCCGCCGACCTCCCGGAGGGCGTCGCCCCCGCCTCCGGCCCCCGCGCGCCCCTGCGCCGCCGCCTGGACGGCTCCCCGGTCGCCTCCGTGAAGCTGGCCTCCGGCTGCGACCGGCGCTGCTCCTTCTGCGCCATCCCGTCCTTCCGTGGCTCCTTCATCTCGCGCCGCCCGAGCGACGTGCTGAACGAGACCCGGTGGCTGGCCGAACAGGGCGTCAAGGAGATCATGCTGGTCTCCGAGAACAACACCTCCTACGGCAAGGACCTCGGCGACATCCGCCTGCTGGAGTCGCTGCTGCCCGAGCTCGCCGAGGTCGACGGCCTCGAGCGGGTGCGCGTCAGCTACCTCCAGCCGGCCGAGATGCGCCCGGGCCTCATCGACGTGCTGACCTCGACGCCGAAGGTCGTGCCGTACTTCGACCTGTCCTTCCAGCACTCCGCGCCGAACGTGCTCCGGGCGATGCGCCGCTTCGGTGACACCGACCGCTTCCTGGAACTGCTGGACACCATCCGGAGCAAGGCCCCCGAGGCCGGCGTGCGCTCCAACTTCATCGTCGGCTTCCCCGGCGAGTCCGAGGCCGACCTCGCCGAGCTCGAGCGGTTCCTGAACCACGCGCGGCTGGACGCCATCGGCGTCTTCGGCTACTCCGACGAGGAGGGCACCGAGGCGGCGACCTACGAGAACAAGGTCGACCAGGACGTCGTCGCCGAGCGGCTGGCCCGCGTGTCCAGGCTGGCCGAGGAGCTCGTGTCGCAGCGCGCCGAGGAGCGGATCGGCTCGACCGTGCGGGTGCTCGTGGAGTCCGTGGACGAGGACGGCGTGTACGGGCGCGCGGCCCACCAGGCGCCGGAGACGGACGGCCAGGTGCTGCTCACGGGCGGCGAAGGTCTCGGTGCCGGTCGTATGGTCGACGCGAAGGTGGTCGGTACGGAGGGTGTCGACCTGGTGGCCGAGCCGCTGCCGGGCTCGCCCGCGTGGAGCGAGGAGGCGGCCAGATGACCGGAGTCCCGGCGTCCGCGGCGGGCGGCTCCTCCAGTGCGCGCAGGACCGGCCCGCGCGGCGCCTCGGGCGCGGCTCAGGAACCGGCCGAGCGCAAGACCGCGGGGGGCGCCGTGGAGCGGGGTGCGACCGAGGGCGGTGCCGCCGGGCGCGGCGGCAAGATCGCGGCCGCCGCCGTCAACCAGGCGAGCGTCTGGAACGTCGCCAATCTGCTGACGATGTTCCGGCTGGTCCTCGTGCCGGTCTTCGTGGTGCTGATGCTCGGCAACGGCGGCTACGACCCGGCCTGGCGCTCCTTCGCCTGGGCGGCCTTCGCCGTCGCCATGTTCACCGACATCTTCGACGGGCATCTGGCGCGCACCTACAACCTCGTCACGGACTTCGGGAAGATCGCCGACCCCATCGCCGACAAGGCGATCATGGGGGCGGCGCTGATCTGTCTCTCCGCGCTCGGCGACCTGCCCTGGTGGGTGACGGCCGTCATCCTGGGCCGGGAACTCGGGATCACCCTGCTGCGTTTCCTGGTCATCCGGTACGGCGTCATCCCGGCGAGCCGCGGCGGCAAGCTGAAGACCCTCACCCAGGGCGTCGCCGTCGGCATGTACGTCCTGGCACTGACGGGGCCGCTGGCCACCCTGAGGTTCTGGGTGATGGCGGTGGCGGTCCTGCTGACCGTGGTGACCGGACTGGACTATGTGAAGCAGGCCATTGTCCTGCGCCGGCAGGGAATCGCCGAGCGCAGGGCGGCGTTGAAGGAGACCGAAGGGTGAGTTCCAGCGCCGCCGACGTGGTCCGACTACTCACGGTGAGGGGCGAGACCCTGGCCGTCGCCGAGTCGCTGACCGGTGGTCTGGTGGCGGCAGGGATCACCGCGGTCCCGGGAGCGTCGAAGGTCTTCCGGGGTTCGGTGACCGCGTACGCCACGGAACTGAAGCGGGATCTGCTGCACGTCGACGCCGGCTTGCTGGCGGCTCGAGGCGCGGTGGATCCGCAGGTCGCCGCGGAGATGGCGGCCGGCGTGCGCGAGGCGCTGGGAGCCGACTGGGGCATCGCGACCACCGGTGTCGCAGGCCCCGATCCACAGGACGGACAACCCGTCGGGACGGTCTACGTGGGCGTGCACGGGCCTGCCGCACCACGGGACGGTTCCGCCCCTGGCGGAAAAGTGGAGGCGCTGCGGTTGAACGGCGGCCGCGCGGAAATTCGTATGGAGAGTGTACGGAGCGTGCTCGCGCTCCTCCTGAAGGAGCTCGCGGGCGAACAGACCGGGAATGAGCGGGCACAGGATACGGAACGGAACGGGGGGTTTTGATGTTTGCAGCCCTGAGTGAACACGACATCGCTCCCCGCACGGCCGCGGCGCGAGGCGGTACGGTGGGGCGTGAAGGATGCGGCTACGCGGTCCGAGGAGGGAGCCACCGATGATTCTGCTCCGTCGCCTGCTGGGTGACGTGCTGCGTCGGCAGCGCCAGCGCCAGGGCCGTACTCTGCGCGAAGTCTCCTCGTCCGCCCGAGTCTCACTCGGCTATCTCTCCGAGGTGGAGCGGGGGCAGAAGGAGGCGTCCTCCGAGCTGCTGTCCGCCATCTGCGACGCGCTGGACGTACGGATGTCCGAACTCATGCGAGAAGTGAGCGACGAACTCGCCCTCGCGGAGCTGGCCCAGTCCGCCGCGGCCACGTCGAGCGAGTCCGTGCCCGCGCCGGTTCGTCCGATGCTGGGCTCCGTGTCGGTGGCCGGTGTGCCACCGGAACGGGTCACCATCAAGGCACCCGCGGAAGCGGTGGACGTCGTCGCCGCCTGAGCGTCTGCGCGTCGACGCCCGAGGCCCCGGCCAGGGCCTCTCCGGGAGACCGGAGGGGTGCGGTCGGGGTTTTTGCGTGTCCGGGCGCAGGAGCCCGGCCAGGGGTGATTTCCGCCGGTTTGCCGGTCCCTGACGCGGCGGTCATCGTGGAAGGACATGCCGGGGGACAACCGACGGAGGTGCGGATGTACGTCGTCAAGAGCCCCTTGTCCGACGCGAATCTCAAGATCGTCTCCGAGGCGCTCCAGGGTGCTCTCGTCGACCTGGTGGACCTGGCCCTGGTCGCGAAGCAGATCCACTGGAACGTCGTCGGGCCGCGTTTCCGCTCCGTGCACCTGCAGCTGGACGAGGTCGTCGCCACCGCACGCACGCACTCCGACACCGTGGCAGAGCGTGCCTCGGCGCTCGGCGTGTCCCCGGACGGACGGGCCGCGACGGTGGCCGTGGGCAGCGGCATCGGCGTGACGCCGGAGGGCTGGGTGGACGACACCACCGCGGTGGGGACGATCGTCGAGGCGCTGGGCGCGGTGATCACACGGATGCGGGAACGGATCACCGCCACCGGGGACCCGGACCCCGTGAGCCAGGACATCTTCATCCAGATCACGGCCGACCTCGAGAAGCAGCATTGGATGTTCCAAGCCGAGAACGGATGACCTCTGCGACCGTGCGCCGGGCGGCCGCGCTGGGGCTCGGCGCGCTGTGGTGCTGGGCCGTGCTGCGTCTGCTGCTGGTGCCCGGGGCCGGTCCGGTCGAGGGGGCGGTCGCGGCCGGCGGATGGGGTCTGAGCGTGTTGCCGGTGCACTGCGTGCCCAGGAACCGGGCGGTGAGTGCCGTCGGCGCGGGACGGTGGCGGACGGCCCTGCGAGGCGGTGGTGCGGGCCCGGCGCCGGGGCATCATCCGACGGAAGGACGGGACCGATGACCCATACCAGCCTGGACAAGGACGTCGACCACCTTGCCCTCACGCTCGTGGCCGACTTCACCGCGCCCGTCGACCGGGTGTGGCAGCTGTGGGCCGACCCGCGGCAGCTCGAGCGCTGGTGGGGTCCGCCGACCTATCCGGCGACCGTGGAGGAGCACGACCTGATCCCGGGCGGTGACGTCACCTACTTCATGACGGGCCCGGACGGCGACAGGTACCGCGGCTGGTGGCGGATCACCTCGGTCGACGCCCCGACGTCGCTGGAGTTCACCGACGGATTCGCCGACCAGGACGGTGCGCCGAGCACCACCATGCCGACCATGGCGGTACGGGTACGGCTCAGCGAGCACGGAGACGGCACCCGGATGGAGATGCGCTCGGTCTTCGACACCGCGGCCCACATGGAGCAGCTGACCGACATGGGCATGGTCGACGGCCTGCGGGAGGCCGTCGGTCAGATGGACGCGCTGCTGGCCGGCTGAGCCACGGGCCGGGCGGCGGACGGGGTCACGCTCTCCTCCTCCGCCGGCCCGCGGCACCGGAGCCGCCCGGTCGCGGGGCGGGGCCCGCCTGGCAGACGGGGCACCAGTACGTCGGGCGCTCACGGGAGCCGTCGCCCTGGTCGGCCAGACGCACGGACGTGCCGCAGCGCAGACACGGGCGGGGCGCGCGGCCGTAGACGAACAGGTCATGGCCGCGCAGGCCCGTCGTGCGGCGTACCGGACGCTCGCGGTTGGCTTCCAGGAGCCTGTGGGCGAGGGCGGGCAGTTTCGCGGCCCGGTCGGCGGGCAGCTCGCCCACCGGCAGCCACGGGGTGACGCCGAGCAGGAAACAGAGCTCGCACTTGTACACGTTGCCGATCCCGGCGAGATTGCGCTGGTCGAGCAGGGCCTCACCGAGAGGGCGGGCCGGGTCCCCCTGGAGGTTGGACAGGGCCTTCTCCGGGTCCCAGTCCGGTCCCAGCAGGTCGGGACCGAGATGGCCGACCGCGCGCTCTTCGTCGGCGGTCCGCAGCAGCTCCAGCACCGGGAGGCGGTAGCCGACGGCCGTACGGTCGGCGGTGCCGAGGATGATGCGGATCTGGTGCGCCGGGCCGCCGCTCCAGCGCTGACCGGCCGCGAACACCTTCCAGGCACCGTCCATCCTGAGGTGCGAGTGCACCGTGAGCCCGCCCTCGACGCGGGTCAGCAGGTGCTTGCCGCGCGGGGTGACGTCCAGGACGGTGCGGCCGGTCAGGTCGACCGTCGCGTACCGGGGCACGCGGAAGTCGCTGCGGGTCAGCGTCCTGCCCGCCAGCGCTCCGTGCAGCCGCCGCGCGGCCTGCCAGACGGTGTCTCCCTCAGGCATGGGTGTCTTCCTCGGACATGGGTCAAGGGTGGCAGGCTCACGCCCGGATGCGCAGGCCGCGCGGGGTGGCGATGAAGCCCGCCTCCTCCAGCAGGACGCCGAACGGAGACGTCAGGGCCGCGGCGCCGTTGACGCGTTCCACCGTGACCGTGCCGAGGGAACCCGCGCGGGCGGCGGCGGCCAGGGCCTCCGTGGCGGCGCGCAGGGCCGGGTCCCCGGCCGGCGGACCGTCCGGGTCGGAGGGCCAGAGCAGCAGGGTCTTGCCACCGCGCTCCATGTAGAGCGCGGGCTCCCCCTCCACCAGCACCACCAGGGAGCCCGCCTTGCGGCCCGGTTTGTGCGTGGCCCCGGCCGGGGGCTCGGGCCAGCCCAGGGCAGCACCGTAGGCGTTCGCCGGATCGGCGGCGGCCAGGACGACGGCCCGGGAGGCGGTGTCCCCCCGGCTGCGACGGCCGGGGGGACCGGCGTCGTACGAGCCGTGCGGGAGGCCGAAGCCGCCCTGCGCGCCACCGCCGCGCGGGCCGCCGGCACCCGGTTCGGCGTAGTCGCGCGGGGAGACGTAGTCACCCCGGGACCGGGGAAGCGGCTGGGCCGGTGCGAACACGTCGGCCGAGCCGTCCGGGGTGCCGGCGTCTCCGTAGCCGCCCGCGGCGAAGTCGTCGAAGGGGGCGTCGCCGGAGGCCCAGGCGTCCGGCGCGGAGCCGTCGGGCGAGGTGCGCCCCCCGGGGCCGCCGTTGCCCTGTCCCGCCCGGCCGGGGGGACCGTCGCCGCGCTCACGGGCGTTGGCCACCGCGCGCAACCGGTCCACGGCGCCCTCCATGGCGAACTGAGCGGCACCGAGCCCCTCCACGACATAGCCGCGCCGGGCCTGTCCGCTCTCCTCGAACGCGGCCAGGATGCGGTACACCGCGGAGAAGCCGCCCTCGACGCCCTCGGCGGCGACGGCACCCCGGGTCACCACGCCGTGGCGGTCCAGGAGCGTACGGGCCAGGGCGTGGGCGCGCACCGTGGTGTCGGCCTCGCGGGCCGGGAGCAGCGACCACCGGCCCGCGACCGTCGGCGGACCGGTGCGGGACGTGGCGCGGGCGGCGGCCGTCAGCGAGCCGTAGCGTCCCCGCGGCACCGCGCGCTTGGCGCGGTGGGCGGTGGCACCCGCCGTACGGCCCGAGCCCAGCAGGGCGCGCAGGGGTGCGAGCGTGTCGTTCGTCAGCCGTCCGGACCAGGCCAGGTCCCACAGGGCGTCGGCCAGCTGCGGGTCCGTGACGTCCGGGTGCGTGGTGGCGCGGACCTGGTCGGCGATCTGCCGGAAGAACAGACCGTACCCGCCGGAGAGGCTGTCCAGGACGGACTGGTGGAGAGCGGTCGTCTCCAGGGGGTGCGCGGGCGGCAGCAGCACCGGGGCGGCGTCCGCGAGGTAGAGCGAGACCCAGCCGTCCTTGCCGGGGAGGGAGCCCGCACCCGCCCACACCACCTCGCCGGCGGCCGTGAGCTCGTCCAGCATCGCGGGCGTGTAGTTCGCCACCCGGGACGGCAGGACGAGCTTCTCCAGGGCGGACGCGGGCACGGCCGCGCCCTGCATCTGCTCGACGGCCCGCACCAGCCCGTCGACGCCGCGCAGCGTGTGCCCCTTGCCGATGTGCTGCCACTGGGGCAGGAACTGGCCGAGCGCGGCCGGCGGGACCGGCTCCAGCTCGTGCCGCAGCGCGGCGAGGGAACGGCGGCGCAACCGGCGCAGCACCGTCGCGTCGCACCATTCCTGACCGATCCCCGCCGGATGGAACTCGCCCTGGACGACCCGGCCGGCCGCCGCGAGCCGCTGCAGTGCGCCCTCGGTCACGGCGACGCCCAGACCGAAGCGGGCGGCGGCGGTCACCGACGTGAACGGGCCGTGGGTGCGGGCGTGGCGGGCCAGGAGGTCGCCGAGCGGGTCCTTGACCGGCTCCGTGAAGGCCTCGGGCACGCCCACGGGCAGGGCCGTGCCCAACGCGTCGCGCAGCCGGCCCGCGTCCTCGATCGCCGCCCAGTGGTCGGCACCGGCGATGCGCACCTTGATCGCGCGCCGGGCCGCCGCCAGCTCCTGGGCCCACTGAGGCTCGGCGCCCCGCTCGGCCAGCTCGGCGTCCGTGAGCGGGCCGAGCATCCGCAGCAGGTCCGCGACGCCTTCCGGATCCTTGACGCGCCGGTCCTCGGTGAGCCACTGCAGCTCGCGCTCCAGCTCGCCCAGCACGTCCGCGTCGAGCAGCTCGCGCAGCTCCGCCTGGCCGAGCAGCTCGGCCAGCAGCCGCGAGTCCAGCGACAGCGCCGCGGCCCGGCGCTCGGCGAGCGGCGAGTCGCCCTCGTACAGGAACTGGGCGACGTACCCGAACAGCAGGGAGCGGGCGAACGGGGACGGCTCCGGGGTGGTGACCTCGACCAGGCGCACCTTGCGGGACTCCACGTCGCCCATCAGCTCGACCAGGCCGGGCACGTCGAAGACGTCCTGGAGGCACTCGCGGACCGCTTCCAGGACGATCGGGAACGAGCCGTACTCGCTCGCCACCTCGAGCAGCTGCGCGGCACGCTGACGCTGCTGCCACAGCGGGGTGCGCTTGCCCGGGTTGCGGCGCGGCAGCAGGAGCGCGCGGGCGGCGCACTCCCGGAAGCGGGACGCGAACAGGGCCGACCCGCCCACCTGGTCGGTGACGACCCGGTCGACGTCGCCCTTGTCGAAGACGACGTCGGACGCGCCCACGGGCGCCTGCTCGGCGTCGTACTCCAGGCCGGGCTTCGACGGTTCCTGGTCGAGCAGGTCCAGGCTCATCAGATCGGCGTCGGGCAGGCGCAGCACGATGCCGTCGTCGGCGTGCATGACCTGGGCGTCCATGCCGTACCGCTCGGACAGCCGGGCGCCGAGCGCGAGCGCCCAGGGGGCGTGGACCTGGGCGCCGAAGGGCGAGTGGACCACGACGCGCCAGTCGCCCAGCTCGTCCCGGAAGCGCTCCACGACGATGGTCCGGTCGTCGGGCACGTGGCCGCAGGCCTCGCGCTGCTCGTCGAGATAGGCCAGCACGTTGTCCGCCGCCCAGGCGTCCAGGCCCGCGGTGACCAGGCGCAGCCGGGCGTCCTCCTTGCCGAGGGAGCCGACCTCGCGCAGGAACGCGCCCAGCGCGCGGCCCAGTTCGAGGGGGCGGCCCAGCTGGTCGCCCTTCCAGAACGGCAGCCGTCCCGGCACACCCGGAGCGGGGGAGACCAGCACCCGGTCGCGCGTGATGTCCTCGATGCGCCAGGAGCTCGTGCCGAGCGTGAAGACGTCCCCGACGCGGGACTCGTAGACCATCTCCTCGTCGAGCTCGCCGACCCGGCCGCCGCCCTTCTTGGGGTCGGCACCGGCGAGGAAGACCCCGAAGAGTCCGCGGTCGGGGATCGTCCCCCCGGAGGTGACGGCGAGGCGCTGCGCGCCCGGGCGGCCGGTGACGGTCCCGGTGACCCGGTCCCACACCACGCGGGGGCGCAGCTCGGCGAAGGCGTCGGAGGGATAGCGGCCCGCGAGCATGTCGAGGACGGCCGTGAAGGCCGACTCCGGAAGGGAGGCGAAGGGGGCGGCGCGGCGCACGGTGGTGAGCAGGTCGTCGACCTGCCAGGTGTCCAGCGCGGTCATCGCGACCAGCTGCTGGGCCAGGACGTCCAGCGGATTGGCGGGGACCCTCAGGGCCTCGATGGCGCCGCTGCGCATCCGCTCGGTGACCACGGCGGCCTGCACCAGGTCACCGCGGTACTTGGGGAAGACCACGCCCGTGGAGACCGCGCCGACCTGATGGCCCGCGCGGCCGACGCGCTGGAGGCCGGAGGCGACGGAGGGCGGTGACTCGACCTGGACGACGAGGTCGACGGCGCCCATGTCGATGCCCAGCTCCAGGCTGGAGGTGGCGACCACGGCGGGCAGGCGGCCCGCCTTGAGGTCCTCCTCCACGAGGGCCCGCTGCTCCTTGGAGACCGAGCCGTGGTGGGCGCGGGCGATCACGGGCGGGGCACCCTGGGCCGCTCCCGAGCCGCCCATGAGCTCGGCGGGGGAGTGGTGCTCGTCCAGGGGCTCGCCGGTGGCGCGTTCGTACGCGATCTCGTTGAGCCTGTTGCACAGGCGTTCGGCCAGGCGGCGGGAGTTGGCGAAGACGATGGTGGAGCGGTGCGACTGGACGAGGTCGGTGATCCGCTCCTCGACGTGCGGCCAGATCGACGGGCGCTCGGCGCCCTCGTTCCCCTCGGCGACGGGGGAGCCGCCGAGCTCTCCCAGGTCCTCGACCGGGACGACGACGGAGAGGTCGAACTCCTTGCCCGAGTCCGGCTGGACGATCTCCACCTTGCCGCGGGGGGCGAGGAAACGGGCGACCTCGTCCACCGGGCGGACCGTCGCCGACAGGCCGATCCGGCGGGCCGGCTTCGGCAGCAGCTCGTCCAGCCGCTCCAGGGTGAGCGCGAGATGGGCGCCGCGCTTGGTGCCCGCCACCGCGTGCACCTCGTCCAGGATCACCGTCTCCACGCCGGTCAGCGCGTCACGCGTGGCCGACGTCAGCATCAGGAACAGGGACTCCGGGGTCGTGATCAGGATGTCCGGAGGGCGGGTGGCCAGGGCCCGGCGCTCGGCGGCCGGGGTGTCTCCCGAGCGGATGCCCACCTTCACCTCCGGCTCGGGAAGACCGAGCCGGACGGACTCCTGGCGGATGCCGGTCAGCGGGCTGCGCAGGTTGCGCTCGACGTCCACCGCCAGGGCCTTGAGCGGAGAGACGTACAGCACCCGGCACCGCTTCTTCGGATCGGCCGGCGGCGGCGTGGAGGCCAGCTGGTCCAGGGCGGCGAGAAAGGCGGCCAGCGTCTTGCCGGAACCGGTGGGCGCGACCACCAGCACGTCCGAGCCCTCCGAGATGGCCTGCCACGCGCCCGCCTGGGCGGCGGTGGGCGCGGAGAAGGCCCCCGTGAACCAGCCGCGGGTCGCGGGGGAGAAGCCGTCCAGGGCTCGGTGTGCGGAGCTGACCATGGATCCATCCTGCACCCGGACACTGACAATTGCCTTGAGCTGGGCGGATGCCGCCGGACGGGACGGCTGCGCGCGGCCCGCCCGGGGCACGCCGGCGGACGCCGGTCCGCCCGGCCGGCGGAGAATGGACCCATGGCGAAGACGGGTGAGCGGGCGCGGCACTGGCAGTACGCGGAGCTGCCCGGTGTCGATCTGCTGCGCGCCCGGTACATACGGAAGACCTTCGTCCGGCATACGCACGAGCACTTCGTCATCGCCGCCATCGCCGACGGCGTGGAGGTCTTCCACCACGGCGGGAGCGACCGGTACGCCGGTGCCGGATCGCTCGCGCTGATCAATCCCGACACCCCGCACACGGGGCGGGCCGGCATTCCGGAGGGCTGGCGCTACGGGGCGGTCTATCCGGCGCCCGAGCTGGTGGCCGCGATCGCGGCGGAGACGACCACCCTGCGCGGTACACCGGGCTTCGTCCGGCCGGTGCTCGACGACCCGTACAGCGCCGAGCTGGTCCACCGGGTGCTGCGGGCGGCCGACGAGGGCAACGCGCTCGCCGCCGACACCCTGCTGAGGGTGGCCGTGACCCGGCTGCTGCGGCTGAACGGCGGCCCGCTGCCACGGCGGGAGGTGCGGACCGCCGGGGCCCGGGTGGCGGCACGCGCGCGTGCCGTGCTGGAGGAGCGGATGGCCGATCCGCCCAGCCTGGAGGCGCTCGCCGCGGAGCTCGGGAGCAGTCCCTTCGCGCTGCTGCGCGCCTTCCGGGACGCGTACGGGATGCCCCCGCACACCTGGCTGACGGACGCCCGGGTGCGCCGGGCCCGGCGGATGCTGGACGCCGGGACGGCCCCGGCCGAGGCCGCCGTCGCCGTGGGTTTCACCGACCAGCCGCACCTGAACCGGCACTTCGCGCGGATCGTGGGCGTACCGCCCGGCGCGTACCGGCGCGAGCGCAAGAACGTACAAGACACGCGGCGGCGACTGCTCCTACCGTCCGAGGCGTGACAGAACAGACAGTCGTACCCGGCACGCGCGTCGTCGAGGACAAGCCCGACGCCGCCGTCGTACGGGACGCCCTCGGAGTAGGAGTCGCCGTCGGGCTGTCCGGGTTCGCCTTCGGGGTGACCTCGGCGGGCAGTGGGCTCACGTTGCTGCAGACGTGCGCGCTCAGCCTCCTGGTCTTCACCGGGGCATCCCAGTTCGCGCTCGTCGGAGCGCTCGCGGCCGGCGGCAATCCGCTCACGGCCGCGGCGGGGGCCTTCTTCCTGGGCGTGCGCAACGCCTTCTACGGGCTGCGGCTGTCACAGCTGCTGGCCCTCCCGCGCGCGGTGCGGCCCCTCGCCGCCCAGTGGGTGATCGACGAGACGGCGGCCGTGGCGCTGGCGCAGCCCACGCGGCGCAGCGTCCGGATCGGGTTCAGTGTCACCGGTCTCACCCTCTACGTGCTGTGGAACGTCACCACCCTGCTCGGCGCGCTGGGCGCGGAGGCCATCGGGGACACCGACGCCTGGGGCCTCGACGCGGCCGGGCCCGCGGTGTTCCTGGCGCTCCTCGCGCCGATGCTGAAGAGCACCACCGAGCGTGCGGTCGCCGCTCTGGCCGTGCTGCTGGGGCTCGGTCTGCTGCCCGTCCTGCCCGCCGGTGTGCCCGTCCTGGTGGCGGCGCTGGCGGCGCCGGCCGTCCTGTGGGCGGAGGGACGCCGCAGGACATTCCGGAGCGACGGGGTGGACGACACACGGGAGGACCCACAGGACATCGCACGGGGCCCCGTGCAGGGCTCCGGGCGGGAGGGAGAGCGGTGAGCATCTGGATCGCGATCGGCGTGACCGCACTCGGCTGTTACGTCGTGAAACTCGTCGGACTGCTCGTACCCGCGGGCGCCCTGGAACGACCGCTGGTCAGGCGTCTCGCCGCCCTGCTGCCCGTCGCTCTCCTCGCCGCGCTCACCGCCCAGCAGACCTTCCAGGACGGGCAGGCCCTTGTGCTCGACGCACGGGCCGCGGGAGTGGCCGCGGCCGCCGTGGCCCTGGTGCTGCGGGCTCCGTTCCTGCTGGTCGTCGCGGCGGCCGTGGTGGTCACCGCGGGTGTGCGGGCCATGGGCGGGTGAGGGCGGGCGGGCCGGTCAGCCGATGAGACGGCCGTGGGCCCGCAGCGTGCGCAGGGCGTCGAGCGTCACCCGGGGGCGTGCCTCCAGCACGGGGGCGGGCGCCCAGCGGCGCCACCGCACGGGCCAGCCGCCGTCCTCCTCCTGTTCCGCGAGGAGGAAGTCGAGGGAACGGGCCATCTCGTCGTCCGTGAACCACGCGCGCGCGAGGGAGTGCGGCGTCCTCGCGTAGTCGTGGGGGAAGTGGTGCTCACCCGGGCCGTAGCCGGGGGAGACCGGGTAGGTGCCGCGGGCGTCCGGATCGAGCACCGCGAGGCGCTGGTCACGCACCAGGCGGCCCAGCCGGTCGGCCGCCGCCTGCGCGCGCGGGCGGTCGGGGGCGGCGTCCAGGAAGGCCACGGCGGCCTCCACCTCGTACGGGTGGGAGGTCCGCACCGACTCGACCGCACGCCAGCAGAAGTCCGTGGCCCGGAACAGCCAGGCGTGCCAGACCTCGTTGCGGTGCAGCAGACCGACCACGGGACCGGTGGCGAGCAGCTCCCCGGGAGGGTCGTCCACCACCGGTACGAAGGGGGCGGCCGGGTAGCCGCGCTGGCTGGGATGGATCGCGGGCAGGGCTCCGTCGGCGGTGGAGACGGAGGTCAGATAGCGGCACACCCGTTCCGCACGCTGCCCGCCGCAGCGCCCGACGGCGTCCAGGACCCGCAGGGCGTGCGCGGTGTGCAGCGGCTGGCTGACGGGGCCGCGCAGATCGGGCTCCAGGGCGTGGCCGTACCCGCCGTCCTCGTTGCGGTAGGCCTCCAGCGCCGCCTCCACCGGTGCGGCGTCGCCGTCGCGGAAGTGGTACGCGAACAGGCGCTGCTCCAGCACGCGCGCGGTGAGCCAGACGAAGTGCTCGGCGCGCGCGAGCGGGGAGCGCGCAGGGGGTCTCGGGGGGAGTGGGGAAGCTCCGTTCTCGGCCATGCGACAGACCGTAGGGCGGAAAGCGGTACCGGTACGCGGTCCCGGCGCAGGGCCCACTCTCAGGGGCGGGATACTGGATGCATGCGGTTGACGGTCTTCTGGGAGCGGATGACGGAGCACTTCGGTCCGGGCTACGCCGACACCTTCGCGCGCGATCACGTGATGACGGAGCTCGGCGGTCGTACGGTGCACGAGGCGCTGGACTCCGGCTGGGACGCCAAGGACGTCTGGCGGGTGGTCTGCAACGTCATGAACGTGCCACAGGAGCGGCGCTGACGGGTCACGAAGATCGCGACCGTGCGTCCGCTGTCGGCGGCGTGGGTGAGACTTGGTCCGTGGCATCCACTGACGAGACCGGGCAAGCGGCCCGGCAGACCCCTCCGTCCGGCACGACGCCGCCCGCCCCGCCCCCCGCCGGCGGCAGCGCGGGACCGGGCGCCCGTATGCCGCGCTGGCTGCCGCGGGCCATGGTGCTGGCCCTTTCGCTGATCGCCGTCTTCCAGCTGGGCAGCTGGGCCTTCCACCAGCTCACCGGTCTGCTGATCAACATCCTGATCGCGTTCTTCCTGGCGCTCGCCATCGAGCCCGCGGTGAGCTGGATGTCGGCGCGCGGCATGCGCCGGGGGTTCGCCACGTTCATCGTCTTCCTCGCCGTGCTGATCGCCGCCGCGGGATTCGTGACGCTGCTCGGCTCCATGCTCGCGGGCCAGATCGTCAAGATGGTCGAGGACTTCCCCGACTACCTCGACTCCGTGATCGCCTGGATCAACGGCCACTTCCACACCGAGCTCAGAAGGGTGGACGTCCAGGAGGGACTGCTCCGCTCCGACTGGCTGCGCAACTACGTGCAGAACAGCGCCTCCGGCGTCCTGGACGTGTCCGCCCAGGTCCTCGGGGGCCTCTTCCAACTGCTGACGATCCTGCTCTTCTCGTTCTACTTCGCCGCCGACGGCCCCCGGCTGCGGCGCGGGCTCTGTTCCGTCCTGCCGCCCGCCCGGCAGGCCGAGGTCCTGCGCGCGTGGGAGATCGCCGTGGACAAGACCGGCGGTTACCTCTACTCGCGCGGCCTGATGGCGTTGATCTCCGGGATCGCGCACTACGTCCTGCTGGAGATCCTGGAGGTGCCCTACGCGCCCGCGCTCGCCGTGTGGGTGGGCCTGGTGTCGCAGTTCATCCCCACCATCGGCACCTATCTCGCGGGCGCCCTGCCCATGCTGATCGCCTTCACGGTCAACCCCTGGTACGCGCTGTGGGTGCTGGGCTTCGTGGTGATCTACCAGCAGTTCGAGAACTACGTGTTGCAGCCCAAGCTGACGTCGAAGACCGTGGACATCCACCCCGCCGTCGCCTTCGGCTCGGTCATCGCGGGCACCGCCCTGCTGGGCGCCGTCGGCGCGCTGATCGCCATCCCGGCGGTCGCCACGCTACAGGCGTTCCTCGGGGCGTACGTCAAGCGGTACGACGTCACGGACGACCCCCGCGTCCACGGGCACCGCGACCGCCGCGGGGCGGGGGCCGGGGCGTTCACGCGCATACGGAAGCTGTGGGCCCGGCGATCGGACCCGGCGCGCCCCGGCCGGAGCCCCGGGGAGGACGGGCCCGGGCGTGGTGGCTCCGGGGACGGCGGCACCGCCTGAAGTGCGGGACGGCCGGGCCAGTACGCCAGAGCGGCCCGCACTCCGGCGGCGACGGCCCTGAGGGGAATCATCCCTGTGGTTCCTGGGGCTCTGCGTCGGCCGCACGCAGGTCGCGGTCCTTGGCCTCGGTGCGGGTCTCCGTGCGGTGGCCGCGGGCGATGTAGTCCCGGACCACGGCCTCGACGGCGTCCTGGGGCGAGCCGATGCCGGCCAGGACCATCACCTCCACCACCAGCTCGGCGTCGAGACTGATGCTGACCTCGGCCATGGGGACCCCTCCTCGCATCGCGTGCACGCAATGTAGCCGTAGGCCTGTCCGCGGGCACCCGAGACGTACGCTCGGAGGTGCCGAGCGGTGCGCTTGACACGAAAATCGAACATCCATTCTTATGGAGGCTCCGGCGAGGCTCGTGACGGGTGATTCGACTGGGTTTGGACGGAGAGGTCCCCGAGTTATCCACAGGCCGGACCCGCATCGAGGCGCATTGTCAGTGGCAGGCATTAGCGTCTTTGACGTGAAGCGATCGAATCAAGCAAACCGGGTGGAACCCATGGCAGGAACCGACCGCGAGAAGGCCCTGGACGCCGCGCTCGCGCAGATTGAACGGCAATTCGGCAAGGGCGCGGTCATGCGCATGGGCGAGCGGCCGAACGAGCCCATCGAGGTCATCCCGACCGGATCGACCGCGCTCGACGTGGCCCTCGGCGTCGGCGGCCTCCCCCGCGGCCGGGTCGTGGAGGTCTACGGCCCCGAGTCCTCGGGCAAGACGACCCTGACCCTGCACGCCGTGGCGAACGCGCAGAAGGCCGGCGGTCAGGTCGCGTTCGTGGACGCGGAGCACGCCCTCGACCCCGAGTACGCGAAGAAGCTCGGCGTCGACATCGACAACCTGATCCTCTCCCAGCCGGACAACGGCGAGCAGGCCTTGGAGATCGTGGACATGCTGGTCCGCTCCGGCGCCCTCGACCTCATCGTCATCGACTCCGTCGCCGCGCTCGTCCCGCGCGCGGAGATCGAGGGTGAGATGGGCGACAGTCACGTGGGTCTCCAGGCCCGGCTGATGAGCCAGGCCCTGCGGAAGATCACCAGCGCGCTCAACCAGTCCAAGACCACCGCGATCTTCATCAACCAGCTCCGCGAGAAGATCGGTGTGATGTTCGGCTCCCCGGAGACCACGACAGGTGGCCGGGCGCTGAAGTTCTACGCCTCCGTGCGCATCGACATCCGCCGCATCGAGACGCTGAAGGACGGCACGGAGGCGGTCGGCAACCGCACCCGCTGCAAGGTCGTCAAGAACAAGGTCGCGCCGCCCTTCAAGCAGGCCGAGTTCGACATCCTCTACGGCCAGGGCATCAGCCGCGAGGGCGGCCTGATCGACATGGGCGTGGAGCACGGGTTCGTCCGCAAGGCCGGTGCCTGGTACACGTACGAGGGCGACCAGCTCGGCCAGGGCAAGGAGAACGCGCGCAACTTCCTGAAGGACAACCCCGACCTGGCGAACGAGATCGAGAAGAAGATCAAGGAGAAGCTGGGCGTCGGCGTGCGTCCCGAGGAGCCGGCCACCGAGCCGGGTACGGACGCCGCGGTCTCCGCCGCCCCGGCCGACGCCGCGTCGGCGGTGCCCGCACCCGCCTCGGCCAAGGCGACCAAGTCCAAGGCCGCGGCAGCCAAGAGCTGACCCGTGACACGACGAACCGACTGGGCCGAGTATGACGCCGGCTCCGCCGGGACGGACGACGGCGCGTACGGGGCGGGCTCGGCGGACGTGCCGTCCGGTGAGGGCGGCGCGCGTCGCAGAGGCGGGCGGCGGCGACGGCGCGAGGGCGCGGAGCCGTTCGCCGAGGACGGAGGTGCCACTTCCTCGTCGAGGGCCGAGAAGGGGGAGCCTCCGCGGGACCCGGTGGAGCAGGCACGGGCGATCTGCCTGCGCCTGCTCACCGGGACCCCGCGCACCCGCAAGCAACTCGCCGACGCCCTGCGCAAACGGGAGATCCCGGACGAGGCCGCGGAGGAGGTGCTGTCCAGGTTCGAGGAGGCCGGCCTGATCAACGACAGTGCCTTCGCCGACGCCTGGGTCGAGTCCCGGCACCACGGCCGCGGACTGGCCCGGCGCGCTCTCGCCCGGGAACTGCGGACCAAGGGCGTCGACTCCACCCTCATCGACGCGGCGGTGTCCCAGCTGGACTCCGACCAGGAGGAGGAGACCGCACGGGAACTCGTCGCCCGCAAACTGCGCGCCACCCGCGGCCTCGACCGCGACAAGAGGCTGCGCCGCCTCGCCGGCATGCTGGCCCGCAAGGGCTACCCCGAGGGCATGGCCCTGCGGGTGGTCCGGCAGGCGCTGGAACAGGAGGGCGAGGACACGGAGTTCCTCGGCGACGAGAGCTTCTGACCGGACGCGACGTCGCCCGCGTGGGTATGGGCGTCGTCCCGGAGCACGCAGGATTACCTTGCGCTCCCGGAGGGGTGAAGACCTTCCGTACGGCTGTACCGTCTGCGCCGTCGCGCGGCTGCCCGAGCCGCGTCCACCGCGCGCGTACGCCGCCCCTGGAATCCGGCCGGCGAACGGGCCCGCACCGACAACGCCCCGGTACGTCCAGAAAGGCGGCCCCGCCATGCCTCTGACCGCGCGCCCCCGAAGAACGACGCACGCCCTGCTCCTCGGCGCCGGCCTGCTCCTCGGCGGCTGCGGTCCGATCGCGGCCGACTCCGGCTCGGCGCAAGACGGCCCGCTCGTCCTCGGCTTCGTCAACGGAGGCGGCAGCCAGTTCCACACCTGCCTGCAGCGGTCCGTGGAGATCACGGCCAAGAACAACTTCGCCGAACTCGTCACGGCCAACTCCGGGCAGGACGCCACGAAGGAACTGTCCAACATCGAGGACATGATCACGCGCAAGGTCGACGCGATCATCCTGCAGACCGTCAGCACCGACGCCCTCGAGAGTGACCTGGCGAAGGCCGAGCGGGCCGGCATCCCCGTCTTCCTGACCTCCGTGAGCGCGGACCCCGACGACATCCTGGGGGCGGTGGTCGTCGACCTGAAGGCCGTCGGGCGCCTCGACGCCCAGTGGATCACCGACGACGCGGCGGGCAAGGACGTCCGGGTCGGGATCGTCGCGGGTGCCCCGGGTGCCGCCTCCGACCTGCTCGTCGGCGGCTTCACCGGAGCGCTGCCGGCCAACGCCGAGGTGGTCGCCGACCAGCCCGGCATGTTCGACGCGGCCAAGGCCGGGAAGGTCGCGGACACCATGGCCCGCGCCCACCCCGACCTGGACTACGCCTTCGTCGCCAACGAACAGATGGCGTTCGCCGCGCGCGAGGCCTTCGACGCGGCGGGAGCCGGCCAGGTGAAGATCGTCACGGTGAACGGCACCGACGAGGCCCTCGCCGCGCTCAAGGACGGACGGTTCTCCGCGACGGTCTCCGACTCGGCCGGGAACACCGGTGAGCTGGCCGTCCGGAACACCATCGCCCTGCTGCGCGGCAGGAAGGCCGAGAAGATCGACACCACGCCGATCCGCCTGGTGACCAAGGGCAACGCGGACACGGCACCGCTGTACTGCCCCTCCGCTCTCTGACCCGTGCGCCTTACGGCGCGGTCACCGGCAGTCCCGTCGCCCGCCACGCCTGGAACCCGCCGACCAGATCGGTGGCCCGGTGCAACCCCAGGCGGTGCAGGGACTCCGCGGCGAGGCTGGAGGCGTAGCCCTCGTTGCACACCACCACGACACGCAGGTCGTGACCCGTGGCCTCGGGAACGCGGTGGCTCCCCTGCGGATCCAGGCGCCACTCGAGTTCGTTGCGCTCGATCACCAGGGCGCCCGGAATCAGACCGTCCGCGTCACGCAGAGCGGCGTACCGGATGTCGACCAGCAACGCCTCACCGGCCTCGGCGGCGTCGTACGCCGCGCGCGGTTCTATGCGCGTGTAGCCCTGGCGCACCCGCTCCAGCACCTCGTCGATCCCGATCGGTTCGCTCACTGCCAGTCCTCCGGGCGCTCGACCTCCTCCAGGCGCAGGACCTGGCCGGTGCGACTGTAGCGACGGATCCGCGGCAGGGGCGGGTAGTAGGCGTGGACGGAGATCGCGTGTCGGTCGGGCGACTCGTTGAGCACCTCGTGGACGTGGTGCCGACCGAAGGCACGGCCCTTTCCGGTGGGCAGACGACGCTCCCGGTCGACGCCGTCGGTGAGCTCCAGGGTCTTCCAGCCGTCGGTGGGCAGCCGGGCGGCGAGCGCGTTCTCCTTGAGCTCGCCGGCCGCCGTCACGAAGGCGCCCACGGATTCGGCGTGGTCGTGCCAGCCGGTGCCGGTGCCGGGCGGCCAGCCGATCAGCCAGGCCTCGCTGCCGCCGGGTCCGTCCAGCCGCACCCAGGTACGGCCCTCGGGGTCGAGGGGGAGCGAGGCGATCAGTTCGGCGTCGGCGGCGACGCGCCGTACGAAGTCGAGCAGGTCGGCCTGGGTCGGCACGGGCGCGCTCACGGCCGTCGGTGAGGAAAGAGGAGCGGGGGCAGGGGAGGACACGGACACGGGTACCGTCCTGGAGTTCGCGGGGAAGCGCGCGGCGGCATGGCGAAGCGGGGCGCGCGAAGGAAGAGAGGCGAATTCAGCAGGACGGGCGACACACGCAGCCCACATAGCGGACGAGGTCCATGTGGACCCTCCGCCAGAGGCGCACATCGGTGTCGGTCACGCTCCGGAGTAGACCATGACGGCGTGGGCCGGTCAACTCACCGACACCCTGCGGACGGCGACGGCAGACCGCGGCGGGCCGGCGAGCGCGGAACCGCCCGCCGGGCCACGGCCCGCCCCGGCCGGAGGCGCCCCGCTCCGTGACGGGCAAGCGTTCAGCGGGCCCCGGCCGCAGCCCCGGCTCCCGACTCCGCGGCCGCCTTCGTCGCCCCGCCCAGCGCGGCCTCGGCCGCCGTGTACAGGTCGGCCGGGCGCACCCCGTTCAGCGCCGTGACGAGGTCGCCGTCGGGCCGCACCAGCAGCACGGTGTGTGCGGCGGCCCCCGGGTAACTCTCGGCCACCAGCAGCTCGGCACGGTGCGGCAGCGCCGTCACGGCCGCCGCCAGCCGGGGCATGACGCCGGCGGTCACCCAGTGCTTGCGGTCCCACACCCCGGTGCCCGGTGCGATCAGCACCACCAGCAGCGCACCCCGCCCCAGCCGGTCCCGCAGCCGCACGAACGTGCCGTCCTCCGCCGTGACCCGGACGTCGGTGACGGGCGTTCCGGGTGCCGTACCCACGGCCACCTCGCCGTCGAGGGGCGGGGGCATGAGCGGTGAGTCGGCATACGCCCCCGGAGCCCCGAGCGCCCCCTGCCCCACATGACCGTCGGCGAGCAGCGCGTCGTGACCCCGGGCGGAGCCGGGGATGTACGACCGCAGCCCCCCGCCTCCGCGCAGCAGCGGCAGCACCTGGTCGGCGGCACGCAGCCGTGCCGCGACGGCCGTGCGCCGTTCCTTCTGGTAGCTGTCGAGCAGCGCTTCGTGCGGCCCGTGGTGCCAGGCGAGGGCGAGCTTCCAGGCCAGGTTGTCCGCGTCCCGCAGCCCTTCGTCGAGGCCCTGCGTGCCCAGCGCGCCCAGCAGATGCGCCGCGTCCCCGGCGAGGAACACGCGGCCCGCCCGCCAGCGGCGGGCCAGACGGTGGTGGACCGTGTGCACGCCGGTGTCGAGGAGTTCGTAGGACGGAGTGGCCCCGGCCCGCCAGCCGGTGAGGGTCTCCCGGACCCGGTTCACCAGCAGTTCGGGCGTGACCAGGTCCTTGCCGGGCGGCAACAGCCAGTCCAGGCGCCACACGCCGTCGGGCAGGGGGCGGCCGACGATCTCGCCGGCCGACGGGCCGGTCGTCCGCCAGGGCGGCGCCCGGTGGAGCAGGGCCTCGTCGGCCCAGGGGAGTTCGGTGCGCAGCGCGGCGACGGCGTATCGTTCCACCGCCGTACGGCCGGGGAAGCGGATGTCCTGGAGCTTGCGCACGGTCGAGCGGGGGCCGTCGCAGCCGACCAGGTAACTGCCGCGCCACCAGGTGCCCTTGGGGCCGCGCGTGTGGGCGGTGACGCCGGACGTCTCCTGTTCGACGCCGATCAGACGGCTGTCCGCCGCGGCCTTCACGAGGGGCTCGTCGGCCAGAGCGGTGCGCAGGACGGTCGTGAGCTCGTGCTGGGCGATGTGCAGCGGCGCCTGGCCGGCGTCGTCGAACGCGACCTCGCGCGTCACCTGCTTGCGCCGCATCGACCGCCATCCGGCCCAACGGAAACCCACCTCGTCCAGGGAGAAGCCGGTCAGCCTCTCGACGAGGGCGACGACGTCCTCGCGCAGGACGACGGTGCGGGCGGGACGCGGTTCGTCCTTGCCCGGACCCTCGTCGAGGAGGACGCAGGGCACCTCCTGACGGGCCAGGGCCAGGGCGAGCGTGAGCCCGACGGGCCCCGCTCCGACGATGATCACCGGGTCCACGGTGCGATGCCCCCTGCCTGTGACGGCGTCCCGGGGGACGTGGGTGAACAGGAAGTTGGAGCAGGGTGCACGGTCACAGAACGTATGCAACCTATTGCCGCAGCTTGCGTCAAGCGAACGGAGGCCGTGGCGATCATGCCACGGCCTCCGTGAGAGTCGAACAGGTGACGGAGCGTCAGGCGGTGCCTCCGCCGGCGCCCGTCGCGGACGTTCCGGGCACACCCGCGTCATCCACCTTGAGCACGGCGCCGGTCGACTTCTTGGCCCGCCGCAGCCGTCGCTCCAGCCAGCTCGCGAAGCTGGTCAGGGCGAAGTTGAGCGCGATGTAGATGACGGCGACCACCGTGTAGCTGGCGATCACGTTGGCGCCGTAGTAGCCGCTCATCGTGTTGGCCGATGCGAGCAGCTCCGGGAAGGTGAGGATGGCGCCGCCGAGCGCGGTGTCCTTGAGGATCACGACGAGCTGGCTGACGATGGCCGGCAGCATCGCGGTGACCGCCTGCGGCAGCAGGATCAGCCGCATGACTTGGCCCTTGCGGAGGCCGATCGCCATCGCGCCCTCGGCCTGACCCTTGGGCAGGGCCAGAATGCCGGACCGGACGATCTCGGCGAGGACGGAGGCGTTGTACAGGACCAGGCCGGTGACGACGGCGTAGAGCGGGCGGTCGTCCGAGCTGACGTTCGTGTACTCCGCGAACAGCGCGAGACCGAAGATCATCAGGACCAGCACGGGGATGGACCGGAAGAACTCGACCACGACTGCGGCCGGGACACGGACCCATGCGTGGTCGGAGAGCCGGGCGATGCCCAGTGCGGCGCCGAGCGGCAGGGCGATGACCACCGCGAGAACCGCGGCCTTCAGGGTGTTCTGCAGACCCGGCCAGATGTAGGTCGACCATGCCTCGGTGCCGGTGAAGAACGGCTTCCACAGGGCCCACTCCAGCTGGCCCTTGTCGTTGAGGGTGCTGAACACCCACCACAGCAGGGCAGCGAGGGCGACCAGGAACACGACCGTGAAGAGGATGTTGCGACGCTTCGCGCGGGGGCCCTGGGCGTCGTAGAGGACCGAGCTCATCGCTTCACCGCCACCTTCTTGCCCACCCAGCCGAGGATCAGACCGGTCGGCAGCGTCAGCACCACGAACACGAGAGCGATGACGGCGGAGATGAGCAGCAGCTGCGCCTCGTTCTCGATCATCTCCTTCATCAGCAGCGCCGTTTCCGCCACACCGATCGCGGCGGCGACCGTGGTGTTCTTGATCAGTGCGATCAGCACGTTCGCCATCGGAACGACGGACGAGCGGAACGCCTGCGGCAGGACCACCAGCCGGAGCACTTGGCCGAAGCTCAGGCCGAGAGCCCGAGCGGCTTCCGCCTGGCCGACCGGCACCGTGTTGATGCCGGAGCGCAGCGCCTCGCACACGAACGAGGAGGTGTAGAGGATCAGACCCAGGACGGCGAGCCGGAAGTTGATCGCTTCGAAGTCACCTTCGGCACCGAGCGTGATCTGCAACGTCTGGTTCAGACCCAGCGACGTGAACAGAATGATCACGGTCAGCGGGATGTTCCGCACGATGTTCACGTACGCAGTTCCGAAACCGCGCATGAGCGGGACCGGGCCGACGCGCATCGCGGCCAGTACGGTGCCCCAGATCAGGGAGCCGACGGCCGACAGCACAGCGAGCTGCACTGTCGTCCAGACGGCTCCCGCCAAGTCGTAATCCTGAAGAAAGTCGAACACGATCTCCCGCGCTTCCGCGTGTAGGGATGCCCGCCCTGGTGCGCCGCCCTGCCGAAGGACGGCGCACCCCGGTCAGGCCCGGCCTCAGCTCTTGACGTCGCCGATCTTCGGCGCGGGCTCGTTCTTGTAGTTGGCCGGACCGAGGTTCGTGTCCACGGCCTTCTGCCACGAGCCGTCGGCGACCATGGCCTCGAGCGCGTCGTTGATCTTCGCCTTGAGGTCGCTGCCCTTCTTGACGCCGATGCCGTAGTTCTCGTTCGTGAGCTTGAAGCCGCCGAGCTTGAACTTGCCCTTGAACTGCGGCTGGGAGGCGTAACCGGCGAGGATCGAGTCGTCGGTGGTCAGCGCGTCGATGGCACCGTTCTGCAGGCCGGGCAGGCAGGCGGAGTACGTCGGGTACGGCTGGAGCTGCGCCTTGGGGGCCAGCTTGTCCTTGACGTTCTGGGCCGAGGTGGAGCCGGTGACCGAGCAGAGCTTCGCGTCGTTCAGGTCCTCCGGCGCCTTGACCTTGTCGTCGTCGGCGCGGAGCAGCACGTCCTGGTGGGCGAGCAGGTACGGGCCGGCGAAGTCGACCTTCGCCTCGCGCTTCGGCGTGATCGAGTACGTGGCGGCGATGAAGTCGACGTCACCGCGCTGCAGCATGGTCTCGCGGTCGGCGCTCTTCGACTCCTTCCACTCGATCTGGTCCTCGGTGTAGCCGAGCTTCTTCGCGACGTACGTGGCGACGTCGACGTCGAATCCGGTGTACCCGTCTGGGGTCTTCTGGCCGAGGCCCGGCTGGTCGAACTTGATGCCGATGGTGATCTTCTTGCCACCACCGGAACCGCTGTCGCTGCTGTCGTCGTCGCCACCGCACGCGGTGGCGGTCAGGGCGAGGGCGAGGACGGTGGCCGAGGCGGCGGTGACCTTGAGGAGCTTCATGGTGAACATCCTTTGACTGTGATCAGACGATCAGATGCGAGAGGCGGCCGGCTGGGGCGCGGGCGGCGACGCGGACGTCGGAGCCGGGCCGCGTCAGTGATGGAGGATCTTCGACAGGAAGTCCTTGGCACGGTCGCTGCGCGGGTTGCTGAAGAACTGGTCCGGCGTGGCCTCTTCGACGATGCGGCCGTCCGCCATGAACACCACGCGATTGGCGGCGGACCGGGCGAAGCCCATCTCGTGCGTGACCACGATCATGGTCATGCCGTCCTGGGCGAGCTGCCGCATGACCTCCAGGACCTCGTTGATCATCTCCGGGTCGAGAGCCGACGTCGGCTCGTCGAAGAGCATGACCTTCGGGTCCATGGCCAGGGCGCGCGCGATGGCGACACGCTGCTGCTGGCCACCGGAGAGCTGGGCCGGGTACTTGTCCGCCTGGGCGCCCACGCCGACCCGGTCGAGCAGGGCCCGGGCCTTCTCCTCGGCCTTCTTGGCGTCGACCTTGCGGACCTTGATCTGTCCCAGCGTCACGTTCTCGAGCACGGTCTTGTGCGCGAACAGGTTGAAGGACTGGAAGACCATGCCGACGTCGGCGCGCAGCCGGGCCAGCTCCCTGCCCTCGGCGGGGAGCGGCTTGCCGTCGATCGCGATCGTGCCGGAGTCGATGGTCTCCAGGCGGTTGATGGTGCGGCACAGTGTGGACTTACCGGACCCGGAGGGGCCGATGACCACCACGACCTCGCCACGGGTGATCGTCAGGTCGATGTCCTGGAGCACGTGCAACGCACCGAAGTGCTTGTTGACATTCCTCAGCACGACCAGTTCGCCGGTCGCGGCCACGTCTTCCTTGGCCACCGATACTTCGGTCATCGCTTTCGGGCTCCGTCCTCCTCGGTTTCGGAGGACAGTAATAACGCCGAACGACCTGCGTCTCTACATCTGAGGGGAATCTGAGCATCACGATCCGATAGCAATCGGGCACGCCTCGTAGCTCGGGTGAGCAGGGAGCATATCGGCCGGATAACTTCGGGCGGCGGCAACCGGAACCCCCTTGACGCCGTCCCCCTTCATCGGCGTCACTGCACTGGGCACGCGCGCGCGTGCACACGTCGTTCACATGTTCCGTCGTGTCCGCCCCGCTGTACCCGCCCCGACCGTACGGCCGATGAACCGAAGGAGGCCCGGATGAGACTGCTGCTCGTCGAGGACGACAACCACGTCGCCGCCGCCCTGTCCGCGGTCCTTGCCCGGCACGGCTTCGACGTCACCCACGCGCGCAACGGCGAGGAGGCGCTCCAGGCGCTCGTCCCCGAGAGTGACTGCTTCGGCGTCGTCCTGCTCGACCTGGGCCTGCCCGACCAGGACGGGTACGAGGTCTGCGGCAAGATCCGCAAGCGCACCGGCACCCCGGTGATCATGGTCACCGCCCGTTCCGACGTCCGCTCCCGCATCCACGGCCTCAACCTCGGCGCGGACGACTACGTGGTCAAGCCGTACGACACCGGCGAGCTGCTCGCCCGGATCCACGCCGTCAGCCGGCGCACCGCCAACGAGGACGCCACCGGCAGCACCGAGACCGTCGTGCGCCTCGGGCCCGTGCGCATCGAACTGCCGACCCGCCAGGTCAGCGTCGACGGCGCGGCCGTCCAGCTCACCCGCAAGGAGTTCGACCTCCTCGCCCTGCTCGCACAGCGTCCCGGCGTCGTCTTCCGCCGGGAGCAGATCATCAGCGAGGTGTGGCGCACCAGCTGGGAAGGGACCGGGCGCACCCTGGAGGTGCACGTCGCCTCCCTGCGCGCCAAGCTGCGCATGCCGGCACTCATCGAGACCGTACGGGGCGTCGGCTACCGCCTCGTCGCCCCCACCGTGTAGCGGGTCCGGGTGCGCACACGCCTGCTCCCGCTGCTCATCGTCCTGATGGCGGCCGTACTGCTCGCCCTCGGTGTCCCGCTGGCCGTCAGCGTCGCCCGCGCCGAACAGCAGCGGGTCGTCGTCGACCGTATCGACGACACGGCACGCTTCGCGGCGCTCGCCCAGTTCGTCACCGAGTCCGCGCCGGGCGGCTCCCGCCCGGTCACGACGGACGAGCGGCTGGAGACCCTGCAGACCGAGCTCACCAGCTACTACGAGGTCTACGACATCCGGGCGGGCGTCTTCTACCGCAACCAGATCCCCATGGCCAACGCGCCGACGACCTGGTTCCTCCCCCAGACCGGTGAGGTGCGCGACGCCTTCGACGAGTCGCTGCTCAGCCGCCGCAGTCACGATCCGCAGCAGGTGTGGCCGTGGGAGGACGGCCGGCTCGTGGTCGCCTCGCCGGTCATCCGGGACGGAGACGTCGTCGCGGTGGTGGTCACCGACTCGCCCACCGACGCGATGCGTTCCCGGACCCTGCGCGGCTGGCTCGTCATCGGAGCCGGTGAGATCGCCGCCATGCTGCTGGCCGTCGGTGCCGCGCTCCGGCTGACCGGCTGGGTGCTCAGGCCGGTACGCGTCCTCGACGCCACCACCCACGACATCGCCACCGGACGACTGAAGTCCCGGGTCGCACCGTCCGGGGGACCACCGGAACTCAGGCGCCTGGCCGGGTCGTTCAACGAGATGGCGGACCACGTCGAGGACGTGCTGGAGCAGCAGCGCGCCTTCGTCGCCGACGCCTCGCACCAGCTGCGCAACCCGCTGTCCGCGCTGCTGCTGCGCATCGAACTGCTCGCGCTCGAACTGCCCGAGGGCAACGAGGAGATCGCGTCCGTCCAGGCCGAGGGCAAACGCCTCGCCCGGGTCCTCGACGACCTGCTCGATCTGGCGCTGGCCGAGCACAGCGACGCCGACCTCAAGGTCACCGACATCGGGGCGCTGGCCGCCGAACGGCTGGCCGCCTGGGCACCGACCGCGGAGGCCAAGGGCGTACGGCTGGACGGGGACTGCCCGCCGACCACGGGCTGGGCCGACCCGGTGACACTCTCCAGCGCCCTGGACGCGGTCATCGACAACGCGGTGAAGTTCACGCCGCCCGACGAGACCGTCCGGGTCACGGTCACCTCGAGCGGCGACACGGCCACCGTCGAGGTCACCGACGACGGGCCCGGTCTGACCGACGAGGAGCTCGCCCGGGTGGGCGACCGCTTCTGGCGCAGCGGCCGGCACCAGAACGTCAAGGGCTCGGGCCTCGGCCTGTCGATCTGCCGGGCGCTGCTCGCGGCGGGCGACGGCTCGATCTCCTTCGGCCACCACGAACCGCACGGACTGACCGTGACGGTCACGGTGCCCAGGTCGGGAGCGCGCAGGGGGCCCGGGCAGCCCTAGGGCTTCACCGACCGGTAGTACCGCCGGGCGCCCTCGTGCAGCTCCAGCGGGTCGGTGTAGATCGCCGTCCGCACGTCCACCAGCTGGGCGGAGTGCACATGCGCCCCGATGCCGTCACGGCTGTCGAGGACCGCCCTGGTCAGCCACTCGGTGATCCGCGGATCCATGTCGGCGCGGGTGATCAGCAGATTGGACACCGCCATCGTCGGCACCACGGCACCGTTCTGGACGGTCGGGTACGCCGACTCCGGGATGTTGGTGGAGCGGTAGTAGCGGGTCGCACCGCCGGATCGGTGCAGCTTGGCGACGAGGTCGTCACCTATCGGCACGAACCGGAAGGCGGACAGCTCGGCTATCTGCTTGAGCCCGTCCGTCGGCAGCCCGCCCGACCAGAAGAACGCGTCGATCTCGTGGCCCAGCCGCCCGGGACCGGTGTCGATGCCGTCCGACCGGGGTGTGATGTCCCGCACCGGATCGATACCGGCGGCCCGCAGCAGCCGGGTGGCGATCAGCCGCACGCCGGAGTTCGGCAGCCCGATGGCCACCCGCTTGCCCCGCAGGTCGGCCACGGACTGGATGTCCGAGTCGGGCGGGACGACCAGCTGCACGTAGTCGTCGTAGAGCCGGGTGACACCGCGCAGCCGCTGGGCGCCCACGCGGTCGGCGATCTTGTACGTCTCGACCGCGTCGGCCGCGGCGATCGTGAAGTCGGCCTCCCCGGACGCCACCCGCTCGACGTTCTCCTGGGAGCCCGCGCTGGTCATCAGCCGGACCTTCAGGCCCGGCATGTCCTTGCGCAGCTCGGTACGCAGCAGCTCCCCGTACTTCTGGTAGACCCCGGCGCGCGTGCCCGTGCTGAACGTGATCGTCCCGCTCGGCGGCTTCTCGCCCAGGGGCAGCAGCCACCACAGCAGCAGCCCGAGGGCGACGACACCGGCGGCCGCGCCGGTGAGGGCCCGGCGGCCGCCGGCACGCGAGAACATCGTGGACATGCGCGCGATCCTGCCAGGCAGCATCCCCCGCTGACCAGGGCCGGGCTCACACGGCCGGGCCCACACGGCGGTGCCGCGCGGGAGCGAGGGGGCGGTGTCGGTGCCGCTCGCTACAGTCGTCCGCATGAGCAGCTCCTCGCCCGCCGACCTGGTCCGCGCCTTCCACCTGGCCTTCGGCCTGGACGCCCGCAGCACGCCGGCACAGGTCCCGTCGGCACTCGCCGCCCAGCGGGGTGCGCTGCTCGCCGAGGAGGCAGCGGAGGTCGCCGAGGTGTCGGTGACCGGCCCGCTCGACCGGCTCGCGCACGAACTGGCCGACGTGGTCTACGTCGCCTACGGCACGGCCCTCGTCCACGGCATCGACCTGGACGCCGTGATCGCCGAGGTCCACCGCTCCAACATGACCAAGCTGGGCCCCGACGGCCGGGTGAGCCGCAGAGCCGACGGCAAGGTGCTCAAGGGCGACCACTACGAGGCCCCGGACGTGAGGGGCGTACTGCGCCGGCAGGGGTGGGAGCCCGGGGCGCAGGACGCCTGATCCCCGTCCGCTTCAGTCGGCCACCGACGCCTCCGCACCCGCGGGCCGAGGCGTCCCGTCGGACACCTCCGCTGGCCGGTCGGGGTTGTCGCGGCGACGGAACAGGCGCATCGCCAGCGGCTCGGTGAAGCGGGCGGTGAGGGGGCCGAGGACGACCAGGATGAGGACGTAGGCCGTGGCCAGCGGGCCCAGCGACGGTTCGATCCCCGCGGACACCGCCAATCCGGCGATGACGATGGAGAACTCGCCGCGCGCGACCAGCGCACCGCCCGCACGCCAGCGGCCCTTGACGGAGATCCCGGCCCGCCGCGCGGCCCAGTACCCGGTCGCGATCTTCGTCACGGCGGTGAGCAGAGCCAGCGCCAGCGCGGGCAGCAGTACCGGCGGGATGCTGGCCGGGTCGGTGTGCAGTCCGAAGAAGACGAAGAACACGGCGGCGAACAGATCCCGCAGCGGGCTCAGCAGCGTGTGCGCGCCCTCCGCCACCTCACCGGACAGCGCGATGCCCACCAGGAACGCCCCGACCGCCGCCGACACCTGGAGCTGCTGGGCGACTCCCGCGACCAGGATCGTCAGGCCGAGCACCACCAGCAGCAGCTTCTCCGGGTCGTCGCTGGAGACGAACCGGGAGATCAGCCGGCCGTAGCGCACCGCGACGAACAGCACCAGCCCGGCGGCGGCCAGCGCGACCGCCAGCGTGATGCTGCCGGTCATCAGCCCGGCACCGGCCACCAGCGCGGTGACGATCGGCAGGTACACCGCCATCGCCAGGTCCTCCAGGACCAGCACACTGAGGATCACCGGGGTCTCCCGGTTGCCGACCCGGCCCAGGTCACCGAGGACCTTCGCGATGACACCGGACGACGAGATCCACGTGACACCGGCCAGGACGACGGCGGCCACCGGTCCCCAGCCCAGCAGCAGCGCCGCCACCGCACCGGGCACCGCGTTGAGCGCGCAGTCGACCAGGCCGGCGGGATAGTGCGACTTCAGGTTGGTGACCAGGTCACCGGCCGTGTACTCCAGGCCGAGCATCAGCAGCAGCAGGATGACGCCGATCTCGGCACCGGTCGCCACGAACTCCTCGCTCGCACCCAGCGGCAGCAGCCCGCCCTCGCCGAAGGCCAGGCCCGCCAGCAGGTAGAGCGGGATGGGGGAGAGGCGGTAGCGGCCGGCGAACCGGCCGAGCAGCCCGAGGCCCAGGATGATGGAACCGAACTCGATCAGCAGAACCGCGGAGTGCACGGGCTCACTCCTGCCCGAGTATCGCCGCGGCGGAGTCGACGCCCTCACGGGTGCCGATGACGATCAGGATGTCACCACCGGACAGCCGGAAGTCCGGCGCGGGCGACGGAATCGCCTCCGCCCGGCGCAGCACCGCCACGATCGACGCCCCCGTGTCGGTGCGCATCCGGGTGTCGCCCAGCACCCGCCCGTTCCAGCGGGACGTCGCGGACACCTCGATCCGCTCCGCCACCAGCCCCAGATCGGTCGTGTACAACAGGCTCGCGCTGTGGTGGGACGGCTTCAGCGTGTCGATCAGCGCGCCCGCCTCCTGTCCGGTGAGCCGGAGCGAGTGGGCACAGGAGTCGGGGTCGTCGGCCCGGTACACGTTCACCGTGCGGGCGCCGTCGCGGTGCGCCACCACCGACAGATGGCGGTGTTCCCGGGTCACCAGGTCGTACTGGACCCCGATACCCGGTAGCGGCGTCGCCCTCAGGCGTGGAGCGGACACGAGTCTTCCCCTCAGTCGTCCTGCATGTCTTGCGTCTCTTGCTGCGCGTTTCCGCACGTCCGTGACGTGCTCGCGGCCTCGCCATGCTGTCACCCGCACGTACGGTGGCGGTATGGGTGTCGTGACGGATATACGCGGCCGGTCGTGGGCGGCCAGACTGGTTCAGGCCGTGTTGCGTGCGAGGGCCGGGAGGAGCGGAAAGAGGACCGTGTCGCTGTTCTGGCGGATCTTCTCGCTCAACGCCGTGGGCCTGGTCGTGGCCACCGCGCTGCTGCTGGGACCGGTCACCGTCTCGACCCCCGTCCTGCCGCACGAGGCCTTGGTCCTGCTCGCCGGCCTCACCGCCCTGCTGGCCGGCAACGCGGTCGTCCTGCGCCTGGGACTCACTCCGCTGCACAGGCTGGGCCGCGCCATGAGCACCGCCGACCTGCTGGTGCCCGGCACCCGCCCGGAGGTCGCCGGACCGGCCGAGGCGGCCGAGCTGATCGCGACGTACAACACGATGCTCGACCGGCTCCAGGCAGAGCGCGCCGCCGGTGCCGGCCGCGCGCTGCACGCCCAGGAACGCGAGCGTCACCGCATCGCCCGGGAGCTGCACGACGAGGTCGGCCAGACCCTCACCGCCGTCCTCCTCCAGCTCAAGCGCGTCGCCGACCGGGTGCCCGGCGAGCTGCGCGAGGAGGTGTCCCTCGCCCAGGAGGCCACCCGCGCCGGTCTCGACGAGATCCGCCGCATCGCGCGCCGGCTGCGCCCCGGCGTCCTGGAGGAACTCGGCCTGGCCAGCGCCCTGCGCGCGCTCGCCGCCGAGTTCACGCACCACGGGCTCACCGTCGCCCACCACGTCCCCGGCGACCTGCCCCCGCTCACCCCGGAGGCGGAACTCGTGATCTACCGGGTCGCCCAGGAGAGCCTCACCAACACCGCCCGGCACGCCGCCGCCGACCGCGCAGGCCTCACCCTGCGCCCGCTGCCGGGCGGCGTCGAACTGCTCGTCCGCGACAACGGCACCGGCCTCGGCGCGGCCCCCGAGGGCGCCGGCATCCGCGGCATGCGCGAACGGGCCCTGCTGATCGGAGCCGAGATCCACCTCGCACCCGCCCCCGGCCGGGGCACCGACGTACGCCTGCGCATCCCGGTCCCGGCCGCGGAGCCACGGGTCCCGGCCGTGGACCGGCCGGCGGACGAGATCGCGTCCCCGGCCGCGGGCCGTCCCGCGTCCGCGACCACGGGCCGATCCGCAGCTCCGTCCGCGTCCCCGGCCGCGGGCCGTCCCGCGTCCGCGACCACGGACCGATCCGCAGCTCCGTCCGCGTCCCCGGCCGCGGGCCGTCCCGCGTCCGCGACCACGGACCGATCCGCAGCTCCCTCCGCGTCCCCGGCCCCGGACCGCCCCGCAGCTCCGTCCGCTGATCCGGCCACGGACCGCCGCCCCGCAGCCCCCGCCACCGACCGCGCCCCAGACCGCCCCGGAGACAGCCCCTGATGTCCGCACGGCCCCCGATCCGCGTCCTGCTCGCCGACGACCACACCCTCGTCCGCCGCGGAGTGCGTCTCATCCTGGACGGCGAACCGGACCTCACGGTCGTCGCCGAGGCGGGGGACGGCGCCGAGGCCGTCGCGGCGGCACGGGCCACCGAGGCCGACCTGGCCGTCCTGGACGTCGCCATGCCCCGCATGACCGGCCTCCAGGCGGCCCGCGAACTCTCCCGCCGCCTGCCACGGCTGCGCATCCTCATCCTGACCATGTACGACAACGAGCAGTACTTCTTCGAGGCACTCAAGGCCGGGGCCTGCGGATACGTCCTCAAGTCGGTCGCCGACCGCGACCTGGTCGAGGCGTGCCGGGCGGCGGTGCGCGACGAACCGTTCATCTACCCGGGCGCGGAGCGGGCCCTCGTCCGGTCCTACCTGGACCGCCTGCACAGCGGGGGCGGACTGCCCGAGCGACCCATCACCGAACGAGAGGAGGAGATCCTCAAGCTCGTCGCCGAGGGCCACACCTCCAAGGAGATCGGCGAGCTGCTGTTCATCAGCGCCAAGACCGTCGAACGCCACCGCGCCAACCTCCTGCAGAAACTGGGCGTCCGAGACCGGCTGGAACTCACCCGGTACGCGATCCGCGCGGGCCTCATCGAGCCCTGACCAGCCCTGACCTGCCGCGACCCCGGTTGTCCACAGGCGGCCCGGGCCACCGTCGCGGACCGCCTACCCTTATTGCCATGAGCAGCATCGACCGGAGCCAGTCAGTGGGCGGCACGCGCACCTATGAAGTACGCACCTACGGGTGCCAGATGAACGTCCACGACTCCGAGCGATTGTCCGGGCTGCTGGAGGACGCGGGCTACGTCCGCGCCCCCGAGGACGCCGACGGCGACGCGGACGTCGTCGTCTTCAACACCTGCGCCGTGCGGGAGAACGCCGACAACAAGCTGTACGGCAACCTCGGCCACCTCGCCCCGAAGAAGGCGAGCCGGCCCGGGATGCAGATCGCGGTCGGCGGCTGCCTGGCGCAGAAGGACCGCGACACCATCGTGAAGCGCGCGCCCTGGGTCGACGTCGTCTTCGGCACGCACAACATCGGCAAGCTTCCGGTGCTGCTGGAGCGGGCCCGCGTGCAGGAGGAGGCGCAGGTCGAGATCGCCGAGTCCCTGGAGGCGTTCCCGTCCACGCTGCCCACCCGGCGCGAGAGCGCGTACGCGGCGTGGGTCTCCATCTCCGTCGGCTGCAACAACACCTGCACCTTCTGCATCGTCCCGGCGCTGCGCGGCAAGGAGAAGGACCGACGCCCCGGCGACATCCTCGCCGAGGTCGAGGCCCTGGTCGCCGAGGGCGTCAGCGAGATCACCCTCCTCGGGCAGAACGTGAACGCGTACGGCTCCGACATCGGCGACCGCGAGGCGTTCAGCAAGCTGCTGCGCGCCTGCGGGAACATCGAGGGCCTGGAGCGCGTCCGTTTCACCTCCCCCCACCCGCGCGACTTCACCGACGACGTCATCGCCGCCATGGCCGAGACGCCGAACGTGATGCCGCAGCTGCACATGCCGCTCCAGTCCGGCTCGGACCCGGTCCTGAAGGCGATGCGCCGCTCCTACCGGCAGGAGCGCTACCTGGGGATCATCGAGAAGGTGCGGGCGGCCATCCCGCACGCGGCGATCACCACCGACATCATCGTGGGCTTCCCGGGCGAGACCGAGGAGGACTTCCAGCAGACCCTGCACGTGGTGCGCGAGGCCCGGTTCGCCCAGGCCTTCACCTTCCAGTACTCCAAGCGCCCCGGCACCCCGGCCGCGGAGATGGACGACCAGATCCCCAAGGCGGTCGTGCAGGAGAGGTACGAGCGTCTCGTCGCCCTCCAGGAGGAAATCTCCTGGGAGGAGAACAAGAAGCAGGTCGGCCGCACGCTGGAGCTGATGGTCGCCGAGGGGGAGGGCCGCAAGGACGGCACCACCCACCGTCTCTCCGGCCGCGCCCCGGACAACCGCCTCGTGCACTTCACGAAGCCCGCGGAGGAGGTCCGTCCCGGCGACGTGGTGACCGTCGAGATCACCTACGCCGCACCGCACCATCTCCTCGCCGAGGGCGCGGTGCTCGACGTGCGCCGTACGCGCGCGGGCGACGCCTGGGAGAAGCGCAACGCCGCCGAGCAGGCCAAGCCCGCCGGCGTCATGCTGGGCCTGCCCAGGATCGGCGTGCCTGAGCCCCAGCCCGCCGTGGCGAGCGGCTGCGGCTGCGACTGACCGCAGGGCGCGGTGCCCGGCGGTCGCCGGGCGGGGTTACGCTGCCGATCATGCTTGTCGCCGCCGCTGTCTGCCCCTGTCCGCCGCTCCTCGTGCCGGAGGTCGCCGCGGGTGCCGCTCCCGAGCTGGACGCCGCGCGCGCCGCGTGCGCGGACGCGCTGGGCGTGCTCGCCGCCGCCCGGCCCGACCGGCTCGTGGTCGTCGGTCCCGTGCCGGAGGCCGGACCCGAGACGTACCCGGCGGGCACGCGCGGCTCGTTCCGGGGCTTCGGCGTGGAGCTGGACGTGTGCCTCGGTCCGGACGAGGCTTCGGATGAGGTCCCGGACGGGACCGCGCGGCCCGGGGCGGAGCTGCCGTACGGGCTCGCCGTGGGTGCCTGGCTGCTGCGGCGGACCGGGTGGGCCGACGCCCCCGTCGAGGGACTAGGCGTCGGCGAGCACCTCCCGGCCGAACGGTGTGCCGCCCTCGGCCGGGACGCGGCCGCCCGGGCACCGCGGGTGGCGCTGCTGGTGCTGGGTGACGCCAGCGCATGCCGCACCCTCAAGGCACCCGGGTACCTGGACGAGCGGGCGGCGCCCTTCGACGCGGCGGCCGGGCGTGCCCTGGGGACGGCGGACGTGGCCGCCCTCGCGGCGCTGGACGCCGGACTGGCCCGCGAGCTGAAGGTGTCCGGGCGGGCGCCCTGGCAGGTCCTCGCGGGCGCGGCCGAGGGCACGGCCCTCACCGGCGCGCTGCTGTACGAGGACGCGCCGTACGGAGTGGGATACGTGGCGGCCGTCTGGTCGTAGGGGTCCGGCGTCGTAGGACACCGGCCCCGGGGGCGGGAGCGGGCCGGGCGAACCGTGGACGGGTCGCCGTGCGGACCGAGAGCGGGACGTCGTGCACGCCCGGAACGCGACGGCGGACGGCCGCGGAGCCGATCCGCTCCGCGGCCGTCCGTCAGTGTGCCGGTCGGTGTGCCGGTGATCCGCCTGGGCGAGCCGGAACGCCTCCCGTCCGGGCCGAGGCGCGCGGACGGCTCAGGAAGCCGGCGGCGGTCCCGCCGGCGGGGGCCCCGTCGGGGGCGTGCCCCCGGGCCCGCTGCCCGGAGTGCCTCCGTCGTGGTCCTTGTGGGCGAGGCGGTCCATCGCGCCCTTGGCCTTGCCGGTACCCGTCTGGATCCGGTCGCTGTACTTGCCCTTGGTCCTCTCGTCGACGGTCCTCGCCATCTTGTCGAGACCGCGGTCGATCTTGTCGCCGTGCTGCTGCGCGAGATCCGAGACCTTGCCCTTCGCCGGTCCCAGCCTGGCCTTCAAGTTGTCCAGCAGACCCATGGTTCGCCTTCCCTCACGGGGCGGTCAGGTGCGGGCGCCCTTGTCGGACTCGTTGTCGACGGCCTCGTCCGCGGACTGCTGCTTGGGGATCCCGACGCCCTCGGAGTCGGCGGCCTCCGCGGGTTCCGTCACCGCGGGCGTCGTCTCCCCGACGCCCGCGTCGGCCGGTCCGTTCGCCTCGGTCGCCTTCTCGTCCGCCGCGCTCCCGGGGGCCGGTGTCCCGGCCCGCGACTCGGCGGCCGACGCCTCCTCCGTGGTCTTCGACCTCCGAAGAAACCGTGCAAAAACGCCCATATCAACTCCATACGTTACTCGTGCGGGCGAAATCCCGCGGCGTCCGGTACGTCCGTTCGCGCAGTCGCGCACAGCAACCCCGTCGCCCCGGGGGGTGGGAACCCCGCAACGGGCAACGAGCCCTGTCCCGCACCGTCACGTAACTCGTTCGAGAGCGGGGCGCGAGGTTTGGGAGACTGGGGCGGTGAGCAGCGCACCCCCCGCCCCCCGCGTCATCGCCGTCGTCGGTCCCACCGCGGCCGGAAAGTCCGATCTGGGCGTCTTCCTGGCCCAGCGACTGGGCGGCGAGGTCGTCAACGCCGACTCCATGCAGCTCTACCGAGGGATGGACATCGGCACCGCCAAGCTGACGCCCGAGGAGCGAGACGGCGTCCCCCATCACCTCCTCGACATCTGGGACGTGACCGTCACGGCCTCGGTCGCCGAGTACCAGCGCCTCGCGCGGGAGCGGATCGACGCGCTGCTCGCCGAGGGGCGCTGGCCGATCCTGGTCGGGGGCTCGGGACTCTACGTCCGCGGCGCCGTCGACAACCTCGAGTTCCCCGGTACCGACCCCGAGGTCAGGGCCCGGCTGGAGGAGGAGCTCGCGCTGCGCGGCCCGGGGGCGCTGCACGCGCGGCTGGCCGCCGCCGACCCAGGGGCCGCGCGGGCGATCCTGCCGAGCAACGGGCGCCGGATCGTGCGGGCCCTGGAGGTGATCGAGATCACCGGCAAGCCGTTCACCGCGAACCTCCCCGGCCACGACTCGGTCTACGACACCGTGCAGATCGGCGTCGACGTGGCCCGCCCCGAACTGGACGAGCGCATCGCGCGCCGCGTCGACCGGATGTGGGAGGCCGGCCTGGTGGACGAGGTGCGGACGCTGGAGGCGCAGGGGTTGCGCGAAGGGCGTACGGCATCGCGCGCGCTGGGCTACCAGCAGGTGCTCGCGGCGCTCGCCGGCGAGTGCACGCTGGACGAGGCACGGACCGAGACCGTCCGTGCCACCAAACGCTTCGCGCGCCGTCAGGATTCGTGGTTCAGGCGCGATCCGCGGGTGCACTGGTTGAGTGGGGCTGTGGCGGACCGCACGGAACTTCCGCGGCTCGCGCTGTCGTTGGTCGAACGACCGGTTACAGCCTGATCACGTGATGGCATCGGGACGCCCCGGCCGTCATCGCGGCCATCGGCGCCGTGCCATCATCGAGCTTCGATCGACCGAGTGAGTCCTAGTTGGGAGGGCGCGTGGCGATGGAGGCCGGCCCTCGTGACACCGCACCGAGCACCGAGCACGGCAGCGCCGACCCCGGCGAGGCGGAGCCGGACGGAGCCCGCCTGAGCCCCGACGGCCCCGACGAGACGCCGGACGGTGTGGCCGCCGACGGCCCCGCGCCCGACGAGATGTACGGCGACGAGGTCGAGGTGGAGCTGCGCCCGCAGCGGCGGCTGCGGCTCTGGCAGCTCGCCCCCATCGTGTGCCTGGCCTCGCTCGGCTCCCTGATGTTCGCCTTCCCGCTCGCCTTCGACTTCGGCGACAGCGGGGCCGTGATCGCGATGCTGGGGCTGCTGATCTGCTCCTGCGCGGCCGGCTGGGGCATGATGGCCGCCCGCCGGGTCGGTCACACCTGGCCGGGCCTGCCGCAGCGGGGTTCGGGGCGCCGTGCCGACTGGCGGGTGATCCTCGCCTACGTCCTGGCGGTCGCCGCCGTCGTCGTCCTGGCCGTGTGGCGGGTGGCCCGCCTGCGCGGCTGACGCCACCGCCCCACGGACCACTGAGCGGCTGACACCGACCACCCGGCGAACCGCTGCGCGCCTGACGCCACCGCCCGGCGAAGCCGCTGTGCGGGGCCCGCACCGGTGCCGGGGCGGCTCACGTGCGGGCACGGCGCGTCCCGAGGGCCGGAGCGCTCGTCGTCGTGGTGCGGGTACGCCGTACGATCGAGGAATGAGCACGCGGATCGCCTTCCTCAAGGGTCACGGCACCGAGAACGACTTCGTGATCGTCCCGGACCCCGAGAACGCCATCGACCTGCCGCCCGCCGCCGTCGCCGCCCTGTGCGACCGCCGCGCGGGCATCGGCGGCGACGGAGTGCTGCACGTGGTGCGGTCCGCGGCGCACCCCGAGGCCAAGGACATGGCGGCCGAGGCGGAGTGGTTCATGGACTACCGCAACGGCGACGGCTCCGTCGCCGAGATGTGCGGCAACGGCGTCCGCGTCTTCGCGCGCTACCTCCAGCACGCCGGCCACGTCACCGCGGGCGACCTCGCCGTCGCCACCCGCGGAGGCGTGAAGCGGGTGCACCTGTCCAAGGACGGGGACGTCACCGTCGGCATGGGCCGGGCGCTGCTCCCCGAGGGCGACGTCGAGGTGAGCGTCGGGGACCGCAGCTGGCCCGCGCGCAACGTGAACATGGGCAATCCGCACGCCGTGGCCTTCGTCGCCGACCTGGAGCACGCCGGCGACCTGTACGACCCGCCGCCGTACCGGCCGGCCGCGGCCTACCCGGACGGGGTCAACGTCGAGTTCGTCGTCGACCGCGGCCCCCGTCACGTGGCGATGCGCGTGCACGAGCGCGGCTCCGGGGAGACGCGTTCGTGCGGCACCGGCGCGTGCGCCGTCGCCGTCGCCACCGCGCGCAGGGACGGTGCCGACCCGGCGGCCACCGGCACCCCGGTGACGTACACCGTCGACGTGCCCGGCGGCACCCTGGTGATCACCGAACGGCCCGACGGCGAGATCGAGATGACCGGCCCCGCGGTGATCGTGGCCGAGGGCGAGATCGACACGACATGGCTGGAGGAGGTCCTGAGCTGAACCACAGCCCGGTCCATGACACTCAGTGCGAAAACGTAAACCCTCGGGCCTTCGCTCGAATGGGTGATCCGTTTCACGCTCGGCGAGAGGCGGTCTGCGGTCCGTGATGGGCTCGATAGCATCAAGCACCGGCCCGGACGGGGGATCGATGCCATCCCCTGAGCCGTGTCCGCCCTGGGGCGCCCCGTCCGCCGGTCCGTGCAGCCGGAGGTGCCCATGAACGCGGAGGCCGTGAATCCCGCGAGCCCAGCCCCTGTGACGCCGCCGGCCGCCGGTGCCGCCACCCCGGCGGCACCCCGCAGGAAGGCCCGGCCCCGGATCGACCTGCGCCGGCTGGGCCGCGCCGCGCTCCTCGGCTCAGCCGCCCGCGACCGGCTGCCCGACGCGATCGGCCACGTCGTCGAGGCCCACCGCGCCCACCACCCCGACGCCGACCTCGACCCGCTGCGCCGCGCCTATCTGCTGGCCGAGTCCTCGCACCGCGGCCAGATGCGCAAGAGCGGCGAGCCGTACATCACCCACCCGCTCGCCGTGACCCTGATCCTCGCGGAACTCGGCGCCGAGACCACGACCCTGACCGCCTCCCTCCTCCACGACACCGTCGAGGACACGGACGTGACGCTGGATCAGGTCGGCGCGCAGTTCGGCGCCGAGGTCCGCTACCTCGTCGACGGGGTCACCAAACTGGAGAAGGTCGACTACGGCGCCGCCGCCGAGCCCGAGACCTTCCGCAAGATGCTCCTCGCCACCGGCAACGACGTCCGGGTGATGTCGATCAAACTCGCCGACCGGCTGCACAACATGCGCACCCTCGGCGTCATGCGCCAGGAGAAACAGGAGCGCATCGCCAAGGTCACCCGGGACGTCCTCATCCCGCTCGCCGAACGGCTCGGCGTCCAGGCGCTCAAGTCCGAGCTGGAGGACCTCGTCTTCGCGGTGCTGCACCCCGAGGAGCACGCGCACACCCGAGAGCTGATCGCCGAGAACGCGGCCCGCACCGACGACCCGCTCGCCGCCGTCGCCGACGAGGTGCGCAAGGTGCTCCGCGAGGCCGACATCACCGCCGAGGTCCTCATCCGGCCCCGGCACTTCGTCTCCGTGCACCGCGTGTCCCGGAAACGGGGCCCGCTCTCCGGCGCCGACTTCGGCCGTCTGCTGGTCCTCGTCCAGGAGGACGCCGACTGTTACGCCGTCCTCGGCGAACTGCACACCTGCATGACGCCCGTCGTCTCGGAGTTCAAGGACTTCATCGCCGTACCCAAGTTCAACCTGTACCAGTCGCTGCACACCGCCGTGGCCCGCGCACAGGACGGCCAGGTCGTCGAGGTCCTCATCCGCACCCACCAGATGCACAAGGTCGCCGAGGCCGGAGTCGTCGCGCTCGGCAATCCCTACGCCACACCGGCGGAGGAGCAGGGCACCGGCGACGGCGAGCGCGTCGACCCGACCCGGCCCGGCTGGCTCTCCCGGCTGCTCGACTGGCAGCGGGGCGCACCCGACCCGGACACCTTCTGGTCCACCCTGCGCCAGGACCTGGCCCAGGACCGGGAGATCACCGTCTTCCGTCCCGACGGCGGCACCCTCGGTCTGCCCGAGGGCGCCACCTGCGTGGACGCCGCGTACGCCCAGTACGGAGAGGACGCGCACGCGGCCATGGGCGCCTACGTGAACGGCCGCCTGGCCACGATGAGCACCGTGCTCCGGGACGGCGACACCGTGCAGCTCCTGATGGGCCAGGACCCCGCCTCCGAGCCCTCCCGGGAGTGGCTGGAGCACGCCCACACACCCGCCGCCCGGATCGCCATCCAGCGCCGGCTCGCGGCCCGGCCCGCGCCGGTGCCCGCCGACACCGAGGACGCGACCCGGGAACGGCCCGCCGCGCCGGGGCAGGGAGCCGACGCACCCGCCCCGCGTCCGACGGCCGGCGGACCGGCGGCCCGCCCCGCGCCCGCCGACGTGCTCGTCGACCGGCCCGGCGCGACCGTGCGCCTGGCCCGCTGCTGCACCCCCGTGCCGCCCGACAAGATCACCGGCTTCGCCGTGCGCGGGGGAGTGGTGACCGTGCACCGCGCCGAGTGCGCCGTCGTGGCGCGCATGAAGAGCGGAGGGCGCCCGGAGATCGGCGTGCGCTGGGGTGAGTCCAGCGAGTGCCGGGTCACGCTGCTCGCCGAATCGTTCGGCCGGCCGCATCTCCTGGCCGACCTCACCGAGGCCATGGCCCTCGAAGGTGCCGAGATCGTCTCCGCCACCGTCGAACCCCCCGACCGCCAGCGGGTCCGCCACACCTACACCGTCCTGCTGCCCGACGCCGCCCGGCTGCCCGCCCTCATGCGCGCGATGCGCGACGTGGCCGGTGTCTACGACGTGAGCAGGGCGCAACCGCAGCCGACGGGCGCCTGAGCAGGAGCACGGCCGGGCCGGTCGGGGACGTGGCCGCGCGGCGCCGGTACGGCGTGTCCATTCGGGTGCCCCGGGCGCGCGCCGTCGCCGGGGCGCCCGTGCGCGCTGATAGCGGTGGGGGATGCCGCACACCCCCCACACCCCGGTCTCCCGTCCCCGCGCTCGGGCCCGCCGCCGGCTCAGGGCCACGGCGCTGCTCGCCTCGGCCGTCTCCGTCGGCCTGGTCGCCGCGAGCGCCCCGCCGGCCCCCCTGGGCGTCGGCGACCGGCTCTTCCCGTACCTGGGCAATCCGGGGTACGACGTGGTCGCCTACGACCTGTCCTTCACCTACTCCGGCAGCAACGGCAAGCCGCTGAAGGCCGTCACCACCATCGACGCCCGGACGACGGCCGGCCTGGACCGGGTCAACCTCGACTTCGCCCACGGGAAGGTCGAGTCGGTCGAGGTCGACGGCGAGCCCGCCGCCTTCGTCACCGCCGGCGAGGACCTCGTGATCACGCCCGGGAAGCCGCTCGCCGAGGGCGAGCGGACCCGGATCACCGTGCGGCACAGCAGCGACCCCGTGTACCCCGAGGACCGGCAGGGCGGCTGGGTGCGCACCGCCGACGGGCTCGCCATGGCCAACCAGGCCGACGTCGCCCACCTGGTGTTCCCCTGCAACGACCACCCCTCGGACAAAGCGCGCTTCACCTTCCGGGTCACCGCCCCCGACGGGCTCACCGCGGTCGCGAACGGGCTGCCGACGGCCGTGGACCGGGCCGGCGGGGCGACCACCTGGACGTACCGGACCGCACACCCGATGGCCACCGAACTGGCCCAGGTCTCCATCGGCCGCTCCACCGTGCTGCACCGCACCGGCCCGCACGGGCTGCCCGTCCGCGACGTCGTGCCGGCAAAGCACCGCGCGGCGCTCGAACCGTGGCTGAGGAAGACCCCCGCCCAGATCGCCTGGATGGAGGGCAAGGTCGGCCGCTACCCCTTCGAGACCTACGGCGTGCTCATGGCCGACGCCACCACCGGCTTCGAGCTGGAGACCCAGACGCTGTCCCTGTTCGAGCGGGACATGTTCAGCGACCCCGAGTACCCGCGGTGGTACATCGAGTCGATCATGGTGCACGAGCTGTCCCACCAGTGGTTCGGCGACAGCGTCGGCCCGCGCTCCTGGTCCGACCTCTGGCTCAACGAAGGCCACGCCACCTGGTACGAGGCCCTGTACGCGCAGGAGAAGGCGGACCGCTCTCTGGATGCGAGGATGAAGGCCGCCTACGGCGCGTCCGACCGCTGGCGCGCGGCGGGCGGCCCCCCGGCCGCGCCCGAGCCGCCGGAGAAGGGCGACAGGACCAGCATCTTCCGGGCCAACGTCTACGACGGCGCCGCGCTCGTGCTGTACGCACTGCGCCAGAAGATCGGCGCCCCGGCCTTCGAGCGCCTCGAACGGGAATGGGCCGCCCGGCACCGGGACCGCACGGCGACGACCGCCGACTTCGTCCGGCTCGCCTCCGAGGTCGCGGGCCGTGACCTGGGTGGCTTCCTCCGGGGCTGGCTGTACGGCGCGAAGACCCCGCCGATGCCCGGCCACCCCGACTGGAGGCCGACGGCGGCCGACACGGCGCCGCCGGCCCCCGCCGGCAAGGCCCGCGGGGAATAAGCCGGTGACGAGACGGCCCGTGCCGTGCGACCATCTTCGGGACGGCGCGGCACGGGTCGCGGGAATCTCCCCGGCGGCTCACGCGTTGTGAAGAGTGCGGCGGCATCCATGCCGCGCGACACGTTCCCCAGCTACGTAAGGATCCAATGACCTCCTCTTCTTCCCCCTCCCAGGACACCAAGCGTCTCGCGCAGACCTACCCCGAGGGCCTTCGGGCCGATGCCCTGATGGAAGAGGACGTCGCCTGGAGCCACGAGATCGACTCGGAATGGGACGGCGAGCAGTTCGACCGCTCCGACCGCGCGGCTCTGCGCCGGGTGGTGGGCCTGTCCACCGAGCTCGAGGACGTCACCGAGGTCGAGTACCGCCAGCTCCGCCTGGAGCGGGTCGTCCTCGTCGGCGTCTGGACCACGGGCACGGTGCAGGACGCGGAGAACTCCCTCGCGGAGCTCGCCGCCCTCGCGGAGACCGCGGGCGCCCTCGTGCTCGACGGCGTGATCCAGCGCCGCGACAAGCCCGACGCCGCCACCTACATCGGCTCCGGCAAGGCCCAGGAGCTGCGGGACGTCGTCCTCGAGTCGGGTGCGGACACCGTCATCTGCGACGGTGAGCTCAGCCCGGGCCAGCTCATCCACCTCGAGGACGTCGTCAAGGTCAAGGTCATCGACCGTACGGCCCTGATCCTGGACATCTTCGCCCAGCACGCCAAGTCCCGAGAGGGCAAGGCGCAGGTCGCACTCGCGCAGATGCAGTACATGCTGCCGCGGCTGCGCGGCTGGGGTCAGTCGCTGTCCCGGCAGATGGGCGGCGGCAAGGGCGGCGGCCTCGCCACCCGCGGTCCCGGTGAGACCAAGATCGAGACGGACCGGCGCCGGATCCGCGAGAAGATGGCGAAGATGCGCCGGGAGATCGCGGAGATGAAGACCGGCCGCGAGATCAAGCGCCAGGAACGCCGGCGCAACAAGGTGCCGTCCGTGGCCATCGCGGGCTACACCAACGCCGGCAAGTCCTCCCTGCTCAACCGCCTCACCGGCGCGGGCGTGCTGGTGGAGAACGCGCTGTTCGCCACCCTCGACCCGACCGTGCGCCGCGCCGAGACCCCGAGCGGGCGGCTGTACACCCTGGCGGACACCGTCGGCTTCGTCCGGCACCTGCCGCACCACCTGGTCGAGGCGTTCCGCTCCACGATGGAGGAGGTCGGCGACTCCGACCTGATCCTGCACGTGGTGGACGGTTCGCACCCGGCCCCGGAGGAGCAGCTGGCCGCCGTGCGCGAGGTGATCAGGGACGTCGGCGCCACCGACGTGCCCGAGATCGTCGTGATCAACAAGGCCGATTTGGCGGACCCGCTGACGCTCCAGCGGCTGATGCGCGTCGAGAAGCGGTCCATCGCCGTCTCGGCGCGCACCGGCCGGAACATCGACGAGCTGCTCGCGCTGATCGACAGCGAGCTGCCGCGCCCCTCGGTCGAGATCGAGGCGCTCGTGCCGTACACCCGCGGCAAGCTGGTCGCCCGCGCCCACGACGAGGGCGAGGTGATCTCCGAGGAGCACACCCCGGAGGGCACCCTGCTCAAGGTCCGGGTGCACGAGGAGCTGGCGGCGGAGCTCACGCCGTACGCTCCGGCGCCGCTCGCCTGAAGGCCGTGACGACCGAGGGCCCGCCCCCTGCAGACGCAGGGGGCGGGCCCTCGGCCTGCGCGGATCACCCGGTCGCGGTGAGCGCGGGAGCGGCGGCCGGGCCGACGGTGGCGAGTGCGGCGCGCCGCCGCCCGAGCCGTGGCGCCGCGGACACAGGCAGATGACTTCCGGCGTACGTACGAACCTCACGGGACGCGCGGCGGGGCGCCGGCGTCCGCCCGGCGCACCCCACCGCCCCGAGTGCTCAGCGTCCGGTCACTGACCGGCGAACTTGCCGCTGACCGCGTCGTACACGCCCTTGGCCTCCTCGCCCAGCCGCGGACCGGCCAGCCAGCCGGCCGTCACCGGGCCGATCGAGGTGTTGGACACGAGCGCCGGCTCGCCGTCGGAGCCCGCCGCGACCCAGCCGCCGCCGGACGAACCGCCGGTCATGGTGCAGCCGATGCGGTACATCGTCGGGTCCGAGGCGGTCAGCGACAGCCGGCCCGGCTTGTCCGCGCACTGGAACAGCTTCTGGCCGTCGTAGGGCGGCGCGGCCGGGTAACCGGTCGCGGTGATGCTCTCGACCTTCGGCACGGCGGGCGCCGTGAAGTCCACCGGCAGCGCTGACCCGACCGTCTCCTCCAGGGACTTGCCGTTGCTGCCCTTCTCCGGCGTCACATGGATGACCGCGAAGTCGTACGAGGCACCGTCGCCGCCCGTCGCACCGCCCTGCTCGATCCACTGGTCGGAGGTCTGCGCCCAGTCGCCCCACCACACGCCGAAGGGAGCGACCTCCTCCGTCGTCGCGTTCTCCAGCTCGGCGGTCGACATGCCGGAGTCGTTGTACGACGGCACGAAGGCGATGTTGCGGTACCAGCCGCCCTTCTTCCCCGCGTGCACGCAGTGGCCCGCCGTCCAGACCATGTTCGACTTGCCGGGGTGCGCCGGGTCCTGCACGACCGTCGCCGAGCAGACCATGGTGCCCTCGGGGGAGTCGAAGAACACCTTGCCCGCGGTGGCCGCGTTCTCGTGGTACGACGGCGGCACCGCCTCGGCCTGGACCGGCTGCGGCTCCGGGTCGGTGACGCCCTGGTCACCGGAGAGGTCGCTGTCGTCGACACCCTTGTCCGGCTCCTCGGCGTCCCGCATGCGGTCCGGGTCCCAGAGGTCCTCGATGATCGGGTTGACGTAGTCCTGCGCCTCGCGCAGCCAGTCCTCCTTGTTCCAGTTCTTCCAGGCGCCGTTCTTCCACTCGTCGACGTCGATCCCGTGTTCCTTGAGCTTGTCCTTGATGTGGTCCGGGATCCTGATCTCACCGTTGCCGCCGTCCGCCGCGGACGCGGAGGCCGAGGCGTCGCCGCCCGCCTCGTCATCGCCCGACTCACAGGCGGTGGCGGTGAGCACGAGTGCCGACACGAGTGCCACGGCGGCCGGCACGGGGAAGGCCCTGCGCCGCCCGCCTCTGTGCCCGCGCGTGGTGAACGACGGCCGTATGGATCGCATGGTGTTGACTCCCCCTGCTGTGAACGAGTGGTGCTGCGGCCGCGTTTGTCGCCGGGCCCGGGCCGAGTACGAGCCGGGCCGCGAGGTCCGCGGCGTCCTGGAACGGCACCACACACTATGCGGTCGCTGTGGGGGAGTTCCGACGGAACGGCAACGGTTACGTCACGGCAAGGATCTTGAGGCAACCCGTAACCCGGTGAACGGCCGGGGGTTGGTAGCGGTGGGGGGACTGCTGTCCGGACGCGGTCCCCGTGCCGAGGGCGGCGACGAGGGCGACACGATACGCGACTCGCCTCCGGACAGCGGGAGGACAGGGAGCCGTGGCGGGAACCGCGTACAGGGAGCCGGCGTCCGAGTGCGGGGGCGGCGGCCGGGCCGCCGCCGAGCGCGACGAGGACGGCGTGTCCGCACGGGCGAACTCCGGCGGGAGCCCACCGAGGATGCGGACGGCGCGCGAGCCCGCGGCCCGTACCTCCGCGTGCGCCCTGCCGATCGTGCCGGTCCGGGCCCGGGGCCTCACCATCGAGGGCGCGGACGGGCGGCGTTACCTGGACTGTGGCTCGGGCGCCGGGACGCCGGTCCTGGGGCACAACCACCCGGTGGTGCTGGAAGCCATCCGCAAGGTGCTCGACTCGGGTGCCCCGTTGCAGGTCACGAACCTCACCACGCCGGTGGAGGACGCCTTCGTCGCCGAGTTGCTGCGCACCCTGCCGCCCGGCCTGGCCGGCCACGCGCGCGTCCGGTTCTGCGGGCCGGACGGCACGGACGCCGTCGCCGCCGCCCTCGGTCTCGTCCGCGCCGCCACCGGACGGGACCGGGTGGTCACCCTCACCGACGCCCACCACCTCGGTGCCCCCGGTGAACACGGCGCCGAACTCGCCGCCCGCTGGGCCGAGTCCGTGCTCGACGGCCGCCGCGCGGGGCAGACGCGGCCCGCCGGGCTGATGCTCCGGCCGGTGCTCGACGGGGACGGAGTGTTCCCCGCCCCCGACGCGTGGATGCGACGCGTGCGGCGGCTCACGGCCGAGCGGGCCGTGCCGCTGATCGCCGACGAGACCGAGACGGGAGTGGGCAGGACCGGAGCCTTCTGGGCGGTGGAGCACAGCGGGATCACCCCCGACGTCCTCGTCCTCCCCAGGGCCATCGGCGGCAGTCGGCCGCTGGCCGCGGTCGTCCACCACGAGGACCTGTGCGTGGGGGACCCCGGTGCCGGCGCCTTCCGCGGCAACCAACTCGCCCTGGCCGCCGGCACGGCGACCCTCGCCCACGTCCGCGCGCACCGGCTCGCCGAACACGCCTCCGCCCTGGGCGCCCGCATGCTGGCCCGACTGCGGTGCCTGGCCGGGGAGTTCGCCTGCGTCGGTGACGTGCGCGGGCGGGGGCTGATGATCGGGGTCGAACTGGTGGCAGCCGACGGCGAGCACGGTGCCGCCGCCCCCGCGCCCGGGACTGCCGCCGCAGTCCAGCGGGAGTGCCTGCGCCGCGGGCTCGTCGTGGACCGCTCGGGGCCGTCCGCGAGCGTCGTACGACTGCTGCCGCCGCTGACCATCACCGAAGAACAGGCGACGGCTGTGCTGGACCGGCTGACCGACGCGCTCCAGACGGTGGCCGCGGCCCCGCCGCCCCGCACCTGCCACACCCCGTCGCCCGGCCGGGGCGCTCCAGGCTGAGCCCCGCCCGCCCCCGACGCCGCCCGACACAGCACGCCACCGAGGACCCGCGTTGCACACCACCCCCGCGCCCGAACCCGCCACCGCCTCCGTCCCCGGGCCCACGGGCCACACGGACCCGGACCGACCGCACCACCCCGTTCCCGCGCGTCCGCCGTCGGCGGAGCCGGAGCGCGCGGCCCTGCGCCGCTCCCGCCCGGACGACCCCGACCCGCACGGCACCGCCCGGGCCGCCGCGGTGGGGAACCTGCTGCGCTGCTGGACCCGCGAGGCCGGCCTGCCGGCGCCGGACGACGGCCTCCTGACCATTCCGCTGCCGGCCAGCGGCACCGCCCTGGTCGTCCCCGTCCCGTACTGGTCCCCGACAGGCATGCACCGCTTCGGACCCCCGCGCCTGACCGGTGCCCCCGCGTCCGCGCCGCCCGTGGACGCGGTGACGGTCGCCGCGCTCCTCGCGAGGGAGGCGGCCGGGGAAGCGGGGGCCCACGGCACCGACCTCGTCGCGCGCGTGGCCGACTCCGCTCGCCGCACCGCCGTCTTCCTCCAGGACCGCCGGCGACGTCCCGACGACGGCCCCGATTTCTTCCTCACCGCCGAACAGGCCCTCCTTCTCGGACACCCCCTCCATCCGACCCCGAAGAGCCGGGAGGGGCTCACCGACGCCGAGGCCCTTCGGTACTCACCCGAGCTGCGCGGTTCCTTCCCGCTGCACTGGCTGGCCGTCGCACCCTCCGTCCTGGCCACCGACTCGGCCTGGACCGAGCGCGGGCGCCCGGTCGCCGCGCCCGGACTCACCGCGCGCCTCGCCGGAACGGGCCTGGCGGTGCCGGACGGCCACGCCGCCCTGCCCCTGCACCCCTGGCAGTTCCGCGAGGTCCGGCACCGGCCCGGGACGCAGGCCCTGCTGGACGCCGGACTGCTGCGTGACCTCGGTCCCCACGGCGACCCGTGGCACCCCACGTCCTCCCTGCGTACCGTCCACCGCAGCGGCGCGCCCGCCATGCTCAAGCTGTCCCTGGCGCTGCACATCACCAACTCCCGCCGGGAGAACCTGCGCAAGGAGCTCCACCGCGGCGTCGAGGTCCACCGTCTGCTGCGCGCCGGCCTGTCCCGGCGCTGGCGGGCCGCTCACCCGGACTTCGACATCGTCCGCGACCCGGCCTGGATCGCCGTGGACGGACCGGACGGCGCGCCCGGGCAAGGGCTCGACGCCGTCATCCGGCACAACCCCTTCCGCCCTTCGGACGACGTCTCCTGCGTCGCGGCCCTCGTCGCGGCCCGCCCGCCCCGGACGGCCGACGGCGAGTGCGGGAGCGGCCCCGCCGCGCACTCCAGGCTCGGCGAGATCGTCACCCGTCTCGCCCGGCGCACCGGCCGCCCACGCGGCGCGGTCGCCGCCGAGTGGTTCCTGCGGTACCTCGAGCACGTCGTCCGCCCCGTGCTGTGGCTGGACGCGGAGGCCGGCATCGCCCTGGAGGCCCACCAGCAGAACACGCTGCTCCTGCTGGACGCCGACGGCTGGCCGGCCGGCGGCCGCTACCGCGACAACCAGGGCTACTACTTCCGCGAGTCCCGCCGCGCGGAACTGGACGCCAGGCTGCCGGGCATCGGCACCCGCAGCGACACGTTCGTCTCCGACGAGGTCACCGACGAGCGCTTCGCCTACTACCTGGCCATCAACAACGTGCTCGGCCTGGTCGGAGCGTTCGGCTCGCAGGGCCTCGCCGACGAACGGCTGCTGCTCTCCGCCTTCCGCCGCTTCCTCGGCCCGCTCGCCTCGTCACCGGCCCCGAGGCGCAGCGCGCTGCCCGCCCGGCTGCTCGACTCGCCCGTACTGCGTTGCAAGGCCAACCTGCTGACCCGCCTGCGCGGCCTCGACGAGCTCGTCGGCCCGGTCGACACCCAGTCCGTCTACGTCACGATCACCAACCCCCTGCACTCCTGAGCACCCGACGACAACGCCCGACCCCGCCTCCCGAAAGGAGCGACACCGTGGCTTCCACCGATGCGCGCACCGACGCCCCCACCGCCCCCGCCGACCGCGGCACCGACCCGGAGCCCGGCCCGGAAACAGAGACGGACACGGACGGGGACGACACCCTGGACCTGCACCTGCCCGAGGAGTTCGTCACCCTCTTCCGGGAACCGCCGGCCGGCGACCTCCCGGACTCGCGCACCGATGACGACCTGCTCGACCGTGTCGCCGGCTGGGGCCCGGCAGCCACGCCCGAGGGCCTGTTCCAGCTGGTGCCCGTCCACGTCGAACAGGACGCCGAGCTCATCGCCCGCTGGATGAACGACCCCGCCGTCGCCGCCTTCTGGGAGCTGACCGGGCCGCGGACCGTGACCGAGGACCACCTCCGGGCCCAGCTCGCCGGCGACGGACGGAGCGTCCCGTGCCTCGGCCTGCTGGAGGGGACGCCGATGAGCTACTGGGAGATCTACCGGGCCGACCTCGACCCGCTGGCCCGGTACTGTCCGGTCCGGCCCCACGACACGGGCATCCACCTCCTCATCGGCGACGGTGCCGACCGCGGGCGGGGTCTCGGCACCACCCTGATCAGGGCCGTGGCCGGCCTCGTCCTCGACAGGCGGCCCGGCTGCTCCCGCGTCCTCGCCGAACCCGACGTGCGCAACACCGTCTCCGTCGCGGCCTTCCTGTCCGCCGGGTTCCAGCTCACCGCCGAGGTCGACCTGCCCGCCAAACGAGCCGCCCTCATGGTCCGTGAGCGGTGCGCGCGAGAGCTGTCGTAGGGCCTGCACCACCCGTCCCGCCTGCCGAGGAGCCCACCCTTGCGTCCGCCGTCCCCGCGACCTCCGGCGTCCCCGCTCTCCGTCACCGTCACCCGTTTGTCAGTCCCGGGCCGTAGGGTGGTCGCGCTATGACGAAGCCCTCACTCCCCGAACTCCTGCACGCCGCCGTCACCGCCGTCGGCGGCACGGAGCGTCCCGGCCAGGTGGCCATGGCCGAAGCCGTCGCGGAAGCGATCGACGGCGGCTCCCATCTGCTGGTCCAGGCCGGCACCGGCACCGGCAAGTCGCTCGGGTACCTGGTGCCCGCACTCGCGCACGGGGAGCGCGTCGTCGTGGCCACCGCGACGCTGGCCCTGCAGCGCCAGCTGGTCGAGCGGGACCTGCCGCGCACGGTCGACGCCCTGCACCCCCAGCTGCGCCGCCGCCCGGAGTTCGCGATGCTCAAGGGCCGGTCGAACTACCTGTGCCTGCACCGGCTCCACGAGGGCGTTCCGCAGGACGAGGAAGAGGGCCTGTTCGACCAGTTCGAGGCCGCCGCTCCCACCAGCAAGCTGGGCCAGGACCTGCTGCGGATGCGGGACTGGGCGGACGAGACGGAGACGGGCGACCGCGACGACCTCACGCCCGGCGTCTCCGACCGGGCCTGGTCGCAGGTGTCGGTGTCCTCGCGGGAGTGCCTGGGCGCCTCGAAGTGCGCCTACGGCGCGGAGTGCTTCGCGGAGATGGCCCGGGAGCGCGCCAAGCTCTCCGAGGTCGTCGTCACCAACCACGCGCTGCTCGCGATCGACGCCATCGAGGGCGCGCCGGTGCTGCCGCAGCACGAGGTGCTGATCGTCGACGAGGCGCACGAGCTGGTCTCCCGGGTCACCGGGGTGGCCACCGGCGAGCTCACTCCGGGCCAGGTCAACCGCGCGGTCCGGCGGGCCGCGAAACTGGTGAACGAGAAGGCCGCCGACCAGCTGCAGACGGCCGCGGAGGGTTTCGAGCGGCTGATGGAGCTGGCCCTGCCGGGCCGGCTGGAGGAGATCCCGGAGGACCTCGGCTACGCGCTGATGGCGCTGCGCGACGCCTGCCGCACGGTGATCTCCGCGATCGGCACCACGCGGGACAAGTCCGTGCAGGACGAGGACGCGGTCCGCAAGCAGGCGCTGGCCTCGGTGGAGTCCGTCCACGACGTGGCGGAGCGGATCACGCACGGCTCGGAGTGGGACGTCGTCTGGTACGAGCGGCACGACCGCTTCGGTGCCTCGCTGCGCGTCGCCCCCATGTCCGTGTCGGGCCTGCTGCGCGAGAAGCTCTTCACCGACCGCTCCGTCGTGCTGACCTCCGCGACGCTGAAGCTGGGCGGCGACTTCAACGGTGTCGGCGCCTCCCTCGGCCTCGCTCCCGAGGGGACGGAGGGGGACGACGTGCCGCAGTGGAAGGGCGTCGACGTGGGTTCGCCCTTCGACTACCGCAAGCAGGGCATCCTGTACGTGGCCAAGCACCTGGCACGGCCCGCGCGGGACGGCGACCGCGGCGACATGCTCGACGAGCTGACGGAGCTGATCCAGGCGGCCGACGGCCGCACGCTGGGTCTGTTCTCCTCGATGCGGGCGGCCCAGCTGGCCGCCGAGGAGCTGCGTTCGCGCATCCCCGAGTACCCGATCCTCCTCCAGGGCGAGGAGACACTCGGCGAGCTGATCAAGAACTTCGCCGCCGATCCGCGGACCTGTCTGTTCGGCACGCTGTCCCTGTGGCAGGGCGTGGACGTCCCGGGTCCCAGCTGCCAGCTGGTCGTCATGGACAAGATCCCGTTCCCGCGCCCCGACGACCCGCTGATGAGCGCTCGGCAGAAGGCGGTCGAGGAGGCCGGCGGCAACGGCTTCATGGCGGTCGCCGCCACGCATGCCGCGCTGCTCATGGCTCAGGGTGCCGGCCGTCTCGTCCGGGCGTCGGGAGACCGCGGTGTCGTCGCCGTACTGGACCAGCGCCTGGCCACGGCCCGGTACGGGAGCTACCTGAAGGCTTCGCTGCCCGACTTCTGGTTCACCACGGACCGCAACCAGGTACGCAAGTCGCTGGCCGCCATCGACGCGGCGGCGCGCCAGTCGGAGGGCGACTGAGGAAGCCCGGACAGCGCAGGGCCCCGGAACCGGCGCAGAGGTTCCGGGGCCCGGTCGGGGCGGCGGGTCGCTGTCGTGCAGGATCCGCCCGGCGTGGCGCTCAGACGCGACGCAGTACGGCCACCACCTTGCCGAGGATGGTCGCGTCGTCACCGGGGATGGGCTCGTACGCCGAGTTGTGCGGGAGGAGCCAGACGTGCCCGTCCTCGCGCTTGAAGCGCTTGACGGTGGCCTCGCCGTCGAGCATCGCGGCCACGATGTCGCCGTTCTCGGCGACCGGCTGGCGGCGGACCGTGACCCAGTCGCCGTCACAGATGGCGGCCTCGATCATGGAGTCGCCGACGACCTTGAGGACGAAGAGCTCGCCGTCACCGACCAGCTGCCGCGGGAGGGGGAAGACGTCCTCCACGGACTCCTCGGCGAGGATGGGACCACCGGCCGCGATGCGCCCGACGAGCGGGACGTACGACGCGGCGGGCTTGCCGGCGGTGTCCGTGGGCTGCACGGAGGCGGCCTGGTCGGAACCGCGCACCTCGTAGGCGCGCGGGCGGTGCGGGTCGCGGCGCAGGAAGCCCTTGCGCTCCAGTGCCATCAGCTGGTGCGCGACGGAGGAGGTGCTGGAAAGGCCGACGGCCTGGCCGATCTCCCGCATCGACGGCGGGTAGCCGCGCCGCTGCACGGAGTCCCGGATGACTTCGATCACCCTGCGCTGGCGATCGGTCAGTCCGGAGCTGTCCGCCCGGATGCCGGGAGGTCGGCCCGGCAGGGAGCGCTTCGGCCCCTCGACTAGCGTGGCGTCGCTCATCGCATGCACCGGCTCAGGTCGGCCCTGGGGGCGGTCCTGGGCAGTGATGGCGGCACTGTCGGCGGTGGTGGTCACGTCGGCCCCTCTCGATGGTCTCCCTGCAGCACAACGGTAGTAGCTTTCGAAAGGTTGCGCCAAACACACGTTCGAGTGAAAAAACGCGAATCGACCGCCTGGAGAAGTGATCCGGGTGTATAGCTATCGCGGTGCCCGGCGGACAAAAGGGCTCATTGCTGTACTCTTCACCGCCGGGTGGCGACCTCGCTGGTTGTCGCCCCAGTCTGCCATCAGGTGTCCCGTTCGACGGGGACCGGTACCCATCTGTGCCGTAGCCCCACGGCCCCTCCCCGCGGCGCCCACCGTATCTCCGCATGCGCCGGCACGGTGCGGGCGTGCCCCGGCGTATCGCCGCACCTCGGGGGCATGTGGCCCTTTGTGCGCACGGCCGCGACACGCGTGCAGCGCGTGAATATATGAGCCAAGCCCCACATCTAGTGGTTGGATTGCGAGAGCAGCCCACAAGTTGTGTTCCCCCCGGTCTTCGCGCCCGCCGGGATCGCCTATGCTTGGGGCTGCTTCGAGGGGCCTGAAGGGCCTCGTGAGGCTATTTGAGTCTGCTGTGAGGAGGGTTGGGAGTTCATGCACTGCCCCTTCTGCAGGCACCCCGACAGCCGCGTGGTCGACAGTCGTACGACCGACGACGGCACGTCGATCCGCAGGCGCCGTCAGTGCCCCGACTGCTCCCGTCGCTTCACGACCGTGGAGACGTGCTCGCTCATGGTGGTGAAGCGGTCCGGGGTCACCGAGCCGTTCAGCCGTCTCAAGATCATCAATGGTGTGCGCAAGGCATGTCAGGGCCGGCCCGTCACCGAGGACGCGCTCGCCCAGCTCGGCCAGCGGGTCGAGGAGGCGGTGCGGGCCACCGGAAGCGCCGAGCTGACCACCCATGACGTGGGGCTGGCCATACTCGGCCCGTTGCAGGAGCTCGACCTCGTCGCCTATCTGCGGTTCGCCTCGGTCTACCGGGCGTTCGACTCGCTCGAGGACTTCGAGGCCGCGATCGCGGAGCTGAGGGAGGCGACGGGGCGTCCCGGCGAGGCCGGCGAGGCGGCCGGCGCGGGGAGCCAGGAAGACGACCGCGGGTCCACGGGGACGGCACAGGTCCCCGAGCCCGCAGGCGCCGCCGACTGACCGGCGGGCCGGATCCGGACCCGACGGTCCGGGCCCGGCCGGTCGGCGGCGAGTGAGAAAAGACCTGTTGCGGGCGGAGCCAGAGGTGCCCGCAACACCAGACAGAACACCGTGCCACGGGAACAATCGCGGCACTTCAGGGCGTTTTCGCCCGTACAGGGAGGCGGCATGACAGAGACGGCGAGCGGTCCGGCACGGAGCTCCCGCGCCAAGGGCACCAAGGCGGGCAAGGGACTCCGTGTCGAGCGCGTCCACACCACTCCCGGGGTCCACCCCTACGACGAGGTGGCCTGGGAGCGTCGTGACGTCGTCATGACCAACTGGCGCGACGGCTCGGTCAACTTCGAGCAGCGCGGCGTCGAGTTCCCCGACTTCTGGTCGGTGAACGCGGTCAACATCGTCACCAGCAAGTACTTCCGCGGTGCCGTCGGCACCCCGCAGCGCGAGACCGGCCTCAAGCAGCTGATCGACCGCATCGTGAAGACGTACCGGAAGGCCGGTGAGGACTACAAGTACTTCGCCTCGCCCGCCGACGCCGAGATCTTCGAGCACGAGCTGGCCTACGCCCTCCTGCACCAGATCTTCAGCTTCAACAGCCCGGTCTGGTTCAACGTCGGCACGCCCCAGCCGCAGCAGGTCTCCGCCTGCTTCATCCTGTCCGTCGACGACTCCATGGAGTCGATCCTCGACTGGTACAAGGAAGAGGGCATGATCTTCAAGGGCGGCTCCGGTGCCGGCCTGAACCTCTCCCGGATCCGTTCCTCCAAGGAGCTGCTCTCCTCCGGCGGCAACGCCTCCGGACCGGTCTCCTTCATGCGCGGCGCCGACGCCTCCGCCGGCACCATCAAGTCCGGTGGTGCCACCCGCCGCGCCGCCAAGATGGTCATCCTCGACGTCGACCACCCCGACATCGAGGGCTTCATCGAGACCAAGGTGAAGGAAGAGGAGAAGATCCGCGCCCTGCGCGACGCGGGCTTTGACATGGACCTGGGCGGCGACGACATCACGTCCGTCCAGTACCAGAACGCCAACAACTCGGTCCGTGTGAACGACACGTTCATGAAGGCCGTCGAGACGGGCGGCAAGTTCGGCCTGACGTCCCGCATGACCGGCGAGGTCATCGAGGAGGTCGACGCCAAGTCGCTCTTCCGCAAGATGGCCGAGGCCGCCTGGGCCTGCGCCGACCCCGGCATCCAGTACGACGACACCATCAACCAGTGGCACACGTGCCCGGAGTCCGGCCGTATCAACGGCTCGAACCCGTGCAGCGAGTACATGCACCTGGACAACACGTCCTGCAACCTCGCCTCGCTGAACCTGATGAAGTTCCTCAAGGACGACGGCCTGGGCAACCAGTCCTTCGACGTCGAGCGCTTCGCCAAGGTCGTCGAGCTGGTCATCACCGCGATGGACATCTCGATCTGCTTCGCGGACTTCCCGACGGAGAAGATCGGCGAGAACACCCGCGCCTTCCGCCAGCTCGGCATCGGCTACGCCAACCTGGGCGCCCTGCTCATGGCGACCGGCCACGCCTACGACTCGGACGGCGGCCGCGCCCTCGCCGGCGCGATCACCTCGCTGATGACGGGTACGTCGTACAAGCGCTCGGCTGAGCTCGCCGCGGTCGTCGGCCCGTACGACGGCTACGCCAAGAACGCCACGCCGCACCTGCGCGTCATGAAGCAGCACGCCGACGCCAACACCGCGGCCGTCCGCATGGACGACCTGGACACCCCGATCTGGGCCGCCGCCACGGAGGCCTGGCAGGACGTGATCCGCCTCGGCGAGAAGAACGGTTTCCGTAACTCGCAGGCGTCCGTCATCGCCCCGACCGGCACTATCGGTCTCGCGATGTCCTGCGACACCACCGGTCTCGAGCCCGACCTCGCCCTGGTCAAGTTCAAGAAGCTGGTCGGCGGCGGCTCGATGCAGATCGTCAACGGCACCGTCCCGCAGGCCCTGCGCCGCCTGGGCTACCAGGAGGAGCAGATCGAGGCGATCGTCGCCCACATCGCCGACCACGGCAATGTGATCGACGCCCCGGGTCTGAAGACCGAGCACTACGAGGTCTTCGACTGCGCCATGGGCGAGCGTTCCATCTCCGCGATGGGCCACGTCCGCATGATGGCCGCGATCCAGCCCTGGATCTCCGGCGCCCTCTCCAAGACCGTCAACCTGCCGGAGTCCGCGACGGTCGAGGACGTCGAGGAGGTCTACTTCGAGGCCTGGAAGATGGGCGTCAAGGCGCTCGCCATCTACCGCGACAACTGCAAGGTCGGCCAGCCGCTCTCGGCGAAGACCAAGTCGGCCAAGGACACGGAGAAGGCCGAGGTCACGGAGAAGGCCGAGGAGACGATCCGCGCCGCGGTCGAGAAGGTGGTCGAGTACCGCCCGGTCCGCAAGCGCCTCCCGAAGGGCCGTCCCGGCATCACCACCTCCTTCACGGTCGGCGGCGCCGAGGGCTACATGACCGCCAACTCCTACCCGGACGACGGTCTCGGCGAGGTCTTCCTGAAGATGTCCAAGCAGGGCTCGACTCTCGCGGGCATGATGGACGCCTTCTCCATCGCCGTCTCCGTCGGCCTCCAGTACGGCGTCCCGCTGGAGACGTACGTCTCGAAGTTCACCAACATGCGCTTCGAGCCGGCCGGCATGACGGACGACCCGGACGTGCGGATGGCGCAGTCGATCGTCGACTACATCTTCCGCCGCCTGGCGCTGGACTTCCTGCCCTTCGAGACCCGCTCCGCCCTCGGCATCCACTCCGCCGAGGAGCGCCAGCGGCACCTGGAGACCGGTTCGTACGAGCCGTCGGACGACGAGGTCGACGTCGAGGGCCTGGCCCAGTCGGCGCCGCGCGCCCAGGAGCTGAAGGCCGTCGCCACGCCGAAGGCCGAGGTCGAGGCGGCCAAGCCGGCCCCCAAGCAGGCGCACACCAGCGCCGAGCTGGTGGAGATGCAGCTGGGCATCCAGGCCGACGCCCCGCTCTGCTTCTCCTGCGGGACGAAGATGCAGCGGGCAGGTTCCTGCTACATCTGCGAGGGCTGCGGCTCGACCAGCGGCTGCAGCTGATCGGTAGGACCCCATGAGTGAGGGGCGCCGGCCCACGGCCGGCGCCCCTCCGCTCGTTCCACCGGGGTCAGGGCCTGCGGGCCGCGCCCATGGTGCCGGTGAAGGCCGCCGGGTCGCCCTCGAAGCCGTGGACACCGGCGCGGAACTCCCACGCCCCCGTCTCGTCCCGGACGAACTCCGCGACCGTCGCCGCGGTCGCCCCGGGAACCCCGGCGAAAGCGTCCTCGGCCAGCTCCGTGTATCCCTCCCGGATGCGCAGGCCCGGATTGGCCACGCCGGCGAAGGTCCGTTCCCCGGAGCGCTGCTGGATCACGACGCCGACGACCACGCGCGCGTACCGGGCGTCGAGCCGCTCCAGCTCCAGCGTCATGACCTCGTCGTACCCGAAGCCCTTGCCGTCCTGGCTGTCCCGGTTCAGATAGATGGTGCCGTCGGGCGAGCGGCTGTCGAAGTGCACCACGTACGAGGGGGCCCCGTACGGATCGTCCGCCGTATAGGTCCCGGCGACGAGATCCAGATCGGCGGGTGGCTGTCCCGCCGGACTCGGGTCCCAACGCAGCGCGACCTCGACCTTGCGGATCCCCTTGCTGAGGCCGTTCACAGACTTCCCCTTCCCCGGTCCTGCTTGCCCCGCCACCCCAACTGCCGAACGGTGTCGGCCGGTTGCCCATCCTGCCATGGGCCCGATGAGGGCGGCCGAAGAGCGGTCCGCCCGGAAGTGACCGGTGCCACGTTCCCTGGCCTTACCATGGCGCGGTGCTGGTCAAGTGGATGCGCTGCACCGTGGTCGACCGCCGCGGTTTCGAGCGTGGGCAGCGGAAGTGGGCGGGGCTTCCGGGGGAGCCGGGTTTCCGTGGGCAGGGGGGTGGCTGGAGCCGGGGGCGGCCGGACGTGGCCCACGTGTTCGCGTTCTGGGAGAGCAGGGCCTTCTACGACTCCTTCATGGCGCGCTCGCACGACCGCCTCGCCTCGGCCCAGGTCGGCACCTTCAAGGACGCCCAGGTCAGGCTCTTCGACCACCGGTTCGACGTGAAGACCGGCTTCGAACCCCGCTTCACCGACGCCGACCTGCTGCGGGTGGCGCTCTGCCGTGCTCACGAGGACCGGGCCGAGCACTACGTGCTGATGCAGGAGAAGGTCTGGAACCCCGCGATGGCCGGCTCGCCCGGCATGATCCGCGGGCTCTTCGGCGAGGCGCCCGGCAACGAGTACCTGGTGCTGTCGATGTGGCGGTCGGCCGCCGAACACGGCAAGTACCGCGCCGAGAGGGTCGAGCGGCTCGCCCTGCGCGCCCAGACGGAGGCCGACGTCGCGGCCCTCACGGGGGACATCGTGCAGCTGGAACCCTCCTGGACCGTGTGACCTGCGCCGTACGGGGCAGGTAGGAGTCTTCGGTTCCGGCTTCCACGATCTAGGGTTCTGGCATGGCACGACCACGGCGCATCGTTCTCGTCCGGCACGGCGAATCGGTCGGCAACCACGACGACTCCGTGTACGAGCGCGAACCCGACCACGCGCTCGCCCTGACCGAGCAGGGCTGGGCGGAGGCCGAGGAGACCGGCAAGACCCTGCGCGAGGTGTTCGGCCGCGAGCGCGTCAGCGTGTACGTCTCCCCCTACCGCCGCACGCACGAGACGCTGCGCGCCTTCCACCTCGACCCCGAGCTCATACGGATACGGGAGGAGCCCCGGCTGCGCGAGCAGGACTGGGGGAACTGGCAGGACCGCGAGGACGTGCGCCTGCAGAAGGCGTACCGCGACGCCTACGGCCACTTCTTCTACCGTTTCGCGCAGGGCGAGTCCGGCGCCGACGTCTACGACCGGGTCGGCGGCTTCCTGGAGAGCCTCTTCCGCAGCTTCGAGGCCCCCGACCACCCGCCGAACGTCCTCCTGGTCACGCACGGACTGGCGATGCGCCTGTTCTGCATGCGGTGGTTCCACTGGTCGGTCGCGGAGTTCGAATCGCTGTCGAACCCGGGCAACGGCGAGTTCCGGATGCTCGTCCTGGGCGACGACGGCAAGTACACCCTGGACCGGCCCTTCGAGCGGTGGCGGAAACCGGAACCGTACGGGATCACGGGATAAGGTGGCAGGGCGATGACCGCTCATTCCTCTCCTGACGGGCGCCTGGACAGGGCCCTGGCCAGCCTGCGCGGACTGTCGGTCGGGGACGCGCTGGGCTCACAGTTCTTCGTTCCCGCGAACTATCCGCTGCTCAAGCGCCGGGAGCTGCCGCCCGGGACCTGGCAGTGGACCGACGACACCGAGATGGCCGCCTCCGTGGTCACCGTCCTGGCCGCCCACCTCCGCATCGACCAGGACGCCCTGGCACGGTCCTTCGCGGAGCACCACGACTTCGACCGCGGCTACGGCCCGGCGGTCAACCGGCTGCTGCGGCTGGTCCGTGAGGGCGGTGACTGGCGCGAGCTCGCCGCCGCCCTCTTCAACGGCCAGGGGTCCTGGGGCAACGGTGCCGCGATGCGCATCGCGCCCCTGGGCGCCTGGTACGCGGACGATCCGGAGCAGGCGACCCACCAGGCCGAGATCTCGGCCTACCCCACGCATCAGCACCGCGAGGCGGTGGTCGGCGCCATGGCGGTCGCCGCCGCCGCGGCGCTGGCCGCGTCGGCCGACGGTCCGCCCCGGGCGCACGCGCTCCTCGACGGGGTGATCGCCCTCGTGCCGAAGAGCGCCGTCGGCGCCGGGCTGCGCCGAGCCCGCGACATGCTCGACTACGGCGACGCTGCCACCGTCGCCGCCGTACTGGGCTGCGGCAGGCGTACCACCGCCCACGACACGGTCCCCTTCGCGCTCTGGTCAGCCGCGCGGGCCCTCGGTGACTACGAGCACGCCTTCTGGACGACCGCCCAGGTCGGCGGGGACGTGGACACGACCTGCGCGATCGTGGGCGGGGTGATCGCCGCCTCCGGCCGGGCGGGCGCGCCGCCGGCCGAGTGGGTGGCCCGGACCGAGGCGCTGCCGAGCTGGACGGCCGGGGTGGACAGCGCCGCCGGGTGATGCGGCGGCCGCTGCCCCACCGGCCGGTGAGGCAGTGGCCGGCGGATGACGGTCGACGCCGGTCCGCCGGCGCCCCCGGGCCGGCCGGGCCCGGCCGTGCCGTCAGCCCATGCCGGGTCCGGCCGTACCGGAGAGAGCCTCCAGGTCGCTCTTGCGGACGCGGATCACCAGCCACGCCGTGGCCAGGGCGAGTACGGCCATGGCCGCGGCGGGGACGAAGGCCGCCGAGATGCCCTCGGCCAGCACCTCGTGCCCCCAGGGAGCGGGCAGCTGGTGGGTCCTGGCGAACTCCGCCTTCTGCTCGGGCGAGCTGTTGGCGAGGAAGTCCGGCAGCACCTTGGCCGCCTCGTCCTTGCTGGCCGTGCCGAACACGGTCGTCAGGATGGCCAGGCCGATCGATCCGCCCACCTGTTGCATCGCGTTGAGCAGCCCGGACGCCGCGCCGGCCTCGTGCTGGGCGACTCCGGAGACCGCGGTGAGCGTCAACGTCACGAAGTTCAGGCCCATGCCGAAGCCGAAGATCAGCATCGGGCCGAGCACGCCGCCCACGTAGGAGCTGTCGGAGCTGATGAGGGCCTGCCAGCCCAGTCCGAGCGCCGCGAGCGCCGAGCCCACGAGCATGAACGGTTTCGGTCCGAACACGGGCAGGAAGCGCTGCGACAGACCCGCACCGATCGCGATCACGACCGTGACCGGCAGGAAGGCGAGGCCGGCCTGGATCGGGGTGTAGCCCAGTACGTTCTGCACGAACAGCACGATGTAGAAGAACATGCCGAACATCGCCGCGGCCAGGCAGAGCATGATCACGTAGGTGCCGGACCGGTTGCGGTCGGCGAACATCTTCAGTGGAGTGATCGGCTCCTTGGCCCGCGACTCGATGAGCGTGAAGGCCAGCAGCAGTACCACGGCCGCCGCGAAGGACGCGATGGTGAGGGTGTCCCGCCAGCCCTCGTCCGCGGCGCGGATGAAGCCGTAGACGAGGGACGCCATGCCGGCCGTCGAGGTCACCGCCCCGGCGATGTCGAAGCGTCCGGAGTGCCGCTCGGACTCGCTGATGTAGACCGGGGTCAGCACGGCGATCAGGATGCCGATCGGCACGTTGACGAAGAGCACCCAGCGCCAGTCGAGCCACTCGGTGAGCATGCCGCCCGCCAGCAGGCCTATGGCGCCGCCGCCCGCCGAGACGGCCGCGAAGACGCCGAACGCCCGGTTGCGCTCCGGTCCTTCGGGAAAGGTGGTCGTGATGAGCGCCAGCGACGTGGGCGACGCGATCGCGCCTCCCATGCCCTGCAGGACGCGCGCCGCCAGCAACTGCCAGGGCTCCTGGGCGAAGCCGCCGAGCAGCGAGGCGAAGGTGAACAGCAGGATGCCGGTCATGAAGACGCGGCGCCGGCCGAGGATGTCACCGGCCCGGCCGCCGAGGAGCAGCAGTCCGCCGAAGGTGAGCGTGTAGGCACTGACCACCCATGTGAGGTCGGTGGTGCTGAACGCGAGTGCCTCTTGAATGTGCGGGAGCGCGATGTTCACAATCGTCGCGTCGAGTACCACCATGAGTTGGCAGGCCGCGATGACCGTCAGCGCGATGCCGGGGTGTCCCGCCCGGCGGGCAGCTCCCGGCTTCTGGTCTTTGATCAAGGAAGAAGAGGTCGTCACTATGTGTCCCCCACGAATGACTTAGTGAACGCCCGCGTTCACTGTTGCGTCAACGGTAGTGACTCCCCGACAGTGAACGCAAGCGTTCACTCGTGTCGTCGTCGCGTGTCCCGTCCCCCGTTGTGGGCGCGCGTCGCGTCTCCATCCCCCAAAACCGCTCCTTGCTTTCTGGAGACCCTCGAATGGTTGCTTCGCACTGGGCCGCCGCCGCCCGGACGCCCTCCCGCCGGCGCGGCGCGGTCCTCGAACGCGCGATCCTCGATGCCGCGCTGGAGCAGCTCGGCACCGTCGGATGGAACGGCCTGACGATGGAGGGGGTGGCCGCCGGTGCCCAGACGGGCAAGGCGGCGGTCTACCGCCGCTGGCCGTCCAAGGAGGACCTCGTCGCGGACGCCCTGCGGTCCGGACTGCCGAGCTACGACAGCGTGCCCGACCTCGGGAGCGTGCGTGACGATCTTCTGGCGCTGTGTCTGCGGGCTCGCGACGCGATGTTCTCGCGCCCCGGTTTCGCCCTGCGAGCGGTCATTCACGAATGCGACACGATGCAGGCGGAGCGCTTCCATGCCGTGATCCTCGAAGGGGTCATCGAGCCGACCATCAAGATGCTCCGTGAGGTCGTCACCCGTGGAATCGAGCGGGGGGAGGTGCGGGAGGGGGCCGCCGACGACTATGTCTTCGATGCCGTACCGGCGATGATGATGTACCGATCGAAAATTCGCGGAAGTGAATGGTCGGATCGGGAGATCGAGGAGATGATCGACCGGCTGATGGTGCCGCTGCTGCGGCCCGAAGGCGCCTGATCCTCTGCCGGGAAGGGTCCGGCGTCCTTCGGGGAACCGGGGTGTCGCGGGCGGTCCGGGGCGGCGTAGGCTAAGGGCGCCATGCCGTACGAACCACCTACTCACACCGTCGAGCGCTCTCTCCGCGCCACGACCGGAGCCAAGATCATCGCCGGTGTCGACGAGGTGGGGCGCGGAGCGTGGGCCGGTCCCGTCACCGTCTGCGCGGCGATCACCGGACTGCGCCGGCCCCCGGTGGGCCTCACCGACTCCAAGCTGCTCACCGTCAAGCGGCGGACCGAGCTCGCCGCGGAGCTGCGGGGCTGGGTGACCTCCTACGCCCTGGGGCACGCCTCCCCGGAGGAGATCGACGCTCTGGGGATGACCGCGGCGCTGCGACTGGCCGCGGTGCGTGCCCTGGAGACCCTGCCCGTCCGGCCCGACGCCGTCATCCTCGACGGCAAGCACGACTACCTCGGGGCGCCCTGGCAGGTCCGTACGGTGATCAAGGGGGACCAGTCGTGCGTGGCGGTCGCGGCGGCTTCGGTGCTCGCCAAGGTCCAGCGCGACAAAATGATGGCCGAACTGGGCATCGACCATGCAGACTTCGGTTTTGCGGACAACGCCGGGTATCCCTCGCCCGTGCACAAGGCCGCACTGGCGGAGCGGGGTCCCACCCCGTACCACCGGTTGTCGTGGGCGTATCTTGATGCGCTGCCCCGGTGGCGGCACCTCAAGAAGGTCCGCGCCTGGGTGGACGGAAACGTTCCGGAGATCGAGGGCCAGCTCGGCTTCGACTTCTGACGATTCCGCTCGCAGGCATGCGCCACCCGCCGACGCGAGCCGCACCAACGTTTGATAAAAATCAGCTCATGCCTCTCATTCCCGAGGAGCCTCAGATTCACGAGAAGGCCCAGGGTCCCCGCGCCACTCCGGCCAGCGGCCGCACCGCGCCGACCCCCCGCCCCGTACCCGGCCCCCGTCCCGCGGCTCCGCCGCGTCCCGGTCGTCCCGGCCCTCTGCGGCCGACGCCGCCGGCGCAGCGCACCTCGCGCGACGCGGCTCCGGTCAAGCCCGGACCCTCGCGTCCGGCCACTCCCGCCGCCACCCCGGCGGGCCCGCAGATCCAGCTGGTCCCGGCTTCTCCCGAGGGCGCGCTCGACGCGGCCGAGGAGGCCGTGGACCTGCTCCTGGACTCGGGCCGCACCCCTGGTGACGTGCTGGTGGTCACCACCGGGGAACCGCACCCGTGGGCCGCCCACGAACTGTCCTTCGGCGATGCCGCCTACTGGGCGCAGCACGACGCGGGCGACGACGTCTTCTACGCGGACGCCGCCGTCGCCGACCGTGCCGCGGCGCGTCCCGTGGTCGTCGTCGCGCTCAACGGCGGTCCCGAGGCCGCTGCCGTCACCGCACTGTCGGCGGCCCACTCCCGGGCGGGCGCCCTGTTGATCGTCTGCGGTGACCCGCAGCGCATCAACTCGGTGCTGGGCGCGAGCGCCTGAGCCGTCCGGTCACGGGCGCCGGGTCCCGGCGCGGAGCCCGGGCACGACACCGGTGACCGTCCTGCCGGTCCCCGCGCGGCGGCGGCATCGGCCTGTCCCGGCGGCCGACGCCGGCCGGGGCGCACCGCTGCCCGCCCGCGGTACGGGCGGGGCCCCGCCGCAGCACGGCCGGATGGATGCGCCGTTCAGCACGGGGTGCGGCTGTGCCGGGCTTACGCACGGGCGTTGCGACGCAACGGCGTGGTGATGCGCGGGCGTTGCGCTGCGTGCGCGTGGTGATGCCCGGGCGTCGGCGCCGTACCGCTGTCCGGGCCCATGGCGGCGTCGGGCGCACCGGGTTGGGTCAGGCCGGGGACGGGCGGAGCCCGGTCTCCCGTCGGGCACGGCTGCGGGGGTGCACCGAACCGGCGCGCCGAGCCGCCCCGTGGCTCAGCGGGCCGCCGCGCGTCGCAGTACGTCGGAGGCGACACCGCCGGTACGCGGCGGCGGAGGCGGTGCCTCCGACGTGGCGAACGGCTCAGGTACCGACACCGCGTTGGGCCGGCGGCCGCCGCGGCCCTCGCCGAGGACCTGCCATCCGTCACGGGTCAGCGTGATGTACGCCCCGCAGCGCAGCCCGTGCAGCGTGCAGGCGTCACGCAGTCCCCACATCCACGCACCGTCCTCCTCCGTCCAGCGCGCGTCGCCCTCACGGCAATAGAGCAGCACGGCGGTGCGCACCGGAGTGCGGCGCCGCAGATCGTGCGGGACGACCCGGCGGAGCTGCGCCAGCAGGGCGTTGCGGAACATCCATCCGTCCGCCGGTGCCCGGCGGCTGGTGAACGAGGCGCTCGCGCGCAGCCGTTCGTCCGGATCGAGCACGGCCACGATCGCGGTCGCCGGCTCCGGACGGTGTCGCGAGTGCAGTCCGCTGACGACCTCCCGCGGATTGCGCAGCAGCGGGATCCCGGCCGAGGCCCACTCCGCGGGTTCGAGCAGGCGGGCGGCGGAGGCGGTGGACGGCGACAAAGATGCCGCCGAGGACGAGGCGAATCCGAAGGTCACGTTCCTCCCTTCGGCTACGCGCCCACACTGCGGGCGGGATCGGATTCGGGGGAGCGCGCACCGCAGCGAAGCCCTGCCGGGACACGGACGAGCCGTGCGGGGAGCGGACTTCGATTCTTCCTGTCGAACTGGGATGCGGCAACGAGCAATTGGACCCGTCGACCGTTATCGGATGTTGCGCGTTCTATATCCCTACCCAGACAGGTGCCGGGCGACGCACGGGGGCGCACCGCCCCGAGCGACGGCCGGAGCCCCGGCCCCGGCCGTGCCGACGGCGGCGGGCGATCAGCCCTGCACGGCCAGGACCAGCGGCAACACACCCGGCGCGCCCGCACGGCGGAGCAGCCGGGCGGCGACCGCGAGGGTCCAGCCGGTCTCCGTGTAATCGTCCACGAGGAGAACCGGACCCTCCTGGCCGCTGAGCGCGTCGGCGAGGGCGGGGGGCACCGCCATGCCGTCGAGAGCCTTGAGCCGCTGCGCGCTGTTGCTGCGGGACACGGCCGGTGCTTCTCCCGTGTACTCGACCGAGCCGAGCAGCGGCAGCCGGCCCACCTCGGCGATGCGCGCACCGAGCGAACGGATCAGCTGCGGGCGCGAGCGCGAGGCGATCGTCACCACCCCGACGGGACGCGGCGGCGCGTCCGCGGCGCCGGAGGCCCAGCCGCCCGGCCCCTTCGCCCAGTCGGCCAGCACCGTCACGACGGCCTTCGCGACGTCGTCCGGGACCGGCCCGTCGGGAGCGTGCGCCCCCAGCATCGGACGCAGCCGGTTTCCCCAGCCGATGTCGGAAAGACGTCCCAACGCCCGCCCGGGTGACGCCTGTTCCCCGGCGGGAATACGGCCCTTGAGCTCGACGCCGATGGCCGGGAGGCCCGTCGGCCACATCCGGCGCGGCTCCACCTCGACGCCGGCCCGGCCGAGGTCGACCCGCGCGGCGTCCAGGGCGGTGCTGGAGGTGTCCGCAGTGAAGCGGGGGCCCGCGCAGTTGTCGCAGTGGCCACAGGGCTTCGCGCCCTCGTCGTCCAGCTGGCGCTGCAGGAACTCCATCCGGCAGTCCGTCGTCGACGCGTAGTCGCGCATCGCCTGCTGCTCGGCCCTGCGCTGCCGCGCGACCCAGTCGTACCGCTCGGCGTCGTACGTCCACGGCAGGCCGGTCGCGATCCAGCCGCCCTTGACCCGCTTCACCGCGCCGTCCACGTCGAGGACCTTGAGCATGGTCTCCAGGCGGGAGCGGCGCAGCTCCACCAGGGGCTCCAGGGCCGGCAGCGACAAGGGCCGCTCCGCGCGGGCGAGGACGTCGAGGGTCCGGCGCACCAGGTCCTCGGCCGGGAAGGCCAGCGAGGCGAAGTACTGCCAGATCGCCTCGTCCTCCTTGCCCGGCAGGAGGAGCACCTCGGCGTGATCGACACCGCGGCCGGCGCGGCCGACCTGCTGGTAGTAGGCGATGGGGGAGGACGGCGAGCCGAGGTGCACCACGAAACCCAGGTCCGGCTTGTCGAACCCCATGCCCAGCGCCGAGGTGGCGACGAGGGCCTTGACGCGGTTGGCGAGCAGGTCGTCCTCGGCCTGCTGCCGGTCGGCGTTCTCCGTCTTGCCCGTGTAGGAGGCGACGGTGTGGCCGCGCCGGCGGAGGAAGGCGGTGACCTCCTCGGCGGCGGCCACCGTGAGCGTGTAGATGATCCCGGAGCCCGGCAGCTCGTGGAGGTGGTCGGCGAGCCAGGCCATCCGGTGCGCCGCGTCGGACAGGCGCAGCACGCTCAGGCTGAGGCTCTCCCGGTCCAGCGGTCCGCGCAGCACCAGGGCGTCCGAGGTGCCCCCGGTGCCCAGCTGCTCCGCCACGTCCGCGGTCACGCGCGCGTTGGCGGTGGCGGTCGTCGCCAGGACCGGCACACCGGGCGGGAGGTCGGTGAGCATCGTGCGCAGCCGCCGGTAGTCGGGGCGGAAGTCGTGGCCCCAGTCGGAGATGCAGTGGGCCTCGTCCACCACGAGCAGCCCGGTGGCGGCGGCCAGCTCGGGCAGCACCTGATCGCGGAAGTCCGGATTGTTGAGCCGCTCGGGACTCACCAGCAGGACGTCCACCTCGCCCGCGGTGATCTCGTCCTGGACGGCACCCCACTCCTCGGTGTTGGAGGAGTTGATGGTCCGGGCACGGATACCGGCCCGGGCCGCTGCCTCGACCTGGTTGCGCATCAGCGCGAGCAGCGGGGAGACGATCACGGTGGGGCCGCTGCCCCGGTCCCGCAACAGCGCGGTGGCCACGAAGTACACCGCGGACTTGCCCCAGCCCGTGCGCTGGACGACCAGGGCCCGGCGCCGGTCCGCGACCAGCGCCTCGATCGCCCGCCACTGGTCCTCCCGCAGGCGGGCGGCGCCGGAGGGGTCCCCGACGAGACGGGCGAGGACCGCGTCGGCCGCTGTCCGGAGGTCCGCGTTGTTCGTGTGCTCCATGCGTTCCATACAACAGGACGGGACTGACATCCGGCGCCAGGGGCGGGCGGGACGGGGAGGGGGCTGCCCGTACGGGGGGACCGGCAGCCGAAGGTGGCGTGTCCCTGATCGAGGTTATCCACAGGGCGGAGCGGAGCGTCGTGATCCGCGAGATCGTCGGGCCATGACGAACCACAGCGAAACGACCGGATCCGCGGAGAACGGCGACATCACCGGGCCCGCCCCGGACCAGGCGGCACGGACCCGCGGCGACGGCCCCGGCGACGAACCCCAGGTCACCCTGCGCACCCCGGCCGAACTGGCGGACGCCCTTCCCTACCTGCTCGGCTACCGCCCCGAGGACAGCATCGTCCTGGTCGCCCTGCGCGACAGGGACGGTCGGGGCCGCTTCGGCGGCCGTGCCCGCCTCGGCATCCCCGCGAACGAGGAGGACTGGGCGGGCGCGGCCGGACAGCTGGTCCACGGCCTGGTGACCGGCAGCGAGCGCCGCGGTGTCCGCCCCGAGCAGATGGTCGCCTACCTCTGCCAGGAACCGTCCCCGGGCGAATCGGGCCGACAGGTCATGGAGCGCCTGCGGCCGCTGGCTCAGAGGCTGCGCGTCGAGTGCGGCACCCTCGACGTCCCGGTGGTCGAGGCGCTGTGCATCTCGGACGGCCGCTTCTGGTCGTACTGCTGCGACGACCGGACCTGCTGCCCCTCCGAGGGCGTCCCCATGGGTCTGCCGGGCACGTCCGTGCTGGCCGCGGCGGCCACCTACGCCGGTATCCAGGTGCGCGGCTCGCTGCGCGAGCTGCGGGCGAGGCTGCTTCCGTGGGAGCACTCCGCGGCACTCGAACAGCAGGCCGCCCTGGACTCCGCCGGCATGACGATCGTCTCCCGGCTCCTCGACGACGCCAGGCGCGCGGACGTGGCCGAGGAGACACTCGCCCTGGCCGAACGGGTCATGGGCCGTCTGGCCGACGCCCCTGCGGTGTCCGGCATGCCCGCGCAGGACCTGCGGGACGACCGGCTGCTCGGACACGACGAGGCCGCGGCCCTGATCCTCGGGCTGCAGGACCGTACGACCCGCGACCGTGCGGCGGCGTGGATGGAGGGTGACGAGGCCGGACCCGCGCTGCGCCTCTGGCGGGCACTGGCCCGGCGCTGCGTCGGACCGTACGGCGAACACGCCGCCGCGCCCCTCACCCTCGCCGGATGGGTCGCCTGGTCCTCCGGCGACGAACTGGAGGCACGGGAGGCCCTGGCGATGGCACTGGGGGCGGACCCGGACTACCTCTTCGCCAGGCTCCTGCACCAGGCCTGCAACGAAGGCCTCGACCCCGAGTCGGTCCGCCGCTGCCTGCGCGCCGAGCGGGCCGACAGCGGCCGAGCCGATACGGGCGTGCCGGACGGCAGCGGGCGAGCCGATACCGGCGTGCTGGACGACGGCGTGCTGGACGACGGCGTGCTGGACGACGGCGTGCCGGACGGTGGTGCGCCGGACGGCGAAGAGCGTGCCGACCGGCCGGTGCGTCGCGCGACGGCCGGGGCCCCGGCGGCGCCGGGGGCGCATCCCGCCCGTCGGCGCCGGACGCGTTCGGGGGCCCTGGCCGACGGGACAGCCCGCCGCCGGGCGAGGGTGCAGAGCCGCGAGCCGGGTGCGAACGTGGTACGTCCCCGCGGTCCGGCGGGCGGCGCACGCCCCGGCGGGACGCGGCCGGACCGGACGCGTCCTGGGTCCTCGGGCGAGGAGGCCACGGGCGGGCAGGGCACCCGACCGGGAGACACGTGCTCCGGGAGGCCCGGAAAGGGAGGTGAATAGGCGCGGCGGGACCGGATCGGGGGACGGCGCCGTCGAAACACCGATGGCCGACGGCCGGCGCTTCGACCTGGCGCGACGTGGCTCGCACGGTGCCGGGGCGCAGACGGCGGCAGGGACGCCGCGCCGGGGTGGATCAGCCGCCGAAGCGGCCGGTGAAGGGAGTGTTTATCGTCAGGCAGACGACTATGATCGCCGCATGTCCTACGACCCGTCAGCCTTCCCGCCCTTCGCCGTCACCGTGGACCTGGTCGTGCTGACCGTGCGGCGCCACTCCCTGTGCGCGCTGGCGGTGCGCCGCGGCGAACCGCCGTTCCAGGGGCGGTGGGCCCTGCCCGGCGGTTTCGTGCGGGCCGACGAGGACCTGGCGCAGGCGGCGGCGCGGGAACTGGCCGAGGAGACGGGGCTGCGCGTCCACGACCCCGCCGTGCCCGCCGAGGACAACGGCGCACACCTGGAGCAGCTCGCGACGTACGGCGACCCGAAACGGGACCCCCGGATGCGAGTGGTCAGTGTCGCGCATCTCGCGCTCGCCCCCGACCTGCCCGCGCCCCGGGCGGGCGGTGACGCCAGCAACGCGCGCTGGGCGCCGGTCGAGGAACTGCTGGAACAGAGCGGTTACGGCCATGACGGCGAGCCGGTGGCACCCCTCGCCTTCGACCACGCGCAGATCCTGGCGGACGGGGTGGAACGGGCCCGCTCCAAGATCGAGTACTCGTCGCTGGCCACCGCCTTCTGCCCGCCCGAGTTCACCGTCGGCGAGTTGCGCCGCGTCTACGAGGCGGTGTGGAGCGTGGCCCTCGACCCGCGGAACTTCCACCGCAAGGTGACGGGCACGCCGGGCTTCCTCGTCCCGACCGGCGGCACCACCACCCGCCAGGGCGGCCGTCCGGCGCAGCTCTTCCGAGCCGGCGGCGCGACCCTCCTCAATCCGCCGATGCTGCGCCCCGAGGTGTGACACCGAAGCCCGGACGGGCCTGGTGCGAACGACGAGGGGCAGTCGGCATGACCGAACCCTTTACACCCGAAAAGCCGCACGATGCCCGAAAAAAGGAGTATTGCGCGCTATCTTGCTGCGAGTGATCCAGGTCTTCGGATTGACCAGCAACCCCCGCAAGGAGCATCCGCCCGCCGTCGACGACGTCTCCTTCGAGACCCGCGCGGGCCGCGTCACCGCACTGCTCGGAGCCCCGGGCGCGGGCAAGACGACGACGCTCAGACTCATGCTCGGACTGCAACGCGGCCGTGGCATCACCTACTTCAGGGGCCGCCCCCTGCACCGCATCGCCCACCCCTCGCGCGAAGTCGGGGTGCTGCTGGGCGATGTGCCCGGGCACCCGGCCCGCACCGTCCGCGGCCATCTGCGGATGCTCTGCGCGGCCGCCGGTGTTCCCGGCCGGCGTGCGGACGACGTTCTGGAGTCCGTGGGCCTCGTGAGTCTGCGCGACGAACGCCTCGGCACCCTGGCGCGCGGTATGGACCGGCGCCTCGGGCTGGCCTGCGCACTGCTGGCCGATCCGCACACCCTGGTGCTCGACGACCCGGCCGGCGCGCTCTCCGCCGGTGAGGCCCGCTGGCTGCACGGCGCCCTGCGCGCCCACGCGGCGCAGGGCGGCACCGTCCTGTTCAGCACGTCCGACCCCAAGGAAGCGGCGCGTGCCGCCGACCACGTCGTCACGCTGGAACGGGGGAGAGTCGTCGCCGACCAGGAGGCCGCGGACTTCTCCCGGACCCGCCTGCGCCCCCGCGTCGCCGTGCGCAGCCCGCACGCGGCCCGTCTCGCCGCTCTGCTGGTCAAGGAGGCGCGCACCGGCCGCCGTTCCGTCGAGGTCGTGCAGGAGAGCGGCAACCGCCTGGCCGTGTACGGCAGTACGTGCGCCGACATCGGCGACACGGCCTTCCGTCACGGCATCCTCGTGCACCAACTGGCCGACGAGGTCGGCGACATGGGGCCAGGTGCGAGTACGGCGCCCCTGGGGCGCTCGGCTCCGGTCCGCCGGCACCGGGCCATCGAGAGCCACCCGTCACCGGCCCCCCGGCAGCCGACCGGCACGGGCTCTTCCGGCCCGGGAGCGGAGTCTCCCACCACCGGAGCGGGCCCTTCCACCACTGGGGCGGGCCCTTCGGTCACGGGAGCGAGTTCTTCCGTCACCGGGGCGGGTCATTCGGACGCCGGTACCGCCGGTACCGATGCGTCGGTCGCCGGCACGGCCTCCTCGGCCTCCGCCGCGGCGTCCTCGGCCGCCGGCGCCGTCCCCTCAGCTCCGGACACCTCCCTCTCGCCCGCCGGCCTGCGCCATGTGCCCGCCGAGGTGCCGGGGACGGCCGGCCCCTACCGGATCCCCAGCCCGGCCGGCGCTCAGCGGTCCGCCGGGCCCAGGTCCGCCGCTGCCGCCCCCGACGAGCCCGGGCAGGCGGCGGCGGACGAGGCGGTGTCCCCGGCGGTTCGAGCGACCCCTTCGGCCCCCGAGGCGTCCGCGCCGGGCGACGCCCCCCGAGCCGAGGGCGAGGACGAAACGGCAACCGAGGCGGCCACCCCGGCGTCGCACGATTCCCGCCCCGCGTCCCCACGACCTGCCCCACGAGGCGCGCCGCACCCGGGCGCCGCGCTCACCTCCGGCGCACCGGCCTCCGGCCGTGCCCTGTCCCCCCTCCCACCGCCCATCTCCGTCCGCTCCGCGCCGAGCCCCCTCCGCCCGCTCAGGTACGAACTGCGCCGCGCGACCGGCATCGGCACCGGATTCCTCACCGGGGCGGCCGTCCTGCTCGTGTCCGCCGTCACCGCCGTGCTCCTCGCCCGCATCGGACACACCCCGCAGCCGCGCCTGCTGGCAGCCTGGCCGCGGGAGCTGCCGCTGCCGCCCGCCGCGCTCGGCGCGGGACTGCTCGGCGCGCTGGCCTTCGGCGACGAGTTCCGTCATCCCGCCCTGGCGGCGGACCGCGGCACCGTGCCCCGTCGGCTGGGGCTGCTGACCGCCAAACTCGTCGTCTCCGCGGCCACCGCGATCATGCTGGCGGTCCTCACGGTGGGCTGCGACGCGGAGGTGCTCCACCTGTTCTACGGGCCGGAGCTGACACGGGTCCCCGCCGACTGGCCCGCGCTGGGCACCGGTTGGCTCGGGCTCTGCGTCGGATGCGCCTGGTCCGGGGTGCTGGCCGCGGGAATCTTCCGCTCCACTTCGGCCGGGCTCGCCGCGGTGGTCGCCGTTCCCGTCCTCGTCGTTCCCCTCGTACAAAGGGTCTGGCAGGGCCAGTCCGTGCGGACCGCGGCCGGCCTTCCGATGCGGCTGCGGGAGGCGCTCCTGACGCAGTGGCCGTTCGGCGGGCAGCGTTACCTCGGAGAGATCCTTCGGGTCCTCGCTCAACCCGTGGGCAGCGCAATGACGTTGTCACTGACCGCTCTGCTCTGCGCGTATCTGCTCATGACCCTGCGCGGCAGGACCCGCTGACAGCCCGCCCGTACCCTTCCGGTTCGACCATGTGCGCAACTCCCCGGGGAACGCCCATTTCTTTCCGATAAGGCGTCAATTGCGACGGGGTGAGCGATCACCCTTTCGTGTGCTTTTCACCAAAGACCTCAAGGGAGTTGGAGGCGAGGCCGACAAAGGATGCGTGACTACCCTTGCGCACACCATGATGACCGCCGCCCGTTCCGCCGACTCCGGCCTCGCGAACCCGGGCGAACTCGACCGCTACCCGTACGCCGAGGCGGCCGCCGCCGACCGCGTCGGGGTGCCCGCCTGGGAAGGCGTGGAGCCCGAGCTGGGACGCGTGGGCCGGCGCACCGGGGGCAGCCGAGGGCGTGGACTGCACGGGCAACTCGTTCAGCAGCTCGGCCAGATGATCGTCTCGGGCGACCTGGGGGCCGACCGTCCCCTGGTGCCCGAGGAGATCGGTCAGCGTTTCGAGGTCTCCCGCACCGTCGTCCGTGAATCGCTCCGTGTCCTGGAGGCCAAGGGCCTGGTCAGCGCCCGCCCGAACGTCGGTACGCGGGTGCGCCCCGTCAGCGACTGGAACCTCCTCGACCCCGACATCATCGAATGGCGCGCCTTCGGCCCGCAGCGTGACGACCAGCGCCGTGAGCTCAGTGAGCTGCGCTGGACCATCGAGCCGCTCGCCGCGCGCCTCGCCGCCGGGCACGGGCGCGAGGATGTGCAGCGGCGGCTGTGCGACATGGTCGGGATCATGGGCAATGCCATGGGGCAGGGTGATGCGCTCACCTTCTCCCGCGCCGACGCCGAGTTCCACACGCTCCTCATCCAGGTCGCCGGCAACCGCATGCTGGGGCACCTCTCGGGGATCGTGTCCGCCGCCCTCCACGTCTCCGGCGGACCGGTCACGGGCTGTGACCGGCCGAACGACGCCTCGCTGGCGCAGCACGGCCGGATCGTCGACGCCCTGGGGGCCGGTGACGGCGCCGCGGCCGAGACGGCCATGCGGCAGCTCCTGACCGTCCACCCCGAGGTGGACCGCGTGGTGCCCGCCCCGCGCGAGCACTGAGCACGCACCCCCCGACACGGCGCGCGCCGGCCACACCCGCCAGCCCCTCCTCTGGCCGTGGCCGGCCGGCTCGCCGCCGCCGCGGGCCCCGCGGGATCTCCGGACCCCGCGGGGTCCGACGGTGTGATGATGAACCGCTTGACGCTCCAGGCCCGGTCGAACCGGAACGATTGACGACCCTCTTTGTTCGCGTGTGACCGGTTTTGAGTGCTTACGGGGTGTGACTCGGGCCACGCGGATTGGGCGTAACGCTCGTGGGAACAACGCGATGACCTAAGAGGTGACAGCCGCGGAGGGAATACGGACGCCGTTCACGGCGCTGTGCATCTCCCCGGCCCCCGCCCGCGCCGTCGGCCCATCCCCAAGCCGGCGGTCGGCCCCTGTCCTCCCCGGACGGGGCCGGAAGCCGTTTTCCAACGTTCCGAGAGGTTGTTCGTGTCGGCCAGCACATCCCGTACGCTCCCGCCGGAGATCGCCGAATCCGTCTCTGTCATGGCGCTCATCGAGCGGGGAAAGGCTGAGGGGCAGATCGCCGGCGATGACGTGCGTCGGGCCTTCGAAGCTGACCAGATTCCGGCCACTCAGTGGAAGAACGTACTGCGCAGCCTCAACCAGATCCTCGAGGAAGAGGGTGTGACGCTGATGGTCAGTGCCGCAGAGCCCAAGCGCACCCGAAAGAGCGTCGCAGCGAAGAGTCCCGCCAAGCGCACCGCCACCAAGACGGTCGCGGCGAAGCCGGTGACCAGCAGGAAGGCCGCCCCCGCCACACCGGCGGCTCCTGCCGCTGACCCCGCGGCCGAGGAAGAGGCGTCGGCCGGGAAGCCGGCGGCCAAGAAGACCACCGCCAAGAAGGCGGCGACGAAGAAGGCGACCGTCAAGAAGACGGCGGCCAAGAAGACCAGCGCCAAGAAGGACGACGGCGAGCTTCTCGAGGACGAGGCGATCGAGGAGCCGAAGGCGGCGACCGAGGAGCCCGAGGGCACCGAGAACGCGGGCTTCGTGCTGTCCGACGAGGACGAGGACGACGCTCCCGCCCAGCAGGTCGCCGCGGCCGGCGCCACCGCCGACCCGGTCAAGGACTACCTCAAGCAGATCGGCAAGGTCCCCCTGCTCAACGCCGAGCAGGAGGTCGAGCTCGCCAAGCGCATCGAGGCGGGCCTCTTCGCCGAGGACAAGCTGGCGAACTCCGACAAGCTCGCGCCCAAGCTCAAGCGTGAGCTGGAGATCATCGCCGAGGACGGCCGCCGAGCCAAGAACCACCTCCTGGAGGCCAACCTCCGCCTGGTGGTCTCCCTGGCCAAGCGCTACACCGGCCGCGGCATGCTCTTCCTGGACCTCATCCAGGAGGGCAACCTCGGTCTGATCCGCGCGGTCGAGAAGTTCGACTACACCAAGGGCTACAAGTTCTCCACGTATGCCACCTGGTGGATCCGTCAGGCGATCACGCGAGCGATGGCCGACCAGGCCCGCACCATCCGCATCCCGGTGCACATGGTCGAGGTCATCAACAAGCTCGCGCGCGTGCAGCGCCAGATGCTCCAGGACCTGGGCCGCGAGCCCACCCCGGAGGAGCTGGCCAAGGAACTCGACATGACCCCCGAGAAGGTCATCGAGGTCCAGAAGTACGGCCGTGAGCCCATCTCGCTGCACACCCCGCTGGGCGAGGACGGCGACAGCGAGTTCGGTGACCTCATCGAGGACTCCGAGGCCGTCGTTCCGGCCGACGCCGTCTCCTTCACGCTCCTCCAGGAGCAGCTGCACTCCGTGCTGGACACCCTTTCCGAGCGCGAGGCGGGTGTCGTCTCCATGCGGTTCGGTCTCACCGATGGTCAGCCTAAGACCCTCGACGAGATCGGCAAGGTGTACGGCGTCACGCGCGAGCGCATCCGCCAGATCGAGTCCAAGACCATGTCGAAGCTGCGTCACCCGTCGCGCTCCCAGGTGCTGCGCGACTACCTCGACTAGTAACGGCCGTACGTCCCGCGAGAGCGGGCGTACGACCGGCAAGGCCCGGTTCCCCCATGGGGGAACCGGGCCTTCGTGCTGACCAGCGGGTGCGAGGTCCGACGAGGTGGATCACCCTGGGTGTTCCCTGTACACCTCTCCGTGAGGAGTCCGTATGCGTCGCCTCTTTGCCCGGGTACTCGCGCGGCCGCTCGTCCTGGCGGCCGTGGCGACGGCGATACCGCTGGCGTCCGCCGCCTCCGCCTCCGCTCCCGCCGCCACCGACGGCATCGTCGTCGGTGGGTTTCCGGTCGACGTGTCCGACAGCCCGTGGACCGTGGCCCTGTCCAGTCGTGCCCGGTTCGGAGGCACGCGGGCGGGACAGTTCTGCGGGGGAGTGGCCGTCGGCCGGACCACCGTGCTCACGGCGGCCCACTGCCTCGGTGAGGAGGTCCTGGGATCCCCGCCCGAACAGGTAGGTGACCTCAAGGTCATCGCGGGGCGCACGGACCTGCTGTCGGACGAGGGGGAGGAGATTCCCGTGCGTGACGTCTGGGTCAACCCGGCGCACGACGACATCAGCAATGCCGGTGACTTCGCCGTTCTCACCCTCTCCGAGGCTCTTCCCGCCGGCTCGGTCATCGCCATGGCGGCCGAGGGCGACACGGCGTACGGACCGGGGACCGGAGCGCTCGTCTACGGGTGGGGGGACACCTCGGGTGCCGGGGACTACGCCAGCGGCCTGCGGGCGTCACGCGTGCGCGTACTGTCCGACGCCCTCTGTGAACGGGCGTATCCGGGGGGTGGCGACGGAAGGTACCTGCCGGGCACCATGCTGTGCGCCGGGGTGGAAGCCGGCGGGCGCGACGCCTGCCAGGGGGACAGCGGAGGACCGCTCGTCGCCCGGGGGAGACTCATCGGACTCGTGTCCTGGGGGAACGGCTGCGGGCGCCCCGGCAATCCCGGGGTGTACACGCGGATCTCCGCCGCTCTGCGGGCGCTGGGCTGGGACAGGGCCCCGCACCAGCGCAAGGCCGCCTGACGCGCCCTGAGGGCTCACCGGACACGAGCACGGGCGGCCACCTCCGTGTCGGAGGTGGCCGCCCGTTCGTCCGGCCTGTGCCGGTTCGCTCGTCGGTCGGCGCGCAGCCTCAGCGGTCTTCCTCGGGGGAAGACGCGGGAACGGCCGTCAGCCGCTCCGTCTCGTCCTGTATCTCAGCGGCGATCTTCTTGAGTTCCGGCTCGAACTTGCGACCGTGGTGGGCGCAGAAGAGCAGTTCTCCGCCGCTCAGCAGGACGACGCGCAGGTATGCCTGGGCGCCGCAGCGGTCGCAGCGATCAGCGGCCGTCAGCGGGCTCGCGGAAGTCAGAACAGTAGTCACGTCGCCTCTTCTCTAGCTCGACGAGCTGTCGTACCAGGGTCAACATCCAACCAGCCCCAAAACGTTCCCGCTCGTGGCTTTTCCTCGAAAAAATTTCTTCCGAGTGGCCGGCTGTTGCCGGTTGGCGGCGAATGTGCCGTATTGCGTGTCTCTGTGTCGTACGGGTTCGCGCGGTCGGTCAGTGGATCGGTCCCGCCGGCTGGGTTGCCGGTTTGTTCATGAGGACGTGCCCGGAGCCTAAATGGTTCATGCCTCGAAGGGAACGTGATGTGTACTTCACCCCATCGAGGGATCGAACAAGTATGCGACCGTGGACTAGGGTGAGTTTTCCGCGAGGGTGGCGTTACACCGGCTCTACCAGGCCTCTGTACCCTCTGACCGGTGAACCGAGCCGCGCCCTTACCCAGCGGGGCCCCATCTGAAATTCAGCGAGGAGCGAACCGCGTGACCGCCGAGACGTCCGTGCCGTCCACTGCGCTGCTGGCAGGAGCAGACCGGGACGGATCCAACTACACCGCGCGGCACCTGCTCGTCCTCGAGGGGCTCGAGGCCGTGCGCAAGCGTCCGGGCATGTACATCGGATCGACCGACAGCCGTGGTCTGATGCACTGCCTCTGGGAGATCATCGACAACTCCGTCGACGAGGCTCTCGGGGGTCACTGCGACCACATCGAGGTGATCCTCCACGACGACGCGTCGGTGGAGGTCCGGGACAACGGCCGCGGCATCCCGGTCGACGTCGAGCCCAAGACCGGCCTGTCCGGCGTCGAGGTCGTCATGACCAAGCTGCACGCCGGCGGCAAGTTCGGCGGCGGCTCGTACGCCGCCTCGGGTGGCCTGCACGGCGTCGGCGCGTCCGTGGTGAACGCCCTGTCCGCCCGCCTCGACATCGAGGTCGACCGTGACGGGAACACCCACGCCATCAGCTTCCGGCGCGGAGTCCCGGGCGCGTTCGCGGGGGCGGGCCCCGACGCCAAGTTCGAGGCCAAGAGCGGACTGCGCAAGGCCAAGAAGATCCCCAAGAGCCGCGCCGGCACGCGCGTGCGGTACTGGGCCGACCGGCAGATCTTCCTCAAGGACGCCAAGCTCTCCCTGGAGACGCTGCACCAGCGCGCCCGCCAGACCGCGTTCCTGGTGCCCGGACTGACCATCGTCGTCCGCGACGAGTTCGGCCTCGGCGACGGCGGCAGCAAGGGCGAGGAGTCCTTCCGCTTCGACGGCGGCATCAGCGAGTTCTGCGAGTTCCTGGCCAGTGACCGGCCCGTCTGCGACGTCCTCCGCTTCAGCGGGCAGGGCAGCTTCAAGGAGACCGTCCCGGTCCTGGACGAGTACGGGCAGATGACGCCCACCGAGGTCACCCGCGACCTGGGGGTCGACGTCGCGCTGCGCTGGGGCACCGGGTACGACACCACGCTCCGGTCGTTCGTCAACATCATCGCCACGCCCAAGGGCGGCACCCACGTCGCCGGCTTCGAGCAGGCCGTCGCCAAGACGATGAACGAGGTGCTGCGGGCCAAGAAGCTCCTGCGCGTCGCCGAGGACGACATCGTCAAGGACGACGCCCTGGAGGGCCTGACGGCGGTCGTCACGGTCCGCCTCGCCGAGCCGCAGTTCGAGGGGCAGACCAAGGAGGTCCTCGGCACCTCGGCGGCCCGCCGCATCGTGAACAACGTGATCAGCAAGGAACTCAAGGCGTTCCTGACCTCGACCAAGCGCGACGCCGCCCAGCAGGCCCGGGTGGTCATGGAGAAGGCCGTCGCCGCGGCCCGCACCCGCATCGCCGCCCGCCAGCACAAGGACGCCCAGCGCCGCAAGACGGCCCTGGAGTCCTCCTCGCTGCCCGCGAAGCTCGCCGACTGCCGCAGCGACGACGTCGACCGCAGCGAGCTGTTCATCGTGGAGGGCGACTCCGCGCTGGGTACGGCGAAGCTCGCCCGGAACTCCGAGTTCCAGGCCCTGCTGCCGATCCGCGGCAAGATCCTCAACGTTCAGAAGTCGTCCGTCACGGACATGCTGAAGAACGCCGAGTGCGGCGCGATCATCCAGGTCATAGGAGCCGGATCGGGCCGTACCTTCGACATCGACACGGCCCGTTACGGCAAGATCATCATGATGACCGACGCCGATGTGGACGGCTCCCACATCCGGACGCTGCTCCTGACCCTGTTCCACCGCTACATGCGGCCCATGGTCGAGGCCGGCCGGGTCTTCGCCGCGGTGCCGCCCCTGCACCGCATCGAACTCACCCAGCCGAAGAAGGGCCAGGACAAGTACGTCTACACGTACTCGGACCGCGAACTGCGCGACAAGCTCATGGAGTTCCAGACCAAGGGCATCCGGTACAAGGACTCCATCCAGCGCTACAAGGGCCTCGGCGAGATGGACGCCGACCAGCTGGCCGAGACCACCATGGACCCGCGCCGCCGTACCCTGCGCCGGATCAACCTCACCGATCTCGAATCCGCGGAGAACGTCTTCGATCTGCTGATGGGCAACGACGTCGCTCCCCGCAAGGAGTTCATCTCCAACTCGGCCGCGACGCTCGACCGGTCGCGCATCGACGCCTAGCCGTACCCCCCGGCCCCGGCCCCGGCCCCGTCTCCTGGACGGGCCCGGGGCCGGGCCGTCTGCCGTTCGTGGGTGCCGTTGCCGTGCACGGCCCGGTGGATGGGAAGCCCGCTCGCCGCGGCCGCCCCGACCTCCCTCCACCCGCAGGTGGAGCCCGGTGCCTGCCGAGGCTCCACCCGTGATCCACCCGGGCGCCGATCCCGTGACCGCGCGGGGTGCGTAGCGTCGAAGGCGTCGGTGGTGGCCGCCACCGGCACCGTCCTTCGCCCCTCCAGGAGGCCGTGATGCCCGGGCTCGTCGACGCGTTGATGATCGTGGCTGTGGCCGGTCTCGTCGTCCTCCGCCAGTTCCGCGCGCAACGGATCGACACAGACACGCGTTGGTGGGTCGCGCCCGTGGTCCTGGGCGTCTTGGCCCTGCGGCAGCCGGGCGTGATCGACGCCGACCACCGGCCGGCGTCGGTCCTGCTGCTCGCCGCGGAACTGTGCATCGGTGCCGCCACCGGAGTCGGCTGGGCCTGGACCACCCGCATATGGGTGGCGGCGGACGGTGGCGTGTGGGGCAGAGGAAGCCGGGCGAGCATCGCCGTGTGGATCGCCGGCATCGCGCTGCGTGCCGCGCTCTTCGCGGCCGGTGCGGCCCTGGGAGTGCGTCAGGACACGTCAGCCCTGCTCCTGGCGCTCGCGGCGACACTCCTCGCCCGTTCCGGCATCCTGGCGTGGCGCGCCCAGGCACCGGGCCGGGCCGCGGCGACCGGCGCCGCCCCCGGCGACTTGGCGCCCCGCCCCGCCCGGAAGGAGCCCGCATGACGGAGAACGTCTGGACGCGGTGGCCGTCCGAAGAAGCACTCGGGCACGTGGGGATCTCCGGCCGCCGCCGCTTGCTGACCTGGGCAGTTCGTGTGCTCGTGTTCGGCATGCTGCTGTGGGGCACGTTCACCCGCAGTCCCGTGCGGGGGTGGGGCGCGATCGCGGCGGTGGCCGCTGCCCTGGTGACCGCCGGTGCCGCGTGGGCCTTCACCCGGACCACGCTGGAGCACCGGCTGTGGCCGTCGATGGCGCTCGTGACGGCGATGCTGGGCGTGGCGGTCGTCTCCCAGGCCGCCGATTTCCGGATCCCCGCCCTGGTCATCTGGTGCGGCTGCGCCATCTCCGCGCTGGAACGGCTGCCCATCGCGGCGGCGCTCCCCGTGACCACGGTGGCCCTGGCCTCCTACGCGGCGTTCAACGACGACGAGTGGCTGTCCACAGCGGCCACGATGGCCGGACTGGCGCTCGCCGGATACGTGTTGCGGCTGGACGCCGAGGCACGCGGGAACGCACAGCGGCTGCTGGCGCAGGAGCGGGCGGCACGGGCCGCCGAGGCGGAGTCGGCGGCGCTCGCGGAACGGGCCCGCATCGCCCGGGAGATCCACGACGTGCTGGCGCACAGCCTCTCGGCACAGCTGGTGCACCTGGAAGCGGCCAGGCTGCTGATCGAGAGAGGCGCAGACCGGAAGGACATCCTCGAACGGGTGGTGGCGGCCCGGGGAATGGCCCGCGACGGACTCTCCGAGACCCGGCAGGCGCTGTCCGCCCTGCGCGGGGACCTGACGCCGCTGGAGGACCTCCTGGCCCAGCTCGTCAGCACGGCCGACGGCGCGGAGGTCACCGTTACAGGTGATCGCAGACCGCTGCCGGCCGAGGCGTCGCAGGCGGTGCGCAGGGTCGCCCAGGAGGCACTGACGAACGTCCGCAAGCACGCTCCCGGCGCCAGGGTCCGGGTGCGGCTGGAGTACAGCGCCCATGAGGTGACGCTGGACGTGCGGGACTCGGGAGGACCGCCGGGCGAACTGACCGGTGTCGGAGGTGGGTACGGTCTTCTGGGCATGCGGGAGCGTGCCGAGCTGCTGGGCGGCTCGCTGCGGGCAGGTCCGGGCGAGGAGGGGTTCGTGGTGACGTTGAAGGTGCCCGTATGACGGAGGAGGTCCGGGAGAAGCCGGCGAGGGTGCTGGTCGTGGACGATCAGACCGTCGTGCGGGAGGGGATCGTCATGCTCCTCGGACTGCTGCCGGGAGTCGAGGTCGTCGGTGCCGCGGGGGACGGCGAGGAGGCGGTGCGGCTGGTCGCCGAACTGGCACCGGACGTGGTGCTGATGGACCTGAGGATGCCCCGCTGCGACGGCGTCGAGGCGACCCGGAGGATCCGCGCCGAGCATCCGGGTACACAGGTCGTCGTCCTCACCACCTTCGGGGACGACGAGTCGCTCTTCCCCGCCCTGAGGGCGGGGGCCCGCGGCTATCTCACCAAGGACGCGGGCGGGGACGAGATCGTCCGGGCGGTGCACAGCGTGCTGTCCGGGGACGCCGGTCTCTCGCCGGCCGTCCAACGACGCCTCCTGGAGCGTCTGTCGGAGCCGGAACCGCGACAGGCGGCCCCGGCGCAGGCGCCGGACGGACTCACCGCCCGGGAGACCGAAGTGCTGGTCCTCATCGCCGAAGGGCTCAGCAACCAGGAGATCGCGCGGAGACTGCACGTCTCCACGGCGACGGTGAAGACCCACATCAACAACCTGTTCGCCAAGACAGGCGTCAAGGATCGCGCCCAGGCGGTGCGTTACGCCTACGGGAGGGGGATCGTGCGGCCACCAGCGGGGTGAGTCACCTGATGGGGTGAAGCGCGTGGGGAAGAAGAGTCAGGGAACTTCCCGTTCTGTCCATCCTTGGGCATGCAGTCAAGCAACGATCGCCTCCGCGCCGCCGGGTACGGTCCCGACGTCGCGGCCGACCACCGCGAGGGCCGGGACCTGGCCGGCGCCGAGGAGGCCCCGAGCCCGCGATACGACGACCCTTGGTACGACGCCCTGGCCTCGGGCTGGGGCGAGTCGGCGGACTCGGGAGTCTCCGTGGCGGCGGTGCCCCCGACGCGTCCGGAAGCGCCGGGACAGGCTCCTCGGGGCGCGGCCGAGGTGTACCTGGAGGTGCAGCGCAGCGCCGCCTTCCAGGAGGTCCGCGGCCGGTACCGCAGGTTCGTGGTGCCGGCGGTCGCCGCCTTCTTCGTGTGGTACGTCGCCTATGTGGTGGCCGCCACGGCGGCGCCCGGACTGATGGCCCGTCCGGTGGCCGGAGCGGTGAACGTGGCGATGCTTGCGGGGCTCGGACAGTTCCTCACGACCTTCCTGCTCACCTGGGCCTACGCCCGGCACGCTCGGCTGCGCCGGGACCGGGCCGCGCTCGAACTGCGCTGGGACACCCAGGAACTGACCCGTGGAGTCCGGGGCGGTGCCTCATGACGGGCGACCACCAGACGTGGGCGCTGCTGCTGTTCAGTACCTTCGTCGCCGTCACCCTGGGAATCACGACATGGGTGAGCCGTCACCGGCAGGGATCGGCGGAGGAGTTCTACGCGGGAGGCCGTCTCTTCTCCCCGATGGAGAACGGGTTCGCCATCGCGGGCGACTACATGTCCGCCGCTTCGTTCCTCGGCATCTCCGGACTCATCGCGCTGTACGGCTACGACGGCATGCTGTACTCGGTGGGCTTTCTGGTCGCCTGGCTCGTCGTGCTGTTCCTGGTCGCCGAACTCGTGCGCAACTGCGGCAGGTTCACCCTCGCGGACGTAGTGGCCGCGCGCATGAGGGAACGGCCGGTGCGGATCGCGGCCGGCACCTCCTCGGTCACCGTGTCCGTCCTGTACCTCGTGGCGCAGATGGTGGGCGCGGGCAGCCTGGTCGCGCTGCTGCTCGGCGGCACGGGCGACGCGGCGCGGACCTGGACCGTCATCGGCGTCGGAGCGCTCATGGTGATCTATGTGTCACTGGGCGGGATGCGGGCCACCACCTGGATCCAGATCGTGAAAGCGGTCCTGCTGCTCGGCGGCACCGTGGCGCTGACCGCGCTCGTCCTGGTGCGCTTCCACGGCGACGTCGACCGGCTGCTGCGCACGGCGGCCGGGCGCAGCGGCCACGGCGAGGCGTTCCTGGCGCCCGGACTGGTGTACGGCGGGGACTGGACCTCCCGCCTCGACTTCATCAGCCTCGGACTCGCCCTGGTACTGGGCACGGCCGGACTGCCGCACATCCTGTCCCGCTTCTACACCGTGCCCACCGCCCGCGCCGCGCGCCGGTCGGTGGTCTGGTCGATCGGCCTCATCGGCGGCTTCTACCTGATGACGATCGTGCTCGGCTTCGGAGCCGCCGCCGTCGTCGGCCCGGATGCCGTACGCGCGTCGAACGCGGCGGGCAACACCGCGGTGCCGTTGCTGGCGCTCGACCTCGGCGGCGGCGCGGACTCCACCGGGGGGACGGTCCTGTTCGCGGTCGTGGCCGCCGTCGCCTTCGCCACCATCCTCGCGGTGGTCGCCGGAATCACCCTCGCCTCCTCGGCCTCCGTGGCACACGACCTGTACGCGTCACTGCGGCGCCGCGGTGCCGGGCGCCGCAGCGAGGTCGCCGTGGCACGCGTCGCCGCCGTCGGGATCGGGGCCGTCGCGATCGCTCTCGGTCTGCTCGCCCGCGACCTCAACGTCGCCTTCCTGGTGGGGCTCGCCTTCGCCGTCGCGGCGTCGGCCAACCTGCCGGTGCTGCTCTACGCACTGTTCTGGCGCCGCTTCACCACACGCGGTGCCGTGTGGGCGGTCTACGGCGGGCTGATCCCGGCCGTGGTGCTCGTGCTGGTGTCGCCGGTGGTGTCGGGCGGCCCGCGGTCGCTGTTCCCGGGCGCCGACTTCCAGTTCTTCCCGCTGCAGAACCCCGGCCTCGTCTCGATCCCCCTGGGCTTCGTCGCGGGCTGGCTCGGCACGGTCACCTCGACGGAGGTCCCCGACGAGGCCCGGCACGCCGAGACGGAGGTGCGGTCGCTGACGGGGGCGGGGGCCGTGTAGGACGAGGACGGCCGCAGCCCACCGACGGGCCCGCGCGGCGGCTCAGGCCCGGGTGGCCCACTCGTAACGGTGTTCCGGACGGCCCGCGTCGCCGTACTTCAGGGTCAGCCTGGCCCGTCCCGTGCGCTCCAGGAGCTTCAGATAGCGCTGGGCGGTCTGGCGGCTCACCCCGGTCCGTTCCGCGATCTCCTGGGCGGACAGCGGCCCGCCGGCGTTCATCAGGCACTGGCGCACCGCCTCGGCGGTGGTGGGGGAGTGCCCCTTGGGAAGCCCCGGCTCCGACGGTGCCGACAGGGCGCCGAAGATGCGGTCCACCTGGGCCTGCTCGGCCTCACCACCGCCGTCGAGGGTCCGGCGCAGCTCCGCGTACGCCTCCAGCTTGGCGCGCAGACCCGCGAAGGCGAACGGCTTCACGAGGTACTGCAGGGCACCCTGGCGCATCGCCGCCTGCACGGTCGCCACGTCCCGCGCCGCCGTCACCATGATCACGTCGGTCTGGTGACCGCGTCGCCGCATCTCCTGGACGACCTCCAGGCCGGTCCGGTCGGGCAGGTAGTGGTCCAGCAGGATCAGGTCCAGGCGCGGCAGGCTCTCCACGCGCTGCAGCGCCTCCGCCGCGCTGTGCGCCTCGCCGGCCACGTGGAAGCCCGGCACCTTCGCGACGTAGGCGGCGTTGACCCGCGCGACCCGCGTGTCGTCGTCCACGACCAGGACCTCGATCATCGGGACTCCTCCTCGGCGACGGTGTTCACGGGGGCGGCGCTGTCGGGCGCGGGACACACGGGGGCGGTGAGTGCGGGCTCCGGTTCCGCGCCGGTCAGTGCCTCGGGCAGGACGACGACGAACTCCGCGCCTCCACCGTGCGCCGCGCGGACGGTGGCACCGCCCCCCTGCCGCTCCGCGAGCCTGCGCACCAGGGACAGCCCGATGCCGCGCCGGCGGTGCGCGGGCGGTTCCTTGGTGGACCATCCCTCCGTGAACACCAGCTCGCGGTGTTCGGGGGGCACGCCGGGCCCCGTGTCGCGGACCGTGAGCGTGACGGCACGGCCCTCCGCGCGCAGCTCGACCTCCACGCGCGCGTGCGGTGTGCCCGCCACGGCGTCCAGCGCGTTGTCGACCAGGTTGCCGACGACCGTGACGAGCCCCCTCGGGTCGACCAGGCGGTCCGGCAGCCGGGTCCGGTCCGACACCCACAGGGCGACCTGACGCTCGGCCGCGACGGTCGCCTTGCCGACCAGCAGGGCGGCGAGCAGCGGGTCCCCGATGCGTTCGGTGATCTGCTCCGCGGTGGCGCGGTGGTCGCCGACCACCTCGCCGACGAACTCCACGGCGTCGTCGTACATCTCCAGTTCCAGCAGCCCCAGCAGCGTGTGCATGCGGTTGGCGTGCTCGTGGTCCTGCGCGCGCAGGGCGTCGATCAGACCGCGCGTCGAGTCGAGCTCCCGGCCGAGCTGCTCCAGCTCGGTGCGGTCGCGCAGGGTGGCGACGGCGCCGCCGTCGTCGGTGGGCATCCGGTTGGCGACCAGGACCCGCTGGCCGCGCACGGTCAGCAGGTCGGTGCCGGCCACCCGTCCGGCCAGGACATCGGCGGTACGGCCCGCGCCTAGCGCCTCGTCGGGGCGGCGTCCGACGGCCTCCGGGCCGATGCCCAGCAGGCGCTGCGCCTCGTCGTTCAGGAGCCGGACCCGGCCGCCGCGGTCCAGGGCGACGACGCCCTCCCGGATGCCGTGCAGCATGGCCTCACGCTCGGCGAGCAGTCCCGCGATGTCCGAGAAGGCCAGGTCCCGGGTCTGCCGCTGGACCCGGCGCGCGATGAGCCAGGCGGCCAGCGCGCCGACGGCCAGGGCACCTCCGGCGTAGGCGAGCAGCCCGGGAATGGCGTGGATCAGCCGGGCCCGGACGCTGTCGTACGCGATGCCCACCGAGACCGCCCCGACGATGTCACCGTCGCTGTCGCGCAGGGGGACCTTGCCGCGGGCGGAACGGCCCAGGGTGCCGTCGTCGATCTCCATGACCTCACGGCCGGCCAGGGCCTGCCCGGGGTCGGTGGACACGACCGAGCCGATCCGCGCGGGGTCGGTGTGCGACCAGCGCACCCCCTGCCGGTCCATCACGACGACGTACTCGGCGCTGGTCGCCTCACGGATCCGCTCCGTCTCCCGCTGCACCGGGCCGCCGGGCGTCGGCGGGGTGCCGCGCAGGTCCCGGACGATCTGCGGCTGCTGCGCGGTGGTCTGCGCGATCGCGAGGGCCCGGCGCATGGCCTGGTCGTCCAGCTGATCACCGAGGGGGGCCAGGAACAGCCCGGTCGCGAGCACCGCGACTCCCGCGGCGATCGCCAGCTGCATCAGCAGCACCTGGGAGAACACCCGCCGTGGCAGGCCGAGGCGCAGGCGGCGAACGGGGGGAGTGGAGCTCATACCCATGACGGTACGTGGGGGCCGCGCTGTGCCGGAGGCGGGTGTGGTGCGGATCTCGCTTACGGGGGCCTCGCGACGCCTTCCCGGTGAAGCGCGCGGCCGACGGTCGCGGCGTTCCGGCGCCGGCCTCAGCTCGCCAGCGCCGTCACCGTCAGCTCACGGACCGCGGTGACCTCCATCCGGGCGGGCGAGCCGAGCACCGAGGTCCCACAGCTCTCCGGGCGGGCCGGCAGCGACGCCCCCTGGGTGACGGTGACCCGCCAGTGCCGTCCGTCGGCGTGGGCCACGGTCACGTCCCAGCGCGGGGCGCAGCCGTCGGTGCGGACGATGCCCAGCACCTGCGCCGCGTCCTCGCCCAGTGCCGAGCGCACGGCCAGTTCGGCCGCCTGGCCGGGCCGGTCCCACGCCGAGTTCCCGCGGCAGTTGTCCACGACGATCCGGCCGTCCCGGACGCCGTGGAGGATGTCCCGGACGTCGTCGGCCCGGACCCTGCCGTACGCGTATCCGTACGGCAGGACGAGCATCGTCGGCGAGAAACGGTGCCCGCCGAGGTGGGTGACCTCCCAGACGCCCTCGACCCCGGAGGCGGCGAGCTCGGCGGCCAGGGGACGGCCGAGGAGGGCGCAGCAGCGGTCACGCTTGCCGTTGGTGCAGACGAGGACGAGCGGATCGCCGGTGTGGGGACCGCCCGTGAGCACCGTGTCGAAGGAGCGGCGGTCGCCCCTGCCGAGCGCGGCGAAGTCGAGGTCGAGCAGCCGGCGGGGGTCCGACACCACGGCACCGTGCACCCACGCGTTTCCCGGCGCGGTGTGGGCCACGTACACCCGGCGGTCCGCGGGGGTGTGGCGGTCCGCGTGGCGGCCGGGGCGGCGGATGAGCGCGATGCGTACGCCGGTCCCCTTCGCCGCCGCCTCCAGGGCACGGCCCAGCGCGGGATCCAGGTGGCTCGAAGTGAGCGCCTTCGCACCCCAGGGGCCTGGCTGCTCCAGCAGCAGCCAGGTCCTCGCGACCGGTGCCGTCCCCGAGACGGGCTCGTCGAGGTCCCGGGAAACGGTTGAGCACGTACTCACAGAGGTGAGCCTAACCTGAGTTGGCTCGCGATGACTTCCAGCCGCGCTCGGGAGCTACTCCGGCAGGGGTTGCGGCGGCCTCGGACCCGAGTACAGACCGCTGGGGCGCATGCGCAGCGGGCGCTCCCCGTACTCCTCCAGCGCGTGCGCGATCCAGCCCGCCGTACGGGCCACCGCGAAGATGGTCTCGCTGGCGGTGACGGGCATGCCGGACGAGGCGGTGAACACGGCCAGGGCCAGGTCGACGTTGGCGTGCAGGGGGGTGTGGCGGGCGGTGGTGGCCACCACGTCGCGGGCCGCGGCGAGGGTGGGCGCGGCCCCGGGGATGTCCTCCAGAAGGGTGAACAGGGCACGCGCGCGCGGGTCCTCGCCGGGGTAGAGCCGGTGGCCCAGTCCCGGGATCCGGCGGCCGGCCCGCAGCTCCTCCGCGATCACCGGTGCCGCGCTGCCCTGGTCGAGCACCTCGAGCAGCATCCGGTGGGCGAGCCCGCCGGCCGCGCCGTGCAACGGGCCCTCGATCACGCCGAGCCCGGCGGACACGGCCGCGTACGCGTGCGCCCGCGCGGACGCGGCGACCCGCACGGCGAGGGTGGAGGCGGCCAGGTCGTGGTCGACGAGCAGGGAGAGTGCGGTGTCGAGGACGCGCAGCGACGCCTCGTCGGCGGGGCGCCCGCTCAGCCGCGTCCACAGACGGCGGGCGAGCGGGCCCTCGTCCTCGTGCTCGTGCAGCACGGGGGGCAGCGCGGCGACCAGGGTGGGAATGAGGACGCGGGCGGTGCCCAGGACGGCGTCCTCGGACAGGTCGAAGCGCAGTGGGTCCGCGGCCGCGGCGGCGATGGCCGCGACGCGCAGCCGGTCGGTGGGGCCGGCGTGTTCCGGCAGGGCGTCGACGGCCCGGCGGGCGACCGTCACCGGCTCCTGAGGCGCGGTGAAGGAGACGCCGTGGCGCAGTCGTCCCGTCCACAGCCACTCGGCGACCTCCTCGTAGCTGTGGCGCGAGGCGAGGTCCACCGCGTCGACGCCCCGGTAGTAGTACCGGTCCTTCTCGATGAGCGTGATCCGGGTCCGGACGGCCAGTTCCTGTCCGGAGCCCTGGGCCGCGCCGCTCTCGCGCCGGTTGCGGCGGGCGAGCCGCTGCACCTCCTCGGCGTCGAAGGTGCTGCCCCGGCCGCCGGGTGCGCGTCGGCTGCTGAGCTGGCCGCGGCTGACGTACGCGTACACGGTCTCGGGCTTGACGCCCAGAAGCTCGGCGGCCTCCCGGGTGGTCAGGCGCCGCTCGGTGCCGGCGGAGTGGCCGGGTTCTTGATCGTGCATGGGGGTCACCGTATCGATCCTCGGGGCTGGCTCGTCTCGGAATATTGATTCAATCAATATTGACAGGTAGACAGTCAAGTATGGACAGTGACATGGAGTCTAGGGAGGCAAACATGTCTGTCAACGTGCCGCGAGGGCTCGCGGGAGTCGTGGTCACCGAGACCGAGGTCGGTGACGTCAGGGGCCTCGAGGGCTTCTACCACTACCGGCAGTACTCGGCCGTCGAACTGGCGCGGACGCGCGGCTTCGAGGACGTCTGGCACCTCCTTGTCAACGGCGAACTGCCGGACACGCGGCGCGGCGCCGCCTTCGCCGCCGAGACCGCGGCGCTGCGGCGGCTGCCCGGCGAGGTGAGGGCAGCGCTGCCCGCCATCGCGGCGGCCGGCGGACGCTCCGGCCCGCTGGCCGGGATGCGCACGGCGCTGTCGCTGCTGGGCGCGGCCGAGGGTTTCCGGCCGGTGTACGACCTGGACGCCGGCCGGCGTCGCCAGGACACCCTCGTGGCCGCCGCGGCCGTACCGACGCTGCTCACCGCGCTGCACCGGCTCGGGCGGGGACTCGAGCCCGTGGAGCCGCGCGAGGACCTGCCGTACGCGGCGAACTACCTGTACATGCTGACCGGTGCGGAGCCGGACGAGCGGCGCACGCGGGCGGTCGAGCAGTACTTGATCTCCACCATTGATCACGGGTTCAACGCGTCAACGTTCACCGCGCGGGTCATCGCCTCGACGGGTGCGGACGTGGCGGCCTGCCTCGCCGGGGCGGTGGCGGCACTGTCCGGGCCGCTGCACGGCGGGGCACCGAGCCGGGCGCTGGACACCCTGGACGCGATCGGCACGCCCGAGCGCATCGACCCCTGGATCCGGGAGCGGGTGCTCGCCGGCGACCGCATCATGGGTTTCGGCCACGCCGTCTACCGCACGGAGGACCCCCGTTCGCGGCTGCTCCGCGAGGTGGCGCAGGGGTTCGGCGGCCCCCGCGTGGAGTTCGCGGTCGAGGTCGAGCGACAGGTGGAGGCCATCCTCGCGGAACTGAAGCCCGGCCGGGAACTGCACACGAACGTCGAGTTCTACGCGGGCGTGGTCATGGAGCTGTGCGGGCTGCCGCGCGAGATGTTCACCCCGACGTTCGCGGCGGCACGGGTGGTGGGCTGGAGCGCGAACATCCTGGAACAGGCGGGGGACTCGAAGATCATCCGGCCTGCGGCGCGGTACGTGGGGCCGCCGGCGCCCGTGGGCGTGCCCGCGGCGGCCTGAGGAACACGAGTGGCCTGGTGCCGTTCGGGCGCCAGGCCTGGTCGGGAAGCGTCGAGCAAAGACGGGGTACCGCGCTGCTCGCCGGGTGGGGGTCCGGCGCGGGCGACGGTGGGTGCGGCCGGAGACGTGGGCGACGACGTCAGGCGTCGGGGATGTCGGCCTTGGCGCGGATCAGCGTTTCCCGGCTCACGACGACGATGCGTTCGTAGTCGGCGCGGGCGGCGTCGGCGGGCAGCTCCCGCTCCAGCGCCTCGGTGGCCTCGGTGCCGATGACGGCGAAGTTGCCGTCGCTCAACTCGAACACGTCGGGGCAGTTGGCGCCCGACGCGCTGCCGCGGGCACTCGGAGGCACACCGATACGGCGCACGATCTTCAAGGGGTACCGGTCCTTACAGAGACTGGGCACACAGGTCGGCAGTACGTTACTGGTGGTGCGGGGACACACGCGGATACACGCCGAAAGCCGCTGCGCTAATCGGTGGGAGGCGTGCCGACCACCCACCACTCGTCCGTGTCGGCTTCGTCGAGTTCCGTGATGAGCCCGTCGACGAGGTGGCCCATCCGTGCTTCGTCCGACGACTGTTCGAGCGTCGCCCTCATGTGCCGTGAGGCCTCCCAGTACTCGCGGAAGATCTGGTTCTGGAGGAACTCCCGAAGGTGCCCGTACAGCTCGTCCCGGCCGATCAGCCCTGCTCGGTGGATGTGGAAGAGGTTCACGTACCAGGCGTTGGCGTAGAAGAACTGGCGCCGCCTCGCGGCCGGGATGCTGCGGTCGTACGTGTCGATGACCTCGGCCAGGGAAGGGTCGTCGATCGCCCTGGTCAGAAGTTCCCAGTGCATGCGCTGCTGATGTGCCAGCGACTGGCGCCGGATCGCCAGTTCCTCCAGTTCCAGCTGCCGTGCGTGCAGGCGCGCCGCGTCGAGTCGCCGCTGCCGCGCGGCCAGCGTCAGTCCGGCCGTGGCGAACAGCAGACCGGCCGTGGCGGAGCCGAACCTCCCCCTGACGTTTTTCCGTGTGACCATGTCAACCCCCGAATCAGGCGACCGCCCGCCGGTCGTCGAGTGCGGGTCGGCTGACGGGGACCGGCGAGCGATGGGCGGCGCGTGCCGCCTCCAGAGTGCCGAGCGGCGCTGATCGGCGGGGAGGCGGAGAGGCGGCGCACGGAGGGAGGCGAGGGTCGCACAGTCCGGCGCCATGTCCAACGTCTGCCCCGCAAGTGCTGCTAACAATCGTTCACTCCGGGGCGACCTCACCTGCTCGTATCCTGAGCAGGCAGTTCCGTTCCCGCGGGTGCACCCTGCCGCGGGCCGGCGTACGCCTAGGTGAGAGAGAGGACGCATGGTGGGGCAGCGCCCGATGTCCCGGCAGATCCCGGTCGTCGTTCTTGCCGGATTTCTCGGTTCCGGAAAGACCACCCTGCTCAACCACCTGCTGCACCGCAGCGGAGGGAGCCGGATCGGTGCCCTCGTCAACGACTTCGGTTCCATCGAGATCGACGCCATGGCGGTGGCCGGCGCACTCGGCGACTCCACCGTCTCGCTCGGCAACGGCTGCCTGTGCTGTGCCGTCGATGCCGGCGAACTCGACGGGTACCTGGAGCGGCTCGCCCGGCCCGACGCCGGCGTCGACGTCATCGTCATCGAGGCCAGCGGTCTCGCCGAGCCGCAGGAACTCGTGCGCATGCTGCTCGCCAGCGAACAGCGGGAGATCGTGTACGGCGGCCTCGTCGAGGTCGTCGACGCCGCCGAGTTCGACGCCACGCGCGCCAAGCACCCCGAGATCGACCGCCACCTGGCGCTGGCCGACCTCGTGGTGGTCAACAAGACCGACCGGGCCCCGGACGCCGGGCGTGTCCTCGCCCTCGTGCGCTCACTCGCCGACCGCGCGGCCGTGCTCCCCGCGGCCTACGGACGCATCGACCCCGAGTTCCTCTTCGACTGCCGGCCCAGCGAGGAGCGCATCGGGCAGCTGTCCTTCGACGACCTGCACGACCACTCGCCGGGCGACGCGCGGCCCGGCCATCTGCACACCGCCTACGACAGCGTGTCCTTCGTCTCCGACGTGCCCCTCGACCCGCGCCGGCTGATGCGGTTCCTCGACAGCCGGCCCGAGGGCCTGTACCGGATCAAGGGCTACGTCGACTTCGGACCGCACGACAGGCGCAACCGGTACGCCGTCCACGCCGTCGGGCGTTTCCTGCGCTTCTACCCGGAGCCATCCGCCGACCCGCGTCTCACCCAGCTCGTCCTGATCGGCGCCGGCATCGACGCGGCCGCGCTCGGCAAGGAACTCGACGCGTGCCGCAGCGACACCCCGTACGCCGACGAACACGGCATGTGGGGCGTCCTGCGCTACGTACCGGATCCCGAGGACGGTGACCCGGCGGAGCCGGACGGCGAGGAACCGCCACCCGTCGCCTAAACCGGGCACGGCCCAGGCGGGACAGGCCGCCCGTCGCCTGGGCCGCGCACGGCCCAGGCGGGACACGGCTCAGCCGGGACACGGCCCGGGCAGGACCCGGCCTAGGCGGGACCCGCCACCACCGCCACCGTCTTCGGCAGCGACACGCCCGAGCCGTCGCGGCGCGGGTCGATGTCCGGGAGCTGGGCCGGGGTGCCGTTCTTCTGCGAGGCCCGCGCCGGGACCGGACCCGCCCAGGCCAGTGCCAGGCAGTCCTCACCCTTCAGGAACCGCTGACAGCGCACGCCACCCGTGGCGCGGCCCTTGCGCGGGTACTGGTCGAACGGGGTCAGCTTGGCCGTGGTCTGGACGGAGTCGTCCAGCGTGCCGCGTGATCCCGCGACCGTGAAGACGACCGCGTCCGCCGCCGGGTCCACCGCCGTGAACGAGATGACCTTCGCGCCCTCGGCGAGCTTGATGCCCGCCACACCGCCCGCCGGCCGGCCCTGCGGACGGACCTGCGAGGCCTGGTAACGCAGCAGCTGCGCGTCGTCCGTGATGAAGACGAGGTCCTCGTCGCCCGTGCGCAGCTCGGCCGCGCCGACGATCCGGTCACCGTCCTTGAGGGTGATGACCTCCAACTCGTCCTTGTTGGACGGGTAGTCGGGCACCACTCGCTTGACGACGCCCTGCTCCGTGCCCAGGGCCAGACCCGGCGAGGACTCGTCCAGCGTGGTCAGGCAGACGACCGTCTCGTCGTCCTCCAGGGACACGAACTCGGCCAGCGGTGCGCCGCCCGACAGGTTCGGCGTCGGCAGAGGGTCCGGGAGCTGGGGCAGGTCGACCACGTTCACCCGCAGGAGCCGCCCGCCGGACGTCACCACGCCGATCTCGCCACGGGCCGTGGCGGGGACCGACGACACGATCAGATCATGCTTGACGCGCTTGGCGCCGGCATCCGTGACGAGGGGGTCGTCGTTCACGGTGCGGGCCAGCAGGCCCGTCGAGGACAGCAGTACCCGGCACGGGTCGTCAGCCACCTGGAGCGGAACGGCGGCCACCGGGGTGCCGGCCGACTCCAGCAGGAGCGTCCGCCGGTCGGTGCCGAACTTCTTGGCCACCGCCGCCAGTTCGGCCGAGACCAGCTTGCGCAGCTCCGCGTCCGACTCGAGGATCCGCGTCAGCTCCTCGATCTCCGCGTTGAGCCGGTCCTTCTCCGCCTCGAGCTCGATGCGGTCGTACTTGGTCAGCCGGCGCAGCGGCGTGTCCAGGATGTACTGGGTCTGGACGTCGCTCAGCGAGAACCGGTCCATCAGGCGCTGCTTGGCCTGCGCGGAGTTCTCGCTGGAGCGGATGAGGCGGATGACCTCGTCGATGTCGACCAGGGCGGTGAGCAGACCCTCGACCAGGTGGAGACGGTCGCGCCGCTTGGTGCGCCGGAACTCGCTGCGACGCCGTACGACGTCGAAGCGGTGGTCGAGGTAGACCTCCAGCAGCTCCTTGAGGCCCAGCGTGAGGGGCTGGCCGTCGACCAGGGCGACGTTGTTGATGCCGAAGGACTCCTCCATCGGCGTCAGCTTGTAGAGCTGCTCCAGGACGGCCTCGGGCACGAAGCCGTTCTTGATCTCGATGACCAGACGCAGTCCGTGCTCGCGGTCGGTCAGGTCCTTGACGTCCGCGATGCCCTGGAGCTTCTTCGAGCCGACCAGATCCTTGATCTTCGCGATGACCTTCTCGGGGCCCACCGCGAAGGGCAGCTCGGTGACGACCAGGCCCTTGCGGCGGGCCGTCACGGTCTCCACGGACACCGTCGCGCGGATCTTGAACGTGCCGCGGCCCGTCTCGTAGGCGTCGCGGATGCCGGGCAGGCCGACGATCCGGCCGCCGGTGGGCAGGTCCGGGCCCGGCACGTGCTTCATCAGCGCTTCGAGGTCCGCGTTCGGGTGCCGGATCAGGTGCCGCGCGGCCGCGATCACCTCGCGCAGGTTGTGCGGCGGCATGTTCGTGGCCATGCCGACCGCGATGCCGGACGCGCCGTTGACCAGCAGGTTGGGGAAGGCGGCGGGCAGGGCCACCGGCTCCTGCTCCTGGCCGTCGTAGTTGGGGCCGAAGTCGACGGTGTCCTCGTCGATCGACTCCGTCATCAGGCTGGTGGCCTCGGCCATCCGGCACTCGGTGTACCGCATGGCGGCCGGCGGGTCGTCGTTGCCCAGGGAGCCGAAGTTGCCGTGGCCGTCCACCAGGGGCACGCGCATGGAGAAGGGCTGGGCCATGCGCACCAGGGCGTCGTAGATCGACGCGTCACCGTGCGGGTGCAGCTTGCCCATGACCTCGCCGACGACACGGGCGCACTTCACGTAGCCGCGCTCGGGCCGCAGACCCATCTCGCTCATCTGGTACACGATGCGGCGGTGCACCGGCTTGAGGCCGTCGCGGGCGTCCGGCAGCGCACGGGAGTAGATGACCGAGTACGCGTACTCGAGGAAGGAGCCCTGCATCTCGTCGACGACGTCGATGTCGAGGATCTTCTCCTCGTACGAGTCGTCGGGCGGCGGGGTCTTCGTACTACGGCGGGCCATCGCTGCCGGCTCCTTGCTGAAGCGTGAACGGTGATCTGACGCGGTCCATTGTGGACCGCGGCACTGACAGCGACCGACCAGGACCCGTCACGGGCTGCCCGGCCCGGCGCTGCCCGCAGGGTACGCCCTCGCCCCGCGCCGTCGTCCCCGGCGGCCCGCCGACCCGTGCTCGCTCTCGGCGTACGAGGGCCGGGAACTCCACCGGCGGCCCGCACGCTTGCATACAGTGGCAGGACCGGCGGAATTCCGCGGTTCCGCCCGATGACTCCACGAAGATTCCGCGATCGAAGGGACGTACATGCCCATGGGTCACACGGCCACAGCCCAGGCAGGCTCCGGCGGCCTGACAGCGACCGAGCACCGCCTGGCCAACGGCCTGCGCGTGGTGCTCTCCGAGGACCACCTGACCCCGGTCGCGGCGGTGTGCCTCTGGTACGACGTCGGCTCGCGCCACGAAGTCAAGGGGCGTACCGGCCTGGCTCACCTTTTCGAGCACCTGATGTTCCAGGGCTCCGCCCAGGTCAAGGGCAACGGGCACTTCGAGCTGGTGCAGGGAGCCGGCGGCTCGCTCAACGGCACCACCAGCTTCGAGCGCACCAACTACTTCGAGACGATGCCCGCCCACCAGCTGGAGCTCGCCCTCTGGCTGGAGGCCGACCGGATGGGCTCCCTGCTCGCCGCCCTGGACGAGGAGTCCATGGAGAACCAGCGGGACGTCGTCAAGAACGAGCGCCGCCAGCGCTACGACAACGTGCCCTACGGCACCGCGTTCGAGAGGCTGACCGCCCTCGCGTACCCGGAGGGCCACCCCTACCACCACACGCCGATCGGCTCGATGGCCGACCTGGACGCGGCGACGCTGGAGGACGCGCGCGCGTTCTTCCGCACCTACTACGCGCCGAACAACGCGGTGCTGTCCGTCGTCGGCGACATCGACCCCGAGCAGACGCTCGCCTGGATCGAGAAGTACTTCGGCTCCATCGCCTCGCACGACGGCAAGCCCGCCCCCCGGGACGGCTCGCTGCCCGACGTCATGGGCGAGCAGCTGCGCGAGGTCGTCGAGGAGGAGGTCCCGGCCCGCGCGCTGATGGCGGCCTACCGCCTCCCCGAGGACGGCACGCGCGCGTGCGACGCGGCCGACCTGGCCCTCACGGTCCTGGGCGGCGGCGAGTCGTCCCGCCTGTACAACCGGCTCGTACGGCGCGACCGCACGGCCGTGGCCGCCGGCTTCGGCCTGCTGCGGCTCGCCGGGGCGCCCTCCCTGGGCTGGCTGGACGTGAAGACGTCCGGTGACGTCGAGGTGCCCGTCATCGAGACCGCCATCGACGAGGAGCTCGCCCGGTTCGCCGAGGAGGGCCCGACGGCCGAGGAGATGGAGCGCGCCCAGGCCCAGCTCGAGCGCGAGTGGCTCGACCGGCTCGGCACGGTCGCCGGCCGCGCCGACGAACTGTGCCGTTACGCCGTCCTGTTCGGCGACCCGCAGCTCGCCCTCACCGCCGTACAGCGGGTGCTCGAGGTGACGGCCGAGGAGGTGCAGGAGGTCGCCAAGGCCCGTCTGCGCCCCGACAACCGCGCGGTGCTCGTCTACGAGCCGACCGCCCCCGCCGACGAGACCACCGTCACCGTCTCCGTGACCGACGCCGACGCCACCGACGAGAACGAGGAGGCGGCCAAGTGACCGAGCTCGCCACCATGGAATTCCATTCCCAGCCGCACCCCGGCGAGCCCAAGCCGTGGGCGTTCCCGGCCCCCGAGCGCGGCAGCCTCGACAACGGCCTCACCGTGCTGCGCTGCCACCGCCCCGGTCAGCAGGTCGTCGCCGTCGAGGTGTCGCTGAACGCCCCGCTGGACGCCGAGCCCGCCGGCCTGGACGGTGTCGCCACGATCATGGCGCGCGCGTTCTCCGAGGGCACCGACAAGCACTCCGCCGAGGAGTTCGCCGCGGAGCTGGAGCGCTGCGGCGCCACCCTCGACGCGCACGCGGACCACCCCGGCGTCCGGCTGAGCCTCGAGGTGCCGGTCTCGCGCCTCGCCAAGGCCCTCGGCCTGGTCGCCGACGCGCTCAGGTCGCCCGCCTTCGCCGACAGCGAGGTCGAGCGGCTGGTGCGCAACCGGCTCGACGAGATCCCGCACGAGCTGGCCAACCCCTCCCGCCGCGCCGCCAAGGAGCTCTCCAAGGAGCTGTTCCCGGCGGACTCGCGGATGTCGCGCCCGCGGCAGGGCACGGAGGAGACGGTCGCGGCCATCGACGCGGCGGCCGTCCGGGCCTTCTACGAGAAGCACGTCCGCCCCGCCACGGCCACCGCCGTGATCGTCGGCGACCTCACCGACGTCGACCTCGACGCGCTGCTCGGCGACACCCTCGGCGCGTGGACCGGCTCCGCCGCCGAGCCGCGCCCCGTGCCGCCGGTGACCGCCGACGACACCGGACGGGTCGTCATCGTGGACCGCCCCGGCGCCGTCCAGACGCAGCTGCTGATCGGCCGCACCGGAGCCGACCGGCACGACCGCGTGTGGCCCGCACAGGTCCTCGGCACCTACTGCCTCGGCGGGACCCTCACCTCCCGCCTGGACCGCGTGCTGCGCGAGGAGAAGGGCTACACCTACGGCGTGCGGGCGTTCGGGCAGGTCCTGCGCTCCGCGCCCGACGGGACGGGCGCCGCGATGCTGGCCATCAGCGGCTCGGTCGACACACCCAACACCGGCCCGGCACTGCAGGACCTGTGGACGGTGCTGCGCACGCTCGCCGAGGGCGGGCTCACCGACGCCGAGCGGGACGTCGCCGTGCAGAACCTGGTGGGAGTGGCGCCGCTGAAGTACGAGACGGCGGCGGCCGTGGCGAGCACGCTGGCCGACCAGGTCGAGCAGCACCTGCCCGACGACTACCAGGCCGCGCTGTACCGCCAACTGGCCGCCACCGGCACCGTGGAGGCCACCGCGGCCGTCGTCAACGCCTTCCCGGTCGACCGACTGGTCACGGTCCTCGTCGGTGACGCGGCGCAGATCAAGGAGCCCGTCGAGGCCCTCGGCATCGGCCAAGTCACCATCGTGGCCGCCGAGTAGCGGCACGCCCGTGCGACGGCCCTGGTGACCCGAACGTCACCAGGGCCGTCGTATGTCCGAATTGGGAGAGAGGCTGCCCGTCTGCCCTGTGGCGTGCGCTACAAAAACCCGGTTGCGTTTGAGTATTGAAGACAGCCGCGTTTAGCGTCGTCCGGGCTGTTCGTCAGGCAGTGCGCCGCACCCGCGGCACCGGACAGTCATCGCCGAGTCCCCGTACGGCGCGAGCCAGGGGAGCCGGGGACCCATCGCAGTCCCTGGGGTGAATCGGACGCCCGCGCTCCGGCGAGGGGGTCCGTAGGAGACCTTCCTGCTCCGAACCCGTCAGCTAACCCGGTAGGCGAGAGGGAAGGAAAGGAAACAGCCTCTACATGGCGTTCACGCGCGCCACCGGGAAGCACCGCCGTCCCAGCCGCATCCACCGCACCACCGCCCGAGCGGCGGGCGTCGCGGCCCTCGCCACCACCGGCGTCGTCGGCACCCTCGCTGCCCCGGCCCTCGCCGCCGAGCCCGAGGTCGAGCAGAGCGGACTCACCCCGGTCGTCACCATCGGCGACTCCATCGCCGACGAGATCGACGCCCAGGCCACCGCGCAGAAGCAGGCCGCCCAGGACGCCGCCGCCCGCGAGGCGGCGATGGAGGCCGCGCGCGAGCGGGTCGCGGAGGCCGCCAAGGAGGCGCGCGAGGCCAAGGAGCGCGCCGCGCGCGAAGCCGAGCGCCGGCGCCTCAACACCTTCGTCGCGCCGATCACCGGCTCCTACGTCTCCACGGCCTACCAGGCCGGCAGCTCCCTGTGGTCCTCCGGCAGCCACACCGGCATCGACTTCCACGCCTCCACCGGCACCTCGGTGCACGCGGTCGGCGTCGGCACCGTCGTCGAGACCGGCTGGGGCGGCGCGTACGGCAACCAGGTCGTGATCAAGATGCACGACGGCACGTACACCCAGTACGGGCACCTGTCGTCCATCGGCGTCACGGTCGGCCAGTCGGTCGAGGCGGGTCAGCAGATCGGCCTCTCCGGTGCCACCGGCAACGTCACCGGCCCGCACCTGCACTTCGAGGCCCGCACGAGCCCGGAGTACGGCTCGGACATGGATCCGGTCGCCTACCTCCGCTCGCACGGCGTGAACGTCTGACGACGAACGGTACGGCACCCCGAAGGCCCCGGCTCCCGAGCCGGGGCCTTCCGGTTTTCCCGGCCCGGGTTCCGGTCCCCGTTCCAGCCCGGGCTCCGGTCCTTTCCCGGCCCGTAAATGTCCAAAAAATTTCCCTGAATTCCCGGCGCCTGTCCGAAAGCGCGTCTCATTGGCCTAGAGTCACGGAAAACGCGCGTCCATCGTCGCCGTTTCGCGGGGATCAATGCGGAGGTCGGACATGAGTATTCCGGCGCACTTGGTGTGCACGGCCATCCGGGACGACATCGTCGCCGGTGTCCACGGCCGCGGCGGCCGGCTCACCGAGGAACTGCTCGCCCGCCGCTACGGCGTCTCCCGCGTCCCCGTCCGTGAGGCCCTGCGCACCCTGGAGGCCGAGGGCTTCGTGGTGACCCGGCGGCACGCGGGCGCGTGCGTCGCGGAACCGACCGAACAGGAGGCCGCCGACCTGCTCGAGACCCGCACGCTGCTGGAGCCCCTCGGCGCCTCCCGAGCGGCCCGGCGGCGCACCGAGGCCCACCTCAAGGTGCTGCGCGGCCTGGTCAGGCTCGGTCAGGAGCGCGCGAGGCAGGGTCACGGCGAGGACCTGCGTGCGCTGGACGGCTGGTTCCACGAGACCCTGGCGCAGGCCGCCGGCAGTCCCTCGCTCACGGCGATGCTGACCCAACTGCGCCGCAAGATCGACTGGATGTACGTGGTGGAGACGCCGCGCGGCGCGGCGGAGCCGTGGGCGGAGCACTGCGCGGTCGTGGACGCGGTGGCGCGCGGCGACGGCGACCGCGCGCGGGCGCTCATGGCGCTGCATGTCGAGCGGTCGGCGGCGGCGCACCGGTTGCGCTTCATCTCCGGCGACCGACCGGGCGGTGTGAGGAATGCGCAACGTCCCGTAAACACGCCGAGCCTGCGGCATTAACACGGGTGCCGTATACAAAGGGGGGCTATTCCGGGGGGCTTTCTCCTGCTGCTCGAAAAGGGCACCCGGAACGGGGCTGCCCGGAACAGGACTGCCGGAATTCGGCGGCCTGGAATGCGGCTGCCCGGAACAGGGCAAGGAAAAGGCCCGCCCGGTGGTCCGGGCGGGCCTTTTCGGTGTGCCGTCACATCAGACGGTCTCGGGAAGCTCCTCGAGACCCTCGGAGACCAGCTTCGCCAGCCGGTCCAGGGCGGCGTCCGCGCCCTCGGCGTCGGAGGCGAGGACGATCTCCTCACCGCCCTGGGCGCCCAGGCCCAGGACGGCCAGCATGGAGGCCGCGTTGACGGGGTTGCCGTCGGCCTTGGCGATCGTCACCGGGACGCCTGTGGCCGTGGCGGCTCGGACGAAGATGGAGGCGGGGCGGGCGTGGAGGCCCTCGGCCCAGCCGACGTTGACGCGGCGCTCAGCCATGTGTTGCTGCCCTTCAGGTGTTCAGGTTGTCTAGACCAGTTTCCCACATCGTGAAGCATGGCTGGACGGCTGTGCGCCGCCCGGGTGGTCGTCGGACCGCGGCCTCGGCCCGACGTTCCGTCCTCCACAGACTGCCCCGCGCCGTTGTCGTACGCGAGCCGTACTCTGGGGCCCATGCAGACCTCGCCGGACCGGCACGAGTACCCCGCTCACTGGGAGGCCGACGTGGTGCTGCGCGACGGCGGCACCGCGCGCGTCCGCCCCATCACCGTCGATGACGCCGAGCGCCTGGTCAGCTTCTACGAGCAGGTCTCCGACGAGTCGAAGTACTACCGCTTCTTCGCGCCGTACCCTCGCCTGTCCGCCAAGGACGTCCACCGCTTCACGCACCACGACTTTGTGGACCGGGTGGGACTCGCGGCCACGATCGGCGGCGAGTTCATCGCCACCGTACGCTACGACCGCATCGGCGCCGGCGGAGCGCCCGCCTCCGCCCCGGCCGACGAGGCCGAGGTCGCCTTCCTCGTCCAGGACGCCCACCAGGGCCGCGGTGTCGCCTCCGCGCTCCTGGAGCACATCGCCGCCGTCGCCCGGGAGCGCGGCATCCGCCGCTTCGCCGCCGAGGTGCTGCCCGCCAACACCAAGATGATCAAGGTGTTCATGGACGCCGGGTACACCCAGAAGCGGAGCTTCGAGGACGGCGTCGTCCGCCTGGAGTTCGGCCTCGAGCCCACCGACCGTTCCCTCGCCGTGCAGTACGCGCGCGAACAGCGCGCGGAAGGGCGCTCGGTGCAGCGCCTGCTCCAGCCGGGCTCCGTCGCCGTCATCGGCACCGGCCGCACCCCGGGCGGCGTCGGCCGCAGCATCCTCGGCAACATCCGGGACGCGGGCTACACCGGCCGGCTCCACGCCGTGAACAAGGCCTTCCCCGACGACCTGGAGGAACTCGACGGGGTGCCCGCCCGCCGCTCGGTGCGCGACATCGACGGCCCCGTCGACCTCGCCGTCGTCACCGTGCCCGCCGAGCACGTCCCCGAGGTCGTCGCCGAATGCGGCGAACACGGTGTGCAAGGCCTCGTCGTGATCTCCGCCGGGTACGCCGACAGCGGCCCCGAAGGACGCGAACGCCAGCGCGCCCTCGTGCGCCAGGCACGCACGTACGGCATGCGGATCATCGGCCCCAACGCCTTCGGGATCATCAACACCTCCGCCGAGGTGCGGCTCAACGCCTCCCTCGCCCCCGAGATGCCGCGCCCCGGCCGGATCGGCCTGTTCGCCCAGTCCGGCGCCATCGGCATCGCCCTGCTCTCCCGGCTGCACCGGCGCGGCGGCGGGGTGACCGGCGTCACCGGCGTGTCCACCTTCGTCTCCTCCGGCAACCGCGCCGACGTCTCCGGCAACGACGTCCTCCAGTACTGGTACGAGGACCCGGAGACCGACGTCGCGCTGATGTACCTGGAGTCCATCGGCAACCCCCGCAAGTTCACCCGCCTCGCCCGGCGCACGGCGGCCGTCAAGCCGCTGGTGGTGGTGCAGGGCGCCCGGCACGGCGGCGTCGCACCGCAGGGCCACGCCGTACGCGCGACGCGGCTGCCGCATGCGACGGTCTCCGCGCTGCTGCGGCAGGCCGGGGTGATCCGCGTCGACACGATCACCGACCTCGTCGACGCGGGCCTCCTGCTCGCCCGCCAGCCGCTGCCCGCCGGTCCACGGGTGGCGATCCTCGGGAACTCGGAGTCCCTGGGGCTGCTCACCTACGACGCGTGTCTGTCGGAGGGCCTGCGGCCGCACCCCCCGCTGGACCTGACGACGGCGGCCTCCGCGCAGGACTTCCACGCCGCCCTGTCCCGGGCGCTGGCCGACGACACCTGTGACGCGGTGGTGGTGACCGCCATCCCGTGGGTGGGGGAGGGGGCGGCCGGGGACGCGGCGCTGGCCGAGGCGCTGCGCTCGGCGGCGGCCACGAAGCCCGGCAAGCCGGTACTCGTGGTGCACGTGGAACTGGGCGGCCTCGCCCAGGCCCTGTCCGCCGCCGCGAGCACCGCACCGCAGGCCTCCGCGAGCACCGCACCGCAGGCCTCGCCGCTTCCCCCGGACGCCTCCTCCGTCGAGGGCACGCCGGTCTCCCCGGACGCCGCCCCCGCCCAGGCCTCGCCGGTCCCCCCGGACGGTGCGCCCGTTCCCGAGCCCTCCGCCGAAGCCGCCGAGGCCCCCGAGGGAGCCCACCTCATCCCCGCCTACCCCGCCGCCGAACGTGCCGTCCGTGCCCTCGCCCAGGCCGTCGCCTACGCGCAGTGGCGACGCGACGCGGCCGACCCCGGAAAGGTCCCGGAGTACGACGACATCGACGAGAAGGGCGCCGCCGAGCTGATCGGCGGGCACCTCGCGCGCGGACAGGGACTCACCCTGGGCGCCGACGCGACCTGCGACCTGCTGGGCAGGTACGGCATCCACGTCCACCGCGCCCTGCCCGCGCCCACCCCCGACGACGCCGTCACCGCCGCCGGCGCCCTCGGCTACCCCGTCGCCCTCAAGGCCACCGCCCCGCACCTGCGCCACCGGGCCGACCTCGGCGGGGTCCGCCTCGACCTCGCGAACGAGGAACAACTCCGCCGGGCGTACGCCGAGTTGACCGACCTCTTCGGGGCGCCCGAGGAACTGCGGCCGGTGGTGCAGGGCATGGCACCGCGCGGCGTCGACACGGTCGTCCGGGCGGTCATCGACCCCGCGGCCGGAGCGGTGCTGTCCTTCGGGCTCGCCGGGGCGGCCACCCAGCTCCTCGGTGACGTGGCGCACCGGCTGATCCCGGTCACCGACCGGGAGGCGACCTCCCTGATCCGCTCGATCCGTACTGCGCCCCTCCTCTTCGGCTGGCGCGGCTCGGCCCCGGTCGACGCCTACGCCCTGGAGAAGCTGCTGCTGCGCGTCTCCCGCCTGGTCGACGACCACCCGGAGGTCGTCGCGGTCACCCTGGAACCGGTCGTCGTCGCGCCGCGGGGACTGAGCGTCCTCGGTGCCTCCGTCCGCCTCGCGCCCCCACCCGCCCGGGACGACCTCGGCCCGCGGACGCTGCCCGCGTACTGACCACGCGGGACACCGCACGCGCACGCCCGGGTACCGCACGGGCGAACCGCACGGAGGCCGTACGGCTGCCGCACGGGCGTCCCGCGCAGTCAGTGGGCCCCCGTAGGATGGACGGCATGGCCAAGACCAGTACGACGACCCAGGGGCTGCGAGCGGCGATCGAACGCAGCGGCTACTACCCGGCCCTCGTGGCCGAGGCGGTGGAGGCCGCCGTGGGCGGCGAGCCCATCCGGTCGTACCTGGTCCACCAGGAGACGACGTTCGACCAGAACGAGGTGCGTCGGCACGTGACGGTGCTGGTGCTCACCGGCAACCGCTTCATCGTCAGCCACACCGACGAGCAGGCCGCCGACGACACCTCCCCGACGCCCTACGCCACGACGTCCACGGAGTCCGTCAAGCTCGGCCGGATCTCGTCCATCGTCGTCAGCCGCGTGGTCGCCAACCCCGAGCAGTACAAGCCGGGCACCCTGCCCCGCGAGATCGTGCTGACCATCGGCTGGGGTGCCGTCTCCCGTCTCGACCTGGAGCCGGCCGCCTGCGGCGACCCGAACTGCGAGGCCGACCACGGCTACACCGGCAGCTCGACGGCCGACGACCTGAGCCTGCGCGTCAGCGAGGCCGGGGACGGCCCGGAGACGGTGCGCCAGGCGCTGGCCTTCGCACAGGCCCTCTCCGAGGCGACCGCGGACTCTTCCCGCTGATGGTGCAGCACGCCGCCTGGGACACCCACCCGGAACCGCTCCCCGTCGACTCCGCCCCCGTGCCCGAGTACGGCACCGGCTCCCTCGCCGACCTGCTGCCCACCCTGGCCGCGGGCCTCGGCGTCCCCGGCATGACCGCGGCCATCACGGAACTGAGCCCCGCCGACCGGAACTGCGTGTTCCTGATCGACGGCCTCGGCTGGGAGCAGCTGCGGGCCCACCCGGACGAAGCCCCCTTCCTGAACTCCCTGCTCGGCAGTTCACGCGGCGGCACCGGACGTCCGGTCACGGCCGGCTACCCGGCGACCACGGCCACCTCCCTCGCCTCCGTCGGCACCGGCCTGCCGCCGGGCGCCCACGGCCTGCCCGGCTACACCGTGCGCAATCCGGACACCGGCGCGCTGATGAACCAGCTGCGCTGGCAGCCGTGGACCCCGCCGGCCGCCTGGCAGCCGTACCCCACCGTCTTCGGCCTCGCCCAGCAGGCGGGTGTGCACGCCGCCCAGGTCTCCTCCCCGACCTTCGCGAACACCCCGCTCACCAAGATCGCCCTCAGCGGCGGCACCTTCCACGGCAGGCTCTCCGGCGAGGACCGCATGGACGTCGCGGCCGAGCAGCTGGCCGCCGCCGACCGCGCCCTCGTCTACACGTACTACTCCGAGGTGGACGGCGCCGGCCACCGCTACGGCGTGGACTCCGACACCTGGCGCGGCCAGCTGATGCACGTCGACCGGCTGGCCCAGCGCCTGGCCGAGCAGCTGCCGCCGCGCAGCGCCCTCTACGTCACCGCCGACCACGGCATGATCGACGTGCCCTTCGACGAGGACCACCGCATCGACTTCGACGAGGACTGGGAGCTGAAGGCGGGCGTCGCCCTGCTCGGCGGAGAGGGCCGCGCCCGGCACGTGTACGCCGTCCCCGGCGCCCACAACGACGTCCTGACCTGCTGGCGCGAGGTGCTCGGTGAGCAGTTCTGGGTGGCGTCCCGCGACGAGGCGATCGAGGCCGGATGGTTCGGCCCCCGCATCGACGACCGGGTGTACGGCCGCATAGGCGACGTGGTCGCCGCCGCGCGTGACGACGTCCTGCTCATCGCCTCCGAGCGCGAGCCCAGAGAGTCGGCGATGGTCGGCAACCACGGCTCGATGACCTCCGCCGAGCAACTCGTCCCCCTGCTCGAAGTGCGTTCCTGACGCCCTGCCCCTCCGCCCGGCCCCCTGCCCGAAAGGTGCTCAACCCCTCATGCCCGAGCTGGTGTTCTTCTCCGGAACGATGGACTGCGGGAAGTCGACACTGGCTCTCCAGATCGAGCACAACCGCTCGGCGCGGGGCCTGGCGGGCATCATCTTCACGCGCGACGACCGCGCCGGCGAGGGCAAACTCTCCTCCCGGCTCGGCCTGGTCACGGACGCCGTGGAGGTCGAGGACGGGCACGACCTGTACGCGCACGTCGTCGACCACCTCTCCCAGGGCGGTCGCGCGGACTACGTGATCGCGGACGAGGCGCAGTTCCTCGCGCCGGAGCAGATCGACCAGCTCGCCCGCGTGGTCGACGACCTCGAACTCGACGTGTACGCCTTCGGCATCACCACCGACTTCCGCTCCAAGCTGTTCCCCGGCTCCCAGCGGCTGGTCGAGCTCGCCGACCGCGTCGAGGTGCTCCAGGTCGAGGCCCTGTGCTGGTGCGGCGCCCGCGCCACGCACAACGCCCGCACCATAGGCGGCGTCATGGTCGTCGAGGGCGCCCAGGTGGTCGTCGGCGACGTCACCCGGTCCTCCGACGAGGTCGGTTACGAGGTCCTGTGCCGACGCCACCACCGCCGCCGCATGACGGCGGCGACGGCTCACGCGGCGGCGCTGTCGCCGGACGTGCTCCCCGTCACCCCGGTCTGACGGGCGGCGGCCCGCGAGGCGGGGTTGACGCGCCGTCAGGCGGTGAGCGTCACTGTTCCGGTCCCGTTCCCACGTGATCGGAGAAGGCATGCAGCCGCGTTTCCGACGTCCCGCCTCCACCCGCCGCACCCGCCGCGCGTCCGCCGTCCTCCTCGCCGCCGCCCTGCTCGCCGCGGCGGCACCGGCGTCCGCCCGGGACCGGGAGGCCCCGGGGTCCCGGGCCCCGGCGGTGCCGTTGCGGGTGGCCACGTACAACATCCACGCCGGAGCCGGTACCGACCAGGTCTTCGACCTGGACCGGACCGCCGAGGCCGTACGCGGCCTGCGGGCCGACGTGATCGGCCTCCAGGAGGTCGACGTGCACTGGGGCGCGCGCAGCGACTTCGCCGACGAGGCCCGCGCGCTGGCCGAGAAGCTGGGCATGCGGGTGTACTTCGCGCCGATCTACGACCTGGACCCGGCCGCCCCGGGCGCGGAACGCCGCCGCTACGGCGTCGCCGTGCTCAGCCGCCACCCGATCATCGAGGCGGAGAACCACGAGATCACCCGGCTCTCCACCCAGACCTCGGAACCCGTGCCGGCCCCGGCGCCCGGGTTCGCCGAGGTGACCGTCAACGTGCGGGGTGCGCACGCGCACGTCTACGTCACGCACCTCGACTACCGGGCCGACCCCTCCATCAGGGCGGCCCAGGTGGACGACATGCTGGAGGTGCTGGCCGCCGACCACGGGCCGAAGATCCTCGTCGGCGACTTCAACGCCGAGCCCACCGCCCCGGAACTGGCGCCGCTGTGGCGGAAGCTCCGCGACGCCGCCCCGGGCGGGGGCCCGACGTACCCCGCCGTCGACCCGGTCAAGCGCATCGACCTGGTCACCGTCTCGCCCGACGTCACCGTGGCCGGTGCCCGTGAGGTGGCGACCGAGGCGTCGGACCACCGACCCGTGGTCACGGACCTGGAGCTGCACCGGCGCGGCCGCTGAACTCCCGGCGTCGAACAAGTGATCACCGGGCGGGAGGACATGGTTATGATCACCCCGGCAAGGCCGTAGCGCAGAGGTCGTCGCGCCCACGCATCAAGCTGGAGGACGCCGGTTCGAATCCGGTCGGCCTTGCCACCCTTGTCGTGAAAGTCGATTGGCGTCGGTCCGTCCCGGGCGGGCGGAGGGCGATGCCGCCCTCGGCACGCGGGCACCGGCGACGGACCGGTGGAGTGGTGATGACGCAGCCGACGCCCGTGCGCTGCCCGGCGATCGAGCACCCGGACATCCCGATCGGCGATCTGGCCGGCCTGGACCCGCTGCTCGCCCGGCTGAGGTCCGGCCGGGCGGTGGAGTCCGACGAGACCTTCCCACTCGGCACCCTGCGCGCGGACGGCCGCGTCGACCTCTGCAAGCAGGGCCTCGGCCCGGACGGGGCCGCCCGCCTCCTGCCCGTCGCCGCCGCCTCACCGCACGCCCGGCACATCCTGCTCGGCACCAACGCCATCGGCGACGAAGGGGCGTCGACGGTCGCCCGCGCGCTCGGCGACGGCCACGGCCTGCACACGCTCTACCTCGGCTGCAACCGCATCGGCCCCGAGGGCGCCGCCGCGCTCGCCGACGCCCTGTCGGCGGACGCGACCGTGCGCGCCCTGTGGCTCAAGCGCAACCCGGTGGGTGACGACGGGGCCCGCGCCCTCGCCGCGATGCTCCGCCGCAACACCACGGTCCGCACCCTCGACCTGGTCAACACCGGGCTCACCACCACGGGACTGCGCGCGCTGCTCCACGCCCTCACCGGCCGCCCGCGCCCGGTGGAGCGCCTCTTCCTCGGCGGGAACGGCCTGACCGCCGACGCCGCCGGGCTGCTGGCCGCGCTGATCCGGGAGGCGGGCGTGCGCGAGCTGTACCTGCCCGCCAACCACCTCGGCGACGAGGGCGCCGCCGTCCTCGCGGCCGCGGCCGACCCCGCGCGGCCGGTACGGCTCGGGCTGGGCGGCAACGGGATCGGCCCCGCCGGGGCGCGGGCCCTCGCCGGAGCCCTGGACGGCATCGAGGCGCTCGACCTGGGCCGGCCGCCGTCGGAGCGGAGCCTCGGCGCGCCCGCCAACGCCACCGGTGACGACGGCGCCCGCGCCCTGGCCGCCGCCCTCGGCGGCAGCCCCCTGCGCCGGCTCGAACTGCGCCACACCGGTCTCACCGGGCGGGGCGCGAAATCCCTGCTGGCGGCCGTGCCGGACGGCTCACCGCTGGAGTACGTCGGCCTGGGCCCAGGACTGCCCCGCAAGGTGAAACGGTCCCTGACCCGGCGCCTGCGACCCGCCGGCGGGGCCCATCCGGACCTCAGCGCGATAGGAAGTGTCTACCGGTGAGCGCACGCCCCCTCCTCCCGTGCTTCTCACCGGAGGAGGCGTCGAGTTGGCGGCGGATCCGCCGCTACGCGGTGCCCCGGACGATGATCGAGCGCGCCGCCGAACGCCGCTCGGCCGGCGACTGGCGCGGGGCCTGCGCGGCGGCCGGTGTCGACGTCGACGTCGACCTGCAGGAGATCGCCGAGCACTGCGGCCACGAGGTGGCCGAGGCGCTGGAGGACGACATGCGCCACCTGGTCCCCGACCTGCTGCGCTGGCACCTGCCCCGCATACTGGGCGGGTGGACCACCCTGGACACCGGCCGCACCGTGGTCCTCGCCCGCTACCGGCCGGTGCGGGCGGCCGAAGGCCCCCGGGCCACGCCGTACCTCCACGTCACCACACCACCGATGCGGGAGGGCCCGCAGCGCGTCACCCTGCGCTTCGGCACGGTCCGGGACGAGAGGGCCGCCGGCGTCTTCGGCCCGCGGACCGACGACTGGAGGTACGCCCGGCACCTGTGGGACGCGCGGCGCACCGGCGAACTGCGTGAGCGGTGCGGCGGCACCGACCGGACGCCGTTCTTCCATCCCGACGCCAGGCCGCGCGCAACGGAGGAACTGCCCACGGGGGATCCCGGTCCCGGTGACGCGGCGGCGCAGGCCGAATGGGCCACCCTGCTGCACCACAGGGACGGCCTCCGGGCGGCATTCGAGGCGGTCGGCATCAAGGCCGACCTGTCCCCACCGGACACCCGGACGCGGTACCCGGCCGACCCGGCGTGGTTCCTCCGCAGGACCGCGCTCGGCCACACCCGTCTGGAGCCCGAGGTCCGCCTGCTGACGGACGAGGGGGTGGGGGACCGATTCCTCATCGCCGGCGACTGGCGGATGAACATCCTGCTGGAGCCGGCGTCCCCGGGCGGTACCGGGCTGCGGCTCCGTGCCGTCGACCCGAAGGAAGCCGACGGCGTGCCCTTCCTGCCCGAGGCGCTCTGGCGCAGGCTCCCCGACCTCGACCTGCTGCACGTCGAAGGAGTCGAGCCCGCGCATCTGCACCCTCTGGTCCGCGAGGCGCTGTTCCCGGCCCTCCGGCTTCCCGAGGGGCCTGCCGGCCCCCCGGGCCCCGACGCCCCCGCGCCCGTCAGGGTCCGCTGCCGCGGCGAGTGGCACGAGGTGGGCTTCCGCGCGGGTGGCGGGCTGCTCCACATGCCGCACAGCGACGAGGAGCAGCAGCGCGAGCGGGCCCTGCGAGCCTTCGGAGGCGCCGTCGCCGGATGCTTCGCCGTCCAGCAGACCTGGTCGTCGGGAAGCGGCCGGCTGCCGAAGGCACTGCGGGCCCAGATGCGCGACCTGTTCCTGCGTGCCCAGCACGGTGACACCCACGGTGTGCTCGAACTCCTGGACGCGGGCGTGGACCCCCGGGTGTGCGGCGCCGGCCGGCGCACGCTGCTCCACGTACTGCACCTGCTCGACCACGAACCGCTCCTGCCCCGGCTGCTCGAGGAGGGCCTCGACCTCGAGGCCCGGGACCACCGGGACCGCACACCGCTGTTCGTGGCGGTCAACGACGGCGGTTCCCGGGCCCTGGTCGAAGCGTTGCTGGCCGCCGGCGCCCGCATCGACGTGGTCGACGACGCAGAGTACTCGCTGGCCCAGGTCGTGCGCCGGTTCAAGCGTGCCGACCTGGGTTTCCTGCGGGAACGGGTACGGGAGGAGCATCCGGGCCTCGGCGCCGACTGGTGGGACGAGATGATGGACAACAACGAGGACCACGACGACGAGGACGAGGACCGTTGAACACCGCAACCGCCTCCCGCACCGCGCCGCCCCCGCTGGCCGCCGCGGACGACCTCGTCGCCCGGCTGCGCACCCGGCGCACCGAACCCGCGGCCGACCACCGACTGGAGGCGCTGGCACTGGCGGTGACGGCCAACCAGCCCGTCCTCCTCTGGGGTGAACCGGGCATCGGCAAGTCGGCCGCCCTGGAGCAGCTCGCCGCCGGACTCGGCCTCCCGCTGGAGACGGTCATCGCCAGCGTGCACGAGCCGTCGGACTTCGCCGGGCTGCCGATCGTGGGGGACGACCCGGCCACGACCGGCGTGCCGATGGCCCCGCCCGACTGGGCGGTCCGGCTCCAGCGCGCCGGCCACGGCCTGCTCTTCTTCGACGAACTGTCCTCCGCTCCACCGGCGGTGCAGGCGGCGCTGCTGCGGGTCGTCCTCGAACGCCGGGTCGGCAGCCTCGTCCTGCCCGACGCGGTACGCATCGTCGCCGCGGCCAACCCGCCCTCCAGCGCCGCCGACGGCTGGCACCTCAGCCCGCCGCTCGCCAACCGCTTCGTCCACCTCCACTGGACCCACGACCCCGCCACGGTCGCCCGCGGCATGGCCGGAACCTGGCCGGAAGTCGCCGTCCCCCTCGTCGATCCGGCCAAGGTGCCCGGCGCCGTCGCGCGGGCCCGCGGCGCCGTCTCCGGGTTCCTCACCGCCCGCCCGGGCCTGGTCCACCACATACCCGCCGACGCCGAGGGCCGGGGCCGGTCCTGGCCGTCCCCGCGGACCTGGGAGATGGCCCTGCGGCTGCTCGCCACGGGCTACGCGACCGGCGCCGGCCGCGAGGCGGTGGCCGCCGCGCTCACCGGTGCCGTCGGGGACGGCGCGGGCATCGAGCTGCTGTCGTACCTGGAGCACCTCGACCTGCCGGACCCCGAGCGGGTCCTCGCCGACCCCGACGCCTTCGCCCTGCCCGAGCGCGGCGACCGGCAACTGGCCTTCCTCATCGCGGTGGTCGCCGCCATCCAGAGCGAGCCCACCCGGCCCCGCTGGGAGGCCGGCTGGACGGTCCTGGCCAAGGCCGTCGACGCCGGCGTTCCGGACGTGGCCGCCCGGGCCGCCACCGACCTGGCGGCGATGCGCCGGCTGGACTGGCCGGTGCCGCCCGGCATCGACGGGTTCCTGGACCTGCTGCGGATGTCCGGGGCCCTGCCCGGCAGCCCGTGAGGCCCGCGGACGTGGCGGCATCCGGCGGGGGACTGGACAGGACGAAGCTGCTGGCCGCCCGCTACCGGGCGGCGAACGACCGGCCCTATCTGGCGTCGGCCCTGTACGCCCTGACCGTCGTGCCCTGTCCCGACGTGGGGACGATGGCGGTGGACCGGCACTGGCGCTGCTACGTGTCACCGGCCTTCGTCGCCGCCACGCCCGTGGCGGAACTCGCCGGTGTCTGGGTGCACGAGGCGGCGCACCTGCTGCGCGACCACCACGGCCGCGCCGGGCGGCTCACCGCCGCCGAACAGCGCGACCGGTACCGCGTCAACGTCGCCCAGGACTGCGAGATCAACGACGACCTCCTCGCCGACGGCCTGCGGCTGCCCGCCGGACGCGTCGAGCCCCGTCTCTTCGGCCTGCCCGACGGGCAGCTGTTCGAGGCCTACCTGCACGGACTGCCCCCGCACGTCCAGGGGCACGACTGCGGATCGGGCGCCCACGGCCGCCCGTCGCCCTGGGAACTCCCGGCGTCCACCGGCCCCGTCCCGGTCGGGGACGCCGAGGCGCGCGCACTGCGCCGGCACACCGCCGAGGCGATGCGCGCCCACCAGCGCGCCCGGGGCACCCTGCCCGCGGGGTGGCAGCGCTGGGCAGAGGAGGTCCTGGAACCCACGGTGGACTGGCGGCAGGCGCTGTCCGGCGCGGTGCGGGAGGCTGCCGCGTGGGCCGGCGGGGCCGTCGACTACACCTACCGCCGCCCGTCACGCCGTACCCCGGCGCTGCGCGGCGTCGTCCTGCCGAGCCTGCGCCGCCCGCTGCCCCGGGTGGCCGTCGTCGTCGACACTTCCGGCTCGATGGGCGACGCGGAACTCGCGGCGGCCCTGGGGGAGATCACGGGCGTGCTGCGCGAGGTCGGCGTACGCGGCAACCGCGTCACCGTCCTCGCCTGCGACGCCGACGTGCACGCCGTGTCCCGGGTGACGTCCACCGAGCAGGTCACCCTCGGCGGCGGTGGCGGCACCGACATGCGCGTCGGCATCGACGCCGCGCTCGCGGCACGGGAGCGCCCGTCCATCGTCGTGGTCCTCACCGACGGCCACACCCCCTGGCCCGCCGAACCCTCGTCCTGCCGCCTCGTCGCGGCGCTGATCGGCCCCGGCGCGCCCCGGCCGCCGGACTGGGTGGAGACGGTCCGCGTCACCGCCTGACGGCAGCACCCCAGGCGTCGGCCCCGCTCATCACCCCGGGCTCTGCACCAACGAGAACCGCGCCCCCTCCGGATCCGCCACGGACGCCACGCGGCCGCGTGGCGTGTCCCGGGCCGGCTCCAGGACGTGCCCGCCCAGCTCGGTCAGCCGCTCCAGGGAGTCGCCGATGTCGGCCACCTCGAAATACGTCGTCCAGTGCGGCCCCCGTTCGCGGGGCAGGGCGTCGCCGATGCCGTGGATGCCGGCGACGGGACGGCCGTCGAGGCGGAGGGTCACGTAGTCGAGGCCGGCGGCGGTCGCCGGCTCCACCTCGAAGCCGAACACCGTCTCGTAGAACTTGGCGACGCTCGCCGCCTCGAAGGTGGTGAGTTCGTTCCACGCGGGCGTGCCGGGCTCACCGGTGACGGCCGTGCCGAGGTGGGCCGCGGCCTGCCAGACACCGAAGACGGCGCCCGACGGGTCGGAGCCGATGGCCATGCGCCCCGCCTCGGCCGCGTCCAGCGGGCCCACGCCCACCGTGCCGCCGCACGCGCGTACCGTCTCGGCCGTCCGGTTCACGTCGTCGGAGGCGAGGTACGGCGTCCAGGCGATGGGCAGTTGCCGGCCCGCGGGCAGCGTGCCGATGCCCGCCACCTCACGCCCGTCGAGCAGCGCCCGCACGTAGGGGCCGAGCTGCTGCGGTCCGGGCCGGAACTCCCAGCCGAACAGCGCTCCGTAGAACTCCTGGGTCGCGGCCGGCCCGTGCACCATCAGGCTCACCCAGCAGGGCGTGCCGGGTGTACGCCGGGCGTGCGTCTCGCCGCCGCGGCCGGCCGGCCCCCGTGCATCGGTCATCGTCACTCTCTCCTCGGCCCTGCGCGGGCCGTGCGTCCGCTTGCGCTCCGTCGGCCCCTCGCGCGGCCCCTCGTGCCGATGCCGCCCCGGACCCGGTGCCGCGTGCCCCGGGCGGGCCCCGGAAGCCGGCCCGGCGGCCCGGGCAGTACAGCATGTGCCCGATTCCGTACGCCTCGTGATCGGTACTGTCCGGCGGGCAGAGTAGCCCGACATCGACGCGGCGGCCACTCGGTACGCCAGGATGGGGCCATGAACGCCATCATCTCCGCATCCGAACTCGCGAACGAGCTGGCGGGCACGAACCCGCCCGTCCTGCTCGACGTCCGCTGGCAGCTGAGCACGGCCAAGGCGGCCGGTGCGCCGCCCTTCGACGGCCGGGCCGAGCACGCGGCCGGGCACATCCCCGGCGCCGTCTTCGTCGACCTGGACCGGGAGCTCGCCTCCGCCCCGGGCGAGCACGGCCGGCATCCCCTGCCGGACCTGGGGGTGTTCGGTGCCGCGATGCGCCGCGCGGGGGTCTCCTCGGCCCGGCCGGTCGTCGTCTACGACGGTGGTCAGGGGTGGGCCGCGGCCCGCGCCTGGTGGCTGCTGCGCTGGACGGGCCACCCGGACGTACGCGTTCTCGACGGCGGACTGCGCGCCTGGCAGGGGTCCCTGTCCGCCGACGTCCCGGTGCCCGCCGAGGGCGACTTCGCCCCGGCGCCGGGCGCGTCGGGCCTGCTGGACGCGGACGGCGCCGCCGCGCTGGCCCGGTCCGGGGTGCTGTTCGACGCCCGGGCGGGGGAGCGGTACCGGGGTGAGGTCGAACCCATCGACCCGGTCGGCGGTCACATCCCGGGCGCGGTGTCGGCGCCCACGACGGACAACGTGCTGGAGGACGGCCGGTTCCGGCCGGCCGAGGAACTGCACGCCCGCTTCAAGTCCCTGGGCGCGACCGACGGCGATGAGGTCGGCGTGTACTGCGGCTCGGGTGTCTCCGGCGCCCACGAGGTGCTGGCGCTGGCGGTGGCCGGCATCCCGGCGGCGCTGTACGTGGGGTCGTGGTCGGAGTGGTCGTCGGACCCGGAGCGACCGGTGGCCGTCGGACCGGACCCCCAGTAGCCCCCGGCTGTGGACGCGTCAGGGCCGCACCCCGCGGGGTGCGGCCCTGACGCGTGCGGGGAAACCCCCGCCTACTCCTGCTTCTTGCGCCGCGTGCCGAAGACGATCTCGTCCCAGCTCGGCACCGCAGCGCGGCGCCCGGGGCGGACGCCGTCGGCCTCGGCCTGGCGGTCGGTGGAGCCGGTGAGGCGGTCGCGGTGGCTGCCCACCGAGCGTGGCATGAGCACGTCCGCGTAGGCGGAACCGGCCGACGCCGCCGGGGCGGGGGGCTCCTCCACCTCGGGCTCCTCGGTGGGTTCCTCCACCGGCTCCGGCACCCGCTCGGGGACCACCAGATCGCCCCGGAAGCTCGGCACCGCCTCCAGCAGGCTGGTCAGCGAGTCCCGCTCGCGTTCGCCCGAGGCGGTGGCCGTGGTCTCCTCGGCCGGCTCCGACGCCTGTGCGGGCAGGCTGGGCCGTTCCCGGTGCTCCCGGTCGAGGGTGCGGTCCAGCGGCCGGTCGCGCGGCAGCCGCGCGATGCGCGGGACGAACGGGAAACTGGGCTCGTTCGCCGCGAGGTCGTCGGTCTCGCCGATCAGCGCGCGCGCCTCGTCGTCGACGGCCTGGACGAGCCGCCGGGGCGGGTCGTACGTCCAGCTCGCCGAGTGCGGTTCGCCCGCGACCAGGTAGACCAGCAGGACCTCCCAGGTGCCGTCGTCCCGGCGCCACGAGTCCCACTGCACGGTGTCCTTCTCGGCGCCGCGCAGCAACAGCCGTTCCTGCACGGCCTCGCCGAGGGGTGGACCGGAGTTCTCGCCGGGCCGGCGGACGGGGGTCTTGCGGGCCCGCTCCGCCATGAAGGCGCGCTCCGCGAGGACGGGGCCCTCGAAGCGGCGTACGCGATCGACGGGGATGCCGGCCATCTGGGCGACCTCTTCCGCGGTCGCACCGGCTCGTATACGCGCCTGGATGTCGCGGGGGCGGAGATGGCTCTCCACCTCGATCTCGATCTGGCCGAGGCGGGGACGGTCGCCGCGTACGGCGGCCCGGAGCCGCTCGTCGATCGGAAGCGTGTACTCCGTGCTGTCCGCAGCCTTCAGCACCAGCCGTGTGCCGTCATTCGAGACGGCCACGACACGCAGTTCGGGCATGGGGACCTCCCGGGTGGTGCCTGCCGACGTCACGTGCGTCGCTGCTTCCGCTCTGTCGAGTGTGACCTGCCCGGGTGCAGCCTGCCACAACCTTGCCGAGTTGCCCGGCGTGTCGGGCGCGGGCCCTGGATCGCCGTTATGGCACGGTTACCTATTCGCAACGCTGAGTGACCAACTCCGTCACCCTGTGCAACTAGCTCCCTCCCGGCGGTCCTTCGAGGTCCTGAACCCCCTGTCGGGAGACCGGACCCAGGGCTCGCAACAGTACTCCATTCGGGCCACCTGCGTGGATTGGCGCGCCGCCCGTGTTCCGGCAAGAGGGAGCACTCGGCCGTCCCCGGCGCGATTCCCGCGCTCTCGCACGTGGCCTACTTCACGGAATCACCAGAAACGGAACTAATGGTTTCGACCGTACGTCCCCTCCTCGTGCAGTTGATCGATCACGTACGGGAAAGACAGGCAAGGTCCGGGAATGCGTGAAAGGCCCGATGTCGTCGGTGAAGCGGACATGCGTGCGGAGGTGGAATCCAAGCGGATCGACTTGAGCGTGCCTCAGGTCGCGGGCAGTGCCCTGGCGGCGGTGGTCGCGGCCAAACTCGCCTCCTCCTTCGGCGTCTACGGCACGATTCTCGGCGCCGGCCTGATCAGCGTCATCGCCACCTGCGGCGGCTCGGTGTTCCAGCACTTCTTCAGGCGCACCGGGGAGCAACTGCGCACCAGACGCGCCGCCGAGGCGGGGGTCGCGGCGGGTGCCGGACACTCCGGCGGACCAACGGCGCCCGCACCGGGCGAGTTCACCGAGGGCACCGTCTACCGCGCGCGGGTCACGAGCTGGAAGCGGCCGCTGGTCGCGGCGGCCCTCGTCTTCGGCGTCACCATGGGCGGGATCACCGCCTACGAAGTCGTCTCCGGCCACAACCTGAGCGGCGGAGGGAGCACGACCGTCGGCAGCGCCTTCTCCGGTCACGGCAAGTCCGCGCCGGACCCGGGGGAGTCGGGACCGTCCGGTGACTCCGACGGCTCCCCGGCCCCGACGGGCTCGGCCGACTCGCGGGACCCGGGGGACTCCGGCACCGGTGACGACGCACCGGCGGCGACTCCGTCCGGCACCCCGAGCGGCTCCGGCGCCGGCACGTCGCCGGACGGCACCGCACCGGGGGACGGCGGAACCGGCTCCGGGCAGGCGCCCTCGCCGAGCGCCACCGGGAGCGACGGGTCCGGCGAGGACGCGAGCCCCGCCCCCGACGCCTCGGCTACGACCCCAGAACCCGGCGCAAGTAGTCGTTCCGGAAGCGGCGATCAGGGTCAAGACGGTCCCGCAGCGCCGTGAACTCGCCGAAGCGCGGGTACACCCCGGCGAGGTACTCGGCGTCCCGAGTGTGGATCTTGCCCCAGTGCGGGCGCCCCTCGTGCGCGGTGAAGATGCGCTCGGCGGCGGTGAAGTACGCCTGGTAGGGGGTGCCCCGGAACATGTGTACGGCGATGTACGCGCTCTCGCGGCCCGAGGCGGTGGAGAGCGTGATGTCGTCGGCCGGCGCCGTCCGCACCTCGACCGGGAAGCTGATCCGCAGCCCCGACCGGTCGACCATCGCCTTCAGCTCGCGCAGCGTCTCGACGACGGCCTCGCGCGGAACGGCGTACTCCATCTCCACGAACCGCACCCGGCGCGGGGAGGTGAAGACCTGGTAGGGGATGTCCGTGTAGGTCCGCGCGGACAGGGCCCTGCTGGAGACCCGCGCGATCGCCGGGACGGTGGCGGGCACCGCGCGGCCGACCCAGTTGGCCGCCTGGAAGACGCCGTTGGAGAGGAACTCGTCGTCGAACCAGCTCTGGAGGCGGCCCACCGGCTGCGCCGGGCCCGCGCTGCGGTTGTTGCGCTTGGTGTTGGTGCTGCCGGTGTGCGGGAACCAGTAGAACTCGAAGTGCTCGTTCTCGGCCCAGAGTTGGTCGAAGTCGGCGAGAACCCGCTCGAACGGCATCGGTTCCTCGCGGGCCGTCAGCAGGAAGACCGGCTCCACCGCGAAGGTGATCGCGGTGACGACGCCGAGGGCGCCGAGGCCGATCCGGGCGGCGGCGAGGACCTCGGGGTTCTCCTTCTCCGAGCACGTCAGCACCGAGCCGTCGGCCGTGACCAGTTCCAGACCCTTGATCTGGGCGGCGATCGAGGCCGAGTCGCGGCCCGTGCCGTGGGTTCCGGTGCTGATGGCCCCGGAGACCGTCTGCTCCATGATGTCGCCCATGTTCGTGAGCGACAGGCCCTCCCGCGCGAGGGCCACGTTGAGCCGCTTGAGCGGGGTGCCGGCCTCCACCGTCACCGTCATGGCGTCGCGGTCGACGCGACGGATGCCGGTCAGCAGGTGAGGGCGGATCAGCACCCCGTCCGTCGCGGCTATCGAGGTGAAGGAGTGCCCCGTGCCGACGGCCTTGACCGGCAGCCCGTCCTCGGCGGCCCTGCGTACGGCCTCCGCCAGTTCGTCGACGGACGCGGGAGCGACCTCCCGCGCGGGGCGCGCGACGACGGTGCCGCCCCAGTTACGCCAAGTGCGGTTCTTCCCGCTCGTCTTTCCGCTCGCCGTGCGTGTGCTGCTCAACGGTCCCTCCCCGACGCGGAGCCGGCCGCTTGAGCCGGCGGTACCCGAGGAAACCGACCGCGACCGCGACGGCCCCGGCGACCGCCGGAACCCCGTACCCGGCCCGCGCGCCGGCCGCGTCGATCACCCAGCCGCCCGCGGACGAACCGAGCGCGACCCCGACCGCGAGCCCGGTGCTCACCCAGGTCATGCCCTCGGTGAGCTGCGCGCGTGGTACGTGCTCTTCGATGAGGGACATCGTCGTGATCATCGTGGGAGCGATGGACAGACCCGCAACGAACAGCGCCGCGGCCAGAAACGGCAGGTTCCCGACCAGTAGGAGGGGGATCATACTCACGGCCATCGCACAGACGCCCAGCAGCCAGCGGCGCTCGGGCGGTCCGGCGAAGCGCAGCAGGCCGAAGATCATGGCCGCCGTGCAGGAGCCCGCCGCGTACAGGGCCAGCACGAGACTGGCGGCGGCCTTGTGCCCCTCCTCCTCGGCGAAGGCCACGGTGACCACGTCGACGGCCCCGAAGATCGTCCCCGTCGCCGCGAACGTCGCGACCAGGACCTGCAGCCCCCGGGAGCTCAGCGCGGTGCCGCCGCGCCCCTTGTGCTCGCGCGGATGCGGCACGGGCTCGGTGGCGCGCTGGGCGGTCAGCCAGAAGACACCGGCCGCGAGGAAGCAGGCGGCCAGCAGCGGACCGGCCTCCGGGAACCACGCCGTGGACAGACCGATGGAGATGATCGGCCCGAAGATGAAGCAGACCTCGTCCACCACGGACTCGAAGGAGTACGCGGTGTGCAGCTGCGGAGTGCCCCGGTAGACGGCCGCCCAGCGGGCGCGGACCATCGCCCCGAGGCTCGGCACGCAGCCGATGCCGACGCAGGCGGCGAACAGCACCCAGTCGGGCCATCCGTAGTGCGCGGCCGGCAGCAGCACCGCCGCCGCCGCGAGGGACACCAGCGTGGCCGGGCGCAGCACGCGCCGCTGGCCGTAGCGGTCCACCAGCCGCGAGACCTGCGGTCCGGCCACGGCCGCGGCGAGCGCGATGGTGGCCGACAGTCCGCCGGCCAGTCCGTACCGGCCGGTGAGCTGGGAGATCATCGTCACCACGCCGATGCCCATCATCGACAGCGGCATCCGGCCGAGGAAGCCCGCGAAGGAGAAGCCCTTGCTGCCGGGGGCGGCGAACAGGGCGCGGTAGGGGCTGGGCAACGAGGTCTCCGGTAACGGCTCAGTAAGGTGCGATCGCAGTCGATACAGCTTACGCGCGAGGGTGCCCCGAAAGCACCCCCCGGGACGCACCGCAGCCACCCGCCGATGTCCTGTGTCAGTGCCGGGTGGCAGGATCGAGACATGCCTGACGTGCTCGATGCCAGCCCCTACGACGCCCTGCTCCTGCTCTCGTTCGGCGGCCCGGAGGGCCCGGACGACGTCGTCCCGTTCCTGGAGAACGTGACGCGCGGGCGCGGCATCCCCAAGGAACGCCTCAAGGAAGTCGGACAGCACTACTTCCTCTTCGGCGGGGTCAGCCCCATCAACGACCAGAACCGCGCCCTCCTGGACGCCCTCCGCAAGGACTTCGCCGAGCACGGCCTGGACCTGCCGGTCTACTGGGGCAACCGCAACTGGGCGCCGTACCTGACGGACACCCTGCGCGAGATGGTCCGCGACGGCCGCCGCCGCATCCTCGTCCTCGCCACCAGCGCCTACGCCTCGTACTCGGGCTGCCGCCAGTACCGCGAGAACCTCGCGGACGCGCTCGCCGCCCTGGAGGCCGAAGGCCTGGAGCTGCCGGAGATCGACAAGCTGCGGCACTACTTCAACCACCCCGGCTTCGTCGAGCCCATGGTCGACGGAGTCGTCCGGTCCCTCGCCGACCTCCCCGAGGAGGTCCGGGACGGCGCCCACATCGCTTTCTCGACCCACTCGATCCCCACCGCCGCGTCCGACACCTCCGGCCCCGTCGAGGAGCACGGCGACGGCGGCGCCTACGTCCGCCAGCACCTGGACGTGGCACAGCTCGTCGCCGACGCCGTCCGTGAGCGCACCGGCGTCGACCACCCGTGGCAGCTCGTGTACCAGTCGCGGTCCGGCGCCCCGCACATCCCGTGGCTGGAGCCCGACATCTGCGACCACCTGGAGGAACGCCACGCGGCGGGCGTCCCGGCCGTGGTGATGGCACCCATCGGCTTCGTCTCCGACCACATGGAGGTCCTCTACGACCTCGACACGGAGGCCACGGCGAAGGCCGGGGAGCTGGGGCTGCCGGTGCGCCGTTCCGCCACCGTCGGCGCCGACCCTCGGTTCGCCGCCGCGGTCCGCGAGCTCGTCCTGGAGCGGGCGTCCGCCGAGCGCGGCCAGGAGATCACGCGGTGCGCCCTGGGCGCGCTCGGCCCGAGCCACGACCTGTGCCCCGTCGGCTGCTGCCCCGCCCGCGCCCCCCGGCCGGCCGCCGCCGGCGCCGACAGCCCCTACGCCTGAGGAGCCCCGTGACCGACGTGACGACCGACCCCCTCCACACGGAGCTGCTGAAGATCGCCCAGGAGGCCGCTCACCGCGCGGGCGTACTGCTGCGCGACGGCCGCCCGGCCGACCTCGGGGTCGCGGCCACCAAGTCGAGCCCGATCGACGTGGTGACGGAGATGGACATCGCCGCCGAGAAGCTGATCACCGGCCTGATCTCCGACCGGCGGCCCGACGACGGATTCCTCGGCGAGGAGGGCGCCGCCGTCGAGGGCACCAGCGGCGTCCGCTGGGTGATCGACCCGCTCGACGGCACGGTCAACTACCTGTACGGACTGCCCACCTGGGCGGTCTCCATCGCCGCCGAACAGGACGGCGAGCGGGTCGCCGGGGTGGTCGTGGCACCGATGCGCGGCGAGACGTACTGGGCGGTCCGGGGCGGCGGTGCCTGGGCGACGGGAGCCTGGGCCGGCGAACGGCGGCTCGCCTGCCGGCCGGCGGCGCCGCTGGACCAGGCGCTGATCTCCACCGGTTTCAACTACGTCGCCGAGGTCCGCGCCGAGCAGGCCGAGATCGCGCGGCGCCTGATCCCCCTCGTGCGGGACATCCGGCGCGGCGGTTCGGCCGCGATCGACCTGTGCGACGTGGCCGCGGGCCGCCTCGACGGCTACTACGAACGCGGCCTGCACCCCTGGGACCTCGCGGCGGGCGACCTGATCGCCCGGGAGGCGGGCGCCGTGACCGGTGGGCGCCCCGCGGAGCGCCCGTCACGCGACCTGACGATCGCCGCCACGCCTGACGTCTTCACGCCCCTCCAGCGCCTCCTGCTGGACTTCGGCGCCTGACCGGAGCGTCGTCCGCGACGTCTCCCGACGGCCCGGCACGACGGGGCCCCGGCGCTGGATCCCGCCGGGGCGCCGTCGCTCTTCGGGCCGATCAGACGCCGGTCGCCCTGACCTCCACACCATGCTCGGCAGCGAGGCGGCGCAGGTCGTCGAGCTCACCCAGCTCGACCTCGACGAGGAACTCGTCGCCCTCGTCGCGGGCCCGGGACAGGTCGGACTCGGTCGTCTGTATGCGCTGCAGAAGTCCTGCGGTGAAAGCGTCCATGCTGCGCCCCCTCGTCCTGGGTCGTGGGTCGGTGGCACGGGGGTGTGCCGATTCGGAAGGGGCGATCACGTCTCCGGTGGAGTGCCCAGCGCTGCCCGGCTGGGCGGCGACGGTGCCGGACACCCACGCCCGCTCTGCGGAAGCGGACCGCGTCGTACCGCGTGGCGCGCGGTACAGGCAGAGCGTGATCGCGGGGTGTAAAGCCGTCCTCCCCCTGCTCCCTCCCGCGGAAACCTCAACCGCACGAGAAAATCCCGCATTCCCGGGTTCGGTGATCCTTTCCGGACGCCCGTTTCCCGGGCCCGGCCGCGCCGGGTCCGGCGCCCCGTCCGACCCGCACCGCTCCCTCAGCCGCCTTACAGCCGACTTATGGCCGAAAAGGGCAGGATGGAGGCCAACACACCCACGAGCCCCCCTGCCCTCGTGCGCCCGAGCGGCGCTGCGCGGGTGGACACAGGAAGGACAAGCGACGTGCGCGTACTCGTCGTCGAGGACGAGCAGCTGCTCGCCGATGCGGTGGCCACCGGACTGCGCCGGGAGGCCATGGCCGTCGACGTCGTGTACGACGGTGCGGCCGCCCTGGAGCGCATCGGCGTCAACGACTACGACGTGGTCGTCCTCGACCGCGACCTCCCCCTCGTGCACGGCGACGACGTCTGCCGCAAGATCGTCGAACTCGGCATGCCCACCCGCGTGCTGATGCTCACGGCCTCCGGTGACGTCAGCGACCGGGTCGAGGGCCTGGAGATCGGCGCCGACGACTACCTGCCCAAGCCCTTCGCCTTCAGCGAGCTCATCGCGCGTGTGCGCGCGCTGGGCCGGCGCACCAGCGTGCCGCTGCCGCCCGTCCTGGAGCGCGCCGGGATCAAGCTCGACCCCAACCGCCGCGAGGTCTTCCGCGACGGCAAGGAGGTCCAGCTCGCCCCCAAGGAGTTCGCCGTGCTCGAGGTGCTCATGCGCAGCGAGGGCGCGGTCGTCTCCGCGGAGCAGCTGCTCGAGAAGGCGTGGGACGAGAACACCGACCCGTTCACCAACGTCGTGCGCGTGACCGTGATGACCCTGCGCCGCAAGCTGGGCGAGCCGCCCGTCATCGTCACCGTGCCCGGCTCCGGCTACCGGATCTGATCGACCGTGGCGACGACACCCGCGCCCCCCGGGGCGCCCCCGAAGCCCACCTGGGACCCGCGCCCGGCGACCCCCCTGCCGTGGCTGCGGCCCACCATCCGGATAAGGCTCACGCTGCTGTACGGCGGCATGTTCCTGATCGCCGGCATCCTGCTGCTGTCGATCATCTACCTGCTGGCGGCGCAGGCGCTGAACACGGGCAACGAACCCCTGTTCAAGATCGTCGGCGGCACCGACATCAAGGTCGCCAGCGACAAGTGCCCGGTCGTCAACAACGCCAGCAACCTCTCGCTGTCCACGTTCAACGCGGCGATCAGCGAGTGCATCGACGATCAGCGCAAGGTCGCCCTGGACAACCTGCTCAGCCGCTCCCTGCTGGCGCTGCTCGGCCTCGCCGTGATCGCCTTCGCGTTCGGCTACGCCATGGCCGGACGCGTCCTGTCGCCGCTGGGCCGGATCACCCGCACCGCGCGCGCCGTGGCCGGTTCCGACCTGTCCCGGCGCATCGAGCTGGACGGGCCCGACGACGAGCTCAAGGAGCTGGCGGACACCTTCGACGACATGCTGGAGCGTTTGCAGAGGGCCTTCACGGCCCAGCAGCGTTTCGTCGGCAACGCCTCGCACGAGCTGCGCACACCGCTCGCGATCAACCGCACCCTCCTGGAAGTGCACCTGTCCGATCCGAACGCCCCGGTGGAGCTCCAACAGCTCGGCAAGACACTGCTGGCCACCAACGAGCGCAGCGAGCAGCTCGTCGAGGGCCTGCTGCTGCTCGCCCGCAGCGACAACCAGATCGTGGAACGCAAGCCCGTGGACCTCGCCGAGGTCGCCGGGCAGGCCATCGACCAGGTGCACGCCGAGGCGGAGACCAAGGGCGTACGGATCGAGGGCGAACGCGAGCCCGCGGTGGTCCAGGGCAACGGCGTGCTGCTGGAGCGGATCGCCCTGAACCTGGTGCAGAACGCCGTGCGCTACAACGTGGCCGAACAGGGCTGGGTGGAGGTCACCACGGCCGTGGAGAACGGCCAGGCGGTCCTGGTGGTCACCAACACGGGGCCGGTCGTGCCGGCGTACGAGATCGACAACCTCTTCGAGCCGTTCCGGCGGCTGCGCACCGAGCGCACGGGCAGCGACAAGGGTGTCGGCCTCGGCCTGTCCATCGTGCGGTCGGTGGCCCGGGCGCACGGCGGCCACATCTACGCGCGGCCGCGCGAGGGCGGAGGGCTCGTGATGCGTGTCACGCTTCCGATCTGAGATCATGACCCCGACATCTCGACGGGGCCCGGGGATGTTCGCTTTGAGCGGAATTTCCAGGTCGCCGTCCAGAGGTTCACGTGTGTGATCGATCACAGCGGCGGCTTTCCCGCCCTCTACTCTCCGTGATCATGCACCCTGTCGGAAGGCCGGGAAAATCCTGGTTTTCAGGGGTCCTGATCACGGGAAGTACACGGTGAGACGCCTTTGTAGTGCGGCATCAGGACCGTGTACGGTCCCCATCGCCATCCAAGCCGATCACTCATGAGGAGTCCGGTTGGGTGTCGATTGAGTAACAGACCTTGATGTGAGGCAAAATCTCCGCCTCGGGTCGGGCACAAGTCCGGCCTCTCACGCGTTACGTGCGCTGGAGACACCCGCAGACACCCAGAGGGGGAGAGCGACCATGGCCACCGATTACGACACCCCACGCAAGACCGACGACGACGTCGACTCGGACAGCCTTGAAGAACTGAAGGCCCGGCGGAACGACAAGTCCGCCTCGGCCGTCGACGTCGACGAGTTCGAAGCCGCAGAAGGCCTCGAGCTGCCCGGCGCCGACCTTTCCAACGAGGAACTGGCCGTCCGTGTACTGCCGAAGCAGCAGGACGAGTTCACCTGCATGAGCTGCTTCCTGGTGCACCACCGCAGCCAGCTGGCCCGGGAGAAGAACGGCCAGCCGATCTGCCGCGACTGCGACTGAGGCGGGGTCGGCCGTGACCGGCTCGACCCCTTCCTGGAAGCGCCGCTTCCCCAGGCGGGAAGCGGACCAAGGGCCGTCCGACGGCCCGCAGCGCGCGCGTGACGACGAGCGGGGCCCGACCGACACGGGGACGGCCTCGCTCGAACCGGGGAACGACCGGGCTGACCTCCCGGCGACCGTCCAGGCACCGGCACCCGCTGCCCGGCGCCGGGCAGCGGCGTTCCGGGACAGGGCCGGAGAAGGCGTCCGGAGGGGCGGCGACCGGGCCCGGGCGGCCCTGGCGCACCTCGCCGACCGGGTCATCGACCTGGCCCCGCGCGTCCCCGTGCGCGACCTGGCGACGTTGCGCGGACAGTTCCCCGGGCTCGGACCCGAGGAGCTCGCCGACCGGCTCGTGACCGGCGCCACCCGGGGCACCGCCACCGTCGGCGCGGGAGTCGGCGCGGCGGCGATGCTCCCCGTACCGCCCGCGATGCCCACCGAACTGGCCGCCGAGATCACCGGCGTGGCGGCGATCGAGCTGAAGCTGATCGCCGAACTCCACGAGGTCTACGGCGTACGCCCGCCCGGCACCCTGACGCAGCGCAGCACCGCGTACCTGAACTCCTGGTCCGACGAGCGCGGCGTCGAGATGACCAAGCCGGCCACCCTCGGCACGGCGATGAACAGCCACCTGAAGCGCCAGCTGCGCCAGCAGATCATGAAGCGCCTGGTGCGCGACCTGCCCAACCTGATGCCGTTCATGGTGGGCGCGGCCGTGGGGGCCGTCATGAACCGGCGCGACACCAGAAAGCTGGCCGACCGCATCCGCGCGGATCTGCGCAGACGGCAGGTGCCGTGGGACGCCCTCGAGGCGCTTCCCGCCCTGGAGCGCCCCGAGGACGCCCTCGACATGGGCGCCCTCGGAAGAGAGCTCCGGCGCCGGCCCGGCAGCGACCGGCGCTGACCCCCGGCGTGCGCTATGCCGCCGCCTTCGCCGCCCGCAGCGTCTCGACCAGCAGCTCCGGCTCCCGCGTCGACAGGTACAGGTACGGAGTCGGGTCCTCGGGGTCCGTGACGTCGACGCGCACGGCCGTCGGGATGTAGGCGCGCAGCAGCAGGAAGGCACGGGTGTCGGCCTTGTGGGTGCGCCAGGCGCGGGCCTCCTCCGCGTCGAGGATCTCCGCCTCGCCCAGGGCCGCCAGCGGCACCTTGGCCTCGCCCGCGATCAATGAGTCCCCCACGATCCGGATGCGGACGGCGCCGTACGAACTCGCCACGACCGCGGCCGCCGCCGTGCCGCCCGCCAGACCGCCCAGCATCGGCAGCGTGCCGAACGGCAGCAGGATCAGGGCGAACGAGAGGCCCACCAGGAAGGAGATCAGCCACCAGGAACGGGGCGCGGTGAGACGTTCTTCGTACGAGGTGGCGGAGAGCTGCATGAAGCAAGCTTGGCACGGTATCGGTGATCGGCCGACGCGCGGGTAAGGTCTGCGCCTGTGAGTGGTACTTCCCCGGCTCTTCAGCCCCCCGCCGACGCCGTGAACCCCGTACGGCACCCCGACGCGCCCGCCCCCGGCGAACTGCTCGGCGCGCACTACGGCCAGTGCTTCGGCTGCGGCGGCGACCAGCCCCACGGACTGCACCTCCAGGCGCGGGCCGGCGAAGGCGTGGCGATCACCGCCGAGTTCACCGTGCAGCCCGCCCACCAGGGCGCCCCCGGCCTGGCGCACGGCGGCGTGCTGACCGCCGCCCTGGACGAGGCCCTCGGCTCGCTGAACTGGCTGCTGCGGACCATCGCGGTGACCGGCCGGCTGGAGACCGACTTCCTGCGGCCCGTGCCCGTGGACACCACGCTGTACCTGGAGGCCGAGGTGACCGCGGTGGCCGGCCGGAAGATCTACTCCACCGCCACCGGCCGGATCGGCGGCCCCGACGGCCCCGTCGCGGTCCGCGCCGACGCGGTGTTCATCGAGGTCAAGATCGATCACTTCGTCGACCACGGCCGCGAGCAGGAGATCCGCGCCGCCATGGACGACCCGGACCAGCTCCGTCGAGCCCGCGCCTTCGAGGTGAACCCGTGAGCCCCGGCAGCCGCGAACCCCTGGACGTCCAGATCCGCCTCCTCGACCCGGACGTGCCGCTTCCGGCGTACGCGCAGCCCGGTGACGCGGGAGCCGACCTGCGCACCACCGTGGACTGCGAACTGGCGCCCGGAGAACGGGCGGTTCTGCCCACGGGTGTGTCTGTGGCGCTCCCCGAGGGGTACGCGGCCTTCGTGCACCCACGCTCCGGCCTGGCAGCCCGCTTCGGTGTCGCCCTCGTGAATGCCCCGGGGACGATTGATGCCGGGTACCGTGGGGAGATCAAGGTGATCGTGGTGAATCTCGACCCGCGCGAGAGCGTGCGGTTCGAGCGCTTCGACCGGATCGCCCAACTGGTCGTCCAGCAGGTCGAGAGGGTCCGCTTCCGTCCGGTCGCGGAACTTCCCGGCTCGGCGCGGGCCGAGGGGGGCTTCGGGTCCACCGGCGGCCACGCCGGCACGGACCGGGAAAGCGGCACAAGCGGTCAGGTCGCCGAGGGCGGCCCGACGGGTGGGAATCGATACGCTTCGGTCGTATCCGACCGGGAAGGACAGTGACGTGTTCGGACGTCGCAAGAAGAGTGATGCCGCCGAGGGCGCGGCCGGCGAGGCCGAGCAGGTCGTCGACAGCGTCGACACCGAGGCGGACGAAGAGCGGGAGCGCGTGCGGCTCGAACCCGAACCGCGGCCCCACGGGCCCTGGGACAGCAGCGAGGTCAGCGACCCCGGCGAGGGCCGCGTGGACCTGGGCGGCCTGTTCGTGCCCGGCGTGGACGGCATGGAACTGCGCGTCGAGGTCGCGGGCGACGCGATCGTCGCCGCGACGGTCGTGCTGCGCGACAGCGCCATCCAGCTCCAGGGTTTCGCCGCGCCCAAGCGCGAGGGCATCTGGGGCGAGGTGCGCGAGGAGATCGGCTCCGGCATCACCCAGCAGGGTGGCATCGTCGACGAGGTCGAGGGTCCGCTGGGCTGGGAGCTGCGGGCCCAGGTGCCGGTGCAGCTGCCGGACGGCACGGGCGGCTTCCAGGTCGTGCGGTTCGTCGGTGTGGACGGCCCCCGCTGGTTCCTGCGCGGAGTGATCTCCGGCCAGGGCGCGGTGCAGCCGCAGGCCGCCGGCCTGCTGGAGCAGATCTTCCGGGACACGGTCGTGGTCCGCGGCGACGGCCCGATGGCCCCCCGCGACCCGATCGTCCTCAAGCTGCCGAACGACGCGCAGATGGTCCCCGAGGGTGTCCAGCAGGAGGAGGGCTCCCGCTTCTCCGGCGGCATGGGCCAGCTCCAGCGCGGACCGGAGATCACCGAGGTCCGGTAGAGACACCGTACGGATCTCCGCTGCCGCACGACGCGGTGGTCCGTACCCGCACGAGAGGGCCGCGACCCGCACGGGACGCGGCCCTTCACCATGTCCGCGGCCGCGCGGCCCCGGACGGACCGGTTGTCCGCCGGGCGTCCGCTGGCGATACTGGCGCCCGGTCGCCGGCGGGGGAGGACACATGAACCAGGTGGTCACCGAGACCATGGTGCGCGTCGAGGACGTGCACAAGTCGTACGGCCACGGCACCGCCGCGGTCCACGCCCTGCGCGGCGTCTCCTTCGAGGTGCCGCGGGGCGAGCTGGTGGCCCTCAAGGGGCGGTCCGGCTCCGGCAAGACCACGCTGCTCAACATCGTCGGCGGCCTCGACACCCCGGACGCCGGACGCGTCGCCGTCGACGGCCGCGACCTCGCGGAGCTGGACGAGGACGGGCTGCTGGCGCTGCGCCGGGACCGGGTCGGCTTCGTCTTCCAGTCCTTCGGACTCATCCCGATCCTCACCGCGGCCGAGAACGTGGGCGTTCCGATGCGCCTGCGCCGGACCGCGCCGCGCGAGCGCGACGAGCGGGTGGGGCTGCTGCTGTCCCTGGTCGGTCTGGCCGACCACGCGGCCCAGCGGCCCGGCGAGATGTCCGGCGGCCAGCAGCAGCGGGTCGCCGTCGCCCGCGCTCTCGCCAACAACCCCGCGCTGCTGATCGCCGACGAGCCCACCGGCCAGCTCGACGCCGAGACCGGTCACGCCGTGATGGAGCTGCTGCGGGCGGTCGTGCGCAGCGAGCGGGTCACCGCCCTGGTCGCCACCCACGACGCCACCCTGCTCGGCCTCGCCGACCGGGTGCTGGAACTGCGGGACGGGGAGATCGTCGAGCAGTGACGCCGCGGGCGTCAGGGTTCCGTCAAGGACGACCGGCATCCCGCACCCCACCCGAATTGTCCCGATCGCTGGCCGTAGGGTCGACGCTGCGCAGTCAGCGGTGACCGGAAGACAATGAGGCCATGGGACGCGGCAAGCTTCGGATCTACCTCGGCGCGGCGCCGGGCGTCGGCAAGACGTACGCGATGCTGTCCGAGGCCCACCGGCGCGTGGAGCGGGGCACCGACTGCGTGGTGGCCCTCGTGGAACACCACGGCAGATCGCGCACCGAGGTGCTGTTGCACGGGCTGGAGCAGGTGCCGCGCAGGCAGCTGGAGCACCGCGGCGCGCGCTTCACGGAGCTGGACCTGGACGCGGTCCTCGCCCGCGCCCCCCGCGTGGCGCTGGTCGACGAGCTCGCCCACACCAATGTCCCCGGCGCGCGCAACGCCAAGCGCTGGCAGGACGTGGAGGAGCTGCTGGCCGCCGGGATCGACGTGATCTCCACCGTCAACATCCAGCACCTGGAGTCGCTCGGCGACGTCGTCGAGTCGATCACCGGCGTGCGGCAGCAGGAGACCGTGCCGGACGAGACGGTGCGGCGGGCGGACCAGATCGAACTGGTCGACATGTCGCCGCAGGCGCTGCGCCGGCGCATGGCGCACGGCAACATCTACCAGCCGGACAAGGTCGACGCGGCCCTGTCCAACTACTTCCGCCCCGGCAACCTCACCGCCCTGCGCGAGCTCGCGCTGCTGTGGGTGGCCGACCGGGCCGACGAGTACCTCCAGCAGTACCGCAGCGAGCACCGGGTGTCGAAGATCTGGGGCTCGCGCGAGCGCATCGTGGTCGGCCTGACCGGCGGCCCCGAGGGGCGGACGCTGATACGGCGGGCCGCGCGCCTCGCGGAGAAGGGCGCCGGCGGCGAGGTGCTCGCCGCGTACATAGCCCGCAGCGACGGGCTGACCTCGGCCTCCCCGAAGGAGCTTGCGGTGCAGCGCACCCTGGTCGAGGACCTCGGCGGCACCTTCCACCACGTGCTCGGCGACGACATACCGGCCGCCCTGCTGGACTTCGCGCGCGGCGTCAACGCCACCCAGATCGTCCTCGGCTCCTCGCGCCGCAAGGCCTGGCAGTACGTCTTCGGGCCCGGCGTGGGCGCCACGGTGGCCCGTGAGTCCGGACCCGACCTGGACGTCCACATCGTCACCCACGAGGAGGCCGCCAAGGGGCGCGGACTCCCGGTCGCCAGGGGCGCGCGCCTCGGGCGCCTGCGGCTCGTGTGGGGCTGGCTCGTGGGGCTCGGCGGACCGGTGGCGCTCACGCTGCTGCTGAACACCGTCCACCTCGGACTCGCCAACGACGTCCTGCTCTACCTGGCACTGACCGTCGCGGCGGCCCTGCTCGGCGGGCTGTACCCGGCGCTCGCCTCGGCCGCGGTCGGCTCCCTGCTGCTGAACTGGTTCTTCACCCCGCCGGTCAACCGGATCACCATCGCCGACCCCAGGAACATCCTTGCGCTCGCCGTGTTCGTGGGCGTCGCCCTCTCCGTGGCCTCGGTCGTCGACGTCGCCGCCCGCCGCACCCACCAGGCCGCCCGGCTGCGCGCCGAGTCGGAGATCCTCTCCTTCCTCGCGGGCGACGTGCTGCGCGGCGAGACCAGCCTGGAGACCCTGCTGGAACGGGTCCGCGAGACCTTCGCCATGGAGTCGGCCGTCCTGCTGGAGCGGGAGAGCGACGTGGCGCCGTGGCTCTGCGCCGGCCGGGCCGGCCTCGGTCCGCCCGTCGGGCGCCCGGAGGACGCGGACGTGGACGTGCCGGTGGGGGACCACATGGCGCTCGCGCTGACCGGCCGGGTGCTGCCCGCAGAGGACCGCCGGGTGCTGGCCGCCTTCGCCGCCCAGGCAGCCGTCGTCCTGGACCGGCGGCGGCTGCGCGAGGAGGCCGACCGGGCCCGCGCGCTGGCCGAGGGCAACCGCATCCGCACGGCGCTGCTGGCCGCCGTCAGCCACGACCTGCGCACCCCGCTGGCCGGCATCAAGGCGGCGGTCACCAGTCTGCGCTCCGACGACGTGGCGTGGTCCGAGGAGGACCGGGCCGCCCTGCTGGAGGGCATCGAGGACGGCGCCGACCGCCTCGACCACCTCGTGGGCAACCTGCTCGACATGTCCCGCCTCCAGACCGGCACGGTCACGCCGCTGATCCGGGAGATCGACGTCGACGAGGTGGTGCCGATGGCGCTCGGCGGGGTGCCCGAGGCGAGCGTGGAGCTGGACGTCCCCGAGACGCTGCCCATGGTCGCCGTCGACGCGGGGCTCCTGGAGCGGGCCATGGCCAACCTGGTGGAGAACGCCGTCAAGTACAGCCCGGCCGGCCGGACCGTCCTGGTGGCCGCCAGTGCCCTCGCGGACCGCGTCGAGGTGCGGGTCGTCGACCGGGGGCCGGGAGTGCCGGACGACGCCAAGGAACGCATCTTCGAGCCCTTCCAGCGCCACGGCGACGCCCCACGCGGAACCGGCGTGGGGCTGGGCCTCGCCGTGGCCCGCGGCTTCGCCGAGGCGATGGACGGCACCCTGACCGCCGAGGACACCCCCGGCGGAGGCCTCACCATGGTCCTCACCCTCCGGGCGGCACCCGGGGGCACCGACACCCATCCCACCGCGACAGCAGAAAGTCAGGCTGCCTGATGCCGAGTTCGACGGGCGGCACCCCCCGGACCCCCACCAGGGTGCTCGTGATCGACGACGAGCCGCAGATCGTGCGCGCCCTCGTGATCAACCTCAGGGCGCGCCACTACGAGGTCGACGCCGCGCACGACGGCGCCACCGCCCTGCGGACGGCCGCCGCCCGCCACCCCGACGTGGTGGTGCTGGACCTTGGCCTGCCCGACATGGACGGCGTCGAGGTGATCAAGGGCCTGCGCGGCTGGACCCGGGTACCCATCCTGGTGCTCTCCGCCCGCCACTCCTCCGACGAGAAGGTCGAGGCGCTGGACGCCGGCGCCGACGACTACGTCACCAAGCCGTTCGGCATGGACGAGCTGCTGGCCCGGCTGCGCGCCGCCGTCCGCCGCGCCGAGCCCGTCCCGGGCGGCGAGGAGGGCGTGGTCGTGGAGACCGACGCCTTCACCGTCGACCTGGCGGCCAAGAAGGTGAACCGGGACGGCAGGGACGTACGGCTGACGCCCACGGAGTGGCATCTGCTCGAGGTGCTGGTGCGCAGCCCGGGCCGCCTGGTCGGCCAGAAGCAGCTGTTGCAGGAGGTGTGGGGGCCGTCGTACGGGACGGAGACGAACTACCTGCGGGTCTACATGGCGCAGCTGCGCCGCAAGCTGGAGGTGGATCCCGCGCATCCGCGGCACTTCGTCACGGAGCCGGGCATGGGGTACCGCTTCGAGAAGTGAACCGGAGGGGTCCCTTCCAGAGCGGGACCCGAGGGGGTGCATGGCTGTCGGCGTGCCCCGGTACGCTTTCAGGTATGAGTGCTGCTCCTCGTTCCGACAAGCCGGTGGGCCGGTTCCGGCGCATGTTCGACCGGCTCTCCTCCTCCCAGGAGGACCTGGAGTCGGAGGAGCTCCGGGAGGACGCCGACACGGCCGGCTGTACACGCATCGGGGACTGTCAGGACCGGCAGATCGTCACGGTTACTGGTACCTTGCGCACGGTCACGCTGCGTCCGCGTGCGGGCGTCCCCGCCCTGGAGGCCGAGCTCTTCGACGGCTCCGCCGCGCTGGACGTCGTGTGGCTCGGCAGACGCTCCATCGTGGGCATAGAGCCGGGGCGCAAGCTCATCGCATCGGGCCGGATCTCCATGAGCCGGGGCCGCCGGGTGCTCTTCAACCCGAAATACGAACTGAGACCCCTCGGACGGGAGTAGCCGGTGACGTCGCTCGACAAGCCGACCGAAGACACGCAAGCGGACGATGCCCGGGCGGTGACGGAGGCCGCGCTGTTCGAGGCGTTCGGCGGCGTGCGGGGCATGGTCGAGACGGTGCTGCCGGGGCTGCTCTTCGTCACCATCTTCACGATCAACAACGACCTGCACCTCTCCGCGATCGCGGCACTGGCCGTCTCGCTGGTGCTGGTCGCGGTCCGGCTGGTGAAGAAGGACACCGTCAAGCACGCCTTCAGCGGCGTCTTCGGGGTCGCCTTCGGCGTCGTCTTCGCGATGATGACCGACAACGCGAAGAACTTCTATCTGCCCGGCATGCTCTACACGCTGGGCCTGGCCCTGGCGTACATCGTCACGTCGCTGGCCGGAGTGCCGCTGATCGGTCTGATCCTCGGCCCGGTCTTCAAGGAGAACCTCTCCTGGCGCACCCGCAACCCGGGCCGCAAGAAGGCGTACGCGAAGGCCAGCTACGCCTGGGGCCTGATCCTGCTCGCCAAGTGCGCGATCCTCTTCCCCCTGTACTGGTGGGCGGACACCGAGCAGCTCGGCTGGGTCCTGGTCACCCTGAAGATCCCGCCCTTCCTGCTCGCCGTCTGGCTGACCTGGGTCTTCCTGGCCAAGGCGCCGGCGCCCATCGACGTGTTCGCGGAGATGGAGGCGGCGGAGAAGGCCGAGAAGGAGAATGCCGGGCGCGCGGCGCCGGACCGCGAGCACCCGGCGGAGCTCGTCGGCGAGACCGCCGACCCCGGCTCCCTGCCGCGCTCCGCGGACGGCGACAGCGGCGCCGCGGACCCGCGCGGCGGCAGGCACCGCAAGGCGTGACGGCACACGACGGTGGGGGCGCCCGGAGAATTCCGGGCGCCCCCACCGTCGTACCGCGTGACGGTCAGTTCGCGGCGTCGCCCCGCCGCGCCGACAGCAGGTCCTCCAGCTGCTCCTCGCGGGCCTGCGCCGCCACGAACAGCAGCTCGTCACCCGCTTCCAGGGAGTCCTCCTGGGACGGCGTCAGCACCCGGTTGCCGCGGATGATCGTGACCAGGGAGGTGTCCTGGGGCCACTGGACGTCGCCGACCTGGGTGCCGGCCAGGGCCGACTCCTCCGGCAGCGTCAGCTCCACGAGGTTGGCGTCGCCGTGGCTGAAGCGCAGCAGCCGGACCAGGTCGCCGACGCTCACCGCCTCCTCCACCAGGGCGGACATCAGGCGCGGGGTGGAGACGGCGACGTCCACCCCCCAGGACTCGTTGAAGAGCCACTCGTTCTTCGGGTTGTTCACCCGGGCGACGACGCGCGGAACGCCGTACTCCGTCTTGGCCAGCAGGGACACGACCAGGTTGACCTTGTCGTCGCCCGTCGCGGCGATGACGACGTTGCAGCGCTGGAGCGCCGCCTCGTCCAGGGACGTGATCTCGCACGCGTCGGCGAGCAGCCACTCCGCCATCGGGACGCGCTCGACCGAGATGGCGGTCGGCGCCTTGTCGATGAGCAGGATCTCGTGACCGTTCTCCAGCAGCTCGCCCGCGATCGAACGGCCGACCGCGCCGGCTCCGGCAATGGCGACCCTCATCAGTGACCGCCCTCCTCTTCGGGACCCTTGGCGAACGCCGCCTCGACCTTGTCGACCTCGTCGGTGCGCATCATCACGTGCACCAGGTCGCCCTCCTGCAGCACGGTCTGCGAAGAAGGCAGGATCGCCTCCCCGAGCCGGGTGACGAACGCCACCCGCACGCCGGTCTCCTCCTGGAGCCGGCTGATCTTGTGACCGACCCAGGAGGCCGAGGTGTGCACCTCGGCGAGCTGGACGCCACCGGTGGGGTCGCGCCACAGCGGCTCGGCGCCCGAGGGGAGCAGCCGGCGCAGCATCTGGTCGGCCGTCCAGCGGACGGTGGCGACCGTGGGGATGCCGAGGCGCTGGTAGACCTCGGCGCGGCGGGGGTCGTAGATGCGGGCGGCGACGTTCTCCACGCCGAACATCTCGCGGGCCACGCGGGCGGCGATGATGTTCGAGTTGTCACCGCTGGAGACGGCGGCGAAGGCGCCGGCCTCCTCGATGCCCGCCTCGCGAAGGGTGTCCTGGTCGAAGCCGACGCCGGTGACCCTGCGGCCGCCGAACGAGGAGCCCAGACGGCGGAAAGCGGTGGGGTCCTGGTCGATCACGGCGACCGTGTGCCCCTGCTGTTCCAGGGTCTGGGCGAGAGCGGAACCCACACGCCCGCAGCCCATGATGACAATATGCATCGCGTCACACCGCGCTTCCTACGGGCACTGCCACCTTAGTGGATGTCGTGCTCATGTCTCTCTTTCGGCTCGCCTGGCGACATGGAGCGGCCAGTGTGCGGGCCGCAGGGGAACATCATGCCGGTGGCCGCCGCCCAGGCGCCCCCAGGGGCCCCGGGAGCCGCGCCCCCGCACCCCGCCCAACGTATCGGCAATGCCGCGAGAGCCGCACGAGCCGCGTCAGCCCTCGGCGGACGACCCCCGGCGGCCGATGCTGCGGATGCTGGCAAGAGTCAGGATTCCGAGGCCGAGGAGCGTGACGCCGCCGCCGACGAACTCTGCGGTCAGGTGCATGGAACCTCCAGGGAGCGCAACGGCCGGGAATCACGCGGTGTTTTGTCATATAGGCACGCCGGTCCCGCAACCTGCGGAATCCGCAGCCGCGGCACCCCCCGAATTCACCCGGGCAGCAGACGGCGGACGGATCGGGGGTGGCGGGTGGGCGGGCGCCCGTTCGAACGCCTACGATCCTCTGTTGTGTCCAAACTGACCGACGTGCCCAAACGGATTCTGATCGGGCGCGCACTGCGCAGTGACCGGCTGGGGGAAACGCTCCTGCCGAAGCGCATCGCCCTTCCCGTCTTCGCCTCCGACCCGCTCTCCTCCGTGGCCTACGCCCCCGGCGAGGTGCTGCTGGTCCTGTCCATCGCGGGCGTGTCGGCGTACCACTTCAGCCCCTGGATCGCCGTCGCGGTCGTCGTGCTGATGTTCACCGTGGTCGCCTCCTACCGGCAGAACGTGCACGCCTACCCGAGCGGCGGCGGCGACTACGAGGTGGCGAACACCAACCTCGGGCCTAAGGCGGGCCTGACGGTGGCGAGTGCGCTGCTCGTCGACTACGTCCTGACCGTCGCCGTGTCGATCTCCTCGGGCATCGAGAACCTCGGCTCCGCGATCCCCTTCGTCGTCGAGCACAAGGTCCTCTGCGCGGTCGCCGTGATCGTGCTGCTGACGCTCATGAACCTGCGCGGAGTGAAGGAGTCGGGCAAGCTCTTCGCGATCCCGACGTACGTCTTCGTCGGTGGCGTCTTCATCATGATCGTGTGGGGCGCCTTCCGGGGGCTGGTCCTCGGGGACAGCATGCGGGCACCGACCGCCGACTACGTGATCAAACCGGAGCACCAGGGCCTGGCGGGCTTCGCACTGGTCTTCCTGCTGCTGCGCGCCTTCTCCTCCGGCTGTGCCGCGCTCACCGGCGTCGAGGCCATCTCCAACGGCGTCCCGGCCTTCCGCAAGCCCAAGTCGAAGAACGCGGCCACGACGCTGGCGATGATGGGCCTGCTCGCCGTCACCATGTTCTGCGGCATCATCGCGCTGGCCGCCGCGACCAAGGTCCGGATGGCGGAGAACCCGGCCGCCGACCTCTTCCACAACGGCGTCGCCGTCGGCGCGGACTACGTGCAGAACCCGGTGATCTCCCAGGTCGCCGAGGCCGTTTTCGGCAAGGGCAGCTTCCTGTTCGTCGTGCTGGCCGCGGCCACCGCGCTGGTGCTGTTCCTCGCCGCCAACACCGCGTACAACGGCTTCCCGCTGCTCGGCTCGATCCTCGCCCAGGACCGCTACCTGCCGCGCCAGCTCCACACCCGCGGCGACCGGCTGGCCTTCTCCAACGGCATCGTGCTCCTCGCCGGCGCCGCCATGCTCCTCGTCGTCATCTACGGCGCCGACTCCACCCGCCTGATCCAGCTCTACATCGTCGGCGTGTTCGTGTCCTTCACGCTCAGCCAGATCGGCATGGTCCGGCACTGGAACCGCCACCTGGCCACCGAGCGGGACCAGGCCAAGCGGCGCCACATGATCCGCTCGCGGGCCATCAACGCCTTCGGCGCCTTCTTCACCGGCCTCGTGCTGGTCGTCGTCCTCGCCACGAAGTTCACGCACGGCGCGTGGGTCGCCCTGCTCGGCATGTGCATCTTCTTCGCGACGATGACCGCGATCCGCAAGCACTACGACCGCGTCGCCGAGGAGATCGCGGCCCCGGAGGACCCCGAGGAACCCCCGAGCGACGACCTGGTCCGTCCCTCCCGCGTCCACTCGGTCGTCCTGATCTCCAAGATCCACCGGCCCACCCTGCGCGCCCTCGCCTACGCCAAACTGCTGCGCTCGGACTCCCTGGAGGCGCTCAGCGTCAACGTCGACCCGGCGGAGACCAAGGCGCTGCGCGACGAATGGGAGCGGCGCGGCATCGACGTACCGCTGAAGGTGCTGGACTCGCCCTACCGCGAGATCACCCGGCCGGTCATCGAGTACGTCAAGAGCCTGCGCAAGGAGTCGCCGCGCGACGCGGTCTCCGTGATCATCCCCGAGTACGTCGTCGGCCACTGGTACGAGCACCTGCTGCACAACCAGAGCGCGCTGCGCCTCAAGGGCCGGCTCCTGTTCACCCCCGGCGTCATGGTCACCTCCGTCCCGTACCAGCTGGAGTCCTCCGAGGCGGCCAAGCGGCGGGCCCGCAAGCGGCAGGACTGGAACGCGCCCGGCGCGGTCCGGCGCGGCCCCGCACATCAGGACCGGTCGAAGGAGTCCTCGCCGTCGACGTAGACTGGTCGGCTGTTGTCCTCTGACGTCGCCCGTCGTCCCGTTCTCTGGAGTCACCCCGCCATGCAGGCAGAACCGAAGAAGTCGCAGGCGGACACCCCGGCGGTCTCGCTGGTGGGGGAGGAGTACGAGGTCGAGATCGGCCCCGTCGCCCACGGCGGCCACTGCATCGCCCGTACCGCCGAGGGGCAGGTGCTGTTCGTGCGGCACGCGCTGCCCGGCGAGCGGGTCGTGGCCCGGGTGACCGAGGGCGAGGAGGGCGCACGCTTCCTGCGCGCGGACGCCGTCGAGATCCTGGACGCCTCCAAGGACCGCATCGAGGCACCCTGCCCCTTCGCCGGCCCCGGCCGCTGCGGCGGCTGCGACTGGCAGCACGCCAAGCCCGGTGCCCAGCGCCGGCTGAAGGGCGAGGTCGTCGCCGAGCAGCTCCGCCGCCTCGCGGGCCTCACGCCCGAGGAGGCCGGCTGGGACGGCACGGTGATGCCGGCCGAGGGCGACAAGGTGCCCGCCGGCCAGGTCCCGTCCTGGCGCACGCGCGTGCAGTACGCCGTGGACGACGAGGGCCGTGCGGGCCTGCGCAAGCACCGCTCGCACGAGGTGCAGCCCATCGACCACTGCATGATCGCCGCCGAGGGCGTCAGCGAGCTGGGCATCGAGCGGCGTGACTGGACGGGCATGGAGTCCGTCGAGGCGATCGCCGCGAGCGGCTCCCAGGACCGGCAGGTCATCCTGACCCCGAAGCCGGGCGCACGGCTGCCCATCGTCGAACTGGACCGCCCCGTCTCCGTCATGCGGGTCGGCGAGAAGGACGGCGGCGTCCACCGCGTCCACGGCCGCCCCTTCGTCCGCGAGCGCGCGGACGACCGCACCTACCGCGTCGGCAGCGGCGGCTTCTGGCAGGTCCACACGAAGGCCGCCGACACGCTGGTCACGGCGGTCATGCAGGGCCTGCTGCCCCGCAAGGGCGAGACGGCCCTTGACCTGTACTGCGGGGTCGGCCTCTTCGCGGGCGCCCTCGCCGACCGCCTCGGCGACGAGGGCGCGGTCCTCGGCATCGAGTCGGGCAAGCGCGCCGTCGAGGACGCCCGGCACAACCTCGCCGGCTTCGACCGCGTCCGCATCGAACAGGGCAAGGTCGAGGCGGTCCTGCCGCGCACGGGGATCACCGAGGTCGACCTGATCGTCCTGGACCCGCCGCGCGCGGGCGCCGGACGCAAGACGGTGCAGCACCTGTCGTCGCTGGGCGCGCGCAGGATCGCGTACGTCGCCTGCGACCCCGCTGCGCTGGCCCGGGACCTGGGGTACTTCCGGGACGGCGGGTACCGGGTGCGGACCCTGCGGGTGTTCGACCTGTTCCCGATGACGCACCACGTGGAGTGCGTGGCGATTTTGGAACCCGCTGCAAAGGGGCTGTGACCTGTAGTTTTCCCGCTTTGCTCAGGCGTGGCCGGGTGTGCTCGACCTGTTTCCCGAAGTTCACCGCGTGGAGCACGTTATAGGTTCCCGCCACGTGTCTCACCTGGGGTTTCGCAGCGGGGGCGTAGGTCCGGAACGCTCTGCCTCAACTCCGTAAGAGACGGGTTCGGGAAATGTCTTGACGCTCGTTCGACGCTCTTTCTGACAAGTGCGAGGTGGTCGTCTCATAGGGAGTGTCGAGGTATGCGGGGCAGGGTGGTCGGCGAGGGTGTCCTGCTCGATGCTGGTCCGGAAGCTCGTGCTCTGGGCCACAGTCGGTTCCTCGAGAAAAGAGGTGCTGGGTGCGCTGCGCCTACTGTGGCACCGGGGGGGGCGTCTCATTACGCACTGCCCGGACAAGACGCCCAGCGGGCGACAAGACTGATCGCATGGCTACAGAACCCCGCCCCTCCACCGTGTCCTCATGCATCGAGCTTCTCGAGCGTCTCGCCCAGTTCAGTGAGAAGGTGACGAGAACGCTGCGCGGGGTGACCAAGACGTACAAGGAAGCCGAAGCAGCACTCAGTCACCTCCGCGACGTCCGCAAGTTGGCTACGCAGATGTGCAGGGCCGTCGTTGCCTTCTTCAGGCCCGAGGGCGGCAATGCCGAAGCCTGCTAGACCATGGGCCGGCCGGGTAATGCTGCGCTGCCAAGCGGCCGACACCGTCTGAGCCGGCCGCCTTCACGATGGTGGCGAGAACATCCTGGTCGGGAGCACGTCCATGCTGGTGCGCCACGCCCGGTGCCCGTGCACACGGCAGACCACCCACAGGCGCAGCACCCCGGACGCCGCCCGGGCCGGACTAGGGTCCGTCTTAAAGGATCATCGTGTGGTAAATCATGGTGGGGTGATACGTCGTCATGAACTCACCGATCGGGAGTGGGAGTTGCTCGCTCCGCTGATACCGCGGGCTCGACCGGCCGGCCGCGGGTGTCGGACCGGCAGGTCATCAATGGGATGGTCTACAAGATCCGGACCGGGATCTCGTGGCGTGACCTGTCGGAACGCTACGGGTCGTGGCAGACCGTCTACACCCGCTTTCGCCGTTACGCCCTGGACGGCGTGTCCAATCAGGCTCTTCAGCAGATCCAAGCTAATGCGGACGCGGTCGGCGACATCGACTGGCTCGTCCAGATCGACTCCACCATCGTCCGCGCCCACCAGCACGCCGCCGCCACCGGCCGAAAAGGGGGCGCCATCGGCCGGACGAACCGGACGATCACGCCCTCGGCCGATCCCGAGGCGGACTGACGACCAAAATCCATCTCGCCTGCGACGGCAAGGGGCGCCCGCTCGCAGTCCTGGTGACGCCAGGACAACGCCACGACAGCATCTGCGCGCTGTCACTTCTGGAGCGCATCCGTGTCCCTCGACTCGGCCCGGGCCGCCCCCGCTGCAGGCCTGACCAGGTCATCGCAGACAAGGCCTACAGCTCCCGCGGCTTCCGCGCCTACCTGCGCAAGCGCGGCATCGGGCAGACCATCCCAGAGAAGACCGACCAGCAGCGACATCGCCACAACCGTGGCCGTCGCGGCGGGCGGCCGCCCGCGTTCGACCGGCAGGTCTACCGCCAGCGCAACATCGTCGAACGCTGCTTCAACCAGATCAAAGGCTTCCGCGGCATCGCCACCCGATACGAGAAGACCGCCACCTCCTACGAAGGGGCGGTCACCCTCGCGTCATTCCTGCTCTGGGCAAGATCCGTTTGAAGACGGACCCTAGTACCCGAGCCCGACGTTCGGGTTCGGGTGGGGCTCGGGTGCCTGTGGGCAGAGCCGCTTCACCGCGGATCGCAGTTCCTCCCCGCGGAGATGATCGGACAACCCGGGCCCGCTGATCGTCTTTCGCAGCTCTTCGGCGATCTTCGGAGTCGCGAAGTGGTTGCGCAGGATCGGGGAACGTGCCGCTTCGCGACAGAGTAGCGTGAGGAGTTCGGGGCTCGCCTCGGTGGCCGCATGCCAATGGGTGGGGAGTGGGCCGTCGGCAGGAAGGAGGTCGGCCCGCGCAGCGGCGATCAGGGCCTTACAGGTTTCCTGGGGATGCCAGTGCTGTGTGCTGCCGGATCCTACGTAGGAGTCCACAGCCTCTACGACTGTCGTGGCGGACCACTCTGTGCGTGGCAACCACGCGGTTGCCCAGGCAACAGCGGCCGGATGGGCCACGGTGTTGGGCGGCAGCGCAGGGAGCACATCCGGGAGAAGACGAAGTCCGGAGCACTCGTGCAGTGCCTGGGCCGCCCACCCGATGCTGTTCCAGTGCGTCTCGGCCTCCACTACCAGGCGCCGTTCGGCCACTTGCATGACGAGCCGTGCCACCGCTGGGGCCATAGAGTCAGTGGATCTGTTCGTGAGTTGGACCACCTTCAGCAGTTTGCTCGCCTGACGGAGTCCCAAGACATTCGCCAGGAGGTCGGCGGGCAAGCCGCTCACGTGGTTGAGGATGTCGTCGAACTTATCACTCTGACCGGTCAGCCACAGAGCCTGCAGCAGGCCGGGGATTTCCTGCAGATCCGACCGGAGACTCAGCCGGAGCCGGTTGAGCAACCGATCGATGTTGACGCTGGTGGCCAGTTGCTCACCCCACTGCGGCTCCCACATGTGAGCGAGCGTCAGCATCTCGGTGACGGCCCGGGGACTGGCGAGGAGGTGCATCGTGGGCTCCCATCGGGTGGTGAGCAGGGTATACATCCACTCGGTCTCCTCGGTGCGGTTGGTCACCCCGACTCGGGCCAGGGCGCGCCCCACCATTCCCTGGGTCACCGGGTCCTGCTCGAACTTGAAGACATCGATGAGTGTCCGCCAGCGCCTCCGTTCGTTCCGCAGGGCGGCGAGTTCGGCCTTGCCGAGTCCTGGCTTGCAGCGCTCCACCTCACTCAGCAACTCGGCTGTGAGCGGGGGGTGCACCACGCTGCGGAGAAGAAGCTCCCGCAGATGAGAGAGATCCTGACCGCCATGCGGTTGGCTCAGGAAGTCCACGGTCATGGCCGCTTCGGACGGGTCCAGCTTGCGCAACTGGCCGAGCGCCGTGACGAAGGCGCCGATACTGCGGCCGACCCGCAGACGCTCGGCCCAGTTCCAGCGGGGGTTCTGCCGTTTGAAGTGGCTGAGTACCAGAGCGGTCGCCGCGACTTTGCCGCCACCCCGCAGGGTGTCGGCCATGACTTGCAGTTTCTGTGCCATGTTGCTCGCGGTGTTCAGGAGCGGACTGCGCACGGCCTCGTCCAATTCGAGCCGCTTGGCGAAGTCCGCGCCGATGTCGGGTACCAGCGCCCGCCCCAGCCGATGGGTGTGCACCATGCTCTCCGGGTCGAGCGCCACTTGGGACATCCGGTCGCGCAGCACCTTCCGGTCCAGTCGTTCCGCCAGCTGGTGGAGGAACCGCTGGCCGAAGTAGTCATCCTGGATCAGGAGCATGGCCAGGCGCGGACCCCAAGGGCGGGCTGTGCCGCGCTGTGCGTGGATGCTGGACACGACGAGGTCGAGCGCCGCATCCTCGATCGACTTCCGATAGTCCGCGCCCGACTCCCACAGGCCGCGCAGCAGGTGGTAGACGATGGCGGGTCGGCGTTCTCGCCTCATGACCCTTTCGACGAAATCCTGACCGATCTCGCACGCCAGGCGGTAACCGAATCGTTCCTGGGTGTCGCAGTAGAGGTCATCGACGCGGCTGACGCTGCTGAGGAGCATGCCCGCGCCTCGCACGTCTTCGAAGCTGCGAACCGACTTGGCTAGCTCGCGAGCCAGGCCGGCGTCAGCCACCAAGGCGCCGTCCCGGTTTTCCCGGTAGAGCAGTGTCCGGAGAGTGCCACCATGGATGTTCCGTACGGTCGAGATGAGGATGGCTGCCTCCGCGGGCGATGCCGCCTTCACCACGGGAACCAGTGTGCGGCCGAACTTCAGATGGTTGAGGAGACGGTTGCTGAACCCGCGGTTGCTCTGCGACAGGTCGTACAGGGCCTGACTTATCTGGATGGCGTCGGAGTACGCCAGAGCCGCTTGGAGTTGCGTCTTGTACTGCTCGATAAGTTCGTTCCAGTCCCGAGCACCGTCGAAGTGCAACCACAGCGAAAGCCAGGACAGGATGGCGGCAAGGGACCTGTCCCGGGTGGGATGTGCCTCCAGGAGGAACTGCGCCGGTTTGAACAGCGGGCGCAGCGCCGACGCGGGGTGGTCGTCCCGGGCCTGCCGTGACTTGGCGAAGATCAGGTCGTCCATACGCCGTACGGCGATGAGGTCCCGGTGACGGGCGGGATCGGCACCTTGGACTAGGTCATCGGCGCGCTGTTCGAGCCACTCGCAGACCGTTCCGGTTGGTGTGGTGCCCTCACCGGCCAGCTTGAGCAGGGCATTGACGAGGTGGTACCGCTCCGTGAGGGTGGAGGACCGGGCGAGGACCGAGTCCAGGCCGCCCTGTGGCTCCCCTATCCAGGCAACGAGGTCTGACAACACGTTCTGGGGTAGCCGGAACTCGTCGTCCCACATCGCGGCGAGCGCGAGTGTCACATCAGGCACCGTCAGATCCCCTACCGAGCAAACTCGTTCGAGGACCGCCGGGAGTGCGGCGGCGGTCCAGTCGGCATCGCTGTTGCGCCGACAGAGCCGCAGTAGAGTGAGGGCCTTGCGCGGGTGCGCGGTCGCCACCCAGTCGGTGATCGCACGGCGTACCGAGGCCAGTTCCAGCAGCTGCGCGAGCTGTTCCGGCGCGTAGGCGGCGCACTTGCGCAGCAGAGCGTCGAGACGCTGGTGGTTGTCCTCCCGGAGGAGGACCAGGGCGTACGGTTCGAGATGGGCCGGAAGGGCGTCCAGCCCCTCGGGGCTCGCACAGGCGATCACCGCCTCGGCCCGGACGGTGCTGGGGATCCTCGTTAGCCCCTCCTGGACGACCAGGCCGAGGGCCGCGCGGGTCTCCTCGGGGATGGCCGCCACATGGGCGGACGGTACCCCTTCGTCGAGCCATGACACCGCGGCGAGCTGGTACACCGCGGCCTGGGCGTCGGCATCGAGGCCGTCGCAGACGGTCTGCGCCCGCGCCCGCACCAGTTCGACTCCCAGGCCCCGCTCAGGCAGCGCCGCCGCGGGAGCGGACTTGCCAGCCGGTTCCTCCCGCAGCAGATCGACCAGCAGACGCAGGTCCCCCTGGCACGCCTCGACCGCCAGGTCGATAGCCGCCGTGTCGTCGGCCCGGACCCGGTACTCCCCGGGCGCCTGGCGGATCATCTGGTGGGCCAGGTCGGGCACCTCCTCCGATGCCACCACGGTGGCATAGGAGGTCACGCCATGGTTGTCCCAGCGGTTGGCCGCTCCGTCGACGAAATGGGTCAGCGCGAGGACACCCGCCTTGAGCTCGCTGAGGGACTCCAGGGCCTCGCCGACGTTGCCGTCCTCCAAGGCGTGCAAGTCCTCCAGGACGACCAGCACCTTCCGGCGGGCGCTGTCGACGCCAGTGGTGGTGAGCGCGGCGCGGACCACTGCAAGCAGCTCGCCGTCCCAGGGCAGTTGGCGGCGGTCGGGCGACAGCACTACAGTCTGCCAGCCGGCGCTCTCCAACTTGTGCACCAGTTGCTGGGCGCACACCGTCTTCCCGGAGTTACGGGTGCCGGACTGGATCACCCGGGACAGCGGCTTCCCGTGGAACCTCTTGAACAGGAAGGAGGCTCGCTCGAACTCCACCAGGCGCCGATCCGTCGGCCCGTACCACCCCGGTGCGGAGCCGGCCGAGCCGGTCGAGTGGAGGATGCGCCACTCCTGCTCTGCGAGCGTCTCCGCGGCCCAGCGCCGCACCGTCGCCTGCCACTGCTCTGCCCACAGCAGGCGGACCGCTCCGAGCAGGGTCGGCTCCGAGTCGGTCGCGACGGAGCTTGCCCGGCGCAGCCGCCAGCCGTCGGTATCCCGCCACAGGACGTCGAGGCCGGCCTCGACGGCGGCCGCCATGGCCTGCTCGGGCGCGGCGGGCGGCAGCCAGTCACCGTCCTGCGAGATTCTCGCCAGGGCCAGCACACCCAGCTCGCCGAGGCCCGGCAGACTGCCCTCGGCGGCGATCCAGGACAGTGCGACGGCGGGCGCGCATGAGTCCGGGCCGATCGCGGAGGGGATGAGTAGATCCCTTGCTTCGACCCGGGGACGGATGTCGGCGGACATCCGGGTCCCCACGCTCGACACCAGGTGCCGGGCGGCGAGCAGCCCCCGCTCGATCGCGGCCGGGTCGGGAAGCGGTGACCAGGACCGGACGTCATCGCCGGGATCGAACACGATGTCCGCGCTGGCGATGACGTACCAGTCGTCCACCGGCGCCAGCAACAGGGGCACTCCGCCTACCGGTGCCGCGCGGGGCGGCTCGTCACCGGCCGCCGGCAGCAGTTCCGCCCGGGTCACCAGCTGGTCGAGCTCGGACAGGAGACCTGTGTCCAGCTCGCTCAACACGTCCCCCAGGTGGGTGGCCCCCGCTTCCGCGTACTCGTACAGCAGCGCGCCGGGCCCGATCGGCTTCTGCTCACCCGAGAAGTTGAAGGGCCGCCGAGGGAGCGGGATCTGATGGTCGAGGACCGTCTTGCCGAGGGTGATGACATGGCGCAGTCGGGACTCGACGCGTATCGGATCGACCGACGTGCGCAGCAGATCCGTGGCCAGCGCATGAAGTGTCATGCGCAGTTCGTAGGGTACCGCCGCCCTGCGGGCGGAGGATGACATCAGGTCCTCATGACTCACGCTCGACTCCTCGGCTCCTTGCAGGTGTTGCTCACGGTGCGATGCGTACCAGGCCCTCGGCGGTTCCCACGACGAGCTCCCCGTTCCGGTGAACGTCCACCGCGTTGACATCGAGTCCGATGTCAACGTGCCAGGACGGACCGGAAGCGGTGGGCGACGAGAGCCGGATGTCACCGTGCACGCCTGCGCTGACCAGGACTTGTATGGCGCCGACGGTGCCCAGCCTCAGTTCCCTGACTCCGCTCGCATGCTCGGTGACCAGCCGACGGCTGCGGCCGTTCCAAGCCGTCCACCACACGGAGCCGTCCCCGGCTCCGGTGTAGATGCCCTCGGCGTCGGAAGCGATCTTCATCAGGCCACGGCTCTGCCGCGGCGCGAAGCTGTGCAGCAGCGTGCCGTCACGCTGCCACACGACCACGTCCGACGCCGTCCGCGCCGCGACTCTGACCCCCTGCGCGGTCTCGGCCGCGGTGACCCCGCCGAGCCGCAGCCCCGGCTTCCTGACGAGAGCCCCGGTTTCGCCCCGGCTTCGCCACTGCCACCCGACACTGCTCGCGATCAGCAGGTCCGGTCCGACCTTGAGGCAGGTGATCACGGGGCCCTCGAGATCTAGCGGTTCGATCTGCTGCCCCGGGCCGTCCAGGAGCGCGACCCACGCCTGGCCCGTGATATCTCCCGCGAACAGTGCGGCCAGCCCGCCATGGTCGATGACGGACGAGGCGGTGACCCGCGCCTGGACTTCCCGGCGGTTGGCCACGCCCTCGGGGGTGAACGATGTCCAGGAGGTGTCGTCGGCCTCTCCCGGCCGATGGAAGATCCAGCTGCCGCTCAGGGCCAGTTCACCGCCGTCGGGGAGGCAGTGAACCGCTTTGACGCTGCGGTCTTCCAGGGCCTTCCGGAGGGAAGGGGGGCGGCAGTCGACCGCCTCCGCCTGCCAGCCCACCGCATACTCGCGGGCACGCCGGGCGAGTTCGTGCAGGCCTCGCGCCTGGGCGTGCAGCGCCAGCCGGGCCAGAGTATGCCCGTCGGGCAGCCGCCAGCGTGTCCCCATCAGCTCCCAGCACAGGGCGCGTACGTTGGCCGCCCGGTCGTCGGCGGTCTCTTGGATGAGGCCGAGTGCCCGGTAAAGCTTCTCGCCGTTCATCGCCAGCAGGAACTCGGGATCGTCCAGGAACTCGTCCAGCACACCGGCGAGCCGCGCATGGTGCGGAAGGTGGTCACGGGTGTACCGGTCGGCGCTCGACCAGTCACGCTGTCCGGAGGGCAGCACGGGGAGCTGCTCGGTCATGGCCGCGACGAACAGCGAGTGATAGGCGCGCGCATCGGCCGACTCAGCCAGGTACTTGGCCGTCGGTGGATGTTTGAGCCTCCACCCGTGGCTGTTCATTCCGTCCTCCGGGGCATCAAGGTAGTCCCTCGCCTCTCTGCACACGCTGGCGAGGTCCACGGCACCCACGCCGGGCCTGCCAGCCGCGCGGACCACCGCCGCCCACAGCCCTCCGTCGGCCGGGAGACCGTCGCCCTGCGCCAGGGCGACCGGGAGGAGCATGTCCCGCGCCCACTGGGGGTCCTCGTCGTCCAACGTGCGACTGAGCCGTACGAGTCCGTCCAGGAACAGATCGGCGTTGGACCGTTCGGCCTGCACCCGGGCGATCGCGGGGTTCTCATTGCTCATGGCGACAGCGAAGAGGTAGGCACGGAGCCACGACCGCCCGGCCGCCGCCGCCGTGGCGTGGGCGATGTCATGGACCGAACGGGCGTCCGTGACCGACCAGGTGGTTCCCTCGCGGTTCCTCAGCACCTGCTCGACGAGCCCGGCCACGTCGGCGGTGCGGAAGTACTCCTCCGCGTCGAGGTCGACGAGGCGCCCCTCGAACCCGTTCGGGACCTGACTGCTGGCCACGACCACGCGGGTCCGCGGCTGGGCGGCTAGCGGAGCCAGCAGCATGCTGTAGAGGAGTTCCGGCTCCGTGCTGGCGTCCATGGAGTCGAAGACGAGGCGCAGCCCTCGCCCGCCGAGGGCCTCCACGACAGCCGCGCAGTCGCCCTCGCCGGTCTCGTAGCGCTCGGCCAGCTTCCACACCACGGTGTCCACGTTCTGATTGCGGACGTCCATCAGCAGGTCGACGCATCCGGCGGGCGCCGGAGCGGGCGCCTGGGCCCCGGCCGGCAGTGGCTGTCCCTGGGAGGAGGCGTGGATCCAGTCGAGGAGCGTGGATTTTCCCGAGCCCGGCTGCCCGGTGATCACGAGGGGCACTGCGGGCCCGTCGGCGGGCGAGGCGTCGTCTAGGTAGGCGACCACGTCCAGGACGGCTTCGGCACGCCCGTAGAAGGCCCATCCGCTGTCGGGGTTCGCCTCGGGGGGCTGCCGCCTGGGCTGCAGATAGCGGGGGTTGAGAAAGGCCCGGAGCTGCTCACGGGGCGGCACCCAGCTGGGCAACTGGGGGTCACGAGGGTTCTCCGACCCCTTTTCCATGCGGACCTTCAGCTCGCTGAAGAGGCGTTGAGTATCGAGGTATTTGACCTCTGTGTCGGTGCGAGTGTTGCGCAGGGCTGCCGCGAAGGAGTCGGCGAAGTGCATCTGCTGGGCATCGGTGATCCGGTCCGTGGAGCTGATCATGGTGAGTGCAGGCATGTCTGCGCCCTTGTCCCACTGTTCCTTCGCGGCTCGCTCCATCTGGGCGATGGCCAGCCCGGACTGGCACGCGTCGATCAGGATGACCACTTCGCGGGGCCGTGGCTTCTCGCCAGGGATGATCGACGAAATGAGCCGGTCCACTCCCAGCATGGTCGACCGCTTGGCCTTCTCACTGTTGTGAGCGGCGAGGAGGATGTCTCCGTCGCCGTAGTCGTATCCGTGCCCGGAGTAATAGAAGAGCAGGACGTCGGGAGGCGTGCCGTCGACGCCGTCCAGCGCCTGCTCGAAGCTGGTCGCGACTTCGTCGCAGGTGGGGTCGATCCGGGACTGGCGGTGAATGGTGTACCCGGCCTCCGCCAGCACGGCCCGCATCATCCGCAGCTCGTCCCGGACCCGGGGCAGCGGCGCGAACCCGTCGGCGAACGTGCCGCTGCCGGAGACCAGCGCCGTCCGGACGATGCCCGTCGACCGGACGGCGGTGTATGGCGCCGACGTCACCGGTCGCTGGCGAGCAGCGCGCTCGCGACGGCTTCGGCCACCTCTCCTGTGGTGAGGTAACGGAGCACGGAGTGGCTGCCGAAGACGTACTTGCCCGGATGGTGCCATGGCAGATTGACGACCGGCTGGTCGTCGACATCGCCGAAGAGGGGCGCCAAGTGCTTCACCAGTGCGATGGGGTCGTCCTTGGCCGCCACGTTGACCCAGCGGGTCACGGGAGGACAACCGTGGCCCGCCGCAGGCGGCGTCGGCCGTAGCCGGTCCCGGATCGACTGGATGCCGAGCGGGGAGCCGAGGCTGACGAAGGTGTGCACGTTCCACTCCGGGTGCGCGCGCAGGGCCTCATAGGCGACGACGGAGCCCAGGGAGTGGCCGATGACGACCTTGGTGTCCGGGGTAACGATACGCGCGAAGCGCTGCTGCGCGCAGGCGCGTACGGTGTCGTCCGGGTCCAGGTAGCGGCGTACTTGCTTGACCATCCAGATCACGGCCCGGCCCGCCGGCCTCCCGAGCCGCTCGCTGCGCTCCAGCCGGCGCAGTGCCATCTGCCCCAGTCCCTTGCCGCCTGGCAGCGGAGCCTCGGTGCCGTTGGCGAACGCTTCCAGCAGCTCCAGTTCGAGCGGGTCGCGCACGTCTCCGATACGCAACGGTGGGATGTCGTCCAGCTCCTCCTCCACGCTGCCCTTGCTGTCCCGACTGCGGAAGCAGCTGCCGTAGTACACGGCGGCGACATTCTCCGCGTCCGGCACCGGACACGCGGCGTCCGTCATGCCGATCCCGAGTGCGTCGTACCACTCGGTCAGCGTCGTCTCGCTGTGCTTGTATTGGTAACCGATGCCGTGGCAGACCACGATGCGCGGCACTGTGTTCCCCCTGCTGCCCGAGTGCGACGTAAGCTGCGCGGAACCCTGACGCCCGAAATCGGAACCCAGGAGCCGTCAGCTCCTCCATCATGCCCGAGGTCTTGGTGGTAGATAACCGCTACGTGTGTACGACTTGACGTGGCATCAGTCGCCGCACGTGTACGACGTGCCGTCTATCCACCGAACTTCGTGCGCCGAGCCGGGAGGCTGCGGCCTGTCGGCTCCCATCTCGCCCACCGTGGCCCCAGGCGAAGTCGAGCAGCCGCGGCTGATGGCGTGGGTCACATGGCGGTCGTCTGAGGGGCGCCGTTACGCCGCAGAAGGTGCCCGCCGACCTTGAGGTGCACCTGATCCTGGACAACTACGTCACCCACAAGACACCGGTCATCAGGAAGTGGCTGCTGGCGCACCCGGGCTTCCATCTGCACTTCACGCCGACGTGTTCGTCCCGGCTGAACCTGGTGGAGCGGTGGTTCGCCGAGCTCACGCAGAAGAGAGTCAAGCGAGGCGTCCACCGCTCCGTCCAGGCCCTCGAACGCGACATCCGATCCTGGCTCGCCGACTGGAACGAGCACCCTCGGCCCTTCGTCTGGACGAAGACTGCCGAGGAGACCCTCGACAAAGTCGCCGCCTACTGCCGACTAATCTCCGACTCAGGTCACTAGGTCTAGTTCCAGATGAACGGCTTGGGGTCTGCGTTGCAGGTCTTGAACCAGGCGCGGATATCGGCTTTGAGGATCTGGACGTTCTTGTGTGCGCTGCGGCGGATCTCGGCCGCGTGAGTGAGAGCTTTGCGGAGCCGGTCGGTCTCGTCGGCAACTCGCAGATGCGGTTCAGTCCGGATTCGAGCCGTCGATGTACGGATCGTCGGCCTCTTCGAGGGGGCGGGCTGCGAGGTTGTCGGCCCACTCCACGGCCCAGGAGCGGAGAGCGGTGATGGTGGACTCGTCGAAACCATAGGCGGCGAAGGCTTCGTCGTCGGTCCACTCGGCGCCTGTGAGGTTCGCCTGCAGATCCTCGTGCTCGAAGCGGCCGCGGGCGTGGCGGCGGCTGAACTCTTCGAGCTTGGCATTGGTCCAGCGGCGGGAGGTGGCGGACACGTCGATCAGGTCGCGGGGCGCTCCGCGGTCGGCGAGGGCGCGGACGTTGGTCCCGAACACGTCCTCCTCCGCGAGGACGGGCCCGTACGGGCTCTGGGCGACCGGCCGCCAGAAGATCTCCGTGAGGATGTCGACTTCGCATTCCTGCCCGGTGGCCGGGTCGGACACGGTGAAGCGAGCGGACAGCGGGGCAGTCTCCAGCGCGGTGCACCTTCCAGCCGCGGCCTTCCAGGCCGGCCCGGAGCGTGGCGGCGATGTCGGCCATGGGCGCCGGGTTCTCGGTGGCGACATCGAGGTCCTGGCTGGGGCGGTTCACCAGGCGGTGCGCCCGTGCGGCATATCCGCCGGTGAGAACTAAGGGGTATGGGGAGCCGAGGACGATCACATCCGCCAGGAGCCGCGTGTGCAGCTCCGGCATGTCCGTCACGCGGCTGCCCGGGTGCGGGAGGCGAGCTGAGGGCAGGCGTCTTCCCATACGGCGCGCACGGTGCGGCCGACGAGGGTGCCACAGCTGGAGGAGCAGGTCCCGGTTGAGGTACCGGGGCAGGTCATCACGCAGGCCCTCGTGCAGGACGGTGCGGTACAGGCCCATACGTTGGCGCGGCTTGTCCAGATCGTATGAGGTCATCCCGGACCAGGCCATGTGCAGCGGCAGATCCACGACACCGTGGGTCGGCCCGCGCAGCTCGTCCAGCGACTCCGGTAGACGGCGGCGGAACTCTCCCGGTACAGCGCGAGGTCCTCGGCGTCCGCGCCCGAGGCATCCCCCGGGGTGGGTGCGGGGTGCTGTGGGTTGGACGCCGTGAGCCCATTATGGCGTCCGGAGACGTTGCGAGGGGTCATGATGTGCGAGCTGGCGTCTGGAGCGAGCGGGGTGGATCCCCGGGTGAGCTGGTTGCCGCAGTCTGCCCAGCCCTGCGCAGCACGGACTCTCGGCCTTGACGCTCTGGGCGTCTGTACGAAGGGCGATGAGCTGGGAAGCCAGGCTCTGACCAGGGCTTCTCTGGGATCCCGTCAGACCGACGTCTTTCCGATGACGCACCACGTGGAGTGCGTGGCGATCCTGGAGCCGGCGGGCAAGGGCGCCTGAACCGAGCTGTCTCGCAGGGCGGGTCACGTGCTCTGCCGCCCCGCCGGGTGCACCCGCGCCGACGGGTGTTCAGTCGTTCCGGTCCACTGACTTGAGGCGCAGCGCGGAGGCGAGGAAGAAGGCGCCGCCGAGGAAGGCGTACCCGGCGAGGTTCGTGAGTGTGGCGCCGTCGTCCTTGCCGGCCTGGAGGATGAAGCTCGCGCCGGCGAGGGTGGAGATGCCCCCGCTCAGGATCATCGGCCACTGCCCGCCCGAACGGCGTCGGGCCAGGCCCACGGCGAGCTGCGTGATGCCTGCCGTGACGGCCCAGACGCCCCAGACCCGCAGGACGGCCGGGATGCCGGAGGCGAGCGCGACGGCCAGGGCGATGCCGGCGAGAACGCTGAGCGCGATGTTCACGGACAGCCTCCTGACCGCGCCGTCGGCGCCCCGCGCCGACCGCAGGTCGACCACCGCGCAGGCCGCGTCGAAGAGGGGGTAGAGCACCAGCAGCGTCCCGCTGAGCGGGCCGAGCCTGTCGGCCGTCGCGAACAGCAGGCCCGCCCATAGGGCGGCGAACGCGGAACGCAGGAGGTACAGCCTGCGCAGAGCCGCCGGGAGCTGGGCCGGGGCGGCGGGGGCGGAGTGGCTGACGACGGTGTCCATGGCGGATCGCCTCTCAGGGATGAGGGAGAACGTTCGGTCTCTTTTTATCCTTGGATGCTCCCGGTCACCCTGTCAAGACCGAACGTTCTCCCTCGGTTGTAGGGTGGGAGCCATGAGCCGGAAGACGAAAGAGGGCAGCACGTCCGAGGCGCGGGCGCGGCTGCTCGGGACCGCGGTCAGGATCTTCTACGCGGAGGGGATCCACTCCGTCGGTGTCGACCGGATCATCGAGGAGGCGCAGGTGACGCGGGCGACCCTGTACCGCCATTTCTCCGGCAAGGAGGACCTCGTTCTCGCCTACCTCGAGCAGGCCGACCAGGGCATCAGGGCGCAGCTGTCGGCCGCCCAGGAGGATGCCGGGACCCCGGGCGACAAGGTGCGCGCGGTCGGCCGCGCCATCGCCGAGGGCATCCGGTCGGAGGGCTTCCGCGGCTGCGCCTTCCTCAACGCTGCGGCCGAGTATCCCGACCTCGCGCACCCGATCCACCGGGCCGTCCTCGCGCACCGGCAATGGTTCCTCGACACCGTCACGGACCTGCTGGCCCAGGTGGGAGACGCACCCGCCGCGGCGGCGGGACGGCACTTCGTCATGCTCCGGGACGGCGCCATGGCCGCAGGATGCCTCTCCGATCCCGGACCGGTCACCGAGACGTTCCTCGAGGGCGTCGAAGGGCTCCTGCAGGCGCGTTCCGCGGCACGTTCGGCAAGCTGAGCCCGGCTCGTGCCCGAGCTGCGCGGGACCGGTAGGACCGCGACGGCGTCTGCGGGCTCACGGGATCGTCGCGGGCTTCACCGAACCGCCGGACGGCAGCGGACGTCGTCCTGCACGATGGAGCACGGCCCGCGAGGGCAGCGGCGTCGTCTCGTGAAGGGGGATCCGTGGATCCGATTCCGGAAGAACTGCTGATGGCACTGGCCGGCGGGGCCGCGGGCAGCGCCGGGCAGCAGATCTGGCAGTCGTTGCGCGGCTTGCTCAGGCGGGAACCGGCAGCCGGGGACCGGCCTCCCGAGAGTTCGGCGGAGGGCGAGCTGGAACTGCTGGAACAGCATCCCGACGAGGCCGAGCGGGCTCGTGAGCTGGTGGCCGTACTGCAGCGGCGAGCCGAACTCGATCCCTCCTTCGCGGACGCCCTCACCCGCTGGCGGGCGGAGGCGGAGCGCGCGCACCGCACAGCCGGGACGGCGACCTTCGAGGTCAGTGGCGGGACCCAGCACTCGGTCGTCATGGCGCAGAACGTGCACGGTGACATCACCCTCAACTGAGGACGACGGTCCGGAGTCCCCGAAGCCGTCGGACCGGTCGCCCCGCTTCGAGGTGTCGGGCGGGCGGCAGCGGAACGTGGTCCAGATCGCCCACGTCGAGAGACTCGAGGTGATCGAGAGGGCGGACAGAGGTCTCGGAGGGCACGACCGGCCGGCTGCGCGTGCCCGCTCCGCCCGGGCCGGCGTCATCGCGGCCGCGATCGCGGTGGTCCTGCTGCTCGCCTGGCCCGTCCTGCCCCTCGAGGAGGGTCCCGGCCGTGACCCGGTGACGATGGGCCGGCTGCTCCTCGCCGGCATCCTCGTCCTGGCCGCGGGCCGTCGGGTCCTTCGCCGGTCCCGGGAACGCCGCATGTCCCTGTGGCTGTCGGCGCCGTACCTCGCGCTCGCCGCCGACCGTCTCGCGGAGGTTCTTTCCTTCCGCTACGGCGGGGACGAACGCTGGGACCTCATCCGTAATCCCGAGCCGGTCGAGGTGACCTGGCGGGAGGGCGCAGGGGGAGGGGAAGCGGGGTCCCCCGGAGCGGTGGGCGGCTCGATCGCCGCGTACTTCCACCGGACGAGCACTGGCCGCATGGTCGTCCTGGGCGGCCCGGGTTCCGGGAAATCGGTTCTGGTTCTGCGCCTGGCCACCGAGTTGCTCCAGGAGCGGCAGACCGGTGGAAAGGGAGGGCCGGTGCCCGTCATCCTTCCCCTCGCGTCCTGGGACCCCCGGGAGGGCCTGTTCACCTGGATCGCACGGCAGATCGCGCTCGACCATCCGTATGCCTGCACTCCGGTGCCGGGTGCCCCGCCGATCGCCGTCGCTTCGGCCCTGCTGCGGACGCGACAGGTCCTGCCCGTCCTGGACGGCTACGACGAACTGCCCCCCGAGGTGCGGAAAAGAGCCATGCGCCGCCTCAGGGACGGCACGAAGGGCGGTGTCCCGTTCGTCCTGACCAGTCGTCAGGCGGAGTATCACGAACACGTCCCGGAACAGAACGTGTTCGCGCGGACGGAGATCGACCTGTGCCCTCTGGAGTACAGCGCGGTGGCCGAGTACCTGAACCCCGGCGGGGGGACGTCTCGTTGGGCCGAGGTGCTCGCCTGCCTGGAAGGCGCCCCCGCCGGCACCCCCGAGGCGCGGTGCTGGACGTGCTGCGGGTGCCGTTGACGGCGAACCTGGCGCGGGAGACGTACAGCGAGGGTGACACCGACCCCCGTGCGCTGATCACACCAGGTGCGTTCGCCGACACCTCGGCCATCGAGCATCACCTCTACGGCGCCTACCTCGACGCGATCTACAGTCCGGCGCACGAGGAACGCACGGGCTGGGCCCCGGAGGCGGCGCGCGCGTGGGCGGGTTTCCTCGCCGCGCGCATGAAGGCGAGGAACCTGGAGCAGCTGGCCTGGTGGCGTCTCGACGAGCACGTGCCCCGGCGAGTCCGCGTCCTCTCCCTGGTACCGGCGTTCGCGCTGAGCGTCGCACTCATGGCCCGGCTGGATCTTGGCGCGTGGGGCTGGCCCGCGCACCTCGGACTCTCCCTGTGGCAGGCGCACGCGATCGTGTGCGCGCTCGCCGTTCTCCACACGGGGGCGTCGGCGGAGAACGCGGAGAACCGCCCGCCGCACCACATCGTTCGCCCCACAGGCGCACGTCTGCGGGAGGCGATGAGAGGACGACGCGGCAGGGTCCTGGTGTGGTGCGGGGTGGCCGGACTCGCCGCGGGGTGGGCGACAACGGTGTCCATCCGCTCCGGGCTGTGGCTGTGGTGCACGACGGCGGTCAGCTGGGTGAGCCTCCGATGGTGTGGCCGCCGTCTGCTGCTCGCCGCGGACGACCCGTCTCTGGCGCGCTCCCCGAGAGCACTCCTGCACTCCGACCGGCGCGCGGTGTTCACCCTCGGCTGGCTCTTCGACGCGGGGCCACCCGTGCTCACCGTCCTGTGCACACTGCCGCTGCCCTTGCTGGCCCTCTGGTTCGCCGGTCACACCGAGGGCCCCGCGTTCGCGCTCGTCGCCGACATGGGCGCCGTGAGGATGCTCGTCGACGTGCTGAACGGGGTGCCGTTCCTGTTGGCCGGTCTCGTTCACGGAGCCTGGTCCTATCGCGACCGTCTCGTGCCGCTCGTCCTCGTCGTCCCCCTGATCTCCCTGGCTCTGTACGCCGTCACCCCGGCGGCGCAGGACAGGGTCACCGCCGGTGACTGGGCCGTCACCGCCCTGGGGACACTGGTCTGCTGGTCGCTCCACGTGACGGCTGTCTCGGCATGGGGCCGGCTCCAGGCGGCTCGCCTGTACCTCGCGGCGACGGGCAGCCTGCCGCTGAGGCTCATGGCGTTCCTGGACGACGCACATCAGCGCGGCGTCCTGCGTCAGGCCGGGGGCGCGTACCGTTTCCGGCACATCGAGCTGCGCGACCGCCTTGCGCAAGGAGCGGCCGAACCGGTGCGGGCCGGGGCTCGCCGGCCCGGCGGGTGGAGCCGGTTCCTGTCCGCGGCGCTCGCCCTCGCGCTCATCGCGGGCCTCTACGTCGTGACGCTCCGCGGGGCCGCCCAGGCCGAGCTCGTGACCGGGCCGGTGCGCTCGCTCCCCTCCGGGTGCGGGCTTCTCGACCCCCGGCACGTCGCCGCGCTCACGGAAGACCCCGTCACGCGCGCACCGGGGTCAGCGACGTACACGGCGTACAGATGGCAGCCGGACTGCGTCGTGGACGAGCGGCCACCGTCCGCGCGGAAGGTACGCATAGAGATCGGTACACGTGTCGTCGGGCCTGCCCTGGAGCAGAGTGCGGTGAGGACCGCGTCGCAGATGTTCGGCAGCACCGGAAGCGGCTACTTCGAGCTGAGCCCGTCGGCCGTGCAGGTGTCACGACGGCTCGGTGATCTCGGCGACGAGGCGCGTCTGTACGTGGGACACGTCTACGCCGAAGGTGCCGAGCGGCTGTCCTCACCGGTGGCCGTGATCCAGGTACGCGAGGACAACGCGATGGTCACCGTCCGTTACACCGAACAGAACGCCGACCAGGCGCGAGTCGTCGACGTGGCCGAGACCCTCGCCCGAACCGCGCTACGCGAGGCGGGACTTGCCTCCGGGTGATGCGGCGGGAGCCCTCACCTCACCGGTTCACCGCTTCACCGGTCCACCGTGACGCTCGGACTCGTTCGGCCGGGCGGGCCCCCTCGGCGGGTGCGGGTGGCAGGGGCGCCGAGCTCGTCGGCGGCGCGGCCGCTGCGGGGCCGGAGGCGTCGTCGTCCGGTTCCGATCCGCCGCAGCCAGCGGTGACGACAGCGCCCAGGGCTGTGCCCAGAGGGTTCCACCGATGCCCGTGCGGCCCAACTCTGGTCCGACGTACGGTCGGTCGAAGCGAACGCAGTGAACAACCGGCGTCCGGGCTTCGGACATCGACTACCGGCCACCCCGTGGGCGGTTGATGATACAAGTGACAGGTGATCAGGTCGGTGGTCGCGCGAGTACGGTGGAGTGGCCCGCGCGAAGGGACTTGGGGGAATTCGTGACGTTCGAGAAAGAATGGGCCGAACTGCATGCGGCGGCGGCCGAGCGCACCGCAATGCGGATCGACGGCATTCCGGCCGAAGGCGGCGGAGCCGGCGGCGGTAAAGACCTCGTGGTCAACCGGGACGACCTCGGTGCCATCGGCGGTGACGCGTACGACCTGCTGGGCCGGCTGGGGAAGGACGGCGACATTGCCCGTGCCTCCACCTTCGAAGCGGCGACGGCGCTGACCAACGGGAACTTCGCCAGCGGTGCGGCCGTGCTGAAAGTGCACGATTTCTGGCAGACCCACCTGAAGACGCTGCTGGACGCCTGCGCGCAGGTCTCGAACCACCTCGACTACAGCAAGGCCCGGCACGACAAGGACGACGCGAAGGTCGAGGGAGATCTGACGCGCATATCCGTGCTCACGGAATACATGAAATAGGTCGGGGGACCGCGCGCATGCTGACGTACGAGGACATCATCGACGCCCCGGTGGGGAAGCTGAAGGACGCCGTCGACGACTGGTCGGTGATGGCGGGGAAGCTGGACAAGCTCGCCACCGACGCCGCCGACGGAATGAAGGCGAAGGCGGACAAGGCGTCCTGGGAGGGCGTCAACGCAGGCGTCACCAAGGCGTTCATCGGCAAGACGGCCAAGGAGTTCGCGGACGCCGCGGCCGAGGCCAAGGGCGTGAAGCTGATCCTGGAAGAGGGGCACGCGGCCATCAAGAAGGCCAAGGACGACCTGGTCGGCATCCGGGACCACGAGGGGCCCGCGGCCGGCGTCCACGTGGACGGCAAGGGCAAGGTCACCGCGAAGAACCCGTTGTCCGAGATCCCCGCGGCCCGGCACGACCCCGACTACAGCGATCTCCTCCAGCAGGAGAAGAAGAACATCGAGTCGTGGCAGAAGAGGATCGACCTCATCGTCGACAACTGCAACGACACCGACGTGGCCCTCAAGAACACCCTCATGGCCAACGTCACCGACCGCAAGGACTTCAGCGCGCCGACGTACACGAAGCTGGACCAGGAGGAGGCCGCCCGCGCCGCCGCCCTGGCGGCCAAGGGCCGGGACATCACCCACACCCAACTTCAGGAGCTGAACGAGCTGCTGAAGGACAACGCCTCGTCGGTGGACTTCGCCAAGAACTTCTACGAGAAGCTCGGCCCCGAGAAGTCGCTCGCGTTCTTCGGCCAGCTCTCCACGGACACGTACGACTACGGCAAGGTCGACAAGGAGCGCCTCAAGGACGTCCAGGAGCTCCAGAAGAACCTGGGCCTCAACCTGGCCACCGCCTCACACGACAAGGACTTCACCGACAAGTGGGGCCCGGAACTGCGCAAGCTGGGGACGGAGCGCATTCCGCTGGCCAAGCACGACTACGGCGGGCCGTTCGGATACCAGCTCCTCGGCGGAATCATGCGGTACGGGAACTACGACGCGAAGTTCCTGAACCCGATCGCCGAACACGTGGCGCAGCTGCACGCGAAGGACCCGTACATGTTCGCCGACAACAAGGTGGTGAACAGCCCGTTCAAGAACCCGTTCAACCCCTCCGGCGTGAACGGGGCCGGCTACGACCCGGCCACCGCCATGCTGGAGGCGCTCGGCAACAGCCCGGAAGCGGCGAAGAAGTTCTTCACCGACCCCCCGACCGCGTACAACGAGGACGGCACGGTCGACCACGGCGCCACGGCGAACCTCGGCAAGGACAAGGACGGCCAGGCGATCGACAACTACCTGGACTTCTTCAGCAACGAGAAGTGGGAGTCCTTCCCCGACGTCAACTCGCTCGACGAGAAGGAACTCAAGGCGTCGCTCGACCAGATGCCCGACGCCCTCGGCCACGCCCTGGAGGCGGCGACCCTCGGCTACCCCACCGGCCACCCGGACGCCCACGTGGTGCGCGACGCGGACAACGCGGCGATCATGCAGAAGGTCATGGAGAAGTACAGCGACGACCCGGGCCTGCTCAAGGAGCACCACGAGGCGATGGCCGACAGCCTGGGCGTCATGGGCGCCGGCTACATCGACGACGTCAACTGGGCGCTGGCCAAGAACGATCCGGACAGCGTGTTCGCGCCCGGCAAGAACCCGGACGGGCACATCGACTTCTCGGACACCGCGGACGGCAACGGGCGGAGCGTCGTCCGGGGCTTCCTCAGCACCCTCGGCCAGCACCCGGACGCCTATGCGACCGTCTCGACCGCGGAGCAGGTCTACACCCGCAGCGTGCTGGAAGGGACCGTGGGCCCGGACGGGAAGATCACCGAGGCGGTGGAGGCGAGCGCCAGGGCGACCGTGCGCACGGGCGCCGAGGTGCAGGGCATGCTCGACCAGTCCCGGGCCGACCAGGTGGAGGCGACCAACCTCAAGACCCACGAGGACTACGAGAAGGCGGTCGCCAAACGGGCGGGCTGGGTCGAGTTCGGGGCCACGGCTGGCATCGCGGCGGGCGTCGCCTTCCTGCCCGCGACGGCTGCCGTCGGCACGGCCGCGGTGCTGATCCCGCTGGCGACCGACACCGCCAGCGGCGCCGCCGAACAGCTCATCGGCCAGATGGTCGGCGACGTCTCCGACAACTCGGTGGACGAGCACAAGGAGAAGGTGGAGGAGCTCACCCGGCAGGAGAAGACCAAGATCTACTCCGCCGGTGAGAACATGGCCGAGTCCCCGATGGAGGAGTTCCTGCGGCACAACGGAGTGGACGAGAGGGACCCGTTCGCTCAGGACCTGCGCGAATCGATGCTGCTCGGCTACGGAGTCGGCAACGAACGGGAGAACCAGCAGGGCAACGACCCGGAGACCGGCTGAGGCCGGTGGACGGCAGAGGACACGTGAGGATACGGACAGTGGTCAGTCGTAGGTCGGTACGTGGAGGACTCCTCTCCGCGGCCGTGGCCGGCTCGTTGCTTCTCGGTGCCACCGGTTGCGGTGGGGACGGGGACGAGGACGGGGTCCCGGACGACTACAAGGTCGTCGCGGGGACGGAGCTCTGCGGCGGCGCCATGTCTGCCGACGCGTCCAAGGCGCTGAAGGTGATCACCGGGTCGTCCCGCTTCGAGGCGTCCTCGGAGGAGTACTCCGTCGCGGAGGCCGCGACGGACCTGGCCGCGGAGTACCCGCCCCCCGCCCCGAGGAAGGACGCCTGCCGCGTCTACACGCCCCTCGGCACGCCGCACTTCGAGCTGAGGATCACCTGGAGTCTGGCCGAGGACGCCCCGTCGGACGGCCCGAGGGACCCGGAGTTCACCGTGCTGAAGATGGGGGAGGAGACCGTGACGGCGGCGGACAAGGCGTACGTCTACTTCGCCTGTCAGAGCGACAGGTTCCCCCTTCCCTCGGCACTGGCCCACATCGTGATCGGCGTCGAACGCGGGGGCATGCCGAAGGATCCCGAAGGAGACGTCGAAGCTCTGAAGGACGCCTACGCGACCGTGGCCCACTCCTTCTCGCTGGCCATGGCCAAGGAACTGCGCTGCGAGAAGAACGGCGGGCTCCCCGCGCGGCCCGTCCTCGACCCCGCCTGACCGTCGGGGCGACGCGCGTCCCGGACGGGGCCGCCCGGAGGTCCGGGACACCGTCGACGCCATGGTGTCCCGGACCACCGGGCCGTGCAGGCCGTGCCGCCGGGTTCGCTCAGGTGCGGGACCAGCGTTGGTTGCTGCCGTTGGAGCAGGAGTAGAGCTGGACGAGGGTGCCGTTCGCGGTGCCGGCCGCGGCGGCGTCGAGGCAGAGACCGGACTGGACACCGACGATCGATCCGTCGGAGTTCAGGCGCCACTTCTGGTTGTCGCCGCCCCAGCAGGAGTAGATCTGGACCTTGGCGCCGTTGCCGGTGCCGGCGGCGTCCAGGCACTTGTTGCCGTAGATCCTCAGCTCGCCGGCGTCGGTGTACGTCCACTGCTGGTTGGTGCCGCTGTGGCAGTCCCACAGCTGGAGCTGGGTGCCGTCCGCCGTGCTCGCGCTGGGCACGTCGAGGCAACGGCCCGACCCGGCGCCCTTGATCTGGCCGCCGTCCGCGGGCGGTGTGGTGGAGCCGCCGTTGAGTGCGCCGAGGACGGCGGTGTAGGCGGCCTTCTTGCTGCCGTCGTTGTTGAACAGCAGCGGCGTGTCCCCGGAACGCCAGGAGTCGCTGTCGCGCACGCCCCACACGGTGATGCCGAGGCAGCGCGACACGGCCAGGCAGTCGTTGACCACACTGGCGTAGGTCGTGGGTGAGGCGCCCTGGATGTCGAGTTCGGTGACGGCCACGTCGACGCCGAGGGCGGCGAAGTTCTGCAGGGTGGTGCGGAAGTTGCTGTTGTAGGGGCTGCCGCTGTTGAAGTGCGACTGGAAGCCGACGCAGTCGATCGGCACTCCGCGCTGCTTGAAGTCCCGGACCATGGCGTACATGGCCTGCGTCTTCGCCCAGGTCCAGTTCTCGACGTTGTAGTCGTTGTAGCAGAGCTTGGCGGCCGGGTCCGCGGCGCGGGCGGTGCGGAAGGCGACCTCGATCCAGTCGTTGCCGCTGCGTTGCAGGTTGGAGTCGCGCCGCGCGCCCGAACTGCCGTCGGCGAAGGCCTCGTTCACGACGTCCCACTGGACGATCTTGCCCTTGTAGTGGGCCATCACGCCGTTGATGTGGTCGATCATCGCCTGGCGCAGCGTGCTGCCGCTGAGGCTCTGCATCCAGCCGGGCTGCTGGGAGTGCCAGGCCAGGGTGTGGCCGCGCACCTGCTTGCCGTTCTGCACCGCCCAGTTGTAGACGCGGTCGGCGGCGGTGAAGCTGAACTGGCCCCGTTGCGGTTCGGTGGCGTCGATCTTCATCTCGTTCTCCGCCGTCACCATGGTGAACTCGCGGTTCGCGATCGACGTGTATGCCGAGTCACCCAGCCGGCCCGAGGCGATGGCGGTGCCGAAGTAGCGGCCGCTCTGCGCCGCAGCGGCGCCGAGCGTGCTCTCGGCGGCGTGTGCGGTCGGCGGCGCGACCAGGGCGGCCGCCAGGCCGAGGACGCCGACGACCAGCGCCGACAGCAGGCCGCGGATGGTGCGGTGGACGAGGGTTCTGGCAAGGGCATGCGAGCCCATCACTGAGCCTCCAAGGCAGAAGTCACGGAAGGGTCGAAGCGTGGGGGCGGCCGTGGCGCGGGCAGCCTGGAGACACCGGTCACCGCGGTCAGGGGATGTGGAGGAGCTGCGACTCAGGGTCGCCGTTCGACGTGTCGAGCCGTGGCCGGTTCCTCAGGACAGGAATGATTGGGTGTTGACGATGCATCGTCAACACCCTCGGCGGACAGAATTTTTCTGCCTGGGAGTCGAAACTTTCGCCCCATCACTTGTCCACGCCTCCAGGGGAACGTCCGTGGCTACTTGACCTCGACATTGCTCCGTGGGCAGCGCTCGGCGCCCAGGTCGGCGCAATTGTTTCGGAAACAGAAGCGATTCGTGCGAGAGAGGTTGACGCGGTACGGCTGCTCCCTAACACTCACCGTGCTCGACATTGCGACCCTCGTTCGACATGTCGAACCCGCGTGACGCGACGCGGCCGACCGGAACCGTCAATTCAAGGTTGGGGAATCTCCATGCACAGACGAAGTTTCCGCCGCAGGCGTCCGTCTGCGGTCCTCGCCGCCGTGGTCGCGGCCCTGACCGCGTCGGCGGCGATGCTCGTCGCCGCCCCGGCTCAGGCGGCTGCCAGTGGCATCCTGCGCGGTACCGGTTCGGGCCGGTGTCTCGATGTGCCGGGCGCCGCTCAGACCGACGGCACGTACCTGCAGATCTACGACTGCTGGAACGGAACCAACCAGCAGTGGACGTCGACGGATGCCCACCAGTTGACCGTGTACGGGAACAAGTGCCTGGATGTTCCGGGCCACGCCACCAAGGCCGGTACCCGCGTGCAGATCTGGGGCTGTTCCGGCGGTGCGAACCAGCAGTGGCGGGTGAACTCCGACGGTACGGTCGTCGGCGTGGAGTCCGGGCTGTGCCTGGAGGCGGCGGGCGCCGGTACGGCCAACGGCACGGCGGTGCAGCTGTGGACGTGCAACGGCGGCAGCAACCAGAAGTGGACCGGTCCGACCGGGACGCCGCCGACGGACGGCACGTGCGCGCTGCCGTCGACGTACCGCTGGACGTCGACGGGCGTGCTGGCGCAGCCGGCGAACGGGTGGGCCGCGGTGAAGGACTTCACCACCGTGACGCACAACGGCAAGCACCTCGTCTACGCGTCGAACGTGTCGGGATCGTCGTACGGCTCGATGATGTTCGGTCCCTTCACGAACTGGTCGGACATGGCATCGGCCGGCCAGACCGGGATGAGCCAGGCCGCGGTGGCGCCCACGCTGTTCTGGTTCGCGCCCAAGAACGTCTGGGTGCTGGCGTACCAGTGGGGTGCATGGCCCTTCATCTACCGCACGTCGAGCGACCCCACCGATCCCAACGGCTGGTCCGCTCCGCAGCCGCTGTTCACCGGGAGCATCTCCGGATCCGACACCGGACCGATCGACCAGACCCTGATCGCCGACGGCCAGAACATGTACCTGTTCTTCGCCGGTGACAACGGCAAGATCTACCGGGCGAGCATGCCGATCGGGAACTTCCCGGGCTCCTTCGGCTCGTCGTACACGACGGTCATGAGCGACACGAAGGCCAACCTCTTCGAGGGCGTCCAGGTCTACAAGGTTCAGGGCCAGAACCAGTACCTCATGATCGTCGAGGCCATGGGCGCGAACGGGCGCTACTTCCGCTCCTTCACCGCCTCCAGCCTCAACGGGTCCTGGACCCCGCAGGCCACCGCTGAGAGCAACCCCTTCGCGGGCAAGGCCAACAGCGGGGCCGGCTGGACCAACGACATCAGCCACGGCGACCTGGTCCGCGACAACCCCGACCAGACCATGACCGTCGACCCCTGCAACCTGCAGTTCCTCTACCAGGGCAAGGACCCGAACGCGGGCGGCGAGTACAACCGGCTGCCGTGGCGGCCGGGCGTCCTCACCCTGCGGCGCTGACCTTTCCGATCACGACGACCATGAGGTGGTGCGATGTCCGGCGCGGACGCGGCCGGCCGTGAGGGTCATCGCGAGCGGGGCCGGTGAGAACCGGCGCGGCGGATGCGGACGGGGCCGCGGGCCTCGGCCTCCGTCACGGGCCGGCCGGCCCGGGTCACCTCGACCTCGCCGGCCGCCACCAGACGCCAGGCCGCTCGGCGAGCCGCTTCCATCAGGGCTCGCCAGCCGTCGTCGTCACCTTCGTAGACCTCTCGCGCGGCGTCGGACGGACAGATCGAGGCCGTGGCCGCACGGCGCTCCAGCAGGTCCCTGATGGCCTGCTCCAGCCGATGGGCGAGCTGTCGGTCCGTCTCCGCCACGCCATCGAGTGTGGCACCGTTCGCGAGCAGCCGTCGGCCGGCCGAGCCCGGAGCGCCGGCCGACGCACCTCCCCGTGCCGTGACGCGTCACCGGTCCGGCTGCAGGCGGCGCAACGCGTCCTCGGACTCGCGGTCGTCGGGCAGGTAGGCCAGGAAGTGGTGACCGGGCTCGTCGACGGCGGCCAGCTTCACGTACCGAAGGCGCAGCGCGCCCACGGACGGATGCCGGAAACGACGGATCGAGGGCTCGAACCCGGCCGTCTCCCGGCGCTCGTACCAACGGGCCGCGTCGTCGTCCGCCAGCAGCTCGCCGACGAGTTCGGCGAACCGCGGATCGTCCGGCCGGCGGGCCGCCCGGGACCGGAACTGGCCGAGCAGGGCGCGAGCCTCGTTCTCCCAGTCGGCCAGCAGGACGCGCGCCGGCGGCCAGCGGAACACCAGCCAGAGAAGGTTGCGCTGCTTGGGACGCAGCCGCGCCGGATCGGTCAGCAGAGCGGCGTACCCGGCATTCCACGCCAGCAGGTCCCAGTGCGGGTCGAGGACCACGGCAGGGTGCGGTCCCATGGCCTGCACCAGACTGAGCAGGTTGCGTGACACCCAGGTGGCAGCGTCGGCGGGTGGCCTGCTCTCCTCCGCGAACGACAGGACGTGCGCGGTCTCGGCGGCGTCCAGCCGCAGTACCCGCGACACCGCGCTCAGCACCTGCCGCGAGGCACGCGCCCGGCCCTGCTCCAGCCACGTGTACCAGGAGACGCTGATGCCGGCGAGTTCCGCGACCTCGGCCCGCCGCAGCCCCGGGGTCCGGCGTCCCGGTACGTCCGGCAGGCCCACCTCCGCCGGTGCCAGCCGTTCGCGGCGGGAACGCAGGAAGGCCCCCAGTTCACGGCGGGGGGAGCCGTCCGACGGGGTGGGTACCGCGCTCACCGGCCACGGCTCCGGCCACCACGTCCGCGGCCGGCCCCGGCCGGCGAGGGAGCGCGGTCCGTGACGGAGGGTGTGCGGGTGGGCAGGGGCGACGGCCGACCGCGCGTCATCGTGCCTCTCCTTCGGACAGCGGGCGTCCGCCCCGACGCGGGCGCCCCCTCGTCATGCTGCCCCACCAGGCGCGACGCCGGACCGGCAGGCTGTGAGTGACGCCAACAGCCAGTGGTCTCCGCCCCGCCGGGCCCGGTGCTGAACTGGTGACGGACCGCGTCCGCCGAGGAGCGGTCCCTTCCCTCACCCGTTCCCGTCGTACCCCTCCGGAAGGGGCGTCCCCCTGTGACCACCGCCGCGCCGACACCCGTCGCCACCTTGCCGGCGTCCTCCCTGCGGCTGTTGCGCACCGCAGGATTCGTCAGCAACTTCGACCGCTTCTGCATCGCGCCCATGCTCGTTCTCATCGGCCCGCGGCTCGGGGTCCCGCTCCCCGCCGTGGTGCCGGCCGTGAGCGGCTATTACCTCGCCTACGGGCTGATGCAGCCGGTGTGGGGGGCGATCAGCGACCGCTGGGGCCGCGTGCGGGTGATGCGGGTGTCGTCGACCGGCGCGGCGGCGGCCGCCCTGGCCTCGGCCCTGGCTCCCGACGCCCCCGTGCTGATCGGGGCCCGCGCCCTGGCCGGCGCGTTCTTCGCCGCCTCCATCGCCGCCTCCTTGACGTACGTGGGCGACACGGTGCCCGCCGCCGCACGGCAGCGCCCCCTCAGCGAGCTGATGACCGCGTTCGCGCTGGGCACCGCCGTGGCCACGGTCGTCGCCGGAACGCTGGCGCACTACCTCACGTGGCGGCTGGTGTTCGCCGTGCCCGGCGTCCTCGCCGCCTACCTGGCGGTGGCCCTGCGCCGCCTCCCCGAGCCCGAGCGGACGCGCCCGGGTTCCCTGTCGGCGCCCTTCCGCGTGGTCCTGTCCTCCCGGTGGCAGTGGTACGTCATGGCGGTGGCGATGCTGGAGGGGGCGGTGCTGCTCGGCTTCCTGACCTACCTGGCCCCCGCCCTGGAGGAGCACGGAGTTCCCACCGCCCTGGCCGGCGCGGTAGCGGCCCTGTACGGAGCCGGCGCCATGGCCGCGGCGCAGGTGGTCAGGCGGCTCGTCGGACGGTGGTCCCCGGTGGGCCTGATCGGGGCAGGCGGAGCGCAGATGGCGCTGGCGTACCTGCTCGCCGGATACCGCCAGACCACCGGGGTGCTCGTCGTGGCCGCCCTGCTCCTCGGGGGCGGCTGGTCCTTCATGCACTCCACGATCCAGTCGTGGGCGACGGCCCTCACCCCGGCGGCCCGCGCCACGGGCGTGGCCCTGTTCGGCACTGCCCTCTACGTGGGCAGTGCCGTGGCCACCGGGCTGGCCGCCTCAACCGCTCAGGCGCACGGCTACCGCCCCCTGTTCTGGCTGGCGGCGGTCCTGACCGTGCCCCTGACGGTGGCCGCGGCGGTGGGCCGGGCCCGCTACCGCTGAGCGCCGGTCCGAGAAGAGGTCCGGGCCGGGGCGTCCCCTGTCCCGAAACAGAGGGCAGCCGTTCGGCGGGATCTAGGCTCGGTCGTGTCGTGGCGGTACCGAAGTGGCCGAGGAGCCGAACAGCAGTGGTGGACAAGAGAGTCGTCATCGTGACCGGCGGAGGTACGGGGATCGGGGAGGCCACCGCCCGGCTGCTGCGCGAAGAAGGGCACGACGTGGTCGTCTCCGGCCGGCGCAGCGAGCCGCTGCGACGCCTGGAACGGGAGACCGGCGTCCTCGCGCACCCCGCCGACGCGGCGGATCCCGAGGCCGTCGGCACTCTGGTCCGTGCGGCCCTGGACGCCTACGGACGGCTCGACGGGCTGGTGCTCAACGCGGGCATCGGACGCGGTGGCAGCGTGGGCGACCTGTCGCTGGAGGACTGGGACGAGGTGATGCGCACCAACGTCACCGGTCCGCTGCTGCTCCTGCGCGCGGCGATCCCGCACCTGCTGGAGACGAGCGGGGCCGTGGTCGCCGTCGCGTCGGTGTCCGCGCTGCGCAACGGCACGAGCAACGCCCCCTACGCCACGTCCAAGGCGGCCCTCCTCCAGCTGTGCCGTTCCGTCGCCGTCGACTACGGGCGGCAGGGCGTGCGCGCCAACATCGTGTGCCCGAGCTGGGTGAGGAGCGAGATGGCCGACCGCCGCATGGCGCGCTTCGCCGCGGAGGCGGACCTGCGGGGAGACGGGGTGGAGGCGGCCTACGAAGAGGTCACCGGGTTCCTCCCCCTGGGCCGGCCGGGCCGGCCGCACGAGGTGGCGGAGGCCGTCGGCTGGCTGCTGTCCCCGGCGGCGTCGTACGTGAACGGCGCAGTCCTCACCGTGGACGGCGGGGCGACCGCCCTGGACCCCGGGACGCTCCCGTTCGACTTCCGTGTCGTGCCACGCCACGACGAGGCGTCCGGCACCCCTCGCTGAGCACCGCCGCTCCTCCGGCGTCCCCGCACTTGGCGGACCTTTGACGCGACCGCGGGACATGGGGAGCGATCGCAGGGCAAGGAGCGAGTGGTGACACGCATAGCCCTCGCCCTTTCGACGCTCGCCGCCGGTGTGCTGGCCTCCTCGGCGGCCGCCCTGATCTCCCCCTGGTGGTGGCTCGCCGCCGTGCCGGTGCTCCTGCTGGGGCTGCTGGCCGTACGGGACCTGGCGCAGCGCCGGCATGCGGTGCTGCGCAACTATCCCGTCATCGGCCACGCCCGCTTCCTCCTGGAACGCATCCGCCCGGAGCTCCAGCAGTACTTCGTCGAGCGGAACTTCGACGGCCGCCCCTTCGACCGGGACGTGCGCAGCATCGTGTACGAGCGTGCCAAGGGCACCGACGCGGAGGAGCCGTTCGGCACCGAGCGGGACGTGTACCGGCCCGGCTACGAGTTCCTCGTCCCGTCGATGGCTCCGTGCCCGGTGCCCGACTCCCCGCCGCGGGTGCGCGTCGGCGGCCCGGACTGCGCCCGGCCGTACGACATGGCCCTGCTGAACGTGTCGGCGATGAGCTTCGGCTCGCTGTCGGCCAACGCGGTCCTGGCCCTCAACGGCGGAGCGGCGGCCGGAGGGTTCGCGCAGGACACCGGCGAGGGCGGACTGTCGGAGTACCACCTGCGTCCGGGCGGCGACCTCGTCTGGGAGATCGGCACCGGGTACTTCGGCTGCCGGACCCGGGACGGGGACTTCGACGCGGCCCGGTTCGCCGACAAGGCCGCTCACGACCATGTCAAGTGCGTGTCCCTGAAGCTGTCGCAGGGGGCGAAGCCCGGTATCGGCGGTGTGCTGCCGGGCGCCAAGGTGGACGCCGAGATCGCCCGCGTCCGCGGTGTGCCCGAGGGACGCACGGTCGTCTCCCCGCCGTACCACCGGGTGTTCTCCACCCCGCGTGAACTCGTGCGCTTCGTCGCCCGCATGCGCGAGCTGTCCGGCGGCAAACCCGCCGGGTTCAAACTGTGCGTGGGCTCACGCAGGCAGTTCCTGGCCGTGTGCAAGGCCATGCTGGAGGAGGGCACGGCGCCCGACTTCATCGTGGTGGACGGCGCCGAGGGCGGGACCGGGGCCGCGCCCCTGGAGTTCGCCGACCACGTGGGTGCCCCGCTCACCGAGGGCCTGCTCACGGTGCACAACGCCCTCGTGGGGGCGGGCCTGCGCGACCGCGTCAGGATCGGGGCGAGCGGCAAGATCGCCACGGGCACCGACCTCGTCAAGCGCATGGTGCAAGGGGCCGACTACGGCAACGCGGCACGGGCGATGATGTTCGCCGTCGGGTGCATCCAGGCGCAGAGGTGCCATACCAACACCTGCCCCACCGGCGTCACGACCCAGGACCGCCGCCGGGCCCGTGCCCTCGACGTGCGGGACAAGACACCGCGTGTCCGGCGCTTCCAGGAGGCGACCGTGGCGAGCGCACTGCAGATCATGGCGTCCATGGGCGTCACCGACCCGGCGGAGCTGCGCCCGCACATGCTCCACCGGCGCGTCGACCCCCTGACCGAACGCTCCTACGAGGAGCTGTACGAGTGGCTCGAGCCGGGGCAGTTGCTCGCCGGGCCACCGGCTTCCTGGGCGGCCGACTGGAAGGCCGCCGACCCTGACCGTTTCACCGTGTGACCTGGAGGAATGACGTGGCCCGTACCGTTGCCCAAGTGATCGTGGACGCCCTGAGCGAGCTCGACGTGCGCCAGGTGTTCGGCGTCGTGGGGGACGCGCTCAACCCGTTGACGGACGCCATCCGCTCCACCGACGGCCTGGAGTGGGTGGGCTGCCGGCACGAGGAGGCGGCCGCCTTCGCCGCGAGCGCCCAGTCGCAGCTCACCGACACCCTCGGCGTGTGCATGGGCACCGTCGGCCCCGGCTTCGTGCACCTCCTCAACGGGTTGTACGACGCGGCCAAGAGCCATGCCCCGGTCCTGGCGATCGCCGGCCAGGTGCCGCTCGCCGAGATCGGCAGCGACTACTTCCAGGAGGTCGACAACGACGCCCTCTTCAGCGACGTCGCCGTCTTCCGCGCGACCGTCACCTCGCCCGACCAGCTGCCGCAGATGCTGGAGACCGCCGTGCGCCACGCACTGGGCCGCAAGGGCGTCGCCGTCCTCACCGTGCCCGGCGACCTGGGCGAGCGCGAACTGACCGCGGACCGGCCGGCCCGGTTCTCGCTGAACGCTCCGCTGAGCCGGCCGGAGGAGTCCGCCGTCCGCCGCGCCGCGGAGCTCCTCGACCGGTCCGAGCGTGTCACCCTGCTCGTCGGCGAGGGGGCCCGGGCCGCCCGCCAGGACGTTCTCGCCCTCGCCGACCGACTGGCCGCCCCCATGGTGCTCACCCTGAAGGCCAAGGCCGGTTTCGAGGGCGACGCGAACCCCTTCCAGGTCGGCCAGACGGGCCTGATCGGCAATCCCGCCGCGGCGCGGGCCCTCCAGGACGCGGACACGCTCCTGCTGCTCGGCACCGACTTCCCCTACCGGGACTGGTATCCCGAGGGCCGGACCGTCATCCAGGTGGACACCGAGGCGACCCACATCGGACGCCGGGTGCCGGTCGAGGTGGGGCTGGTGGGCGACGCCGGCGCCACCGTACGCGACCTCCTCGACCACCTCACCGCCGCGCCCGCCGGAGCCGAGGGGGCGCGGGACCGCTCGCACCTGGACACGGCGCGGGAGCGCTTCGACCGGTGGCGCACGGGCCAGGCCCGGCTCGCCGACCCGTCGCACGACAAGGGCGTCGTGGGCCGCATCCGCTCCGCGCTGGACAACCGCTCCCACGACATCCGGCCCGAGTCCCTGGCCGCGGCCGTCGACCGCCTCGCGGCCGACGACGCCGTCTTCACCTCCGACACGGGCATGGCCACGGTGTGGCTGTCACGCTTCGTCGAGATGCGCGGCGAGCGACGCCTCATCGGCTCCTACAACCTGGGCTCGATGGCCAACGCCATGCCCCAGGCCCTGGGCGCCCAGTTCCTGGACCGCGGGAGGCAGGTCGTCGCCTTCTGCGGTGACGGCGGACTGGGCATGCTCCTCGGGGACCTCATGACCCTGAAGACGTACCGGCTTCCCGTGAAGCTCGTCGTCTTCGACAACCGCCGGCTGGGCATGGTGAAGCTCGAACAGGAGCAGGCCGGTCTGCCCGAGTTCGGCACCGTGCTCGACAACCCAGACTTCGCCGCCGTGGCCGAGGCCCTGGGCATCACCGGCATCCGCGTGACGGACCCCGAGGACGTGGAGAAGGCCGTCGAACGCGCCCTGCGCACTCCGGGCCCCGTGCTGCTCGACGTTCTCACCAACCCCGACGAGATCGCCGTCCCCGCCGAGCCGACGGTCGAACAGGGCTGGGGGTTCGCGCTGGCCAAGGTGAAGGAGGTCGTCCGCAGCCACGGAGAGCCTGACGGAGACTGACCGGCACCGGCACCGGCACCTGGCCGACCCGGAGACCTGTCTGTGAATCGGGCCGCGGCGGCCGGCGGTCCTGCCCGGAACCGCCCGGCCCCGCCCCGCCGTGCGAACTCTCAGGAGACTCCCAGCAACTCCCCGAATGCTTTCGGGGCGCGATGACAGCGTCGACGGCTGTCCGACGCGCTTCGACCTGACTGGGAGCCCCTTGCTGTGGCCTCGTTCCTTTCCAGGCTGGGCCGGTTCTCCTTCCGGAGGCGCCGGCCGGTCGCGTTGCTGTGCGTGGTGCGGTGCAGCCCTTGATGCCGACGAGGGGCGAGGAGTCGCCGGTGCGGTAGGAGCGATCGAAGACGCCGCCCCCCCACACCCCGGCTACTCCTCGTGATGCCTCTCCCCGAGGGTCGCGCGTACGGCCGGGCCCGGGACGGCACCCCATCGGACCACGCTCTGACAACGATGTCCACCGTCGGGCCGCACCTCCTCCCGAAGTGGCTCCACCGTCCGTCCGATTTAGTCATCGTTTAGTAAAGCCCCAGGTCAGGCCCATGAAATTCGGTGAGAAACATCTAGACCGGTCTATGGACACGCCTGCGGACGTACGTCTACGTTGAGCGCTCATCAGGCCGGGGTCCCGGCAGTCGACGCGGCGTTCCTGCTCGGTCCGGCGTCGGCGGTTCGCGAGGAGAGGTGGCGGGGATGCGGAGAAAACGGGTGGCCGTGGTGGCCGCGGTCATGGTGGCGGCGACAGCCTGTAGCGGTCAGGGCGGCGACGGAGGCGGTGAGATCGCCGCGCCGCCGAGCGATCCGGCGAAGGTGTCGGGCGAGATCACGGTCCTGACCAACAGGACGGACCAGATGGCCGACGGCACGCTGGAGAAGTACGCCGCGGAGTTCCGCAAGGTGTACCCCGGAGTGAAGGTCAAGTTCGAGGGACTGACCGACTACGAGGGCGAGACCAAGATCAGGATGAACACCGACGAGTACGGTGACGTCCTGCTGATCCCGAACTCGCTGTCCGTCGAGCAGTACCCCACCTTCTTCGCCCCCCTGGGCAAGGCCGGCGAACTGTCGGCGAAGTTCGACTACACCGACCACGCCACCGTCGACGGCCAGGTCTACGGCCTGGCGAACATCGGCGTGGCCAACGGGTTCGTCTACAACAAGGCGGTCTGGAAGAAGGCCGGCATCACCGAATGGCCCGCCACTCCCGAGGAGTTCGTCGCGGATCTCCAGGCGGTCAAGGCGAAGACCGGCGCCACGCCTTACTACACGAACTACAAGGACGGGTGGCCGCTCACCAACTGGACGAACGCCATCGGTGCTCCCACCTGCGACCCCGGCTCCTACGACGCCCTGGCGAAGACGGAGAAGCCCTGGAGCCCGGGGTCGGACCTGTACGCGATCGACAAGCTCCTCTACACGGTCGTCGACAAGAAACTCTCCGAACCCGACCCCACCACGACCAACTGGGAAGACTCCAAGGCCCGGATCGCGACCGGCAAGATCGCGTCGATGTGGCTCGGCTCCTGGGCGATCTCCCAGGTGAGGGCCGCGGCCGACGCCGCCGGCGCGAACCCCGACGACATCGGCTTCATGCCGTTCCCCGCGCAGAAGGACGGGAAGTTCTGCTCGGTCCTGCGCCCCGACTACCAGTACGCGGTCAACGTCCACTCCGACCGGAAGGCCGCCGCCCGCGCCTGGATCGACTGGTACATCACCAAGTCCGGCCAGGCCGCCGCCGAGGGATCCCCCTCCTCCGTGAAGGGCGCTCCGCTGCCGGAGACGCTCAAGGACTTCGACGACAACGATGTCACCCTGATCCAGCAGCGCCAGGAGAACCTGGCCGAGGTCAACGGGATCGACAAGGCGTCCGAGATCGGCATCACCGCTCAGGACTACCGGCAGAAGCTCGTGGACGTCGCCCGCGGCGCCGCCGACGGCGACATGGACAGCTACTTCGACGAGCTGAACGGGAAGTGGTCCGAGGCGCAGCAGACCCTCGGCGGCTGACCGCACCACGGTACGGCGGGAACGGCCCGGAGAGGCCGTCCCGGTCGCACCGGGACGGCAGGGGAACCGTCGTCCGCCGCGCCGCCGCCGTTCAGCAGGCCCGACCGGGAACCCACCACGAGGAACCATGAGATGACCGCTGCCCAGAAGACCCGCGCCGGGGCGCCTGCCGCCGGCCGGCGAAGCGCACCGCCTCCCGAGCCCGCCGCCGGCCCGTCCGGCACCGGCGGACGCCGTCGTGCCGCCGCCCTGACCCCCTGGCTCTTCCTGGCCGCCCCGCTGACGCTGTTGGTGATGTTCACCTACGTCCCGGTGGCCGACATGATCGGCTACAGCTTCACCGACTGGGACGGCGTCAGCCCCACCCGCTCCTTCGTGGGCGGGGAGAACTACACGGACCTGGTGACGCGGCCCGCCCGGTTCGAGGTGTTCCTCGTCAGCGGCTTCTACCTGGTCGCCTCGATCGCGCAGATCGCACTCGCCCTGTACTTCGCGACCGTCCTCAGCTTCGCCACCCGCTTCCGCAACCTGTTCAAGGGGCTGCTCTTCTTCCCCTACCTGATCAACGGCGTGGCCGTCGGCTTCGTGTTCCTGTACTTCTTCCAGCCCGACGGAACCCTGGACACACTGCTGCGCGCGGTCGGCGTCGAGGGCGAGCACCTGTGGCTGGGCGACGCGGACCTGGCCAACCCCTCGCTGGCCGGGGTGTCGGTGTGGCGCTTCATGGGGCTGAACATGGTGCTCTTCCTGGGCGCCATCCAGTCCATTCCGCCGCACCTGTACGAGGCGGCGCAGCTGGACGGGGCGAACCGCTGGCAGCAGTTCCGGCACATCATCGCGCCCAGCATCAAGCCCGTCATCAGCCTGAGCTTCGTCCTCGCCGTGTCCGGCTCACTGGCCGTCTTCGAGATCCCCTACATCATGACCGGCGGTGCGAACGGCACGGAGACGTTCGTGATCCAGACGGTCAAACTCGCCTTCCAGTTCGACAAGGTCGGTCTGGCGTCGGCCTCCGCCGTCGTCCTGCTGGTCCTGATCCTGCTGATCACCTGGGTCCAGCGCCGGCTGATTCCCGAGGAGAGGGTGGAGCTCTCGTGACCACCGACACCACCGTCCCCGTCCCGCGTCCGCGCCGCGCCGCCCGCGGCCCGCTGTCCCGGACCGCCGTCGCCCTGAAGTACCTCTCCCTGCTGCTGGCCTCGGCCGTGGTCGTCGTCCCGCTCGGCGTCGTCCTGCTGACGTCGCTGAAAACGCCGTCGGAGGTGGCGAACGACGGCCCGCTGTCGCTGCCCGGCGACTGGTTCCACTTCGGCAACTACGCGACCGCCTTCGAACAGGGCGCGATGCTACGGGCGTTCGGCAACACGGCGCTGATCCTCGTGGTCTCCACCGCCGGTACCGTGCTGATCGGCTCGATGACCGCCTACGCCATCGACCGTTTCCGGTTTCGCCTGAAGAAACTGGTGATGGGCGCCTTCCTGCTGGCCACGCTGGTACCCAGCGTCACCACCCAGGTCGCCACCTTCCAGGTGATCGACGAACTGGGCGCCTTCAACACGCGGTGGGCGCCGATCCTGCTCTACACCGGCACCGACATCGTCTCGATCTACATCTTCCTGCAGTTCATCCGGTCCATCCCCACGTCCCTGGACGAGGCCGCGCGCATCGACGGCGCCAGTCACTGGACCATCTACCGCAAGATCATCCTTCCGATGCTGCGGCCGGCCGTCGCCACCGTCGTCATCGTCAAGGGCATCGCCGTCTACAACGACTTCTACGTGCCCTTCCTCTACATGCCCGACCCCGAACTCGGCACCATCTCCACCGCCCTGTTCCGGTTCAAGGGCCCCTTCGGCGCCCACTGGGAGACCATCTCCGCCGGCGCGATCCTGGTGATCGTGCCGACCCTGATCGTGTTCCTGGCGCTCCAGCGCTTCATCTACAGCGGCTTCGCGGCCGGTTCCACCAAGTGACCCGCCCTGCCGCCGCGCCCCGCACCACGTCTCACGAGGAGTCCCGCATGAAGGTCCGCACCCCGCTGTCCCAGGGCTGGACGCTGCGCCTGAACACCGACCGTCACACGCCCGAACAGGCGCCCGCGGGGCTGTTCGGGACCGCCGTGCCGGCGCAGGTGCCCGGCTGTGTCCACACCGACCTGATGGCGGCGGGATGGCTGGCCGACCCGTACCTCGACCGCAACGAGGACGAGGTCGCGTGGGTGGGCCGTGCCGACTGGACGTACGCGACCGAACTGCCCGCACGGGACGAGGCGTTCGAGCGCACCGACCTCGTCTTCGACGGCCTGGACACGGTCGCCGCCGTGCACGTCGGCGGCCGGCTGCTGGGCCGCACCCGGAACATGCACCGGTCCTACCGGTTCGACGTCACCGGGCTGCCGGAAAACGGGCCCGCCCCGCTCGAAGTCGCCTTCACCTCCGCCTACACCGAGGCGGAGGCTGTGCGGTCCGCACTGGGGGAGCGGCCCAACTCCTACCCCGAGCCGTTCAACCACATCCGCAAGATGGCCTGCTCGTTCGGCTGGGACTGGGGTCCCACCCTGGTCACGGCCGGCGTGTGGCGGGAGGCGCGGATCGAGCAGTGGTCCACTGCCCGGCTGGCCGCGGTCCGTCCGCACGTCACCGTCGCCGAGGACGGCACCGGCGTCGCCGAGATCACCGTAGACCTGGACCGCACGGCGACCGGACGTGACCGCACCCTGCGGCTGGTGGCCGCCGTCGGCGACGCCTCCGCGGAGGCCGCCGTCGCACCGGGGGAGAACAGCGCCACGGTGACGGTGCGGGTCCCGGACGCCGAGCTGTGGTGGCCACGCGGCTACGGGGACCAGCCGTTGTACGGGTGCAAGGTCGTCCTCCGCGACCCGGACGGCGGCGGGACCCTGGACACGTGGGAGCGCCGCATCGGCTTCCGCACGATCGAGCTCGACACCTCCGCGGACGCCCACGGGAGCGCGTTCACCCTGGTCGTCAACGGCACCCCGGTCTTCGCCCGCGGAGTGAACTGGATCCCCGACGACGCCTTCCCCGCCCGCGTCACCGCCGACCGCTACCGCGCCCGGCTCACCCAGGCCGCCGAAGCGGGTGTGGACCTGGTGCGCGTGTGGGGCGGCGGCATCTACGAGGACCGGGCCTTCTACGACGTCTGCGACGAACTGGGCCTGATGGTCTGGCAGGACTTCCTGTTCGCCTGTGCCGCCTACCCCGAGGAACAGCCGCTGCGCTCGGAGATCGAGGCCGAGGCCCGGGAGAACGTGGCCCGGCTGATGCCCCACCCGTCGCTGGTGCTGTGGAACGGCAACAACGAGAACCTCTGGGGCTTCGCCGACTGGGACTGGGAGCAGGCCCTGGCCGGCGACTCGTGGGGCGAGGGCTACTACCTGGGCCTGCTGCCCCGCGTCGTGGCGCAGACGGACCCGACCCGCCCGTACTGGGCGGGCAGCCCCTGGTCGGGATCCTGGGACCACGCGCCCAACGACCCCCGCCACGGCACCGCGCACTCGTGGGAGGTCTGGAACCGCCGCGACTACGGCGACTACCTCGGCACGGTGCCGCGCTTCGTCGCCGAGTTCGGCTGGCAGGCGCCGCCGGCGCTCGCCACGCTGGAACGTGCCCTGTCCGACAGGCCGTTGACGGCGGACTCGCCCGGCATGCTGCACCACCAGAAGGCCGAGGACGGCAACGGCAAACTGAACCGGGGGCTCGCCCCGCACTTCGCGCCGCCCGCCGGCTTCGACACCTGGCACTACCTGACCCAGCTCAACCAGGCGCGGGCCGTGGCCGCGGGGGTCGAACACTGGCGGTCCCACTGGCCGCGCTGCGCCGGCACGGTGCTGTGGCAGCTCAACGACTGCTGGCCGGTCACGTCCTGGGCGGCGATCGACGGCGACGGCCGGCTCAAGCCCCTCTACTTCGAGCTGCGCCGGCTGTACGCCGACCGGCTGCTGACGATCCAGGACCGGGACGGTGATCCGGTGCTCGTGGGCTGCAACCAGGGCGCGGCGGTCTGGGGCACCACCGCGACGGTCCGCCGGATCGGTGCGGACGGCACGGTGCTGGCCCACGCCGAGGTCACGCTGAAGGCCGGGGGACGGGAGGTGGCGCTGGAGCGGCTGCCGGAGCAGGTCGCGCGCTTCGGCGACGTGCGCCGGGAGTTCCTCGTGGCCGACGCGGACGGTCTGCGCGCGGTGCACTTCCCCTGCGCGGACCGCGAGTTCGCCTACCCCGACGCGTCCTACGAGGTCCGGGTGAGCGCGGACGGCGAGGACGACGCGCTGATCACGGTCACGGCCGGCACGCTCGTACGGGACCTGCTGCTCCAGGCCGACCGGCTGGACGCGCACGCCCGCACCGACCAGGGGCGGGTGACCCTCCTGCCCGGCGAGAGCACGACGTGGCGGGTCACCGGCTGGGCACGACCCGACGCGACGGCCGCCCGGGCCGCACTGTTCTGCGTCAACGGAGGCGGAGCCGTCCGTGCCTGAGGGGAAGGCACGCCGGCCGGGGCGCGTCACGATCACCGACGTGGCGGCCCGGGCCGGTGTGTCCCGTGGCGCGGTGTCGCTCGCCTTCAACAACCGCCCGGGCGTCTCGGAGGCCACGCGGGAACGCATCATGGCGGCCGTGGCCGAACTGGGGTGGGTGCCGAACCAGGCCGCGATCAAGCTGTCCGGGTCGGCTACCGGAGCGGGGGACACCGTCGGCCTGGTCATCGCCCGCCCGGCGCGGCAACTGGGCCTCGAACCCTTCTACATGGAGTTCGTCTCCGGGGTCGAGTCGGTCCTGGAGGAGCAGGGGTGCTCGCTGCTGCTGCACCTGGTGCGGGACACCGCCCAGGAGATCGCCGTGCAGCGCCAGTGGTGGCAGTCGCGCCGGATCGCGGGTTCGATCCTGGTCGACATCCGGCGCGACGACCCCCGGATCACCGAACTGGCGACGATCGGGCTGCCGGCCGTCGCGGTCGGCCACCCGTCCCTGACCGGCGACTTCACCTCGGTGTGGACCGACGACGAGACCGCCGTCCACGAGGCGGTGCGCTACCTCGCCGCTCTCGGACACCGGCGGATCGCACGGGTGGGCGGCCACCCGACGCTCGGCCACACCATGATCCGTACCGCGGCGCTGAACGCGATCGTCGCGGAACTGGGCCTGGAGCCGGCCCGCAGCCTCACCACCGACTACTCCGGTGAGCAGGGCGCCCGGGCCACCCGGTCGCTGCTCGCCTCCCGCGAGCGGCCCACGGCGATCGTCTACGACAACGACATCATGGCCGTCGCGGGCCTCTCCGTGGCCGCCGAGATGGGCCTGAGCGTGCCGAGGGACATCAGCCTGATCGCCTGGGACGACTCCCAGCTCTGCCAGCTCACCCACCCGACCCTGTCCGCGATGAGCCACGACGTCTTCGGTTTCGGTGCCGACGTCACCCGCCGGTTGTTCGACGTGGTCCACCGGCGCAACCCCTCCTCGGGCCCCGCCGCGACCCCCGTCCTGCTGCCCCGCGGCAGCAGCGCGCCGCCGCGGGCCACCGACTGACCGGGCGCCGCGGGTCCGGTGCCGTGCTCCACCGTGCCCGGGCGCTCCTGGACGGCGACTTATGAAACTCGAAACGCGGATCTGGGGCCACGGCCCCCGAACCGCCGTACTGGTGCACGGCATCATGACGGACTCACGCAGCTGGAACCGCGTCGCCCCGGTGATCGCCGGACACGGCTACCGGGTCGTCGCCGTGGACCTGCCCGGCCACGGAGCCAGCGCGACCGCCGAGGCGTACACGCCCAGCGCGCTCGCCGCCGGCCTGCTGGAGACCCTGCCGGCGGCCCCCGACCTCGGCGTCGGCCACTCGCTGGGCTCGGCCGCGCTCCTGCTCGCCGTGCCCGGACTGCGGTGCGGCCGTGCCGTCCACTGCGACCCCGCCTGGCTGCCCCGGCGGCGGGACCTGGACGCCCTGCGCGCCGTCAAGCACGCCACCCGGGGGCAGCTGCGTGCCGCACACCCGCGCTGGCACGACGACGACATCACCGCCGAGCTGCACGCCCTCGCCGCCTGGGACCCCGCATCCGTCACCGCCCTCGCGCACCTGCCCGGCCTGCCGGACGCCCCGGCCGTCCCCTCGCTCGTCGTGCTCGCCGGCCCCAGCGAGCGGATCCCGCCGGGGGAGGCCGCGGCACTGAGCCGCCGCGGCTGGCACGTACGCACGGTGGACGGCGCGGGGCACACCGTCCACCGTGACGATCCGGCGGGATTCCTGCGGGCGCTGCGCGGCTGGCTGTGACCGGCACCGCCGGCCGGCCGAGTCGCGCAGGGCCCGCGGCAGGGGGGCGTCAGGGCAGCACGACCTCACCCTGGTTCAGCACACGGGGGTGGAAATACGCCGCCTGGATCTCGGCGTTCGTGTTGTTCCCGCGCAGCTGTTCGGACCACATCATGAACCACGCCCACCGGGGCTGGCTGTTGAGGAGCGCGTCGTTCGGGACCTTGCCCATCTCCGCGAGAGCCATGGGTTTCGTCCCCGCGATGCTTTGCATCTGCTGGTAGTCGGCGGAACTGGGGTGGTTCTTGTACCAGACGTCCAGCGAGACGACATCCACGTACTGGCTGCCGGGGTAATAACCGCTCCAGCCGCCCGCCGGATTGTCCTGCACGTTCCAGACCCAGATCAGATTGTCGAGCCCTTTCGTTCCGGCGAGGTAGTCGCGGGTGATCTGGTAGAGCCGTGCGCTTCCTTTCGCTCCGGGCCGGTTTCCCCACCAGTTCCAGGACTCGTTCATTTCGTGCAGTGGCCGGAAGAGGACGGGGACGCCCGCGTTCTTCAGCTGCTGGAGGTAGGGGACGACTTCGTCGAGGCGCCGCTTCCAGGCGTTGTTCAGGGCGCTTCCCTCGGTGATGATCTGTGAGAACTGCGCGTCGGAGACGTGCGACTTCACGCCGCCCTCGAACGCGCAACTGCTCCCACCGGTCGGCGGGCAGACGTGCCAGGTGAGCGCGACCAGCGAGCCGTTCGCCCACTCGGTCTTCGCCTGGTCGACCACCCGTTGCCGGTTGGCCACGTCGCCGGCGGCGAACATCAGGTCGCCGCCCCACAGCCCGGGGTACTGCCCGGTCACGTCCTTGACCTGCTGCGTGTACTGTCCGGGCGCGGAGGCGGGCTCCTTGTTGTGCTGCCCGGAAACGATGTGGTTCCCGGTGATGTCACGCAGATAGTTCAGCACCGTCTGCTTGGAAGTGGCGGGAAATGCTTGCGCGGATTCCGTCGCGGGCCAGACCAGAACCGCTGCGGTGACGGCCGCAGCGGTCACGACGGAAGCGACCCAGTACCGAATTCTTCTCATGGGCATCCCAGCTCTCATGGTCGAACGGAATACGGTTCGCCACAAAGGTGGCTGCCGCGGCGACGGCCGTCAATGGGTTGCTTAACTTCCGCAATGGGTCCGTGAGAACCTTTGCTTAACGTTTCCTGAACGCTGCCGGCGGCGTCTCGGCTACCGGGAACGACGGTCGGCCAGCGGGTCGCCGGCCTTGCGGACGGCCCGGGCGATCCAGGCCATGGCCTCGGGAACGTCGTAGTTGCCGGCGTGCGGCTGGTTCCAGGCGAGCCGGTAGTCCAGGTTCTCGACCTGCCGGTCCGAGGCGAGTGCCCGGTCGAGGTTGACCGAGACCGTGAACGCGGTGTCCCGGTCACGGGTGCCGTGGCGGACGTACCAGTTGGGAGCGGTGTCGGCGCCGGTGCCGATGAAGTCCATCGGGTTGATCAGGTGGACCTGGTCGTCGACGGTGGTGCTCTTCTTCGCGGTGTACTGCTTCCAGGTCAGCCCGGTGTCGTCGATGCCGCTGCCGTCGCCGGCGACGTCGTTGTGGTTCCAGCTGTACTCGGTGTAGTTCATGTACGTCTGGGCGGGCGGGCCGAACAGGTTGGTCTCGGTGCCGCTGGTGGTGTTGCCGTGGACGCCCACGGCGTCGAAGGCGGGGGTCGTCTTGAGCGGGGCCTGCCGGGTGACGAAGGCCAGGTACTTCGCCATGTCGAGGGACCGCACCTTGCCGGTGGCGTCGTCGACGTCTATCCAGTCGTTGACGTACGACGTGGTGGTGGGTCCGCCGGGGCCGCCGGACGTGATCTCGAAGGTGCCGCCCAGCGGCGGGATCGTGTGAGAGGGATCCGCCTGCAGGTAGGTCTCCGCGGAGCGGACGACCTCCTTCTCGATGGTGTCGAGCAGGGTGGCCGCGGTGAGCCGGGAGCCGTCGGGGTTGCGCAGCCCGAGGCTCTGCTCGTACGCGGGGAATCGGGCCGCGATCGCCGCGGCGTCCGCGCGCGAGGGATTCTGGCCGGTCGTGTCCCGGGTGGCCAGGACGTTGTACAGCCACTCGTAGGCCGCGTCGGCGTTGCCGAGGTCGGTGATCGGGCAGTAGGCGTTGACGGCGAAGACGTCGTCGCGCAGGGTGCTGCGGCCCTTCGCGTCGATGCCGGCGGCGCCGACCGCGGCGAGGTACGGGGCGTACTCGGCGCTGTTGCCGGAAGCGCCCAGGATCGACGCCAGCGCGCCGCCGCCGCTGGTCCCGTTGACGACGATCCGCTCCGCGCTGCCGGGCATGGCGGCGTCGTTGAGGCGCAGGTAGCGGACGGCGGCCTTGGCGTCGACCGCCGCCGCGGGCGCCTTGCCGGGCGAGGAGCCGTCGGCGCCGACCAGACCGCGGCTGCGGTTGGCGACGTCCACGAAGACGTAGCCCGCCTTCAGCGCGGCACCGACGTTGCTCGTGGAGCTGTCGTAGGAGGTGCCGGCCGTCACACTCGCCCGCAGGTGACTGGCCATCCAGCCGCCGTTGTTCACCGCGAAGTAGACCGGAGCCCGCTGGTCGTCGACGGCGCTCTCGGGGACGAACACGTTCATGCTCTGGTAGCCGCAGGCCGTGTCCGGGATCGTGGTGGTTCCGCCGCCGGGGCCCGCGGGCTGCCGGGCCGCCGCGGCGACCGGGTCGGCGACGTAGCAGATCTGCCTGTACCAGCGGACGTTCATCGGCCGGCCGTCGACCGTGACGGTGATGGTCGTGTACGCGGCCGGGTCGAAGGCCAGCGCGGAGTCCTGAGGGTCCGTGTCGTGGCCGCGGCTGTGGGCGGGGGCGGTGCCCGACGCGGCCGCCGCGACGGTGGCCGGCGCCGCCACGGCCGTGAGCGCGAGGGAACCCGCGAGCGCGATGCCTCTCACGAGGTGCCTGCGGATCACGGCACGCCCTCCCGGTGCGCCCGTCGGCCGGGTGGGAACGTCGTGTCCGGTGGACGCGGAATGCCGCTGCATGGGGTCTCCCCTCGATGAGCACCAAGTGCTTCGCCGATGCCTCGGGTAGAGGCGTGACGCACGCTACAAGATTGTTAACAATATGCACAGCAATCTTGCAGGCATGGTGCCGGGGTTCTCGGTGACGAGGTGAGGGGGCGCGGCATCGGGCCGGCGCCGGCGGCGGTGATGTGCGGGGTCACCGCCGCCCGGCGCGGTGAAGGACTGCCGTCGACGCCGGGTCAGTAGTCGATGCGGTCGGACTTGGCCAGCCACGCGTCGAACGGCGCCGTGCGGTTCGGCAGGTCGAGGTGCTCGACCCGCGTCGGCCAGTTCGACTGGGGCTTCTTGTCGAACAGGTCGTAGAACTTGCGGTCGTCGAAGCCGGCCACCGCGGCGTCGTGCCGGTCGGCGGAGTACACGATGCCGTCGACGCGGGCCCACAGCGCGGACGACAGGCACATCGGACACGGCTCGCACGAGGTGACCAGCACGCAGCCCTCGAGCGAGAAGGTGCCGAGTTCCTTGCACGCGGCCCGCAGCGCGCTCACCTCGGCGTGCGCCGTCGGGTCCAGGGTCGCGGTGACCTGGTTGTTCCCGAGCGCGACGACCTTGCCTTCCTTGGCGACCAGTGCGCCGAACGGACCGCCGCCGTTCTGCACGCTGTTGGTGGCCAGGCTGATCGCCTCTTCCATCCAGGCGCGCTTGAGGTCCTGGATGCTCGCTTCGTGGGTGTGCGCGGTCACGGTCACTCCTTCTCGGAAACGGTGGGGGTATCCCCGGATGCCCCGCCCCATGCGGGACGCCGCCGCATCTCTCGGGCTGCGGGATCGTTCGGCATGCGAGGAGCGGCTTGTGAGAGGAGTACACAGCCGGTCGGGGTGCGTCAGCTAGGGGTGGAAAACATGAAAACCCCGCAGGCGGAGACGGCCTCTTCGTAGAGTTCTACAAGGCCGGTCCGTCGTCGTCCCTGTTGCTTGAGTCGCGGCCCGGGCCGGCCGGAGCCGGCCACGGGCACCCCTCAGCGGCCGTCCTGTTCGAAGGTCCGGAGCAGGTCCGCCGCGACGCTCACCGCGATCGTGGCGGGCTCCTTGCCGGTGATCTCGGCAAGCCCGATCGGGGTCTTGATCCGGTCGATGGTGGCGGCGTCGTGGCCGCCCTCGGTGGCCAGACGGTGCCGGAACCGCGTCCACTTGGCGGCCGAGCCGATCAGGCCGATCGAGCCGAGACCGGCGGTGCGCAGGGCGGCGTCGGCGAGCGCGGCGTCCTCCGCGTGGTCGTGCGTCATGATCAGGACGTGGGTGCCCGGCGCCAGCTCCTCGAGCACCTCCTCGGGAAGCAGCGGCGTGTGGTGCACGTGGATCTGCGCCACCGCGTCCGCCAGCACACCGAGCCGCTCGTCGGTGAGCATGTCCGGGCGGCTGTCGATCAGGTGCAGGTCGAGGTGGTGGCGGGCCAGGACGCGGGCCAGCTCCAGCCCGACGTGACCGACGCCGAACACCGCCACCGCCGGCACCACCGGCAGCGGTTCGAGCAGGACGGTGACGGCGCCGCCGCAGCACTGGACGCCGTGCCGGTTGGTGACCTTGTCGTTGAGCTTGAACTCCATCAGCTCCGGCTCCGCGTCGTGCTTGCCGATCAGCTCGCGGGCCCGGTCGATCGCGACGGCCTCGATGTTGCCGCCGCCGATGGAACCCCACGTCTCGGACGGTCCCACGACGAGTTTGGCGCCGGCCTTCCGGGGGGCGTGACCGCGCACGGCCGCGACGGTCACGAGCACACCGGCTTCCCGGTGGGCTCGCAACCGCGCGACCGCGGCCACCCAGGTCATGTCAGGCATTGCTCAGGGCGTCGGCACCGGTGGGGATCCCGCGCGCCTCGCCGACGGCCTGGGCGCCCCCCTTGCGGGCGGCGTCGATCGCCCAGTACACGGCCTCGGGGGTCGCCGGGGAGGCGAGTTCCAGGCTGATGCCGGCCGGCCCGAACGCCGCCGCGGCCTGCCGCAGTGCCTCGCGCACCGAGAACGCCAGCATCAGCGGAGGCTCACCCACCGCCTTGGACCCGAACACCGCCCCCTCCTCGGTGGCGTTCTCCAGCAGCGTGACGTTGAACTCCTCGGGCATCTCCGAGAAGCTCGGCAGCTTGTACGTGCTCGCCGCCTGGGTCAGCAGCCTGCCGCGGTTCGGGCCGTCGCTGGTGTCCCAGCGCAGTTCCTCCAGCGTGAGCCAGCCCGCGCCCTGCACGAAGCCGCCCTCGACCTGGCCGATGTCGATCATCGGGGACAGGCTGTCGCCGACGTCGTGCACGATGTCCACCCGCCGGATGCGGTACGCGCCGGTGAAGCCGTCCACCTCGACCTCGGTCGCGGCGGCGCCGTGGGCGAAGTACTTGAACGGCGAGCCCCGGAACGTCTTCGCGTCCCAGTGCAGCCCTTCGGTCCGGTAGTAACCGGCCGCCGACAGCTGCACGCGCTGGAAGTACGCCGTGTGCACCAGGTCGTCCCAGGCCAGCTCCTTGTCGCTGCCCAGGGCGCGCGCGACGCCCTCGACGATGCGGACGTCCGAGGCGTTCGCCCCGAGCCGGGAGGCGGCCACCTGGAGCAGTCGATCGCGCAGCTGCTCGCAGGCGTTCTTGATCGCGCCGCCGTTGAGGTCCGCTCCGGAACTGGCCGCGGTGGCGGAGGTGTTGGGCACCTTGTCGGTGCGCGTCGGGGCGAGGCGCACCTTGTGCAGCGGGATGCCCAGCGTGGTCGCGGCCACCTGCAGCATCTTGGTGTGCAGGCCCTGGCCCATCTCGGTGCCGCCGTGGTTGATCAGGACCGAGCCGTCCTTGTAGATCAGCACCAGCGCGCCGCCCTGGTTGAAGGCGGTGAGGTTGAACGAGATGCCGAACTTGATGCCGGTGATCGCCAGGGCCCGCTTGGTGTGCGGGTGCGCGGCGTTGAACGCGGCGATCTCGCGCTTGCGGTCGGCGATGCCCGCGTCCTCCTGGACCTGCTGCCAGACGGTGGAGATCCGCTCGGGCTGCGTGACCGGCTGCCCGTACGGCGTCGTCTGGCCCTGGCCCGGCCGGTAGAAGTTGCGCTCCCGCAGCTCCATGGGGTCCAGGCCGAGCAGCGGCGCGCAGCGGCCCAGGATGTCCTCGATCACCAGCATGCCCTGCGGTCCGCCGAAGCCGCGGAAGGCGGTGTTGGAGACCGTGTTGGTCCGGGCGATGCGGCCGGCGACGCGCGCGTTGGGGATCCAGTAGGTGTTGTCGATGTGGCACAGCGCGCGGGCCAGCACCGGCTCGGACAGGTCCAGGCTCCAGCCGCCGTCGGCGACCAGGGTGGCGTCGAGGGCCTGGATGCGGCCGTCCGCGTCGAAGCCGATCCTCCACGTGGCGTGGAAGCCGTGCCGCTTGCCGGACATGGTCAGGTCCTGCGTCCGGTTGAGCCGGAACCGGACCGGCCGGCCCGTGAGCTTGGCGCCGAGCGCGGCGACGGCCGCGAAGCCGTGCGGCTGCATCTCCTTGCCGCCGAAACCGCCGCCCATGCGCAGGCACTGCACGGTGACCTCGTGGGAGGGCACGCCGAGCACGTGCGAGACGATCTCCTGGGTCTCCGACGGGTGCTGGGTGCTGCTCTGGATGAACACCTGCCCGTTCTCGTCGACCTGGGCCAGCGCCGCGTGCGTCTCCAGGTAGAAGTGCTCCTGGCCGGCGAACTGGAACTCGCCGGTGAACACGTGGGCCGAGTCGGCGAAACCGGCGTCGATGTCGCCGGCCTCCATCACGGGCTGGGCGCCGTGGTAGCTGCCCGCCGCGATCGCGTCCTGGAGGGTGACCAGGGAGGGCAGTTCGTCGAGCTCGACCTCGACGGCCGCCGCGCCGAGCCGGGCCGCCTCCAGGGTCTCGCCGAGCACCCAGGCCACGGCGTGCCCGTGGAACATGACCTCGTCGGGGAACAGCGGCTCGTCGTGCTTCATGCCGGCGTCGTTGACGCCGGGCACGTCGGCCTTGGTCAGCACGCGCACCACACCGGGCACGGCGAGCGCCGACGCGGTGTCGAGCGAGAGGATCCGGCCGTGGGCCTTCATGACCTGGACCGGGTAGGCGTGCAGCACGTCCTTGGTGCGCTGGACCAGGTCGTCGGTGTACAGCGCGGTGCCGGTGACGTGCAACGTCGCGCTCTCGTGCGGCATGGAGACGCCGACGACGGGCTTCTCGGGACGCTCGGACAGATGGCTCATGACGACACCGCCTCACGGGTCTGTGCGTACAGCTTCAGCAGGCTCTGGCCGAGCATCGCCGCGCGGTAGTCGGCGCTGGCACGGTGGTCGTTCATCGGCGTGCCCTGCGCCTGCAGCACCTGCGCCGCGGTCTCGACGGTCTCCGTCACCCACGGCTTGCCCTCCAGGGCCGCCTCGGTGGCGAGGGCGCGGATCGGGGTGGCGGCGACGCCGCCCAGGCCGATGCGCGCCTTGCGGACGACACCGTCCTGGATGTCGAGCGCGAACGCGACCGCCACGCTGGAGATGTCGTCGAAACGCCGCTTGGCGATCTTGTGGAAGGCCGTGACGGGCGACAGCGGCAGCGGGATGCGCACCGCGCGGATCAGCTCGCCGGGACGGCGCACGCTCTGCCGGTAACCGGTGAAGTAATCGGCGAGCGGGACCACGCGCTCGCCGTCGGCGTCGGCGAGCACCAGCGACGCCTCGAGCGCGAGCAGCACCGGCGGGCTGTCACCGATGGGGGAGCCGGTACCCAGGTTGCCGCCCAGGGTCGCGCTGTTGCGGATGAGCCGGGACGCGAACTGCGGGAACAGCTCCGCCAGCAGCGGCACGTCGCCGTCGAGGCGGCGTTCGATCTCGGTGAGCGTCTGTGCCGCCCCGATCTCGATGTGGTCGGACTCGACGCGCAGCTCCCGCAGTTCGGGCAGCCGCTCGACGGCGACCACGCAGTCCGCCCGGCGGGAGCGGATGTTCACCTCGACACCCCAGTCGGTGCTGCCGGCGACCACCACCGCGTCGGGCCGCTCGCGCAGCAGCCGGACCGCCTCGGCCAGGGAACCCGGCCGGACGAACGCGCTGCCGTCCCGGGTGTACTCGGTGGCGACCGGCGCGGGCGGGGACTGCTCGCGGCGCCGCGCCAGCGGGTCGTCCTCGGTGGGCGCGCCGACGGCGAACGCGGCATCGCGGATCGGACGGTAGCCGGTGCAGCGGCACAGGTTCCCGCTCAGCGAGTGCAGGTCGAAACCGTTCGGTCCGTGCTCGCTGTCGTGTCCGTCCGCCGCGCCGGCGTCCGTGTCCGCGTGCGCGCAGCGGTCGGGCCGGTAGTACTCGGCGGCCATGCTGCACACGAACCCCGGCGTGCAGTAACCGCACTGCGAGCCGCCCCGGACCGCCATCTCCTCCTGCACCGGGTGCAGGGCGGGCGGCGTACCGGGTTCACCGGCGGTGGCGAGCCCCTCGGAGGTGACGATCTCCTGGCCGTCGAGGGAGGCGACCGGAACCAGGCAGGCGTTGACCGCCACCCAGTCGGTCGGCTTGTTCACCCCCGGGCGCGCCACCAGGACCGAGCACGCACCGCATTCGCCCTCGGCGCAGCCTTCCTTGGTCCCGGTGAGGCCACGGTCGCGCAGGAAATCGAGAACCGTCGTCTGGGGTGCGGCCGGGGAAATCGGTGTGCTCTTCCCGTTGACCGTGATCCGTGCCTCTACCATGGCACATCCTCATTTCGGAGCGCGGTCGTACAGATGATGCTCGTCGCCATTTCTAGGGACTTTCTCTTTCGGTGGCGCTGCTGAAGCGTGAGAATCCCGACCGGGAAATCGGCGCGCGGGGGCGTGCCGCGGGCGGGTGAAGAGAGCAGAAGACACCGGGGCCGTGAATCCGGCACGCCGGGAAGAAGAGGCTGGTCAGCAGCCGTGTGCGACGCGACCCGGGACCCAGACGGTCCGCTGCGCGAGGCGATGCAGGTCGGAGATGATCGACATCCGACTTCGCCTCCTTCCGGCAGCTCACGAGTCGGTCCGGTCGAAAATACGGTGCCGCGGTGCCGTCGGTCAAGGCTCGGCCGCCGCCCGGCTTCCGCCGCCGCCCCGGCGCCCGGCGTGAGCACACGGCCGCGGGACCGCGGTGCGGGATCTTCCGGCGGCAACACGCCGGCCGCGTCGCGGAAACTCCGCCTCGCATTTACGAGGAGTGCCGGCCGCATTCCATCGCAGATGCGATGGGCCGCTGAAGAAATCGCGGGGCCGAATTCCCTCCCCGCAGCAGAGCCCCGCCGCCCCGGCAGGGGGCGCACCACGCCCGCCCCCGTCCGCGGGCGTCTTCCTCGATGCCGGGGCGCGCGCCCGGCGGGCGGCCGAGTCCACGTCAGGAGGCGATGTCAGTGCCTCCTCCTAGTGTTCGAGCATCAGTCGGGGAGCCTCGCAGAAGGAGCAGAACCATGTCCGCCAACAGGATCCAGCACAAGGTGAATCACGTCGCGCTGGTCGTGGACTGTTCGGGTTCCATGCACCAGCACCAGAGTCAACTCGTGCGTGTCGTCGACGAGTTCGTGGCCGGCCTCAAGGCCGAGTCGGACAGCCTCGGCCATGAGACCCGCATCAGCCTCTACTCCTTCGACCACAGGGTGGAGAACCTGGTCTGGGACATGGACGTGAAGCACCTGCCGTCCATGCGGGGCCTGTACAAGGTCAACAACGGCGCCACGGCCCTGATCGAGGCGTCCCTCAAGTCCCTGGACGACCTGGGGCACATCTGGGAGGAGTACGGCGAGCACAGCTTCCTCCAGATCGTGGTGACGGACGGCGAGGAGAACGCGTCCGGCGGCGACCGGCGGCACGACGGCGACATGACCATCCTCGGCCCCTGGCTCGACAGGATCACGGCGAAGATGAGCGGACTCCCGGGCCACTGGACGTCCGCGATCCTCGTCCCGAACTCCCTGGCCAAGCGCACCGCGCAGAACTACGGCTTCCCGGCCGGCAACATCGCGATCTGGGACGCGGACTCCCAGAAGGGCGTGGAGGAGGCGATCGGCACCGTGAGGGCCGCCGCCACCAGCTTCCTGCGGGGCCGCGAGCAGGGCGTGCGCGGCACGAAGAACCTGTTCGCCGTCGGCCAGGACATATCCGTCGACGACGTGCGGGCGACCCTCGAACCGGTGCCGGCCGACAAGTACCGGCTCCTGAAGGTCGACAAGGAGATCGAGATCCGCCCGTTCGTCGACTCGCACCCGGGAGTCACCTACGAACGAGGCTCCTGCTACTACCAGTTGGGCGCCCGCGCCCTGGTCCAGCCCAACAAGGAGGTCATCGTGGTCGAGAAGGCCACCGACCGCGCCTACACGGGTGACGCGGCCCGCAGCCTCCTGTTCGGCACGGGCATCCAGGGAACCGTCTCCGTGAAGGCGGGCAACAACCCCGAGCTGGAGGTGTACGTGCAGAGCCGCTCGGTCAACAGGAAGCTCAAGCCGAAGACCCGCCTGCTCATCATGCTCTGAGAGCCGGAGCCGGAGCCGGAGCCGGAGCCGGAGCCGGAGCCGGAGCCGGAGTGGGAGCCGGCAGCGGCCGGCTCACCGGCTCAATCGCCCGGCGGGAACCATGCCTGGAGGGTCTCCGGATCGACCGGCACGGAGATGTGCTCGTGCGTGATCAGCCACCCGCCCTCCGACCGCCTGAGGCCCACGCTCGCACGCACCCAGACGCTCGTCTCGGCACCGTCCGGGCGAGTGCCGGAGTCCAGGTGGAGCATGTGGGCGAAGGCGAAGTCCCCCTCACCGCCCGCGACGGCCGACGCGTGCGTCTCCAGCCCGATCGGGCCCGCGTAGCCGGCGAACCACCGCAGGAAGTTGCTGCGGACCTCCTCACGCCCCGTGAACCGGAGCGGGGGGACGACGTCGTAGTAGACGATGTCGTCGGAGTAGAGGGACATGAGCCGGTCGATGTCCTTGCTCCGGCAGGCCTCGACCCGCTCTTCCAGCAGCGCCCTGATGTCGGATCCGTGTGTCATCGCATTCTCCTCGAGAGGTGCACGCGCGGCCGGTTCGCCGGCCGCGGTGCCGGGGGTCTGGTCAGGCGGTTCGGCCGGCACGAGCGCGCCTCGTGCCGGCCGGTCCAGCCCTGTGACGGAACGGCCCGGTGGAGTGTGAGGTCGGCACGCCGCCTCACACTCCACCGGGCCGTTCCGTCATGACCGTCGGAAGCGACCGCGACACGAGAGAACGAGGGACACCGTGACCGTCCAGCCCGGACCGGAAGACGACCCGCTCGATCCGAGCCTGGCCGCGCTCGTCGGCGAACGGCGCCGGCTGACCAACCTCGCCTACCGGCTCCTCGGCTCCCTGTCGGAGGCCGAGGACGTCGTCCAGGAGACCTACGTCCGCTGGTACGCCATGTCCCGGCAGCGGCAGGAGGAGGTCGAGTCGGTCGGCGGCTGGCTGACGACGGTCGCCACCCGGATCTGCCTCAGCCTGCTCGGCTCGGCACGGGCCCGGCGCGAGCGCTACGTGGGGCAGTGGGTCCCCGAGCCGCTGCCGGAACGCACCGGGCGGCCCGACGGGGCGCCGGGGGCCGAGACCGGCGACCCGGCCGACCGCGTCACCCTGGACGAGTCGGTCCACATGGCCTTCCTGGTCGTCCTCGAGTCCATGACCCCCGCCGAACGCGTCGCATTCGTCCTGCACGACGTCTTCCGCTACTCCTTCACGGAGGTGGCCGAGATGGTGGGCCGGAGCCCGGCCGCCTGCCGCCAACTGGCCTCCTCGGCCCGTCGCCGGGTCCGCGACGCGCGGCCGCCGTCCCGTCCGATGCCCGCCGACCGGGCCGCCCGTGTCGTCAGGGACTTCAGACGGGCCTGGGAGGCCAAGGACATCGGGGCCCTGGTGGCCCTCCTCGACCCCGCCGCGACGGCGGTCGGCGACGGCGGAGGACACGTCACCGCCGTCGCGCACCCGATCGAGGGCGGTGAGCAGGTGGCGCACTTCTTCGTCCGGGTCGCCGACCGGCTGTCCGGCCTCGTGCTCGTCGAACGGACCGTCAACGGGCGGCCGGGCCTGGTCGCGCAGGACGCCGGCACCACCGTGGCGGTGTACGCGTTCGACGTCGCCGACGACCGCATCCGGCACGTCTGGGGCGTCCTCAACCCGGAGAAACTCCGGCCCTGGACCGTGTGACGACGTGCTCGCCCTCGGCGCGAGGCGCGGGGCCGTGCCGTCCTGTGACGCCCGTACCGTCGTGGCGGCCGGGGCTCAGGGCTGCTCGCCCAGGTCCTCCTCCAGCGCCCGTGCCGTGGTGTCCGGGGCGGCCACCAGGGACTGGAGGCGGTGCGGGTCGTGGCGCACGCCGCGCATCGACACCGACAGCCCGGCCGGCGCGGTGCCGTCCGGGCCGCGCACCCGTACGCCGACGGCGACGAGGCCGCGTTCCGAGCGCTCCTTGTCGACGGCGACCCCGTTGCGCCGCAGGCGCCTTGGCTCCGTGCGCAGCCGGGCCAGGTCCGCCTGCGGGACGAGGCGCCGGGCGGCGGACCGGTCACCACGGCCACGGCGCGTGCCCCGTCGCGCGAGGAGGACGGGGCACGCGCCGGGTGTCAGGTCGCGGGGGCCCCGTAGACACCCATCTCGTGGAGCGAGTAGCCCCAGGTGGTCCTGCGCTCGACGCCCTGCATGCGGACGTACCGCACCGCCTCCGCGGCGGGGAGCCGGACGACGTCGTTGCCGCAGCCCTCGGGGCGCTGGGCGGACGCGGTGGTCCAGTGCACGCCGTCCCGCGAGGTCTGGACGGTGTACTGCTTCGCGCAGGCGCTCTCCCACGCGAGGGTCACCGCCGCGACCCTCGCCGGGGCGGCGAGCTCGACCTGCACCCACGCGTCGTCCGCGTACCCGGAGGCCCAACGGGTGCCCAGCAGGCCGTCGTTGACGTACCGCGGGGCCAGCCGGTCGAGGTCCTGCTCCACGCTGGACGCGGACGCCGTCCCCTTCAGGGCCAGGTTCTCCCCGCCGCCCGCAACGTCCCACAGCTGGAGCCGGACGCCGGCCTGCACGAGGAACGCGTCGAGCACTCCGTCGCCGACCTTGGGCTGGACGCTGCCCCAGGAGTTGCGCGGCGGGTCGACCCGCACGGCGCGGGCCCGCTGCTGCAGGTCGTTCGACTCGGCGAGGAGCCGGCCGGAGGCCTCCTCGTCCCCGGCCTGCCGTGCCGCGAGGGCGTCGAGCATCGTGACCGCCGCCCGGCCCCACAGCTCGGTGGCGTCCAGCCACGGGGCCGCGTCGACGGTGAACCCCTTCTCCACCGCACCGCCGCGGATGGTGGCGGGGGCCTCGGCGACGGCGGTCGCGTAGGCGCGCATGGCCGTGAGGGCCCTGGCGCGGTCTCCCGCGTCCCAGGAGGTCCAGAACTCCTCGACGCGCCGGGCGAGTTCGGGTGCCTGCGGCTGCCAGGGCGTGGCACCGAAGGTCGGGGCCAGGTGTTCCAGGTCGCCGAGGACGAGCAGTGCCCGAGTGGCCTCGCGGTCGCCGCCCGCGAGGTGGGCCATGGCGCGCGGCCAGCTCGTCCGTGCGTCGTAGGCACGGTCGTTCCAGGTGAAGTCGGCGGTGCCGAAGACGGCGACCTTGCTGGCGTACGGCTGGTTCATCGGGTTGGCCACGATGCCGGACAGGTGTGAGGACAGCCCGGCCTCACGCTTGTCGTACGGCGCGAGCAGCAGCCGGCCGCTGGTGTTGCCGAAGTCGTTGACCGGATAGTTGTCCCACACGAAGACCTTGCGGCCGAAGAGCTTCGACACCTGGTCGGCCTCGTCGTTGGTGATCTTCGGCGGTACGACGTCCGTGCCGGTCCACATCACCACGACCGCCGGGTCCAGGGTGGCCCGCACGGTCTGCTTGTAGGCGGTGTCGGTGAGGTCGCCGTACTCGGTGGGCACCATCTGGAGCGACCGCGTGCCCTCGTGGGTCGCGACGAAGGTGCGCTGCACGTCGTTGAGCAGGTCGACCTGCGCCCGCGCGGCGGCCTCGCGGCCGGGTGCGCCGAACGCCGCCCGGTCGCCCTCGCAGTTCCAGCGGGTGTAGCTGATGTCGTCGAGCGGGATGGAGAAGGCGCGGGTCCCCAGGTCGTACAGCGCCTGCAGCTTGGCCTTGAGGGCCGTGCGGTCGGCCGGGTCCGAGTAGCAGATCGACTCCCCGGGCGAGACGGCGAAGGTGAAGCGCACGTGGTTGGCCGTGGCCCGGTGCACCAGCTCGCCCAGTTCCGCCAGCTTGTCGGCCGGGTAGGGCTCGCGCCACTTGCCCCGGTGGTAGGGGTCGTCCTTGGGCGCGTAGATGTAGGTGTTGGCCTTGACGTCCCCGTAGAAGTCCATCTGGTCGAGGCGCTCGGCGTGGGTCCACGGCTGTCCGTAGAAGCCCTCGATGGTGCCCCGCAGCGGCATCGACGGGAAGTCGCTCACCCGCACGCCCGCCACCGCCCAGCCGTCGCCCGCGCGGACGAAGAGCTGCCGGAGCGTCTGCACGGCGTAGAACTGACCGGCCGCGTCCTTGCCGGCCAGGGTGACCCGCGCGCCCGGTCTGGCCCCCGAGACGTGCAGCGCGTAGCCCTCGGCGCGGTCCGGTACGGCCGTGTCCCCCAGCGCGGCCGCGATGTCGGGCCGTGCGGCCGGGCCGAGCCGCAGGGTGAGCAGGCCGGCGGCGGCCGCGGGGAGCTTCCCCGGGGCGACGACGTCCACCCGGTCGGCGCCGTGTGCCTTCAGTTCCTCGACGAGGCGGACGCGGGCGGCGGCGTCCGTGTCCCCGTCGGCGACGACGAGCACCCGGCCGGTCACGACGGCGTCACGACCCGCGCGGGCGAGGGACTGCGGGGTCGGCGAGACGGGCGGCACCGTGGACGCCGACGGGGACACGGACGCCGCGCCGGCGGCGGCGACCGGCAACGCCTCGAGCGTCATGGCGCTTGCGAGCGCGAAGATCGTGCCGATCGTCGCGATGGCGTTCGCGCGTCTTCCCATGAGTTCTCCAAGCATGGTCTGGACCATCAACTGGGCCTTGTTCCCATGATGATGGCGGGACGCACGGGAGCAACGTAAGACGTATGGGGTCTAGACCTCTTCGTCGATCACCTTTACTCTGGCCAACGCTCGCCTGCCGTGGCTCCGTGGGCGAGGGGACGTTCCGGCGCCTGCCCGTCACGGGAATGGCGGACAGGATCCGACCGCGTCGGATGTCAGGGTGGGCTCGACGGACCGGTCGGACGGGACCGGAGCCCCACTGCGAACGGAGCAACGCGATGAGCCGTCAGTTCCAGGTCACCTTCGACGCCCACGACCCCCGGGCACTGTCGGGCTTCTGGCGCGACGTCCTGGGCTACGTCCACCCCGGCCCGCCCGGAGTCGACGTGCCCGAGGGCGCCGACCCGCTCGCCGCGTGGGACGACTTCCTCGCGCGGATCGGCGTGCCGGAGGAGCAGCGCAACACCAGATCGGCCCTGGAGGACCCGGACGGGAACGGCCCGCGGCTGTTCTTCCAGCGGGTCCCGGAGGGCAAGACCGCCAAGAACCGGGTCCACCTCGACGTCCGGGCGGCGCCCGGGCTCCAGGGGGAGGAGCGGATGGCGGCGCTGGAGGCCGAGTGCGAACGGCTCGTCGCGCTGGGCGCGGAACGGGTCCGCCGGTTCGAGCCCGAGCCCCCCATGAGCACCGGCTTCATCGTGATGGCCGACCCCGAGGGCAATGAGTTCTGCCTGGACTGACGCGGGCCGGCCGCGGCAGGCGGCATCACCCGGTCCGGCGGCCGGCGCCCTCGAACGGGGGGACGGTGACCGGGCCGGGGGACGGTGACCGGGCCGGGGGACGGTGACCGGGCCGGGGGACGGTGACCGGGCCGGGGGAGCCCTCCGTGCCAGAATGGACGCTCCTCCGCCCCGCCGTACGCCGATCCACCGAGGTCCTTCCGTGTCCAAGCCCGTGGCCCGCGAGCCGCAGCGACGCAACGCGCGCTCCAACCGGGCGCGCATCCTGGCCACGGCCCGCCGGGAGCTCGGGCGGAACCCGGACACCACGCTGGAGGAACTGGCGCGGGCCGCCGGGGTCGTACGGCGCACCCTCTTCGGTCACTTCCCGGGACGCGCGGCGCTGCTGGAGGCCCTCGCCGAAGAGGCCTCCGAGGTGCTGAGGAGCACGATGGAGTCGGCCGCGGAGGGGTCCGGCCCGGCCGAACCGGCCGAGCGCGCGCTCGCGTACTTCCTGCTGCTGATGTGGCCCGTCGGCGACCGCTACCGGATGCTGCTGGCGCTGGCCCGGCACGATCTGGGCGCGGAGCGCGTGGCCGAGATCCTCACGCCGGCCCGCGCCGAGGTCACCGCCATCCTGGAGCGCGGCCAGCGCGACGGCACCTTCCCCGCCCACCTGCCGCCCGCCGTGCTGAGCGCCGGGCTGGAGGCGATGACGGTCGCCCTGCTGGAGCAGGTCAACACCGGCGCGCTGGAGGACGACGGCACGCGGGCCGCCGTCGCCGCCCTCGTCGCGGCGGGTGTCCCGCAGGACCGGGCCCGCACCGTCGTCGAGTCGGTGGCCCCGACGCTCCCCGCGCATCCGCCGACGGGCGACTGAGCCCTCACCCCTCAGGCGCGGCCTGACGACTCGCCCCCCGCAGGGGCGTTTTCCGGCCCGGCCTTCCCGGGCGCACGCCCGCACGAGCCTCGCCCCGTACGGGCGTTCCCGGCCCGGCCCTTCCGGGCGCGCCCGGCGCTCGCCGGCCCCGCGCGGAGGTTTGCCGGCCCGGCTCCTTCAAGCACCCGCGCTCGCCCCGGTACACGCAGCATGCCGTCGCGGTCTGACTGTCCGCTCCCCCCGGCGGGCGTTCCCGGCCCGGCCTCCGGGTGCGTGTGGTGGTCGTCGGCGGGTACCCCCAAGGTGTTTTGCACATCGGTGGGCAAGAAACTAACCTGAGACTAGTCTGCACACCGATGGGCAATTAACTCCGCCCTCGTACCCGGGAGCCCCCATGCCCCTACTGGCCACCACACCCGTCGAGAAGATGACCGGGCCGTATCCACGGCGCTGGTGGGCCCTGATCGTGCTGTGCCTCAGCCTGCTGATCGTCGTCATGGCCAACACGTCGCTGATCGTGGCCGCCCCGGCCATGACCGCCGACCTGGGCCTGAGCAGCAGCGACCTGCAGTGGGTCATCGACGGTTACACCGTCCCCTACGCCGCGCTGATGCTGGTGCTGGGCGCGATCGGCGACAAGTACAGCCGCCGCGGCGCCCTCGTCACCGGCCTGGTGATCTTCGCGGGCGGTTCGGTCATGGGCAGCCTGGTCGACGAGACCGGTCTGGTCATCGCCGCCAGGGCGGTCATGGGCGTCGGTGCCGCCGTCGTCATGCCGGCCACCCTGTCCCTGCTCGTCGCGATCTTCCCGAGGGGTGAGCGGGCCCGTGCCATCACGGCCTGGACCGCCACGTCCGGACTCGCCATAGCCGTCGGCCCGCTGGTCGCCGGCTGGCTGCTGGGCGACCACGCCTGGGGTTCGACGTTCCTGGTCAACGTCCCCGTCGCGGTCCTCGCAGTCCTCGGCGCGTTGCTTCTCGTGCCGCCGTCCCGCGCGGCCGGCATGGGCCGCATCGACTACGTGGGCGGCCTGCTCTCCATCGTCTCCGTCGGCAGCCTGGTCTACGCGGCCATCGAGGGCCCGCACTTCGGCTGGGGCGCGGGCCCCGTCACCGCGGCCGTCGTCGCGGGCGTCGGCCTGGTGGCCTTCGTGGCCTGGGAGCTCCGCCACCCGCAGCCCATGCTGGACGTGCGCAGGTTCCTCCAGCGGCCGTTCAGCGGCTCGATGCTGGCCGTGCTGTTCTTCTTCTTCGGCACCTACGGCGCCATCTACTACGCCACGCAGTTCCTGCAGTTCGTCCTCGGCTACGGCGCCCTGGAGACCGGCGTACGGCTGCTGCCGCTGGCCGGGGCCGTGTTCGTCGGCGCCGCGGTCACCGGGCGCCTGACCCCGAAGCTGGGCGTCAAGGCCATGATCGGGTCCGGCATGGTGATCGGCACCGTCGGCGTCTTCCTGCTCGTCCTCGTCGACAAGGACTCGACGTACTCCGGCTTCCTGGCCCCGATGCTGCTGCTCGGTCTCGCGATCGGCCTCAGCGTCTCCCCGGCCACCGACACCATCATGGGCTCCTTCCCGGAGAGCGAACTCGGCGTCGGCGGCGGCGCCAACGACACCGCGCTGGAGCTCGGCGGCTCCCTCGGCATCGCGATCCTCGGCTCCCTGCTCGGCACCGCCTACCGCGACGAACTGGCCGACCTGGCCGGCAACCGGCTCCCGGCGGCCGCGCTGGACACCGCCCAGGACTCCGTCGGCGCGGGACTGGCCGTCGCCGGACAGGTCGCCAAGTCGCCCTCGGGCGGGCCGCAGCAGGCCCAGGCCCTGACCGACGCGGTCCACGAGGCCTTCGCCCACGGCGTCGCCACGACGAGTCTCATCGGCGGGATCATCATGGCCGCCGGCACCGCGATCGTCCTCGCCGTCCTGCCCGGCCGCCGTGCCGCCGCGGAACGCCGGCCCGAGGAGCGGCCGGCTTCCGCACGGGACGCGGAGTACAGCGACTCCGCGAGCTGAGCGGCACCGGACCGGTCAGTCGGCCAGCGCCGCCAGGTCCTCCGCCGTGCGCGGACCCTCGGCCGGGTCCGTCAGCAGCCCCCGGGCGCACAGCAGCCGAGCCGCCGCCACGCCCCACGGCAGCCGTAGCCCCGCGAGACCCAGCAGGTCGGCGCGGGCCAGCGTCGGCGCCGTGGGGCCGGTGTGCACCCCGGACGGGGTCTGCAGGGCGGCGTCGTCGGACCAGCGCAGGGCGAGGTCCACGTCGTGCGTGGCCATCACCACCGTGGTGCCGCCCGCCCGCAGCCGGCCGAGGGTGTCGAGCAGCCGCTCCTGCCCGTCCGGGTCCAGCCCGGCGGTCGGCTCGTCGAGGATCAGCACCCGGGGCCGCATCGCGACCGCGCCGGCGATCGCGGTCCGCTTGCGCTGCCCGTACGACAGCAGATGCGTGGGCCGGTCGGCCAGCGCGGCGATGTCCAGCGCGGCGAGCGCCTCCTCGACCCGGGAGCGGACCTCCGCGTCCGGCAGCCCGAGGTTCAGCGGCCCGAAGGACACGTCCTGGGCGACGGACGCGGCGAACAGCTGGTCGTCCGGGTCCTGCACCACCAGCTGCACGGTGGTCCGCAGCCGCGTCAGCCCCGCCCGGTCGTACGTCACCGGCCGCCCGTCGACCGTCAACTGCCCGGCCTGCGGCCGCAGGCCGCCGCTGAGCAGCCGCATCAGCGTCGTCTTGCCGCTGCCGTTGCGCCCCAGCAGCGCCAGCGCGCGCCCCGCGCGCACCTCGAAGTCCAGGCCGCTCAGCACCACCGGCCCCTCCTCGTACCCGAAGGACGCGCCCCGCAGGGCGACCAGGGCGGGTTCGGCGGGCTCGTTCACGACAACGGCCTTTCCAGTACGAAGGTGAGGGCGGCCAGCGCCGCCAGCAGCGCGACGCTCGCCGCCGTGAAGGGCACGGAGACCCGGGCCTCGGGCACCAGGACACGCAGCGTCCCGTCGTAACCGCGCCCCGCCAGCCCGGCCTGCAGCCGCGTCGCCCGGTCGAAGGCCCGCACGAACGCCGTGGCGCCGAGCCCGCCGAGCGAACGCCAGGCGGCGGCCCGGGTGGTGTGCCCCAGCCGCGCGGCCTGCGCCTCGCGGATCCGGCGCACGGAGTCCAGCAGCAGGAAGCTCATCCGGTACGTCACCAGCGCCACGTCCACCACCGGGGCGGGCACCCCGGCCCGCACCAGACGGGGCAGCAGGTCGGACATCGGCGTGGTGAACGCGAACAGCAGCACCCCGAGGGACGCCGCCGACGTGCGCAGCAGCAGCTCCCCGGCGCGCGCCGCACCGCCGTCCGCCGCGCCCACGAAGCCGTCCGGGCCCCCGACCCGCACCAGCAGCGGCAGCGCGCCGGTGACGCAGAACCCCAGCGGCACCCGGTAGGCCCGCCACAGCCGACGCCCGGGCACACCCGCCGGACCGAGCAGCACGGCCAGCGCCGCGACCAGCACCAGCGCCGCGCCCGGCCAGGGCGGCAGGGAGATGGCCAGCACGGTCAGACCCAGCCCGAGCACCGCCTTGTCCACCGGGTGGCGGTGACGCCACCGGCTGCTGTGCGCCGCCGCGTCGATCGGCAGCACTCAGTCCCCTTCGGGCGCGTGCGCGTCCTGCCGGGCGGCCCGGGCCGCCCGCTCCTCGCCCTGCCGCCGTCCCCGGCGCAGACCGAAGTAGTAGGCCAGCACCCCCGCGCCGAGCGCCGCCTGCACGGCGAACAGCGCGGACTCGATCTCGCCGGACGGCGGCTCGTACAGCGGCGAGAACCACGGCTCGTAGTCCGGCTCGATCTCCGTGATCGCCGTCTCCGCCTCGGCGTCGGCACCGGCGAACGGCTCCTCCTTGTGGTCGCCGAGGCCGAGCGCCAGCGGCAGCACCGCCAGCACGGCCACGGCGAGCAGCAGCAGGAGGTTGATCTTCGTGTTGCGCTTCATCGGGCCACCGCCTCCTCGCGCTCGCCGGCGTCCGCGGACAGCACGCCCAGCCGGGTCAGCTCGCCCTTGCTGGACTGCACCAGCAGCCGCATCACGACCACCGTGAGCAGGCCCTCGCTCACCGCGAGCGGGATCTGCGTGACGGCGAAGATGGACCCGAACTTGCCGAGCGCGCCCAGGAATCCGCTGCTCGGGTCGGGGAAGGCCAGCGCGAGCTGCACGCTGGTGACGCAGTAGGTGGACAGGTCGGCGACGAACGCCGCGAAGAACACCGTGACCATCAGCGGTGCCCCGTACCGGCGCAGCAGGCGGTAGGTGCCGTATCCGGCCCACGGGCCGGCGATCGCCATCGAGAAGGCGTTGGCGCCGAGTGTGGTCAGACCGCCGTGGGCGAGCAGCAGGGCCTGGAAGAGCAGGGTGATCGTGCCCAGCACCGCCATGATGGGCGGCCGGAACAGGATGGCGCCCAGACCGGTCCCGGTGGGGTGCGAGCAACTCCCGGTGACGGAGGGCAGTTTCAGGGCCGACAGTACGAACGTGAAGGCTCCGGAGGCCCCGAGCAGCAGCGTGCTCTCGGGATGCTCCCGGACCTCACGGGTGAGTGACCGTACTCCGTGGAGGACGAACGGCGCGGACGCGACGCCCCAGGCGATCGCGTGCGCCGGAGGCAGAAAGCCCTCGGCTATGTGCATGGCTCAGCAGACCCTCTCCAGCACCTCGTGGATGGACGACGCGCCTTGGCCGGTCTCCTGGCTGACGGGTACCACCGCCCGCACTCCGCCTTCCCGGGTCCGCGAGGACCCAGTGGCTGCCCGTGAGGGCTGGAGCCGGACTTCCCGATCACAGTGGCGAGGGCCGCACCGGTACTTCACCGGATTTCCCGTTCACCAAGGCGTGGCGACAGTAGTGCGCCCACGAGGGTGGTGACAAGCGGGCCTCCCCGCGGCCGGCCCCCGCCGGACCCGCGGCCGTGACTGCATTCCGTGCCGGCGCCCCGCCGTACGGCGCCGCACTCCTCGCGCTACGTGGCGAAGATCTCCTCACCCCCGTGGCGGAGGGCGAGGTGGCGGGTCGTCACGGCCGGGCTCGTCGTCGCCGTGCCCGGCCACCCGGGAACGCAGCTGCTGGCCCAGTGCCGTGCCGGCGGCGGTGAGGAAGACGAAGCTGTAGATGATCTGCAGGATCGTCACGATCCGCGCCGTCTGGCCCCGCGGGGTGATGTCCCCGTAGCCGACGGTGGCCAGGGTGACGACGGTGAAGTACAGGGAGTCGACGCGGGTGCGCAGCCCGTCGAACTCACCGGGCTGCTTGGCCAGGACGTAGTAGGTCGCGGCGAAGACGTGCACCGACAGCAGGACCAGCAGGGGGATGACCACACCGGGATGGGTGTCCGTGCGGCCGGTGAGGACGTGGCGGATCTGCCGCAGCAGCAGCGCGGCCACGGCCGTCAGACCCACGGCGAAGAAGACCCAGCTCAGCACCGGGTGGTGGGGGCCCAGCCGGTCGAGGGGCAGCAGGAAGTAGGCCACGACGAGGCCCAGGGCCACACCCACCCTGGCCAGCCAGGGACGCGCCGAACGCAGGGAGGCACCGGGCCCGGCCCGGCGGTCCCGGCCGTCCCGACGGCAGGTCACCGATCCGGCTCCGCCTCGGGTGCCGCCCCCGGCCGCGCCGATGCCTCCGTCTCCGGTGGGCTTCGGCGGATCACCTGGGCGACGACGAACGAGACCACCGACGCGACGACGATCAGCGGCATCTGGTCGTGCGCGTCCCTGCCCACCAGCAGGACCGCGAGCACCGAACTGGCCAGTGGCAGCCCCGTCACCGCGGCCGCCGCGGCGGAGATGCCGAGGGCGAGGGCCGGGGTGACGCCGAAGCCGGGCAGGCCCGAGCAGGCCATCGCCGTCGCCGTGCCCAGCAGCACGGAGGGGAAGATCGGGCCCCCGCGCAGACTGCCCAGGGCGATGCCCCACGCCAGCCCCTTGCACGCGACGAGCGCGACGAGCGCGCCCACGGACCAGGCGTGCGGATGCGCGGCGAGCTGGGCGAGAGCCGCCTGACCGGACAACGCCGCCTCCGCCGGCGAACGGCCGGTGATCAGGGCGTACGCGGCGATGCAGACGCCGACCGCCGTGGCGCACAGGACGGTGCGGACAGCCGTGCGGTGGCTGGTCCAGCCGACGGTGCGGCGGCCGAGCGCGCGGGCCAGCGTGATCAGTACCGCGATCAGCGCCGCCGTCGGGACGCCCCACAGGAAGTCAGCGGCGTCGGGGCCGGTGCTCGGCGGCACCTGCGGCAGCGACAGCGCGCCGATGTCCAGGCCGGTCCACTGTCCGAAGCCCGTGAAGACCAGGGCGCCCGTCGCGCTGGCCAGCAGACACGGCAGCAGCAGGGCGGCCATCCGGGCGCCGGCCAGCCCCGCGCCCTCCATGAGCAGAACGGCCGCCGCCACCGGGCCGCCGAGGATCGTGGAGATCGCGGCGGTCGAGCCGGCCGTCGCCAGGATCGCGCTCGCCTTCGGGTCCGCGCGCGCCCGCCGCACCGCGAGCAGGGCGAGCCCGCTGCCGACGGCCATCAGGGGGGCCTCGGGGCCCAGGACCACACCGAGCGGCAGGGTGGCCAGCGCGGCCAGGACGGCACCCGGCAGCGCCTTCGGCCCGACGGGCGCGCCGCCCAGCCCGTTCACCGGCAGATGCCCTCCGCCGCCCGGCATCCGGGTCACGATCGGCGCCAGGATCAGTCCCGCCAGCACCAGCGCGGGCAGCGGCCACCACCAGGGCGGGTCGCCGTACCCGGCGGCCTCCGGCAGCGACGTCCACACCCAGTGCTGCAGCTCGTGCTGCAGGCTGACGAAGAAGAAGCAGGCCAGCGCGATCGGTACGCCGAGCAGCACGCACAGCAGCAACAGCAGCAGATACCCGGGGCTGAGCAGGGTGTGCCGCAGGGACTGCTCGGCCCGGGCCGGAACGGCGTTCGCCGGTTCGGCCGCCGGGCCCTCGGCCGCCGGGCCCTCGGGCGCCGTCACGGGGCCGTCCGGCGCGATCCCGGGGCGGGCCCGGCGAGCGGCGGCAGGGGCTGAGTCGTCACGGGCCCTCCCATGGTCCGCCCACCTCTCGACGCGGACCGACGGCCCGCCGCGCGTGCATCGTGTGCGCCTCAGTTAACGCGAGGACCACCGCCCCCGCATGCCACGAACCGCCCTCCGGGCGTATGCCGCCCGCCCGGTCCCGCCGCCCACCGCAGACGGGCACACGACCCGGCTCGGAGCCCGCCTCGTCACGGGTGTGTGCGGCGGCCGGGGAGGAGGCCCGGTGGCCCAGCCGAGGCGGGAACGCGTCCCTGCGGGTGTCAGCCCCGTTCGGCGGCACCGCGGCCTCCGGACCGGACGGCGCCGGCGCCGTGGGGCCGTGCGGGGGCCACGTCGGTCCCGGGGCGGTGCTGCCCCGGCGTGGCGGGGCGGCTAAGTGGCGGGCCGCGCCCGATGCCGCTGCGTGCCGGTGGTGACCGGACGGTGCCCGTGCCTGGGTGGCCGGGTGTGCGGGCGGGTCCCGTAGAGGAGGGCGGGTGTCGGCTCAGTGGGCGTCGTGGGCCGCGGCCCGGTGCCGTTGCGTGCCGGTGGTGATCGCACGGGTGCCCGTGCCCGGGTGGCCGGGTGCGCGGGGTGGGTCCCGCAGGGGAACGCGGGTGTCGGCTCAGTGGGCGTCGTGGGCCGCGGCCTGGTGCCGCTGCGTGCCGGTGGTGATCGCACGGGTGCCCGTGCCCGGGTGGCCGGGTGCGCGGGGCGGGTCCCGCAGGGGAACGCAGGTGTCGGCTCAGTGGCGTCGCAGGCCGCGGGACAGTGCGGTCGCCGTGGCTGCCGCGGCCAGGGCGGTGGCCGCGAGGGTCAGGGCCCGCGTCCGGCGGCCGGGGGGCGCGGGGCGGACGCCCGGTGCGGTGCCGTAGGCGCTGCCCGGCGCGTCCGTGTTCCCGGCGGAGCCGGGCAGCGCCGAGGCCAGCAGCTCCGCCAGGTGCACGCCCTCGTGACCGCCGCTGTCGAACTCGTGGATCTGCGTGCGGCAGCTGAACCCGTCGGCGAGCACCACGGTCGCCTCGTCCTCCTCCCGCAGCCGCGGCAGCAGCACCCGCTCCGCGCACGCCTCGCTGACGTCCAGATGCCCGCGCTCGAAGCCGAAGTTGCCGGCCAGCCCGCAGCAGCCGGAGTCCAGCCGCTCGGCGTCCACCCCGGCCCGGCGCAGCAACTCGCGGTCGGCGTCCCAGCCCATGACCGCGTGCTGGTGGCAGTGCACCTGGGCCAGCGCCCTCGCGGACCGCTCGGGCACCTGCGGCGGCTCGTAGCCGGGGGAGTGCTCGGTCAGCAGCTCCGACAGCGTCACCGTCTGTTCCGCCAGCCGGCGCACGTCCTGGTCGCCGGGGAACAGTTCCCCCGCGTCCGCCCGGAACACGGCCGTGCAGCTCGGCTCCAGGGCCACCACCAGACCGCCCGCCCGCACGTGCGGGGCCAGGCTGCGCACGGTCCGGGTGAGGACCCGCTCCGCCGTGCCGAGCTGCCCGGTGGAGATCCACGTCAGCCCGCAGCACAGCGGCTCGCCCGGCAGCTCCACCCGCCAGCCCGCGTGCTCCAGCACCCGCACGGCCGCCCGCCCGACGTGCGGGTGGAAATGGTTGGTGAAGGTGTCCGGCCACAGCAGCACGGTGCCGCGCCGCCCGTCGCCCTCCGGCTCGTGCCGGGCGAACCACTGCTCGAACGTCCGCTCCGCGAACAGCGGCACCTCCCGGTCCGCCACACCCGCGAGGGCCACGGCGGCCCGGGACAGCAACGGCGTGTGCGTGAGCGCGTTGACGACCGGCCCGAGCCGGGCACGGCCCACGGCCTGCGCGAGCACCGGCAGCCAGCCCATCGACCAGTCCGAGCGGGGCCTGCGCCACGGCCGTCCCGCGTAGTGGTGGGACAGGAACTCCGCCTTGTACGTGGCCATGTCCACGTCGGCCGGACAGTCCTTCTTGCAGCCCTTGCAGGCGAGGCACAGATCGAGGGCGTCCTTGACCGCCTCCGAGCGCCAGCCGTCCCGGACCGCCCCGTCCCCGTGCCCGTCGAGCATCTCGAACAGCAGCCGCGCCCGGCCCCGCGTGGAGTGCTCCTCCTCGCGGGTCACCTGGTACGACGGGCACATCACCGTGCCGTCGCTGGTGTGCTGGCGGCACTTGCCGACGCCGACGCACCGGTTGGCGGCCTGCGAGAACGACCCGCCGTCGTGCGGGAAGCGGAAGTGCAGGTCGCGGGGCTCGTACGGGGCCCAGTCGCCGCCGAGCCGCAGGTTCTCGTCGAGCCCGTACGGCGCCACGACCTTCCCGGGGTTCATCCGGTCCAGCGGGTCGAACACGGCCTTCAGCCGCCCGAACGCCTCCACCAGGTCGTCGCCGAACATGCGCGGCAGCAGCTCGCCCCGGCTCTGCCCGTCGCCGTGCTCGCCCGACAGCGACCCGCCGAACTCCACGACCAGGTCGGCCGCCCGTTCCATGAACCGGCGGTAGGCCGCCACCCCGTCGGCGGTGTACAGGTCGAAGGGGATGCGGGTGTGCACGCAGCCCTGCCCGAAGTGGCCGTACAGGCTGGGACCCGTGTCGCTGAGATAGCCGAACTCCTCGAACAGGGACCGCAGCCGGCGCAGGTAGTCGCCCAGCTTCTCCGGCGCCACCGCCGAGTCCTCCCAGCCCTCGAAGGTGTCGGGCCTGCCCGGGATGTGGGCGGTGGCGCCGAGACCGGCCTCGCGGACCTGCCACAGGTCCTGTTCGTGCGCGGGGTCGTCCATGAACGCGCAGTCGGCGTCGTGCTCGGAACGGTGCACCGCCTCCAGCATCCGGTGCGCCCGCGCGTCCGCCTCCTCGACGGTGTCGCCCCCGAACTGCACCATCAGGAAGGCGTCCCCGTCGGGCATCTCGGCCAGTGCCTTCGCGTTGAGGCGCTTGATCCGTTCGTCGCGCACCAGCCGGGCGTCGACGCCCTCCAGCGCGATCGGCTCGTGCGGCAGCACGTCGGGCACCGCGTCGGCGGCCCGCTCGATGCTGTCGAACCCCAGCACCACCAGCGTGCGCTCCCTCACCACCGGCACGAGTTCCAGCTCCGCCCGCAGGACGGTGACCAGCGTCGACTCGCTGCCCACCAGCAGTCCGGCGACGTCGAAGCCGTACTCCGGCAGCAGCGAGTCCAGGTTGTAGCCGGACACCCGGCGCGGGATGTCCGGGAACCGGCGGCGGATCTCGTCGGCGTAGGTGTCGCGCAGGGCCCGCAGCCGCCGGTACACCGTCGCCCGCAGGTCGCCCTGCCGTTCGATCTCGGCGTACTCCTCGTCGCCGGTCTCCCCGCACCAGAAACGGGTGCCGTCGTAGAGCAGCACCTCCAGGCGGGCGATGTTGTCGACGACCTTGCCGTGCGCCTGCGCGGTGGCCCCGCAGGAGTTGTTGCCGATCATGCCGCCGATGGTGCAGTTGGCGTGGGTGGCGGGTTCGGGTCCGAAGCGCAGACCGTGCGGGGCGAGCTGCCGGTTGAGGTCGTCCAGCACGATCCCCGGCTGCACGACACAGGTCCGCGCGTCCGCGTCCACGGACTCCACGCGCGTGCAGTACTTCGACCAGTCGAGGACCACGCCCGCGTTGGTGCACTGTCCGGCCAGGCTGGTCCCGCCGCCCCGCGACAGCACCGGCGCGCCGAACTCCCGGGCCACGGCCACCGCCTCGGCGCCCGCCTCGGGGGTGCGCGGGACGACCACGCCGATCGGTGTCTGCCGGAAGTTCGAGGCGTCCGTCGAGTACGCCGCCCGGCTCCCCGCGTCGAACCTGACCTCGCCGTCGACCCGCTCGCGCAGCGCCGCCCGCAGCCCGGCGGTGTCCACAGGCGGCGGCGCCCCGTCGCGGACGACGGGTTCGGGCAGGTTCAGCGCGCCCATGGGACCCTCCTCGGCGAGATGTACGGTGCGACGACCGCGGCCGGCCGTGCCGCGCGGCTGCCGGCGGGTACCCCCCGCGGGGCGCGGCAACCTCGGGGTGGCGGTGAGCGCCGGGACGGCCGCGGACCGTGTCGCTGTTGGGCCGAACGGGTGAGTTGACGTAAGAATTGGCTGGTGCACGCAATGAAGGCGAGTGGAATCGGGGGAGCCGGTGAACAGCTACGACGTCACCGATGAACAGTGGGAAGGGCTCGCCCAGGTCGTTCCGTTGCGCGGGCGCGACGCCTGGCCGTCGTCGGTCGGGCATCGCGCCATGCCGGAGGCGGAGACGGAGGCGCGCCGCCGTTTCGTCGTCCTGCGGGTCAACGTCTTCGCGGACGCCCGCGACGTCGCCGAGACACTGATGGGCGGCATCCCGGTGCTCCTGGACCTGACCAGCGCCGAGACGGAGGTCGCCAAGCGGGTCCTGGACTTCAGCACGGGCGTCGTCTTCGGCCTGGCCAGCGGCATGCACCGGGTCGACCGCAACGTGTTCCTCCTGACGCCGGCCGGCACCGAGGTCAACGGCCTGATGGAGGGCGCGGCCGGGGTCCCCGGGCTCTGAAGGTCCTCCGGGCCGGGGGCCGGTGCGGCGAGGGTCCGGCGGACCCCGGCGTGTGACCCGCACCCCCGGCCCGACGGGCCCGTCCCCCGATCGTGGGAACGTCGCCCGGACGGAACGGTTCGCCCGGAATCCGGAGCCCTACGGTCCGGACATGGCCGTGTCACCCGCGTCGACGGCGTCCCCCGCCCCTGCCCCTGCCCCCGCTCCCGCGCACCCGGACCGACCGCGCGTCACGGAACTGCGGCTGTCCGCGTTCGCCCGTCACCAGCGCGCCAGGATCCCGCTGGCGCCCCTCACCCTGTTCGCCGGGCCCAGCGGCTGCGGCAAGACCAGCGCGCTGCGGGCGTACGAGGCGCTCGCCCGCCTCGGCGGCGGCGCGGAACTCGGCACGGTCTTCCCCGACCCGGTCGCCTGCGTCCCCGAGCGGGCACGCCCCGACGCCCAGCGGCGCCGCGGCTTCCGCATCGGCTGCACGGTCGACGGCCCCGAGGGGCCCGTCAGCCTCGACGTCGCCGTGCAGGCGGAGCCCGAACTGCGCATCGTGGGGGAGCGGCTGACGGCCGGTGGACTCGTCCTGCTCCAGACCGCCCTGCGCGACCCCGGCCGACGGGCCGTGCAGGCCGCCTGGCACACGGCCGGGTCGGCGCCGGTCACCCGCGCCCCGCTGCCCGACGACCGGCTCGGCACCCCGCTGCTGCCGCTGCGCGTGGCCGGCAAGACCGACGGGCAGCGCAGGGTGCTGGCGGCGGCCGAGCAGACGGTGGTCGCCCTGCGCTCCGTCTTCGCCTGCGACCCGCGCCCCGCCCGGATGCGCGCGCCCGTGCCCACCGGCTCCGGACGGCTGCTCGGCGGCTGCGACAACCTCGCCGACGTGCTGTGGCGCACCCGGACCGAGTGCGGCCGGCGCCACGCCCAGTTCGTCACCGCCGTGCGCGCCGGATGCGCGGGCCCCGTCGAGGACGTCGTGACCGAACCGCTCGCCGGCGGTGCGGTCCGCGCACTGCTGGACCGGGGCGACGGCATCCGCACCGGCCTCCCGCGCCTCGGCTACGGCGAGCTGCGCTACCTCGCCCTCGCCCTCGTGCTCTTCACCGGCCCCGGCGTCCTGGAGGTCGACCCGGCCGGCGAGGTGCCCGCCGCGCTGCAGACGCTCACCGTCCTCGCCGACGGCCTCGACCGCGGCCTGGACGTGCGTCAGCGCGCCGAACTGCTCCGGCTGGCGGCCCGCATGTGCGACCGCGGGCACATCCGCCTCGTCGGCGCCGTCGCGGACGCCTCCTGGGCGGCGGCACCGGGCGTCACGGTGGTACACCTGGGGCCGTGACCGATCATCCCCGGCCTTCCCCGGACCTCGCGGCGCTGCAGCGCAGGCTGGCCGAGTTCGCCGCCGCGCGGAACTGGCAGCCGTACCACACCCCGAAGAACCTGGTCGCCGCGCTCAGCGTGGAGGCGTCCGAACTCGTCGAGATCTTCCAGTGGCTGACGCCCGAGCAGTCGGCCCGTGTCATGGACGATCCCGACTCCGCGCACCGCGTCCGGGACGAGGTCGCCGATGTCCTGGCGTACCTGCTCCAGTTCTGCGAGGTGCTCGGCATCGACCCGCTCGCCGCGCTGGACGCGAAGATCGACCGCAACGAGTCCCGGTTTCCCGCGCGAGGCGAGGGCGAGGAATAGGGGAGCCACGCACTCCGTTATCACTCTCCGCAGTCACGCCCGGGTCCGTATCCCCATTGTTGTCCGAATATTTCTGCCCAGCTATAGCTTTTCGTCCCCCGCGCCTTCACTCTGGGTAGTGAGCAACGGAGTTCGGGCGGACGCGCCAGGGGCGCGTCGGACAGACGGGGGCAGCGCATGGACGCGGTGCGGCTCATCGTGAAGAGCGGACGTGCCCTGGCGGCCGGCGGCGCGGTGCCGGAGATCCTGACGGAGGTGTGGCAGACGCAGGCTCTCGCCCAGGCGATCGGCAGCCGGCTGGCGGTCCAGGGGCCGCCCGAACTGCGCGGCGAGGCCCTGGGGCTGACCGAACTGGCGGGCCGGGGCTGCGGAGTGCTGCGCACTCCCGAGCTGGCCCCGGGTGAGCTGCGCGCGGCCCAGCTCACCGAGCTGGGCGACGCCCGCCAGGCCCTGATGTGCCTCGGCACGCTCCTCGGCGAGATCGGCATCGCCCTCGTCGGCATCGCCTGCACGGTGGAGGACGAGGGCACCTACTGGCAGTGCATGGAGGCCATCGACGCGGCGGACGAATCGCGCGACCGGGTCCTGGAGATGCTGCGCAGACTGGCGGACCGGGACGCCTCCTTACCGGAGCGGCAGGCGGGATAGGCGGAGCCTGTCCGGCGTACGCCGTCCGACCGGGCAGGATGGAGGACATGGAACTCCGTATCTTCACCGAGCCCCAGCAGGGGGCCACCTACGACACGTTGCTCGCCGTCGCCAAGGCCACCGAGGACCTCGGTTTCGACGCCTTCTTCCGCAGCGACCACTACCTCGCCATGGGCTCCGCGGACGGTCTCCCCGGACCCACCGACGCCTGGATCACCCTGGCCGGCCTCGCCCGCGAGACCAAGCGCATCCGGCTCGGCACGCTCATGACCGCAGGCACCTTCCGGCTGCCCGGCGTGCTCGCCATCCAGGTCGCCCAGGTCGACCGGATGTCCGGCGGCCGCGTCGAGCTGGGCCTGGGCGCGGGCTGGTTCGAGGAGGAGCACAAGGCGTACGGCATCCCCTTCCCGAAGGAGAAGTTCGCCCGCCTCGAGGAACAACTGGCCATCGTCACCGGCCTGTGGGCCACGGAGACCGGCAAGACCTTCGACTTCCACGGGAAGTTCTACGAGCTCACCGACTCGCCCGCGCTGCCCAAGCCGGCCCAGGCGAAGGTGCCCGTGCTCATCGGCGGTCACGGCGCCACCCGCACCCCGCGTCTCGCCGCGCAGTACGCCGACGAGTTCAACATCCCGTTCGCCTCGATCGAGGACACCGAGCGCCAGTTCGCCCGGGTACGGGCCGCCGCCGAGCAGGCCGGCCGCGGCGCCGACGCGCTGACCTACTCCAACGCCCTGGTCGTCTGCGTCGGCAAGGACGACGCCGAGGTCGCCCGCCGGGCCGCCGTGATCGGCCGCGAGGTCGACGAGCTGAAGGCCAACGGCCTGGCGGGATCCCCGGCCGAGGTCGTCGACAAGATCGGCCGCTACGCCGCCGCCGGCGCCCAGCGGATCTACCTCCAGATCCTCGACCTCGACGACCTGGACCACCTGGAGCTGATCTCCTCCCGGGTGCAGACGCAGCTGACCTGACCCCGCGATAAACGAAGGCGCCGGCCGTCCGCCCTGTGCGATCGTGTGACCGTCGTCCTGCCGAGCCCCCAGGATCACCGCTCCTGGGGGCTTTCGCGTACGACGGCGCAGTTGTGTCCCGTCCAGCCGGAGAGGCCCTCCGCATGTTCCTGACCATCACCACCACCGGCACCCCCGAGCGCCCCGCGACCGACCTCGGCTTCCTGCTGCACAAGCATCCCGACAAGGCGCAGGCGTTCTCCACCTCGTTCGGCACGGCCCACGTGCTCTACCCCGAGGCGGACGAACAGCGCTGCACGGCGGCGCTGCTGCTGGAGGTGGACACGGTGGCCCTGGTCCGGCGCGGCAAGGGCAAGGGACGCGGCGGCGCTCCCGACGCGGCACTCGCGCAGTACGTCAACGACCGGCCCTACGCGGCCTCCTCCCTCCTCGCCGTGGCCCTCGCCAACGTCTTCTCCAGCGCGCTGCGCGGCGTGTGCACGGCACGCCCCGAGCGCGCCGCCGCACCGCTCCCGCTGCGTGTCGAGGTGCCCGTGCTGCCCGCCCGCGGCGGCCCCGACCTCGTACGCCGTCTGTTCGAGCCGCTCCGCTGGGCGGTCACCGTGGAACCCGTCCCGCTGGACACCGCGTTCCCCGAGTGGGGCGACTCCCGCTACGTGAGGCTGACGCTGGAGTCGGACGCGCTCACCCTGTCCGATGCACTGCGCCACCTGTACGTCCTCCTCCCGGTGCTGGACGACGCCAAGCACTACTGGGTCGCCCCGGACGAGGTGGACAAGCTGATGCGGGCCGGCGGAGCCTGGCTGTACCACCACCCCGAGGTGCGGCTCATCACCAACCGCTTCCTGTCCCGCCGCTGGTCGCTGACCCGCGAGGCGATGGACCGGCTGGAGCTCCTCCGGCTGGCCGAGACCGACGACAGCGTCGTCGAGGAGATCGACAACGCCGTCGCCCAGGAGGCGGCCCCGGAGACCGAGGAGAAGCCCACCCCCCTCGCCGTGCAGCGCCGCGAAGCGATCCTCACCGCGCTCCGGCACGGCGCCGCCGCGCGCGTCCTCGACCTCGGTTGCGGCGAGGGGCACCTGGTGCGCGAGCTGCTCAAGGACCCGCGGTTCACCGAGATCGCCGGCGTGGACGTGTCCGTGCGCGCGCTCGCCATCGCCGCGCGCCGGCTGAAGCTGGACCGCATGGGGGAGCGGCAGGCCGCCCGCGTGAACCTGTTCCAGGGCTCCCTCGCCTACACCGACAAGCGGCTCAAGGGGTACGACGCCGCCGTGCTCAGCGAGGTGATCGAACACCTCGACCTGCCGAGGCTGCCCGCGCTGGAGTACGCCGTCTTCGGCTCCGCCCGGCCCCGCACCGTCGTCGTCACCACACCCAACGTGGAGTACAACGTGCGCTGGGAGACCCTCCCGGCAGGTCACGTACGCCACCGCGACCACCGCTTCGAGTGGACCCGCGAGGAGTTCCGGGCCTGGGCGCGGAGGGTCGCCGAACGGCACGGCTACGCCGTGGAGTTCCGCCCCGTCGGACCCGACGACCCCGAGGTGGGCCCGCCCACCCAGATGGCCGTGTTCACCCTGGCCGCGAACGACCCGAAGACCGCGATCGACCCGAAGACCGCGAACGAGAAGGAGGAGAAGGCCGCATGACCACCACCGGCACCACCGGCACCACCGACGCCACCGCACGGGCCCGCGCCCTGCCGGTCACCGACCTCTCCCTCGTCGTGCTGATCGGCGCCTCGGGCTCCGGCAAGTCCACGTTCGCCCGCCGCCACTTCACGCCCACGGAGGTCATCTCCTCCGACTTCTGCCGAGGTCTGGTCGCGGACGACGAGAACGACCAGAGCGCGAGCCGGGACGCCTTCGACGTCCTGCACTACATCGCGGGCAAGCGGCTCGCCGCGGGCCGCCGCACCGTCGTGGACGCGACGAACGTGCAGCAGGACGCACGGCGTCAGCTGATCGACCTGGCCAGGAAGCACGACGTCCTGCCGATCGCCATCGTCCTCGACGTCCCCGAGCAGGTCTGCGCCGAGCGCAACGCCGCCCGCACCGACCGCGCCGACATGCCCCGCCGGGTGATTCAGCGCCACACCCGCGAACTCCGCCGCTCCCTGCGCCGGCTGGAGCGGGAGGGCTTCCGCAAGGTGCACGTCCTGCGCGGCGCCGAGGAGATCGAGCACGCCACCGTCGTCACCGAGAAGCGGTTCAACGACCTGACCCACCTCGCCGGCCCCTTCGACATCGTCGGCGACGTCCACGGCTGCGCCGCCGAGCTGGAGTCGCTGCTCGGCAAGCTCGGCTACACCGACGGCGTCCACCCCGAGGGCCGCACCGCCGTCTTCGTCGGCGACCTCGTCGACCGCGGCCCCGACAGCCCCGGCGTGCTGCGCCGCGTGATGGCCATGGTGAAGTCGGAACGCGCTGTGCGTGCCCGGCAACCACGAGAACAAGTACGGCCGCCACCTCAAGGGCCGCAACGTCCAGCACACCCACGGACTCGCCGAGACGGTCGCGCAGATGGACGCCGAGAGCGAGGAGTTCCGCGCCGAGGTACGGGAGTTCATCGAGGGCCTGGTCAGCCACTACGTCCTCGACGGCGGACGGCTCGTGGTCTGCCACGCCGGTCTGCCGGAGAAGTACCACGGCCGCACCTCCGGCCGGGTCCGCAGCCACGCCCTGTACGGCGACACCACCGGTGAGACCGACGAGTTCGGGCTGCCGGTGCGCTACCCGTGGGCGGAGGACTACCGGGGCCGCGCGGCCGTCGTCTACGGCCACACCCCCGTCCCCGAGGCCACCTGGCTCAACAACACCATCTGCCTGGACACCGGCGCCGTCTTCGGCGGCAAGCTCACCGCGCTGCGCTGGCCGGAGCGCGAGCTGGTCGACGTACCCGCCGAGCGGGTCTGGTACGAGCCGGCGAAGCCGCTGCGCACCGAGGCGCCCGGCGGGCACGACGGCCGGCCGCTGGACCTGGCGGACGTCCAGGGCCGACGGGCCGTGGAGACCCGGCACGCCGGCCGCATCACCGTCCGGGAGGAGAACGGCGCCGCCGCCCTGGAGGTCATGAGCCGCTTCGCGACCGACCCCCGCCTGCTGCCGTACCTGCCGCCGACCATGGCACCCACCGCCACCTCGGGGGTGGACGGCTACCTGGAGCACCCGAGGGAGGCGTTCGCGCAGTACGCGGCCGACGGGGTGGCGCGGGTCGTGTGCGAGGAGAAGCACATGGGCTCCCGGGCCGTCGCCCTGGTGTGCCGCGACGCGGAGGCGGCGCGCCGCCGCTTCGGAGTGGACGGCCCGGCCGGCGCGCTCTACACCCGCACCGGCCGCCCGTTCCTCGACGACCAGTCCCTCACCGAGGAGATCCTCGGCCGGCTGCGCACGGCGATCGGCGGGGCCGGCCTGTGGGACGAGCTGTCCACCGACTGGCTGCTGCTGGACGCCGAGCTGATGCCGTGGTCGCTGAAGGCCTCCGGGCTGCTGCGCTCCCAGTACGCCGCCGTGGGCGCCGCCTCCGGCGCGGTGTTCCCCGGCGCGCTGGCCGCCCTGGAGGGCGCCGCGGCACGGGGCGTCGACGTCTCCGGGCTGCTGGACCGCCAGCGCGCCCGGTCCGCGGACGCCGCCGCGTTCACCGACGCCTACCGCCGCTACTGCTGGACCACCGACGGTCTGGACGGCGTACGCCTGGCCCCGTTCCAGGTCCTCGCCGCCCAGGGCCGTAGCCTGGCCGCCCTGCCGCACGACGAGCAGCTCGCCCTCGTCGACCGGCTCGTCGAGCACGACGGCAGCGGCCTGCTGCAGACCACCCGGCGGCTGTACGTCGACACCGGCGACCCCGAGTCGGTGCGCGCCGGCGTCGACTGGTGGCTGGAGATGACCGGCCGCGGCGGCGAGGGCATGGTCGTCAAGCCCGTCGGCGCACTGGTGCGCGACGACAAGGGCCGTCTGGTGCAGCCCGGCATCAAGTGCCGGGGCCGCGAGTACCTGCGGATCATCTACGGTCCCGAGTACACGCGCCCCGACAACCTGGCCCGGCTGCGGCAGCGGTTCCTGAACCACAAGCGGTCGCTGGCGATCCGCGAGTACGCCCTCGGTCTGGAGGCCCTGGACCGGCTCGCGGACGGCGAACCGCTGTGGCGGGTGCACGAGGCGGTCTTCGGGGTGCTGGCGCTGGAGTCGGAACCGGTCGACCCCCGCCTGTGACCCCGCTCGCCCCGTCCCGGTCCTCCGGCACCGCCCTCAGCCGGCGTACGGCTCGACGGGGGTGCCGGGGCCGACACCGGCCCGCTTCGAGGCCGACCGGCCCTGCCGGCCTCCACGGGACGGGCGCGGCCCGGCGTCGCATCGCAGGTCGCGCACCGGCCCCCGCCCGGGGCACGGGAGGCACGCGGGGCGGCCGTCCGCATCCGGCGCACCCGCGGGCGCCTGTCGGGCCTCGCTGCGCCCGAGGGGCGCCGCCCGGCCCGGCGTCGCGGCACGGGTCCGCGCAAGCGGGGGGTGAACGTGCGCCCGAATGGTCAGGATGGAGGCATGGGATTCCACGTCGACTCCGAGGCCGGGCGGCTCAGCCGCGTCATCCTGCACCGGCCGGATCTCGAGCTCAAACGGCTCACCCCCAGCAACAAGGACGCCCTTCTCTTCGACGACGTGCTCTGGGTGCGCCGGGCGCGCGCCGAGCACGACGGGTTCGCCGACGTGCTCCGCGACCGCGGGGTCGAGGTGCACCTCTTCGGCGACCTGCTCGCCGAGACCCTGGACGTCCCGGCGGCCCGGCGGCTCGTCCTGGACCGGGTCTTCGACGAGAAGGAGTACGGAGTGCTGGCCACGGACCACCTCCGGGCCGCCTTCGAGACCCTGCCCGCCCGCGAGCTCGCCGAGGCCCTGGTCGGCGGCATGACCAAGCGCGAGTTCCTGGACGCGCACACGGAGCCGACCTCCGTGCGCTTCCACGTGATGGAGCTGGACGACTTCCTGCTCGGCCCGCTGCCCAACCACCTGTTCACCCGCGACACCTCGGCCTGGATCTACGACGGTGTCTCCATCAACGCCATGCGCTGGCCGGCCCGGCAGCGCGAGACCGTCCACTTCGAGGCGATCTACCGGCACCATCCGCTCTTCCGCGACGAGACGTTCTCCCTGTGGTCCGAGGGCCAGGCCGACTACCCCTCCACCATCGAGGGCGGTGACGTGCTGGTCATCGGCAACGGCGCCGTGCTCATCGGCATGAGCGAGCGGACCACCCCGCAGGCCGTCGAGATGCTCGCCCACAAGCTGTTCGCGGCCGGCTCCGCCCGCACGATCGTGGCCCTCGACATGCCCAAGCGCCGGGCCGTCATGCACCTCGACACCGTGATGACGATGGTCGACGGAGACACCTTCACCCAGTACGCCGGGCTCGGCATGCTGCGCTCCTACACCATCGAGCCGGGCGTGGGCGAGAAGGAGCTGAAGGTCACCGACCATCCGCCCGAGCACATGCACCGCGCGATCGCCGCCGCGCTCGGCCTGGGCGAGATCCGCGTCCTGACCGCGACGCAGGACGTCCACGCGGCCGAGCGCGAGCAGTGGGACGACGGCTGCAACGTCCTGGCCGTCGAGCCGGGTGTCGTCGTCGCCTACGAGCGCAACTCGACCACCAACACGCACCTGCGCAAGCAGGGCATCGAGGTGATCGAGATCCCGGGCAGCGAGCTGGGCCGGGGGCGGGGCGGACCGCGCTGCATGAGCTGTCCGGTGGAACGGGCGGCCGTGTAGGACGAGCGAGCCGTATATAAATTCAGAAGTTCGTATAGACTTCCAGGAGTCCCTGTCCCTGTACCTCTGGAGCGCCCCCATGGCGACGATCCCGACCGCCCTCGCCGGCCGCCACTTCCTCAAGGAGACCGACTTCACCGCGGACGAGTTCCGCGGCCTGGTCGAGCTGGCCGCGGAGCTGAAGGCCGCCAAGAAGGCCGGGAGCGAGACACCGTACCTGCGGGGCAGGAACATCGCGCTGATCTTCGAGAAGACCTCCACGCGCACCCGCTGCGCCTTCGAGGTCGCCGCCGCCGACCAGGGCGCCTCGACCACGTACCTGGACCCGTCGGGCTCGCAGATCGGCCACAAGGAGTCGGTCAAGGACACCGCCCGCGTGCTCGGGCGGATGTTCGACGGCATCGAGTACCGCGGCGACAGCCAGCAGAAGGTCGAGGAGCTGGCCGCCCGGGCCGGGGTGCCCGTCTACAACGGCCTGACGGACGACTGGCACCCCACCCAGATGCTCGCCGACGTGCTCACCATGACCGAGCACAGCACCAAGCCCCTGTCGGAGATCTCCTTCGCCTACCTCGGCGACGCCCGCTTCAACATGGGCAACTCCTACCTGGTCACCGGTGCCCTGCTCGGCATGGACGTGCGCATCGTCGCCCCGAAGGCCTACTGGCCCGCCCAGGAGGTCGTCGAGGAGGCCCGCAAGCTCGCCGAGGAGAGCGGGGCGCGCGTCACGCTCACCGAGACCGTGGACGAGGGCGTGCGCGGCGCCGACTTCGTCGTCACGGACGTCTGGGTCTCCATGGGCGAGCCCAAGGAGGTCTGGGCCGAGCGGATCGCCGCGCTGTCCCCGTACGCGGTGACCATGGACGTCCTGCGCGCCACCGGCAACCCGGACGTGAAGTTCCTGCACTGCCTGCCGGCCTTCCACGACCTGGGCACCAAGGTCGGCCAGGAGGTCTTCGAGGCCCACGGTCTCGACTCCCTCGAGGTCACGGACGAGGTCTTCGAGTCCGCGCACTCGATCGTCTTCGACGAGGCGGAGAACCGTCTGCACACCATCAAGGCCGTCCTGGTCGCCACCCTCGCCTGAGCACCACCGATAAGCTGACCGGCGGCCCGGAGCCACCCCTTCCGCGCCGCCGACCGCGACCACCGTCGCGCCCCGCACCACCAGAAACGAGCACCACCCGCCATGCCTGCTCACCGCATCAAGTCGCCCCGACTCCTCGTCGCCGAATCCGGCGCCGACCGCGAAGGCCACGGCCTGAAGCGCACCATGGGGCTGTTCCAGCTCGTCTGCTTCGGCGTCGGAGCCATCGTCGGCACCGGCATCTTCGTCGGCCTGTCCGACTCGGTCGCCGAGGCCGGCCCGGCCGTCGTCGTCTCCTTCGTGCTCGCCGCGATCACCTGCGTCTTCACCGCGTTCGCGTTCGCCGAGCTGGGCGGCGCGATCCCCGTCTCCGGCTCCTCGTACTCCTTCGCGTACGCGGGACTCGGCGAGCGCACCGCCTTCCTGGTCGGCTGGTGCCTCCTGCTGGAGTACGGCGTGTCCGTCTCCGCGGTCGCGGTCGGCTGGAGCCAGTACGTCAACGAGCTGCTGGACAGCGTCATCGGCCTCACGCTGCCGCACGCGCTCTCCGCCGGCCCCGGCGACGGCGGTCTGATCAACCTCCCCGCGGTGATCGTCATCGCCCTGGCCTGCGTGCTGCTGGTGCGGGGCGTGCGCGAGAGCGCCCGGGCCACCGCGGCGATGGCCGTCCTCAAGCTCGCCGTCCTCGTCGCCTTCTGCGCCATCGGCTTCTCCGCCTTCAAGGACGGCAACCTCACCCCGTTCTCACCGGCCGGCCTCGGCGGCATCGGCGCCGGCACCACGGCCGCCTTCTTCTCGTACATCGGCTTCGACGCCATCACCACCGCCGGTGAGGAGGCCAAGAACCCGCGCCGGGACATCCCCGTCGCGATCCTGGTCTGCATCGGCCTGGTCACCCTGCTGTACTGCGCGGTCGCCGTCGCCGCGATCGGCGCCGTCGGCGGCGACACGGTCGGCGACCGGCCCGCCGCGCTGTCCTACGTCGTCGACGAGGTCACCGGGTCCACGATCGGCGGCGGCATCGTCGCCTTCGGCGCGGTCGTGGCCATCGCCTCGGTGGTGCTCGCCGTGATGTACGGCCAGACCCGGATCCTGCTGTCCATGTCCCGCGACGGACTCGTCCCGCCGGTGTTCGAGAAGGTCTCGCCGCGCACGGCCACGCCCGTCGCCGGCACCCTGATCGTCGGCGTGGTCTTCGCGCTCCCGGCCGCCTTCGCCCCGCTGGACGCGGTGGTCAACCTGTGCACCATCGGCACCCTGGCCACGATGGCCGCCGTCAACGTCGCGGTGATCGCCCTGCGTCGCCGCGAGCCGGACCTCACCCGCACCTTCCGCGTCCCGCTGTACCCGGTGACACCGCTGCTCGGCGTCGGCTTCTGCCTCTACCTGATCTACGAGACGGGCGCGACGACCTGGCTCCAGTTCGCCGTGTTCCTGGCGGTGGGCCTGCTGGTCTACTCGGCCTACGGGCGCCGGCACTCCCGGCTCGCCCGGGCCGCGCTCACCGCGGAGGACGCCGCTGAGCGGGTACCCCAGGAAGCCTGAACCAGACCGCCTTGCCGGAGTCGGTGGGGCGGTGGCCGCAGGACGAGCTCAGGGCGCGGATCAGCAGCAGACCGCGCCCGTGCTCCTGCCAGGGGTCGGGGGGCTCCGTGTCCGGGCGCGTGAGGTCGCCCGGCGGCCGCGGGTCGCCGTCGTGCACCTCGACCTGGCAGCCGGTCGGCAGCAGCTCCACCACCAGCTCTATCGGCGCTCCGCCGGAGGTGTGCTCGACGGCGTTGGCGACCAGCTCGGCCGTCAGCAGCTCCGCGGTGTCGCTGTCGGCCGTGTGCTCCAGTTCGGCCAGCGCCGTGCGCACCAGGGCACGGGCCACCGGCACGGCCGCGGTGGTGTGCGGCAGCGCGATGCGCCAGAGGGCGGGGGCAGAAGGTCGATCGTGCACGGCGAGTCCGTTCCGGAGCAGGCGGTCCTGTCCTGCTTTCAACGTTATGAATGGTACGGCGCCGCCCGGCAGGGCCCTTCGACGGGCACCGCGCGGGACCTTCGGCCCCGGTAGCGGACGGCCTACCCGGCTCAACGTCCTCCCTCGCCCCGGTGCTCCCGTTGTTACCGGGCCATCGTCGTGCCGTGACAGACGTGACGGAAGGCGATCGTCCGCATCCCCGCCCCCACACGGCCTATCGCGTACTCGTGACGACGGTCACAGATGAGTGATAACTTCGAGGCGTAGCGCTCAGTGATGCCGTGCCCGTCCCAGGAGGCCGCCCGTCATGAGTCCCTTCACCGGCTCCGCCGCCCGCACCTCCGACTGGCGGCACCTGCGCGTCGGTCTCACCGACGGTGTCGCCACCGTCACCCTGGCCCGTCCCGACAAGCTCAACGCGCTCACCTTCGAGGCCTACGCCGACCTGCGCGACCTGCTCGCCGAGCTGTCCCGGGAGCGGTCCGTGCGGGCCCTGGTGCTCGCCGGCGAGGGGCGCGGCTTCTGCTCCGGCGGCGACGTCGACGAGATCATCGGCGCCACCCTGTCCATGGACACCGCCCAGCTCCTGGACTTCAACCGGATGACCGGCCAGGTGGTGCGGGCCGTGCGGGAGTGCCCGTTCCCCGTGATCGCCGCGCTGCACGGCGTCGCGGCCGGGGCGGGCGCCGTCCTCGCCCTCGCCGCCGACTTCCGCGTCGCCGACCCCAGCACCCGCTTCGCCTTCCTCTTCACCCGCGTCGGCCTGTCCGGCGGCGACATGGGCGCCGCCTACCTGCTGCCCCGGGTCGTCGGCCTCGGCCACGCCACCCGCCTGCTGATGCTCGGCGAACCGGTGCGGGCGCCGGAGGCCGAGCGGATCGGCCTGATCAGCGAGCTCACCGACGAGGGCCACGCCGACGAGGCCGCACGGGCCCTCGCCCAGCGCCTCGCCGACGGCCCGGCCCTCGCGCACGCCCAGACCAAGGCGCTGCTGACGGCCGAGCTGGACATGCCCCTGGCGGCGGCGGTGGAGCTGGACGCCTCCACCCAGGCCCTCCTGATGAACGGCGAGGACTACGCGGAGTTCCACGCCGCCTTCACGGAGAAGCGCCCCCCGAAGTGGCGAGGGAGGTAGGGCATGCGTGCGACCGAGGGGAGTGTCCCGGCCTCAGGGGCGCGGGGCGGTGACGATCAGCGGCTCCGCCGCGGGGCGCGCCCAGCCACAACGGCGCCGCTCCCGCCCGCGGACACGAGCCACCCCCTACGCGCGGCGATCATCGGCGGAGGCCCCGGCGGCCTCTACACCGCCGCCCTCCTCAAGCGCCTCGCCCCGGACCGCGAGGTCACCGTCTGGGAACGCAACGCCCCCGACGACACCTTCGGCTTCGGCGTCGTCCTCTCCGACGAGACCCTCGGCGGCATCGAACACGCCGACCCGGAGGTCTACGCGGCCCTGAAGCAGGACTTCGTCCGCTGGGACGACATCGACATCGTCCACCGAGGCACCCGCCAGACCTCCGGAGGCCACCGCTTCGCCGCCCTCGGCCGCCGCCGCCTCCTGGGGATCCTGCACGCCCGCTGCCGCGACCTCGGCGTGGACCTCCGCTTCCGCACCGAGGCACCGCACCCGGACCGGCTGGCGCGGACCCACGACCTCGTCGTCGCCGCCGACGGCGTGCACAGCACCACCCGGGACGCCTACGCGGAGGTGTTCCGCCCGCACATCACCGCCCACCGCTGCCGCTACATCTGGCTGGCCGCCGACTTCGCCCTCGACGCCTTCCGCTTCGAGATCGCCGAGACCCCGCACGGCGTGATGCAGCTGCACGGCTACCCCTACGCGCCCGACGCGTCCACCGTCATCGTCGAGATGCGCGAGGAGGTGTGGCGGGCGGCCGGCTTCGCCGGGCTGGGCGAGCGGGAATCCGCAGGCCGCTGCGCCGAAATCTTCGCCGACGCCCTCGGCGGCCGGCCGCTCAGGTCCAACAGGTCGGCGTGGACCACCTTCCGCACGGTCGTCAACGAACGCTGGTCGCACGGCAACGTCGTCCTCCTCGGCGACGCCGCCCACACGGCCCACTTCTCCATCGGCTCCGGCACCAAGCTGGCCGTCGAGGACGCCCTCGCGCTCGCCGCCTGCCTGGACGAGCAGCCCTCGCTCAAGGAGGCCCTGGCCGCCTACGAGGAGGAGCGGCGCCCCGTCGTCGCCTCCACCCAGCGGGCGGCCCGCGCCAGCCTGGAGTGGTTCGAGGACCTCGCCCGGTACGTGGACGAGCCGCCCCGCCGGTTCGCCTTCAGCCTGCTCACCCGCAGCCGCCGCGTCACCCACGACAACCTGCGGCTGCGGGACCCCCGCTTCACCGAGTCCGTCGAGCGCGAGTTCGGCTGCCCGCCCGGCACGCCCCCGATGTTCACCCCGTTCCGGCTGCGCGGCCTGACCCTGCGCAACCGCGTCGTCGTCTCCCCGATGGACATGTACTCCGCCACCGACGGCGTCCCCGGCGACTTCCACCTGGTCCACCTGGGCGCCAGGGCGCTGGGCGGCGCGGGGCTGGTGATGACGGAGATGGTGTGCGTCAGTCCCGAGGGCCGGATCACCCCCGGCTGCGCCGGCCTGTACACCGGGCGGCAGGCCGAGGCGTGGCGGCGGATCACCGACTTCGCGCACGCCCAGGCACCCGGCACCGCGATCGGCGTGCAGCTCGGGCACAGCGGACGCAAGGGCTCGACCCGGCTGATGTGGGAGGGCATGGACGAGCCCCTCCCGGAGGGCAACTGGCCGCTGGTGGCCCCGTCCCCGCTGCCGTACCGGCCGGACGGCCAGATCCCCCGCGAGCTGTCCCGGGCGCAGCTGACGGACGTGCGCGAGCAGTTCACGTCCGCCGCCGCCCGGGCCGCGCGCGCCGGGTTCGACCTGCTCGAACTGCACTGCGCCCACGGCTACCTGCTCTCCGGCTTCCTCTCCCCGCTCACCAACCGCCGCACCGACGTCTACGGCGGCACCCTGGAGAAGCGGCTCCGCTTCCCGCTGGAGGTCTTCGACGCCGTACGCGGCGTGTGGCCCGGGGAACGGCCCATGACCGTGCGGATCTCCGCGACCGACTGGGCCGAGGGCGGCACGAGCGCCGACGAGGCCGTGGAGATCGCCCGCGCCTTCGCCGCACACGGCGCCGACGCCGTCGACGTGTCCACGGGCCAGGTCGTGGCCGAGGAACGGCCGGAGTTCGGACGGTCGTACCAGACCCCCTTCGCGGACCGCATCCGGCACGAGGCGGGCGTCCCCGTGATCGCCGTCGGCGCGATCTCCTCCTGGGACGACGTCAACTCGCTGATCCTGGCCGGTCGCACCGACCTGTGCGCCCTCGCCCGCCCCCACCTCTACGATCCGCACTGGACGCTGCACGCGGCGGCCGAGCAGGGCTACACGGGTCCGGGCGCCGTCTGGCCGGCGCCGTACCGGGCGGGCAGCCGCCGCCCGCAGACCGGACGCACCGACGCCCCCAAACCCCGGCTCGCGCTGCGGGACTGAGCCCGCTCAGGACGCGTAGTCCCAGGCCGCGCACATCGCGCGCAGCGGCGCGGGGATCCGGTCCGCCGCGGGCAGCGGACGGCCCGGCTGCACCGTGCCGGTGCGGATGTTGTCGCGCCAGTCGCCGAGGCCCCTGACCAGTTCGGCGTCGCTCTTCTCGCCGTAGTGCAGCATGGCGGGTGCGTAGTCGAGGCCGAGGAACGCGCACAGGCGGCGCATCTCCCGTTCGGGGGAGGTGGTGATGTCCTCGTAGCGCACGGTGAAGCCGTCGGCGTCGGCGGTGCGGGCCTCCTCGACGGCCGTCAGGTAGGGCAGCACGTCCCCGACGGCCTTGTCGTAGGGCCGCTTGACCGGGTCGCTCTCGTGCCAGGACCGGGCGATCGACTCGGGGTGGCGCAGCAGGAACACGAACCGGGCGTCGGGCCAGCAGTCCTTCAGGCGCTGGTGCATGTAGACGTTGGCCGGCGTCTTCTCGACGACGAAGTCCTTGCCGGACCTGACCAGTTCACGGTGCAGGACACGGTCCCACAGCAGGTGCTCCAGGTCGCCGCGCTCCAGGCCGAGGGCGCCCATCGCCCGCTGGGAGAACCAGTTGGTGCACGTCACCTCCATCCGTCCGAGGTGCAGCTCGTGCGGGGCGTGCAGGCGCGGGTGGGCGCCCAGCATCATGCGCAGCAGGGTCGAGCCGGACCGGATGGACGAGATGATGAAGACCGGTTGCCGCAGCAGCCGTTCGGACTCCAGCTCCTCGCCCGACGGACATCGGTACGGGGCGGCCCCGCGCTTCGCGGGCCGCGGTGCGGGCGTCGTCGCCGTGGGCCGGGGAGCTCTCCGCACCTGGAGGCCGGTGGTGACGGTGAGGGCCCGGTTCAAGCTACGCGTGAGACTCATGGGCCGGACGCTAGGCAAGAAACCTGAGAAGAGGGTCGGAGAGGGCTGAGGGTTCCCTTATGGCAGGTGAATGTGACGCGGATCTCCCCGGTGGCTCAGGCCGGTTCCTGGGCCGCGAAGGCGGCTCCGGCGTCCCGGAGCCGCTCGTGCAACGCCCGGAAGACGGCCGCCGAGCGGGTGCCCGGCCAGTCGGCGGGCAGCAGCCGGTCCGGGAGGCCCGGGTCGGCGTAGGGGAGGTGGCGCCAGGTGTCGAGGGCCAGGAGGTAGTCCCGGTACGCCTCTTCGGGCGGGGTGTCCGGACGGCGCTGCCAGTCGTGCAGCACGCGTGCGTGGCGGTCGAGGAACGCCTCGTGCGCCTCGGCGATCGCGGTCAGGTCCCACCACCGCGCCACCGCCTCGGCGGTGGGCGAGAAACCCAGGTGCTCCCCGCGGAAGAAGTCCACGTAGCCGTCCAGGTCGAGGCGGCCCAGCGTGTGCCGGGACTCCTCGTACAGCCGCGCCGGGGCGATCCACACCCCGGGGGCGGCGGTGCCGAAGCCCAGCGCGGCCAGGCGGGAGCGCAGCACATGGCGCTTCTGCCGCTCCGACTCGGGCACCGAGAACACGGCGAGCACCCAGCCCTCGTCGGCGTAGGGCGCCGCGGCGTAGATGCGCCGGTCCCCGTCCTCAAGCAACTGCCTTGCTCCGTCGGACAGTTCGTAACCGGCCGCGCCCCGTGCCGTCCGGGCGGGCAGCAGCAGCCCGCGCCGCTTCAGCCGTGACACCGACGAACGGACGGAAGGGGCGTCCACCCCCACCGCGGCCAGCAGCCGGATCAGCTCGGCGACGGGCACCGGGCCCGGAGCGAAGCGGCCGTACGCGCCGTAGAGCGTGACGATCAGGGACCTCGGGGTGGGCTGCGGGTGCTGGTCGGACACGTCGATCATCTTAGGTCGTCGGCATCAGCCCAGGTCACCCCGGGTGTCGGGGGAGGCCAGGAGCCGGTATCGCTGGAGCTTGCCGGTCGCCGTGCGCGGCAGCGCGTCCCGGAAGTGGATCTCGCGCGGGCACTTGTACGGCGCCAGCTCGGACTTGAGGTACGTCCGCAGGGCCTCCGCGTCCCGCTCGGCGCCGTCCCTCAGCACCGCGTGGGCCACCACGACCTGCCCGCGCGCCGCGTCGGGCCGGCCCACCACCGCCGCCTCCACCACGTCCGGATGCCGCAGCAGCGCGTCCTCCACCTCGGGCCCGGCGATGTTGTACCCGGCGGAGATGATCATGTCGTCGGCGCGTGCGACGTAGCGGAAGTACCCGTCGGGCTCGCGGACATAGGTGTCCCCGGTGATGTTCCAGCCGTCGCGCACGTACTCCCGCTGCCGCGGGTCGGCGAGGTAACGGCAGCCGACCGGACCGCGCACCGCCAGCAGGCCCGGCACCCCGTCCGGGACGGGCACGCCGTTCTCGTCCTGCACGCGCGCGACCCACCCCGGCACCGGGACGCCCGTGGTGCCGGGACGGATGTCGTCGTCGGCCGCCGAGACGAAGATGTGCAGCAGTTCGGTGGCGCCGATGCCGTTGATGATGCGCAGGCCGGTGCGTTCGTGCCAGGAGTGCCAGGTGGCCGCCGGCAGGTTCTCGCCCGCCGAGACGCAGCGCCGCAGGCACGTCACGTCGTACGCGTCCAGCTCGTCCAGCATCGCCCGGTAGGCCGTCGGCGCGGTGAACAGCACCGACACCCGGTGTTCGGCGACCGCGGGCAGCAGTTGCCGCGGGCCGGCCTGTTCGAGCAGCAGCGCGCTCGCCCCGGCCCGCATCGGGAAGATCACCAGCCCGCCGAGTCCGAAGGTGAAGCCGAGCGGCGGACTGCCCGCGAAGAGGTCGTCCGCGCGCGGCCGCAGCACGTGCCGGGAGAAGGTGTCGGCGATCGCGAGCACGTCCCGGTGGAAGTGCATGCAGCCCTTGGGCCGTCCGGTGGTGCCCGAGGTGAAGGCGATCAGCGCCACGTCGTCGGCGGCGGTCGCCACCGCCGGGAACGGGGTGTCCGGCGTGGAGCCGGCCTCCGCACGGGTCAGCAGGTCGTCGGGCGCGTCCCCGCCGAACGCCGCGATCCGCAGCCCCGGGATCTCCGCCTTGGCGAGGTCGTCCACGGCGCGGACGTCGCACAGGGCGTGCCGCACGCGGGCGATCTCGCAGATCGCGCGCAGCTCGTGCGCGCGCTGCTGCGCCAGCACGGTGACCGCCACCGCGCCCGCCTTGAGCACCGCCAGCCAGCAGGCGGCCAGCCACGGGGTGGTGGGGCCGCGCAGCAGCACCCGGTTGCCGGGCACGACACCGAGGTCGCCGGTGAGCAGGTGCGCGAGCCGGTCGACGCGGGCCCGAAGCTGTCCGTACGTCCAGCCGTCCCCGGACGCCGTGCGGAAGACCGGGCGGTCGTCGGGCGGGCCGGTGAGGAGCTCGGCGGCGCAGTTCAGACGGTCCGGGTAGTGCAGCTCCGGCAGGTCGAAGCGCAGCTCGGGCCACTGGCCGGGGGGTGGCAGACGGTCGCGCGCGAACGTGTCGACATGGGCCGAGCGGTGTGGTCCGGCGCGGTGCGGATCTGCGGCGTGCGGATCTGCCATGGCGGTTCGCCCCCTGTGTCGTGGTGGGCTCGCGCATCGAGCGTATCGTGTTGGTGACGGCAGTCAACGGGGCGCGATAACCTCGGGTGTGGCACGGCGGGCAGGGGAGCAGGGGAAGGGACCGGCGATGACCGCATTCTCGCTCGAACCGGAACAACTCGCCTGGTGCGAGCGGCTGCGCACCCTCGCCGCGCAGCGGCTGCGCCCGTTGGCCGGCAAAGGGACACCGGGCCACGTCAACCGTCCCCTCGTCGCCGAACTCGGCGCCCTCGGCCTGCTGCCCCGCCTGTTCACCTCCGGCGCGCTCGACCTGTGCCTGATGCGCGAGTCCCTCGCCTACGCCTGCACGGAGGCCGAGACCGCGCTCGCTCTGCAGGGCCTCGGCGCCCACCCGGTGCACGCCTACGGCACCGAGGCCCAGCGCGCCCGCTGGCTGCCCCGGGTGAGCGACGGCACCGCGGTGGCCGCCTTCGCCCTGAGCGAGCCCGCGGCCGGCTCGGACGCGGCGGCCCTGACGCTGAGGGCGGAACCGGCGGAACCGGCGGAACCGGCGGGAGCGGCGGAACCGGCGGGAGCGCGGGACGCGACGGAGGAGGCCGGGCCGGCGGGGGCGTGGGACGGGAGCGGGGACGCGTCACGGGACGCGGCGGGCCGGGCCGGGGCTGCCGTGACGCGTGGAGCGGCCGGCGCCGGCGAGGCCGCGGGGGCACAGGGCGTCTCCGTGCGGGGCGGCGGCTCGCCCAGCGGCGGCCGGCCGGCCGGCCCCGGCACCGCGCCGGTCGCGGAACCCGACGGACGGTCCGCGTGGCGGCTCACCGGGGAGAAGTGCTGGATCTCCAACGCCCCCGAGGCCGACTTCTACACCGTCTTCGCCCGCACCACCCCCGGCGCCGGAGCCCGCGGCGTCACCGCCTTCCTCGTGCCGGCCGACCGGCCCGGCCTCACCGGCACCCCCCTCGACATGCTCTCGCCGCACCCCATCGGCGCCCTCGCCTTCGACGCCGTGCCCGTGACCGCCGCCGACGTGCTCGGCGAGCCGGACCGCGGCTTCCGCGTCGCCATGGGCACCCTCAACCTGTTCCGCCCCAGCGTCGGCGCCTTCGCCGTCGGCATGGCCCGCGCCGCCCTGGACGCCACCCTTGAACACACCCGCGCCCGCGACGCCTTCGGCGGCAAGCTCCGCGACCTCCAGACCGTGTCCCACCAGGTCGCCGAGATGGCCCTGCGCACCGAGGCGGCCCGCCTCATGGTGTACGCGGCGGCGACGGCGTACGACGAGAACGCGCCGGACGTGCCGGGCCGTGCCGCGATGGCCAAGCTCCTCGCCACCGAGACCGCCCAGTACGTCGTCGACCAGGCCGTCCAGCTGCACGGCGCCCGCGCCCTGCAACGCGGCCACCTCCTCGAACACCTCTACCGCGAGGTCCGCGCCCCCCGCGTCTACGAGGGCGCGAGCGAGGTGCAGCGCGACATCATCGCCAAGGAGCTGTACCGCACACCGGACACGACCGCGGAGGCCGGCGCATGACCGCCGAACGTGTGAACCCGTCCGAGCTCTCCCCGCCCACCGGCTTCTCCCACGCCGTCGTCGCCACCGGCACCCGCGTCGTCTTCCTGGCCGGCCAGACCGCGCTGGACACCGACGGGAAGATCACCGGCGACAGCCTCCCCGAGCAGTTCGAGAAGGCCCTCGGCAACCTCCTCACCGCCCTGCGCGCCGCCGGCGGCACCCCCGCCGACCTCGCCCGCGTCACCGTCTACGCCACCGACGTCGCCGACTACCGCCGCCACGCCGCCGGCCTCGGCCGTACCTGGCGCCGTCTCGCCGGGCGCGACTACCCGGCGATGGCCGTCGTGGAGGTCGTACGCCTGTGGGACGAGCGGGCGCTGGTGGAACTGGACGGATTCGCCGTACTGCCGTGAGTGCCGCGCCCGCCCTAGAGTTCGGGTATGCCGGACATCGAACTGAGCGCGGGAACCGTCGAGTACGAGGACACCGGCGGCGAGGGGCCGGTCGTCGTCCTCCTCCACGGCCTGGTCCACGATTCCACCGTCTGGCGCAAGGTCACCGACGGCCTGCGCGCCGACCACCGGGTGATCGCGCCGACCCTGCCCTACGGCTCGCACCGCCGGCCCCTGTCCCGCCCGCCGACCCCGGACCTCGTCAACGAGCTGATCGCCGAGTTCCTCGACCGCCTCGACCTGACCGACGTCACCCTCGTCGAGAGCGACTGCGGCCGGGCCCAGACGGTGGCGGCCCGGCACCCCGAGCGCCTCGCCCGGCTGGTGCTGATCTCGTGCGAGGCCTTCGACAACTATCCGCCGGGACTGCCCGGCAAGTTGATCGGCCTCGCCTGCCGCGTGCCCGGCGGCGTGCCCCTGCTGGTCCGCACGCTGGGCCTCAGGCTCCTGCGCCGCCTGCCCGTCGGGATCGGCGCGCTCACCAAGCGCCCCGTACCCGACACGATCGTCGAGGGCTGGCTGCGCCCCCTGCGCACCGACCCGGCGATCCGCCGCGACTTCCGGCACTACAACACCCACGTGCGGCGCGGCGAACTGCTGGAGGCCGCCCGGGGACTGCGGCGCTTCGACCGGCCCGCGCTCGTCGTCTGGGCCCTCGAAGACCTGATGATGCCCCGCGACCACGGCCGCCGCCTCGCCGAACTCCTCCCGCAGGGACGGCTGGTGGAGGTCGAGGACACCCGCACGCTCATCGCCGAGGACCAGCCGGAACTCCTCGCCTCCCTGCTGCGGGAGTTCGTCGCCGGGAAGCCCTGAGGGCCACGCCCGGGGCGATCAGGCGGCCGTCGCCGGCCGCTCGGCGGGCATCCGGTGCGGCACGACGGCACGGCCGTCGGGCAGCAGCTCGCCGGTGTCGTCGAAGACGATGCCGCCGTCGCACAGCAGGGTCCACCCCTGCTCGGGACGGGCGGCGACGACGTGCGCGGCGGGGGAGTCGGCTGCGGGGCAGGAAGGCCGGTGGGAACACATGGCGCACCTCCACGTCGTGAGGGCCGTCCCGCCGGTGGGACCGCCCGTCAGGACCGACCGTGCGCCCCGCCGGCGGCCGGCGCCAAGGGGCTGCGGCCAAGCGTGACAACACCCGGACAACACGGCGACGGTTCCACGACGGCCGGCGCGGACTCGCCACCGAAGGGGTGAGGATCACCCTCTTCCGGTTGACCGCCGGGTACGAGTGGAACCCCTCATTCCGACCAACCCGGAGGTCTCCCATGTCCCTACGCCTCGCCGCCCTCGCCGCGGCCGCCGGCGCCGCCCTGATCGTGCCGGCCGCCGCCACCGCCACCGCTAAGGCCGACACCGCCGAGACGGTGACCGTCGACGCCACCGGCCGCATCGCCGCGGACGGCACCATCACCCTGTCCGGCACCTACCGCTGCGTCCCCGGCACCGGTCCGGTGTTCGTCAGCTCCTCGGTGAGCCAGAACGACGACTCCGTCTCGTACGGCATCGGCGGCACCCGCGCGGTGTGCGACGGCAGCCTGCACCGCTGGTCCAACACCGGCACGACGGTGCGCACCCTGCGGACCGGCCCGGCCCACGTCGAGGCCACCCTGATGGAGATGCGGCCGGCCGGCATCCTCGTGCTGCCGTACTTCCACGCCGTGCACGAGCGGGACGTCAAGCTGGCCAAGGCCTGAGGCCGCGGCCGGTGGCGGGGAGGAGCCGTCGCCCGTGCGGGGCTCCCGCGACGGGCGACGGCTCCTCCTGGCCCCGGGTGTTCAGTCGCCGATCACGACTCCGAGCGCCTGCTCCAGACCGTGCGCGCCCGCGTCGGTCAGGAGCACCACGCGCGGGCTCGGCCCCCACCGCACCCAGTCGAGCGCGAACAGCCGTGCGGTGAGGACGGCGCCCAGCCCTCCGGCCAGGTGGTGCTGGTGCTCGCTCCAGTCGACGCAGTAGCGGATCGCGGGCCGGCGCGGCGGCAGCCGGTCCGCGTCGACGCCGAGCCCGGCGAGCGTCGCCCGGCCGGTGCGGGTGAGCGCGTACCGGACGTCGTGGCCGTAGGACGACGGCCGGTCGCGCACGGCCTCGTCCGGCCGGTGGACGCCGTCGTGGCCGGTGAGTACGCCGCGTTCCAGCAGGCCGCGCATCAGGGCCACACCGAGCCGGCCGGCGAGATGGTCGTAGCAGGAGCGGGCCCGGTGCAGGGCGTTGGTGCGGTTGCTCTGCTTGAGGGAGGTGAGGGCCAGCGGGGGCGCGATCAGGGCGAGACACTCCATGGCGGCACTCACGTCCGGGCCGGTGAGCCGGTAGAGGCGGTGCCGGCCCTGCCGCTGGACCGTGAGGAGCCCGCCCTCGACGAGCTTGGCCAGGTGCACGCTGGCGGTCGCGGCGCCGATGCCGGCCTCACCGGCCAGGACGCTCGCGGGCAGCGCCCGACCGTCGGCCAGGCACTTGAGGATGCGGGCGCGCGACGGGTCGGCGAGGAGAGCGGCGGCCCGCGCGATGTCGGGGTGGTGCTTGAGCGGGTCTCCCCGGTGCCCGGACGGCGCGGTGCCGGCGGTCGGGAGCGGGGCGGGACGGCTGGCGTTCGGCATGGACGCAGCCTAGAACAACGACACTTCGTCGGACGGCGAAGCATCCGGGGCCGATGCTCCTTCCATGACCACCACAGCGACTCCCACGGACGCCCGGGAGCAGTCCGGACGGGCTCCCGCGACACCCGGCCGCACGACGGGCACGACCGCCGCGACGGGCCGGACCGCCTCCCTCTCCCTGCCGCCGCTGATCGCGCTCAGCCTCGGCTACTTCCTGGTGATGCTGGACGTCACCGTCGTGAACGTCGCGATCCCCGACATCCGGACCTCGCTGGGCACGGGGCCCTCCGCGCTCCAGTGGGTCGTCGACGGGTACAGCACCGTCTTCGCCGCGCTGCTGCTCCTCGGCGGAGGTGTCGCCGACCGGTTCGGGCACCGCCGCGTGTTCCTCGCCGGCCTGGGACTGTTCACCGCCGCGTCCGTGGCCTGCGGCCTGGCCACCACCTCCGGACTGCTGATCGCGGGACGGCTCGCCCAGGGCGCGGGAGCGGCGCTGCTCGTGCCCGCCTCGCTCGCCCTGCTGAACGCCACGTTCCCCGACCGCGCGGTGCGGGCCCGGGCCATCGCGTTCTGGGGCGCCGTCGCGTCGGTCGCCTTCGGCGCCGGACCGGCCGTCGGCGGACTGCTCGTCTCGGGCTCGGACTGGCGTGCGGTGTTCTGGCTGAATCTGCCCTTCGGTCTGCTCGCCGTCCTGCTGACGCTGCGGCACATCCCCTCCGCCACGCCCCGTCCGGGCACGCGGAAGGCGGACCCCGTCGGCCAGCTGCTCGCCGTCGTCGGCCTCGTCGGAGTGGCCGGCGGCCTCAACGAGGCGGGCACGCACGGCTGGACGTCCCCCCTGGTGCTGTCCGGGTTCGGCATCGGCGCCGTGGCCCTGGCCGGCTTCGTCCTGACGGAACGCGCCTTGGAGACACGCTCGCTGCGGGGCGGCACCCGGCGTGCCCCGCTGCTGCGGCCGTCCATGTTCCGCAACCGCGCCTTCACCGCGACCACCGTGATCGGCATGCTGATCAGTCTCGGCTACTACGGCATGCTCTTCCTCGCCACGCTGTACTTCCAGCAGGAACGCCGGCTCGACGCCCTGGAGACCGGCCTGGCCCTGCTGCCCTCGGTGTGCATGGGCCTGGCGGCCGCCCCGTTGTTCAGCCGCATGACCTACCGCACCGGCCCGTACGTCCCGATGGCCGCCGGTCTCGTCCTCGGCACCGCCGGCTTCCTCGGCTGGCTGCTCGCCGGGCCCGGGACGCCGTATCCCGTCCTGCTCTTCGCGCTGATCGCCACCGGCCTCGGCCAGACCATGACTGCCCTGGCGGCCGTCGCCGCCGTCGTCGAAGCCGCTCCGGCCGCCGACACCGCCGTCGCCACCGCCGTCTTCAACGTGTCGCGCCAGGTCGGCAGCGCCGTGGGCGTGGCCCTCTTCGGCACCTTCACCGCCACGGCGCACGACTTCTTCACCGGCCTGCGCCTGTCGGCGGGCATCGCGGCGGCCGCCTTCGCCGCCGGTGCCCTGCTCACCGTCCCGCTCCTGCGCCGAGCCCGCCGGGCGACCGGCTGACGGGGACGCGACGAGGGTCGCGGCTGAACTCGATCTCGAATCCGGCCAGTTGTGGCCGAGGGCGAGTACAGAACGCCGATCTAGCGCCGGGCCGGCCTGTACGATCATCACCGCACAAAGCATCCCGACCCAGACAGCACCGACGCGTCGTGGTGTTGCGCAGCGGCTGTCAGGCCTCCCGGTCACCGGTGCACCCGGCAACCCTTGTCTCCACAGAGCGGAGAGAACGTGAACATCGCCTTCGTCACGGTCACCATCATCGGTGCGGTCTTCAACGGAGCCGCCGCCGTCACCTACCTGATCGGCCACGAATACCCCAAGACCCAGGCGGACATGAAGGGGATCCCCCGGAAGTACGTGCCGGTCCTCGGGTCCTTGCTGGCGGCGGGCACCGTGGGACTGCTGGCCGGGCTCGCGGTGCCGCTGCTGGGAACGCTCGCCGCCTGTGGCCTCATCCTCTACTTCATCGGCGCGATCATCGCCCACCTGCGGGTGGGCTCCCGCGACATCGTGGGCGGAATCGTCTTCCTGATCACCGCCGTGGCCGTCCTCACCCTGGGCCTGCTCGACCACGGCGCCTGGTGATCCCCGGGGCCTACAGGCCGGCCTCGAGACGGCGGGAGAGCTCGACCCGGCGGGTCTTCAGCGTGGCGGTGCGCGGCAGTTCGGCCAGCGGGATCTGGACCGGCTCCGCCAGTTGCGGGTACGCGGCCGTGGCGGCGCGCCAGCGGTCCGGATCCAGAGGATCGTCACCGTGGGTGCAGACGACCGGGACCGCCCGGGAGCCGGGGCCCGGCACCACGACGACCTCGGCGAGCTCCGCCAGCTCGTCCAGGAGGACGTCCTCGATCTCCAGGTTGCTGCCCACCCCGGCGATCGCGTCGAACTCGCGGTCGAGCATGTGCAGGCAGCCCAGCGAGGTGCGGTAACCGACGTCCCCGGTGCGCCACCAGCCGTCGTGCAGGTTGGCGTCGTAGCGCTCCTGCTCGCCGTGGTACGTCTTCGCCAGCCCGTCCCAGCGCACCTCGATGAAGCCGGGGTTCTGCCGCGAGGGCCGCCTGCCGTCCCGGCTCACCAGCCGCACCCGGGCGCTGCCCGGCAGGGGGTAGCCCACGCAGCGGCCGTCCATCCGGTTCACGAACCGGCGGTAGTACGGCCGGCCGGCGGCGGGGCCGACCTCGCTCTGCCCGTAGATCTGGAAGAACTGCGCCCGCTGGTCGGAGGCGTGCAGCAGCCGGCGCACCGTCCTCGGGTGGATCGCGTCGAAGGTGCTGCTGAAGTACTTCACCGACGCGAACGGGCGGCGCGGGTCGTCGGCCAGGTCCTCCCACACCAGGAACGAGTTGGGCAGCGCCTCGATCAGCCAGGGCCGGCGCTCCGCGAAGAACGCGGCGACGGCCTCCGTGGTGCCGTCCCTCACCAGCAGCGCCGGCATCCCCTGGAGCAGACAGAGCGACATCGCCGCGAACGTCCGGGAGTGCCCGAAGGGAATGTGGATCGCGACGGTTCCCCGCTTGCGCATCAGCCCCAGCAGGAACAGCTGCGGGCGCAGCCGGGAGCGCATCGTCCGCGGCGTGTGCACGACCAGCTTGGGCAGTCCCGTGGTGCCGGAGGTGTGCGTGATCATGGCCGGTTCGTCCAGGCCGCGCAGCACCGGCCGCACCGGCACCGAGCCGTCCAGCCCGGCGAGCGCGACCGCGCCCGGCCCGGCGTCGCCCACGCCGATCACGCCCCGGGTCAGCTTCCCCAGGTCCACGCCGTCCTCGGTCAGGGAGCGGAGCCTGGGCCCGTCGGTGACCAGGTGCGGCCGCTCCAGCCGGGCCATCAGGGCGGCGATCGCCTCGGAGTCCAGGTGCTGCGAGAGCATGACCGGGACCGCGCCGATGCGCTCCACCGCCGTCGCCAGCAGCCAGAGGTCGAAGTTGGGGGCCTTGCAGATCACCACGTGTCCGCCGCGGCGCACTCCGGCGACGGCCAGCCGGTTCGCGATGTCCGCGACGTGAGCGGCGAGTTGGCGTACCGTCAGGCGCCGTCCGGCCTCAGGCAGCACGTCGAGGTCGTGGTCCAGGACGAGAGGCATGCCGCCCCGGACGCGCGCGGCCCTTTCCGGGACGACACCGAGGTAGAGGCCGCGCTTGTGCAGCGACGGGGGCACCGGCGCGCGGTCCGGCCGCCGGCTCAGCCTGTTCAGCAACGTACTTCCCATGAGGTCTCCCTGTGCGTCCTGCTGGTCCGTGGTTCCACCGAGTGAGGTGCGAATGCGTGCGGGTGCGGGTGCGGGTGCGGGTGCGCGGCAGCGGCGTCAGCGGTCGCGGTAGGCGACCATGTCGGCCAGTTCCTCCAGGCGGCGGCGCCAGTGGTGCGGCAGGCCGGCGTCCGACAGGGCCGCACGGGCGGCGGCGACCAGGGCGTCGATGCGCTCCTCGACGTCCGCGCGCACCCCGGAGGCGAGCAGGGCGGCACGGAGGCCGGCCGGGTCCCAGCCGGCGCGGCGGCCCGCCTCGACCAGCCCGGCGACCCGCGGATCCTTGGCCGCGGCCAGGGCGATGAGCAGGGTCATCTTGTGCTCTTCGAGGTCCAGACCGGTCGGCTTGCCGGTCACCGCCGCGTCGCCGAAGGCGTCGAGCAGGTCGTCCCGCAGCTGGAACGCCTCGCCGGCCGCGACCCCGTAGGCCTCGAACACCGCGTGCAGCCCGGGGCGTCCGGCGATGGCCGCGCCCAGGGCGAGCGGGCGGTGGATGGTGTAGCGGCCCGACTTGCAGACGGCGACCCAGCGGGCCAGGTCCGCGTCCGGTTCCATCTCGGCGGCCAGGGCGATGTCCAACTGCTGTCCGATGATCATCTCCGTGACCAGCTCGTGCCACACCCGCGCCGCCGCGCCGGTCAGCCCGGACGCGAGCCGGTTCGCGTAGCCGAGCGCCAGGTCCCCGGCGAGCAGGGCGACGGCCTCCCCGTACCGGCGTGACTCCCCGGCCCAGGCGCGCCGTGCGTGCAGGTCCGTGTACGCGGCGTGGACGGTCGGAGTGCCGCGCCGGGTGGGCGAGTTGTCCATGATGTCGTCGTGGATCAGCGCGAAGGCGTGCAGCAGCTCGAGCGCCGCGGCCGCGTCGACGACCGTGTCCTCGTCCGCGGCGGCCCCGCCGCCGGCCGCCAGGTAGCCGGTGACGCAGAACAGGGGCCGCAGCCGCTTGCCGCCCGCCGCGACCAGCTCCGCGACGGCCGTCACCGGCACCGCCACCCGCGGGTCCACGGCACTCCAGCGCGCCTCCTCGGCACTCAGCAGCTCCCCGATCCGCCGGTCGACGCGGTCCAGCAGCTTGCCGCAGGTCTCCTCGTCGGCGCCCACGGGCTCCGCCGCCTCCGTGCCGCCCGAGGCACCCCCTTCCTCCAGCTCCGGCGGCAGCCGGAACGCCACGTTCTCGACCGCCGTCACCTCCGTCTCGACGTCCCCGAAGCCCAGGTCCGCCAGTCGGCGCAGCGCCCGTTCCACCAGGGCCTCGGGCGCGCTCGCCCCCGCCGTGAGGCCCACGGTGGCGACGCCCTCCAGCCAGGCGGCGTCGAGCAGGTCCGGGTCGGGCAGCAGCCGGGCGTCGGTGCCCGCGGCCCGGGCGACCTCCACCAGACGTACCGAGTTGCTGGAGTTGGCCGAGCCGACGACCAGGACCAGGTCGCTGCGGCCCGCGATCGCCTTCACCGCGTTCTGCCGGTTCTGGCTGGCGTAGCAGATGTCGGCACTGCCCGGGCCGGTCAGTCCCGGGATCCGCTCCTCGAGGACGGCCACGATCTCGGCCGTGTCGTCCACCGACAGCGTGGTCTGGGTGAGGTACGCGGCGCTCGTGCCCGGCGCGAGGTCCAGTCGCCCGGCCTCCTGCACGCTGCCGACCACGACGGTGCGCTCCGGGGCCTCCCCGTACGTGCCCTCGATCTCCTCGTGGCCGGCGTGCCCGACGAGGATCAGCGTGTCCTTGTCCCGGGCGAACCGGACGGCCTCCTGGTGCACCTTGGCCACGAGCGGGCACGTCGCGTCGACGACCGTCAGCCCCCGCCGCCGGGCGTTGTCGCGGACCCGCGGGGAGACCCCGTGCGCGGAGAAGACGCACACGGCACCGGCCGGCACCTCCTCCTCCGAGTCGACGAAACGGGCGCCCTTGCCCTCCAGATCCCGCACGACGTGTTCGTTGTGCACGATCTGCTTGCGCACGTACACGGGTGCGCCGTGCAGTTGGAGCGCGCGTTCCACCGTCTCGATGGCCCGGTGCACGCCGGCGCAGGCTCCCCGGGGCTCGGCCAGCAGAACTCGTCGCGGGGCGGACGGCATGATTTCCCCCTCGGGATGGATGACGGAATTCCGTACGGATGCAGCCGTCCCGACGGTGATCGGCGGACCGCGAAATGCATCCTCGACGCCTTCCCTTGCCGGGGAATACGCGGCGGATTGGCCTCCGCTTGGCGGCAAGCGGACGCCAATCGCGGACCCAGTGGACCCCAAGTCGCCGCTGGCATTCTCGACCCGGAGGCCGGCGGCCCGCCCCCGGATTTCCCTCGCCATTTCCCTTACCCCTTTTCACCCGAGAGAGCGACACAGCATGAGCGGTCTCATCGTCCCGCCCGGTCAGGGCCGGAAACTCGTCACGAAAGCGCAGGACGTGACCTTCAAGGTCACGGCCGCGGACGGCTCCTCGTCCTCCGTGTTCGAGGTGGTCGTGCCGCCGGGCTTCGACGTCGGCGCGCACACCCACAGCCGTTCCCAGGAGTTCTTCTACGTCCTGGAAGGGGAGTTGGAGCTCTTCGCGTTCGAGCCCACCGAGCGGTCCGGGGACACCTGGCACGGCTGGGAGTCGCCGGACGGCGACCGCGCCGCCCGGGCCGTCACGGGCAGCTGCATGTTCGTGCCCCCCGGCACCCCGCACGCCTTCCGCAACGCCACGGACGCACCGGCCCGCATGCTCTTCCAGAGCTCTCCCTCGCCCGACCACGAGCGCTACTTCGAGGAGATCGTCGAGATCTTCGCCGCCGGCCGGACCGTGGACTCCGAGGCCGTGGAGCGGATGCGCAGGCGCTACGACGTCCAGCAGATCACTCCGCTCCGCTTCACCCCGCCCGCCCCCGCCCCGGCCGGACGGGCCGCGGCGTGACCAGCGACGACTCGACCGCCGACGCAGAACCGAGGGGTGACCTCCGATGACCGCGACGACCACGGACAGCATTCCGCTCGTGCACGCGAGCCTCGGCGACCAGGAACTCGCCGCCGTCGCCGAGGTGTTCGCCTCGGGCTGGCCGGCCGGCCAGGGACCGAGGGGCAAGGCGCTCGAGGCCCGGCTGAAGCAGCACTACGGCGTCGGTGACGCGGTCACGCTGAGCAACTGCGGGGCGGCGCTCCACCTGGCCATGCTGGCCCTCGGCGTAGAACCCGGCGACGAGGTGATCGTCGCCGACTACACCTTCCCCGCCCCGGCCCACGCCGTGCGCTACGTCGGCGCGACCCCCGTCTTCGCGGACGTGCGCCGCGACACCGGCACCGTCGACCCGCAGGCGGTGGCGGACCTGATCGGCCCGCGCACGGTGGGCGTGATCGCGGTGGACACCGTCGGACTGCCCGCCGACTACACCGAACTGATGGCCGTCGCCGACCGCCACGGCCTGTTCGTCGTCGAGGACGCCGCCTGCGCGGTCGGCGCCACCTACCAGGGCCGCCCGGCCGGCGCGCTGGCGCCGGTGGCCTGCCTGTCCTTCCACGGCCGCAAGGGCGCCAGCAGCGGTGAGGGCGGTGCACTGCTCGCCGCCGACCCGGTGATCGGCGCGGACGCCCGGCTGCGCTCGTCGTTCGGCATCGGCAGCATCTACGACCAGGCGCAGGTGGTCGGGCTGCCGATCCCCTCGTTCACCGACATCGGCTACAACTACAAGCTCTCCGACATCGCCGCCGCCATCCTCCAGGTGCAGCTGGCCCGGGTGGACGAACTCCTGGAGCGCCGCACCCGGATCGCGGCGTCGTACACGGAGCTGCTCGCCGACGAGGAACTGCTCACGGTGCCGCACGTGCCGGCGGACCGCACCCACGCCTGGCAGTCCTACCTGGTGACCCTCGACCCGCGCGTGGACCGCTCGGGGCTCGCCGCCACGCTGCGCGCCCAGGGCATCGGCTGCGGGCACGGCACCTGGGCCGGCCATCTGCAGCCGGTGTACGACACCGCGCAGCGCTGCCCCGTCTCGGCGGACCTCTTCCAGCGCAACCTGGCCATCCCCATGCACGCCGAACTCCGCCCGGACCAGGTGGAACGCGTCGTGGAGGTGCTGCGGGCCGAGCTGAGGAACAACCTGCGCCCGAGCTGACCCGGGCGCCGGACGGCCGTGCTCCGCGGCACCCCGCACGACATCGACCCCACCACACCCTCCCGAGAGGCGGACGCCGGACATGCCCATCCTCTGCAAGCCCGCGGTGCGCGTACCGGAATACACCATCACCATGGAGCAGACCCTGGATTTCGCCAGGAAAGCCCATGCGGGAAAGCCCCAGCTTCCCCTCGCGCTCCGTCTGATAGAAAACACCGGAGTGCAGAAACGGCACCTGGTGCAACCCGTCGAGAAGACCCTGGACCACCCGGGCTTCGAAGAACGCAACCGCATCTACGAGACGGAATCGAAGAAACGCTGCCCCGAAGCCGTCGAAGAGGCCCTGGCGAACGCCTTGCTGAGGGCCGAGGACATCGACGCGATCATCTACGTCTCGTGTACCGGATTCATGATGCCCTCGCTCACCGCGTGGCTGATCAACACCATGGGATTCCGCTACGACACCCGGCAGCTGCCCATCGCCCAGCTGGGCTGCGCGGCGGGCGGAGCGGCCATCAACCGCGCCCACGACTTCTGCGCGGCCCACCCCGACAGCAACGTACTGATCGTCTCGTGCGAACTGTGCTCCCTGTGCTACCAGCCCGACGCCGACGACATCGGCTCGCTGCTGTCCGACGGTCTGTTCGGGGACGCGGTCGCGGCGGCCGTGGTGCGCGGCCGCGGCGGCCCCGGCGTCACCGGCGTCCGACTGCGGCGCAACGCCTCGTACCTCATTCCGAACACCGAGGACTGGATCTCCTACGCCGTCCGCGACACCGGCTTCCACTTCCAGCTGGACCGCCGGGTGCCCGGCACCATGGAACCGCTCGCCCCGGTGCTGCGCGACCTCGCCGCGGGCAACGGCTGGGACGCCGCGGACCTCGACTTCTACGTCATCCACGCCGGCGGCCCCCGGATCCTGGACGACCTCGCCAAGTACCTCGGCGTCGACCGCACGGTCTTCCGGCACAGCTGGGGCACGCTGACCGAGTACGGGAACATCGCCAGCGCCGTGGTGCTCGACGCACTGCGCCGGCGGTTCGAGGAGGGACCGCTGCCCAGCGACGCCACCGGCGTCATCGCCGGCTTCGGCCCCGGCATCACCGCCGAGATGGCCCTGGGCACCTGGGTCGACGGCACGGCCCGACACCACCGGGAACGCCCGGCCGCCGTGGCCGCGCCGCGCCCGTACGCAGGGAGGATCTGATGACCAGCACCGGCGCCAGCACCAGCACCAGCACCCACAGCACCGGCACCGACAGCACCGGCGGCACGCAGGCCGGACCCACCTCCGACCGGATCCTGCGGATGATCAACGGCTACTGGGCCACCGGCATCCTGGGCACGGCGGCGACGTACGACCTGTTCACCCACCTGGAGAGCGGCGCCGACACCCCGGAGGCGCTCGCCGAACGGGCCGGGATCGCGCCGCGCGGCGCACAGGCGCTCCTGGACGGCCTGGTCGCCCTCGACCTGGTCGAGGTGGAGAGCGGCCGCTACCGCAACGGCCCGGAGGCGGCCGCCTTCCTGGTGGCGGGCCCGCCCGTCTCGCTCGCCGGGTTCGCCCGCCTCAAGATGGGCCACCTGGGCTCGCTGGCCGCCCTGCCCGACGTCGTGCGCGCCGGAGGCCCGGTGACGGACGCGGTCGTGGAGGTCGCCGACAACCCGCACTGGGAGAACCTCGTCCAGGCCATCGCCGCGCAGTCCGTGCCCGTCGCGCACATCGCCGCCGAGGCGCTCGGACTGGCCGGCGCCGGGAAGGTGTCGATCCTCGACATCGGCGGCGGCTCGGGCGTCTGCTCCGCCGTCTGGCTCGGGCTCAACCCCGACGCCCGCGCCACCCAGATCGACTGGGCGCCGATCAACGCCATCGCCCGGCGGCTGCTGGCCGAACAGGGCGTGGGCGACCGGGTCGAGCACGTCGACGGCGACTTCCACACCGTCGGCTTCGGCGACGGCGACCACGACGTCGTCATGTACTCCAACATCGCCCACCAGGAGGGACCCGAGGCCAACCGGGCGGTCTTCACCCGCATCCGCAGGGCGCTGCGGCCCGGCGGCACGCTCGTCGTCTCGGACTACATCACCGACGACGAGCGCGGCGGCCCGTCCTTCGCCCTGACCTTCGCCGGGGAGATGCTCCTCAAGAGCCGCCACGGCTCCACGTGGCGGCGCGGCGACTACCACGCGTGGCTCACCGCCGCCGGATTCGAGGACATCCGCTTCCTGGACACCCCCTCGCCGACCACCCTCGTGCTCGCCCGCTGAACCGCCCGTCCCGGTCCCGGCCACCCCACTCGGCCGGGGCCCGTCACGGGAGCGGGGTACGGACGGCGAAGCCCCCGGCGCGGCGGCCCGTGCGGGGACCGTCACGCCGGGGGCTTCGCCGCGACAGGGCGCGTCCTACGAGCGCTCCAGCTCCGGTGCCTGGCGCAGGATCTCCAGTTCCAGGTGCTGGAGCGCGGGGCTCGGCGAGATGCCCAGGTCCTCCACCATCTTCTGCTGGTGCGACCGCAGCACCGACAGCGCGTCCGCCTGCCGGCCCGCCCGGTACAGGGCGAGGCTCAGCAGTTCGCAGCCGTACTCGCGCAGCGGATGGGCCTGGGTGAAGGCCACCAGTTCGGGCACCGCCATCTCGTGGTTGCCCACCGCGATCAGGGTGGCGCAGCGGCCCTCGACCACCGACAGGCGCAGCTCCTCCAGGCGCACGGCCTCGGGTGCGACGTGCGGGGCCTCCGCCACCTCCGCGTACGCCTCCCCGCGCCACAGGGCGAGGCCCGCCTCGAACGCGTACAGCGCCCGCTGCGGATCGCCCCGGTCCAGCGCCTGCCAGCCGGCGGTGGCGTTCTCCCAGAAGCGGTGGGCGTCGACCTCGACGGCCCGGCTGTTCAGCAGATAGCCCCGCCCGCGCGTGCACAGCACCGTCGACGGGGTGCGCGGCGCCCGGTGCGGCTCCAGGGCGCGCCGCAGATTGGCGATGTACGCGTGCAGCGACGTGATCGCCGACTGCGGCGGCCGGCCCTCCCACAGCGCCTCCACGAGCACGTCCACCGAGACGGGCTGCCCCACCTGACTCACCAGCAGCACCAGCGCCGCACGCTGCTTGGGCGCCCCGAGGTCCACCCACCGGCCGCCGACGGCCGCCTCCACCGGACCGAGGACGCGGAACTCCACCCCCGCGCCCGACGCGGCACGGCGCGGGGGACCGGCCGCCTCCGCGCTGCCGGGTCCGGCACCGTCCGGGACACGGGAGCCGGGGCGCCGGGGCGGTGCGGTGTCGAGGTCCAGCGCCCTGCTGACGTACTGCTTGAGCGTCTCGTTGGCCCGCTTCAACTCGCGGACCTCGCGCTCGAGGTCCGCTATGCGCTGTGCTCCCGTGCCGTCCGCTCTCCCCGGGCTCCCCCCTGGTGGCTGCTCGGCGGCGACCCGTCCTCCGCGCCGTCCGACGGCCACCGGGACGGCGGTCACGGTGCCGCGGCGGATTCCCCATTCCAGCGTCTCTGCACTCATCGTGTCAGCCCCGTACGTGTGTGTCCGCGCATGCCCCGGACGGTGCACGCGCCTCGCTCTGCCCCAAAGCCCTGCGACGTTCACGCGCACGGCCCGGTCCGCTTCCCGCGGTTCCCGGGCCGGCCTCCCGCGCACGGGCCCGGCGCCGCCGCACACGACGGCGCCGGGAACCCGCGGCAGGGTTGGTTCACCTGACGCTGTACACGGGCACCTGATCGGGCTCGCCCGTCGGCGCCACGACGTCGTCGCGGTGCCGGAACAGCTTGCTGGGCCACCACATCCAGCGGCCCACGTCCAGGGTGAGTGCGGTGACCAGCACCGAACGCACCACGATGGTGTCGAGCAGCACGCCGAACGCCACCGCGAAGCCCAGCTCCACCGCGAAGACCAGCGGCAGCGACGCCATCGCCGCGAACGTGCCCGCCAGCACCACACCCGCCGAGGTGATCACGCCGCCGGTGGACGACAGGCCGGTCAGCGCGGCGCGCCGGGTGCCGTGCAGCACCGCGTCCTCGCGGACCCGCGTCACCAGGAAGATGTTGTAGTCGATGCCCAGCGCGACCAGGAACACGAACGCCAGCAGCGGGAAGGACGCGTCGGCCCCGGCGAGGCCGAAGACGTGCTCGAACACCAGGCTGCTGACGCCGAGGGCCGCCCCGAACGACAGCAGCACCGTCGCCATCAGCAGCAGCGGCGCGACCACGGCGCGCAGCAGCACCCCCAGGATGACCAGGACCACCAGCAGCACGATCGGGATGATCACCTTGGAGTCCCGGGCCGCCGCGTTCTCCGTGTCGACCATGATCGCGGTGCTGCCGCCGACCTGCGCGTCCGCGTCCTCGATCCGGTGGACCGCGGTCCGGGCCCAGTCGACGGTGCGCATCGCCGCCTCGCTGCTCGGCTCGTGCTCCAACTGCGCGAGCAGCACCGCCTCGCCGCCCTTGACCACCGGGTCCGCGACGCCGCCGATCCCGTCCACCCCGGCCAGCGCCGACCTGACCCGCTCGGCCGCACCGGCCCTGGTCACGACGTAGACGGGGTCGCCGGAGCCGGCCGGGAAGTGCGCGGCACGGATCTCCTCACCGACCGCCATCTGCGGCTTGTCGGTGAACTGGTCCTTGTTCGACAGGCCCGACGCGTCGAGCCCGAGCGTGCCGAGCGCCATCGCCCCGAGCACCAGCACGGTGCCCACCCACACCAGCCTCGGCCGGCCCGAGACGGCGGCGCCGACCCGGCTCCAGACGCTCTCCTTCTGCTCCGCCCCGGCGCCGTACACGGGCTTGGACGGCCAGAAGATCCACCGGCCGCAGGCGACCAGCAGCGCCGGCATCAGCGTCGTCATGGCGAGCAGGCCGACCAGGACACCGATGGCGCAGGCCGGGCCCATGCCCTTGGTGGAGTTGAGGACGGCGAGCATCAGCAGCATCAGGCTGATCGCGACGGTCGCCGCGCTGGCCACGATCGCCGGGCCGGAGCGGTACAGGGCCTCCGCCATCGCCTCGTGCCGGTCCTCGTGCCGTGCCAGCTCCTCCCGGTAGCGGGAGATCAGCAGCAGGGCGTAGTCGGTCGCCGCGCCGAAGATCAGCACGACCAGGATGAAACTCGTCTGCTTGTTGACGACGAGGCCGGCGTTGTCGGCCAGCAGGTAGATCAGCGCCTCCGCCGCCATCAGGGCCACGCCGACGGTGATCAGCGGCAGCAGCGGCAGCAGCGGGCTGCGGTAGGTGATCAGCAGGATCACCACCACGACCAGCGCGGTGATGGTGGTCAGCGCGCCGCCGCCGCCGAACGCCTTGATCGAGTCGGCGCCGTAGCCGGCCGGCCCCGCGACATGGAAGCCGAGGCCGTCCGCGTCCTTCTCACCGACGTCGGCCATCGCGTCGACGACCTTGCCGAGCCCCTCCCAGCCGGACTTGTCCTTGTGGACCTGGACGATGGTCTGGATGGCCTTGCCGTCCTCGGACCGGACCGGTCCCTGCGGCGTGCCCACGACGTTCTCGATGCCCCGGAACGCCGTCACGTCCGCCCGGGCCTTGGCCAGGTCGGCGTCGGTGACCCCGGCGGCCCGGTCGTAGACCACGATCGCGGGCACCGAGTCGGCGGGCATCAGCTTCTGGGCGCGCTCGACGACCGCGGTGGACTCCGCGTTGCCGGGCAGCCAGGCCGAGTTGTCGTTCTCCTCCGCGTCACCGAGCTTCCCGGCCAGCATCAGCGCCGGGACCAGTACGACGGCCCAGAGCGCGATGACGACCCACTTGCCCACCCTTCCGCTGGGCAGGGCGGCCAGTTTTCGCAGCATGTGTGTCTCTCCGTGTTCCGTGGGGGTGAGTGGTGTTTCTCAGGGGGAGGTGGTCGTGGCGGACAGCGGGCCCAGGGACGCACCGCGTCCCGCGAGCACGCCCCGCAGGCCGGGGACCCGGGCGCGGGCGTGCCCGAGGGCCAGCAGCACCGGTATGTCGGTGAGCAGCGGGAAGTGGTAGGCGAAGGGGCGCGGGCCGACCATGTCGGGCGGGCCGTCGTAGCCGCCGTCGGCCTTCTGCCGCTCCAGCAGCCAGGTCAGGGCCGCGCCGACGGGCCGCGGATCGTCCGCGTGGCAGAGCGTGATCAGCCCGTAGGCGGTGCTGATGTCGTCGCTGGGGTCGCCGGGCTGCATGCCCCAGCCGCCGTCGGCGTTCTGCGTCTCGCGCACCGTCCGCTCGATCCGCGCGGCCATGGCGGCGGTGCGCAGGTCGTCCGGGCCCGCCGTGCAGGCGGCGAGCCGCACCCGGAACAGGCTGTGCAGGCGGCTGCGGCTCCAGCCCGGCTCGAAGCCCCCGTCCGCGAGCTGGCTGCCGGCGAGGAACGCCAGCGCCCTGCCGCGCTGCGGCGCGGTGGCCGGGTGCGGGCCGAGCGCGCAGACCGCGGCGGCCGTCATGCACGGCTCGGAGGAGGCGCCCCCGACGTAGGTCGGGAAGCCGCCGTCCGCGCCCTGCACGGCCAGCAGCGCGGCCACGCCCTCGCGCACCGTCCCGGCGTGCGCGACCGGGTCGACCGCCTGGAGGAACTCCAGGGCGCACGAGGTGTCGTCGACGTCGTTCTGCGCGACGAGCGGGGACATGGACCAGCCGCCGGTCAGCGCCTCGCCGCGGGAGAGGGAGCGCAGCGTGGCGCCGCCCCGCTGGGCGGCGAGCGTCGACGCCATGCGGCGCAGCAGCGCCGGTTCGGCACCCGCCGCGTGCAGGGCGAGACCGCCGGTGGACGTGCACCAGTTGTGCATCTCCAGGACGAACGGGAAGCCCCCGTCGGGGCGCTGGTGACGCAGCAGCGTCGTGATGCCGCGGCGCACGGTCTCCTCGTGGCCGGGCGTCCCGGCGAGGGCGTGCAGCACCAGCAGGTGCATCAGCACGTAGCCCTCCCACACCGTGCCGCCGGGGTCGGTGGCCAGCAGCGTGTCCAGGGCGGCCTCGGTGGCCCGGTTCCGTACGCCGAGGGCACCGGCCAGGATCAGCACGATGGACGCCTGCTGCACGGCGGCCCACGAGTGCAACGGGTCGGTGGGGACCTCGCCGCCGCCCGGGAGTTCGGCGTCGGCGGGCAGCGGGCAGCCGAGCACCGAGAGCACCGCGTACACCATCAGGCGGCGGCGGGTGGAGATGAAGCCGGGTGCGGCACCCAGGACGCCCGACGCCAGCGTGGCGACGAGGGCGCTGTCGCCGTCGGGCCGCCGGCCCGCGGCGGCGGCGAGGGCACGCGAGGCGAGCACCCGGTCGAGCTCGTCCGGGGACTCCTGGTACCCGCGCAGACAAGCGAGGAGCCGGTCCCGGGCGGGGGAGTCCACGCCGGTCCGGGTCAGGAGCGCGAGGGCGAGCGCCGACTCCAGCACTCTGCTCTCGCACTGTTCTCGTATCGCACCGTCGTCGTCGGTCCGGCCGCTGATGTGGGCGACCAGCCGGGTCGTGGCCCGGTGCACCTGGCCCGGGGACACCTCATCGGGCAACGGCAACGGCAGCGGGGCCGGACGCACCGGGTCCGCGATCTTCATGGAGTACTCCTGTCTGAGCCGGTCCGGAGGGCCGGTGGGCCCGGGGTTGCGGGGGACGGGCCCGGCCCCGCCGGGGAGGGGCCCCCGCGCGGAGCCGGGCGGCGGATCACCTGACGCCCTGTGCGAACCGGAAGAACCGGTGGGGGTCGTAGCGGTCCTTGACCCGGGCCAGCCGCGCGTAGTTCTCCGCGTAGTAGGAGCGCCGCCAGTCCGGCAGGCGCGGGTCGATGAAGTTCTGGTAGGTCTCGCCGTTGGAGTACGGGTCGATCACCGCGAAGCCGTCGTCGACGTACTCCCAGGCGGCGGCCCTGGCCTCGTCCGTGACCGGTGCGGCGGCGTTCGAGGTCAGGTAGCTGACCGAGAACAGGCTGTCGCGGTGGACGTAGGCGGTCGCGTCGCGGGCCACGGTGTTGGCCCGGCCGCCGAGCGCCGAGATCTGCAACTGGCGCATCTGCCCGGCGAACCGGTTGGCGTCGAACGTCTCCAGCGCCTTCGCCCAGCCCTCGCGCGGCATCGTCCGCTCGAACAGCCGGCTTCGCCAGGCACCGAACGCCGGGCGCTGGATCCGCCCGTCGGGGGAGGTGTCGGCGCGGTGGCACTGCTGCGCCGTCAGGTCGGAACACTGGTAGAGCGACATCAGGACCGACCGGTACGGGGCGGTGAACTTCTGCTGGTACACCGGCGGGCGGCCGACCAGCGAGATCAGCCGGGCGATCTCGGCGTCGAAGCCCGCGCCGGTGTCCACCGACCCGAGGAACACCGACGCGGTCGGCACGGTGCCCGGCCCGGCGTCGGTGAGGGTGACGTTGACACCGCTGCCGATCGTCCACGGGGCGTCGGGCAGCCACCGGGTCCAGCCGTCCAGCATGTCCAGGGACCGGTCGAAGGTCCACACGAGGTTGATGGCGGCCACGTCGGTCAGCGGCGACGGCGTGACGTCGTACGACGTCACGATCCCGAAGTTGCCGCCGCCGCCGCCCCGCAGCGCCCAGAACAGGTCGCTGTGGCTGCGGGGCGAGGCCGTGACGAGACGCCCGTCGGCGAGGACCACCTGCGCCGACGTCAGCTTGTCGGAGGCGATGCCGATGCTGCGGGTGAACAGGCCCATGCCGCCGCCCTGGAAGAACCCGCCGGCCGCGACGGTGGGGCAGTACCCGCCGGAGATGCCGAGACCGGCCGGCGCGAGCGTGTCCGCGATGTCGACGAGCTGGGCACCGGGGCCCATCCGCACCGAAGTCTCGCCGCGCACGACGGAATCGAGCCCCGACACATCGATGACCAGGCCCTCGGTGGTGGAGTAGCCGCCCGCGCTGTGGCCGCCGCTGCGCGCGGCGACGGGTATGCCGTGGGCCTCGGCGAAGCGCACGCAGGCGGAGACGTCGGCGGCGGACGCGCAGTAGGCGACCGCCCTGGGGCTGGTGGCGTCGAACTGCACCTGGTACAGCTGCTTGGCCCGCTGGTAGTCCGCGTCCGACGGGAGGACGAGGCGTCCTCGGAGGCGGTCGGCGAGCCGGCTCCACCGGGTGCCGAACGCGTCGCCCTTGGCCTGCGCGGCACCGGTCAGCGCCGTGGTGGCCAGCGCGGCACCGCCGGCGCCGGCGAGGAAGGACCGTCTGTTGATCATGCTGCTTCTTCCGTGTTCGTCGGGGAGTACGGGACGGGGGTGCGGGCGGTCACGGGGCCCGGTGACCCAGGACGAGGGCGAGCGCGCCGGTCAGCGCCCCCGCCGGGTCCGCCTCGGCGCCGGTGGCACGCCAGGCCACGTGCTGGTCGGGCCGGACCAGGACGGCACCCGCCGCGTCCGTCCCGCGCAGGTGCTGCCAGACCCCGTCGGCGTCGGTGCACTCCGCGTCCTCACCGCCGATCCGGACCGCGGTCACGGGCACCGAGAGCTTCTCGCCGGCCAGCTCGGCGGCCTCGGCCCACGCGGCCCCCTCCGGCCCGGTGATCAGCACGAAGCCGGTGCCGGAGCCGACCAGGTCGTGGGTGGACACGCGCCGGCCGTCCCGCTCGACCCAGGCGTGCGGCAGCAGGTGACCCGGCCGGGTCGTGGGCCGGTACTCGTCGCCCAGCGGTGAGCGGGCCGGCGGGCGGCTGCCGTCCGGGACGACCGCGCCCTGCTCGTAGGCGAAGCCGGTCTCCACGTCGAGGGCCTGGCACTCGCCGCGGTGCGTCGCGAAGATCTCCGCGGCCCGGGCGCGCTGCGCCGCACCGACCGGGGTCGGCGAGAAGTAGGAGAAGAACACCGGGGTGCGGCGCTCCGGCGGCACGTGCGGACCGAGACCGACGGCGGCATTGGTGACCACCTGGAGGTGCCCGGCGGCGGACATCGCCCAGCCCAGGTTGAACTGGCCGACGGGCCGGCGCTCGGCCTCGTAGGTGTCGAGCAGCGCGTCGCCGGCGCGGCCCGAGAGCACCGCGGCGAGCTTCCAGGCGAGGTTGTGCGCGTCCTGGATGCCGCTGTTGAGGCCGAGCCCCACGGCGGGCGGCTGGCGGTGGGCGGCGTCGCCGACGAGGAACGCCCGGCCGTGGCGGTAGCGCTCGGCGAGCACCGCCTCCACGCTCCAGCTGGTCACCTCGTGCAGCGTCAGCTCCAGCCCGGGCAGCCCGAGCACCTCGCGGATGCGGCCGACGACCGCCTCCTCGTCGGTGCGGTCGATGCCGGCGAGCGGCAGGTGCAGGCCCCACTCCTCGCAGTGCTTGCCCCAGGTCGGGCCCATCTCGATGAGCGCGCTGGACAGGTCGGGGCGGTAGGGGTTGACGAACCAGGTGATGACCGAGCCCTCGGTCCACCACTGCGACAGGTCCGCGGAGAAGTACGCAGTGGTGGCGTCGAACAGGGCGGGCAGGCCCTCCATCCGCACGCCGAGCGCGGGCCCCACCGTGCGGCCGGCGTCCGCCGCGATCACGTACTGCGCGACGACCGTCGTGACCTCGCCGGTCTGCGTGTCGCGGATCTCGGCGGTGATGCCCTCGCCGGACCCGCTCCCGGTGTTCTCGGTCAGGGAGACCAGCTCGTGGCCGAACCGGACGCCCCCGGGGTTGCGCTCCTCGGCGTGGCGGCGCAGCACCGGTTCGAGGCGCAGCTGCGGCAGCTTGGTCGGCATCACGGGGCCCGCCGCCTCGTACGCCTCGCGCAGCGCGCCGCCGCCGAAACCGTCCATCTCGTGGATGACCCGCCCGTCCAGCGGGCCGTCGCCGGCGAGCGTGGTCTGCCAGCGGACCGTGCCGAACTGCTCGGGCGAGGCGGCCGGTTCGGCGACGTCGTCCGCCAGGCCGTACTGGCGGAAGATCTCCATCGTGCGCTGGTTGAGGTAGTGCGCCTTCGGCAGGCGCGAGGTGTCCGGGCGGCGTTCCACCAGCAGGTGCTCGACGCCGTGGCCGGACAGGAAGACGGACGCGGCCAGGCCGGAGCCGCCGCCGCCCACGATCAGTACGGGAACTTCTACGGTGCTCAAGGTTCGTCCTTCCGGAAACGGATGAGACAGCAAGGGGAGACGAGAAGAGAGGGAGAGACGAGAGCGGGGAGTGAAGAGGCGGGATTCCGCGCCGGGTCAGACCGGGTCCGCGAGGGCCCCCTCGGGGAGCTGCATGATCTCCGGCACGCCGGCGCCCCACCGGTAGTAGGACTGGAGCTTGTAGTACTCACCGTCGGGCTGGGAGGCGACGGCGTAGACGAACCTGGTGTCCGGATCGGCGCGTCGCACGTGCCGCACGAACTCCCCGATCCGCTCGTCGAGTTCGACGGGCAGGGAGGCCGGGTCCGTCGTCGCCACGGCGAAGCAGATCCGCTCGATGGCCGGGGACTCCCAGCCGAGGGTCACGTAGACGCCGAAGGCCTGGCGGCCGAGCCGGAGCATCTGCTCGCTGGGCTCGGCCTGGTCGACCTCGCGGAGCATGGAGCGCACGGACTCCGGGGCGATGCCCCCGGCGGGCGGCTCGCCGAAGTAGATGTTGACGGTGCGGTTGCGGTAGTCGATGCCGAGCAGGCCCACGGTGTCGCCGAGGCCGTGCCGGGAGATGAAGCCGAGGCTCTCGCCCAGGCTGCGCGGCATCGACGGGAGGCCGGCGAGCTTCGTGACGTCCTGGAGGGCGGTGCGGGGAAGCACCACCCAGATCTTCTTGAACCCTCCCGCGACACCGAAGTCGATGCCGTAACCGTCGACGGGGCAGTTGTCGCGCAGGTCGGCGAGCAGCCGGGACACGGGGTGGCCGGTCTTCTCCAACAGGCCGTTGTCCACCGCCAGTCGGTACGGATCGACGTCCTGCGGCACCGTGAACCGGCAGTCCAGCTCACCCGCGCGGCCCGCGCCGGTCGACACCCGGAACGCGACCACGGCCTGGGTGAGATCGCCTCCGTAGAGGTGCAGGACGCGCAGCACGTCGTCGGGTGCGTACTCCACCTCCAGCAGTCCGGCCGCTTCCTCGATGGCCGAGTAGAGGGCCCGCACCGCGTCCTGTCGAGTGATCGGGGCCGCCTCACTCATGGCAGTCACCATCCTTGTGCGTCGTGGCGGCCGGTCCCGGCCGTCCGTTGTGAACAGGGCTGTCACCGCACCGGCCGCCGGCCGCCGGGGCGTTCACCGGGGCAGGTCCGTTCGGGGCGTCGTGTCGGCGTGCAGCAGGACCAGCGGGTGGAAGCGGTAGCGGTCCTCACCGAGGGCGCCGCCGGGCTCCGCGAAGAGCAGGCCGGCGTCGACGAGTTCCTCCAGGGCGCCTTCCGCCTCGGCCTCGGCCAGACCCGTCACCCCGGCCGCGCACGGGGCGGTGAAGGGGCCCGGCCCCACCGGGGCGAGCCACGGCAGCACGGCCCTGGTGGCCGGGCTCAGCCGGGTCACCGCACGGTCGAAGGTGCGGGGCAGGTCGAGGGTGCCGTAGCTCAGGGCGGCGAGCCGGGTGTGCGGGTCGGCGAGCCGGCCGGCGAAGCGGGCCACGGACCGGTGCGGCCGCGCGGCGAGCCGGGCGCCGGCGATGCGCAGCGCGAGCGGCAGCCCGGCGCAGTGGCGCACCACGTCCCGGACAGCCCCGGGTTCGGCCCGTGCACGGTCGTCGCCGACGCACTCGGTGAGCAGCGCCACGGCGTCCTCGTCGTCCAGCGGACCGAGGCTCACGGTGTGGGCGGTGGGCACGGCGGTCAGCCGCGTCCGGCTGGTGACGAGCAGGGCACTGTCCGGGCCGGCGGGCAGCAGTCCGGTCAGCTGGGCGTCGCCCGAGGCGTCGTCGAGCACGACCAGCAGCCGGGCGTCCGCCGTCCGGGCCCGATAGCGGCGCACCAGCCCGCCCGTACCGTGCCGGGCGGTCCGCGCGGTCTCCTCGGTCCCGTCCAGTGCGGCGAGGAGCTCCGCGAGCACCGACGCGGGCGGCCGCGCGGCCCCGTCGGCGTCCTGGAGGTCGGCGTGCACCACGCCGTCCGGAAACGCCTCGGCGCACCCGTGGGCCACCTCGGCGGCCAGGGCCGTCTTGCCGCTGCCGGGCATGCCCGTGACCAGTGCCGCCCTGAGCCGCGCGCCGGGCCCCGCGGGGCGGCGCAGCAGCAACGAGCGGAGCCGGGCCGCCTCGGCGGTGCGCCCGGTGAACGCGGCGGCCCGGGCGGGCAGCAGCAGGACCGGACGGCGCACCGGGACGGCGCTCTCGCCGCGCAGCATCCGCAGATAGGCCTCGCTGAGCTGCCGTCCGGGCACGACGCCCAGCTGTTCGTCGAGGATCCGGCGGCCCTCTCCGTAGACCTGGACGGCCTCGGCCTGCCGGTCGGAGCGGTGCAGCGCGGTGATCAGGTGGGCGCGCAGACTCTCGTCCATGGGGAAGCGGGCCACCAGGGAGAGGAGTTCGGGCACCAGCAGACGGTGCCGGCCGAGCGACAGGTCCGCCTCGATCCGCCGCTCCAGCGCCTGCGCCCGCAGGAATTCCAGACGCGGGCGCTCGAACCGCAGCAGGTGCTCGGTCACGTTCTCCAGGGCCTGGCCGCTCCAGTGGCCGAGCGCCTCACCGAGCAGCCTGCCCGCCTCCGCGTGACGGTTCTCCTCCAGGGCCTGGCGGCCGAGCCGTTCGAGCCGCTCGAAGGAGAACAGGTCGACCTCGCAATTCCCGGTGTCGAGCACATATCCCGGACCCTGCCGAGAGATCCGGACGTCGTTCCCCAGGGTTTTCCTGAGCCGGGAGACATAGGTGTAGATCTGCGCGTTCGAGGTGGCCGGCGGCTCCTCCGCCCACAGCGCGGCGCTCAGCCGGCTGTCGGTGACCAGAGCACCGCGCGCCAGGAGCAGCACCGCGAGCACGGTGTGGATCTTCGCTCCGGACAGCGGGACCACCGTGCCCGCCCGGGCCGCGGAGACCGGGCCCAGCAGCCGGAACGCGAGCGCTCCCGAGGCGGCCGTGTCCGGGCCGGCCTCCCCGGACGCCGCATCGGCGGTCCGGGGAGACACACCAGCAGAGTTCGGCACAGCGCACTCTCCGTCCCGCTCGGTCCAATGTCCTTCGAATGACGCTCGAGGACGCTACCCACAGGCGCTTTTCGCGCGTTATCGTCTCGATTAGGGCACGCGAAATGACGGCGAAACAACCCTAAAAACGCACACCCCTAGGATGATTCCAGAAATTCCGTCAGGCTATTTCTGCGGGCATTCCCAAAATGACGAGGAGATTCCTCCATGCGTAATCCCCGTACGTTCGCGAGTGCGCTCGCCGGCACCGCGCTCCTCTTCCTCCCGCTGCTCCTCACCCTGGGCGCAGGCGAGCAGGGCACGGACGACCTGCCCTGGACCGGGATCAGCGCGCAGGCCACTGCCGGGGAGGACGACCTGCCCTGGACCTGACGCGCACGCGGGACGCGGGACGCTCCAGCGCGGAGTGACGGAGGGAACGGGGAAGAGGGGCGGGAGGGTCAGCGGTCGGCCAGCAGACCGGCCAGGACCGACCCCTCGATCGGGCGGGGCGCGTCGTGCGACTCCAGGACCGCGCGCAGCCGGCCGGCGCGCCGCTCCCACGCCGGCGCGTTGAGGGTACGGAACTCGGTCTCGGCCCAGTCCAGCGGCTCGCCGGCGCCGGATCCGCCGCGGATCGCCTCGGCGCAGGCCAGGTGGGTCACGATGCGGGCCTGCAGGAACCGGTCGCGCACCTCCTCCGCGAGACGCAGCGCCCGCCGCAGGCTGGCCCGGGCCTTGTGCGGCTCGTTCTGCCGCCACTGCGCCTCGCCGAGGGCGCACAGGCCGTGCGCCTCACCGAGCCGGTCGCCCTGCCCACGGGTGAGTCCCACCACGTCGTGGCAGATCCGCTCCGCCTGCGCCGACCGGCCCGCGCCGAGCAGCGCCTCGGCGAGCCGGTAGAGGTTCTGGGTGCGGCTGCGCAGCGACCCGGCCTCGTAACTGACCTCGATCGCCTCGTTGCTCAGCTCCACGCCGCGCTCGGGGTTGCCCTGCTCGATCTCGACCTGGGCCAGCAGACCCAGCGCGTGGGACAGGCCCGAGTTGTCCCCGGCCCGCCGGAACAGCACCAGGGACTCCTCGCAGTAGCGGGCCGCCTCGCCGAGGTCGCCGAGGAAGCGGGCGCACACGGCGAGGTTGCGCCGCACGATGGCCCGTCCCTGGACGTCGTCGGTCCGCTCCAGCTGGGTCAGGGCGGTGAGCAGCCGCTCCCGCGCCTCGCCGTAGCGGCGCTGGTAGATCGCGAGCGTCCCCAGGGTGCGGAGCATGGTGCCGGCCCCGCGGGTGTCGCCCGCGTTCCGGGCGCCTTCCAGGGCGCACTCGGCGGTGCGCCGCCAGTCCTCCAGATAGTTGCGCGTCTCGTAGAACGGAACCGTCCCCACCGCGAGGAGCCAGGCCCGTTCCGTCTGCCCGTCGCGCACCGCCTGCGCCACCAGGGCACCGAGCGTCTCCCGCTCGTCCTCGAACCACTCCACGGGGTCGGCGACGAGCTCACTCACCGTCTCGCCCGGGACCGGCTCGACGGGCGACGAACCGCCGTGCGGGGCCTCGCCCTTGCCGTACAGCTGCTCCTGGGCCGCGTGCACCAGGGTGAGCACGGCGGTCAGGACCCTTTCCAGGGCCTGCCGGCGCTCCTGCGGAGCGTCCTCGGCCAGGCACCGCTCCCGGGCGAACCGGCGCATCAGCTCCTGGAAGCGGAAGCGGGGCCCGCCGCCCGGCGCGGGACGGATCTCCAGGAGCTGGGCGCCGACGAGCTGGTGGAGCAGTTCCTCGGACGCCTCCGGGGTGACGCCGAGGACGGGGGCGCCGATCCAGGACGGGACGTCGGGCACGTCCAGCATGCTCAACTGCCGGTAGAGCCGGGCGGCCTGCACCGACAGCGCCCGGTAGCCGAGCCAGACGCCCGAGCGCACCCCGCTCTCGCCCGGGCTGAGCACGCTGACGCGCTCGCGCCGGTCCTCCATCCGCGCCGCCATCTGGCGCAGCGACCACCGCTGGTCGGACAGCAGCCGGGTCGCGACGACGCGCAGGGCCAGCGGCAGCCGGTCGCACAGCTCCACCAGGCGCCGTGCCGCGGACGGTTCGGCCGACACCCGGTGCTCGCCGATCGTGGCGGCCAGCAGGTCCAGGCACTCGGCCGGGCTCATGGCACCCAGTTCCACCCGGGCCACGGCCAGCGTCCCGGTGAGCCCGTTCAGCGGGTCCCGGCTGGTGACGAGCACCCGGGCGGGACCGCGGCCCGGCAGCAGCGGACGGATCTGGTCCACGGAGCGGGCGTCGTCGAGGACGACGAGCAGACGTCTGCCGTCCAGGGTGCTGCGGTAGAGCGCGGCGCGGTCCTCGACGCCCGCCGGGATCGAGGTGCCCGGCACCCCGAGCGCGCGCAGCGCCCGTTCCAGGGCCGCCTCGGGGGTGCCGGGCCCGCCGTGCCCGTCCTGGAGGTCAAGGTAGAGCTGGCCGTCGGGGAAGCGCCCCGCGACGCGGTCGGCCCAGTGCAGGGCGAGCGCGCTCTTGCCGACGCCGGCCGGGCCGCACACCGTCGCGACCCGGACCGTCATGGCGCCCGCGAACCCCGGCGCCGGGGGCACGAGCCCCTGCAACGCCTCCAGCTCCTTTTCCCGGCCGACGAACGGCTCGGGCGCCAGGGGGAGTTGACGCGGCACTACGGCAGGGGTGGGGCCCGGGGGAGCGTCCGGAGCGACGGTGTCCGCGGACGCGGCGGTCCGCACCGGGGCCCGCCCTTCACCCTCCAGCACCGTGCGGTGCAGCTCCTGCAGTTCGGCGCCCGGCTCCACGCCCAGCTCCGCGACGAGGACGCGGCGCCCCTCGCGGTAGCAGTCCAGCGCCTCGGACCTGCGGCCCGACGCGCGGTAGGCCTGCATCAGGAGGGCGCGGGCATGCTCGCGCAGCGGGTTCTCCGCGACGAGCGGGGCCAGGCACTCCAGCACCGACCGGTAGCGGCCCTGCTGGAGCTGGACGGTGGCGTACTCCTCGGTCAGGTCGGTCCTCAGCTCGGAGATCCGGTCGACCGTGCCGTTCAGCGCACCGCCGTCCATGCCGTCGAGCACCGGCCCCGACCACAGCGCCAGGGCGTCCTCGAAGCGTGCCGCGGCCTCGCTCGGGTCCCCGGCCTCGGCGGCGGCACGGGCGGCCGCGGCCGACTCGTACAGGTCGGCCACGTCGACGTAGTGGCCGTCCCGGTGCAGCACGTATCCCGGCAGCAGCGTCTCGATGAGGCCGTCGACGCCCGCCTCGTCGCGGAACGTCTTGCGCAGCGCGGAGACGCAGATGGCGATCTGGTTGCGTGCCGTGACGGGCGGATCGCTGGGCCAGACGGCGTCCGTGAGTGCGTCCACGGAGACGGCCCGGCCCGGGGTGAGCAACAGCACGGCGAGCACCGTGCGCTGCCGTGCGCTGCGCAGCAGCAGCGGACGGCCGTCCACGCTCACCTTGAGAGGGCCCAGCACCTGGAACGACAAACGAGGCGCCACACCGCCTCCTTCCAGGACCGCGCACGTCCCGCCCCCCGCGAAGACATTGCGGAGACATTGTGTGGACCGGATCTGGTCCTGACAACACAGTTCTCCGACAACTCACGCTGCGTGCCCGTGACTTCGCCGTCACCCGGGGATCCGGGGATGCCTGTCACCTACCGTCACCAGCCGTCCGGCCCCCGCTCGCCGGTCGGCGCAGGCTCCGCAGCCGGTCCTCGATCTCCTCGCCCACCCGGTTTCCGGCCCGGCCGTTGGCCAGCACCACGAGGCCGCGGCCGGCGTGGAGGCGGAGCACCGAAGAGGCGTGGAAGCCGGGCGGGGCGGCCTCGTACGCGAACACGGGGTCGGTGTCGGTGTCGGGGTCGGAGCCGGAGCCGGGGCCGGAGTTGGGGACGTGGTCGGCGCCGGCGAGGGTCGCGGCCAGGGAGCGGAGGCCGTCCGGGCCCGGTCGCCACACACGGGCCGCGGTGTCGGGGCCGAGCAGGGCGAGCGGAGCGCCGAGCAGGGAACGCCGCAGCTCCAACACCACCTCGGCCAGGTCGGCGGCGGTGGTCCACAGCTCGTACGGGTGCCCGGCCCGGCCGCCGTCGAGCGCGCGCCCGGCGGCGTCGTGGCCCACGCGGGCCACCCGAGCGCCGCTCCTGCCGTCGGTCCGGGGCGAGGGCTCGCCGAAGCGGCTGTCGTCCAGCCGCAGCGGCCCGAGCACCAGCCGCCGCATCAGCGGCCCGAACGCCTCGCCCGTGACGTCCTCCAGCAGCGCGGGCAGCAGCAGGGCGCCGACGTCGGCACGGTCCGGCGCACGGCCGGCAGGGCTCGGCGGATCGTCGGCACGGTCCGGGGTTTCGCCGGCTCGGCCCGGCGGACGGCCGGCGCGGCTCAGCGGATCGTCGGCGCGACCCCGGATTTCGCCGGCCCGGCGCAGCGGGCGGCCGGCACGGCCCGGCGCATCGCCGGCGCGGCCCAGCACATCCGCCAGGGTGATCGGCGTGTCCCCCCTGCGGCCCACCACGGCGTCCGGGGCCAGCACCCCCTCCTCCACCAGGCGCAGCGCGCCCAGCGCCGCGACGTACCGGCTCGACGTCCCCACCGGGAAGGCGGTGCGCGGAGTGATCGGCCTGCCCGCGCCGTCGCTGCCCGCTGCCTCGACCGCCACGAGGGCGCCGTCCTCCAGCACGGCGACGCAGGCGCCCGGCACCCGGTGGGCCGCCAGCAGCTCCGCGAGGCTGCTCCCGCCGAGGAACGTGCGCCGCTTCCGTGAGGCTGGCCCACCGGCGCTGCCCGGCCCGCCCTGCCCGGGCAGCGCCGCCCGCTCCACCCGCCCGTCGGCGTCGCGCGGCACCTCGTCGAGGAGCGTGATGGTCGCCGGTACCAGGTGCCCGGGCAGCCGCCGCCCGCAGTGGGCCGCCAGCGCCGCCGCGTCCAGCCCCTCCGCGCCGGGGCGCGGGACCACGTAGGCGGCCAGGCGGACATCGCCCGGCGCGGCCCGCACGCCGAGGACGACGGCCTCCCCGACACCCGGATGGTCGTACAGCGCCTCCTCGGTCTCCGCAGGGTCGGCCCGGTGGCCGCGCACCCACAGCTGCCGGTCGCTGCGGCCGAGCAGCCGCACCTCACCACCCGCCGTCCGTCGTGCGAGCTGCCCGGTGCGGTACATCCGCGCCCCCACGGGACCGCGGGGGTCGGGGACGAACCGCAGCGCCGTCAGCGCGGCCTGCCCCACGTAACCCAGGGCGACCCCCGGGCCGGCCGCGTACAGCTCGCCCACCGCACCGTCCGGCACGGGCAGACAGGCACCGTCGAGCACCCGCAGCCCTGCGTCAGCGCCGGGCGGCAGGGGACCGACGCCGCCGTACGAGGTCTCCGCCGTCCCGTACGCGGTACGCAGCCGCCCGGGACCGAGCAGCCCGGTGAGCCGTGCCACGGCGGGCCCCGGCGCCCCGCCCGCGACCACGAACACCCCGGCCAGGGAGGCGGTCCCCGCGTCCCCCAGCTGCCGCACCAGCAGCTCCAGCTGGCCGGGCGTCAGCACCAGGAACGCGAACGGGGCCGCCGCCGCGAGCCACTCGCCCAGCCCCGCCAGATCCAGGGTCCGCGGCGCGAGCAGAACCCGCCGGCCGGCGCACAACGACGCCCACAAACGCGTCACCGCCGACTCGGAGGCGACCGACGAGAACACCGCCGTACCACCGTCCCCGACCCCGCCCAACCCCCGCGCCGCCGCCGTCACATGATGCGCCAGCCCGCCGTGCGTGACCGCCACGGCCAGCGGACGCCCGGCCGCCGCGGGCACCTGCGTCACGTACGCCACGTCCTCCGGATCCGGCGCACCGCCGAGCGGTCCGCCCGACTGCCCGGCGAGCGCACCGCAGACCTCGGGATCGTCCACGTACCGGACCTCGCCCTCGAACCCGTCCGGCCCGTACGCCACTTCGGAGACCAGGAACCGCGCCCCCGTGGCGGCGAGCAGCGCCCGCAGCCGGGCCGCCGGGAACGCCGGATCCAGCGGCAGGCACCCGGCCCCCGCCCTCCACACGCCCAGCGTCACCGCGTGCAGCCCGGCGCCCCGCCCGAGCAGCACCCCCACCAGCGCGCCACGCCCCACACCCAGCGACCCGAGGTACCGGGCCCAGCGGTTCGCCGCCGCGTCGAGCTCCCCGAAGGACAGCGCGAACCCGTCCCCCCGCACGGCCGCCGCCCCCGGCACCCGCCGCGCCAGCCGCCCGACGATCTCGGTGACGCAGACGCCGCCCGCCCGCCCTCCCTCCGCCGTACGACGGCGCAGCCCCGCCGGACGCGGATCGGCCCACACCTCCTGCACCCGCGCCAGGCACCGTTCCCGCGTCCCCCTGGTCCCCTCGACGCGCCAGCCGGCGGGCAGTTCACGACCGGTCCGCCAGAGCGAGTACTGACCCTCACCGTTGAGCACGACGCACCACTCGGCGCCGGCGCCGGCGCCGGCGCCGGTCTGCGGTTCGGACAAGGCTGCTCCTGTGAGGTCCATGGGCGTCCCCCGGGTCGAAGGAATCCGCCCACCGTGCCCGGCGGCGCCATATCCGACCTATGCGAACACCGGGGACCCCTCGGGGCGACGGCTCGCCCAGGGCCGTTCCGCCCAGCTCAGCGGCGCGGACCAAGAGATCGCCAACCACGAGCAGAGGATCACGTTCTGTACTGGGGCAGTGACGCCGGGCCCGGCGACCGCACAGCCCAGTTCTGTCAGGAATACGGCACCTGCCACGAAGGAGCACACCCCCATGCACGGCTTCTCGACGCGACGGTTCACCCTGACCGCGATCGCCGCCTCCGGCGCGCTCGCGACCACCCTGGCCCTGGCCGGCTCGGCCGTCGCCGTCGCTCCGGCGACCGCGACCGCCTCGTACGACTGCGGGTTCGCGGGCAGCGGCACCGTCACGCTCACCGCGGCCGACTCCGGCAGCGGCAAGACGGTCCGGATCGACTCGACGGACATCCGCACACAGTTCCCGCTCGACGCCAACACCGTGACCACGACGCTGAAGCTGAACAAGACGTCGGGTGGCGCGACGAGCGAGGTGCAGTTCTCCGGCACCGTGCACGAGGCCGCGAACACGGGCGACCCGCTCACCTTCGGCCCGCTCCCGCTCGCGAGCGGGTCCCTCTCCAGCGGTGACACCACCGACTCGGTCGCCCTCACCGGCGCGCCGAGCGCGTCCAACTGGTCCCTGAAGTTCACCGTGAACGACGCGGGCGGCAGCTTCACGTCCTACTGCGTCGCCACCGGCAACCAGTCGGCGGCCTTCACCTGGTAGTCACCACCCGCACCGCACCGACCGCGTCCCCCGGGAGCCCCTGCCCCCGGGGGACGCCGTGAGTGCTCTCCCGGCGCACGCATATGATCGCCGGCGGGTCGACCGGCCCACGGGAGGTGCGGCACCATGACGGACGACGACGACATCCGGGCCCTCGACGACCCGGTGGGACGGTCGCTCCGCGGCGCTCACGCACACCTCGCCCGGCGGCTGGGCCGGGCCGCGACCTACCTGCCGGACGTGACGACCTTCTGCGCGGTCCCCGCCGACGCGGACGCGCCGGCCTGGACCGACTTGGCCGAACTGCTCGGCCCCGGGGCGTTCGCCGACCTGTTCAGCTGTCCGGCCACTCCGCCACCGGACTGGGAGCCCGTCTTCCGCCTGGAGGGCCGCCAGCTGGTCCTGCCCGGTGACGGCCGGCTCCCTCACCCCCGTGCCCGGACCGGCGCGGAGGTCGTCGAACTCGGCGCGGACGACGTGCCCGAGATGCTCGATCTGGTCGCGCGGACCCAGCCGGGGCCGTTCCGGCCGCGCACCCGGGAACTCGGCACCTACCTCGGCATCCGGGAGGACGGCGCGCTGGTGGCGATGGCCGGGGAGCGGCTGCGGCCCCCGGGCTGGACCGAGATCAGCGCCGTCTGCACCGCTCCTGAGGCCCGCGGCCGGGGCCACGCGGCACGCCTGGTCGAAGCGCTCGTCACGCGCGTCGAGGCCCGTGGCGAACGCCCCTTCCTGCACGTGGCCGAGACGAACACCGCCGCGATCACGCTGTACGAACGCCTCGGCTTCGAGACCCGCAAGCAGGTGACGTTCCGGGGCTACCGCACCCCGTGACGGCCCCCTGGCCGACGCCTCGGCCGCCGGCCAGGGACCGGCCGAGAAGGGGAAGCAACCGCTCCCAGTGAAGCTGCAGTGCGCCGGGGTCGAAGGCGTCGGTGTCGGCCATGGTGAAGCCGTGGACCGTGCCGGGGTAGATCTCGGAGGTGTGGTCGACCTCCGCGGCCTCCAGCGCCTCGTTGAGCTCGCGCAGGCCGTCGGGCGTCAGGTCGCTCGCGGCATGACCGAAGTGGACCTCAGCGGTGATCCCGGAGAGAGCGTCGGCCCCGTCCGCGCCCACGGGGGCGTGGAAGGCGGCGAGGGCGGCCACCCGACCGGGGTGGGCCGCGGCGGTACGCGTCGCCAGGAGACCGCCGATGCAGTAACCGGTCACCGCGACAGGTCCGCCGACGACCTCGGGCTGAGCGGTGAGAGAACGGAGGTAGGCGTCGGCGTCCCGCAGGACGCGGTCGACGGTGTGCGCCTCGATCAGGGGCATCAGCCGGGCGAGGACCGCGGCCCGGTCGTCTTCTCCGATGTACTCGGGAAGGTCGATCACGGGCGCCGGGCCGTGCCGGTAGAAAACATTCGGCACGAGCACGTAGTACCCGTGTCCGGCCAGTTCGCGGGCCATGTCCCGCAGCACGGGCCGGACGCCGAAGCCGTCCGGGTACATCAGCACCCCCGGGTGCCGCTCGCCGCGGTCGGGGAAGGCGGCGAAGGCGTCGGCGTGGCCGTCCGCGGTGGGAATCTGCAGGGTCTTGACGGGCATGGGTCCTCCGGTCGTGGTCGATGTGCCGAGTGCGTGATCGACACGACGGAGGCGGGGCCCGCGCGGCGGCGCGGGACCCTCGACCGGACCACGGACCCGCACCGGCCCGCACGGCACTCAGAGGAGCACCGGGTCACCGATCCGTGTGTGGCACGAGGCCGTCCCGGTAGTCATGCCCGGACCATAGACCACGAGACGACACCGATGCCAACGCGCCGACCCGGCAGAGGGGTTGGCGGCTATGACGGCCACACGGCGGCACCGCCGGCCAGATGTCCCGGAAAAGACCAGCCGACGCGGTGACCTGCGGCGATGTGGGGGAGTCGGTCGCTGACCCGGACACCGTAGATCTCGCCGGGAAGGGGCTGCGAGGACAAGGCCGCGACGGCGTCGCGTATCTCGGCGGCCACCTCGTCCACGGAACGCCCCGAGCAGGGCAGTCGGCGTACCGCCAGGTGGGGACGGGTGCGGGAGAGGCACTCCAGCACGGCGTCGTAGCGCTCCCGGGTCGCCGCGAAGAACGCCTCGGTCTCGTGGAGTTCGCCGCCGCGGGAGCGTGAGCTCGGGGCCGCGGTGGAAGGGCCGAGCGAGATGACCTCCTGCCTCTACCGGTCCTGCGAGCCTTCCTCGCCGCCAAGGAGCGGTTCGCGGTGCATCTGCGACCGGAGGACGTGTACGCCGCCCTGGAGGCGCAAAGCCGGACAGTCGGTTTCCGTATCCTCGCGCACCGGCTTGCCCAGGCCCCGGACGGCTACCACGGTGATCTCGATCGGGGCGGGTCCGCATCGCCACGGCACTGGTGCGTAGCGTCTGGCGGCCGTCGCGGTACATGGCGGGGGAACACCGGGCAGCGGTGACCACACTGGCCGAGACAGGGCCTTGAGGGCCCGCCCGCCGCCGCCCCCTGGGACCCGGCCCTGGCCGTCACTCCCCCCGAGTGCGGTGTCTGGGACGAGGAGGAAACGGTGCTGAACGACCTGCTCACGGACCTCGGCACGCGGTCCCGCTGAGGCGCGTCCCCCGGCCGCGGCGGGCGCGGAGTTCCGCGCGTACCGAGTGACACAGCCTCGTCACGTGCGTCCTCGGGCACCACCTCGCCTGGTATCGGGACGCGGGCCTTCCTCGCGACCCCGAACGGTGACGGCGGTGTTCCGTCGAGTGAGGCATCTGTCTTCGCAGGGTGACGACAGGTGACCGCCGGGTGACCGGCTCTGTGAGGGCGCGCACAGGGCTCACGTCACACAGGGCCCGAGTTAGTAGACGTTCGACGGCCGCTCGCCCGCCCGGGCGCCAGCCGTCCGGGGCCGTCACGCGGCCCGTCTGCGAAGCGGCGTAGTAGGTCACACACTTGTCGCGGCGCCGGAGCGTTCCGCAATGTGTTCGGCGTACCGGGGAGCCGAGCGCCGGGACCGGACGGGAAGAGCCCGTCCGTGATCCAGACACCGGCCCTGATGACGCGAAGCCGCGTCCAACGCGGACACCGCGTCGCCGACCCCCCGTCGGCCTCCCCATCACGTTCCCGAATGGAGAGGTACACCCATGCACGCCATCATGCGCCGCCCCAACATCCGTAAGTCCGCCGTGGCCTCCCTCGCCGCCGCGGGCGCCGCCGCCGTCACCCTCACCCTCGCCCCGAGCCCGGCGCACGCCGCCGAGCCGGCCAAGGCCTCCACCGCGCAGACCCAGGCCCAGACCGACAAGATCGAGGCCATCGTCAAGGCCGGCGAGAAGAAGTACGGCAACGACCTCGACGGCTGGATCCGCACCGCGCTGGACGTCATGGACGCCAAGAACATCCCGGGCACCTACGAGGGACTGCACCGCAACATCATGCGCGAGTCGTCCGGCAACCCGAAGGCGCAGAACAACTGGGACGTCAACGCCCAGAACGGCATCCCCTCGAAGGGTCTGCTCCAGACGATCCAGCCCACCTTCGACTACTACCACGTCAAGGGCACCAAGGACTCCATCACCGACCCGGTGGCCAACATCGTCGCCGCCTGCAACTACGCGGCCGACAAGTACGGCTCCATGGACAACGTCGACTCCGCCTACTGACCGGCGGACCCACTGACCGCCTGGGCCCCCGGGACAACCGGTCCCGCGCGGAGGCCGGCGGGGCCCAGGCAGCACGGCGGGGGGGGGGGGGGGGCCCCGCCCCCCCGCCCCCCCCCCCCGCGCCCCCCCCGGGCCCCCCCCGGGCCCCCCCCCCCCCCCCCGCCCCGCCCCCCCCGCGGGGGGCGGGGGGGGGGGCGGGGGGGCCCCCGCCCCCGGGGGGGGGCGGGGGGCCCCCCCCGCCCCCCCGCCCCCCGCCTGCGTCGCGCCCCGTGCGTCCCAAGGAAGCCACCACGCTCCCTACGGCCTCGCGTCCATGCAGGTCGGGAGGGGGGACGACGGCGTCTTTACGGAGCCCTTTCAGATGTCCCGGAACGTCTCGATCTGCGCCCCGATCGAGTTCAGCCGCTCCGCCAGGTCCTCGTACCCCCGGTTGATGACGTAGACGTTGCGCAGCACCGACGTGCCCTCCGCCGCCATCATCGCCAGCAGGACGACCACCGCCGGGCGCAGGGCCGGCGGGCACATCATCTCGGCGGCGCGCCAGCGGGTGGGGCCCTCGACCAGGACACGGTGGGGGTCCAGGAGCTGGAGGCGGCCGCCGAGGCGGTTGAGGTCGGTCAGGTAGATCGCGCGGTTGTCGTAGACCCAGTCGTGGATGAGGGTCTTGCCCTGCGCGGACGCCGCGATGGCCGCGAAGAACGGGACGTTGTCGATGTTCAGGCCCGGGAAGGGCATGGGGTGGATCTTGTCGATCGGCGCCTCGAGCTTGGAGGGCCGGACGGTGAGGTCCACCAGGCGCGTGCGGCCGTTGTCCGCGACGTACTCCGGCGTGCGGTCGTGGTCGAGACCCATCTCCTCGAGGACGGCCAGCTCGATCTCCAGGAACTCGATGGGGACGCGACGCACCGTCAGCTCCGATTCCGTCACGACGGCGGCGGCCAGCAGGCTCATCGCCTCGACCGGGTCCTCGGAGGGGGAGTAGTCGACGTCGACGTCGATGACCGGCAGGCCGTGCACGGTCAGCGTGGTGGTGCCGATGCCCTCGACCTTGACGCCGAGGGCCTCCAGGAAGAAGCACAGGTCCTGGACCATGTAGTTGGACGAGGCGTTGCGGATGACGGTGACGCCGTCGTGCCGGGCGGCCGCGAGGAGCGCGTTCTCGGTGACCGTGTCGCCCCGCTCGGTCAGCACGATCGGGCGGCCCGGGCGCACGCTCCGGTCGACCACCGCGTGGTAGTGGCCCTCGGTCGCGGCGACGTCCAGGCCGAACCGGCGCAGCGCGATCATGTGCGGCTCGATGGTGCGCGTGCCGAGGTCGCAGCCGCCGGCGTAGGGCAGCCGGAAGCGGTCCATGCGGTGCAGCAGCGGGCCCAGGAACATGATGATGGAGCGGGTGCGGACGGCGGCCTCGGCGTCGATGGCCTCCATGTCCAGCTCGGCCGGCGGCACGATCTCCAGGTCGGTGCCGTCGTTGATCCAGCGGGTGCGCACGCCGATGGAGCCCAGCACCTCCAGGAGGCGGTAGACCTCCTCGATGCGGGCGACCCGGCGCAGCACCGTGCGCCCCTTGTTGAGCAGTGAGGCGCACAGCAGGGCCACGCAGGCGTTCTTGCTGGTCTTCACGTCGATGGCGCCGGACAGCCGGCGGCCGCCGACCACGCGCAGGTGCATCGGACCCGCGTAGCCCAGGGAGACGATTTCACTGTCCAGCGCTTCGCCGATGCGGGCGATCATCTCAAGGCTGATGTTCTGGTTGCCGCGCTCGATGCGGTTGACGGCGCTCTGACTGGTGTTGAGCGCCTCCGCAAGCTGTGACTGCGTCCAGCCGCGGTGCTGCCGGGCGTCACGGATGAGCTTGCCGATGCGTACGAGGTAGTCGTCTGCCATGAGGTTGAGGCTATCTCAGATATGAGATGGCGCCTCTTGGGGGGTCTGTTCGGGTGATGCGACGTCACAGGGGCGTCAGCGGCGCCGGCCGGTGGTCGTGCGGCGCCAGCCGAAGGGTCCCGGCAGATCCATCGACGTCGTACGCCGTCCCGTGCTGCTGCGCGTGTGGCGCGGGCCGTTCCCGCCGCCGGTCGTGATGGACCACGAACGTTTGTTGATGTTCAGCCGCACTCCGGGGAGGATCCGGAAGCTCTTGCGGAACGTGAGCGGCATCGTGCCCCCTTCCGAGTCGTGCCGGATGGTCCCGGCACGCATCGGATACCCCGGTTCTGCGTGGAGATGGCCCTCCGGGTCACTCGGGGTGGGGTGCACGCCACATCGCGCCCGGGCATGACCAGTCCGCCCCCATGTACTAGAGTTATCTCGACATCGAGATATCTGCCGAGGCGCACCGCAGCCGCCACCCTGGTAAGGGTACCCTAACTTAGCCCTACCTCAGCGGACCGGCCAGGGCGGCGTGGCGGCAGGATGCGGTGGTACGCGCACATGAATGAAGGAGACTGTCGTGTCGGCGAACAGCTTCGACGCCCGCAGCACGCTGCAGGTGGGCGACGAGTCGTACGAGATCTTCCGGCTGGACAAGGTCGAGGGCTCCGCGCGCCTTCCCTACAGCCTGAAGGTGCTGCTGGAGAACCTGCTGCGCACCGAGGACGGCGCGAACATCACCGCCGACCACATCCGCGCCCTCGGCGGCTGGGACTCGCAGGCCCAGCCGTCGCAGGAGATCCAGTTCACGCCCGCCCGCGTGATCATGCAGGACTTCACCGGCGTGCCCTGCGTGGTCGACCTCGCCACCATGCGCGAGGCCGTCAAGGAGCTGGGCGGCGACCCGAACAAGATCAACCCGCTCTCCCCGGCCGAGATGGTCATCGACCACTCCGTCATCGCCGACAAGTTCGGCACCAACGACGCCTTCCAGCAGAACGTCGACCTGGAGTACGGCCGCAACAAGGAGCGCTACCAGTTCCTGCGCTGGGGCCAGACCGCCTTCGACGACTTCAAGGTCGTCCCGCCCGGCACCGGCATCGTCCACCAGGTGAACATCGAGCACCTGGCCCGCGTCGTCATGACCCGTGACGGGAAGGCCTACCCCGACACCCTGGTCGGCACCGACTCGCACACCACCATGGTCAACGGCCTCGGCGTCCTCGGTTGGGGCGTCGGCGGCATCGAGGCCGAGGCCGCGATGCTCGGCCAGCCGGTCTCCATGCTGATCCCGCGCGTCGTCGGTTTCAAGCTCACCGGTGAGCTCACCCCCGGCACCACCGCCACCGACCTGGTGCTCACGATCACCGAGATGCTGCGCAAGCACGGCGTCGTCGGCAAGTTCGTCGAGTTCTACGGCGAGGGCGTCGCCGCCACCTCGCTGGCCAACCGCGCCACCATCGGCAACATGTCGCCGGAGTTCGGCTCCACCGCCGCGATCTTCCCGATCGACGACGAGACGCTGAACTACATGCGCCTGACCGGCCGCTCCGACCAGCAGGTCGCCCTCGTCGAGGCGTACGCCAAGGAGCAGGGCCTCTGGCTGGACCCGAAGGCCGAGCCGGACTTCTCCGAGAAGCTGGAGCTCGACCTGTCGACGGTCGTGCCCTCCATCGCCGGCCCGAAGCGCCCGCAGGACCGCATCGTCCTGGCGAACGCCGCCGAGCAGTTCAAGCAGGACGTGCGCAACTACGTCGACAGCGTGGACGAGGCGGGCCAGGAGTCCTTCCCGGCGTCCGACGCCCCCGCCGTCACCAACGGCGTGCCGTCCAACCCGGTCCCGGTCACCGCCCCCGACGGCACGACCTACGAGCTGGACCACGGTGCGGTGACGGTCGCGGCCATCACCTCCTGCACCAACACCTCCAACCCGTACGTCATGGTCGCCGCCGCCCTGGTGGCCAAGAAGGCGGTCGAGAAGGGCCTGACCCGCAAGCCGTGGGTCAAGACCACCCTCGCCCCGGGCTCCAAGGTCGTCACCGACTACTTCGAGAAGGCGGGCCTGACCCCCTACCTCGACAAGGTCGGCTTCAACCTGGTCGGTTACGGCTGCACCACCTGCATCGGCAACTCCGGCCCGCTGCCGGACGAGGTCTCCAAGGCCGTCAACGACCACGACCTCGCCGTCACGTCGGTCCTCTCCGGCAACCGGAACTTCGAGGGCCGCATCAACCCCGACGTCAAGATGAACTACCTGGCGTCCCCGCCGCTGGTCGTCGCCTACGCCCTCGCGGGTTCCATGAAGGTCGACATCACCAAGGACGCCCTCGGCGCCGACCAGGACGGCAACCCCGTCTACCTGAAGGACATCTGGCCGACCGAGGCCGAGGTCAACGACGTCGTCGCCAACGCCATCGGCGAGGACATGTTCTCCAAGTCCTACAGCGACGTCTTCGCGGGCGACGCCCAGTGGCAGGCGCTGTCCATCCCGACCGGCGACACCTTCGAGTGGGACACCGAGTCCACCTACGTCCGCAAGCCCCCGTACTTCGAGGGCATGGGCATGGAGCCGGCCCCGGTCGAGGACATCTCCGGCGCCCGGGTGCTCGCCAAGCTGGGCGACTCGGTCACCACCGACCACATCTCCCCGGCCGGTGCCATCAAGGCCGACACCCCGGCGGGCAAGTACCTGACGGAGCACGGCGTCCAGCGCCGCGACTTCAACAGCTACGGCTCGCGCCGCGGCAACCACGAGATCATGATCCGCGGCACGTTCGCCAACATCCGCCTGCGCAACCAGATCGCGCCGGGCACGGAGGGCGGCTACACCCGCGACTTCACCCAGGCGGACGGGCCGGTGTCGTTCATCTACGACGCCTCCCGCAACTACATCGAGCAGGGCATCCCGCTCGTCGTCCTGGCCGGCAAGGAGTACGGCTCCGGCTCGTCCCGCGACTGGGCCGCCAAGGGCACCGCGCTCCTCGGCGTCAAGGCCGTCATCGCCGAGTCCTACGAGCGCATCCACCGCTCGAACCTCATCGGCATGGGCGTCCTGCCGCTGCAGTTCCCGGAGGGCCAGGACGCGGCCTCCCTCGGCCTGACCGGCGAGGAGACCTTCTCCGTCTCCGGCGTCACCGAGCTGAACGACGGCACCACCCCGCGCACGGTGAAGGTCACCACCGACACCGGTGTCGAGTTCGACGCGGTCGTCCGCATCGACACCCCCGGTGAGGCCGACTACTACCGCAACGGCGGCATCCTGCAGTACGTGCTGCGCAGCCTCATCCGCAAGTAAGCGGTACGGCTCAGCGAGCGAGGGCCGCACCCCCGGCGACGGGGGTGCGGCCCTCGGGCGTTGCGGCGGGCGCACACGGGCGTCGGACGACCGCCCGCCCCGTCCGTGCCGCGGGCGGCGGGTCCGGGGCCGACGGCCCCTGCCCGCCGCCGTCACGCCCCGCTCACGCCAGCAGTTCCACCTCCGCCAGCGTGTGCTCGCCCTCCAGGACCAGCCGGTACTTCGCGTACGTGCCCGGCGACTTCACCGAGAACGCCCGCGTCTGCCGGTCCCAGGCGAAGGACTCGCCGGAGCGCCGGTCCAGGGTCCGCCAGGTGGTGCCGTCGGACGAGCCCTGGAGCGTCCAGCCGGCCGGGGCCTTCGTCCGGTCCGCCGACGAGGTCAGCGTGTACTGGACCGCCTCGACGCCCTTGCCGGACGCCGGCAGCGGCAGGTCCACCGACGTCACTGCCGCGTCCGTCGCCGACGTGTTGTCGAAGAGCGCCCCGTCACCGGACAGGGCGTCCGCGCGCGGGGCCGGCACCCGGTCGTCCTTGGTGATCGAGACCGGCGCCGCGTCCTTGCCGGTACCCCACGAGGACGGCTTCGCGCCCATGTCGAACTCCAGGACCCCGCCCTTCGCCAGCAGCGAGTGGGGGAGCGCAGTGGAGTTCCAGCGCTTGCCGTCGACCTTCAGCCCCTGCACGTAGACGTTCCTCGTGCTGTTCCTCGGCGCCTTCACGACCAGCTTCCGCCCGTTCTCCAGGTGGACGGTCGCTTTGGTGAACAGCGGGGAGCCGACGGCGTACTCGCCACTGCCCATGACCAGCGGGTAGAAGCCCAGGGAGGAGAAGAGGAACCAGGCCGACTGCTCTCCGTTGTCCTCGTCGCCGTGGTAGCCCTGCCCGATCTCGCTGCCGGTGTACAGACGCTGCAGCACCTCGCGGACGTTCTTCTGCGTCTTGTACGGCTGCCCGGCCGCGTCGTACATGTACAGGGCGTGGTGGGCGACCTGGTTGGAGTGCCCGTACATGCCCATGCGCACGTCGCGTGCCTCGGTCATCTCGTGGATGACGCCGCCGTAGGAGCCGACGAACTCCGGGGAGGCCGTCTCCGGGGTGGCGAGGTACTCGTCGAGCTTGTCGCCGAGGCCGCCGCGCCCCCCGTACAGGTTGGCCAGGCCGCGGCTGTCCTGCGGTGCGGTGAAGGCGTAGCCCCAGCCGTTGGTCTCCGTGTAGTCGTAGCCCCACACGCGCGGGTCGTACTTCTCCGAGTCCACGCGCCAGTTGCCCGCCGCGTCCTTGCCCTGGAAGAAGCCGGCCTTCGCGTCGAACATGGTGACGTAGTCCTGGGCGCGGTTGAGGAAGTACGCCGACTCCTCCTGGTACCGCTTCTCGCCGGTCTCCTTGTAGAGCTTCTCGCCCATCTTCGCGATGCCGTAGTCGTTGAGGTAGCCCTCCAGCGCCCACGACAGGCCCTCGTGCGTCTCGGTGCTGGTGTAGCCGAGGAACGGCGAGGTGGCCATGCCCTTGCGGCCCACGCCCGAGGACGGGGGCACCGCGGTGGCGTTCTTGACGGCCGCGTCGTACGCCGCCTTCGCGTCGAAGTCGACGCCCTTGACGTACGCGTCCGCGAACGCCACGTCCGAGGAGGTGCCGGTCATCAGGTCCGCGTAACCGGGGGAGGACCAGCGTGAGGTCCAGCCGCCGTCCTTGTAGTGCTGCACGAACCCGTCGACCAGTTCACCGGCGGTGGACGGCGTCAGGAAGGAGTACGCGGGCCAGGTGGTCCGGTAGGTGTCCCAGAAGCCGTTGTTGACGTACACCTTGCCGTCCACGATCTTCGAGCCGGTGGCCGTCGTGGTGTCCGCCCCCGGCATCTTCTGGAACGGCGAGGCGTACTTGTACGTGCCGTCGACCTTCTCGTGGCCGGCGTTCGGGTACAGGTACAGCCGGTAGAGGCTGGAGTACAGGGTCGTCAGCTGGTCCCGGGTGGCGCCCTCCACCTCGACCTTGCCGAGGATGCCGTCCCACTGCTTCTGGGCGTTCCTGCGTACCTTGTCGAAGGAGGTGCGCTTCGGGATCTCCTGGCGCAGGTTGTCCTTCGCCTGGTCGACGCCGATCAGCGACGTCGCCAGGCGCAGCGTGACCGTGCGGTCCCTGCCGGCGTCGAAGCGCAGGTGGCCCTTGACGCCGGCCGACTCGCCGCCGGTGACCTTCTTGTCGAACTCGCCGTACACGAACAGCCGGGTGGCGCCCGTGGACAGGCCGGACTTGACGTCCGAGTAGCCGGTGAAGGTGCCCGTCTTCTCGTCCAGGGTCAGGCCGGCCTGGTCGGTGACGTTGTCGAAGATCACGCTCGCGTCGTCACCGGGGTAGGTGAAGCGCATGATCGCCGCGTGGTCGGCCGGCGCCATCTCGGCCTTGAGACCGTTCTCGAACCGCACCCCGTAGTAGTAGGGGCGGGCGGTCTCGTTCTCGTGCCGGAAGGCCAGCTCGCGCGCCTCCCGGCCGGTGTCGGGGGTGCCGGCGGCGGCGGAGGGCATCACCTGGAAGGTCTGCCGGTCGCCCATCCACGGGCTCGGCTCGTGACTCGCGCTGAACGCCTGGAGCGTCGGCAGGTTGTCCGCGTTGTTGCCGCGGGCGTAGTCGTACAGCCAGCTCAGCGAGCCCGCGTTGGTCACCGGCGTCCAGAAGTTGAAGCCGTGCGGTACGGCGGTCGCCGGGAAGTTGTTGCCGCGCGAGAAGCTGCCGCTGGAGTTGGTGCCGCGGGTGGTCAGCGCGTAGTCGGACAGATGGGCCTCGCGCCGCTGGGGCCCGGCGGACCTGATGGCGACGTCGTCCAGCCAGCCGCGGAACTTCGCCGGGCCCTTGGGGGAGTCGTAGGCCACCAGGATCCGGTCGACGGTCTTGCCGGCCGCGACGGTGCCGATGGCCGACTCGACGGCGTTCCACTGGTTGACGTAGAGGACCTTCGCGGCGCCCTGACCGGCCGGCGTCAGCGCGAACCCGTGCTGGTCGGTGGCGCCCAGGTCGCTCAGGTAGGTGCCGTCGGTGAAGGCGAGGTCGACGGAGACGTTCGTGGCGTCGTAGTCGAGGTCGCCGTCCGCCATGGACGGGAAGATCCTGTAACTCAGCTCGGTGCGGCGGTCGACCTTCACGTCGACGTCGAACACCTTGTTGTACGAGTACGCCCGGCCGTCCGCGGTGTGCCGGCCGGCGTACCTCAGGGCGCGCTTGCCGGTGAAGCCGGCGCCCGCCTTGGCGGTCGGCGAGCCGCTCGGGCCGCGGTCCACGAGCGAGAGCATGTCCTGGGGGACGGGAGTGTCGCTGTCGCCCGTGGACAGCTGCACGTCGGCGAGCTGGAGGATGTCGCCGCCGTTGTTCTTCGTGACCTCCAGCCGGAAGTGCTGGTACTCGGCCGCCTCGGCGAGGTCGTACGTCTTCGTCTCGAACCGCTCGCCGAAGGCCTGCCCGGCGCGGCTGTCGAGCGTCTGCCAGCTCTTGCCGTCCGCCGAGCCCTGCAGCGTCCAGTCCGCCGGGTCGCGTTCGTCGTGGTCGTTGGCCGAGGTGAGCGCGTACCTGGTGACGCGCACCGGCTTGTCCAGGTCGAACTCGGCCCAGCCGGTTCGGGCGAAGGTCAGCCACTTGGTGCTCGGCTCACCGTCGACGAGGTTCTCCTTCACCTCACCGCCGCCGGTGTTCTCGTCGCTCGCCCGTACGCCGGTGACGTGGTCGGTGACGTTGCCCGGGATGCCCGTGCTGTACCCGCCGTCGACGCCCGCGGCGCGCCTGCTGCCGTCCGGGGCGGTCTCCACCGTGTTGAGCCAGTCCGGAACCGGGTCGTCCGCCTCGAACGAGGACGCGAATTCCCGGTCGGCCGCGGCGGGCGCCGCGGGCAGCGCGACCGCGGCCCCCTGCGAACCCACCGCCACCGCGAGGGCGGTCGTCAGCACGACCGCCGAGCCCCATCTGTGCCGAACTCTGTACCGCATGCCCCAGCACCCTCCGTGCGCTCCCCGGAAGCGCTTTCCGAGGAAATGGACAACGTTGTCAAATTCACAGCGCAAGGAACAGTAGCGCGTGAAGATGCCAGTGATGTCAAGGGTGTTGCCTGTGGCGTCCGGGCCGGGTGCCCGTCGGATTTCCTTCAGGGGGCACGCAGTCCGCCCATATTTCCGCCAGGTCTCAACTCGGAAAAGACGTGCCGGGAACCATGCATTCGATCTTGCTCCGTCGACCGGAAGTGGACTATACCTGTCGGCCACCGGGGGATCCGTGGGGGGAACCGCGAAAGCACACCGCCAAGGCGCCCGTACAGCAGTATCCGCACTTCCTGCACGACCCAGCGTGACCCGATCGCGGTGCCGGGGAGGATCCGGTTCACCGCCTGAGTCCTGGAGAAGGCGAGGACTTGAGCATGGGATCCACTTCCGCCGAGAACAACCGAACGGGCGTCGGCCGCCGCGATCTGATCAAGCGGTCCGCCGCGCTCGGCCTGATCTCCGTACCGGCCATGGGCTTCCTGTCCGCCTGCGCGAGCGGCGGCGGGGACGACCAGAAGAAGGCCGAGTCCGGCAAGAAGACGGCCAAGAACCCGCTGGCCGTCAACGAGACCGCCCAGATGGAATTCGTCCTCTTCGACGGCGGCTTCGGCAAGGAGTACGCCGAGGACGCCGTCAAGGTCTACGAGAAGAACCTCCCCAAGGCCAAGGTGAAGTTCGCGGCCACGCAGAAGATCCAGTCCACGCTGCAGCCGCGCTTCAACGGCGGCAACCCGCCCGACCTCGTCGACAACTCCGGCGCCGAGCAGATGGACATGGGCGTGCTGGTCGGCAAGAACCAGCTCGCCGACCTGACCCCGCTGCTGGACGCCCCGTCCTACGACGACCCGGCCAAGAAGGTCCGCGACACGCTGCGCCCCGGCATCGTGGAGATGGGCCAGTTCGACGGCGAGAAGGTCTGGATCCTGTACTACGCCTACACGGTGTACGGCAACTGGTACTCCCAGAAGGCCCTGGACTCGCTGGACGCGGAGTATCCCAAGACCTGGGACGAGATGCTCGCCGTCTGCGAGAAGGCGAAGAAGAAGGGCATGGCCGGCTGGACCTACGCCGGCAAGTACCCCTACTACCTCCCCTTCTCGATGTACCCGATGATCGGCAAGGTGGGCGGCGTCGAGGTGCTCGACGCCATCGACAACCTCGAGCCGAACGCCTGGAAGCACCCGGCGGTCAAGACCGTCTTCGAGGCCTACTACGAGCTCTACAAGAAGGGTTACGTCCTCAAGGGCACCCCTGGCCTGGACCACATCCAGTCGCAGACCGCGTGGGCCAAGGGCGACGCCCTGTTCATCCCGAACGGCTCCTGGGTGGAGAACGAGTCCGCGAAGGTCATCCCCGCCGACTTCCAGCTCTCCGTCTCCGCCCCGCCCGGCATCGACTCCTCCGACAAGCTGCCGTTCGGCACCATCTGGGCCTCCGGCGGCGAGCCGTTCATCGTCCCGGCCAAGGCGGCCAACGGCGCCGGCGGCATGGAGCAGCTGCGCATCATGCTCGGCGAGGCGTCCTCGAAGAACTTCACGGCCAAGGTGAAGTCGCTGACGGCGTACAACGGCGGCACCGAGGGCATCGAGCTCACCCCGGGCCTCAAGTCCGGTGTCGCGGCGCTGGAACTGGCGGGCACCAACGTGGTGAACCCCCGTCTGCAGGACTGGTACGTGCAGCTCCAGAAGGAGAAGATCGGCGTCTCCGGGCTCGGCGAGATGATGGCCGGCCGCATCACCCCGGCCGAGGCCATCAAGAAGATCCAGGGCTTCGCCGACGAGGCGGCCAAGGACGATTCGATCAAGCACTACAAGCACCAGTGAGGACGTGTCACCAGGGCCTGGTCCGCGCCTCGTCGCCGGCCGGGCCCTGGCGGCGCCACCCGCGCGCAGATCGGGGTCGGTAGCAATGCAGCACGGCAAGTACCGGTTCATCGTGGGGTTCCTGGCGGTTCCCCTGGGACTGTACGCGCTCTTCGTCGTCTGGCCGTTCATCCAGTCCATCTACTACTCGTTCACGGACTGGACGGGACTGAGTCCCGAGTTCAAGATGGTCGGCTTCGACAACTACTCACGGATGCTCGACGACGACATCTTCTGGAAGTCGCTGCAGCACAGCGTGATGTTCGCCCTGCTGGTGCCGCTGGTGACGCTCGGCCTGGCGCTGTTCTTCTCCTTCATGATCAACGTCGGCGGACGCCACCGCCGCGGCGGGCCGGTGATCACCGGGGTCCGCGGCTCCGGCTTCTACAAGATCGTCTACTTCTTCCCGCAGGTGCTGTCGATCGCGATCGTCGCGCTGCTGTTCGCGTTCGCGTACAACCCCGACAGCGGCGCGATCAACTCGCTGCTGCGCGGCATCGGTCTCGACTCCATTCAGCCGCTGTGGCTGGGCGACCCGAACCTGGCGCTGTGGTGCGTGATGGCGGTGCTCGTCTGGTCCACGGTCGGTTTCTTCGTGGTCCTGTTCTCCGCGGGCATGGCGTCCATCCCGGCGGAACTGTACGAGGCCGCGCTGCTGGACGGGGCGAACCGTGCGACGACCTTCTTCAAGGTCACCCTGCCACTGCTGTGGGACACCGTGCAGTCCGGCTGGGTCTACATGGGCATCCTCGCGCTCGGTGCCGAGTCGTTCGCGGTCGTACAGATCATGACGACCGGCCCCGGCGGCCCCGACTACTCGACCACCGTCATGGTCCTGTACGTGTACCAGAAGGCGTTCCGTGACGGTCAGGCCGCCTACGCCACCACGATCGGCGTCGCCCTGCTCATCGTCACGCTGGCCTTCGCCGCCGTCGTGATGCGACTGGGCCGGCGCGAGCGGCTGGAGTTCTGATCATGAAGACGACCGAGACCCCCGCGCCCGTACCGGCCGAGTCCGGCCCTGTCGTCCGCAAGACCGAGGCCCCGCCCGGCGGACCCACCCGGGGGAAGAAGGAGGGCACCACCCTCAACGTCTTCTCCCACGGCGTCCTCGTCATCTGGGCGATCATGGTCGGGATGCCGCTGGTGTGGGCGGTGATGACCTCCTTCAAGGACGACGCCTCCATCTTCGGCTCGCCCTGGTCGCTGCCCGACAAGCTGAACTTCGACAACTGGTCGCGGGCCTGGTCCCAGGCCCACATGGGCGACTACTTCCTCAACACCGTCCTGGTGGTCGGCGGCTCGCTCGTCGGCACCCTGGTGCTCGGCTCCATGGCGGCCTACGTGCTCGCCCGGTTCGACTTCCCGGGCAACCGGTTCATCTACTACTTGTTCATCGGCGGCATGAGCTTCCCGATCATGCTCGCGCTGGTCCCGCTGTTCTACGTGGTGGACAACATGGGCCTGCTGAACACCATCCACGGGCTGATCCTGGTCTACATCGCCTACTCGCTGCCCTTCACGGTGTTCTTCCTGACCGGGTTCTTCCGGACCCTGCCGAGTTCGGTGGCGGAGGCGGCGTTCGTGGACGGGGCCTCCCACACCCGGACGTTCTTCCAGATCATGCTGCCGATGGCCAAGCCCGGCCTGATCAGCGTGGGGATCTTCAACTTCCTGGGGCAGTGGAACCAGTACATGCTGCCCACCGTGCTGAACACCGACCCGGACAAGCACGTCCTCACCCAGGGCCTGGTGCAACTGGCGGTCAGCCAGGGCTACAAGGGCGACTGGTCGGGGCTGTTCGCGGGCCTGGTGATGGCGATGCTGCCGGTGCTGGCCGCGTACATCATCTTCCAGCGCCAGGTGGTCCAGGGCCTCACGGCGGGCGCCCTGAAGTAACCCCGCCCGCCCCTCGCGCATGCCGCTCCCGGACCGCCGGGGGCGGCATACGTGTGCGTGTGCGGGGCACCCGGATGCGGTTCAACCTCTTGACGGGAGGCGACCCGAACGGCTCAGCTTAGAGTTCACTAGTTGGACATAGACGGGGTCTCATCGAAGCGGCCCCGCGCGCAGGAGGTCGTCGTGGAGACTCCCGGGTCGCAGTCGTCGCTGCACCGAGCCAACCTGGAACGGGTCGTACGAGCGGTACGGCTCGCCGGGTCGCTCACGCAGGCGGAGATCGCGAGGACGACGGGTCTGTCCGCGGCGACGGTCTCGAACATCGTCCGGGAACTGAAGGACGGCGGGACCGTCGAGGTCACGCCCACCTCGGCGGGCGGCCGCCGGGCCCGCAGCGTCTCGCTGAGCGGGGACGCCGGCATCGTCATCGGCGTCGACTTCGGGCACACGCATTTGCGCGTCGCGGTCGGGAACCTCGCCCACCAGGTGCTCGCGGAGGAGTCCGAGCCGCTGGACGTCGACGCGTCGTCGGCGCAGGGCTTCGACCGCGCGGAGCAGCTGGTCAGCCGGCTGATCGAGGCCACCGGCGTCGACCGGTCCAAGATCGCCGGCGTGGGTCTCGGCGTGCCCGGCCCGATCGACGTGGAGTCGGGGACGCTGGGCTCGACCGCCATCCTGCCCGGCTGGGGCGGCACCCGGCCCGCCGAGGAGCTGCGGGGGCGGCTCGGCGTGCCCGTGCACGTGGACAACGACGCCAACCTCGGCGCCCTGGGCGAGCTGGTCTGGGGCAGTGGCCGAGGGGTGCGCGACCTGGCGTACATCAAGGTCGCCAGCGGTGTCGGAGCCGGTCTGGTGATCAACGGCAAGATCTATCGCGGGCCCGGCGGCACCGCGGGAGAGATCGGGCACATCACCCTGGACGAGGCCGGTCCCGTTTGCCGCTGCGGGAACCGGGGCTGCCTGGAGACCTTCGCGGCCGCACGCTACGTGCTCCCGCTGCTCCAGCCCAGCCACGGCACGGACCTCACGATGGAGGGCGTCGTGCGGCTGGCGCGGGACGGCGACCCGGGCTGCCGTCGGGTGATCGCCGACGTCGGCCGCCACATCGGCAGCGGCGTCGCCAATCTCTGCAACCTGCTCAACCCCAGCCGCGTGGTCCTCGGTGGCGATCTCGCCGAGGCCGGAGAGCTGGTGCTCGGCCCGATAAGGGAGTCCGTGGGCCGCTACGCCATCCCCAGCGCCGCCCGTCGACTCTCCGTCCTTCCAGGGGCACTTGGGGGCCGTGCGGAGGTCCTCGGGGCGCTCGCCCTGGCCCTCAGCGAGATGGGTGATTCGACGCTTTTGGACGGAAGTGCCACCGCGGCCATGCCCGCGGCCACCCCTGCCTTCACTTAGAGAACGGATGGCACCGTTGCCATCTCGTTAAGGATTTACTTCTTGACGTCGCACGTGTGGCCGAGTTGACTTCCAGCCACCTCGGCCGCAACGACGCGGCCTCGTCAGGGAGGTTTCTGAATGAACACGCGTATGCGTCGTGCCGCCGTTGCCGTTGCCGCCACCGCGATGGCCGTCTCGCTCGCCGCCTGTGGCAGCGCCAAGGAGTCCGGCGACAAGGCCGACTCGTCCGACTCCGCCGCCAAGAAGGGCGACGCCATCAAGGTCGGTCTGCTCCTTCCGGAGAACCAGACCGCGCGGTACGAGAAGTTCGACAAGCCCTTGATCGAGAAGAAGGTCAAGGAGCTCACGAACAACAAGGGCGAGGTCATCTACGCCAACGCCAAGCAGGACGCCACGCTGCAGTCGCAGCAGGTCGACACGATGGTGACCAACAAGGTCGACGTGCTGATCGTGGACGCGGTGAACTCCAAGTCCATCGCCGGTTCGATCAAGAAGGCCAAGGACCAGGGCATCAAGGTCGTCGCCTACGACCGCCTCGCCGAGGGCCCGATCGACGCCTACACCTCGTTCGACAACGTGACTGTCGGCAAGACGCAGGGCGAGGCCCTGCTGAAGGCGCTGGGCGACAAGGCCAAGGACGGCCAGATCGTCATGATGAACGGCTCCTCCACCGACCCGAACGCCGGCCAGTTCAAGGAGGGCGCCCACGACGTCCTCGACGGCAAGGTGAAGGTCGGCCGCGAGTACGACACCAAGGAGTGGAAGCCGGAGAACGCCAACGCCAACATGGAGGGCGCCATCTCCGCCCTCGGCAAGGACAAGATCGTCGGCGTCTACTCCGCCAACGACGGCATGGCGGGCGGCATCATCACCGCCCTGAAGGCCGCCGGCATCAGCAACATCCCGGTCACCGGCCAGGACGCCGAGCTGGCGGGCGTGCAGCGCATCCTCACGGGTGAGCAGTACATGAGCGTCTACAAGTCCTACCCGCAGGAGGCCACGGTCGCCGCCGAGATGGCCGTCGCCCTCGCCCAGGGGAAGTCGCTCGACTCCATCGCCACCAGCAAGTCCGACAGCGCCACCACCAAGGGCGTCCCGACGGTGCTCGTCCCGGTCATCTCCCTGACCAAGGACAACATCAACGAGACGGTCGTCAAGGAGGGCTTCTACACCGTCGACGAGATCTGCGCCGGCAAGTACAAGGCCGCCTGCGACACGGCCGGCGTGAAGTAGGCAGACCCGTCCCCCGTACCGCCCGAGCGCGTACGGGACAGGCTGCACGCCGCTTCCTCCGGCGCCCCGCACCATCAGCCCCGCAAGCTACGCGGGGCGCCGGACGGAACACCACCACCCCCCAAACTTCTGCACAACCTCCCGCCGGGTCAGGCGGCGAAGGAGATGGTTCACGTGTCCGCTACGCCCGTGCTGGCGTTGCGCGGGGTCTCCAAGCGATTCGGTGCCGTCCAGGCGCTCACCGACGTAGAGCTTGAGGTCCACGCCGGTGAGGTGGTCGCCCTGGTCGGCGACAACGGCGCCGGAAAGTCCACGCTGGTCAAGACGATCGCCGGCGTGCACCCCATCGATGAAGGCGCCATCGAGTGGGACGGCAAGGCCGTCACCATCAACAAGCCGCACGACGCCCAGAACCTGGGCATCGCGACCGTCTACCAGGACCTCGCGCTGTGCGACAACATCGACGTCGTCGGCAACCTCTACCTGGGCCGGGAGCTCCGCAAGCGCGGCGTCCTGGACGAGGTGGAGATGGAGCGTCGTTCCCGCGAACTGCTGGACACGCTGTCCATCCGCATCCCCAGCGTCCGCATCCCGATCGCCTCGCTCTCCGGCGGTCAGCGCCAGGTCGTGGCGATCGCCCGTTCCATGCTCGGCGAGCCCAAGCTGGTCATCCTCGACGAGCCCACCGCCGCCCTCGGCGTCGAGCAGACCGCGCAGGTCCTCGACCTGGTGGAGCGGCTGCGCGAGCGCGGCCACGCCGTCATCCTCATCAGCCACAACATGGCCGACGTCAAGGCGGTCGCCGACAAGGTCGCCGTCCTGCGCCTCGGGCGCAACAACGGCGTCTTCGAGGTCAAGTCGACCTCGCAGGAAGAGATCATCTCCGCCATCACGGGCGCCACGGACAACGCCGTGACCCGTCGTGCGGCGCGCACCAATGGGGAGATCCAGAAGTGAGCATCGAAAAGACCTCCACCCCCGCCGGGGACCCCGGGGTCGCGAACCCCGAGGCCGCCTCCGCCGCGGTCCCCACGGTCGACCCCCGGCTGCTGGTGCGCGAACAGGGCCTCGCCGGCTACGTCAACGAGTTCAAGCGGAAGATGAAGGCCGGTGACCTGGGCTCCCTCCCGGTCGTCGTCGGTCTGCTGATCATCTGGGCCATCTTCACCAGCCTGAACTCCAACTTCCTCACCGCCGGCAACTTCTCCGACATGTCGGTCGCCATGGTCGGCACCGGCATGATCGCCGTCGGTATCGTCTTCGTCCTGCTGCTCGGCGAGATCGACCTGTCGGTCGGCTCGGTCAGCGGTGTCGCGGGTGCCACGTTCGCGGTCCTGAGCGTCACGCACGGGATGAACGAGATCCTGGCCCTGGTGCTGGCCGTCCTGACGGGCACCGTGGCCGGCGCGATCCACGGCTTCGTCTTCGCGAAGATCGGTGTGCCGGCCTTCGCCGTGACGCTGGCCGGCCTGCTGTTCTGGCAGGGCTTCATGCTGCAGATACTCGGCAGCAACGGCACCATCAACCTGGACCCCGACGGTGTGGTCGCCCAGCTGACCAGCTACTACTTCAGCGATGTGGCGGCCGCCTACGGCCTGGCGGTCCTCGTGACCGCGGGGTACTTCCTGACCGCGTTCTTCGACAACCGCCGCCGTGCGGCCGCCGGGGTGCCGTCCCGGCCGCTGAGCGAGGTCATCGTGCGCACCGTGCTGCTCGCCGTGCTGGCCTTCGTCGTGGCGATCGTCTTCAACCAGTACAAGGGCCTGCCCCTGGCCGTGGTGATCTTCCTGGCGTTCCTGATCCTCACGGACTTCGTGCTGCGCCGCACCGCCTACGGCCGCAAGGTGTTCGCGCTCGGCGGCAGCGTCGAGGCGTCCCGCCGCGCCGGCATCAACGTGGAGCTGGTCCGGATCTCGGTCTTCGCGATCGCCGGCACGTTCGCCGCGATCGGCGGCCTCTTCGTGGCCTCGAAGATCGCCTCCGCCAACCAGGGCGCGGGCACCGGTGAGTTCCTGATGAACGTGATCGCCGCGGCCGTGATCGGCGGCACGTCCCTCTTCGGCGGCCGCGGCCGCACCTGGGACGCGCTGCTCGGTGTGATGGTCATCGTGTCGATCCAGTACGGCCTCGCCCTGCAGGGCATCGCCTCGCCGGTGCAGTACATGATCACCGGTGGTGTGCTGCTGGCGACCGTCGTCATCGACGCGGTCACCCGCAGGACCCAGCGATCGGCGGGCCGCGCCTGACGGCTCCAGCCCTTGGCTGTCCCTGAGTGACGGTGCCCGGTGTCGGAAACGACACCGGGCACCGTCCTTGTGTGTGGGGGACTCATCTATCGTGATTCCGGCCGGTCCGGGGCCTTTTTGCGAAGAAATAGACGTGAGGGTGGAACGCGAAACTCCGTTTGAGGGGTGTTCGATAAAGCGTTGACGACCTCGATCTCCCTGGGCATGATGATCCGGCGGGGACCACAGAGACATATTCCTTTTCCTCTCCTCCGAGTGCCTCTGCCGCAATTCACAGTGGATATCTTTCACGCATGACAGGGGGCCGCTTTGTCGCAATTTGACATGCCCATGACTCTGCTGAACGTCGGGGTGGCCGCCGTTCTCCTCCGGGCAGCCGCGGCGAAAACCGTGGGGCCCTCCGTCGCCGCCTCGGCTCTCCAGGAACTCACGGGAGGACGACGCCGGCCGGCCGACATCGTTGTCCGCATGGTCGCCCTGCTCGAAGTGGCCACGCTCGTCCTGCTGATCGCCCCGGCCACCCGCCCCGTCGGGTACGGGGCCGTCGCCGTGCTCGGTCTCTCCTTCGCCGCGCTCGGCGCGGCGGGACTGCTCCGCGGCAGCGACCGCCCGTGCGGCTGCTTCGGCGTGGACAACGACAAGCCGCTCGGCACCGCCAACGTGATCACCGGCCTGGCCTTCGCCGCGGTGGCACTCACGGGTCTCCTCGCCGGGCCCGACGCCGGCTCGGCCGCGACCGCGGCCACGCTCACCTCCGCCGTCTCCAGCGGCTGGCTCCTGGTCACGCACCGGACCGCCGCGGCGACCGCCTACCGCTCCTTCCTTCGCAGATGGGGATCTGCCTGATGACGATCGTTCTGGCCTGTGCACTGCTGCTTCTGACCGCCGCCGTCGTCCTGCTCTTCGCGATGATGGGTGAACTCGCGTCCCGCACCAGCGGCGCCGCTCCGGCCGCGTCGACGGAGGTCTCCCCGCTGGAGGAGTACCGCCTCGGCGCCGTCGTGGACGAGTGGCCCGAGCCCCTCAGGGCCCTGGACACCGGATCCCGCGTCGTCGTCCTCGTGCTGAGCACCGTCTGCGCCACCTGCGCCAAGGTCGCCGCGCAGATCTCCGGGGGGGCCCTCGAGGGCGTGGCGGACACGGTCGGCATCGCGGTCTCCTGCGCCGAGCGGGCGGACGGCGAGGAGTTCGTCCTGCGCAACGGACTGGCGGACATTCCCACCTACGTCGACGAGCGGGGCGGCTGGGTCGCGGGCTCCTTCTCCGTGACCCAGAGCCCGACCGCGCTCGTCTTCGACAACGGCGTGCTGAGCGAGGGATATCTCTTCACCTCGGTCGCCGAACTGCTGCGTGAGGTGCGTCCGGCCGGCACCGCCCGTGCCGCCGTCTGACGCGTTCACGCGCCCACCGACGTGGTTCGCGGCGCCCGCCGCGGATCCCGGCAGAGAAAGAATCCGTATCCAGAGAAGAACAGGAGCACCCGAATGCGTTTTGCCCGCAGAACGGCAGGCGCCGACGCGACCGAGCCGAAGCTCCGGCTCGGTAGGCGCCGCATGCTCGGCGGCCTCGGGGCCAGCGGTCTCATGGCCGCCGCAGGAGTCTTCAGCTCCGCGTCACCCGCCGCGGCCGACAGCGACAACTGCTGCAACCTCGCCCACCCGCCGGGCACGTCCGGCTACACCACGATGACGTACTGCCGTGCTCACCTCGGCTACCTGTGGGGCTGTTCGATGAGCGGCTCCCTGCACTGCAGCTGCTGCGAGACGCCCGGCAACGTCAAGTCGGCCTTCGAGTGCCGCTACAACTGACCGGCCTCCGCCCGACGATCCACCACTGAACGATGCGGTCATAGGGACGCCCCGCGTCCCCGACCTGGACACGAAGGAGTCAACACCGCATGGTGACCTGGCTCGTGATCGCCGGCGTCGCGGCGATCCTGCAAGTCTTCAGCCCTTGAGGTCAGTCGATGGCCGGGGTCGCCGGCCCGATGCTGAAGCGAAGCGGATCGAGTGGTAGCCGGTTCCTCGTGAGTCTGGCGGTGGGAGAGGCCATTGCCGCGGGCCTCATGTCCCTGGCCGTGTACGTGCTCGGACAGGGCGTCGCCCTGGTCGCCGACACGTCATGGCGTCAGACGATCACCGCAGTGGCCCTGGTGGTGTTCGGCGTCGCCGACCTGGCGAACCGTACGCCGCACATCTGGCGGCAGGTGCCGCAGGAACACGTCCGGACCATGCCGCCCGGCATGCTCGGCCTGACCTGGGGCTTCGATCTCGGCCTGCTGTTCACCACACAGAAGTCGACCTCCCTGACCTGGGGTGTGCTCGCGGCAGCCGTGCTGCTGTACCCCGGATCCTCGCCGCTGCTGCTCGTCTGCATGGCGCTGGTGGGGGTGGCGGCCGTGACGGTGCGCAGCGTCACCTGGTCCCTTGTTCCCCTCACCCAGTTCGGAGACCGAGTACGGCCCTGGTTCCCGTGGATGCGGCGCGCGGCCGGTCTCGGCCTCGTGCTCCTGGGTGCCTACACGGTCTGGACGGCCTGGCGATGAACAGCTACACCACGGCCCGGGACTCCCGGGGACATATCGCCCTCACCCGCTTCGAATGCCGCACGGCGCTGAACGTGGTCGTCGTGCTGCTCATGCACATGCGCATCAAGAGAGAGGTCCGGCGCGTCGCCCCCGGATTCGTGGGCGCCGCACCGGTCGTGCTCTGGAAAGACCGCACGGTCCTCAGCGTGACTCTCTGGCGGACGCTGGAGAGCATGTACGCGATGGGGGAGGCGCAGAGCCACATCCGCGCCTCCCGTGTTCCCTCGAAGCTGGGGATCCGCACCACCAGTGGCCTTTTCCCGTACGGGGGCGACTGGCGGAACGTGCTGTTCCAGGCGACGCTCGCCGACATCGACCCGCTCCATGAGCGGACGCAGGACGACGCGGCGGCCGGCGCATCCACTTCGGCTCGGAAGGAAAACGCACGATGACTCGTACTCCCACCGACAGGGGGGTGGTGTTCGTCAACGAGAAGGCGGACGGCACCCGCCTCGTGTACGTGGCGCTCGGCGTCGCGTCGGACGGCACGCCGCAGGAGGTCTTCGCCGTCCACCGGCTCACCGGGGACGACCGCCTGGACATCGACCCGGCGGTCCGCATGGTCGCGGCCGGGTCGATGACCCGCAGCAGCGAACCGGTCCGCGTCTTCGGCGACGGCGAGAGCGTCAAGGTCCAGCCGGCGGCCAAGAACATGGGCCCGCTGCTCGTCTGACGATCGCCGCCGGGGCGCGCGGCGATCGCCGCGCGCCCCGGCACACCCGGCGGAGACGGACGGCACCCGGACCCGCCGGGCGGAGCTGCTCCGACCCTCCCGCTCCGCACGGCGCGGAGGCCCACCAGGGATACTGGCACCTCCGCGGACACCCCGAGCCACCCGCCGGACCGGACCGGCACCCGGCACCCGGCACGACGAACCGACACGCACGACGCACAGGCAGGGAAACGGTGTTGAACGGCACGACGACGATCCGGCTCACCCAGTACGCGCGCGGCGGCGGCTGCGCCTGCAAGATCCCGCCCGGTGAGCTGGAGGCCGTCATGGCCGCCGTACCGGCCCGAACGAACGGTCAGCGGCCCCCCGGCGAGCTGGTGGTCGGCACCGAGAACGGCGACGACGCCGCCGTGGTCACCACCGCCACCGGCACCCTCGTCATGACCACCGACTTCTTCGGCCCCGTGGTCGACGACGCCTACGACTGGGGCCGGATCGCCGCGGCCAACGCGCTCTCCGACGTCTACGCGATGGGCGGCACCCCCGTCGTCGCCGTCAACCTGCTCGCCTGGCCGCGCGAGACCCTGCCGATGGAACTGGCCGCCGAGGTGCTGCGCGGCGGCGCCGACACGGCCGCCGAGGCCGGCTGCCACCTCGCCGGCGGACACAGCATCGACGACCCGGAACCCAAGTACGGGCTCGCCGTCACCGGGCAGGCCGACCCCGAGCGGCTGCTCCGCAACGACGCGGGCAGGCCCGGGATGCCGCTGTCACTGACCAAGCCGCTCGGCATCGGCGTACTGAACACCCGGCACAAGGCGACCGGTGAGCGCTTCCCCGCGGCGGTGGAAGCCATGACCACGCTCAACGCCGCCGCCGCGCGCGCCGCCCTGGCCGCCGGGGCCGTCTGCGCCACCGACGTCACCGGCTTCGGGCTCCTCGGCCACCTCTACAAGATGGCCCGGGCCAGCGGCGTCACGGCCGTCCTCGACCCGGCCGCCGTCCCGTACCTCGACGGGGCCCGCGAGGCCGTGCGCGACGGGTACGTCAGCGGCGGCACACGGCGCAATCTCGACTGGGTCGCCCCGCACACCCGCTTCGGGCCCGGCGTCGGCGAGGAGGAACGGCTGCTGCTCGCCGACGCCCAGACCTCCGGAGGCCTCCTCGTCGCCGGGGAGGTACCCGGCGCTCCCGTCATCGGCCATCTCGCCCCGCGCGGCGACCACTTCGTGACGGTCGGCTGACCCATGACGCGCACCCCCGCACCGGACCGCCCGCGCGTGCCCCGCACCGACACCCTGCTCGCCGACCCCCGGCTCGTGGAGGCCGCGCACCGGCTGGGCCCCACCCTCGTCAAGCAGGCCGTGCACCGGGCCCAGGACCAGGTGCGCGCCGCCGAGGTGCCGCCCGAGCGGATCGTCGACGCGGCCGTCGCCCTGCTGCCCGAGCACGCCATGTCGCTGCGCCCCGTCCTCAACGCCACCGGCATCGTCCTGCACACCAACCTCGGCCGCGCCCCCCTGTCCGCGCAGGCCCGCGCGGCGGTGGACGCCGCCGCCGGGCACGTCGACGTCGAGTACGACGTCGACAGCGGCCGGCGCGACCGGCGAGGCAGGGGCGCCCTGGACGCGCTGCGCGCCGCCGTGCCGGACGCCGGCGACGTCCACGTCGTCAACAACGGCGCCGCCGCGCTCGCCCTGGCGGCCACGGTCCTGGCGCAGGGCCGCGAGATCGTGGTCGGCCGCGGCGAACTCATCGAGATCGGCGACGGGTTCCGGCTGCCCGACCTGCTGGTCAGCACCGGCGCCCGGCTGCGCGAGGTCGGCACCACCAACCGCACCCACCTCGCCGACTACCGCGACGCCCTCGGCCCTGAGACCGCCTGCATCCTCAAGATCCACCCGTCCAACTTCCGCGTCGAGGGCTTCACTTCGGCCGTCGCGGTCACCGACCTGGCCGGCCTCGGTGTGCCCGTGGTCGGCGACATCGGCTCGGGCCTGCTGCGCCCCGACCCGCTGCTGCCGGACGAGCCCGACGCCGCCACCTGGCTGCGCCAGGGCGCCGCCCTCGTCACCGCCAGCGGCGACAAACTCCTCGGCGGTCCGCAGGCCGGGCTGCTGCTCGGCACCGCGGCCCTGGTCGAACGGCTGCGCCGCCACCCGCTGGCCCGGGCCCTGCGCGTCGACAAGCTCACCCTCGCCGCCCTGGAGGCGACCCTGCGCGGCCCCGAGCCGCCCGTGCACCGCGCCCTGCACACCGACCCCGTGCGGCTGCGGGCGCGCAGCACCGCGCTCGCCGACCGGCTCACGGCCCGGGGGGTCAGCGCCGGCGTCGTCCCGCACGACGGCGCCGTCGGAGGCGGCGGCGCCCCCGGGCAGCGGCTGCCGGGCTGGGCCGTGCGGGTCTGCGCGGACCTCGCCGACCCGCTGCGCCGGGGCCGCCCCAGCGTCGTGGGACGCACCGCCAGGGGCGCGCTCCTGCTCGACCTGCGCTGCGTCCCCGAGGAACGGGACGACGACCTGCTGACGGCGGCCGTGGCCGCGGCCCGCGACGCCGGGTGCCCCGGCACCTGCCCGGCGGGGTGAGGCGGCCGTGCACGTCGTGGCCACCGCGGGCCATGTCGACCACGGCAAGTCGACCCTGGTCCGCGCCCTGACCGGAATGGAACCCGACCGCTGGGCCGAGGAGCGGCGGCGCGGCATGACCATCGACCTCGGCTACGCCTGGACGACGCTGCCCACCGGCGAGACGGTGACCTTCGTCGACGTGCCCGGTCACCAGAAGTTCGTCCCCAACATGCTGGCGGGTGTCGGCCCGGTGCCCGCCGCGCTGCTCGTGATCGCCGCCGACGAGGGGTGGAGCCGGCAGACCCAGGACCACGTCGAGGCGCTGAGCGCGTTCGGCGTGCGCGACGGTGTCCTCGTCGTCACCCGCGCCGACCTCGGCGACGGCGACCTCGCCGTCGAGGAGGCCAGGGACCGGCTGGCCGGGACTCCGCTGGCCGGCCTGGAGGCCGTCGTCACCAGCGCGCCGACCGGCGCGGGCCTGCCCGAACTGCGCGGCGCGCTGGCCCGTCTGGCCGCGCGGCTCCCGGCCCCGGCCCCCACCCCGCGCACCCGGCTGTGGGTGGACCGCGTCTTCACGGTGCGCGGCGCCGGAACCGTCGTGACGGGCACCCTGGGCCGCGGCTCCATCGCCCGCGACGACGAACTGCTGCTCTGGTCCCGCGGGGAGCCGGTCCGCGTCCGGCAGGTGCAGAGCCTCGGCCGGGGCGTCGAGCGGGCCGACGCCGTCGCCCGGGTCGCCGTGAACCTGCGCGGAACACCCCGCGACGGCATCCGCCGCGGCGACGCCCTGGTGGCACCCGGCTGGTGGGCGGGCACCGGGGCGTTCGACGCGCGGGTCGACTGGCTCGCCGACCGCTGTGCGAGCCATCTGGTCCTGCACGTGGGCTCCGCCGCCGTCCCCGTGCACGTGCGCCGCCTGGGCGAGGACACGGCGCGGATCCGGGCGGAGCGCACCCTGCCCCTCGACGTGGGGGAGCGGGCGCTGCTGCGGGACCCGGGGCAGCAGCGCATCGTCGCCGGCCTGGTCGTCCTCGACCTGGAACCCCCGCCGCTGACCCGGCGGGGCGCCGCCGCCCGCCGCCACGCGGACCTCGCCGCCCGCCCCGACCGGCCCGACGCCGCCGCGGAGATCACCCGGCGCGGCGCGGCAGCGCGCACGGCCCTGACCCGGTCGGGACACCTGGCACCCGACGCACCCGCGCCGCGGGGGACCCGCGAGATCGCCGGGTGGTACGTCGACGCCGGCTGGTGGCGCGAGCGCACGGCACGGCTCGCCGAGGCCGTACGGGCACGCGCCGCCGCACGGCCGGACGCCCCGGCGCTGCCCCGCGAGGCCGCGCTCCGGGCGAGCGGCCTCGTCGACGGCGCCCTGCTGAGCGCGGCGGCCGACGAGCTGGGCCTGGTGCGGGACAGCGGGGGCCTGCGCGACGCGGACGCCCGGCCCGCCCCGGCCGACCGCACCGAGAGCGCGCTCGACGCCGTGTACGCGCGGCTGCGCGCCGACCCGTTCGACGCCCCGGGCCGGCCCGAGCTGGACGCGCTCGGGCTGACCCTCTTCCACCTGCGCGCCGCGGCCGACCGCGGGCGGCTGTGCCGCCTGGACCGGAGCGTGTACGTGCACCCCGAGGCCGTGCCGCTCGCGCTCGCCCGTCTGGCCCGGCTGCCGCAGCCCTTCACGCTCAGCGCCGGACGCCAGGTGCTGGGCACCTCGCGGCGGGTCGCGGTGCCCCTGTTCGAGCTCCTCGACCGGCTGGGACACACCCGGTCCACCGAGGAGGGCCTGCGGCACGTGGTGGCGCGCGACGGAGCCGGGGACTGACCGGCGCGGTCCGGCCGGATGTTCCCTGGGCCACACGCGCGCACCGGCCGGGCCGGTTTCCGGGCGAAACTGCGACAAATGTACGGCACTTCCGATGACTGGAGCCCGGGCCGGAACATTAGACTCGACGGGACCTGATTTGGCTTGACCACGATCGATCCGCACAACCAGCTCTCACCAGCTCTAACGCAAGGAGGCACGGGTGCCGCTGCTGACCCGCATCACGGGACCGCGCGATCTGGACCGGCTCAGCCTGGAAGAGCTGGGCCGGCTGGCAGAGGAGATCCGGACCTTCCTCGTCGACGCCGTCTCCAAGACCGGCGGCCACCTCGGTCCCAACCTCGGCGTGGTGGAACTCACCCTCGCCCTGCACCGCGTCTTCGACTCGCCGAAGGACAAGGTGCTCTGGGACACGGGCCACCAGTCCTATGTGCACAAGCTGCTCACGGGGCGCCAGGACTTCTCGAGGCTGAAGATGAAGGGCGGCCTGTCGGGCTACCCCTCGCAGGCCGAGTCCGAGCACGACGTCATCGAGAACAGCCACGCCTCCACCGTCCTCGGCTGGGCGGACGGCATCGCCAAGGCCAACCAGGTCCTCCACCGCGACGACCACGTCGTCGCCGTCATCGGTGACGGCGCCCTCACCGGCGGCATGGCCTGGGAGGCGCTGAACAACATCGCCGACGCCAAGGACCGCCCCCTCGTCATCGTCGTCAACGACAACGAGCGCTCCTACGCCCCGACCATCGGCGGCCTCGCCAACCACCTCGCGACCCTGCGCACCACCGACGGCTACGAGCGGTTCCTGGCCCGCACCAAGGACCTCCTGGAGCGCACCCCGGTCGTCGGCCGGCCCCTCTACGACACCCTGCACGGCGCGAAGAAGGGCCTGAAGGACTTCATCGCCCCGCAGGGCATGTTCGAGGACCTCGGCCTCAAGTACGTGGGCCCGATCGACGGTCACGACCTCGAGGCCCTGGAGTCCGCGCTGACCCGCGCCAAGCGCTTCGGCGGCCCCGTCATCGTTCACTGCCTCACCGAGAAGGGCCGCGGCTACCAGCCCGCCCTCCAGGACGAGGCCGACCGCTTCCACGCCGTCGGCAAGATCCACCCCGACACGGGCCTGCCCATCTCCACCTCCGGCGCCGACTGGACGTCCGTCTTCGGCGACGAGATGGTCAAGATCGGCGAGGAGCGCGAGGACGTCGTCGCCATCACCGCGGCCATGCTCCAGCCGGTCGGCCTCGACAAGTTCGCCAAGGCCTTCCCCGACCGCGTCTACGACGTCGGCATCGCCGAGCAGCACGGCGCCGTGTCCGCGGCCGGTCTCGCCCACGGCGGCGTCCACCCCGTCTTCGCGGTGTACGCCACCTTCCTCAACCGCGCCTTCGACCAGGTCCTGATGGACGTGGCCCTGCACAAGTGCGGTGTGACCTTCGTGCTGGACCGGGCCGGTGTCACCGGCACCGACGGCGCCTCCCACAACGGCATGTGGGACATGTCGATCCTTCAGGTCGTCCCTGGCCTGCGGCTCGCCGCGCCGCGCGACGCCGACCAGGTCCGCGCCCAGCTGCGCGAGGCCGTCGAGGTGGACGACGCGCCGACCGTGGTCCGCTTCTCCAAGGGCGCCGTCGGCCCCGCCGTGCCGGCGGTCGGCCGCGTCGGCGGCATGGACGTGCTGCGCGCCCCCGGCACCGACGACCCGGACGTCCTGCTGGTCTCCGTCGGCGCCCTCGCGCCGATGTGCCTGGAGGTCGCCGACCTGCTGAACAAGCAGGGCATCACCACCACCGTGGTCGACCCGCGCTGGGTCAAGCCCGTCGACGAGGCCATGGCCCCGCTCGCCGAGCGGCACCGCGTGGTCGTCACGGTCGAGGACAACTCCCGCGTGGGCGGCGTCGGCTCCGCCGTCGCCCAGGCCCTGCGCGACGCGGGCGTCGACGTGCCGCTGCGCGACTTCGGCATCCCGCCGCGCTTCCTCGACCACGCCTCCCGCGCCGAGGTCCTGGCCGAGATCGGGCTCACCGCGCCCGACATCGCCCGCCAGGTCACCGGCCTGGTCGCCAAGCTCGACGGACGGTACGAGCGCCCCGGTGCCGAGGTGGACCCGGTGGAGGCGGCGCGCGACTGACGTACGGCCGGATGGGCAGGTTCTCCACTCGTTGCAGTGGTGAAACCTGCCCATCCGCGTGAATCCGCTCACCCCCGGGCATACGCACTACGCCCCCTCACGATCATGTCGAGGACGACAAGCGTCGGAGGTACCCGTGAGCAGCAGCCTTTTCAGGACCAAGAAGATCGAGCAGTCCATCCGGGACACCGAGGAGCCGGAGCACGCGCTCAAGAAGTCCTTGTCCGCGCTGGACCTGACGGTCTTCGGTGTCGGTGTCATCATCGGCACCGGCATCTTCGTACTGACCGGCACCGTCGCCAAGGACAACGCCGGGCCCGCCGTCGCCCTGGCCTTCGTCGTCGCCGGTGTCGTGTGCGCGCTCGCCGCGCTGTGCTACGCCGAGTTCGCCTCCACGGTTCCGGTGGCCGGCTCCGCCTACACCTTCTCCTACGCGTCGCTCGGCGAACTGCCCGCCTGGATCATCGGCTGGGACCTGGTCCTGGAGTTCGCGCTCGGAACGGCGGTGGTCGCCGTCGGCTGGTCGGGCTACATCCGCTCGTTCATGGACAACGCCGGCTGGCAGTTCCCCGAAGCCCTCGGCGGCCGGGAGGGCGCCGACGGGTTCGGCTTCGACATCCTCGCCGCCGCCCTGGTGCTGGTGCTCACCGGCATCCTCGTCCTCGGCATGAAGCTGTCGGCCCGCATCACCACGCTCGTCGTCGCCATCAAGGTGACCGTCGTCCTCATCGTGATCATCGCGGGTGCCTTCTTCGTCGACGGCTCCAACTACGACCCGTTCGTCCCCGACGAGCAGCCGGTCGAGGCCGGCGGGGGGCTGCACTCCCCGCTGATCCAGCTGATGTTCGGGTGGGCGCCGTCCAACTTCGGCGTGATGGGCATCTTCACCGCCGCGTCGGTCGTCTTCTTCGCCTTCATCGGCTTCGACATCGTCGCCACGGCCGCCGAGGAGACCAAGAACCCGCAGCGCGACATGCCCCGCGGCATCCTCGGCTCCCTGTTCATCTGCACCGCGCTGTACGTCGCCGTCTCGATCGTCGTCACCGGCATGCAGCACTACTCCAAGCTGTCCGTCGACGCCCCGCTCGCCGACGCGTTCAAATCCACCGGCCACCCCTTCTTCTCCGGCGTGATCAGTTTCGGGGCCGCCGTGGGCCTGACCACGGTGTGCATGATCCTGCTGCTCGGCCAGACCCGGGTGTTCTTCGCCATGAGCCGCGACGGACTGCTGCCGCGCTTCTTCTCCGTGGTCCACCCGAGGTTCCGGACCCCGTACCGGCCGACCATCCTGCTCGGCGTCATCATCGCGATCGTCGCGGGCTTCACCAGCCTGAGCGAGCTCGCCGAGCTGGTGAACATCGGCACGCTGTTCGCCTTCGTCGTCGTCGCGATCAGTGTGATCATCCTGCGCCGTACCCGCCCCGACCTGCCGCGCGCCTTCCGCACCCCGTTGGTGCCGCTGCTGCCGATCGTGTCCGTGGCCGCCTCGCTGTGGCTGATGCTGAACCTGCCCGCCGAGACCTGGGTCCGGTTCGGCATCTGGATGGCGATCGGCTTCGTCGTCTACTTCCTCTACGGCCGCACGCACAGCCGCATGGCCCCGGGCAAGGAGACACCGGCCGCGCCGCCCGGAGGCGACACTCCGTAAGTTTCCTCGAAGGCCACTCCGGCCCCGTATGTCCCGTATCGGGGGAAATGCGGGGCCGGTTAGCGTACGGGGATGCACGCCCGCCTCCTCGCCCCGTCACGAACCGTCACGACCGCGCGCGAGGGCGCCGGCTACTGGACGCGCCTGCTGCCCCTGCTCGCGGCGCTGGCCTGCGTCACCCGCGTCCCCTCCTTCACCCGCCCCCTGTGGAACCCCGACGAGGGCTACCTGGCCGTCCAGGCGGGCCTGCTCGCGCACGGCGGCGCGCTGTACGAGACGGTCGTCGACCGCAAACCGCCGCTGGTGCCCTGGCTGTACCAGGCCGCCTTCGCGGTAACCGGGCCCGAGTCGCTGATGCCGGTCCGGGTCCTGGCGGTCCTCGCCCAGCTCGCCACCGCCGTGGCCCTCGCCTCCCTCGCCCGGCGCCGCTGGGGGGACGCCGCGGGCCGTACGGCCGGAGTGCTGTACCTGCTGATCTCCGTCGGGCTCAACCCGGAGGACGCGCAGGCGGCCACGTTCGAGGTGTTCATGCTGCCGTGCACGGCGACCGCGATGTGGTGTGCCGACCGCCGCCGCCCGGGCGCCGCCGGACTCGCCGTCGGCTGCGCGTTCCTCGCCAAGCAGACCGGCGCCGCGGTCCTGCTGCCGGTGCTGTGGCTGTGCGGCGCACGGCGGGCGGGGACGGCACGGCTCGCGGCCGGGACCGTGGCACCCGCACTCGCCGCTGCGCTGGTCACCGACCCGGCGGGCTTCCTCTTCTGGACGGTCACCGGATCGGGCACCTACGCGTCCCTCGGCGGGTCCGTCCTTCCCGTCCTGGGCCGGGCGCTGGCCAACACCGGCGTCCTGGCCGTGGCCTGCGCGGGACTAATCCCACCCGTCCTGCGGTCGCTGCGGGTCGCCCGCCCGGGGACGGCCGACCTGTGGCTGTGGCTCGCCGCGTCCGCCGGGGCGGTCACGGTGGGCCTGCACTTCCACGGACACTACTTCCTGCAACTCCTGCCGCCCCTCGCCCTGCTGGCGACCGCCGCGCTGCGCACCGCCGCCCGGGAACACCGGACGCGCGCGCTCCTCGTCACGGCGTCCGCCTGCGCCCTGTTCCTCACCTGGGGCCTGTTCGCGCCCCGCACCGAACTCGACCACGCCCGTCGCCTCGCGGACACCACCGCGCACCGCACCCGCCCGGGCGACCGCGTCCTGTTCTGGGGGATGCACCCCGAGGCGTACTGGTTCGCCGGCCGCACCCCGGCCACCCGCTACCTCACCGCCGGCCTGCTCACCAACTACGGCGGCGGCCGTGACGGCACCACGGTCGGCGAGCGCTACGGGGTCGAGGGCGCCTGGCGGATCCTCCGCGAGGAACTGACCGCTCACCCGCCGGCCCTCGTCGTCGACGACTCCCGGGGAAAGCCGTACGCGCCGGACCACCTGCCCACCCTGCGGCGCCTGCTGGGGGCGGCGTACGAGGAGGCGGGGGAGGTGGACGGGGCCGTGCTGTACCGGCGCACGGGGGCGGAGCGGGGCGGGGGGTAGGCGCCGGCTCCCCGTCAGACCGGCCTGACCGTCCGGGGACCCGCCACCTCGGCACCCAGCTCCGTGACCCGGCGGCGCAGCTCGCGGTCCGCCGTCACCAGCAGGACGGGGCGGTCACCGGCCCGCGCTACCAGCTCGACCATGTGGTCGTCCCCGCTGCCGGGCGCCGCCTCCACCCGGACGCCGGGCACGGAGTCGACGCCGCGGGCCGCGCCCTCGACGACGAGAACGATCTCCACCGGGCCGGGGCGGCCCGGCACCCCGTCCGCCGCCAGCCGGTCGCGCAACCGCTCCGCGGCCCCCCGCCGGTCCCGCCACCATCCGTCGGGCACCGACCCCACGACGTTCGCGCCGTCGACGATCACGAGGAGAAGACCGCTGTCGCTCATGGGGCCAGGGTCGCACGCAGGGGGACCCGCCCGGCGCGCGCCGTTGGCCGGCGTCATAAGGTGATCAGGTGAACGGCGATTGGCTCGTACGCGGCCGGGACGGCCGACTCAGCGTCTACCTGGTCACCCAGGACGCTGTCCTGTGCCGTGCGGAGAGGGCACCCGGCAGCACCTGGGACGCCCCGCGCAGGGTGGGCGGGGACCAGCGGGTGCATCCCGGCCCGGCGGTCGGCCAGGGCGCCGACTCCTACGCACACCTGGTCGCCTGGCGTCCCACGGTGCCCGGCGAGTCGGGTCTGGTGCACTCCACCCACTTCCGGCCCCTGCTGGCCGCCCTGGACTGGGAACCCGTGGGGCATCCGAACGGCAAGGGGGACCGCACCGGCAGGCCGGCCGTCGCGGTCGACCCCCAGGGCCGCGCGCACCTCTTCGTGCGCAACGGCGGCGGCGGGCTGAGCATGCGGGCGCAGAAGCAGAAGGGCGGCTGGGGCCCGTGGCGTGACCTCAAGGGCGCCGAGCTCCAGGACGCGCCCGTGGCGGTGGTGGGCAGGGGCGGACGCATCGAGGCGTACGCGGCCGGCGCCGGCACGATCCTGCACTGGCGCCAGGAGGCGCCCGGTACCGAGTTCCAGCTGGTCGACGCGGTGGAGGCCACGGTCCGGCCGGAGACCCTGCGTGCCCTTGCCACCTCCGACGAGAACACCACGCTGTTCTTCACCGACGGGTCCGGCACCCTTCGCGCCTGGCGCCCCGGCGCCGACCCGCTGTCCGTGCTCCCCGCGGCCGGCCCCGGTCCGGTCGCGGCCGTCCGCTGCGAGCTCGACGGCCACGGCTGCACGCTGCTGGCCCAGCGCTCGTCCTCCGGCCGGGTCGCCTTCACGGCGTATCCCGCCGAGCAGGAGTCGGCGGGCGCCTGGTGGACCGAGTCGGGTCCGCAACTGGACGCCGACGCCGAGGTCTCCCTCGCCTTGGACGCCGAGGACCGGGTGGTGGCGGCGGCGCTGTCCCCGTCGACCGGCCGGCTCCTGCTGGCCCGCCGCAAGGACGAGCCGGGGCTGGCGCTCGGGGCCTGGCAGCCGGTCTGACGGAAGCGGTGTCCGGGCGGCGGCGGCCCGGTCCGGCCGGGAAGGGCCGCCTGCACGGTCGGCACGCTCGGCCGGAACCCGTCCTGACCGTCGCTCGTCCCGGTACGGAGAGAGGGCCCCCGCGCACGGCGGGGGCCCTCTTCACGTACCGGAGCGTCGCGGCGTCACGCGGGAACGGAAGCCACGCCCGACTCCAGGAACCGCTTCCCGTTCACCCGCTCGGACACGCCCTCACGGTCCAGGTACGGCGTGATGCCGCCCAGGTGGAAGGGCCAGCCGGCGCCGGTGATCAGGCAGAGGTCGATGTCCTGGGCCTCGGCGACGACGCCCTCGTCGAGCATCAGGCCGATCTCCTGCGCCACCGCGTCCAGGACGCGGGCGCGCACCTGCTCCTCCGTCAGGACCGTGTCGCCCTGCTTGAGGAGGGCGGCGACCTCCGGGTCCAGCTCGGGCTTGCCGCTGTCGTAGACGTAGAAGCCGCGCTTGCCCGCCTCGACGACCGCCTTCAGGTTCGGGGAGACCGTGAAGCGCTCGGGGAAGGCCCGGTTCAGGGTCTCCGAGACGTGCAGGCCGATGGCCGGGCCGACCAGCTCCAGCAGGACGAGGGGGGACATCGGCAGGCCGAGCGGCTCCACCGCCTTCTCCGCCACCTCGACGGGCGTGCCCTCGTCGATGACGTTCTGGATCTCGCCCATGAAGCGGGTCAGGATGCGGTTCACGACGAACGCCGGGGCGTCCTTGACGAGGACCGCGGTCTTCTTCAGCTTCTTGGCGACGCCGAACGCCGTGGCCAGCGCCGCGTCGTCGGTCTGCTCGCCGCGCACGATCTCCAGGAGCGGGAGGATCGCGACCGGGTTGAAGAAGTGGAAGCCGACGACCCGCTCGGGGTGCCGGAGCTTCGACGCCATCTCGGTCACGGACAGGGACGAGGTGTTCGTCGCCAGGATCGCGTGGGCCGGGGCGACCGCCTCGACCTCGGCGAACACCTTCTGCTTGACGCCCATCTCCTCGAAGACCGCTTCGATGACGAAGTCCGCGTCCGCGAAGCCCTCGGCCTTGTCCAGGACACCCGTCACCAGGGCCTTCAGGCGGTTGGCCTTGTCCTGGTTGATACGGCCCTTGCCGAGCAGCTTGTCGATCTCGGCGTGGACGTAACCCACACCCTTGTCGACGCGCTCCTGGTCGATGTCGGTCAGGACGACCGGGACCTCCAGGCGGCGCAGGAAGAGCAGCGCCAGCTGCGAGGCCATCAGGCCGGCACCGACGACGCCCACCTTGGTCACCGGGCGGGCCAGCGACTTGTCCGGGGCACCGGCGGGGCGCTTGCCGCGCTTCTGCACCAGGTTGAAGGCGTAGATGCCGGACCGCAGTTCGCCGCCCATGATGAGGTCGGCGAGCGCCTGGTCCTCGGCGTCGAAGCCCTGCTGGAGGTCGCCGTTCTTGGCGGCGGCGATGATGTCCAGCGCGCGGTAGGCGGCCGGGGCGGCGCCGTGCACCTTGCCGTCCGCGATGAACCGGCCGCGCGCGACGGCCTGGTCCCAGGCCTCGCCGCGGTCGATCGCGGGACGCTCGACGGCGATCTCGCCCTTGAGGACGGACGCCGTCCAGATCAGCGACTGTTCCAGGAAGTCCGCGCCCTCGAAGATCGCGTCCGCGATGCCCAGCTCGTAGACCTGCTTGCCCTTGAGCTGCTTGTTCTGGTTCAGGCTGTTCTCGATGATCACCGAGACGGCCTTGTCCGCGCCGATCAGGTTCGGCAGCAGCGTGCAGCCGCCCCAGCCGGGGACCAGGCCGAGGAAGACCTCGGGGAGCGAGAACGCCGGGAGCGCCGCCGACACCGTGCGGTACGCGCAGTGCAGGCCGATCTCCACGCCGCCGCCCATGGCCGCGCCGTTGTAGTACGCGAACGTCGGCACGGCCAGCTTCGCCAGCCGCTTGAAGACGTCGTGGCCGCCCTTGCCGATGGCCAGCGCGTCCTCGTGCCGCTTCAGCAGCTCGACGCCCTTGAGGTCGGCGCCGACCGCGAAGATGAACGGCTTGCCGGTGACGCCGACGCCGACAATGTCGCCGTCCGCGGCCTCCTTCTCGACCTGGTCGATCGCGGCGTCGATGTTCGCCAGCGACTGCGGGCCGAGGGTGGTCGGCTTGGTGTGGTCGTGACCGTTGTCCAGGGTGATCAGGGCGAAGCGCCCGGCGCCCAGGGGCAGGTCGAAGTGGCGTACGTGTGCCTGCGTGACGACCTCGCCGGGGAACAGCTCGGCCGCACCCTTCAGCAGCTCTGCGGTGGTGCTCACTTGTCCCCCTCGAAGTGCGGGTTCTCCCAGATGACCGTCGCGCCCATGCCGAAGCCGACGCACATGGTGGTCAGGCCGTAGCGGACGTGCGGCTGCTCCTCGAACTGGCGGGCCAGCTGCGTCATCAGCCGGACGCCGGAGGAGGCCAGCGGGTGGCCGAAGGCGATGGCGCCGCCGTACTGGTTGACGCGCGCGTCGTCGTCGGCGATGCCGTAGTGCTCCAGGAACGCGAGGACCTGGACGGCGAAGGCCTCGTTGATCTCGAACAGGCCGATGTCGGAGATCGACAGACCCGCCTGCGCGAGGGCCTTCTCGGTGGCCGGAATCGGGCCGTAGCCCATGACCTCCGGCTCGACGCCCGCGAAGGCGTACGAGACGAGGCGCATCTTGACCGGCAGGTCGTTCTCGCGGGCGAAGTCCTCGCTCGCGATGAGGGAGGCCGTCGCGCCGTCGTTCAGACCGGCCGCGTTGCCCGCGGTGACCCGGCCGTGGACGCGGAACGGCGTCTTCAGGCCCGCCAGGTTCTCCAGGGTGGTGCCGGGGCGCATCGGCTCGTCGGCGGTGACCAGGCCCCAGCCCGTCTCGCCGGCCTCGGCGTTCGTGCGGCGCACCGAGATCGGCACCAGGTCGGCCTGGATCTGGCCGTTGGCGTACGCCTTGGCGGCCTTCTCCTGCGAGCGCACGGCGTACTCGTCGGCGCGCTGCTTGGTGATGCTCGGGTAGCGGTCGTGCAGGTTCTCGGCGGTCATGCCCATGAAGAGGGCGGACTCGTCGACCAGCTTCTCGCTGACGAACCGCGGGTTCGGGTCCACGCCCTCGCCCATCGGGTGGCGGCCCATGTGCTCGACACCGCCCGCGATGGCGACGTCGTACGCGCCGAAGGCGACCGAGCCGGCCACCGTGGTGACGGCGGTCAGGGCGCCCGCGCACATGCGGTCGATCGAGTAGCCCGGGACCGAAGTGGGCAGGCCCGCGAGGATGCCGGCGGTGCGGCCGATGGTCAGGCCCTGGTCGCCGATCTGCGTGGTCGCGGCGACGGCGACCTCGTCGATCTTCTTGGGGTCGAGACCGGGGTTGCGGCGCAGCAGCTCCCGGATCGCCTTCACGACCAGGTCGTCGGCGCGGGTCTCGTGGTAGATGCCCTTCGGGCCCGCCTTGCCGAACGGGGTGCGGACGCCGTCGACGAAGACGACGTCCCTGACGGTACGAGGCACGATGGCTCTCCTCCAGGGTGCGGGATGGCACTGCACTGCTGCGGCACGCTGAGCGCGCGCTCAGGCCCATGCTACTTATGAGTAACGTAGCTGCCCAGTCCCCCCGCCCCAAGCGGCGAAGGTCACACCGGAAGCCGGGCGGACGTCACCCCGTCGGCGGCGCCGGTTCGCCGCCGCGACACCGTCACGGCCGGCGGGGGCACGGGCGCCGCGGGGGCCCCGCGCCCTGTCCCGTCTCCGTCAGGCGGGCGCCGCCTCCTGGTTCAGGGCCGTCACCAGTACCGGCGTCACCTGTTCGACCTGCCACGGCCGTGCGCCGTGTCCGGTGAGGGCCGCGGCCACGGTCTCCCGGTCGGCCGGCCTCGGCGGCTCCCAGCAGACCCTGCGCACGGTGTCCGGGGTGATCAGGTTCTCCTGCGGCATGTTCAGCTGCTCGGCCAGCGCCGTCACCCCGGCCCGCGCCGCGGTCAGCCGGGCGGCGGCGGCCGGGTCCTTGTCGGCCCAGGCGCGCGGCGGCGGGGGACCGGTCACCGGCTGTCCGGGCTGCGGCAGCTGCGACTCCGTGAGGCCCTTGGCCCGGTCGACCGCGGCCTGCCACTGCTCCAGCTGCCGGCGGTTCACCCGCCCGAAGCCGCCGAGCGCCCCGAGCGCGTGCGCGTTGGCCGGCAGGGCGAGCGCGGCCTCCACGATGGCCGCGTCCCCGAGCACCTTGCCGGGGGAGACGTCACGGCGCTGCGCGATGCGGTCCCGGGTCTGCCACAGCTCCCGGACGACCGCGAGCTGCCGGCGCCGGCGCACCTTGTGCATGCCGGACGTGCGGCGCCACGGCTCCTTGCGGGGCTCGGCCGGCGGCGCCGAGGCGATCGCGTCGAACTCCTGCCGGGCCCACTCCAGCTTGCCCTGGCGGTCCAGCTCCTTCTCCAGCGAGTCGCGCAGGTCGACCAGGAGCTCGACGTCGAGGGCGGCGTAGCGCAGCCACGGCTCGGGGAGGGGACGGGTCGACCAGTCGACGGCCGAGTGACCCTTCTCCAGGACGAAGCCCAGCACGTTCTCCACCATCGCGCCGAGGCCGACCCGGGGGAAGCCGGCGAGCCGGCCCGCCAGCTCGGTGTCGAACAGGCGGGTGGGCACCATCCCTATCTCCCGCAGGCACGGCAGGTCCTGGGTGGCCGCGTGCAGCACCCACTCCGCGTCGGAGATCGCCGCGCCCAGCTCCGACAGGTCGGGGCAGGCCACGGGGTCGATCAGCGCGGAGCCGGCGCCCTGGCGGCGCAGCTGCACCAGGTAGGCGCGCTGGCCGTAGCGGTAGCCGGAGGCGCGCTCGGCGTCGACGGCGACGGGGCCGCTGCCGGCGGCGAAGGCGGCGGTCACCTCGGCGAGGGCGGCCGCGTCGGCGATCACCGGCGGAACGCCCTCGCGTGGTTCGAGCAAGGGGATCGGCGCCTGACTCACAGAAGATCCGGCGTCGTCCGGAGGGGCGCCTCCGGTGGTTCGCAGTGAACGGTCTGCTGCGGTTTCGTGGGCGTCGGTCACCGGTCAAGGGTATCGGTGTATGCGCGCAGCCCGCCGACGGAACGTTCCGTCGGCGGGCTGTGGGGGGTCGTGATCCGGCCAGGTCAGTGAAAGACCGGGCTCATGGGAGACGGGAAGGGGTCGGGGAGTCGGGGGTCGGGGCGGTCAGTGGATGATGCCGGTCCGCAGGGCGACCGCCACCATTCCGGCGCGGTCGCCCGTGCCGAGCTTGCGGGCGATGCGGGCCAGGTGGCTCTTGACGGTCAGGGCGGACAGGCCCATGGAGACGCCGATCGCCTTGTTCGACTGGCCCTCCGCGACCAGTCGCAGCACCTCGACCTCGCGGCCGGAGAGCTCGCGGTAACCGCCCGGGTGGCTCGGGGCGCCCGGGGGGCGGCGGTGCAGTCGGGCGGCGGCGCCGCCGAGGGGGGCGGCACCGGGCCGGGTGGGGAGCCCGATGTTGGTACGGGTGCCGGTGACGACGTAGCCCTTGACACCGCCGGCGAGGGCGTTGCGGACGGCGCCGATGTCGTCGGCGGCGGACAGGGCGAGCCCGTTGGGCCAGCCCGCGGCGCGGGTCTCGGACAGCAGGGTGAGTCCGGAGCCGTCGGGGAGATGGACGTCTGCGACGCAGATGTCGCGGGGGTTGCCGATGCGGGGACGAGCCTCCGCGACGGACGAGGCCTCGATGACGTCGCGCACACCGAGCGCCCAGAGATGGCGGGTGACGGTGGAACGGACGCGCGGGTCGGCCACGACCACCATGGCGGTCGGCTTGTTCGGGCGGTAGGCGACCAGGCTTGCGGGCTGCTCGAGGAGAACGGACACCAGGCCTCCTGGGGTGCGGGACGGGACCGGCTCCTGGGGGGCGAAGCCGGGACGAACCGTGCTTTCAAGGTCACAGTCGTCTTCGGCACCGAATGCGTCCGCCTTTAGAGAATGATCACGATCTGGTGAGTAACAATCCGAGCAATTCGGACACGCGGTCGATCATTCGAAGATCGAACGGTTTCGATCTCTGTCGAGATATTTGTCGATACGGGGCTGAAAGTGGCCGTGTCGACAAAGTGACCAACGGTTCGGCGGGCATGGGCGTGCGCCGGCGTTGTACGAAAAGACCGCCCCCGCTTCGGCCCTAGCGGGACTGCGGTCCGCGCCGCTGGGGCAGCGTGACGATCGACGCGTCGCCCGGGCCGGCCGGCGGCAGACCCGCGACCTGGGCCAGCAGGTCGCACCACGAGGCCAGATGAGCCGCGGTGTCCGGCGCACCGTTCACGCCCTCGCGGGGCGTCCAGGACGCGCGGATCTCGATCTGCGAGGCGGACGGACGCGCCGACAGTCCGCCGAAGTAGTGCGAGCTCGCCCGTGTGACCGTGCCGCTGGGCTCGCCGTAGGCCAGGCCGCGGGCCTGGAAGGCGCCCGTGAGCCAGGACCAGCACACCTCCGGCAGCAGCGGATCGGCGGCCATCTCCGGCTCCAGCTCGGCGCGCACCAGGGTGACCAGCCGGAAGGTGCCCCGCCAGGCGTCGTGCCCGGCCGGATCGTGCAGCAGCACCAGCCGCCCGTCGGCCAGGTCGTCGTCGCCGTCGACGACCGCGGCCTCCAGCGCGTACGCGAACGGCGCCAGGCGCTGCGGCGCGCGCGTCGCCTCCACCTCGATCTGCGGCCGCAGCCGCGCGGTCTGGAGCGCGTCGACGGCGGCCGTGAACGGCGGCGGTGCCGCACCGCCCGGTTGCCGCCCGCCCTCCTTGGTGCCCTTCGGTTCGTCCATTCCGCCAGCGTCGTCCGACAGTCGTCCCTGAGCCGCAGCCATGCGGGGAAGATTAAGCGGAACGGCGCCCCGGCGCAGGGAGGGACACCCGCGTGCGGGCGCGATGTCCGGATCACGCGGTACCGCGAGGGCGCACCGGGGCCCCCGTGCGGGTGCGCGCGCCCCGGCCGGGCGTGCCCGTACCCGAGGGCGGGCGGTGTCCGCGGGCCGTGCGAGACTTGCCGCTGTGAGTGCCAACCAGAGCCCCGCGGGCAAGCAGCCGACCGCCACGTACGACTCCGCGTTCCTCAAGGCATGCCGGCGCGAGCCCGTGCCGCACACCCCGGTGTGGTTCATGCGGCAGGCCGGGCGCTCACTGCCGGAGTACCTCAAGGCGCGCGAGGGCATCCCGATGCTCGAGTCCTGCATGCGGCCGGAACTGGTCGCCGAGATCACCCTCCAGCCGGTGCGCCGGCACGGTGTGGACGCGGCGATCTACTTCAGCGACATCGTGGTCCCGCTCAAGGCCATCGGCATCGACCTGGACATCAAGCCGGGCATCGGCCCCGTCATCGCGAACCCGATCCGCTCCCGCGCGGACCTGGCGCAGCTGCGCGACCTGACCCCCGAGGACGTCTCCTACGTCACCGAGGCGTACGGCCTGCTCACCCGCGAGCTCGGCGCCACCCCGCTGATCGGCTTCGCGGGCGCCCCGTTCACCCTCGCGAGCTACCTCGTGGAGGGCGGCCCGTCCCGCAACCACGAGCACACCAAGGCCCTCATGTACGGCGACCCCGAGCTGTGGGCCGACCTGCTGGACCGCCTCGCCGACATCACCGCCGCCTTCCTCACGGTGCAGCTCGAGGCCGGCGCGAGCGCCGTCCAGCTCTTCGACTCCTGGGTCGGCGCCCTCGCCCCCGCCGACTACCGCCGCTTCGTGCAGCCCGCCTCCCGCAAGGTCTTCGAGGCCGTCGCCGGGTACGGCGTGCCGCGCATCCACTTCGGCGTGGGCACCGGCGAGCTGCTCCGCGACATGGGCGAGGCCGGCGCGGACGTCGTCGGCGTCGACTGGCGCGTCCCGCTGGACGAGGCCGCCCGCCGCGTCGGCCCCGGCAAGGCGCTCCAGGGCAACCTGGACCCGGCCGTCCTCTTCGCCGGGCCCCAGGTGGTCGAGGCCAAGACCCGCGAGGTCCTCGACGCGGCGGCCGGCCTGGAGGGCCACGTCTTCAACCTCGGCCACGGCGTCCTGCCGACCACCGACCCGGACGCGCTGACCCGGCTCGTGGAGTACGTCCACACCCGGACCGCCCGCTGACCCTCACGCACGACCCCGCGCGGCGCGCGCCCCGGCCCGGAAAGGCCGGCGGCGGGCGCCGCGCGCGCAGGTGACGCCCCGTCACGCGCGACCGGCCGGGGCCGGTGCCCGTGGGTCAGGCGGCGACCAGCAGGGCGAAGACCTGGGCGACAAGGAGCCCCCCGTAGAAGCAGACCGGGGTGGGCGAGAACGCCGCCTTCGCCGCCCCCGCGCGCTCCCGGCCCGGCTCCACGTCCATCGCGAACGGCTCGACCGTCACCTCCGGGCGCCGCACCCGGTCGTACAGGCGCCGGTACAGGCGCTCCCGGTACATGAAGTAGCCGTCGAGCAGCCAGAACGCCAGGACCGGTGCCAGGCTGACCGCCGCCACGGCCCGGTCGTCGGCGCGGACGGCGAACGCGAGCAGCGCGCCGGTGACCGTCAGCGACCAGCCCTTGATCAGGAACGAGTTGTTGCCCATCCGGGCCACGACCATCTGGATCAGTTCGAGATGCTTGATCCGGCCCTCGTCCAGCACCGGACCGTCCCCCACCGCCATCGGTTCCCCCACGCCGTCGACCAGTTCGACCCGGAGCATACCCACCCCCGCGGGGACGGCGGTCGACGTCTCGTCGGTGCTCACCGGCGTGCGGTGACGGCCGGGGCACGGGCTCTCGCCGGGCCGCCGCCCCCGGGGCCGCTACCAGCCCGGCCTGGCCCGTCTGCCGAACAGCAGCCCGCGCGGCTCCGGCGGGGGAGGGGTGCCGCGCCGCAGCGGCCAGGCGATGAGCATGCCGGCCACGAAGCCGACGACATGGGCCACGTACGCCACGGTGCCCGCGTCGGAGACGGCCCCGCCGGACGAGTAGACCGCCTGGAGCACGAACCAGAAGCCCAGCACGATCCAGGCCGGCAGGCGCAGCGGCAGGAAGATCAGGAAGGGGACGAGGACCCAGACCCTGGCCTTCGGATACAGCACCAGGTAGGCGCCCAGTACTCCGGCGATCGCGCCCGACGCGCCGATCAGTGGTTCGCCCGAGTCCGCGTTGAGCAGGGCGAAGCCGTAGGTCGCCGCGTAGCCGCAGACGCCGTAGAACAGCAGGAAGCGCAGATGGCCCATGCGGTCCTCGACGTTGTTGCCGAAGATCCACAGGAAGAGCATGTTGCCGAGCAGGTGCAGCCAGCCGCCGTGCAGGAACGTCGCCGTCAGGACGCTCAGCTCCGGCGACTTGTCGTAGTCCGGCGGGCCGATCACGCACCCCGGCCCCCGCGGGCCCACCCCGGTCTCGCCGGTGGGCACCAGCCGGGGCACCCTGTGCTGCAGCAACTCCTGGGGCACCGCCGCCCAGTGGTCCAGGAACGCCTGGAGGTGGCACAGCTGCGCGAGACTGCTCCCACCCGTCAGGGAACCGGTCATGCCGGGGGTGAACAGGAACACGAGGACGTTGGCGAGGATCAGGGCGTACGTCACCCAGGGCGTGCGGCGCGCCGGGTTCACGTCATGGACGGGGATGACCACGGGACACTACTGCCCGCCTGACGGGCGGTGAATCGGCACGCTCCCTGAACGCCCCCGTCCGTGGGCGCGTATGTCCTCTCAACCGCCCGCGGCCCGGGGAAGGCGGGACGCGGGGACGACGTGAGGATCAGGCGATGAACGAACGGGTCACACCGGTTCCGGCGATGCACGCCCTGCCCGACGGCGAGGCCGAGGTCGCCCTCGTGCTGCGCCTGCCCTGGGAGGACGTCGCCCGGCTCGGGCAGGAGGCCGGGCGGCTGGCCGCGCAGCGGCAACGGCCCGTGACACTGGACGAGGCGGTGAGCCACCGGCTGCGCTCCGTCCGGACCGCCGCGCACGCCAAGCCGGCCGGCGAGCAGCCGCCCGCCGTCACCGCCCCGGCGCCGGTCGCGGCCCCGGCCTCCATGACCGCCCCGGCGTCCGTGTCGTCCCTGCCCTCGCGGCCCCCGGGCGAACAGGCACGGCAGGCCATCGACCGGATCAACGGCACGGCGTAGGGCGGAGCTGTCAGCGCCGTTCCTCCACCGCCCCCGCCGCCTTGCGGGCCGCCACCAGCACGGGGTCCCACACCGGGGAGAACGGCGGCGCGTACCCCAGGTCCAGGGCCGTCATCTGTTCCACCGTCATCCGGGCCGTGAGGGCCACCGCGGCGATGTCGACCCGCTTGCCCGCGCCCTCACGGCCGACGATCTGCACACCGAGCAGCCGTCCGGTGCGCCGCTCGGCGAGCATCTTCACCGTCATGGGCGAGGCCCCCGGGTAGTACCCGGCGCGGCTGGTGGACTCGACGGTGACCGACACGAACCGCAGACCCGCCCGCAGCGCGTCCTTCTCCCGCAGCCCCGTCCGCGCGATCTCCAGGTCGCAGACCTTGCTGACCGCCGTGCCGACCACGCCCGGGAAGGTGGCGTAGCCGCCGCCCGCGTTGGTGCCGATGACCTGCCCGTGCTTGTTGGCGTGCGTGCCCAGCGGAATGTGCCGCTCCTGGCCGGAGACCAGGTCGAGCACCTCCACGCAGTCGCCGCCGGCCCAGATGTTCCCGTGCCCGCGCACCCGCATCGCGAGGTCGGTCAGCAGCCCGCCGTGGCTGCCGATCGGCAGGCCGGCCCCGGCGGCGAGCGCGGTCTCCGGACGCACGCCGATGCCGAGCACCACCACGTCCGCCGGGTACTCGGCGTCCTCGGTGGCCACCGCCCGGACCCGGCCGTCCTCACCCGTCAGCACCTTGGTGACCTCGGCGTCGTTCACCATGGTGATGCCGAGGCCCTCCATGGCCTCGTGCACCATCCGGCCCATGTCCGCATCGAGCGTGGACATCGGCTCCCGGCCGCGGTTGACCACCGTCACCTCGTACCCGCGGTTGATGAGCGCCTCGGCCATCTCCACGCCGATGTACCCGGCCCCCACGACCACCGCGTGCCGTCCCCGCGTGCGGGCCAGCGTGTCGAGCAGCGCCTGCCCGTCGTCGAGGGTCTGCACCCCGTGCACACCCGGCGCGTCGGACCCCGGCATGTCGGGCCGGATCGGCCGGGCGCCGGTCGCGATCACCAGTTTGTCGTACGGCGTCCAGGTCTCGGCGCCCGAGTCGACGTCACGCGCGCGCACCCGCCCGCCGTCCACGTCGATCTCCGTCACCTCGGTGCGCATCCGCAGGTCGATGCCGCGAGACCGGTGCTCCTCGGGCGTACGGGCGACGAGACGGCCCCGGTCGGAGACGTCACCGCCGACCCAGTAGGGGATGCCGCACGCCGAGTACGAGCTGAAGTGGCCGCGCTCGAACGCCACGATCTCCAGCTCGTCCGGCCCCTTCAGCCGGCGCGCCTGCGACGCCGCGGACATCCCCGCGGCGTCACCGCCGACCACGACCAGCCGTTCCCGCGCGCCCCGCGTACCGCTCGCACCACTCATGCTCATGCGAACACGCTACGGGGGTGCGGCATTTCAGTCCCGCCCGCCCGTCCCCCCGGCGGGCGTGTCCCCCGGTACCGGCCGGGCCGTCGGCAGGGGGCCGACCGCCGTCGTCACCGGCGGGGCGTCCGGGCGGCGCGGCAGCCGGGGCCGCACCACCCGCAGCCACAGCAGCACGAGCAGCACCGCCACCGCGGCGAACGGCAGGACGGCGCCGAACACCACCGCCACCCAGCGCAGCATCGACACGAAGGCGTCCCAGCCGCCCGCCAGCGCGTCCGTGAACCCGGGACCGTCGTCCTCGGCGGCCTCCTTCCTCACCGGCGTCTCCGACAGGGAGAGGGTGATCGTGGCCAGGCTCGTGCGGTCCTTCAGGGACGCCTGCCGGGCGAGCAGCGCCTCCAGCTCGGCCTGACGGGAGCTCAGCTCGCCCTCCAGCGTCACCACGTCGCTCAGCCTGGTCGCGCGGTCCATGAGCTCGCGCACCCGGGCCACGCTGGCGCGCTGCGACGCGATGCGGCTCTCCACGTCCACCACCTGGTCGGTGACGTCCTCCGCCTTCGCATGGCGCTCCAGCAGCTTGCCGGCGCCCTGTAGTTCGGACAGGACGTCCTGGTACGCGCCGACGGGCACGCGCAGGACGAGCCGGGTCCGTTCGTGGCCGTCCCCGTCCCGGCCGGTGGTCTCGTCACCGACGTAGCCGCCCGCGTCCTCGGCCGTGGCGCGGGCCCTCTCGAGCGCCTCGGGGACGTCCTCGACCTGGACCGTCAGGGAGGCGGTGCGGACGATGTGGCTCGCGGCGGCCTTCGGCGGGGCGGTCGCCTTCGAGCGCTCCTCGTCCGCGTCCGCGCCCGCCGCGCCCGCCGCGCCCGCCGCGCCCGCCGCGCCCCGCGCCTCGCTCGCCGGTGCGGCGGCCTTGGCGTCGCTCGCGCTGCCGGAGTCGCCGGAGCCGCCGCCGGCGCTGCATCCGGTGAGCGCCAGGGCCGCGGCCAGCAGGACGGCGGCCGCGGCCGGTACGGCGCGCGGGGAAGGTGGTGTACGCACAGGGCCCCCCGGGGTCGGTGTCGACTGTCGTTCCTACGACGTCGCGAGGGGCGCGGACGACGGCGCGGAACGGTCCCGAAGAGGTCACGGTCCGGACTCGCCCGCGGGCGAGTCGTCACCCGGCCTGGCGGCCGCGGCGCCGGCGGGGTCTGAGAGGCTGGGGACATGTGCGCAAGCGAGATCCCGGCGGGCACGGCACCCGCTGACACGGGGCACGTCGTCGTCGTCGGAGCCGGCATCGCCGGACTGGCCGCCGCCCACCGGCTGCTGGAGCGCGGGGCCCGCGTGACCGTGCTGGAGGCCTCGGACCGCGTCGGCGGCAAGCTGCTGCCCGGCGAGGTCGCCGGGGTCCGGGTCGACCTGGGCGCCGAGTCGATGCTGGCCCGCCGTCCCGAGGCCGTCGGCCTCGCCCGCGCGGCCGGTCTCGCCGGCCGCCTCCAGCCGCCGGCCACCGCGTCGGCCTCCCTGTGGACCCGCGGCGCCCTGCGCCCCATGCCCAAGGGTCACGTCATGGGCGTCCCCGGCACCGCCGCCGCCCTGTCCGACGTGCTCTCGCCCGAGGGCCTCGCCCGCATCGAGCGCGACGCCGAGCTGCCCCGCACCGAGGTCGGCGAGGACGTGGCGGTCGGGGAGTACGTGGCGGCGCGCCTGGGCCGCGAGGTCGTCGACCGGCTCGTGGAGCCCCTGCTGGGCGGGGTCTACGCGGGCGACGCGTACCGCATCTCGCTGCGTTCGGCCGTGCCCCAGCTCTTCGAGGCCGCCCGGGCCCACACGTCCCTGACCGAGGCGGTGCGCGCCCTCCAGGGCCGCACGGCCACCTCCCCGCCGAGCGGACCGGTGTTCATGGGCATCGAGGGCGGCATCGGCACCCTCCCGCTCGCGGTCGCCGAGTCGGTGCGGGCGCGGGGCGGCGAGATCGTCACCGGGGCACCCGTGACGGAGCTGCGGCGCACGGCCGGGGACGGCTGGCGGATCGTATTCGGCGACCGGGTGCTGCACGCCGGCGCGGTCGTCGTCGCCGTGCCCGCCCGGCCCGCCGCCGAGCTGCTGCGCGCCGAGGCGCCGGCGGCCGCGGCCGAGCTGTCGGCGGTGGAGTACGCCTCGATGGCCCTGGTCACCCTCGCCTACCGCCGCTCCGACGCCGCCGCTCTCCCCGAGGGCAGCGGCTTCCTCGTGCCGCCGGTCGACGGGCGCACCATCAAGGCGTCCACCTTCGCCTCCCGCAAGTGGGGCTGGATCGGCGAGGAGGACCCGGACCTGGTGGTGCTGCGCACCTCCGTCGGCCGGTACGGCGAGACGGAGATCCTCGGCCGCGACGACGACGGCCTCGTCGCCGTGTCCCGGCACGACCTGCGGGAGGCCACCGGCCTGGCCGCCGCACCGGTCGCCACCCGGGTCACCCGCTGGCAGGACGGGCTGCCGCAGTACCCCGTCGGTCACCACGCGCGCGTGGCCAGGGTCCGCGCCCACGTCGCGAAGCTCCCGGGTCTCGCCGTGTGCGGGGCGGCGTACGACGGCGTCGGCATCCCGGCGAGCATCGCGAGCGCGTACGCGGCCGTCGACCGGATCCACGGGGACCCGCGCGGTGTGGAGGAGCTCACCGCCCACCCGGTGCAGAGCCTGCACGGCGGAGCGGGAGAATAGGGCCATGAGTGACGACGCCTCCACCCCCGCCGCCGACCGGATCCCCAACAAGGGCAAGCTGGCCAAGGACCTCAACGAGGTCATCCGCTACACCCTGTGGTCCGTCTTCAAGCTCAAGGACGTGCTGCCCGAGGACCGCGCGGGCTACGCCGACGAGGTCCAGGAGCTGTTCGACCAGCTCGCCGCCAAGGACGTGACGATCCGCGGCACCTACGACATCTCCGGGATGCGTGCCGACGCCGACCTCATGATCTGGTGGCACGCGGAGACCAGCGACCAGCTCCAGGAGGCGTACAACCTCTTCCGCCGCACGAAGCTGGGCCGCGCGCTGGAGCCGGTCTGGTCGAACATGGCGCTGCACCGCCCGGCCGAGTTCAACCGCTCGCACATCCCGGCCTTCCTCGCCGACGAGACGCCGCGCAACTACGTCAGCGTCTACCCGTTCGTGCGCTCCTACGACTGGTACCTGCTGCCCGACGAGGACCGCCGCCGCATGCTGGCGGACCACGGCAAGATGGCCCGCGGCTACCCGGACGTGCGCGCCAACACGGTCGCCTCGTTCTCGCTGGGCGACTACGAGTGGCTCCTCGCCTTCGAGGCCGACGAGCTGGACCGCATCGTCGACCTCATGCGCCACCTGCGCGCCTCCGAGGCCCGCATGCACGTCCGCGAGGAGGTCCCGTTCTACACCGGGCGCCGCAAGGACGTCGCGGAGCTGGTGGCCGGGCTGGCCTGAGCCGTCGCCCGCCGACTGCCGAGGCTCAGGACCCGGGCCCGGGCCTCGGCCTCGGTTCCGGTCTTCCGGCGCAGGACGTGTCCCGCTCCGGGAGACGCCCCTCCAGCAGGTAGGCCTCCAGCCGGCCGTTGACGCAGGCGTCGGGGCCGCCCCCGATGCCGTGCGTGCCGGTGTCCCGTTCGGTCACCAGCACCGAGCCCGACAGCCGCCGGTGCAGCTCCAGCACGCCGTCGTAGGGGGCGGCGGCGTCGCGTTCGGCGGCCAGGACCAGCGTCGGCGGCAGTTCGCCCGGTCCGGTGCGCACGTCCGGCGGCCGCTGCCGGGGCCCCCGCCAGAACGCGCACGGCAGGTGCGCCCACACGTTGCTCCACGTCGCGAACGGCGCCCGGCGCGCCAGCCGCGTGCTGTCCCGGTCCCACGTGGCGAATCCGGCCGGCCAGGCCGCGTCGTTGCACTCGACGGCCGTGCGGGCCGCGTCGGCGTTCTCCGCCTCGGCCGCCGCGTCCTCCTCCTCGGGGTGCGTCCCCGCCTGGTCGACCAGCGGCTGCGGATCGCCCCGCAGATAGGCCGACAGCGCCTCGGCGCGGTACGGCCAGTAGACGTCGTCGTACCCGGCGTCCAGGAACGCCCCCCGCAACTGCGCGGGGCCCACCGTGCCGCCCGCGGGCCGCCGGGCGAGCCGCGCGCTCGCCGTTTCGTAGGCGCGCTGCACCTGCCCCGGCGTGCCGCCGAGCCGGTACACGTCGTCGTGCCGGGCGATCCACTCCCTGACGTCCCTCCAGCGGCCCTCGAAGGCCTCCGACCGGTCGAGCAGGTTCCGGTACCCGACCCGCTCCGGGGTGGGATCCGCCGGCGAGTCGAACACCATCCTCCGCACGTGCGAGGGGAACAGCTCCGCGTACAGCGCCCCGAGGTAGGTGCCGTCCGACGTGCCCATGAAGGTGAGCCTCGGCTCGCCCAGAGCGGCCCGCACGACGTCCAGGTCGCGGGCGTTGTTGAGGGAGTGGTAGTGCCGCAGCGCGTCCCCGGTCCGCTCGTGGCAGCCGCGTGCGTACGCCTCCGCCTCGGCGACGCGCTCCCGCTCGAACGCCGCGGAGGGCCGGGTGGGGGCGGGGCGCGGTCCCTCGACGAAGCCCTTCGGGTCCTGGCAGGACAGCGGCGCGGAGGGCGCGACGCCCCGCGGGGCGTAGCCGACCAGGTCGTACGCCGCCGCGATCCGCTGCCACTGCGGCATCATGCCGATCAGTGGGCCGTACAGCCCGCCGGTGCCCGGTCCGCCCGGCTGGTGGACGAGGGCGCCCTGCCCCGGCACCCTGTGCCGCGCGTTGTGCGGGTCCCTGTGCGTGGCCCGCACCCGGCTGACGGTGAGTTCGATCTGCCGGCCGTCGGGGCGGGCGTAGTCGAGGGGGACGGTGACGGTGCCGCAGCGCAGGCTGCCCGGCAGGTCCTCGGCCTTCGGGCACCTGCCGAACGCGATGCCGGCCGCGGCGGCCCGCGCGGCGGCCACGGCCGTGCCGCGCGCCTCGGCGGTCGCGCCGGCCGCCGGGGCCGTCGGTGCCGGCGCGGCGGTGAGGGCGGTCAGCAGCAGGGAACCGGCGGCCGGGAGCAGGACGGCAGCTCGCATCGCATATCCCTTCGGTGCACGGCGGCGACAGAAGGGATGTTTCGTCCGGTGGCCGGGCGAGGCAAGCACCGCCCGCGGGTGTCGGCGCCGAACGGCCCGCCCGCCGCCCCCGGGCGCCCGGCTCAGCCCTGCCGTTCGCGCGGCTGCCCGAGGTACTCCTCCCGGTGCGCGAAGGCGGCCCGCAGGTCCGGCTCACCGATGGCGTGGATGCCGCGCACGGCGACGGACGTGAGGTACGTACGCTCGTCCGCCGTGCCCTCGGCCTCCCGGGCGAGCGTGCCGAGCAGCCGCTGTCCGGCCGGGGAGGCCCAGCGCGAGTACGGGTGGACCTCCATCCGCGCGATCGCCAGGGAGCTCAGGGTCAGGACGAGCGGCAGCGCGAACCACAGGGCGATCAGGTGGCGCGGCAGGTCCGCCGGGACGGGCAGCGCCAGTGCTGCGGCGCCCAGCGCGCACACGGTGAGCGCGGCGAGCCGCACCCGCCGGACGCCGGCCGCGATGCTGCGGGTCCCGTCCGGCACGGCGAGGCCCGCGCCGACCAGCCGGTCCGCCAGGCCCCGTACCGCGTCGGCGGTGGCGGCGGCGGCCCGCACCGGCGCTATCCGGGACTGCCCCTCGGGCCCTATCGCCCCGATGACCGACCGTTCCATCTCGTCCCGGCCCCGCGGATCGACGACCGTCGCCCAGCCGGTGTGCGCGAGCAGCAGGCGACGCTGGCGCGCCATGGACACCAGCGTCAGGTCGGCGACCCGCCGTGGACCGCCGGACAGGAACGCCGCCTCGTACAGCGTCAGCGCGTGCGCACGGCCAGCGGTCGTGGTGTCGGTGGCCGCCGCGCGCACGGCGGCCAGGCACAGCCGCGAGCACGCCAGACCGGCGACGACCCAGGCCGGCAGCAGGAGAAGGACCCAGAACATGCCGTACTTCTATGCCAAGGGGTTACGCCGGCGCCATGCCCTTTTCACATTCCGGGACGCAGCGTTGTCGGTGCGTGACGTTCCGCCGTGCGTCCTCCGCGGCCCAGCAGCACCCGCCGGGTCGCGCGGGCCCACCGGACCCCGGGCCGTTCCGGTCGCGGCGCCGGCCCCGACCGGTCCAGCCACCACTCCCGCAACTCCCGCCGCGCGCGGGCGTCCCGCGACCGGCCGTCCCGCAGCAGCTGCCCGGCGAACTCCAGCGCGTCCCGCCGGTACCCGCCGGTCATCGGATGCCCCTGGGCGTACGCGAGGAAGGCGGTCCGGTACTCCGCGCCGAGGATCACCGGCAGTTCGGGCGCGACCTTCGCGACCACGTCCGCCCGCTTCCCGGCGAGCGCCCGCGCCTGCACACCGAGCCGCGCCCGGTCGAATCCCTCGGGTACGGGCGTGCCGGCGACCAGCGCGGACAGCAGCGCGGTCTGGGCGAGGGCGAGGCGCTGACGGGCGGCTTCGGGCACGGCGAGCCCCGGCTCCCGCCGCGGTGCCGCCTCGGCGCCGGTGAGCACCGGCCCCGGCGCCGACGCCCGGCCCTTGTCCACCGCGGTCCGGATCGCCTCCACCTCGCCCCGCAGCTCGTCCTCCCCGGGGAAGTTCTCGTCGCGTTCCAGCAGCACGCCCGGCGGTGCGACGCGCGAGGCGAGGTCGGTCAGGATGTCGAGCACCGCCCGGGGCACGGGGTGGGCGTGGCTGTCGTGCCAGACGCCGTCGCGCTCGAAGCCGCCCGCGACATGGACGTAGGCGATGGCCTCCAGAGGCAGTTCGCGCAGCGCCTCGGCCGGGTCCTCGCCGCGGTTGACGTGGTTGGTGTGGAGGTTCGCCACGTCGATGAGCAGCCGCACCCCCGTCCGGTCGGCGAGTTCGTAGAGGAACTGTCCCTCCGTCATCTCCTCGTCCGGCCAGGAGATCAGCGCGGCGATGTTCTCGACGGCGAGCGGTACGGGCAGCGCGTCCTGGGCGATGCGCACGTTCTCGCACAGCACGTCGAGGGCGTCGCGGGTGCGGGGAACGGGCAGCAGGTGACCCGCCTCCAGTCGCGGGGAGGCGGACAGCGGCCCGCCGGCCCGGACGAACGCGATGTGCTCGGTGACCAGGGGCGAACCCAGCACGTCCGCCCGTTCGGCCAGCGCCGCCAGCCTGCCCGCGTCGGGCCGCTCGGCGCCGCCGAGGCCGAGGGAGACGCCGTGCGGCACGACGGTGACGCCGCGCTCGCGCAGCCGCAGCAGCGATTCCGGCAGGTGGCCGGGGCAGAGGTTCTCGGCCACGGCCTCGACCCAGTCGATGCCGGGCATGCGCTCCACGACGTCCGCGATCTCCGGCCGCCATCCGATGCCGGTCCCCAGTCGCTCCATGGTCCGTCCCTCCCCGTCGGTTCGACGGGGATATGGCCCGGGGCGTCCGGCCCGAACCCCGGGGCGGGCATGTACAGAGCAACATCTGAGGTTCGCGGCCCTCGCCGGCCCGGCCGGCGCGCGCGTCGCCCGGAGCGCTACCGCAGCGCCGGATGGTCCGCCACCACCGTGCACGAGCCCGGCGCGATCTCCGTGAACCCGGCGTCGCGGACCACCGGCAGACCGCTGGTGGTGAGGGCGTCCCAGCGGGCCGGGTCCGCGGTGCGCACCGCCAGCGGGAAGCCCGCGTCGCGCCAGGCGGCCCGCGCCGCGTCGTCCAGTTCCCACCAGGCGAGCTGCGCACCGTGGCCGGCCTGGGCCATCGCCTTGCCGGCCGACATCTCGAGGCCCGGGTTCGTCCAGAGGACGGGCGTCGCGGGACCGGCGCCGGCCGGGGGCTCCGGGTCGTCGAGGTCGGTGCCGGAGACCTGGAGACGGGCCAGGTCCTTGGGCCAGCCGTCCAGCGGCACCGGCGGGTAGACCCGCACCTCGGCCGCCTTCCCGGTCACCGTGATGCCGGGCAGCGCCTCGGCCCGCCGCCACTCGGCGCCGCGCGCCCGGCGCACCACCTTGCGGATGCGGGCGTCCTGCCAGTCGCGCACCGCCTCGGCCCACTCGCCGTCGCCCGTCGACCGCTCGTCCGCGAGCATCACCAGCACCGCGCGGGCCGCGGTCTCCAGGGCGTCGGTGCGGGCCGGGGGCGCCGCCCGTTCGATGCGGACGACCAGCGGCAGGACGAACTGCGGCGCGAGGTCGCGGTCGCCGGGCTCGGGGCGGAAGGGGCTGTCGGGGACGGGCGTCGTCGGCTCGGTGCTCACGGCCCCAGTCTGCCAAGCCGCGCGGGCGCGACCGGAGGGCCCCCGGGGTCACGCCCCGCCGGGATCACCCCGAGCAGGCGGTCCGCTGGGCCTCCTGCCATTCGCACCGCGGGCAGAGGGTGATCCCCTTGTACGACTCCGGGTGTTCCGTCGGCTCCCGGCACAGCACGCACTCGGCGTACGGCGGGCCGTCGGCCACGGGGGGCCGGGCCGCGTCGATCAGGCAGTAGTCCTCGTCGCTGCTCATGCCTCCAGCGTAGGACGGTCAGCGCCGTCCGCCCGTCGCGTCGATCAGCTCGGACACCTTCACGAAGCGGTAGCCCCGCTCGCGCAGTTCGGGCACGACCGTGCGCACCGCCCGCTCGGTCACCGGGGCGGCACTGCGGGTGCAGTGCATGACGACCACCGAACCGGGCCGCACGCCGTCCAGCACCTGCCGGGCCACGGCGTCGGCGTCCGTCGCGAACGCGTCCCCGCTGACCACGTCCCACTGCACGGCGGTGACGCCCGCGGGGGTCAGCTCCCCGAGGGCCGTCCTGTCGTAACAGCCGCCGGGGAAACGGAAGTACGGCATCGGGTTCGGCACCCCGGCCTTCTCGAAGGCCGTGTACGCCCGCTCCAGGTCCGACCGCATCCGGTCCCGGGGGACGGTCGGCAGGCCGTAGCAGTCGTCCGTGTAGGCGTAGTGGCTGTAGGAGTGGTTGGCGATCTCGAACTGCCGGTCCAGGCCGATGGAGCGGGCCTCGTCCGGGTACTCCTCGGCCCATCGCCCGGTCATGAACACCGTGGCCGGCACCTTCAGCTTCCGCAGGGTCGCGATCAGCCGGGGGTTGTCGAACCGTTCGCCCGCCGCCGCCCGGGGTCCCTCGTCCGCCGTCATGTCGGCGTCGAAGGTGAGGGCGACGGTCTTGCCGCCGTCGCGCGGACCGTGCTCGAAGACGGGGGTGAGGCCCGCGGGGCCGGGCGCGAGGGTGGGCGGCCCGGAGGGGGCGGCCTTCGAGGGACCGGCGGAGGGGGCGGACGGCGCCGGGCGGGGAGCCTGCCGGGCCTCCGTGTTCCCGCAGGCGGTGAGGGCGACGGAGGCGGCGGCGACAGCGCACAGTGCGGTGGTGCGTCGTACGAAGGTCATCACCGCACGAACGTATGAGTATGTTGTTCTGTTTGTACGACTATGTGCCGCGACGTGCCCGAGGCGTCACCCTCCCGGGTCAGATGTCCCGCTGCTCCAGCGGCTTGGTCGCCGGACCCTGGATCACCGTGCCGTCCGTGGCGAACCGCGAGCCGTGGCAGGGGCACTCCCAGGCACGCTCGGCCGCGTTGAAGCCGACCAGGCAGCCCAGGTGGGTGCAGCGCGGCGAGAGGGCGTGCAGCGCACCCGCCTCGTCCCGGTAGACCGCGAGCCGGTCGCCGCCCGCCCGGACCACGGCACCCTCGCCCGGCGGCAGGGCGTCCACCGGGGGCGCGGGCTTCAGCCGGTCCCCGACGAAGTGGCCGGCCACCTGCGCCTGCGTCTTGAGGAACCGGGGCACCTCGCGCGCCTGCGTCTTCAGCCGCCGCGGGTCGTACAGCCCGCTCCAGGCGCACTCCCGCCCGGTGATCAGCGCCGTCAGCAACAGGCCCGCCATGACGCCGCCGCTCATGCCCCAGCCACCGAACCCGGTGGCCACGTACGCGTGCCGCGTGCCCTGGTGCAGCGGGCCCACCATGGGCACGGTGTCGGTGGGGTCGATGTCCTGGGTGGCCCAGGCGTGGGTGAGGCTCACGCCGGGGAAGTGGTCGCGGGCCCAGGCCGAGAGCCGGTCGAACCGCTCCCGGGTGTCCCCGGTGCCGGGCGTGAAGTGCTCACCGGTGACGATCAGCAGCCGTCGGCCGTCGTCCAGGGGCGCGGTGCGCACCGACCGGGTGCCCTCGTCCGGCGTGATGTACATGCCGGCGACGTCCCGGTCCGCCTCGACCGGCCCCGCGACGACCAGTTCCCGGCGCGGCGAGAGCCGGGCGAACAGCAGCGCCCGGTCGAAGATCGGGTAATGGGTGGCGACCACGACGTCACGGGCGGTGACCGTCATCCCCGTGCCCGTCGAGACGCGGCACGGCTCGCCCTCCTCCAGACCGTGGACGGTGGTGTCCTCGAAGATCCGTCCGCCGCGCGCCTCCAGGTCCTCGGCGAGGGCCAGCAGGTATCTGCGCGGGTGGAACTGGGCCTGCCCGGTCACCCGCACGGCGCCGGCCACCGGGAACGGCAGCCCGGTCTCCGTCACGAACGACGCCGGCAGCCCCGCCTCCTTCGCGGCGGCCGCCTCGGCCCGCAGCTCGTCCACGCGGCCCGCGTCGCACACGTAGGTGTACGAGTCGCGGGTCTCCCACTCGCAGTCGACGCCCAGCTCGTCCACCAGGGCGGCGGCGTGCTCGATCGCCTCCGTCTGCGAGCGCGCGTACAGCCGGGCGCCCTCGGGGCCCCGGGTGCGGCGCAGCTTGTCGTAGACCAGCGTGTGCAGGACGGACACCTTGGCGGTGGTGTGGCCGGTGACGCTCGCGGCGATGCGGCCGGCCTCCAGCACCACCACGCTCCGTCCGGCTCGCGCCAGTTCCGACGCCGTGCTCAGTCCGGCGATCCCGCCGCCGATCACCGCGACGTCGGCCTCGATGTCCTCCGTCAGGGGCGGACGCGGGGCACCCGGTGCCGTTTGAAGCCAGTACGAGCCGCTGAGCTGCGCGTTCTCCGTCATGCGGCCTCGGGTACCCCGTGTCTACACGCTTCTCACCGGCGCCAGGGGCCGGTCACCGCGAAGGTCGTCCCCGGTGTGTAGCAGTTGACGTACATCGTGTCGCCGTCGGGCGAGAAGGTCACCCCGGCGAACTCGCCCCACTCGGGCTCCTCGGCCGTGCCGATGTTCTGCCGGCCGCGCGCCATCGCGTACACCTCGCCGCGCCGGGTCACCCCGAAGACGTGCTGGGCGCCGTTGCCGTCCTCGCAGACCATCAGGCCGCCGCTCGGCGCCAGACAGATGTTGTCCGGGGACTCGCCGGGCAGCTGCACGTCGGTGTCCGGGCCGAAGACGATCACCAGCGTCAGGCGGCGCCGCTCCGGGTCGTAGCGCCAGATCTGGCCGTAGTGGTCGGCCGCCGAGCCCTCGGCGCTGTGGGCGAAGGACGACACGAAGTACACGCAGCGCCCGCCCCAGTAGCAGCCCTCCAGCTTCTGCGCGTGGGTGATGCCGCCTCGGCCGAAGTCCTGGTGGCGGATCGGCGTCGTGACCGCCAGCGGGTCGGGCACGTCGACCCACTCGATGCCGTCGAACTCGGCGCCCGTCTCCTGGATCGAGGACAGGTCGGGCACGCCGGGCACGCGCATGGCCTGCAGCCTGCCGCCCGCGCGCAGCGAGCCCGTGCCGCCCAGGGGTTTCTTCGGCAGGAAGCGGTAGAAGAGCCCGAAGGGCCGCTCGAAGGCGTCCTCCGTCTCGTACACGACACCCCGCCGCGGGTCCACGGCGATCGCCTCGTGCTGGAAGCGGCCCATCGCGGTCAGCGGCACCGCGCCGGTGCGGTGGGGGTCGGCCGGGTCGACCTCGAAGATGAAGCCGTGGTCCTTGGTGTAGCCGCTGGTGCCCGCCTTGTCCTCGGTCTCCTCGCAGGTCAGCCAGGTGTGCCAGGGGGTGGGGCCGCCCGCGCAGTTGACGGCCGTGCCCGCGATCGCCACCCGCTCGGACAGGACGCGGTTGTGGGAGTCCAGGGTCAGCGCCGTACAGCCGCCCTTGCCCGCCGGGTCGTAGGTCAGGCCCTCGACCGTGGGGACGGGGACCCTGCCGTTGGCACGGTTTTCGTGGTTGCGGACCAGATGAGTGCGGCCTCGTCCGCCCGGGAAGGCCGACATGCCGTCGTGGTTGGACGGCACCGGGCCCTCGCCGGAGCGCAACCGGTCGCCCTCACGGGACAGGACCCGGTAGCGGAATCCTTTCGGCAGATCGAGCAGACCGTCCGGGTCGGGGACCAGGGGGCCGTAGCCCGAGTGGCCGAGGGACTGTGCGGCGGCGGTGCCCGCGAAGAGTTCGGAGAGGGCTCCGGTGAAGGCGATGCCGGCTCCGAGCGCGCCGGAGCGGGCGAGCACCTGACGTCGTGTTGCGGACATGGGGCAACCTTCCTGCTGGCGGACAGGACTGTGACCCCGCCGTGTCTATCACCTGCCAGGAGCCCCGGGAACCACGCGTGTCGCACGTGTCACCGGTCGTCACCGCTCCACGGGCCGTTCCTGGGCCTTCTCCAGGAATCGCAGCAGCTCCACCGGGAAGGGCAGGACCAGCGTCGAGTTCTTCTCCGCGGCGACGGCCACCACGGTCTGCAGCAGACGCAGTTGCAGGGCGGACGGCTGCTCGGACATCTGCTCCGCCGCCTCGGCGAGCTTCTTCGACGCCTGGAGCTCGGCGTCGGCGTTGATGATCCGGGCCCGCCGCTCCCGGTCGGCCTCGGCCTGCCGCGCCATGGAGCGCTTCATCGTGTCGGGCAGCGACACGTCCTTGATCTCGACCCGGTCGATCTGCACCCCCCAGCCGACCGCCGGGCTGTCGATCATCAGCTCCAGGCCCTGATTGAGCTTCTCCCGGTCGGAGAGCAGATCGTCCAGCTCGCTCTTGCCGATGATGGACCGCAGCGAGGTCTGCGCCATCTGGGAGACGGCGAACCGGTAGTCCTCGACCTTGACGAGGGCGTTCGCCGCGTCGACCACCTTGAAGTAGACGACGGCGTCGACCCGTACGGTCACGTTGTCACGGGTGATGCCCTCCTGTGCGGGCACCGGCAGCGTGACGATCTGCATGTTGACCTTGTGCAGCCGGTCCACGAACGGGACCACCATCGTGAACCCGGGGGAGCGCACGTCGCCCGCCAGCCGCCCGAGCCGGAAGACCACCCCGCGCTCGTACTGCTTGACGACCCGCGCCGCCGAGACGACGTAGAGGACCCCGGCGCTTCCGACGGCGGCCACCGCGGTCAGCAGCTCCTGGAGCATGACGGCCTCCTTGCCCAGAGGTCCGATTCGCCTGCTCCTGCAACGATATGCCCGGTGCCCGGTCCGGGGCCATGCCCGCAGGCAACGCCCGGATCGGGCACCGGTGCGAACGCCGGGCTACGGGCGTCCGGCGGGCGTCACACCGCGGCCCGGGCCGGTTCCGTGACCTTCACCGGTTCCGTGCCGGCCGCGCTGTGCCGCTCGGCCCAGTTCTCCAGCGCGGTGCGGCAGGCATGGTCCAGGTGGTGCAGCCCGGACAGGTCCAGCTCGACCGGGCGGTCCTGGGGGAGCGCCTCCAGGCTCTCCAGCATCTTCGGCAGCCGCAGGAAGGTCGCGTTGCCCGACAGGTGCGCCTGGACCGGACCCGCTCCCTTGTCGACGATCTCCAGCTTGAGGTGCGAGGCCTCCCAGGCGGTCTTGGCCACGGACAGGGCCAGGCCGATCAGCACGCCCTCGAACATGTTCACCGCGACGATCGACACGGCCGTGACCACCAGGATCAGTGCCTCGCCCCGGTGCCCGCGCCACAGCGACACGATGCCGCGGAACGGGATCAGCTTCCAGCCGGCGTGGACCAGGACGCCGGCCAGCGCGGGCAGCGGGATCAGCGCCAGCACGGACGGCAGCAGCGCGGCGAACAGCAGCAGCCACACGCCGTGCAGCACGCGGGACGCCTTGGTCCGCGCGCCGGCGCCGACGTTGGCGGAGCTGCGCACGATGACCGCGGTCATCGGCAGCGCGCCGAGCAGACCGCACACCGAGTTGCCGGCGCCCTGGGCCATCAGTTCCTTGTCGTACTCGGTGCGCGGACCGGTGTGCAGCCGGTCCACCGCGGCGGCGCTGAACAGGCTCTCCGCCGAGGCGATCAGGGTGAAGGCGACGATCGTGCCGAGGAGGCCCACGTCCGCCAGCCCGCCGAAGGCGTCCGCGCCGGGCGGCTGGACCGAGTCCAGCAGGCCGTTCACCTCGACGGTCGCCACCGACAGGCCGAAGACCGCCGTGACCGCGGTGGCCAGTCCGACCGCGGCCAGCGCGCCCGGCACGGCCTGGACCCGCTTCGGCAGCCGCTTCCAGAGCACCATCACGGCGACGGTGCCCGCGCCGAGGGCGAGGGAGGTGAGGGCCTCCGTACTGCCCAGGGCGTCGGCGGCGGCCCCCGGAAGCCCGGTGATCTTGTCGATGCCGGAGGAGGGGGCCTCCAGCCCGGCCGCCGAGTAGAGCTGGCCGGCGATGAGCACGAGGCCGATGCCGGCCAGCATGCCCTCGACGACCGACAGGGAGATCGCCCGGAACCAGCGCCCCAGCTTCAGGGCGCCCATGGCGAGCTGGAGCAGCCCGGCGGCCAGCACGATCACGCCGAGTGCGGGCAGGCCGTAGGTGTCGACCGCGCCGAAGACCAGCACGGTCAGGCCGGCGGCCGGACCGGACACCTGCAGGCTGCTGCCCGGCAGGAATCCGGTGACCAGGCCGCCCACGATGCCGGTGACGAGGCCGAGTTCGGCCGGGACACCGGAGGCGACGGCGACGCCCACGCACAACGGGAGGGCGACCAGGAACACGACGAGCGAGGCGGTGAGGTCCTGCCGCCAGTGGGGGAACCGGGATATGTTCACGGCGCCGCTCACAGGGTCTCGAACGCGTCGGTGTCCGCGCGGTGTTGGCGCACGGCTCCGGTGTGGACCTCGTAGTACCAGCCGCGCAGGCGCAGCCGGCCCTCGGCCAGCCGCCGCTCGACGCACGGGTAGGAGCGCAGTCGCAGCAACTGGGCCAGGACGTGGTGCCGGACGGCCTCGGCGACCGTGGGGTCGGCGGGGTCGCAGGGCTTCGGCTCGTCCGCGGCCTGGGCCAGCCAGTCGCGCACGGCGGGTACGGCGGTCAGGTCGTCGCCGCGCACCAGCGCGCCGACGGCACCGCAGTGCGAGTGGCCGCAGACCACGATGTCCGTGACGCCGAGGACCTCGACGGCGTACTCGATGGTGGCGGCCTCGCCGGAGGGGCGCTCGGCGCTGTACGGCGGGACGATGTTGCCGGCGGTGCGCAGCTCGAAGAGCTGGCCGGGCCGGGCGCCCGTGATCAGGGCCGGTACGACCCGGGAGTCGGAGCAGGTGATGAACAGGACTTCGGGCGACTGGCCTTCGGCGTGCCCGGCGAACTCCTCAGGGCGCTGTCCGAACGTGCGGGCGTTGTCGATGAGGGGCTGCATGATGCGGTCATTCCTCCTGGCGCGCAGTGGGGGCGCGTCGGACGGGTGCGGACGGAAGTGGGGGGTGCTCCGTCGCTCAGCAGCGGAAGACCTGGAGGGCCGCGGGTGCGCGGTCGGTGGCGGATCTCGAGCGGCGCTCGTGCGCGCGGCCGGGCAGCACCTGTCCGGGTGCGGCCGTGCGCTGCCGGGACAGTGCCGGCTCGGGGGCCTCGGGCTCGGGCGCGGCGGTGGCGCGGTGCCGGTCGCGGACGCGCGCCGGGCCGTGCGTGTTCCCGGAGCGGCCGGGCGCGTCACAGGTGACGGTCTCGTCGGGCTGCGCGGTGCCGGCGGGGACGAACTCCGACTGGGCGTTGGCCACGGCATCACGGCTCGTGTGCGCGGTTGCGAAGGACGGCGCGGGTGCGAACAGCTGGAGGACGAACAGGACGGCGGCGAGGGGCAGCAGCAGGGTCCTGGGCGTCGTACCTCGGAACATGCGCCCCCCTCCGGCCGGTTCACGCTTCTCGTGCACGCCGACGATTGGTCAACGTTTGGTCAAGAAGCACGGTAACCCCGCGGAGGGCTTTGCAGGGTTAACGTGGCGTTACGAGCCCAAGAGAGCCCGAAAACGGCGGTCGGTCGGCGGGAAACGGACGGTGTGTCAGTCCGCGTCGACGAGCCGGCCCGCGTCCCGGGCCAGCGCGGTGAGCCGGGAGATGGCCCGTAAGTACTTCTTGCGGTAGCCGCCCTTCAGCATCTCCTCGCTGAACAGCCGGTCGAAGGGGAGCCCCGAGGCCAGCACCGGCACCTCGCGGTCGTAGAGCCGGTCCGCGAGGACGACCAGCCGCAACGCCGTCGACTGGTCCGGCACCGGCCGGACCCCGGTGAGGCACACGGCCGAGACGCCGTCGGTCAGGGCGCCGTAGCGGCTGGGGTGGACGCGGGCCAGGTGGTCGAGGAGCGCGGGGAAGTCGTCGAGGGAGGCGCCGTCCGTCTCCCGCGCCGCCCGGGTCACCTGCTCGTCGGAGTACGGCGCCGGGGCCTCGGGCAGGCCGCGGTGGCGGTAGTCCTCGCCGTCGATGCGCAGGGCGCGGAAGTGGGCGGACAGTCCCTGGATCTCGCGCAGGAAGTCGGCCGCCGCGAAGCGGCCCTCGCCGAGCTTGCCCGGCAGGGTGTTGGAGGTGGCGGCGAGCGCGACACCGGCCTCCACGAGCCGGGCGAGCAGGCTGGAGACGAGGACGGTGTCGCCCGGGTCGTCGAGCTCGAACTCGTCGATGCACAGGAGGCGGTGCCCGGAGAGGGTCTGCACGGTCTGCTGGAAGCCGAGGGCGCCGACCAGGTTGGTCAGCTCCACGAAGGTGCCGAAGGCCTTGCGGGCGGGGTCGGCGGGGGTGGCGTGCCACAGGGAGGCCAGGAGGTGGGTCTTGCCGACGCCGTAGCCGCCGTCGAGGTAGACGCCGCGGGGGCCGGTGGGGGGCTTGGGGGCCTTGCCGCGGCCGAGGCCGAAGAAGCCGCGCTTGCCGGTGCCCGTGCCGGGGGCCTCGCCCAGCCCGGCGGCGAAGCCCTCAAGGACCTGGACGGCCTCGCTCTGGCTGGGCTGGTTCGGGTCCGGGATGTACGTGCTGAAGCGGACCGAGTCGAAGCGCGGGGGCGGCACCATCTCGGCGACCAGGCGGTCCGCCGGTACGTGCGGCTCGCGGGCGCACAGGGACAGCGGGGTCGCCCCGGCTATCGGGGCGGAGCCGGAGGGGGCGGAACCGGGGGCGGCGGAGGAGGACGACACGGTGGTCAATGGTAGGGCCTGTCCGGTGGTGGGCCGGTGTGGTGGTGACGCGGGGGAGCGGGGCCCGGTGCTGCGGGTGCGGGTGCGGGTGCGGGTGCGCGAGCGGATGGCGCAGGGTGCCCGGCGTCGTGGCGGGGCGGGGGTGGGTCGTGTGGCCCGGCGCTGCCGGGGTGCCGCCGCGCCCACCCGTGCCGCCCCAGCGGCACGACTGCCCGCGGCTTCGACGGCCGGGGTGCGGCACGTCTGCCCGCGGCTCTGACGGCCGGGGCGGCTGTGGTGGTGCGGTTCGTCTGTCCGCGGCTCTGACGGCCGGGGCGGCTGTGGTGGTGCGGTTCGTCTGTCCGCGGTTCCGACGGCCGGGGTGCGGTTCGTCTGTCCGCGGCTTCGACGGCCGGGGGCGGCTGTGGTGGGGTGGGGTTCGCTGGTGGGGGGCGTGGAACACTGCTCGGCATGCGACGTCTGTTCCCTGTGACCGATCCGACAGCAGAGGGCGACTCCGCCGGGGGCGACCGGGAGTGGAGTCTCGCCGAGCTGGCCGCCGCCTACGCGTACCCCGAAGCGGACGGGCGGCGGGAAGCCTGGCTGCGGGCCAACATGGTCTCCACCCTCGACGGGGCCGCCCAGCACGACGGTCGCTCCCAGCCCATCTCCAGCGCGGCCGACATGCGGATCTTCGGCACCCTGCGGGCCCTCGCGGACGTGGTGATCGCCGGCGCCGAGACCGTACGCCAGGAGGGGTACCGGCCCGCACGCGCGCGTGCGGAGTTCGCGGAGCTGCGCGAGGCGGCCGGACAGGGCCCGGCGCCGGTGATCGCGGTGGTCAGCGCGAGCCTGGAGCTGGACTTCTCCCTGCCGCTGTTCACCTCGCCCCTGGTGCCCACCCTGATCCTCACCGGCGCCGCGGCGGCCCCGGACCGGGTGGCCGCCGCCGAGAGGGCCGGCGCCCGGGTGGTGACCGCCGGCGACGGTGTCGGCGTGGACCCCGCCCGTGCCGTCCGCGAGCTCGCCGCACTCGGCCACACCCGGCTGCTGACCGAGGGCGGCCCGCGGCTGCTGGGACAGTTCGTCGCGGCCGGCGTCCTCGACGAGCTGTGCCTGACCGTCTCCCCGATGCTCACCGCGGGCGACGCGCAGCGCATCGCGGGCGGGCCCTCGGTCGAGGTGCCGCGGCGGTACGCGCTGGCGTCCCTGCTGGAGGAGGAAGGTTTCCTCTTCAGCCGGTACCGGCGCGACTGAGCGGCGGCGGCGAACCCGGACGGACGTTCGGCCGCCGGTGCGCAGCCGGGGACCGTATCCGGAATCACTCGTTCCGCTCAGTCCGTGCCGGGCACACTGAATCCGGCAGTACCTGTGCGATCACGGGGCAGGATGGTTTCCGCAGGGCTCGGCAGGCCTGCGGAGGCTGGGCCCACGGGCCCGTGAAGGAGAAGGGGCGCCTGGTGTTCACAAGCGTTTTGATGATCGAGAAGGCCTTGACGTCCGCCGACGTGGAGTTCGTCACCACCTTGCACGGGGACGAACCGGTCGCCTTCCACGTGCTGCTCCAGCCGCGCGGCGACCAGGCCGACCGGCTGCTGCGGGCCATCGACGACGTCGCCCTCGGCGAGCTCGACGACGCGGTCCGCGAGGGTGAGACGCCGGAGGGGGAGGAGGCGCTGAGCGTCGGGCAGCGCGCGCTGGAGGTGTCCCTCACGGCGCTGCGCGCGTCCGGCGCCGAGGCCGAGGGCCGCCTGGTCGAGGAGCACCCGCTGGACGCGCTCAGATCGCTCGTCCAGGAGATCGGCGCGGACGAGGTGATCGTGCTGACCGATCCGCACTACGTGGAGGAGTTCTTCCACCGGGACTGGGCCTCGCGGGCCCGGCACAAGGTCGGCGTACCGGTCCTGAAGCTGTTCTCCCACAGCAAGGCATAGGCTGGGGCCGCGCTCCGGGCCCCGCGCCGGGGGCGCGCCCACCAGCACGCACCGCACCTCTGGGGAGAACAGCGCATGGCACCCGGCCTTCCTACCGCCATGGACCGACCGCACTTCATCGGCATCGGCGGCGCCGGGATGTCGGGCATCGCGAAGATCCTCGCCCAGCGCGGGGCCGCCGTGGCGGGCAGCGACGCGAAGGACTCCGCGACCGCCGGGGCGCTGCGCGCGCTGGGCGCGACCGTGCACATCGGGCACGCCGCGGAGCACCTCGCCGACGACGCGAGCTGCGTGGTCGTGTCGTCGGCCATCCGCGAGGACAACCCGGAGCTGGCGCGCGCGGCCGAACTGGGCATCCCGGTCGTGCACCGCTCGGACGCCCTGGCCGCCCTGATGAACGGCCTGAGCCCGATCGCGGTCGCCGGCACCCACGGCAAGACCACCACCACCTCGATGCTCGCGGTCGCCCTGTCCGAGCTCGGCCTGAACCCGTCGTACGCGATCGGCGGCGACCTGGACGCGCCCGGCTCCAACGCGCTGCACGGCGACGGCGAGATCTTCGTCGCCGAGGCGGACGAGAGCGACCGCAGCTTCCACACGTACGCGCCCCAGGTCGCCATCGTCCTCAACGTCGAGCTCGACCACCACGCCAACTACGCGTCGATGGACGAGATCTACGAGTCCTTCGAGATCTTTGCCGGGAAGATCGTCCCCGGCGGCACGCTGGTGATCTCCGCCGACCACGAGGGCGCCCGGGAGCTGACCCGCCGGCTGGCCGGTTCGGTGCGGACGGTCACGTACGGCGAGTCCGAGGACGCCGACGTGCGCGTCCTGTCGGTCGTCCCGCAGGGCCTCAGGAGCGAGGTCACCGTCCTCATGGACGGCACCGAGCTGACCTTCGGGGTCTCCGTGCCCGGCCGCCACTACGCCCACAACGCGGTCGCCGCCCTCGCCGCGGGCGTCGCCCTGGGCGTCCCCGCCGCCGAGCTGGCCCCCGCCCTGGCCGCCTACACGGGCGTCAAGCGGCGCCTCCAGCTCAAGGGCGAGGCGGCCGGTGTCCAGGTCGTCGACTCCTACGCGCACCACCCCACCGAGATGACGGCGGACCTGGAGGCCATGCGCGCCGCGGTCGGCGACGCCCGCATCCTCGTCCTCTTCCAGCCGCACCTGTTCTCCCGCACCCAGGAGCTCGGCAAGGAGATGGGCCAGGCGCTCGCCCTGGCCGACGCTTCGGTGGTCCTCGACATCTACCCCGCCCGCGAGGACCCGATCCCCGGCGTCACCAGCGCGCTGATCATCGAGGCGGCCCGGGCGGCGGGCGCGGACGTCACACCGGTCCACGACAAGGACGGGGCGCCCGCGGTGGTCGCGGGAATGGCGAAGGCCGGTGATCTCGTTCTCACCATGGGCGCGGGCGACGTCACCGACCTCGGACCGCGCATCCTGGACCAGCTGTCGAGCACGGGCAAGTGAGGGGCTGAGGACTCATGGCGTACGACGTCGAGAAGCCGGACGAGCAGTGGCGCGCGGAGCTGGACCCGGCCGAGTACGCCGTGCTGCGCCAGGCCGCCACGGAACCGGCCTTCACCGGTGAGTACACCGACACCAAGACCGAGGGCGTCTACTCCTGCCGCGCCTGTGGCGCGGAGCTGTTCACCTCGGAGACGAAGTTCGCCTCGCACTGCGGCTGGCCGTCCTTCTTCGACCCCAAGGACACCGACGCGGTCGAGCTGATCGAGGACCGCACCCACGGGATGGTGCGCACGGAGGTGCGCTGCGCCCGCTGCGGCTCCCACCTCGGGCACGTCTTCGAGGGCGAGGGGTATCCGACCCCCACCGACCAGCGGTACTGCATCAACAGCATCGCGCTGCGGCTGGCGCCGGCCGAGGGCTGACGGCACCCGTCAGGGCACGTCCGCGTGGAGCGGGAGCGTCACGGTGAACTCCGTGACGCTCCCGCTCCGCCGTTCAGGGCGGGCCTGGCCCCGTCCGCCCGCACCGGCGAGCCCGCCCCGGCCGGCCCCGGTGGGAGAGAACGCCGGTGTGAACTCGCCCGGAGGGGGAAGGAGTCGCCCGGACCCCAGGGCGCCGCAGAACCCCCGTCTACACTCGACCGGCGACGGCCCCACCGACCGCGGCCGGAGCGGGCAGCTTCTGCCAGACCCGAAGGGCATTCGGCGCTTTGATACGGATGGAATCAGTCACCAAGCGGTATCCGGACGGCACGGTGGCGGTCGACGGGCTGTCGCTGGAGATCCCCGACCGGTCGATCACCGTCCTGGTCGGTCCCTCGGGCTGCGGCAAGACGACGACCCTGCGGATGATCAACAGGATGGTCGAGCCGACCGAGGGCACCATCCTCCTCGACGGCGCGGACATCCAGCACCAGGCCGTCACCACGCTGCGCCGGTCCATGGGCTACGTCATCCAGAACGCCGGCCTCTTCCAGCACCGGACGATCCTCGACAACATCGCGACCGTGCCCCGCATGCTCGGCTGGGGCAAGCAGAAGTCCCGTGCCCGGGCGGCGGAGCTGATGGAACGGGTCGGACTCGACACCTCCCTCGGCAAGCGGTACCCGTACCAGCTCTCCGGCGGACAGCAGCAGCGCGTCGGCGTGGCGCGGGCGCTCGCCGCCGATCCGCCGGTGCTGCTCATGGACGAACCGTTCTCGGCCGTCGACCCCGTGGTGCGCAAGGGCCTCCAGGACGAACTGCTGCGCATCCAGGACGAGCTGGGCAAGACCATCGTGTTCGTCACGCACGACATCGACGAGGCCGTCAAACTCGGCACCATGGTCGCGGTGATGCGCACCGGCGGGCGGCTCGCCCAGTTCGCCACCCCCGCCGAGCTGCTGTCCGACCCCGTGGACGCCTTCGTCGAGGACTTCCTCGGCGCCGACCGGGGCATCCGCCGGCTGTCCTTCTTCCCGTCCGCCGCACTGGAGCTGACGACCGACGTCGTCGTGCCGCTCGACGCCGGCGCCGAACGCCTCACCGCGGCGGACGCCCCCTACCTGCTCGTCACCGACGCCGGCGGCAGACCCCTCGGCTGGGGCGAACCGCGCGACCTGACCGCGGGGGCCATCGCGCCGGACGCCCTCCTGCCGTACGGGCGGCCGTTCGTGCCCGGCACCGACTCGCTGCGGGCCGCCCTCGACTGCGCCGTGCTCTCGCCCACCGGCTGGGCCGTCGCGGTGGACGCCGACGGCCGGGTGACCGGCGTGGTCTCCCAGCAGACGATCGGCGAGGCGATCCGCACCGCCCATGCCGCGGGCCGCGCCGACGACGCCAAGGTCGCCTCGTGAACGGTTTCTTCGACATCCCGAGCGACCTGCAGAACACCTACTCGGGCCTGATCGGCCTGCACCTGCGCGAGGCACTGCTGCCCGTCCTGGCCGGCCTGCTGCTCGCGCTGCCCGTCGCCCAGCTCTGCGTGCGCTTCCGCTGGCTCTATCCGCCCGTGCTCGGCGTGACGACCGTGTTCTACGCCGTTCCGTCGCTGGCCGTCTTCGTCGTCCTCATCGACTACACCGGCCAGACCGAGCTGACGGTGATGATCCCGCTGGCCGTCTACAGCCTGGTGGTGCTCGTCCCCGCCATCGTCGACGGTGTGCGGTCGGTGCCGCAGGAGACGCTGGCCGCGGCGACGGCCATGGGCTTCGGCCCCGTACGGCGCTACCTCCAGGTGCAGTTGCCCATCGCCGTGCCCGCGATCCTCGCCGGGCTCCGGGTGGCCACCGCCTCCAGCATCTCGCTGGTCAGCGTCGGCGCCCTCATCGGCAACCAGGGCGCCCTCGGCAACCTGCTCGCGGACGCGCAGAAGTACGACCGGCCCGAACTCGCCGTCAACTCGGTGGTCACGACGGCCGTCCTGGCCATCCTGTGCGACGCGGTACTGGTCCTGGCCCGCACGCTGCTGACCCCGTGGATGCCGCGCGGCAGCCGCCCGCGCGGGAGGAACGGCGCGACCCCGCCGGCCGAACGGTCCGCGGCGAAGGAGACGGCCCGGTGAACGTACTGAACTTCGTCAACGCCTTCTTCAGCGACAGCGCCCACTGGCACGGCTACGACGGCATCCCGCAACGCCTGCTGGAGCACGTCCAGTACACGCTCCTCGCCCTCGTCCTCGCCGCGGCGATCGGTCTGCCCGTCGGGCTGCTCACCGGGCACACCGGGCGGGGCGGCAACGCCGTCGCCTTCGTCGCCACCGCGGCCCGGGCCCTGCCGAGCTTCGGCCTGCTGGTGCTGATCGCCGTGGTGGTGGGCATCGGCCTGCTGCCGGTGATGATCCCGCTGGTCGTCCTCGCCGTACCCCCGATCCTGGTCACCACCTACGAGGCCGTCCGCTCCGTCGACCCCGCCCCGGTGGACGCCGCACGGGGCCTGGGCATGCACGAGACGCGCATCCTGTTCCGCGTCGAACTGCCGGTCGCCCTCCCGCTGGTCCTCAGCGGACTGCGCTCGGCGGCCATCCAGGTCGTCTCGACGGCCACCATCGCCGCCTACGTCAGCCTGGGCGGGCTCGGCCGGTACATCATCGACGGGCTCTACCAGCGCGACTACGAGAAGGTGGTCGGCGGTGCCACCCTGGTGGCGCTGCTGGCACTGGTCACGCTCGCTCTGTTCTGGGCGGCGAACCGGTTCGCGGTGTCGCCGGGGGTGCGCAGGCGCTGACGTCCGCATCCGGAGTACGGAAAACCGTGACCCGGCCGTAGTTGACTGACCGACGAGCGGCTCGTTTGGATCGGTGGATGACTTCTACCGCGAAGAGCAGCAGGTCCAGGACGAGGCACACCGGCGCGGCGGCCGTCGCGCTCACCGCCGCGGCGGCGCTCCTCGCGGGCTGTTCCTCCTCCGACGACACCTCCGACAACCCCCTGGCCGGGGAGAAGGCGGAGGCCGGCACCGTCGTCGTCGGCTCGAACAACTTCGCCGAGAGCACCCTGCTCGCCGACATCTACGGCGAGGCCCTCAGGGCCAAGGGCCTCAAGGTCACGTACAAGCACAACATCGGCAGCCGCGAGACGACGTACGGCCTGATGAAGAACGGCGCGGTCACGGTGCTGCCGGAGTACAACGGCTCGCTGCTGGCCTACCTCGACCCCAAGGCCGGGCAGAAGTCCGCCGACGCCGTGAACGCCGCGGTGAAGGCCAAGCTCGACAAGAGCCTGACGCTGCTGGAGTCGTCGCCGGCCGAGGACAAGGACTCGGTCAGCGTCAACGCCGGGACGGCGAAGAAGTACGGCCTCACCGCCGACTCCACCCTCGCCGACCTCAAGGAGGCGGCGCCCGAGCTGGCGATCGGCGGCTCGCCCGAGTTCCAGACCCGGCAGCAGGGCCTCAAGGGACTGGAGTCCGTCTACGGCCTGAAGTTCAAGTCCTTCAAGGCGCTGGACGCGGGCGGCCCGCTGACCCAGTCGGCGCTGGCCAAGAACACCGTGCAGGCCGCGGACGTCTTCACCACGGACCCGACCATCGTCAAGGAGAAGTTCGTCGTCCTGAAGGACCCGGAGAACCTCTTCGGCTTCGCCAACGTGACGCCGCTGGTCAACAAGGAGGGGCTGCCCCAGGAGGGCGTCGCCGCGCTGAACGCGGTCTCCGCGAAGCTGGACACCGAGACCCTCCTCGACCTGGACGCGCAGGTCCAGCTGGACAAGAAGGACCCCCTGGACGTGGCCAAGGAGTGGCTGAAGTCCGCGGGCCTCGCCTGACGCCCCCGACGCCGCGGCCCCGGCCGCGGCGTCGTTCACCCGGTCGTCCTCAGGCGGGCCCGCCGGCCCGCTGCTCGAGCGGCTGTGCGGAGGAACGCGCGGCGCGGGCCTGTCTCCGGCGCCGTCGCCGTTCGCGGCGGGACTCCTGGTCCGGCATCCACCCGAAGACGAGGCAGCTGCCGACGCAGCCGAGGAGAAGGCCGACGAGGAAGCCGCCGAGGTTGGAGGTCAGCCACGTGCCCAGGGAGGCCAGCACGCCGATGAGCGAGTAGAAGAGCCGCTGCCCCGGGGTGACGAGGGCGAGCAGCCCGCACAGCAGCATGACGACCGGCAGGAGGTAGCCGGCCACGCCCTGCATGCCGACGTGCAGGACGACCTTCAGCGACGCCTTCATGGTGAACAGGACCTCCGCCCCGCCCAGGGCGAGCAGCAGCCCGCCCCAGAACGGCCGGCCGGACCGCCAGTCGCGGAAGGCGGTCCTGAAGCCCCTGCGCCGGTCGCCGGACATCAGCAGCCCGAGTCGCTGAAGCGCATCTTCAGCCCGGGCAGCTTGAACACGCCCGCCGTCGTGGCGTAGTTGGTCTGCCGCAGGTTCTTGATGTGCACCGTGTCGGCCTGCTGGCTGAAGACACCGGCCGGGCCACGGCCCTTCGGCCCGGCCTTGTCCAGCGTGCCGGCGTCGTTGCCGATCTCGATGTTGTTGAAGGCGGCGTCGCCGGACAGCAGCGTCGAGTCGGTGGTCAGGTCGCTCGCGGCCACCTTGGTGTCCCCGCCCCCGGCGGTGATGAGCAGGTTGGTGCCGCCCAGGTCGACGCTCTGGCACAGCTTGGTGAGCGTGGCGTCCTTGATCACGGAGGTGACGACCAGGACCTGACCACCGGTGTCGCCGGCGTTGGGGCTGCCCTCGGCCATGTTGTCGAGGCCGCCGAACTGGGCGAACCCCGTGCCATCGAGTTCGGTGGCGGTGACGGTGAACGGCATGCCGGAGATGGCGAACTGCACACCCAGGGCTCCCTGGGCGGTCAGGATCGCCAGGCCCGCGGTGACCAGCGCGGCAGGCACCGCGAGCACGGCGGCCCGGCGCAGCCTGACCCGCCCGCGCCTCGTGCCGTCCGCGTCCTGGGGCGCGGAACCGCTTTCCGGTCTGCTGTCGGGTTCGGGGGTGTTGCCGGCGGACGGGGTGACGTCCGGGGACGGGGCCATGTCTGCTCCCAGAGGCATAGTCAATGCGGATCGGGTCTCAGTGGCACGTTGTCCTGGCGCGGACAGCGGCTGGTGCGCACGCCTCCCGGCAACTCCCGGCGGATGCAAGGGCTTTCACGTTACGCACCAGTAGCCATTCGGGAAGTTACCGGTGGTTACACGGAGGGGTCAAGCATGGTGTGAGTAAAGAGCGGAGATCGTGTGTCCCGGCCGTGTGGCGGGTCCAATGCCCGTACCAGCGCTTGACTCTGACGGAGCATCAGCCTTACAAACGGAAGAGTTTCCCGGATCCGTGGCGCTGGATCCGTTCCCGCGGCACCGTCCGCGTTCCCGGCCCCGAAAGGGCTTCACCGCACCTCCCGGGCTCAGCCCGGCATCTCGTCGCATCGGCCCGGCCGCACCCCGCGGCCGGCCCACACCTGTCTCACCGAACCCCACTTCCGGAAGAGGTAGCCGCATGCGTACTCGTACTCTGCTCACGCTCACCGCAGCCGTCGCCGCGCTGACGCTCCCCACGGCACTGCCCGCGGCCGCGGCCGACACGCCCGTCCTGACCACGGGCGCCGCCGGCGGTACGCCGGTCGCCGTCGGCGACACCCTCACCGCCTCCCTGGCGAGCGGCACCAGCGCCACGTTCTACTCGAGCGCCACCGGCACCAGCGGCGTCTCCTGCACGGCCTCGCAGTTCACCGTCTCCGTCACCGCCAACCCGACGGCCCCCGGCACGGCCACCGAGTCGCTCACCGCCCACACCTTCGACAGCGGCAGCTGCACCAGCAACGTCACGGGCGTCCTCGGCGTCACCGGCATCAAGGTGTCCAACCTGCCGTACACCACCACCGTCTCCTCCGCCGGCGCCGTCGCCGTCACCCCGCCCAGCGGCTCCGCCGTCCGCACCACGGTCACGCTGCGCACGCTTCTCGGCAGCGTCAACTGCGTCTACGAGGCGCCCGGTCTTTCCGGCACGGCCAGCAACACCGGCAACAGCATCGCCTTCGCCGACCAGCACTTCACCAAGGTGTCGGGTTCCGGCCTCTGCTTCGCCAACGGGTACTTCACCGCCACCTACGCCCCGGTCACCGACGGGGGCGCCACGGTCTTCGTCAACTGAGCGGGCGCACGCCGTCGGACGGCGGGGCGGTCTGCGCATCCGACGCGCAGGCCGTCCCGCCTCCACCCGGTGGCACGCGTCCGGTTCCACCGGGGGCGAAAGGCGGGCGCCGGACCGTGAGTTATCGTGTACTGGGGGTTAAGGCAGACGGCATGACCCGTCGAGTTCCAGCCCAGGAGAGTTCAACCGATGGCGAGGCAGCTACGCGCCGAGCAGACCCGCGCGACCATCCTCCAAGCCGCCGCCGACCTGTTCGACCGTCACGGTTACGAGGCGACCAGCCTGGCCGAGATCGTCGAACACGCCGGCGTCACCAAAGGCGCCCTGTACTTCCACTTCGCGGCGAAGGAAGACCTGGCCCACGCCATCATGGAGCTCCAGTCCAGAACCTGGCGCCGCCTGGCGACGGAACTGGACGGCCGGGGCTACACCGCCCTGGAGGCCCTGATGCGCCTGACGTTCGTCATGGCCCGGCTCTCCGCCGAGGGGCCGGTCCTGCGGGCCGGGCTGCGGCTCGCCACGGCGGGCGCACCGGTCCGGCCGCCGCTGCCGCACCCCTTCACCGAATGGGTGGACATCGCCTCGTCCCGGCTCCTCGACGCCGTCGGGCAGGCCGACCTCCACCCGGAGATCGACGTCGAGTCGGTCGCCCACACCATCGTCTGTTCCTTCGTGGGCTCCCGTGTCGTGGGGCTCACCCTCGAACCGGCCGCCCGGCAGCCCCGCCGGATGGCGGAGATGTGGCACGTACTGATCCGCGGCATGGTGCCGGTGACCCGCCGCGCCCGCTACCTCAGCCTCGCCGCCCGCCTGGAACGCGAGGCCGGCGCGGCCTGAGCGCGACACCCGGCGGGTTCCGGCCCGCGCCCGCCGGGGCCGGCCGGGCCGCGCGCTACGGTGAGGCGTATGCCCGACACCCCCTCCCGGACCGCTCCCGTCATCGTCGGTGACGCACCCGGGTCCTTCCCCCACGGCGTGCTGGCCGACCGGCATCCCGCCATCATCCGGCAGGTCAGGGAGGCGTTCCCCTACGACCCCGCCCGGCACCGAGCCCTGGACGCGCTGCTGGCGAGCTGTACCGAGGGCGTGATCGAGCCCCTGCCCGCCGACGCCCACGACCGGGACCGCTGGGCGGCCTGGGGACTGGCCGAGCACGTCGGCCGCTCCTGGTTCGACGTGCCCTGGCTGTGGGCCGAGAGCCACTTCTACCGCCGGCTCCTCGACGCCGTCGGCTACTTCGTCCCCGGCACCTGGCAGGGAATCGACCCCTTCCGGCCCGCCAAGCTCGCCGAGCTGGACGCGCCCGAGACGGCCGAGGAACTCACCGCGCTCGACGGCCTCGCCGCCCGCCCCGCCGGTGAACGGCTCCGGGCGCTGCTGCACGGCTCCCTCTGGGGCAACCGCGCCGACCTGAGCTTCCGCCTGTCCGCGACCGGCGCCGGTGCCGGGGGCGCCGCGCCGGCGCTGGTCGCCGACGAGGGAGAGAGGCTCCTGTCACTGCTGACGCCCGCCGGGAACGGCGGGACGGCCGGGACCCTCTGCCTCGTCGCCGACAACGCCGGCCGCGAGCTCGTCCCCGACCTGCTCCTCGTCTCCCACCTCCTCGGGCACGGCCACATCGGCCGGGCGGTCCTGCACGTCAAGCCGTACCCGTACTACGTCTCCGACGCCACGACCGCCGACGTGCTCGACGCGCTGCGGCGGCTGATCGCGGCGGGCGGTGCGGCCGGGGAGCACGGCCGCACCCTGTGGTCCGCGCTGACCGACGGCCGCGTCACCGTCCGCGCCCACCCCTTCTCCGGCGCCCCGCTGCCCTGGTCGGACATGCCCGACGACCTGCGCGCGGACTTCGCCGCGGCCACGCTCACCGTCCTCAAGGGCGACCTCAACTACCGCCGCCTGGTGGGCGACCGGTGGTGGCCCCCGACGACGCCCTTCGCGGACGTCACCGCGTACTTCCCCGGCCCGGTCGCCGCACTGCGCACCCTGAAGTCCGACGTGATCACCGGCCTGGACGCGGACACGGAGGCCGCTCTCACCGCGAGCGAGGGGCAGCGGTGGCGGACCAGCGGGACACACGCGCTGATCCAGGTAAGGGGCTGAGCCCCCCGGCCCGATCCGGAGGACGCGCCGGGGGACGCCGCACCGGCGAAAGGTCCCGCGTTCGGCCCCGATTCACGCGATGGTGTGATCATGTCCCCGCCCCCGGATGCCTGCCGAGGCCCATGGGTAGGGCCGGGCCATGACGCAACAGCCCTTCCGACTGCCGCACTTCTACCTGCCGCATCCCGCGCGGCTCAATCCGCATCTCGACGAGGCCCGCGCCCACTCGACGACGTGGGCGCGCGAGATGGGCATGCTGGAGGGCTCCGGGGTCTGGGAGCAGTCCGACCTCGACGCGCACGACTACGGCCTGCTCTGCGCCTACACCCACCCCGACTGCGACGGACCCGCGCTCTCCCTGATCACCGACTGGTACGTGTGGGTCTTCTTCTTCGACGACCACTTCCTGGAGAGGTTCAAGCGCAGCCAGGACCGCGTCGCCGGCAAGGCCCATCTGGACCGGCTGCCCCTGTTCATGCCGCTCGACCCGGCCACCGGGATGCCCGAGCCGGAGAATCCGGTCGAGGCCGGTCTCGCCGACCTGTGGAGGCGCACGGTGCCCGCCATGTCGGCCGGCTGGCGCCGCCGCTTCGCCGTCGCCACCGAGCACCTCCTCAACGAGTCGATGTGGGAGCTGTCCAACATCAACGAGGGGCGGATCGCCAACCCCGTCGAGTACATCGAGATGCGCCGCAAGGTGGGCGGCGCCCCCTGGTCGGCCGGACTCGTGGAGTACGCCACCGCCGAAGTGCCCGCCGCCGTCGCCGGGACCAGGCCGCTGCGGGTGCTGATGGAGACGTTCTCCGACGCCGTGCACCTGCGCAACGACCTGTTCTCCTACCAGCGGGAGGTCGAGGACGAGGGCGAGCTCAGCAACGGCGTACTCGTCCTGGAGACGTTCTTCGGCTGCACCACCCAGCAGGCCGCCGACATGGTCAACGACGTCCTCACCTCCCGGCTCCGCCAGTTCGAACACACCGCGTTCACCGAGGTGCCCGCGGTGGCCCTGGAGCAGGGGCTCAGCCCCGCAGAAGTCGCGGCCGTCGGGGCGTACGCGAAGGGCCTGCAGGACTGGCAGTCCGGCGGCCACGAGTGGCACATGCGCTCCAGCCGCTACATGAACAAGGGCGCTTTGCCCACCAGTCCCTGGCAGGCCCTCACCGGCCCCGGCACCTCCGCCGCCGACGTGGGCGCGCTGCTCGCGACGGCCGGTGCCACGGGGACAGCTCCCGCACCCTTCGGGCAGAGGGGGGGACTGCGCGCCTACACGCACGTGCCGTTCCAGAAGGTCGGTCCGTCGGTCGTCCCCGACATCCGGATGCCGTTCGAGCTGCAGCTCAGCCCCCACCTCGACGCCGCCCGGCGGAACCTGTCCCAGTGGTCGCGGGCGACCGGCCTCCTCGGCGAGGGTGTCTGGGACGAGGACAAGCTCGCGAGCTGCGACCTCGCGCTGTGCGCCGCGGGGATCGACCCGGACGCCACCCGGGAGCAGCTCGACCTCGCCTCCCAGTGGCTGGCCTTCGGCACCTACGGCGACGACTACTTCCCGCTCGTCCACGGCCGCCGCCTCGACCTGGCCGCCGCCCGGCTGGCCACGGCTCGCCTGTCGGCCTGCATGCCGCTGGACGGCGAGCCGGTCCCACCGCCCGCCGACGCCCTGGAGCGCGCACTGACCGACCTCTGGGCGCGCACCACGGCACACATGACACCGGAGGAACGGCGCCCCCTCAGGTCGGCCGTCGACACGATGACCGAGGCCTGGGTCTGGGAGCTGTCCAACCAGATCCAGAACCGCGTCCCCGACCCGGTCGACTACCTGGAGATGCGCCGCGCCACCTTCGGCTCCGATCTCACCCTGGGCCTGTGCCGTGCCGGACACGGCCCCGCCGTGCCGCCCGAGGTGTACCGCAGCGGCCCCGTCCGGTCCCTGGAGAACGCGGCGATCGACTACGCCTGCCTCGTCAACGACGTCTTCTCGTACCAGAAGGAGATCGAGTACGAGGGCGAGATGCACAACGCGGTCCTCGTCGTGCAGAACTTCTTCGGCATCGACTATCCGACCGCGCTCCCCGTCGTGCAGGACCTGATGAACCAGCGCATGCGTCAGTTCGAGCACGTGGTCGCGCACGAACTGCCCGTCGTCTGCGACGACTTCCGGCTGTCGGACGAGGCGCGGGCCGTCATGCGGGGCTATGTGACCGACCTGCAGAACTGGATGGCCGGCATCCTCAACTGGCACCGGAACGCCGCACGCTACAAGGCGGAGTACCTGGCCGGGCGCACCCACAACTTCCTCCCGGACCGGCCCCCGGCCGTGCCCGTCCCGCGCAGCGTCGCCCTTCCCGCGCTCGGCTGACCCGACCCGGCAGGCGGCCGACTGGGCCCCCTGCTGGGCAGGGACACGGCAGAAGGCCCCCGGGTGGCCCGGACGCCGCCGGTCAGTCTCACTCGTTCGTGGCTCGTCACGGGCCGTGAGGCCGGGTAGAGCACTGCCCGGAGGCGATCCATGGAACAGACTGCGCTGCGACCCAAGCCGATGCCCGGCCGGGAACCCGGGACCGGCGGCACGCCCGTCCCGGTACGGCGCCCGCACGCCGCGCGCGGGCGCCGCCGGCGGCTCACCACCCTGCTGTGCGGCCTGCTCGCCGCCACGGTCCTGCTCCTGGCGGGAGTCGGACTCGGCACGGTGGGCGCCACGGTGATCGGCATGAGCAGACTCGCCGAACTGCAACGCCAGGCCGGCGCACCCGGGCCCGGAACACCGCCCGGCAGCCGGGGCGCCACGGCACGTCCGACGGCCACCACAGGCCCGTCCGCCGCGCCGGCGGGCGCGACCCTCGGCGTGGAGGCCGTGGACCACGAGAAGCCGGGCGCCCTCGTCGTGGGCGTCCACGTGCCCGGCCCCGGCTACACGGCGGGCCTGGTCAGGGGCGACGTACTCCTGGCGCTCGGCACCACCCGCATCGACTCGGCCGCCGACCTGGCACGCGCCGTCGCCCGCGCCAGGCCCGGCAGGGAGGTCGAGCTGACCGTGCGCCACGAGAGCGGCGGCTACCAGCAGCTGACGGCCGTACCCGGGGTCGTCACGTGAGCGTACGCAAGGGACGAAGCATGTGGTGGACCCGTACACGGCGACTAGGATCGGTGCCGGCGGGAGTGAGGCCCGCCGAAGCGGCGCGCCGACGGCTCGCGTCGCCCCCGAGCCCCGGGCAGGATGCTGCCCGTAACCCCTTCGCCCGCCCAGGAGGCCCGGATGACCGGCAGTACGCCCGCTGCTTCCTTCACCGCCGACGACTACCGGGCCCGCATGGAGCGCGCCGCGCGGACGGCCGCCGACGCCGGACTGGCCGGGCTGCTGGTGGCGCCGGGCCCGGACCTCGTCTGGCTCACCGGCTACGCGCCCACCGCGGCCACCGAACGCCTCACGCTGCTCGTCCTCGCCGCCGGCCGGGACCCCGTCCTCGTCGTGCCGACGCTCGAGGCCCCCGACGCCGAGAAGGCCGTCGGCGCCCCCGCCCTGACCCTGCGCGACTGGACGGACGGCAAGGACCCGTACGCCGCCACGGCCGCACTCCTCGACGGCTCGGGGCGGTTCGGCATCAGCGACAACGCCTGGGCGATGCACCTGCTCGCCCTCCAGCGGGCGCTGCCCGGCACGTCGTACGCGTCCCTCACCGAGGCGCTGCCGATGCTGCGGGCCGTGAAGGACGCGGCGGAGCTGGACCTGCTCGCGGCGGCCGGCGCGGCGGCGGACGCGGCGTTCGAGGAGATCCGCACGGTCTCCTTCGGCGGACGCCGGGAGTCCGACGTCGCCGCGGACCTCGCCGACCTGCTGCGGCGCTTCGGCCACTCCCAGGTCGACTTCACCATCGTCGCCTCCGGACCGAACGGCGCCAATCCGCACCACGAGGTCGGCGACCGCGTCATCGAGGACGGCGACATGATCGTCCTCGACTTCGGCGGCCTCAAGGACGGCTACGGCTCCGACACCTCCCGCACGGTCCACGTGGGCGAGCCCACCGAGGAGGAGCGCCGGGTGCACGACCTGGTCCGCGAGGCCCAGGAGGCCGGTTTCCGCGCGGTGCGGCCCGGCGTCGCCTGCCAGGAGGTCGACCGGGCCGCGCGCTCCGTCATCGCCGACGCCGGGTACGGGGAGTACTTCATCCACCGCACCGGGCACGGCATCGGCGTCACCACGCACGAGCCGCCCTACATGATCGAGGGCGAGGAGCAGCCCCTCGTGCCGGGCATGTGCTTCTCCGTCGAGCCCGGCATCTACCTGCCCGGCCGCTTCGGCGTGCGCATCGAGGACATCGTCACGGTCACCGAGGACGGCGGCCGGCGCCTCAACGACACGACCCGGGAGATGGTCATAGTGGAGTGAGCTGCCACGTACCGACCCGGACCTGCTGGAAGACGACGGCGCGACCATGACCCAGGCACCGACACCGACCGCGGACACGGTCCGCCGACTGGTCCGCACCCTGCTCAGCGAGGGCGCGGCACCGGACGTCCGGCCCGTCGCGGAGGGCACCGGGCCCGCCACCTGGTGGGTCGGCGCCCGCCACGTACTGCGGCTCACCACCGACCGCGAGACCGCCGTGCGCCAGCGCCGCGAGCTGCGCCTGCGCGACCTGGTCCGTGCGCACCTCCCCGTCGCGGTGCCGACGAGCGTGGCGCACGGCGAGTGGGCGCCCGGGCTGACGTACACGCTGGACGCCAGGATGCCCGGCGGGTCGGGCGAGCAGCACACGGTGTCCGCCGTCGGTGAGGCCGACCTGGCGGCGCTGCTCACCGGGCTGCGCGAGGTGCCGGTCCGCCAGGCCGAGACGCTCGGCGTGCCGCGGGCCGCCCCGCGCTCCCTGGAGACGCTGCGCCGGGCAGCCGAACGGGCCGGCCGGCGTCTCGCCGCGGCCGACGAGTTCGACCCCGCCCGGCCGGAGCGGCTGACGACCGCCGCGGCGGCCCAGCTGGGCGCCCAGCCCGGTGCCGCCGTCCTCGTCCACCACGGCCTGGCGGGCGAGCACCTGATCGTCGGCGCCGACGGGCGGGTGCGCGGGGTCCTCGGCTGGGCGGACGCGGTCCTCGGCGACCCGGCCGAGGACATCGCCGGACTCGCGCTCTCCGTGGGCTCTCCCGCCGCGGTGCGCGCCGCCACCCTCGCCGGCTACGGCGCCCGGCCCTGCCTGCGCGGCCTGTGGCTGGCCCGCTGCGACACCGTCGTCCACCTCACCGACGCCCTGGCCGGCCGGTCGGACACGCCGCTGCCGCTGCTGCGGACCCGGCTGCGCCGGGCCTGGGAGCCGATCCTGCTGGAACGGGTGACCGAGTTCCGCGAGGACGGCGACGACGGCGCGGGCGGCACCGACTAGTACACCCCGGGGACCCGTCGGCCCGTCACTCCTGCACGAGCACCACGCTTGACTCGCCCGGCACGCGCAGCACCCCGTCCTCGCCCACCCCCTGCACGGGTTCCCACGCCGCGAGCACGCGCGCGGGGCGGGGGCCGAGCGGGATCGCCGCGGGTCCGGCGCCCAGGTTGACGGCCACCCGGATGTCGCCGCGCCGGAAGGCCAGCCACCGCGCCTCACGGTCGTAGGCCACCCTGGTGTCGGCGAGGTCCGGGTCGGTCAGGTCCGGCTGCTCGTGCCGCAGGGCGATCAGCCGGCGGTACCAGGCGAGCACGCGCGCGTGCGGATCGCGTCCGGGTTCGGACCAGTCCAGGCAGGAGCGGTCCCGCGTCGCCGGGTCCTGCGGGTCGGGCACCTCCTCCTCCTTCCAGCCGTGCGCCGCGAACTCCCGCCGCCTGCCGTTGCGTACGGCCTCCGCGAGCTCGGGGTCGGTGTGGTCGGTGAAGAACTGCCACGGCGTCCCCGCCGCCCACTCCTCACCCATGAACAGCATCGGGGTGAACGGCGCCGTCAGGGTCAGCGTGGCCGCGCAGGCCGCCAGACCGGGAGAGACCAGGGACGCCAGCCGGTCGCCCTGGGCGCGGTTGCCGATCTGGTCGTGGGTCTGGCTGTAGCCGGTCAGCCGGTGCGCCGCCGTGCGCTGCCGGTCCAGGGGCCGGCCGTGACTCCGGCCCCGGAAGCTGGAGTAGGTGCCGTCGTGGAAGTAGCCGCGGGTGAGCGTCCTGGCGAGCGCCGCCAGCGGGTCGCGCGCGAAGTCGGCGTAGTAGCCCTGCGACTCGCCGGTCAGGGCGGTGTGCAGGGCGTGGTGGAAGTCGTCGTTCCACTGTGCGTGCACGCCCAGGCCGCCCTCCGCGCGCGGGGTGATGATCCGCGGGTCGTTCAGGTCGGACTCCGCGATCAGGAACAGCGGCCGCTCCAGGTCGGCGGCCAGGTCGTCCACGGCCGTCGACAGCTGCTCCAGGAAGTGGCACGCGCGGGTGTCGGCCAGGGCGTGCACCGCGTCCAGGCGCAGGCCGTCGATCCGGTAGTCGCGCAGCCAGGCCAGCGCGCTGTCCACCAGATACGCCCGTACCTCGTCGGATCCGGGCGCGTCCAGGTTGACCGCGACGCCCCAGGGGGTGTGGTGGGTGTCCGTGAAGTACGGACCGAAGGCGGGCAGGTGGTTGCCGGACGGGCCCAGGTGGTTGTGCACCACGTCGAGGACGACGCCCAGGCCGAGTTCATGGGCCCGGTCGACGAACCGCTTCAGCGCGTCGGGCCCGCCGTACGGCTCGTGCACCGCCCACAGCGACACGCCCTCGTATCCCCAGCCGTGCCGCCCCGGGAAGGGGCACAGCGGCATCAACTCGACGTGGGTGACGCCCAGTTCCGCCAGGTGCTCGAGCCGCCCGGCGGCGGCGTCGAGGGTGCCCTCGGGCGTGTACGTGCCCACGTGCAGCTCGTACAGCACCGCGCCGGGCAGCGGGCGTCCGGCCCACTCGGCGCGCCAGGCGTGGCGCCCGTGGTCGACGACCGCGCTCAGCCCGTCCGGGCCGTCCGGCTGCCGCCGTGAGCGCGGGTCCGGCAGCACCGGCCCGTCGTCCACCGCGAAGCCGTAGCGCGAGCCCTCCCCGGCCTCGGCCCGGGCGCACCACCACCCCTGCCTCTCCGGATCGCGCTCCATGTCGCGCGTGACGCCGTCGCACGTCAGCGTCACGCGGCCGGCCTGCGGTGCCCACACCTCGAACTGCACGGACGGTTCCCCTTCGTCTGCTCACCGTGACGTAGCCCGTCCATGGTCCTGCAAAACCGATCGATCCGCTGGTGAACGTTCCCGTCCGCGCCGGGTGTCGTGAACCCGCGGTCCCGCGGCCGCCGTTTCCCGGTTTTCTGGACACCCCGGCCCGGCTGACCGACAATCACCTGCGTGACGTCGTCCTTCGAGTTCAACACGTACCCCGCGCGGCTGTCCGACGCGGAGCGCGACAAGGCGCTGAACGCGCTCCGGGACGGCGTCGCCCTGGGCCGCCTGTCGCACGACACCTTCGTGCGCCGCATGGAACTGGCGCTGGCCGCCCACCACTCCCACGAACTCGCCGCGCTCACCGCCGACCTGCCCATGGAGAGCAAGGTCTCGCGCCTGGTGTTCGGCGCCGTCGGGGCGGTGTCCGGCTTCGGCGTCAGGCTGCGCCGGGCCTGGCAGGCCGAACGGCTGCCCAAGCTGCAGCTGCCGCACCCGGGCACCGGCCATCCGCTGCGCATAGGGCGCGACCCGGCGAACGGGCTGCGGCTGACCCACGAGACGGTCTCCCGCGTGCACGCCGAACTCGTCCGCCAGGGCGGCGTGTGGGTGCTGCGCGACCTGGGCTCGACCAACGGCACGACGGTCAACGGACGGCGGGTCATCGGTGCGGCCGTGGTCCGCGAGGGGGACCAGATCGGCTTCGGCCAGATGGCGTTCCGTCTGGCCGTGAACTGACCCCCCGCACATCTCTGGCCTGGGTTTCACGCCGCGTCGCGTGTCCGGGTGTGGCTTGAATGCCTTTGCCCTTCCTGGTGTTGACGTACCCCTCAAGTCGTGACTGACTGTGCGTACACCGCGCACGTCAGGTGAACCGACGGCTCCCATCGTGGAGGTGTGCCCTGCCGCCCCTCCTGCGCTACCCGACCGTGGACGAGCTGGGCGCCCGGGCCGCCGCACTCGTCGCCCGCCATCCCCGTGGCGCACGGCTGCGCCGCGTCGGCACCTCCCGCGCGGGCACGCCGCTGCTGCTGCTCTCCGTCGGCCACGGCACCCGCCAGGCCCTCGTCGTCGCCGGACCGCACGCCAACGAGCCCGTGGGCGGCGCCACCGTCCTGCGGCTGGCCGAACGGGCCCTGGCCGACCCGCGGCTCACCGAGGGCGCCGACGCCACCTGGAACCTGCTGCTGTGCGCCGACCCCGACGGTCTGCGCCGCAACGAGGGCTGGCTGTCCGGCCCGTACACCCTCGGCCGCTACGCCCGGAACTTCTTCCGGCCCGGCTTCCTGGAACAGCCCGAGTGGCTGCCCGACGGCCCCGACCGCGCGGTGCTGCCGGAGACCCGCACCCTGCTCGCGCTCCAGGACGAGCTGCGGCCCTTCCTGCACTGCTCCCTGCACGGCGTCGACGTCGGCGGCGGTTTCGCCGAACTGACCCACGACCTGCCGGGCTTCGCCCAGCGCATGGCCCACACCGCGGCCCGCCTCGGCATCCCCCGCGAGCTGGGCGCCTACGACACCCTGTACTGGCCCGGTCTCGGCCCCGCCCTCTACCGCATACCGCCGCCCCGCCTCGGCGACCTGACCCAGGCCATCACCGAGGCCGCCGTCGACTCCACCTGGTGCCACCCGCGGCGGTACGGCACCGTCACCGCGGTGGTCGAGGCGCCCATGTGGGGCGTGGCGGCCGTGGAGGACGACTCGCCCCCGGCCGACCGCGACGCGGTGCTGCGCTCCGTGAGCCGGACCCTGCGCCGCGACACACGCCGCCTGCACCGCCTCCTCGCCCTGCTCAGACCGCACGCCGCCGGCACCCCCGACGCGGCCCGCCTGCTGGCGCCGGTCGAGGACTACCTGCTGGTCTGCCCCAGGCTCGCCGACGCGTGGGACCCCGACGCCGACGACGGGACGGGCCGTTCGCTGCCGCCGATGAGCACCGCGCACCTGGTCGCCCTGCGCATCGCCGGCCGGCGCCTGGCCCTGCGCACGGCGGGTCTGCTGCACCAGCTCGTGACCGGCGGCGGAAACGATCCGGCGGGCGTCCTGCCGGAGCTGGACCGGCTCGTCGACGAGTGGTGCGCCGACTACCTGGACGGCTGCGCGGCCCGCTGGATCCCGGTCGCCCGCCAGGTGGAGTACCAGACCCGCGTCGTGCTCGCCGCGTTCGACCTCGCCGGGCGGCGCACGGGCGCCGTCTCCCGTTCGGGTGAGCCGGGCTGGGGCTCCGAGCCCGCCGTGCCGATGCACCGGGAATGACCCACATCATCACGGCCGCCGCCGCCAGGGCCGGCCTCCTCCTGACCGCCGTCCTCCTCGCGGCCGGCGCGGCCCCCGCGACGGCGACGGCACGGCACGAACCCGGGAACGACTGGCTCCAGGTCACCGTCACCCGGGGCGACGCCCCCACCGGTGCCACCCGCGGCGCCATGCTCCGGTGCGATCCGCCCCGGGGACACGCCCGCGCCGCCGAGGCGTGCGCGGAGCTGGAGGCGGCGGGCGGCGACTTCGACCGCATCCCGCTGCGGGACACCTACTGTCCGATGGTCTACGCACCGGTGACCGCGCACGCCGAGGGGCAGTGGCGGGGACGGGCCGTGGACTACACGCGGACCTTCCCCAACACCTGCGTCATGACCGCGCGGACGGGAGCGGTCTTCGCCCTGGACGAGGCGCGGAGGTGAGCCGGGCGGGCCGGTGACCGGGCGAGCCCGCCGTCACTGCTGGTGCAGTCCGCGGCCCGCCAGGGTCAGGAACGCCTCGCCGACCGCCTCCGACAGGGTGGGGTGGGCGTGCACGTGCCGGGCCACGTCGGCGGGCTCGGCGTCCCAGCCGACGATCAGCTGGCTCTCGCCGATCATCTCCGACACGTGCGGGCCCACCAGGTGCACCCCGAGCACCCGGCCGCCCCCGGCCTCGGCGACGACCTTCACCATCCCGCCCTGCCCGTGCACCATTCCCTTGGCCACGGCCGTCAGCGGCATGACGTTGACGGCCGGCTCGAACCCCCGCGCACGTGCCTCCGCCTCGCTCAGTCCCACGGCGGCGGTCTGCGGCGCCGAGTACGTCACCCGGGGCACCGCCGCGTAGTCGACGGGTGCGGACGGCACGCCCGCCAGCGTCTCGGCCACCAGCAGGCCCTCCGCGAAGGACGCGTGGGCCAGCCCGAGCGACGGCGGCGGCAGCAGGTCGCCCACCACGTGGACACCGGGCACCGCCGTCTCCAGCCGGTCCCAGTCCGCCGGTACGACGAAGCCGCGCTCGTCGGTGCCGAGGCCCGCCGCGCCCAGGTCCAGCCCGTCGGTGACGGGTGCCCGGCCGACGGCCACCAGCAGCCGCTCGGCCTCCACCACCACGGTCTCGCCCCGCGCCGTGCGCACGCGCGCGCGGACGCCGTCGCCCAGCACCTCGGCGTCCAGCAATCGCGCGCCCACGCGCACGTCGACGCCGCGCTTCTTCAGACCCCGCGTCAGATGGCGGCTCACGTCCGCGTCCTCCAGCGGAACGATCCGGTCGGCGGCCTCCACGAGGGTGACCTCCGCGCCCATCGAACGGTGGAACGAGGCGTACTCGACGCCGATCGCGCCACCGCCCAGGACCAGGACGGACGCCGGCAGCCCGGGCGCGAAGAGCGCGTCGTCGCTCGTCACCACGCGCCGCCCGTCCGGGTCGAGCCCCGGGAGCGTGCGCGGGCGTGAACCGGTGGCCAGCACGATGCCACGCCGTGCGGTGAGGCCGGGGCCGCCGTCCACGCTCACGGAGCGCGGTCCCGTGAGCCGCGCGCTGCCCCGCACCACCGTCACGCCGGCGTGCGCGAGGTGCGCCTCCACGCCCCGGTGGTTGCGTGCCACGATGTCGTCGCGGGTGGCGACCAGGGCCGGCCAGTCGACACCGTCCAGGCTCGCCTTGACCCCCCAGCGCTCACGCGCCTCCGCGACGCCGTCCACCAGTTCGGCGGCGTGCAGCATCGCCTTGCTCGGGATGCAGCCCCGGTGCAGGCACGTCCCGCCGACCTTGTCGCGTTCGACCAGGGCGACGTCCAGACCCAGGGCCGCGGCACGCAGCGCGGTGCTGTAACCGCCGGTCCCGCCGCCGATGACGATCACGTCGTGTGTGTTCATGGCCCCAGCCTCCGCCCGGGCCTTGCCATGAGTCCAAGGCAATGTTCTTGTGGGTTCGATGCAGGACGTTCATGGCGGCGCGGCGCCGGGCCGGGCAGGCCCGGGGGAGGAGCGGGGATGAGTCTGCGCCAGATGGAGTACTTCATGGCCGTCGTCGACGAGGCGTCGTTCACCCGGGCGGCCGAATCGCTGCATGTCACGCAGTCCGCGCTCTCGCACCAGATCAAGGCCCTGGAGAGGTCGGTCGGCGGCCCCCTGCTGGAGCGCATGCCGCGCGGGGTGCGCCTGACGCCGATGGGCCGCGCCTTCCGGCCGCACGCCGAACTCGCCGTCCGCAGCGCCGCCCAGGCCCGCCGCGCGGCCCGCGCCGCCGCCGGGGCCGAGGGCGGCGAACTGCACGTCGCCGCCGTGCACTCGGTCGCCGTCGGCATCCTGCCGGACGTCTTCGCCCGCTGGCGCGCCGTGCACCCCGGGGTCCTGCTGCACCTCCACGAGTACGCGACGACCGAGGCGCTGGAGGAGGAGGTCGAGCGCGGCACCGCGGACCTCGCCGTCGGCCCGGCGCCCCACGACTGGTCCGGCACCGTCCTCCCGGTCGGCGAGGAGGAGATCGTCCTGGTGGTGCCCTTCGACGACCGCTTCGCGGGCCGTACGACGGTGACGCTGCCGGAACTCGCGGACCGGCCCTGGGTGCGGTGCGCCATGGAACCCCTCGTCGAGGGCGAGCGCTTCCTCGACCTGGTGTGCGGGCGGGCGGGCTTCCGGCCGCTCACCGCCGTCTTCACCGAGCACACGTCGACGGCCGTGCGGATGGCCGCCGCCGGTGTCGGGGTGTGCACGGCGCCCTCGCACATCGTGGGCGGGGCGGTGGGGGAGGACTGCGTGGTCCTGACGCCGGACCCGCCGTGGCGGCGGCCGATGACGGTCTTCTCCCGCGTCCCCCCGACCGGCGCCGCCGAGGCGTTCGTCGACCTCCTCCGCGCGACATGGCCGACCCGGGGAACCCCGGCACGCCCGAAGACCGCCTGCGACTCCACGGACGCGGCGGCGGGCTGAGAGCGCCCGGACCGAAGACCGGGCCGGACGGGCCTTCCGTGGCATCGGGCGTGCCGGCCGGCCGGTCCCGGAAGTACCTGCGGGGGCGTGGCGGGAGCGGTGGGCCGGTCCTGCTCGGGTCGCCTCCCGGCGGGGCCGCGCGGGGTGCTGTTGTGTGCTCTCGGGCGTGCCTGGCGTCGGCGGGGCGGGGTCCCTGCGGGGGCGTGGCGGGGGCGGTGGACCCCGTCCCGCCCGGGTCGCCTCCCCGCGGTGGCCGCGTCGGGTGCTGTTGTGCGCTTCCGGGCGCGTCCGGCGCCGGTGGGGCGACGGTGCGGGCGCCGTACGGCACGCGCGTGTCCCTCGGGCTCCGTGGCGCCGGGGCCGTCACCGCCGGGCGGACCCGGCTCGCGGGCGGCGATGGCCGTGCCGCCACGTGCCCGGTGGGGCCGTCAGGCCGTTCCCGGTGGTGTCCCGGTCCGTTCCAGCAGGGCCACCGGCAGGTCCGCGAACAGGTCCTCCACGCGCGCGCGGCCCTCGAACTCCCGGCCGGGTGACAGCGCGTCGGCCCAGCGGCCCGGCGGCAGCGCGAGCGTCGTGCCGCGCCAGCCGCCCGACTCGGCCAGCCGCAGGGACAGCCGCGTCACGGCCGTCAGGACCTGGCCGGAGCGGACGAACGCCACGCAGTGCCCCGCGGCGGGGCCGTCGGCCGGCAGCGCCTCGTACGTCGCCGCGTCGCCGAACGCGCCGGGCCGCCGGGCCCGCACCGCCAGCGCCGCCCGGGTCACCGCGTCCTTGTCCCCGGCGCCGGTGGGCGGGAAGTCCACGGGCCGCCGGTTGTCGGGGTCCACCAGCGCCCGGTACTCGCCCTCGGTGCCCTGGTAGAGGTCCGGCACGCCCGGCATCGTGAGGTGCGTCAGGGCCGTGCCGAGGACGTTGGCCCGGATGTGTGGCTCCAGGCCGGCCCGGAAGGCGGCCACCCGCTCGCCGGAAGGACCGCACGGCCCCTTCGCCACGAACCGGGCCACCGCCTCCTCGTACGCCGGCTCCTGCTCGGTCCAGCTCGTGTGCATCCCCGCCTCGCGCACATGCTTCAGCAGCGCCTGCCCCACACGCTCCCCGTCCGCCGGCCCCAGCCCGAACACCGTCTGCCAGGCCGCCCACGCCAGCTGACCGTCCGGCACCCGCTCACCGTCGCCGGCGACCTCCGCCAGGACGTCCGCCCACCGCTCCGGGCACTCGCTCAGCACCGCCAGCGCGGCGCGCACGTCGGCGCTGCGCTTGGTGTCGTGGGTCGACACGACCGTGCCGGTCGTCGGCCAGTCGCGCTGCACGCGCGCGCAGTACGCGTGGAACAGCTCCGGCGACACCGCCGGACTCCCCGGGTTCCCGCCCACCTCGGTCGCCGACAGCAGCGGAACGTGGCGGTAGAACGCCGTGTCCTCGACCGACTTGGCGCGCAGCGCCGACGCCGTCTGGGCGAACCGCGTACGGAACTCCACATGGTCCGGACCGTCGCCGAACCGCCCCAGCAGCAGGCCCCGCACCACGTCCACCGCGCCGGCCTCCTCCGGCACCGTGAACGCGCTGCGCGCCTCGGCCGCCGCCTCCTCGGTCACGACCGACGCCGCGTCCACCGGCGTGTAGGGCCGGTACACCTCCAGGCGGACGAGCAGCTCCCGCAGCGCGGTGCGCAACGCCCACGGCGCCCGGTCGCGCAGCGCGGCGTCCGGGGAGGCGACGCACAGCCGGTGCGCCACCCGGGTGAGCCGGTCCGTCTCGGTGGCCAGCTCGTGGTCGAGCACCTCGTACGCCGCCCGCCGCTCCGTCGCCGCCCAGTCCCCGCCCCGGTCCGGCTGTGGGGCGGCGAACCCGCGGTACCGCTCCAGGAGTTCCCCGTGGCCCACCGGGTCGGTGAAGAGACCGTCGATGTGCCGCAGGGCGTCGTACCCGGTCGTGCCCGCGACGGGCCAGGCCGCGGGCAGCCGCTCCCCGTCCGCCAGGATCTTCTCCACGACCGTCCACCGGCCGCCGCTCGCCTCGTGCAGCCGCCGCAGGTAGCCGCCGGGGTCGGCGAGGCCGTCGGGGTGGTCGACGCGCAGCCCGTCGATCACGCCCTCGCGCAGCAGCCGCAGGACCGTGGCGTGCGTGGCCTCGAACACCTCCGGGTCCTCCACCCGCACCCCGATCAGCTCGGAGATGCTGAAGAAGCGCCGGTAGTTCAGCTCGGTGCGGGCCAGCCGCCACCACACCGGCCGGTACCACTGCGCGTCCAGCAGCTGCGGCAGCGGCAGGTCCCCGGTGCCCTCCCGGAGCGGGAAGACGTGATCGTGGTACCGCAGCACGTCGCCGTCGGGCCGCAGGTCGTCCAGCACCTCGCCGACGGGCGCGCCGAGCACGGGCAGCAGCACCTGACCGCCCTGCGCCTCCCAGTCGATGTCGAACCAGCGCGCGTACGGCGACTTCGGCCCGTCCCGCAGGACCTCCCACAGGGCGCGGTTGTGACGGGGGGACATCGCCATGTGGTTCGGCACGACGTCCACGACCAGCCCGAGGCCGTGCTCCCGCGCGGTGGCCGCCAGAGCCCGCAGCCCGTCCTCGCCGCCCAGCTCCTCGCGCACCCGCTCGGGATCGACCACGTCGTAGCCGTGCAGCGAGCCCGGGACCGCCTCCAGGACGGGTGACAGGTGCAGATGGGTCACACCGAGCGAGGCCACGTACGGCACGGCCGCCGCCGCGGCGGCGAAGGGGAAGCCGGGCTGCAGCTGCAGCCGGTAGGTGGCGAGGGGAGCCGGGAGGGACGTGGGCACCGGGTCGGGTCGCTCAGGTGTCATGAGATGTTACGTACCCGCCTCGCCGCCTTTCGTGTCATCTGCCCGTCCCGGGCGCACCCGCCCGTGGCCGGCTTCGAGCGGTTCACGCCGCCATGGGGGTGATGAGCGCGGGCGCGGGGCTCGCCATGGCGTGCCTGCGGTCGCGGCACCGGGCGGACGGTGCCACGGGCCCGCCCCGCAGGCCGCGCACAGCGGAGCGGGGGGGGGGCCGGGCCGGGGGGGGGGCCCCCACCGCCGCGTCTCACTCGCCCTTCGGAGCCGCCTGCTGCACCACCTCGAACGACCACAGCGTGGACCCGCTCGCCGCGGGCCGAGGACGCTCGCCGCCCTCCGCGCCGCCGCCCTGGTGCGCCGCCTTCATGGGTCCCTCCATCCAGGCCCGGAAGGCCTCCTCGTCGCGCCACCGCGTGTAGACGAGGTAGGTGTCGGTGCCCTCGACGGGGCGCAGCAGCTCGAACCACTCGAAGCCGTCGGAGTTCTCCACCGCGTGGGCACGCGAGGCGAAGCGCTTCTCCAGCGTCTCGCGCTGCTCGGCCGGCACGGTCAGTACGTTGATCTTGACTACGCTCATGGCCCCATCCTGCCGCACCCCGTGGTCAGCAGGCCCGGCGCCAGACCCCGAGCTCCGGTTTCTTCTGCATCGAGGACAGTCCCAACCTGCGCGACTGCGGGCAGAACCGGCCGGCCGGCTCGGCGTACTCGACGTGGAAGACCGCCTTGCCGGCCTCGACGAACGGCGTGAGCCGCTCGCACTCGCCGTACTGCGCGCACTCCTCGTTGACCGCGAAGTCGAAGTCGTCGACGAGCTGAGGGATCTGCGGCAGGTCGTTCTTGAGCCCCACCGACAGGCCGCGCTCGTGGGCGATCCGGGCGATCATACGGTTGTACGCCAGCTGGTCCCGGGCGGTGAGGGGGAAGCCGGTCTCGTTGCCGAAGCCCTCCACCAGGTCGGGCTCCACCGCGTCGAACCCCTTGTCCCGGCACATGTCGAACCGCCGCTCCATGATCGGCCGCAGGACGGAGACCCGGCGGATGTCGAGCCACCGCTCGCCCTGCCAGCCGTTGGGCGCGCCCAGCACCGCCCGGGGAAAGTCGTCCCGGTCCGGGCGGAAGCTCTCCCAGGCGCCCACGTTGACGTAGCAGATCACCTTGCGGCCGGCGCGGTGGAGCCGGGCCACGTCCGCCGCGCTGTTCTCGAAGCCGTCGATGTCGTAGACGGGGACGTCGGCCGACGGATCCACCCGGCCGTCGAGCTGCCACTGCCAGGCCAGCCCGGGGCGCGGCTGCCACAGCTCACGGCGCGGCGCGGGCCGCGGCCCGCCATCCTCGCCGCCCCCGCCTCCCGAACAGGCCGTCACCACCGCGAGCAGCAGTGCGGCGAACGCGGCCGCCGGCCGCCTCCTCATCGCCCGGCCCCGGTCAGGACGGGCGTCAGGCGGGCCCACGGGTTGGGCGGCTCTCCCGTCACGGGCCCGCTGACCGCGGCGCCCCGCTCGCGGGCGGTGCGCACCGCGAGCGGGGCGAGGGCCTCGGGCACGCCGTACACCAGGTGGCAGAACCGTTCGGGCGGGTGGCGACGTGTCCAGTCGGGCCGGCTGAACGCCGACACGTACGTGGACCAGGGGCCCTCGAAGGTGACGACCAGGTCGGCGAGCCGGGCGTAGCCGGGCGCCGGATGGACCCCCGGGTTCAGCACGACGCACGTGCTGCCCTGCTTCCGCAGGACGCGCACCAGCCTCCTGTGGGCGGGCAGTTCCTCCCTGGCCGCACTCACCCGGTCCAGGAAGCACCCGTCGGCCGCGTACCACTCCCGGTGCCGGCGGGCGTCCTCGACGACGTCGGCCGCGGGGCGGGTGCCGTAGTCCGTGTCGACGTAGCCGAGCAGACGCGCACCCGCCGCGCGCAGCGCCCCCGCCGCCGCGGTGAACGCCGGATCGGGCGCCTCACCCGGCCCGTTCGCGGGGTTGAGGACGACGCCGTAGGTGCGGTCGGCCGAGGTGATCAGCCGGTGCCAGGCGCCCGGGTCCTCGGCGGGGTGGACGTACAGGGGGATCAGCAGGTTCACGAGGGGAGGTCGCTTTCGGCGCGGAGGGACGGTGCCGGCGCCCCGGCCGACCACAGCGCGGACAGGGAGTCGCCGAGGGTGTGCTCCGGCTCCCAGCCGAGCGCGGCCCGCGCGGCGGAGATGTCGGAACACTGCCAGGACACCTGCCCCGAACGGACGGACCCCGCGCCCCGCTCCTCGATCCGGCCGCGGAAACCGGCGGCCTCCGCCAGCTTCCGCACCAGGTCGCGCACCGGCACGGCGTCCCCGCCGCCGACGTTGAGCACCGCGGGCAGGGGGCCGGGCGCGGTCACCGCCCGTTCGACCGCCGTCGCGACGTCGCGGACGTCGACGAAGTCCCGGTACGCCGACAGGTCGCCGAGCCGGAGCACCGCCTCGGGGTCCGTGCCCGCCTCGCGCAGCAGGGCGGTGACCCGGCCGGGCAGGCCGGTGGCCGGGGCGCCGGGCCCCACCGGGTTGCCGACCCGCAGGACCACGGCGTCCAGGCCGGACGCGCCGACCGTGACCGTCCCGGCCAGCTTGGTCGCGCCGTAGGCGGTCAGGGGGCGGGTGGGCGCCGACTCCGCCGTCCTGCCGTGCGGCGCGCCCGGCCCGTACTCGGCGGCCGAACCGAGATGGACCAGGCGGGCCGTGGGGCGGGCCCGGCGCAGCGCCGCGCACAGGGCGGCGGGGCCGCGGGCGTTGAGCTCCGCGAGCGTCACCGCGTCGCCGCCCGTGGCGCCCGCGCAGTTGACGACGGCGTCGGGAGCCGCCCCCGCCAGCGCCCCGGCGAGCCGTTCGACGGAGTCGGCGGCGAGATCGACCGGGACGTCGGCGCCGGGCGAGCGGCCGGCGCCGAGGACCCGCGTGCCCGGCAGGGCACGGAGCCGCTCGGCGACGTGGGCGCCCAGATAACCGGTGAAGCCCACAACAAGGATGCGCATGTGGTGCTCAGGCTCCCTTGAGCAGCAGGGACTTGCGGCTGGTGAACTCCGCGTTCGCCCGGTCGTAGTCGTCCGGGCGGCCGATGTCGAGCCAGTAGCCGTCGAACTCGTAGGCGTGCGGCGGGTCGCCGGCCCGCAGCAGGTCCAGCACCAGCTCGTCGAACCCGAGGGGCAGTCCGGCGGTGTACCCGTCGAGGGTGGCCCGGGACAGCCCGTACACGCCCATGGAGACGCGGTAGTCCATGCTGGGCTTCTCGGTGAACGCGACGACCCTGCTGGCGTCGGTGGTCAGCACCCCGAAGTCGATGTGCACCTTGCGGGCGTACGTGGCGATCGTCAGCGGGGCACCGGAGCCGCTGTGCCGGCGCAGGACGTCGGCGTAGTCGAGGTCGGTGAGGATGTCGCCGTTCATCACCAGGAAGTGCTCCGGCAGCCGCTCGCGCATCGTCAGCAGCGGCCCGATCGTGCCCAGCGGACTCTCCTCGGTGGAGTAGTCCACGGTCAGGCCCCACTGGGAGCCGTCGCCGACGTAGGCTCGGATGATCTCACCGAGGTGGCCTATGGCGATGGTGCAGCCGGTGAACCCGGCCGAGGCGAGCTGGCGCAGGACGATCTCGAGGATGGCGTGCTGGTCGCCGATGGGCACGAGCGGCTTGGGCAGCGCGGTGGTGTAGGGCCGCAGCCGGACGCCCTTGCCTCCGGCCAGGATCACTGCGTGCATGAGGTTCCCCCTCGGTCAACGTGCCGGTCTGGGTCAGATGTTGTAGATGCCGGTCTTGTAGCGGGCCAGGTTGGCCGGGTCGCGGAAGAACTCCACGGTGCGCGCGAGGCCCTGCTCCAGGTCGTGCGCCGGCCCCCAGCCGGTCGCCTCCCGCAGCCGGCTCGCGTCCGCGACCAGCCGCATCACCTCGGAGTTCGCGGGCCGCAGCCGCTGGGCGTCCTCCCGGACGTCGAGCGCGCTGTCCATCACCTTGCCGATCAGCGCCACCAGGTCGCCGACCGAGATCTCGCCGCCGGTGCCGGCGTTGAAGGTGCGGCCCACGACCCGCTCGGCGGGCGCGGTGCCCACCGCCAGGAACGCCTGCGCGGTGTCCTCGACGAAGGTGAAGTCCCGGGTGGGACGCAGGTCCCCGAGGGTGATGGTCCGTTCCCCGGCCGCGACCTGCCCGATGACGGTGGGGATCACCGCCCGCATGGACTGGCGGGGGCCGTAGGTGTTGAAGGGCCGCAGGGTGACCACCGGGGTGTCGAAGCTGGCGTGGTAGCTGTCGGCCAGCCGGTCCCCGCCCGCCTTCGAAGCGGCGTACGGCGACTGGGTGTTGATCGGGTGGTCCTCGGTGATCGGCACGGTCTGCGCGGTGCCGTACGTCTCGCTGGTGGAGGTGTGCACCAGCCGCGGCGTGCCCTGGGCGCGCACGGCCTCCAGCACGTTGAGGGTGCCGGTGACGTTGGTGTCCACGTAACTGTGCGGTGCCCGGTAGGAGTACGGGATCGCGATGAGGGCGGCCAGGTGGTAAACGCAGTCGGCGCCCTCCACCAGGTGCCGGACCGAGCCGGGGTCCCGGACGTCGCCGAGGACGATCTCGACCTGGTCGAGCACGTCGGGGGAGAGGGTCTCCAGCCAGCCGTAGGAGGAGAAGGAGTTGTACTGCGCCATGGCCCTCACCCGGTGCCCGGAGGCCACGAGCGCCTCGGTGAGGTGGGAGCCGATGAATCCCTCGGCTCCGGTGACGGCGGCGAGCGGTGCGGAGGTCACGCGGGGTCCTTCCGGTCGGTGGACGGTTCGGTGGCGGGACGGGACGACGGGCCCCCGGGGGCACGCCGGTGGTACGGGGACGGGCGGGCGGGGTCAGGCATGGGCGGCCGGCCGGCCCAGCAGCCGCAGCACGCAGCCGGTGAGACAGAGCACGGCCGTCCCGCAGCACAGCGGCAGGGCCGCCGCGCCGGGCGGGACGTCGTACAGCGCGACCGCGCCGGCCCCCGCGGCCGCCGCGAGGCACAGGGCGGCGGGGGGCCAGGCCACGCCGAACGCCTGCAGGAGCAGCGAGGTCCACAGGACCGCCGCGAGCAGCGCCGTCTCCACCGGATCGGCGTCCACCAGCAGGGCCGCCGGCACCAGCGGCCCGGTGTACGCCAGCAGGCAGCCGGCGAGGACGGCGGCCGAACGCAGCCGGAACGCGGCCGGGGTGGCGGTGGCCCGCAGCGCCGCCACCGACAGACCGCGGTAGCGGTACAGCAGCCACTCCGCGGGGCCCATGCTCACGGTCAGCACCACCACCGCCCACGGCTGTTCACGGCCCGCCAGGAACACCAGCACCCCGGCGGCCAGTCCGAACAGGCCGTACGGCAGCGACCGCGACGGCCGCGGACGCACCGCCCCCGGCGCCGGTTCCGCCGTCAGGGTGCCGCGCACCGCCCAGCCGGCCGCGGCGGCCGCGCCGCACAGCGACAGCAGCGGCAGGCCCGCGCGCGGCAGGTCGCCGACCTCCCACCAGGGCAGCACCGCCGCACCGGCGACCACCGGCACGAGCGCGGCCAGCAGCAGCCGCTCCCGGCCCAGCACCAGCAGTACGCCGGCCGCGGCCAGGTACCCCGACTGGACCGCCACGGCCGCCGTCGCCGCCCCGGACCCGGCGAGCGGCGCCCCCGCGGCGACCGCGGCGACGGCGCCCAGCGGCGCCCCCTTCAGCAGGGTGCGGCCGGCCTCCCGGCGCCCGGTGGCCAGCCGCAGATACGCCCGGTGGCCGAGCGCCTGGTTCCACGCCCAGGACACCAGCCCCGCCACCACCAGCGCCGTCACCGTGCCGCCGTGGGGCAGCAGGCGTCCGGCGAGCGCGTAGCCGAGGCCGGGCAGCGCGAACAGGGCGCCGCGCAGCGCACAGCGCACGTGGTCGGGCCGCCAGGGGTCGGCGGGCCGCGGCGGCTCCGGAAAGGTCCGCGGGACACGCTCGTACAGGGCCGTGGCGAGCGAGAACAGGTCGCGGTGTCCGTACCGTTCCGTGATCACCTCGCCGGTCAGGCCCTCCGACTCCAGCAGCGCGGCCACCTCGTAGGGATGGACGGCCGGGGCGACGCGGTCGGCGAGTTCGGCGGCGAGCCGGTCCACCGCCTCCTGCCGCGTGCCGTGCCCCGGCCGGACCAGGGCGAGCGTGTGGTGGTCGGCCGCGCGCGGGGCGGGCGGGCGGGCCTCGGCGAGGCGCAGCGCCAAGGTGTCCTGCTCCGCACCGCCCGGCTCCAGCGCCATGGGTCCGCTCATCCGGTCGCGCTCCTCACCGGTGCCGCGCCGACCGCCGTGAAGGGGGCGTCGTCGGCCGCCGCGGGCGCGCAGCCGAACGCCGACAGCTCCAGATAGACGGACCGGAAGGTGTCGATGGTCTGCCGGAGCGTGAACTGCTCGATGACCCGCAGCCGCGCCGCCTCGCCCATCGCCCGGCGCCGCTCCGCGTCGCCCAGCAGCTCCAGCGCGGCGGCGGCCATGGCGGCCGGGTCACGCGGCGGTACGACGAGACCGGTGTCACCGACGGCCTCCCGCACGCCGCCCACGTCCGTGGAGACGGTCGCCCGGCCGCACGACATGGCCTCGATCAGGGTGAAGGGGAACCCCTCGCTGATGCTGGACAGCATCACCACGTTCCCGGCGGCGTACGCGTCCTTGATGTCCTCGACCCGGCCCTCGAAGGTGACGGCGTCGCCGTGACCGAGCTGCGCCGCCAGCGCCTCGCAGCGCTCCCGGTAGGCCTCGCCGCCGCGCGGGGTGCCGCCGAACAACCGCAGGCGTGCCGCGGGCAGTTCGGCCCGCACCAGGGCGAAGGCGCGGATCAGCGTCTCCAGGTCCTTGATCGGGTCGACCCGGCCGGCCCAGCTGAGCACGGGCTCCGCGGGCTCCGGCCCGGCGGGCGGGAAGGCGGCCGGGTCGACGCCGTTGTAGACCGTGCGTATGGATGCCGGGGCCGCGCCGCCCTGTTCCTCCCACAGCCGGTTGTAGCGGTTGCCCGGGGTGATCAGGGCGGCCCTGCGGTAGGTCTCCTCGGCCAGCAGCCGGAAGAAGCCGAGGACGAGTGCCTTGACCGGCCACCGGTAGGGGGCGGTGCGGTAACCGAGGTAGCGCTCGCGCAGATAGACGCCGTGCTCGGTCAGCAGCAGCGGCACCCCGTGCCGTTCCAGCGCGGCCAGCCCGGGCAGGACGGCGACGCCGCCGCTGACCGCGTGTGCCACGCCCTGTTCCGGACACGGAGCGGCCAGCGGACGCAGGGCGTGCTCCAGCAGTGCGGTCGCCGTCACCGCGTCGTGCAGGGTCGGCCGGGCCTCGCGGACGGCGAGCCCCGGCCGGTTCCAGACGGCGGTCAGGATGCCGATCGCCCGGTCGTCGCGCAGGAAGGGGCTCAGCCGGCCGTCCGAGGCGGCCCGCGCCAGCCGGTACAGGGCGGGGCCGAACCCGTCCTCGGCCCGCGGGTCGAGCAGCGCGGTCACGAACCGCTCGTAGGCGGCCTCGAGCCGGGTGCGCTCGCGCCCGCGCGGGGGGCGCCCCTGCGGGGCGGGACCCCACATGGGAACGGAGACGACCCGGGTGACGTGCCGGGGGATGTCCCAGACGACCGGTTCGCGTCCGGTGCCGGTGACGGCGACGACGTCGAAGTCCAGGTCGGGCATGCCGGTGACGAGTTGGTCGCACCAGACGCTCACTCCGCCGTGACTGTGCGGGTAGGTGCCTTCGGTGAGCAGGGTGACGCGCGGCGCGCCGGGGCGCCGCGCGCCGTGGGGAACGTGCATCCATGTGCTCCACGGCCGGGATGTGGGGTGGCGGGGTCCTGCGGGTGGCGGTGGGCGCTCAGCGCACCGTGCCGTAGGGCACCGGCTCGCTCACGCCGGCCGGTACCCGGGTGCGCGGAGCGGCCGGCGTCGCGGCGGCCGTGTCGCCGGAGCCGGTGGCCGCCTGGGGAGCGGTGACCGACGACGGCAGGGTGAGGGCGAGGGGCTGCCCGGCCCCGGGGGTCGTCCAGCCCGACACCGCACCGGCGTAGGCGTCCCCGAAGCCGGTGCCCGCGCGCAGGGTTCCGGCGGGCATGGTGGCCGGCACCGCGACGCCTCCGGGCGCCTCGACGGTCACGGTGCCGCCGACGCGGTAGGCGGTGACCTGCCCGGCGTCGACGGCCGCCTGCCAGGCCGCGCGGCGCTGCAGTTCGACGCCGATGGCCTCCATGCGCAGGTTCACCACGGGGGTGTTGTCGGCGAACAGCCCGGCGTAGCCGTCCAGGACACCGTCGAGGACCGGGTAGGCGATACGGTCCTCGGCCAGGTTGGACTGGTGGATGAAGTGCGGCTTGGGGTCGTTGGCGAGGACGTGGCCGAGCGCGATGCGCGTCTCCAGCGGCACGATGTGGCCGGTGTAGCCGGTGGCGGTGTCCAGCGGTGCGGTCAGGCACGTGGAGGTGGCCGGGTTGTCCTCGCAGATGCCGCTGCCGCCCTGGGCGCGGCTGGTGTAGATCCAGTTGTACTCGTCGACCTGCTCGGCCGCCCGCCCGGCGTTGTAGAAGACGTTCATCGGGTAGCGGGAGACGGTGGTGGCGCTGCCGACCCGGCGCTGCACGGGGTCGCGGGAGTTGTCCGAGCCGAGCCAGGCGACGCGGTTGTCCGTGAGGGCGGGACCCAGGTTCGGGTTGTCCTGGGGCTGCTGCGGGGTCACCTTGAGGCCCGAGTGCTCACCGGTCACCAACTCGTCGTTGTCCAGCGGCAGTCCGGCGGCCTGGCCCCAGACGCGGTTGGTGGCGATCTCGTCCGCGATGTCGTTGCGGGAGACCCACCGGGTGCTGCCGTCGGCGTTCGTGGCGCACTTCCACGGCACGACGCTGACGTCCTGGACGCAGCCGAGGAAGGCGTGCGTGTAGGTGTGGTTGATCCACCGGAACGCGCCGCGGTCGGCGATCAGCTTGTCGGCGAGCGGGTCGGCACCGTTGTTGTCCTCGCGGTGGTCGACGCTGCCGGAGCCGTTGTAGGCCAGGTCGAAGGTGAAGTTCCTGTTCTCCTGCCAGGCGGTGGCGTGGTCGACGTCGGCGGGGATCATGCGGATCGGGTTCGGCGTCCCCTCGCCCGGCGCGCAGTCCACGTCGCCGGGTGTGCAGTTGAGCCGGGTGTCCCAGCGGTCGTCGGCCGCGAACACGTCGTCGACGTGCACCGCGAAGTAGTTGCGGTCGGCGCCCAGGTGGACCCCGCCGGTCATCCACTCCACGATGCCCCGGGCGAGCAGCCGGAACTGCTGCTGGTACTGGTTGTAGACGAAGGTCACGACCAGTTCGCGCCGCCCGTCGTGCCGGTACTCGCCCACCAGCGAGCCCTTGGTCGCCCGCCCGGGTATCGCCGCCTGGACGTAGGGCACGAAGTCGGCGCCCGGCGCGGGCGTCGACAGGTAGGCGTACGACTCGCCCACGGTGGGGGAGTTGTCCTCGAACGGCACCGCCCCGTCCAGATAGCCGAAGGGGCCCGCCAGCCCGGCCTGCGTCACCTCGGCCCGCACGCCGTCCAGGCTGCCGGCGTACCCGGTGCCGACCGCGTACTGGAGCCCGACCTCGGGACGCGCGTAGGTGTACGCGTCGACCTGTGGGATGCCGTACGTCTTCTCGTAGGCCGCCAGGGCCGCCATCTCGCCCGAGTTCGCCGGGAAGGGATTGTCGTTGGGCATGACCACGGCCTGGAACCTGGCGCGGGGCCGTCCGTCCACGGTGTCCGCGAGGAAGCCGGCGTCGATGGACGGCCGGTCCGCGTCCCCGAGGTCGATCTCGGTGTACGGCGTCCCCGCGGTCCTCAGCTCGGCGGCGATGGCGTCGGTGGCAGGTCCTCCGTCGCTCACGACCAGCACGCGCAGGTCGATGCGCGGTGCCGGGGCGTCCGCCCGGGCCGTGCCGGCCGGTAGAGCCAGCGACGCGATCAGCGCGCCCACGGTGAGCGCCGTCGTACGTATGGTCCGCTTCATGCGGTGAGATTCCCTCCCCCGAGCAGGGGTCGGCCGCCCCTTTCGGAGCCCCCACCCCATGACAACGCCGCCGCTCCCCTGAGACGCCGGTCGTCAACGCATCCGTCGCGTCACATAGTGAGGTCTGTGTGGAGCTTTTGTGTGCCTGCTGCGGAACTTGACGGAAAAGTACTTGTGTCCATTCGGTCGCCGACGGCACCCGCCGCGGTCGCCGGTGAGCGCGGTGTCCTGGCGGGCCGTGGGCGCCGCAGGGCCTGTGGGCTGCTGCGAAGCGGAATCGGGTGGCCACGGAACGTCACGTTCCGGGCAAGCCCTTCGCCAGAGGTCTCCACCAGCGGGCCGGCCGGCCCTGGACGGGATCAGGTCACGTGTGATCCACAGACCGACGGCGGCCGGCCCGCTGGTGGGGCCGGCCGCCGCCGGTGCTCAGTACGGGAGGACGGGTGCGGTCAGGCGCACAGGACGCGGGTCTCCGGCGTGTAGACCGGGCCGCCGTTGACGCTCGTGCTGTCGCTGAACTCGGCGTAGTAGTACGAGTAGAAGCCGATGTTGCCGTTGCATCCGGAGTCGGCGGCGACCTGCAGCGTCAGCGTGACGGTGCGGCTCTGGCCGGGCGGGATGGTGGCGCCGTAGTTGGTGCCCAGGTTGGCGGGCCCGGTCCCGCTGCACGGGACGGTTCCGGTCTCCGCCGCCAGAGTGCAGCCGGTGAAGCTGTACTTGAGGTCGGGACGCTGGGTGGTCAGCCAGGTCGGGTCGATCGTCTGGTAGACGAACCAGATGTCGTACGTCTTGTTGTTCTTGATCGTCATCGACAGGTTCACCGTGCCGCCCGGCTGCGTGGTCGCCGCGTCGGTGCTGAACGTCAGCTCCGCCGGGCCGGGTTCGGCGGCGCTCGCGGCGGGCGCCAGGCCGAACAGGGCGAGGGCGAGGGCGATGATCGTGGCGAGGCCGAGGCGTCTCGTTCGTGTGGATCGCATGGCCCGGGAGACTAGGCACGGCCCCCGCGCACCGTCTGCACCGCCGGGAACAGCGGGAACACGGCTCGGCTGGAAGTGTGCGTTCGGTGAAGGCGGTGTGACGGCACCGTCACAACGGGTGCCGGCCGGTGTTCGCGCACCACAGCGCCGTGTGTGCCCCGGCCCTGCGGGGAACCGCGCCGGGCCGCTCCGTCACCCCGGCCCACCGGCGGCAATGGCGGATTCCGCGTGCCTGCCGGAAACGGTCCGTGCGCCCGGGACGCGTTGTCCCCGGGCGCACGGACACCTGGCTCACCCGTCCGTCACGGGAACTGGGTGACCTTGGACGGCACGGTGTCCGTCCCCGACGTGGGCGCGCCCGTGTCGTTGATCACGTGGGCGTACTGGCCCTTGCCGCCCAGGGAGATCACCATCAGGTGGCGCATACTGACACCCGCCTTGACCGGCACCTGGAACCCGTGGTGCTGGACGATCGTGTCGTCGGACGTGTAGTTGCAGTAACTGCCCAGCGCGACCGCCTCGTGCTGGTTCACCGAGTCGGCGACCTTGTAGGCCGCGTAGCCGACGATGCCGTCGTGGGTGATGGCGGCCTCGTTCGGGGCGTCGTACGCCTTCTCGTTCTGGAAGAAGATCGTCCGGCCGCGCTCCCCGCTCCAGTAGACGTCGTACTTGTTGAAGTGCTCGACGAACAGGCCCGTCGCGAGGACGTCGTCGCCGTTGACGCGCAGTCCGTAGTCGGCCCGGTTGGTCTCCCAGCCGACGCCCTCACCGTGGTCGGCGCGCCAGATCCAGGTGTGGTCGACGATCACGTCGTCGCTCTCGACCACGACGGAGTCGGTGGCCCTGCCCGGTCCCGCGCCGCCGACGCGGATGAACACGTCCTGCATGGTGGTGGGGTTGGCGGAGTGGTCGGCGTTCCCGCCCGGCGTGCCGATGCGCAGCAGCGCGGCGGAGTTCACCGGACCCGCGTCGATGAGGAACCCGGCGAGCCGCACGCCGTCGACGTCGGCCACGTGCATGGCGTCCACGCCGCCGTCCGGGATGATCGTGGCCAGCCCGAGGCCCAGCACGACGGTGTTCGCCCGGTTCACCTCGATGGTGCGGTCGAGGTGGTAGACACCGGGCGTGAACAGCAGGTTGAGACCCTGGTCGAGCGCGGCGTTGATGGTGGCCGCCGTCGCGCCGGGCTTGACGACGTAGAACTGACTGAGCGGCAGGGAGGTGCCGCCGGCGTTCGCGGGCCAGGAGACCCCGCGCGCGTTCGTGCGCTTGGCGGGCACGCGCACCTTGTACTCGCTGCCGTCCAGGTACAGGAACGGCTTCTCGCGGGAGACCGGTGTGGTGTCGAGCGTGGTGTACGGGCCGGTCTCGAAGTTGCTCGCCGGTGCGCCCTCGACGCCCGTGAAGGTCATGTTCCAGACGCCGTTGGTCCAGCCGCCGACCGAGCTGTCGCGGGTGTACCACTGCTGCTGCGAGTAGGGGCCGACGGTGCCGTCGATCTTCGAGTCGGCGATGTAGCCGCCGGAGGCCCAGCCGTAGCCGTTGGGGGCGAGGTTGAGGCCGCCCTTGACGTGGATCCGGCGGAACGGGGCGGCCTGGGCGACGGCCCAGCGGTCGGTGCCGTTGGACGGCGTGATGGCGAGGTTCTCGGCGGAACGCCAGAAGTTCTGGGTGGCGTTGCCGTTGAACCAGCCCGCGTCCACGGTGATGTCACCGTTGATCTGCGTGTCGTCGGGGTTGAGGCCGAGCCCGGAGATCGAGGTGTAGAAGCCGAGTTGGGCGTTGATGCCGTTGTAGGTGCCGGGCTTGAGCAGGAACTGGTAGCGCCCGCTGCCGAACTGGTTCGACTCCTGCTGGGCGAAGACCTGGTCGAACTTCTGCTGGAGGTTCGGCGTGGAGGGGTCCACGACGATGACGTTCGGTCCCAGGTCGCCGCCGCCCTCGACCGGGGGAGTGCCGGTGGTGCCGGTGTGGACGGCGACCTCCCACAGGGAGTAGCCGTAGCCGGTCGCGCGGGCCGTGCCCTGGACGCGGACGTACCGGCCGGAGCCGCTGACGTCGTAGGAGGCCTTGCCTCCGGTGGCGCCGGTCACGCTCTTGAGGGTCTGCCAGTTCTGTCCGTCCGAGGAGGCCTCGATCCGGAACTCCTTGGCGTAGGCGGCCTCCCAGTTGAGGTCCACCTTGCACAGGTCCCGCACCGAGCCGAGGTCGACCCGGACCCACTGCGGGTCGGACGCCTGGCTGGACCAGCGGGTGGCGGTGTCGCCGTCGAAGGCGGCGGAGGCGGGGGTCCCGGCGTTCTCGACGGACGAGGCGGAGGCGGGCTTGCCGCGCGCGGCGTCGTCCGTGCCGCACGCGCCGGGCGTGGTGCCTCCCGTGGTGCCGAAGACCTGGAACTCCCACAGGGAGTAGCCCCAGGGAGTGGCCCGGTGGACGCCCTGCATCCGCACGTAGCGGCCCTGGCCCGAGACGTCCAGGGTGTCGGTGCCGCCGTCCGAACCGGTCACCGTCTTCACGTCGGTCCAGGTGCTGCCGTCCGGGGAGAGCTGGATCCGGTAGTCCTTGCCGTAGGCGGCCTCCCAGTCGAGGACGACCCGGGTGACGGAGGCCGTGGCGCCGAGGTCGACCTGGAGCCACTGGCTGTCGCTCGCGGCCGACGACCACCGCGTGCCCTTGTCGCCGTCGACGGCGTTGCCGGGGGCCGTCCCGGCGTTCTCGGTGGACGAGGCCGTGACCGTACGGCCCTGGGACAGAGGGGTGTCGGCCGCGGAAGCCGTCACGTGTGCGGGGAGGGTGACGAGCGCCGCGGTGGCGGCGAGCGCGACACCCAGGGATCTGAGTCTCATGCGTGAGCTTTCTGCGGGTGCGGACAGGGGGGAACGGCCGTCGCGGCCGGCTGCCGAAAGCGGCTGTCGGGGCGAACGGCTTTGTCGTGCCGCTTAGTTCAAGCTGTGATTTAAGTGGTGAGGCATCGATCGGGCAAGGCTTTGGACGAGAGAAAAAGTCCGGCCGCCGCCCCCGGCTCTCCGCCTCGGGCCCTCCTCAGCCTCCGGTCGACGCGAAAGCCCCTGCCCGCGCTGCCGCCACCGCGGCGTCCGCGGCGCGGTCCGCCGCCGCCTCGTCGAGCGGCTCGCCGGTGGTCAGCAGGCGGTAGTACAGGGGGGCGGAGACGGCGCGGATCACCTCGCGCGTGTCCGTGCCCTCGGGCAGCTCACCGCGCTCGACGGCCTGCCGGGCGCAGGGCTCCCACTCCGAGACGCGGGTGTCGTAGAAGCGGTGGAGGGCGGCCGCCGCCTGTGCGTCGCAGGTCGCGGCGGCGATCACCGCCTTGAACAGCGCGCCCTGCCGCGCGTCGGCCAGCGTGCGCTGCACGAGCCGTGCGTTCGCCCGCAGGTCGCCGGACAGGCTGCCCGTCTCCGAGCGGGGGAGCGACTGCTCGGCCATGTCCGTCAGCAGATCGGCGACCAGGTTGGCCGGGGTGCCCCAGCGGCGGTAGACCGTGGTCCTGCCGACCTCGGCGCGACGGGCCACGTCGGCGAGGTCCAGCCCGGCCAGGCCGTGTTCGGCCAGTGCGTCGCCGGCGGCCCGCAGTACCGAGGCCCTCACCCGGGCCGTGCGGCCGCCCGGGCGTACGGTGCCCGGTTCCACGCTGTCGGACGTCATAACGGTACTCCAGTTCCATTAGAGGCCGGTCTTCTGCTAGCCTGGCGACATCTTAACGGAACGAACGTCCCGTTAAAGGGGTGTCGTCGCGTGGCTCGACCGACGGGGCGACCGGACGAGGGGATGCGGTTGTGGAATACAGGAGACTGGGCGAGTCCGGGCTCATGGTCCCGGCACTGAGCTTCGGCGCGGGTACCTTCGGCGGGCGTGGAGAGCTCTTCGGCGCCTGGGGCGACACCGACGAGACGCAGGCGCGCCGGCTGGTCGACATCAGCCTGGAGGCGGGGGTGAACATGTTCGACACCGCCGACGTCTACTCGGGCGGCGCGTCGGAGGAGGTGCTCGGCGCCGCCCTCAAGGGCCGCCGTGACCAGGTGATCATCTCCACCAAGGCCGGCCTTCCGACCGGCGACGGTCCGGCGGACGCGGGGACCTCGCGGGCGCGTCTGATCAAGGCGGTCGACCAGGCCCTGGGCCGGCTGGGCACGGACTACATCGACCTCTTCCAGCTGCACGCGTACGACGCGCGAACCCCGGTGCACGAGGTGCTGTCCACGCTCGACGACCTCGTACGGGCCGGAAAGCTCCGCTACACCGGTGTCTCGAACTTCAGCGGCTGGCAGCTGATGAAGTCGCTCGCCGACGCGGACCGGCACGGGTATCAGCGGTACGCGGCCCACCAGGTCTACTACTCCCTCGTCGGCCGGGACTACGAGTGGGAGCTCATGCCGCTGGGGCTCGACCAGGGCGTCGGAGCCGTCGTCTGGAGCCCCCTGGGATGGGGCCGGCTGACGGGCCGCATCCGCCGCGGCCGGCCGTTGCCCGCCGGCAGCCGGCTGCACGCCACCGCCGACTACGGCCCGCCCGTGGACGACGAGCACCTTTACCGGGTGGTGGACGCCCTCGACGCCGTCGCCGAGGAGACCGGCCGGACCGTCCCCCAGATCGCCATCAACTGGCTGCTGCGGCGCCCGACCGTCTCCTCCGTCCTGATCGGCGCCCGCAACGAGGAGCAGCTCCGGCAGAATCTGGGCGCCGTCGGCTGGTCCCTCACCGAGGACCAGGTGGCTCGCCTCGACGCCGCGAGCGCCAAGGCCGCCCCCTACCCCTACTTCCCCTACGAGCGGCAGGAGGGCTTCGCCCGCGTCAACCCGCACCCCCTGACCAGGGCGGGCGCGGCCCGGGCAAGCGGCTGAGACCGCTCAACGGGAGCGCGGGGCCGCGGCATTGTCAGTGCCGTACTGAAGAATGCGGGCGCAAGCGAGATCAACACCGGCCGTACCGGGTAGGCGGTCTCGAGTCACTGACCTGGAAAGGCCATGCCGATGCCGCCCACCGCCCTGCTCCAGCAGACCGTCGCCCGCCGCGCGACCGGCCGCCCCGCCCGGCTCGGTGCCGTCCCTCCCCTCGGCGCCGTGCCGGCCCCGGGGCGCCGGCGGGGCCGCCCGGGCGGCCCGCTGAGCCCCGTGGAGTCCGACGTCCTGCGGATCGTCTCCGACGCGCGCACCCCCGTGTTCGTCACCGTCAGGGAAGGGGGGCGGCGCAGGTACAGCTACTGGCGGCCGCTGGACTCCGCCACGGGCAAGGGTGGTTGCTACGTCGCGCTGCCGACCGCCGAGTGCGACGCGCTGCACGCCGCCGGGCGGATCACGCTCGGCGATCCGCTGACCGACCCGGCCAGGACGACCTACCGGGTCAGCGCCGCCCGTACCCCCTCCGCACCCCTCCGCGCGGTGCGGGACCGCGTGCGCGCGGCCTGAAACACCGGACCCGAGCGGCCGGCCACCGTCTGGACGGTGGCCGGCCGCTTTGTCGTTCCCGCGCACGCGTTCTCGCTCCCGTGCACGAAAGGCCGTCTCCCGCCCGGGCCATCGACCCCGGCTCTTGACAGGTGATGCGTTAACGAACACTCTGTCTGGAAACAATCAACCAGTCTGGACACACCCGCACAGGAGTCCGTCGGTGAACCTCGGCATCTACCTCACGCGCAGCGCCCGCCACTGGCCCGAACACCCCGCACTGGTCTGCGACGACCGCACCTGGACCTACGCCCACCTGGAGGAGCGGGCCAACCGGCTGGCCTCCGCGCTCGTCCGGCGGGGGCTGGGCCCCGACGACGCCGTGGCCTGCCTCGCCTGGAACCGGGGCGAGCTCGTCGAGGTCGAGTTCGCCCTGTACAAGGCCGGACTGATCCGGGTCCCGGTGAACGCCCGCCTCGGCAGGGGAGAGATCGAGCACATCCTGCGCGACGCCCCCGTACGCGTCCTGGTCTTCGACGAGGCCCACCGCGAGGACGCCCTGGCCGCACTCGCGGCAGCGGGCACCGCGTGCGTGCCGGTCGCCCTGGACGCCGAGAAGGGGGCCGGCGGGACCGAGGGCGAACCCCTGCCGTACGAGGACCTGCTCGCCGAGGGCGACGCCGGGCCGGTGGCCGTCGACGTCACCGACGACGCGCCCGCCGTCCTCAACTTCACCTCCGGATCGACGGGTTCGCTCAAGGCGGCCGTGCAGACCTTCGGCAACCGGCTCGCCAACATGCGCAAGACCCTCATGAACGACGAGTCGCGGCCCCGCCCCGACACCCGCTACCTGGCCTGCGGACCGATCACGCACGCCACCGGCATGGTCCTGCTGGCCGGCGTCTTCGGCGGGTCCACCACGCACGTGCTGCCGGGCTGGAGCCCGCAGGCGTTCCTCGACACCGTGGAGCGCGAACGCATCACCGCCACCTTCCTGGTCCCGGCGATGCTCAACACGGTGCTCGCCCACCCGGGGGCCGGCGACCGCGACCTGACCAGCCTCACCAGCGTCCGCGTCGGCGGAGCGCCCGTCTCCCCGCAGCGCCTGCGGGACGCCGTCGCCCTGTTCGGCCCCGTCGTCGCCCAGGGGTACGGCCTGGCCGAGACCACCAGCGTGGTCGCCGGCCTGTCCGGCGCCGACATCGCCCGGGCCGTCGACGAGGACCCCGAACTCCTCCAGTCCTGCGGCCGGGCCGCCTACGACACCGAGGTCAGGATCGTCGACGAGCAGGGCACGCCCCTCCCGCCCCGCGAGATCGGCGAGATCATCGTGCGCGGCCCCGACTGCGTCAGCCGGTACTGGCGGGCACCGGAACTCTCCGCCCAGACCTTCCGCGACGGCTGGGTGCACACCGGCGACCTCGCCTGGATGCGCGAGGACGGCTATCTGTTCCTCGTCGACCGCAAGAAGGACATGATCATCTCCGGTGGCTTCAACATCTACAGCACCGAGGTCGAGACCGTCCTGTACGAGCACCCCGCCGTGCAGGAGGCCTGCGTGGTCGGCGTCCCGGACGAGAAGTGGGGCGAGGCGGTCAAGGCCGTCGTCGTGACCCGCCCCGGCGCACAGGTCACCGCCGGCGAACTGGCCGACTTCTGCGGCCTGCGCCTGGACCGCTTCAAGAAGCCGCGCTCCGTCGACTTCGTCGACGAACTCCCGCACAACCGCAACGGCAAGCTCGACCGCAAGGCCGTCCGCGAGCCGTACTGGGCGCACGCCACCCGCCGCGTGCACTGAACCGACCCGCAGACCCGGAGCACCCCACCATGACCTTCTCCTTCCGCCCCGTCCCCGCCGAACCCCGGCTCGCCGGCCTCGTCACCCGCCTGCGCACCTACCTGGACGGCGAACTCGCCCTGTACGAACAGGACAACGGCATCACCCGCACCTCCCGCCTCACCCGCGCCGACCTGGAACCGGTGTGGAAACGCTGCCGGGAGCTCGGCTTCTACGGCATCCACCTCCCCGAGGAGTACGGCGGCCAGGCCCTGACGTACACCGAACTGGCCGTCCTCAAGGAGGAGGTCGCCGCCTCCGGCCGCGTGCTCGGCCACAGCGTCCTCGGCGACATGGGCGGCCCGCTGCGCGCCGGCGACATCCTCCGCCACGCCACACCCCACCAGCTCGACACCTACCTCCTGCCGCTGGTCCGCGGCGAGCGCGCCTGCTGCTTCTCCCTCACCGAGGCGGACGCCGGGTCCGACGTGCGGGCCATGCGCACCACCGCCGTCCGGGACGGCGACGGCTACCGGCTCACCGGGCACAAGGTGTTCAGCTCCGCCGGTCCCTTCGCCGACTTCGCCATCGTCGTGGCACGCATGGCGGACACCGAGGAGTCCTACTCCGCCTTCCTCGTCGACCTCGACAGCCCCGGCTGCACCGTCACCGAGGGCGCCACCCCGATGTCCGGCGAGCACATCGAGAGCGACATCGTCCTCGACGACTGCCGGGTCCCCGCCGCCAACCTGCTGGGGGAGGAGGGCAAGGGCCTGCGCATCGCCCTGGGCCGCGTGACCGTCAACCGCCTCCTGCACTGCCCGTCGGCCATCGGCGCCGGCCGCCGCGCGCTCCAGCTCACCCGCGACCGCGCCCTCACCCGCACCGTGAACGGCGAGCCCCTGCTCGCCCTCCAGGCCATCCAGCACAAGCTCGCCGACATGGCCGCCGACCTCTACGCGGCACGCTCCATGACCTACGCCGCGCTGGCCGCCCTCGACCGCGGCGACGACGTGCGCACCGAGGCGTTCATGTGCAAGCTCTTCGTGGCCGAGTCGGTCTTCCGCCTCCTCGACGAGGCGGTGCAGATCCACGGCAAGGACGGCCTCACCCAGGGCCACGAGATCGAGTACCTCTTCCGCAAGATGCGCATGTTCCGCGTGCTGACCGGCACGTCGGAGATCCAGCGCAACGGCATCGCCAAGGGACTGGCGACCCTGGCCTGACCCGCCCCGCCCGCCGACCGCCCCGCACCCACGACCCGAGGAAGACCGCATGTCCGGCACCGCGCCCGCCCCCGCCCACCGACCGGCCGACGACGACCAGGACTCCGCCGACGCCGACCGGGGGTTCGTCGCCCGCCTGCGACCGGGCGTGGTGCGGGACGCGGCCGGCCGCACCGTGTGGGACGCGGACGCCTACGCCTTCCTCGACGGCGACTGTCCGCCCACCGCACATCCGTCCCTGTGGCGGCAGAGCCGTCTGACGGCCCGCCAGGGCCTGTACGAGGTGGTGCCCGGGGTCTACCAGGTCCGCGGCCTCGACCTGTCGAACATCACCTTCGTCGAGGGCGACCGCGGCGTCCTCGTGATCGACCCGCTGATCAGCGCCGAGGTCGCGGCGGCGGCCCTCGCCCTGTACCGGGAGCACCGCGGCGACCGCCCGGTCACCGTGGTCCTCCACACCCACTCGCACATCGACCACTTCGGCGGCGTCCTCGGCGTCGCCGACCCCGCGGACGCCGCCGCCGGACGGCTCCCGGTGATCGCGCCCGCCGGATTCCTCGAGCACGCGGCCGGCGAGAACGTCATCACCGGCCCCGCGATGTCCCGCCGCTCCGTCTACATGTACGGCACCGGCCTGCCCAAGGGCCCCGACGGCCAGATCGGCTGCGGACTCGGCCAGACCACCTCCCTGGGCAGCGTGGGCCTCATCGCCCCCACCCTCGACGTGCACACCACCGGGCAGAGCGAGACCGTCGACGGCGTCCGCATGGTCTTCCAGCTCACCCCGGGCACCGAGGCGCCGGCGGAGATGAACATCCACTTCCCCGACCTGAGGCTGCTCTGCGTGGCGGAGAACGCCTGCCACACCCTGCACAACGTCCTCACCCTGCGCGGCGCCCTGGTCCGCGACCCCAGTGCCTGGGCCCGGTACCTCACCGAGACGCTCCGCCTGTTCGCCGACACCACCGACGTCGTCTTCGCCTCCCACCACTGGCCCACCTGGGGCCAGGACCGCGCCCTGCGCTTCCTCGAGGAGCAGCGCGACGCCTACGCCTACCTCCACGACCAGTGCGTGCGCCTCATCAACGCCGGGCACACCGGCGCGGAGATCGCCGAGGAACTCCGCTTCCCGCCCGCGCTGGAGGAACGCGCGCACATCGGCGGCCACTACGGCTCCCTCAGCCACAACGCCAAGGCCGTCTACCAGCGCTACATGGGCTGGTTCGACGGCAACCCGGCGCACCTGTGGCAGCACCCGCCGCGCGAAGCCGCCCGGCGCTACACCGAGTTCATGGGCGGCGCGGACGCCGTGGTCGCCAAGGCCCGCGCCTCCTTCGACGCCGGTGACCTGCGCTGGGTCGCCGAGGTGCTCCACCACGTCCTCTTCACCGACCCGGGGCACAGCGAGGCCCGCGCACTGCAGGCCGACACGTTCGAACGGCTCGGTCACGGTTCCGAGTGCGGTCCGTGGCGCAACTTCTACCTGACCGGCGCCGCCGAACTGCGGGGCGGCGTCCTGCCGGCCCCCGGCCGCGGTGCGTCGTCGGGCATCACCGCCGCGCTGACCGTCGAGCAGATCTTCCAGTCCATGGCCGTCCGGATCGACGGCCCGCGCGCCGCCGCGGCCGGGCGTCTCCTCCTGCGCTGGGAGTTCACCGGCGACGACTCCACGACCGGCCCTGTCACGGACGTGTGGACGCTGCTGCTCTCCAACGGCGCCCTCACCCCGATGCCCGGCGACGCCCCGCGCGGCGAGGCCCCGCACCTCATCCTGAGGCTCACCCGCGCCACCCTCGACGCGGTCGTGAGCCGGACCACCACCTTCCCCGAGGCCGTCGGGGACGGGCGCATCACCACGGACGGCGACGTCACCGCCCTGACCACCCTGGGCGCCCTCATGGAACGCCCCGACCCGCGCTTCGCCGTCGTCACACCATGACCCTGCGGATCCGCGCGACGCCCGGCCACGCCGCGGATCAGCGGATCGTGGGCGGGGTGGGGCGCAGGGCGAGGACCGCGATGTCGTCGTCGCTGTCGGCGCCCAGCCCGATCAGCAACTCGTCGCAGAACGTGTCGAGGGGCTCGCGGGCGAGATCGGCGGTGTGCCGGCGCAGGCGGTCGAGAGCGACGTCGAGCACCTCGCCCCGGCGCTCCACCAGACCGTCGGTGTACAGCAGCAGCGTCGAGTGGGCCGGCAGCGTGGTGCGGGCCGTCGGGCGGGCCGCCTCCGGATCCATGCCGAGGAGCAGGCCCGCGCCCTGTTCCAGGTAGCGGGTCTCGCCGTCCCGGGTGGTCAGCAGGGGCGGCAGATGACCGGCGGAGGAGTGGTGCAGCTCCCAGGGGCCCTCGGCGGGGCCCTTGACGATGCCGTAGACGCCGGTGGCCGTGGCCTCCTGGCGGAGGCTGTGGTTCGCCATGTCCAGCCGGCGCAGCACCTCCGCGGGCGGCTCCTGGCGGTCGACGGCGATGCCCCGGAGCATGCTCCGCAACTGGCTCATGGCGATGGCCGCGTCGAGGTTGTGCCCCGTGACGTCGCCGATGACCACGGCGGTGTCCCCGCTGGGCAGGACGAAGCCGTCGTACCAGTCACCGCCGACCTGCGCGGTGGTGGAGGAGGCGGCGTAGCGGGCGGCCATCCGCAGGTGCGCGAGGTCCGGCAGCACCGGCAGCAGCGAGAGCTGGAGCCGTTCGGCGATGCTGAGGGTCCGCTGGTACAGCCGGGCGTTGTCCACGCCGAGCGCCAGGCTGTGCACCAGGTCGTCGACGAGGGACAGGTCCTCCTCGGTGAACGGCGGGGCCCCGCCCGTACGGGTGACGGTCAGCGTGCCGAAGATCTCCCGGCGGGCCCGCAGCGGGGCGACGACGGCGCTGCCCGCGCCGAGCCGGCGGAACAGCTCGGCGTAGTCCCGGTCGAGCTCGCTCACGGCCTGCCCCGGGGTCGGCGCCCCGGTGAGCAGCAGGGGGCCGGCCCCGCGCAGCGCCCGGGCCAGGGGTCCGCGCGAGGCGTCGGACACCGGCGGCAGCCGGCCCTCGTACGTCTCGGGCCGCAGCCCGCGCGGGTCCCGGTGGACGACGCAGACCCGCTCCACCTGGGCGTGCTCGGTGAACAGGTCCACCGCGCACCAGTCGGCCAGTTGCCGGGTGAGCAGCCGGCCGACGCGGCGCAGGCCCTCGTCCAGATCCGTGGTGTCGCTGAGCCGGGCTCCCGTCTCGGCCAGCAGGGACAGCCGGTCCAGCGCCGACATGCCGTGACCGGTGCCCGTCCCGCGAATCCCTTCCGGAGCGGCCGGCGGGCGTCTCCGCCCGGGATCCGGCAGCGGTTTGCGGCGGTGCCCGCCGGCCGGTCCGGGGTCGAGGGACGTGGTGGCCCGCGGGGAGAGCTGGGCGACGAAGACGGTGCGGCCGTCGGCCGTCTCCTGCGTCTGGATGTACAGCCGGACCGGAACCAGCCGGCCGTCGCGGTGCAGCGCGGGAAGCGGCACGGACCGGCCGATGATGCGGGTGCGTCCGGTGAGCAGCAGGGACGTGAAGGCCGCGGTGTGCCGCTCGCGCAGGTGCTCGGGGATGAGGGCGGTGAGCTTCCGCCCGACCAGTTCGTCGGCGCTCCAGCCGAGCATGTCCGCCGCCGGCCCGTTCGCCGCGATGATCCGGTTGGCCTCGTCGGCGGCGATGGTCGGGAGCCGGCCGGCCCGCACGTGGGAGACGTCCCACGGCACCAGGTCCGACGAGCTGACCTCCGGTTCGCGGGGCAGCACGGTCCACGCGGTCGGCCGGCCCCCGGCGAGCTGGCCGACGATCTCGTCGAACAGCCAGTCCTGGAAGGCGCGTCCGCGCGGCAGCGCCGGCAGGGTCAGCAGACGCTCCTCACGGGCCGCCTCCTCGGCCGCCTCCAGCACGCTGCGCAGCGCGCGTACCGCCGGCGCCGCGTCGGCCGGCAGCGTCAGGGACACGGAGCGCAGGCCCGCGTCGGCGACCGGGTGGGCCGGGGCGGCCGTCAGACCGGCGCTGATCATGTTGTTGGTGTCATGGGCGGCGGCGAGCTCCCGCGGCGGCACGTCGGGGTGGTCCCCGGCGAACGCGGCGAAGGTGAGCTCGCGCAGCAGTGCGTGCCGCTGCTGCTGGGACGCCGAGCACAGGGCGCTCGGCACGTCGACGAGTGTCACCGTCGTCCCGTGCGGATACGGCGGGGCGGCGGCCTCCCACCCCGGCGACGGCGGCGGCGGACCGTCCGGCCACAGCTCGAACCACACGGTCTTGTGTCCGTGGCCGGTGTCGGCCCCGTGACGCGACGCCAACTGCTCGACCAGCGCCAGCCCTTGGCCCGTACCGGCGTACGGCGGGGAGTGGCGCGGCACGGGACCACGGCCGGGCCGGCCGTCACGGACCTCCACGCGCACCTGGCCGTCCTGCACGCGGACACCCACCTCGATCTCGGTGCCCGCGTGCAGCACCGCGTTGGTGACCAGCTCGTCGGCGAGGAGCTGAGCGGTGTCGGCCAGGTCCGGGGCGACGTCGCCGAGAGCCGCGCGGACGAAGCGCCGGGCCGACGCCGCGCTCCGTGGCTCCCCGGGGAAGCGCCGTGACACCGCCTTCGGCGGATCGGGATGGTCCATGCCTCCAGTGTGTGCCCGGCACGGCCGGGATCGCGGGACGCCGGGCGGGCGGGTCCGCCACCCACCGGACCCGCCCGCACGGCGTCCCGAGGCTTCCTCGCGGGTGCCCCGCCGGCGGGCGGAACCCCGTGATGGCCGACGCGCCCGGTGAGACGGGGCGACGACCGGGCAGAATCCCTCACGACAGGCCGAGCGGCGGCGACCGCGGCTCGCGACGGGAGAGAGGTGTCGGTGCGTGGGTGAGCGGCAGGACCGGGAGTGGACGGCGATGACCCCGGGCGACTTCGACCGGGAAGCCCCGCTGCGGCTGAACGTGGGCACCGGTCCTACCCCCGTACCGGCCGAGCCGGACGAGTACGGCACGGCTCCCCTGTTCGGGGACACGGCACCCGAGCCACCCGTACCGCGCCGGGAACGGCCGCGCGCCAGGCAGGCCGGTGCGCAGGAGCGCCTGTTCTGACACGGGCGCCGTGACCGCACGGCCGCGAAACGAGTGGACGCGGCGATGCCCGCACTTGTAGGTTGCGGGGGACCGTGACACCGCCCGAGGAGGTGAGACCCATGAACGACGTATCGACGTGGGTGCTCCCCCTTACCGTCACGGCCGGCGACTGACGCGGGTGTCGCCGGGAGCGCCTCCACACCAGGCACTCCCGAAAGGCAACACCCATGGACTCTTCGCAGACCCCCGGCGCCGACCGCGCGACCGTGTTCGACGTGATCATCGTCGGCTGCGGGCCGACCGGCGCGGTGCTGGCCGCCGAACTGCGGCTGCACGGCGTACGGGTACTCGTCCTGGAGAAGGAGACCGAGCCCGCGCCGTTCGTCCGCATCGTCGGACTGCACGTGCGCAGTCTCGAGCTGCTGGACATGCGCGGACTGCTGGAGCGCGTTCGCGAGCACGGACGACAGCGCCCGGCCGGCGGATTCTTCGCCGGCATCGACAAACCCGCGCCGAAGGACCTGGACAGCGCCCACGCCTACCTGCTGGGCATTCCGCAGCCGGTACTCGTCCGCCTGCTGGAGGACCATGCGACCCGGCTGGGCGCGCGGATCCGGCGCGGTGGCGCGGTGACCGGTCTCGAGCAGGACGACGACGGGGTGACCGTCGAGCTGGCCGGGGGCGAACGACTGCGTGCGCGCCATCTCGTCGGCTGCGACGGCGGGCACAGCACGGTGCGCAGACTGCTCGGCGTCGGCTTCCCCGGTGAGCCCTCGCGGACCGAGACGCTGATGGGCGAGATGGAAGTGGGTGTGCCGCAGGAGGAGATCGCCGCCAAGGTGAAGGAGATCGGCCGGACCGAGAAGCGATTCCGGCTCAGCCCCGTCGGAGGGACGTACAGCGTCGTGGTCCCCGCCGCGGGAGTCGGCGACCGCGCGGAACCGCCCACCCTCGAGGACTTCAAGAGGGAGCTGCGCACCGTCGCCGGCACCGATTTCGGCGTGCACTCGCCGCGCTGGCTGTCCCGCTTCGGAGATGCCACCCGGCTGGCCGAGCGGTACCGGACCGGGCGGGTGATGCTGGCCGGTGACGCGGCGCACATCCATCCGCCCACCGGCGGACAGGGTCTCAATCTGGGGATCCAGGACGCGTTCAACCTCGGCTGGAAACTGGCCGCGCAGATCCGCGGCTGGGCGCCGGAAACACTCCTGGACACCTACCAGGCCGAACGCCGCCCGGTCGCCGAGGCGGTGCTGGACAACACCCGCGCCCAGATGGAACTGCACTCCACCGGACCGGGCCCGCGGGCCGTGCGCCGGCTGCTCACCGAGCTGATGGACATCGACGAGGTGAACCGCCGTCTCATCGAGAAGATCACCGCGATCGACATCCGCTACGACTTCGGTGCGGGCCCCGACCTCCTCGGCCGCCGCCTGCGCGACATCGACGTGGAACAGGGGCACCTGTACGGCCTGCTGCACCGGGGTCGCGGACTGCTGCTGGACCGCACCGGACGCCTGACCGCCGGGGCCTGGTCGGACCGGGTCGATCACCTCGCGGACCCCACGGCGGCACTGGACGTCCCCTGCGTCCTGCTGCGCCCCGACGGTCACGTCGCCTGGGCCGGCGACGACCAGCGGGACCTGGACGCCCACCTCGCCCGCTGGTTCGGCAGGCCGGCCGACTGACCGTCGGCCCGCGAAGGCGGCCCCGGCCCCGTCGTGGCCGCCTTCCATGGGCGTCGGGACGACGCGGCCCGAGGGTCAGAGCTGCTCGGTGGCTCCGGGGGAGACGGGCCGCTCGAAGAAGGTCTCCAGGACGACGGTGGCCTGCGTCCCGCTGACGCCGTCGATCGCGTAGATCCGACGGAGCACGTCCTGCAGTTGCTCGGTGGTCGCGGTCCTGACCTTCACCAGCACCGAGGCGCTGCCGGCCGTGATGTGCGCCTCGAGTATCTCGGGAATCGCGGCGAAGTCCTCCGCGGAATCACCCATCCACGCGGTGGAGTCGACCGTCACGTAAGCCAGGACGCTGCCGCCGACCGCCGCCGGGTCCACCTCGACGACGGTGCGCCGGATGACGCCGCGCGAGCGCAGCTTGCGAACCCGTTCGTGGGCGGCGCCCGCCGACAGGCCGACTGCCCGGCCCAGAGCGGCGTAGGACTGGGTGGCGTCCTGCTGGAGCAGCTCCAGCAGGACGCGATCGATGTGATCCACGACTCTCCATTCGGCTTCTGCTTGAAAGGACCATATCTGATCCAGCAGTCTTGCCGATGTGCCGCATGAGATTCGGCACTGGCGAGGACAAGGGGAGAGTCGTGGCCGACGAGGTGTACGAAATGCTCGACGACCGGTTCCGTACCGGGCGGTGCATGAACGGGGACGCGGGCCTGGAGGTGCTGGCGACCGGTTGCCGGTGGGCCGAGGGGCCGGTCTACGTGCCCGCCTGGCGGCAGTTGGTCTGGAGCGACATCCCCAACGACCGGATGCTGCGCTGGGACGAGGAGACCGGCGAGGTGGGTGTCTTCCGCCGCTCCGCCGGGCACACCAACGGCAACACCCTCGACGGGCAGGGCCGGCTGATCACCTGCGAACAGGGCAACCGCCGGGTCACCAGGACCGAACACGACGGCAGCCGCACCGTGCTGGCCGATCGCTGGCAGGGCAAGCGCCTGAACAGCCCGAACGACGCGGCCGTGAAGTCCGACGGCTCGATCTGGTTCTCCGACCCGGACTTCGGTATCACCAGCGACTACGAGGGCCACCGTGCCGAGAGCGAGATCGGCGCCAACCACGTCTACCGCATCGACCCGGACAGCGGCGAAGTGCGCCTGGTCGCCGACTGCTTCGCAGCCCCGAACGGCCTGGTCTTCTCGGCCGACGAGCAGCAGCTCTTCGTCTCCGACACCCGGGCCGGCCGCATCCTGGTCTTCGACGTGCGCGAGAACGGCACGCTGTCCGAGGGCAAGGTCTTCGCCGACGCCGCCGGCCGCCCGAACGCGCGCTTCGACAATCTCCGCTTCGACGACGAGGGCCGGCTCTGGGCTGCCGCGATGAACGACGGGGTGCACTGCTACGACCCCGACGGCACGCTCATCGGGCGGCTCGACGTGCCCGAGGCGGTCTCCAACATCGCCTGGGGCGGCGCCAAGCGCAACCGCCTGTTCATCACCGCGGAGACCAGCCTCTACTCCCTGGTCATGGGGGTCACGGGCACCCATCCGGCCGGACCGGGACACCAGCCGTGGCGGGACGCGGCAGCACGCTGAAGGTCATGGGGAGGGAGGCCTGTCCGGCGCCGAAGCCGCTGCCGTCCCCGTCCGGTCAAGGGGTGTCCTGTCCGAGGCCCCGGCGGATCGCGATCTCCACCGGTGAGTAGGCGCCGTCGGCCCGCTCCAGTTCGTACGGTGCGGCCGGCATCAGCGGTGGCTGGGCCATGAAGCGCGGCCGCGTCCCGTGGTGCGGCTGCGCCGCGTGCACCAGGAACGGATGGCACAGGAAGACGTCGCCCGGGGAGCCGGTAGCGAGGGCGATCTGCCGGTGGCCGGACGCGGCCACCAGGTCGGGCGCGAGGGTCAGGCCGCTCGCCCCGTCCTCCCCGTACTTCTCCAGCACCTGCGGCACGTCGAGGTGGGAGCCGACCCGGATCCGGGTCGGGGCGTCCTCCTCACCGACCTCGCTGAAGAGGAACAGCATCAGCAGCGCCCGGCCACGGGAGCGCAGGTTCGTGAAGTACCAGCTCTCGCCCTCCGGCAGATAGCTTCCCTCGATGTGCCAGCCCGCGTCGTCCGGCTCCTCCTCGTGCGGGAAGCGCAACGGGAACGTGCCCAGCGAGTAGCGGGGCTCCCAGCGTCCCGCACCGACGAGCAGGTCGTACGCGCGGTGCAGGGCCGGCGCATTGGGGGCGGCGGCGAACGGCCCCTGTGCCATGCCCGCCACCCAGTGCACCGGCTGCGTCCACGTCGCCGGGTCGTCCGGGTCGCAGCCCGTCTCACGCCAGAGCAGCCGCCCGCAGTCCGCGGCCACGCGCGGCGCGACGGCGCCCTCCAGCTTGACGAAGCCGTCGCGGAGGAAGCGGGATACCAAGATCGTGTCGTCCATGCCCCCAGCATGCGGCGACACCGGCCCAGGTCACCCGACAGGAACCGCGCCGCTTCTGTCGGGTGTGACCGCGGAGCATCTGCCCCGCCCGGCACGGTCCGTTCATCGGGCCGGCAGCCAATGTGTGCTCGGAACTGCTCGAAACGGCTTTGTATCGAGCACATATTGACATGTCCAGGTGGGGCCCGCCAGAGTCGTGCACCGACAGTGCTCCGGCGGTGACGCGGACGGCTCACTGGGGGAGCGCTGTCGTCCTGCCCGAAATGCCTGCTGTGTCATGCCTGTCGCCTCAGGGCGCAACCGTCGCCACCGAGGCGCACGCGGCCGCAGCGCCGACCGACCCCGGAGGGCACCATGAACGGTCAGTCCCGAGCGCGTCTGCTCGCCGCCGCCCTGGCCGCGGCGCTGCTCACGGCCGCGGTGCCGTCGTACGCGGGCACCCGCGACGCGTCCCCCGCCGCCGACGGCCGGCTCGGTGACGCCACCGGCTTCACCGCGGACGGCGACACGTACACCGTCTCCTCGGGCGACGCGAAGCTGCGCATCAGCTTCCCCGACGACGACCTCCTCCGCGTCCGCCTCGCCCCCGACGGGCACTTCACCGACCCGGCGAACGACGACCCCGCGGACCCCGGGGCACCGGACGCCGACATCGTCGTCAAGACCGACTACAAGGGCGCCCATTCGCGACACACCGAGACCGACGACGCCTACGTCGTCCGCACCGACGAGGCGACCCTGACCGTCACCAAGTCGCCCGTCACCCTGGCCCTCGCCGACGAGCACGGCAGACAGCTGTGGCGGGAGACCGCGCCGCTGTCCTGGTCCGCCGACGGAACCGCGCAGACCCTCGGGCAGGGCGCCCAGGAGCAGTTCTTCGGCGGCGGAATGCAGAACGGCCGCTTCAGCCACCGCGGCCAGAGCGTCGACATCAGCCGCGACTACGACTGGAACGACGGCGGCAACCCCAACGCGGCGCCGTTCTACCTCTCCAGCAACGGCTACGGCGTCCTGCGCAACACCTTCGCCCCCGGACGCTACGACTTCGGCGCGCCGGTGCGCACCACGCACCAGGAACAGCGTTTCGACGCCTACTACTTCGTCGGCGACGCCAAGCAGGTCATCGACGGCTACACCGAACTCACCGGCCGCCCCGCCATGCTGCCGATGTACGCCATGGAACTGGGCGACGCCGACTGCTACCTGCACAACGCCAACCGCGGCGAACGCGAGACACTGCGCGACTCCCGCGCCATCGCCGACGGTTACGCCCGGGAGGGCATGCCGCTCGGCTGGATGCTGGTCAACGACGGCTACGGCTGCGGCTACGAGGACCTCCCCGCGACCGGCGACATGCTGCACGGCAACGGTGCCGAACTCGGCCTGTGGACCGAGGCCGACCTGACCGAGCAGGAGTCCGAGGTCGCCGCCGGCGTCCGGGTCCGCAAGACCGACGTCGCCTGGGTCGGCCCCGGCTACCGCTTCGCCCTGGACGCCTGCGAGAAGGCGCGGAACGGCATCGAGGAGCACAGCGCCGACCGGGCGAGCGTGCTCACCATCGAGGGCTGGGCCGGCACCCAGCGCTGCGGCGCCCTGTGGAGCGGCGACCAGTCCGGCTCGTGGGACTACATCCGCTGGCAGATCCCCACCTACGCCGGTTCCACCATGTCCGGGCAGCCCGTCACCACCGGCGACGTCGACGGCATCTTCGGCGGCAGCGCCGAGACCTACGTGCGCGACCTCCAGTGGAAGATGCTGCTGCCGATGACGTACGCCATGAGCGGCTGGGCGGCGAGCGACAAGCAGCCCTGGCGGTACGGCGCGCCCTACACCGCGATCAACAAGAAGTACCTGCTGCTGCACGAGCGGCTGCTGCCCTACCTGTACACGCACCTGGCGAACGCCTCGAAGACCGGCGTCGGCCCCACCCGCCCCCTGTACCTCAACTACCCCGGCGACCCGGCCACCTGGGGCGACAAGGCGAAGTACGAGTTCCTCGCCGGTGACGACCTCCTCGTCGCCCCCGTCTACGAGGACAGCGACGTCCGCGACGGCATCCTCCTGCCCGAGGGCCGCTGGGTGGACTACTGGACGGGCCGCGTGTACGAGGGCGGACAGACCCTGGACGGCTACCAGGCACCGCTGGACACGCTTCCGCTGTTCGTGCGCGCCGGTGCGATCGTGCCCATGTTCCCCGAGGGCACGACCGACTGGGCGCAGGGCAAGAAGTCCGGCCGTCTCGACCTCGACATCTACCCCGAGGGCGACTCCGCCTTCACCCTCTACGAGGACGACGGCCGCACCCGGGCCCACGCCGAGGGCGAGTCGGCCACGCAGCGCATCGCCGTGAGCGCGCCGGACGCCCGCCGCCGGGGCCCCGTGGACATCCGCATCGGCGCGCTCCGGGGCGCGTACGACGGCAAGCCCGCCCAGCGGCGCTACGGACTGACGGTGCACACCGACACCGACCCGTCCGGCGTCCGGGCCGGCGGGAAGCGACTGCGGGAGGTGGCGTCCGAGCGCGCGCTGGAGGCCGCGCCGTCCGGCTGGTACCACGACGCCGGCACCGGCGTCGTCCACGTCAAGACCGGCCAGGTCTCCTCGGGCGAACAGCTGACCGTGCGCATCGACGGGGCCGGCTCCGTCGGCGGCACCCACCCCGAGGACCGTGCCGTCGCCCTCCACGCCCGCACCGCCGCCATCGGCACCATCGGACAGTCCCAGCAGGTCGACGTCGCGGTCACCAACACCACCGGCAAGCCGGTCACGGTGACCGGCTCGGCCGTCACCGCCCCCGAAGGCTGGCAGGTGGCCGCGGCCGGGCCCACCGGCACCCGTGCCCTGCCCGACGGCGGCACCTTCACCGCGCGCTTCACCGTCACACCCCCGAAGGGCGCCGCCCCGGGCGCGTACGACCTCTCCGCCCGGGCGTCGTACACGACCCGGCAGCACAGCACGTACTCCGTGAGCACGCGGACCGCCACCACACTGGCGCACCCCTCGCTCGCCTCGGCCGCCGACAACGTCGGCGTGACGAAGCAGGACGCCCCGGCGCCCGGTGACATCGACGGCGGCGGCTCCAGCTTCATCTCCGAACGGCTGGCCCAGCAGGGCGTCACCCCCGGCGCCGCCGTGCGGGCGAACGGCTTCTCCTTCACCTGGCCCGACGCGGCACCGGGCACCCCCGACAACGTGACGGGCAAGGGCCAGACCATCCAGGTGTCCGGCGACGAGAAGGGCAACGCACTGGCCTTCCTCGGCACCGGAACCAGCGGCAGCGCCGAGGGCACGGCGACCGTCCACTACACCGACGGCACCACCACCGAGGCCGAGCTGGGCTTCCCGAACTGGTGCTGTCTGCCGACCGACCGGTACGGGGCCAGGACCGCGATCACCACCAAGGGCAAGAACACCCCGTCCGGCCCCGCCTACGACACCGTCGAGTACCGCCTCTACACCAAGACCCTGCGCATCGACCCGGACAAGGACGTCGCCGCCGTCACCCTGCCGGCCAACAGCGCCGTGCACGTCTTCGCCCTGGACGTGGGTGAGGAGGAGGTCGTGCCCCCGCCGGTCCCTGACGGCCAGTACGCCCTGGCCCACACCGGAGGCGACGAACGGCTCGAGGCGCCCGGAGACACCGAGGCCGGACCGCTGCGGGTCGGCGCGGCCTCCACGACACCCGCGCAGAAGTGGAACATCACCCGCAACGACGACGGCACCTACCGGCTGAAGAACGCCGGCAGCGGCCTCTGCGCCGACGTGGCCGGCAGCTCGCAGGCCGCCGGGGCCACGGTGGTCCAGTACACCTGCACCGGCACCGCCAACCAACAGTGGACCGTCACCGCGCAGGACGGGACGCTCACGCTGAAGGCGCGGCACAGCGGACTGGCCCTGACCGTCACCGCCGACGGCCTCGTCGTCCAGTCCGCCGACGAAGGGGGAGCCCGTCAGCGCTGGCGGGCCACGCGGAACTGACCCCGCGCACCCCGCACCGGTCCCGTCACGGCCCCCGGCACACGCCGGGCCGCGGCGGGACCGGTGCCGCCGCGTGGCTACTGCGCCAGAGCCGCGGCGGGCCCCATGACGACGACCGGCCGCCGGTCCGGGTCCAGGGCGCGCAGCAGCGCACGCATGTGTTCCTCGTCCAGCGACACACAGGCGTTGGTCGGCCCGCCGTGGTCCACGTGGATCCACACGCCGCCGCCCTTGTCCTCGCCCAGCGGCCGGGTCTTGTCCAGCGGGGTGGTGCCGGGCACCCGGTTGTAGTCGACGGCGATCACGTAGTCGAACGAGCCCTCCAGGTCCTCGCCCAGGTGGCCGGTGCCCGAGAGCGCGAACTCCGGGTCCTCGTCGTAGGGCAGCCGGGTCCCCGGGTCGGGCAGCCGGCCCCCCGCGTCGCTGATCCCGAAGACGCCGATGGGCGTGCGCAGGTCGCCCGCGCTGTGGTCCCTCGTCCAGCCGCGCAGCCCGTTGTGCGCCGACCAGGGACCGGCCACGGCCTGCCAGCCCCGCACGGGGTGCCGTTCGTAGAGCACCACCTGCGCCCGGTTGGCGTCCGCCGCCGCGCCCCGGACCACCAGGGCCTGATCCGTGGCCGCGGGCACCCGGGCCCGCACGGCGGGACCGAGCCCGGGAAGCGGCCGGGCCGTGGGACCCGCCGGAGCGGGACGGGGGGACGCCGGCCGTGCGGGGGGTGTGCCGGGCGTCCGCGAGGCGCAGCCCGTCCCCAGCAGGGCGGTGCACAGCACCGCGCCGATCACCAGGGTCAGGGCTTTCCTGACGCTCATCTCGACCTCCGGTTCGGGTAGGTGGGCACCTCATTGGTTGACCACCCGCGCGACCGGGTCGTGCCGATGCCCGGCGTCTCGCCCGTATGGCGCACGGACGTCGCCGTGTGCGGGGAGTGACGGAAGGGGGCCCGGACGGCGCTGATCAGGTCGGACCGTCCGGGAGCGGAGGGGCACCCGGACGCAACACCGTTCGTGCTCACACCCCTTACTCACTGGTGAGGCGCGGACATGCCGTGTAGCGTCAGCGGCAGATGTCGTGGTTCGACCCGGCCGCCCGCACCGTGGTGCGGGCGGTCTGCTGTGCAGTGCCTTGGACCAGGACGACCACCTCCGGGTCCGCGCGGTGCGGATCCGATATCGGCTGAAAGGCAAAGGCATGGCCAGCGGTACCGTCAAGTGGTTCAACTCGGAAAAGGGCTTCGGCTTCATCGCGCAGGACGGCGGCGGCCCCGACGTCTTCGCGCACTACTCCAACATCAACGCCAGCGGGTACCGCGAGCTCCAGGAAGGCCAGGCTGTCACCTTCGACATCACCCAGGGCCAGAAGGGCCCGCAGGCGGAGAACATCACCCCCGCCTGACCGGGATGCGTTGAACCCGGCACGGCGCCCGGAAGCGTTTCGCTTCCGGGCGCCGTGTGCTTTTCCGGGCGGCGTACGACGCACGGCGTCGTGGGGCCGGAGCGAGTACGGTTGACTCATTCGTGAGGAATGCGACGAGCATCCCGGAAAGCGGCCCGGCAGGCGACGGCGGCGTCACTCGATCCGCGGCGCGCCCCGCTCCCCGCCGGACTTCTCGCCCGGCGAACGGCGGCACCCCACCCAGGGCCCGGACACTGGGGAGGGAGGACACGGAGCGTGAGCGCACACCCCCGTCGTGCCCGGGCCACGTCGCCGCGCTCCCTCGGCGGGCGGCGTCCGCGCACCGCCTCCGGCCGGCACGGTGACGACACTGCGCCGACGCGACGCGCGGAACGGCTGCGGTCCCTGTTCGGAGTGCGCAGCGTCGCGGGTCAGGTGCTGCTGTTCCAGGTGATCGTCGTCGTCCTCACCGTCGCCGCCGCCCTCGTGGCCCTGGTCATCCAGTCCCGGAACGACAACACCCGTGCGGCCCGGCTCCGGTCCCTGGACACCGCCACGACGCTCGCGCAGGCCCCGGGCACGGCGAGCGCGATGACCGGGCCCGACCCCACCGCCGTACTGCAGCCCCTGACCGAGCGGATCAGACACGAGACGGGCGTCGACCTCGTCGTCGTGTACTCGCGGGAAGGGGTCCGTTTCACCCACCCCGACCCCGCCCAGATCGGCGAGACCGTTCCCGGCTCGCCCGCGCCGCCGCGCGAACCCGTGACCCGCACCATCGACACCACCCAGGGGCTGTCGGTCGTCTCGACCGTCCCCGTCCCCGGGGCGGACGGCGCCGCGGTCGGTTCGGTGTCCGTGGGCATCACGGTCCGCAAGGTGGCGGGCATGGCGGCCGAGCAGATGCCGATCCTCCTCGGCGCCGCGGCCGGGGCGCTGGCCGTGTGCGCGGGCGGCACCGCGCTGGTCAGCCGCCGGCTGCTGCGCCAGACCCACGGCCTCGGTCCGGTGGAGATGACCCGCATGTACGACCACCACGACGCGGTGCTGCACGCGGTGCGGGAGGGCGTGCTGATCACCGGGGGCGACGGGCGGCTGCTGCTGGCCAACGACGAGGCACGGCGCCTGCTCGACCTGCCGCCGGACCTGGAGCGGCCGCGGATCACCGAGCTGCGCCTGGACCCGGGCATCGCCGAGCTGCTGACGTCGGACCGGACGGCCACCGACGAGGTGCACCTGACCGCCGACCGGCTGCTCGCGGTCAACAAACGGCCCACGGCGCCCGACGGCGCGTACGCCGGGAGCGTCGTGACGCTCAGGGACACCACGGAGCTGCGCGCCCTGTCCGGACGGGCCGAGGTGGCGCGCGAGCGCCTGACGCTGCTCTACGACGCCGGGATGCGCATCGGCTCCACCCTGGACGTGGAGCGCACCGCACGGGAGCTGGCCGAGGCGGCGGTGCCGCGCTTCGCCGACCGCGTCACCGTGGAACTGGCCGAGGAGGTGCTGCGCGGAGAGGAACCGGCGGCCCCGGTCACCGTCATGCGCCGTACCGCCGTGAGCGGCGGCGGCGCCGGTCCGCCACCGCTGCCGGTGGGCACGGCGATCCCCCTCGCCGAGGGCACGCCCCAGGCGCGGTGTGTGGCGAGCGGCCGGGCGGTGCTGGAGACGGCCCCGGGCACGGCCGAGGCGGGACGGGAGCGGGACACCGGGCACGGGACACGCCCGCCGGACCACCACGCCGAGGCCCTGATCGCGGTGCCGCTGCGCGCTCGCGGCGCGGTGCTCGGAGTGGTCGGCTTCCGCCGCGCCGGCGGGGCGGAGCCGTTCGACGAGGAGGACCTGCCGTTCGCCGAGGAACTGGCCACCCGCGCGGCCGTCGCGCTCGACAACGCCCGCCGCTACACCCGTGAGCACGCCATGGCGGTCACCCTGCAGCGCAGCCTGCTGCCCCGCGACCTGCCGGAACCGAGCGCCCTGGAGCTGGCCCACCGCTACCTGCCCGCCCAGGCGGGCGTCGGCGGCGACTGGTTCGACGTGATCGAGCTGTCCGGTGCCCGGGTCGCGCTGGTGGTCGGGGACGTGGTGGGGCACGGGATGCACGCGGCGGCCACCATGGGACGCCTGCGCACCGCGGTGCACAACTTCGCCACCCTCGACCTGGCCCCCGACGAACTGCTGGCCCGCCTCGACGACCTGGTCGCCCGGCTGGACCGGGAGCGGGCGGCGCAGGGAGAGGACGAGGGGCTCATCGGGGCCACCTGCCTCTACGTCGTCTACGACCCGGTCACCGGCACCTGCTGCACGGCCAGGGCGGGACACCCTCCGTTCGCACTCGTCCTCCCGGACGGCACGGTGTCCTTCCCCGACCTCCCCGCCGGCCCACCGCTGGGTCTGGGCGGCCTGCCGTTCGACAGCACCGAGTTCCGGGTGCCCGAGGGGAGCCGGCTCGTCCTCTACACCGACGGACTCGTCGAGGACCGCGACCGGGACATCGACGTCGGCCTCGGCATCCTGCGCACCGCGCTGTCCCACCCCGACCGGACCCCCGAGCAGACCTGCCGCGCCGTGCTCGACGCCCTCCCGCCGGACCGGGCGCGCGACGACATCGCCCTGCTGGTCGCCCGCACCCGGGTGCTCGACCCCGGCCGGGTCGCCGGCTGGGACGTGCCGCGCGAGACCTCGGCCGTCTCCGTCGTCCGCGCCGACGTCGGCCGGCAACTGGAGGCGTGGGACCTGGCGGAGGTGGGTTTCACCACCGAGCTCATCCTCAGCGAACTGGTCACCAACGCCATCCGCCACGGCAGCGCCCCCATCCACGTCCGCCTGCTGCGCGACCGCGCTCTGATCTGCGAGGTGTCCGACGGCAGCAGCACCTCGCCGCACCTGCGCCACGCGGCGGCCACCGACGAGGGCGGGCGCGGCCTGTTCCTCGTCGCCCGGTACGCCGAACGCTGGGGAACCCGGTACACCGGCACGGGCAAGGTCATCTGGACCGAGCAGTCGCTGGACGGCGGGACGACGGGCCTCGGCGGGTTCCCGGACGACGCCGACCCGCTCGACCAGTGGTCCGACGTGACGCTGTGACGTCCTACGGCCCGGGGGCCTGGCCCGGACAGGGACTGCCCTCGCGTCACCCGGAATCGGAGGGCGGCCACCCGGGGCGGAGCAGGCGGCGAGGGCGAGCAGCTATGCGCGTGCGTCACGCTGGTTCGCACCGCCCTGGCGCACATTCCCGACGTGCGCCGCACCGGAACCGGGGGCAGTGCCAGGACGTGGCCGTGCACCGCGGGCGGCACTGCGGGCGGCCCCGCGGGGCCGCCGGCCTCAGTCCCCTTCTTCCCGGTCCAGCCGGGTGTGGCGGCCCAGCGCGGCGCTGCGGCTGGTCGCGAGGTGCTCCAGGACGAGTTCCTGCACCCGCTCGACGTCGCGTTCCGCGATCGCCCGGCAGAGCGCGTCGTGTTCCAGCGCGACGCCCTCCAGGTCGTCGTGCTGGCCCATGAGCCACCGCAGCCGGCTGCGCAGGACGCCTTCGAGCTCGTTGAGCAGTTCGTTGGCGGCGAGGGAGATGACGGTCTGGTGGAAGTCGGCTGCCGCCCGGTGGGCCCGCACCGCGTCGCCGGCCCGGGCCGCCGCCAGCTCGGCGTCCACCGTCGCGCGCAGCTTCTCCAGTCCGGCGCGGGTGTGGCGTTGCGCGGCCAGCCGGAAGGCGAGGGTCTCCAGGCCCGAGCGCACTTCGTCGAGGTCGGCGATGTCGCTCGTGGTGAACTCACGCACCACCGCCCACGTGCGCGGCCGGGGCGTCACCAGCCCTTCGGACACCAGCGTCCGCAGCGCCTCGCGGACGGGCAGCCGGCTCACCCCGAGTGCCTCGGCCAGCTCCCGCTCGACGAGCCTGCTGCCCGGCGGTCGCACACCGTCGAGGATCTCGTCGCGCAACTGCCGGGTCACCCGCTCGGACTCGGGCGTGAAATCCCCTGACGCAGCCATCGCCGTCCTTCGTCGTTCGTCCCGTTCCACGGCGCACCGGCTGCGGCGGTGCGGCGCGGCAGCCGGGCGGCCCGTCAGAATACCGCGCGGCCGGCGCGGCCGGCGCGGCCCGCGGCCCGGCCCGATGCCGGTGCGGAGGGCGGGAACAGGGACGACGCGGGCCGTCAGCGGGCCGTCGGGGGCCAGTTGACGATCTGTTTGGGCCGCGGTGCCGCGTACGTGCGGACCTTGGACGTGGACAGGCCGAGCCGCACCAGTGATTCGGCGATCGTCACGGCGGCGGTCACCCCGTCGACGACGGGTACGCCGGTGCGGTCCACGACGTGCTCGGCGAGGCCGGCCATTCCCCCGCAGCCCAGGCAGATCACCTCGGCCCGGTCGTCCCGCACCGCACGGGCGGCCTGTTCGGCGATGGCGTCCACGGCGGCCCGCTCGTCCCGTTCGAGTTCCAGGACGGGGAGCCCGCTGGCCCGCACGGACGCGCACCGGGCGCTCAGCCCGGCCGCCGCCAGCCGCTCCTCGATGAGGGGCACGGTGCGGTCGAGGGTGGTGACGACGGAGTAGCGGCGGCCGAGGAACTGGGCGGTGCTCGCCGCCGCCTCGGTGATGTCGACGACGGGGACGTCGAGCAGTTCCTGCAGTCCCTCCCGCCCGTGTTCGCCGTATCCGGCCTGGACGACCGCGTCGAACGGCTCCGGATGGGCGCGGACGGTCTCCATGACGGCCACCGCGGCGAGGTAGCTCTCGTAGTTGCCCTCGACGGACTCCGCGCCGAACGAAGGGGTGAGGGGGACGATCTCGGTCCCCGGCGAGGCGGCGCCGGCCGCCTGCTTGCCGATCGCGTCGGTGATGGACTGCGTGGTGTTGACGTTGACCACGAGGATGCGCATGGGGTGGGGCCTTCTGCTCGGGCTGGTCATTCGGCGGCGACGGCGATGGCCTCGCCGTCCACGTCGCGGATCGGCACGGCACGGTCGGCGACGACCGCGTACAGGGCGGCGGCGACGATGGCGCCGATGAACCAGGAGAACCCGGCCGCGGCGTGGAAGAGGGGGACGAGGGCGACCACGACGGCGATCGCGGCGCTCGGGACGAACGCGGCGACGGCCCGCGGGTTGTAGCCGCGCCGGTAGTGGTACTCGGCGTCGGCGTCCTCGGTGTAGAGGGCGGGCACGTTGACCCGGGCCTTCCGCAGCAGCCAGTAGTCGGCCATGATCACGCCGAAGAGCGGCCCGAGCAGGGCGCCGAGCCCACCGAGGAAGTAGTTCACGACGACCGGGCTGTTGTAGAGGTTCCAGGGCGTGATCACCAGGCCCAGCGCGGCGCTCACCAGACCGGCCCGGCGGAAGTCGAGCCGGCGGGGGAAGAGGTTGACCAGGGCGTAGATCGGCGCGACGAAGTTGGCCAGCAGGTTGACCGCGACCGTCAGGGCGATGAGGGCGAGCGAGGCGACGGTCAGCAGGAACATGTTGGGGACGGACCGGACGATGTCGGTCGGACTGGTGATGACCCGTCCGTCGAGGCTGAACTGGGCCCCGCTCAGGACCGCCACGATGCAGGCGAAGAAGAGCATGTTCACCGGAATGCCGATGACGTTGCCCCGGACGATGGAGCCGCGGTTCCTCGCGGACCGCGTGAAGTCGCAGAAGTTGAGGACGAACGTCCCGTAGATGACCACCCACAGCGCGGCCGCCTGGAGGACCTGGAGCCACATCGCGCCGCCGGTGAGCGGGTCGCCGTCGGACAGGGAGATCGAGCCGTCCGCCCGGACGAACATCCACACCGCGAGCGCGCACATGGTGAGCAGCGTGACGGGCGCCGCGAAGGCCATGTAACGCCGGATCATCTGCATCCCGTAGCTCACGATGAGCACCTGGAGCGCCCACAGCGCCAGGAAGGTGATCCAGCCGAGCGTCGACTGACCCAGCAGGGAGTCGGTGTCCAGGCGGGCGAGACCCGGGAACAGCGCCACCAGGAGGGCGCTGAGTACGGCGGAGGCGAGATAGGTCTGGATACCAAACCAGGCGATGGCGACGGCGCCGCGTACGGCGGCCGGGATCTTCGCTCCCTTGATGCCGAACGCGATGCGGCTCATCACGGGGAACGGCACACCCGTCTTGTGCCCCATGAACCCGGACAGCGTGAGCAGGAGGAAGAGCAGGACGGAGGCGAGGGCGAAGGCGGCCAGGATGCCCCACACGTTCAGTCCCAGGGCGAACAGTCCGATGGCGAACGCGTAATTGCCCAGGCTGTGGACGTCGTTGGCCCAGAGCGTGAAGACGTTGTAGGCGCCCCAGCGGCGGCCCTCCTTCTTCGTCGGGGCCAGGTCGTAGGTGTAGAGGGCGGAGCTGGTGGCGGTGTCGCCGGTCGGCACGGACGAGCGGCGGTCTTCCAGGGCAGTCATGCACGGACTCCTGGTTCGGGATGCGGGGAGTTGGCGGTTTCCACGAAGCGGAAGCGGGGTTCCGTGCCCCAGAACGTAGTTTTCGCCAAACGGCACCGTCAAGAGGTCGGGAGTAAATGGAATACCATTTGTGTCGTCGCCGGGATTCGCCACGTCGCACGCGGAAGCCCCCCGCCGGCACCGTCCGGCGGGGGGCTTCCGCGTGCTTCACGGCTCAGTAGATGTTGGCGTCGACCTCCGGACCGTCCCCGCGCGCCGCGTTGATCTGGGCGCGCAGCGAGATCTCGTCGTACACGCGGTACTCCCGCACGATCCGGCCGTTCTGGATCAGGAACTGCGAGACGCCGAGCACGGTCACCGGCTGCCCGGTCAGGGCCCCGAACGCGGGCGTGCCCCGGTACGTGCCGTGCATGGTCCACAGGACGGCGACGCGCAGACCCGCGTACCGCTCGTTGTAGTTGGCCTGGACGTCGCGGACGGCGAACCGGGCGTCCGGGAAGGGCCCGACCATCGCCAGCAGATCGGCCTGGTAGCGCTCGGGACGGATGACGGTGCGGTCGCCGACCGTGTGCAGGAACAGGTCCCGCTCCATGTAGTCGTGGACCTTGTTCAGGCGCCGCCTGGACCACACGTCCTCGATGAACTCCAGCACCATCTCGCACTCGGGCCGGAACTGGTCGGGGCGCTCCCCGCTGTCGCCGGTCAGCAGCACCTCCTTGGGGGCGGCCTCCGTCATCGAGCCGCTGTATCCCTGGAAGCGCAGCCCACGGGCCACCTCGTCCGGGTCGAGTCCCAGTTGCAGGCAGTCCGCGAGATCGTCGCGGACGACCCACTCCTCGACCATCCGGCCGCGCCGGTAGAGGCAGTTGGCGACGGTGCGCTTGCGGACGGGTACGAGGCGGCCGCCCACGAGGTGCTCGTCGGCGGAGAAGACCAGGTGCGAGCTGAGGAACGCGTCGTCGCCGCGTGCCTCCCACACGACGTCCTCGGCCTGCCCGACGTGCCCGGGCACCGCGGACATGCGCATGGTGCTGCCCTCGATCACGCCGTCGCGTCCGACGACCGTGCCCAGGCTGGTGTGGACGATGGAGTCCGGCTCGTAGTTCTCCACGATGTGGTCGATGTCGCGGGCCACCCAGATGCGGTCGGTGACCTCGCGGATGAAGTCGTCCGGGTCGGCGTAGGGCTGGTAGGCGACGGGGTCGAGCGGCATGGTGCTTCCTTGTCTCGATGGTGCGGTGCGGCGGGACTTTGCCCGCGCAGGGCGTTATACGTATGTGTGGTTCGGCCCGGTTCAGCGGGCGAACTTGTCGGCGCCCAGCTGGCTCCGATACGTCTCCGTCATGAAGCACGTGACCACGACGAGCGCGAGGAGTGCGCCGGCGGCGAGGTAGGCCCACACGGCGTAGATGGTGCCGAAGGTGTTCACGAGCAGGGCCGCCACGAACGGTGTGATGCCCATGAAGACGGAGAAGGAGCTGTTGTAGGCGATGGCGCTCGCGCTGAAGCGGGTCCGCGTGGCGAAGAGTTCTGCCGCGCAGACCGTGACGATGCCGGTGAGGAAGAACTCGGGGACGATGTAGATGAGCTGGCTCGCGACGGCCGCGGCGAAGGTGCCCTCCTCGCCGACCCGGAAGGCCAGCGGGACGAGGACGAGGCAGGCGACGGCACCGGCGATCAGCATGGGCTTGCGGCCGATGCGGTCGGAGAGGATGCCGGCCAGCGGCAGCATCGGGATCAGCACCGCGACGGAGATCGCGTTGGAGGCCAGCCCCATCCAGCGGGGCAGGCCGAGCGTGCCGCTCAGGTACTCCGGATAGAAGGTGACCCAGGTGTAGGACAGGATCGCCAGCATGACCGACACCCCGCAGAAGACGAGGATCGGGCGCCACTGCGAGCGCAGCGCCTCACGGATCGGCGCCTTCACCACGTCGGCGCCGCCCTCGGTCGCGCGGACGAACTCCGGGGTCTCCCCGATGTGCCGGCGCAGCCACATCCCGACGAGACTCAGCGGCAGCGCCAGGACGAACGGGATGCGCCAGCCCCACGACTCCAGGTCGGGCCCCTGGAACACCCAGCTGGTCAGCGCGGCGGTGCCCGCCCCCGCGAGGATCCCGACGAAGCAGCTGTTCGAGGCGTACGAGGTGTAGTGGGCGCGGCGCTTCGGCTCCGCCCACTCCACGACGAACGCCACCGCGCCGACGTACTCGCCGCCCGAGACCATGCCCTGCACGACGCGCAGCAGCAGCAGGAGCAGCGGGGCGAGGGCGCCGACCGCCTGGTAGGTGGGCAGCACCCCGATCAGCGCGGTCGTCACACCCATGAAGACGATGGTGTAGAGCAGCGCCTTCTTGCGGCCCACGCGGTCGCCCCAGCGGCCCACCAGCGTTCCGCCCAGGGGGCGGAACAGGCAGGCGATGGCGACGATCGCGTAGGTACTGATGACCGCGACGCCCTCGTCGCTCGCGGGGAAGAACGACGAGGCCATGATGGGAGCCATGTAGCCGTAGAGGCCGTAGTCGAACTGTTCTACGAAGTTACCGATGCTTCCTGCGCCGATGGCGCGGCGTATCGCCTTCCGCTTCTGCGCGGCGTCCTCAAGGGCGCCGACGGGTGCGGTGGTTGGCGCTGCAGCGGACATGGCTTCTCCGATCGCGCGGATGAATGGGTGAGCGTGGATGCATACGTATGAATGCTGCGACTGCGGTGAACGTTAGGGAGCGTCCGGGGTGGCGTCAAGAGGTGTGCGGGCGGCCGGAGCGGGAGGTTCCGCGGCCGGCCCGCCTGCCGTCGGAGGCACGAGGGAGCGGAAGGCGTCCATCAGGACGGCGGCCATGTTGAACAGGACCAGCTGTGCGCCCGCTTCCTCGGCCTTCCGGGCCGCCGCCGTCGACGGCACGATGGTCATCACCGACCGCCCCGCCGCACGCGCGGCCCGATGGGCGGCCTCGGTGAGCGAGTCGACCACGTCCCGGCCGGGGAACCCGCGGTCGGCCGCGAGGTCGGACGGTCCCACCAGGACGGCGTCCACGCCCTTCGTCGCGGCGATCTCCCCGGCCGCGGCACAGGCACGCTCCGTCTCGATCATCACCACGACCAGGGTGTCCTCGCCCGCCGCCAGATGCTGCCGGGCCGTCACGGTGCCGAACCGGCCCGCTCTGCTGTACGTGGCGAAGCCGCGCCGCCCCAGCGGCGGATAGTGGTCCGCCGCGACGGCCCGCCGGGCGTCCTCGGCACTGTCGACATGAGGGTGGATGACGCCCGCCGCCCCCAGGTCCAGACAGCGCAGGGCCAGGGCCGGTTCCGCCGTGCCCACGCGCACCAGGACCTCGACGCCCTGGGCCGCCGCGGCCGTCAGATGGTGCTGGAGCGCGGTCGTGTCGGCCGGCCCGTGCTCGCAGTCCAGGACCACGTAGTCGAGGCCCGCGACCCCCGCCATCTCCACGAGCGTCTCCGAAGGAAGCCGCAGCAGGGCGCCGTACAGCCGTTCCCCGGCCGCGAGCCGCCGCTTGAGCGACGGGCGCCTGGGCGCGGGAGCCGTCATCGGGCCACCATCCCGGCCGACAGGTCGATGTCCGCCCCGCACAGCCCCGGCATCCGCAGCATCGCGGTCACGGCCGAGCCGACCTCCTCCTCGGTGACCATCCGCCCGAGTGCCGCCCGGGACACGAACGCGGCCTCCGCCTCGTCCCGGCTGCTGCCGGTGCGCTCGGCCTCCAGGCGGAAGTTGCGCTCCATGCGCGGGCCCGAGACCGGGCCCGGGGACAGGGAGTTGACCGTCACCCCGAGCGGACCGACCTCACCGGCGAGCGTCGTCGTCAGCCCGATGACGGCCATCTTCGAGGCGCAGTACGGCGTGCGCCGCAGCAGGGGCCGCTTGCCGGACACGGAGGCGACGTTGACGACGTCACCGGCCCCGCGCCGGGTCATCGGGGGCAGGAAGGCGCGGCACATGAGGAACATGCCGCGCACGTTCACGGCGAAGACCTCGTCCCACTCCTCGGGCGTGACGTCCGTCAGCGGTGCGACCGGCCCGGCGATCCCCGCGTTGTTGACCAGGACGGAGATCTCCTCGTCCGCGAGCTCGTCGGCGAGCGCCTGCACGTCACCGGGCCTGGAGACGTCGCAGACCCGGTAGCCGGCGCCGGGGCCGAGGCGCGCGGCCGTCTCCTTCAGGGTGCGCTCGGTGCGGCCCGTGATCACCACACGGGCCCCTTCGGACAGCAGGGACCGGGCGATGGCACTGCCCAGGCCGTTGCCGCCCCCGCTCACCAGCGCGGTGCGGCCCGCGAGCGGGGTCTTCGTGCCGGTCACGCGCCCGCCTCCTCGTTCCACGGCAGCACGGCGTCGCCGTACTTGGCCGCGCGCACATCACCCGAGCGCGCGTGCCCCTCGAAGAGTTCGACGCGTGCGGCGCGCCCGCACACCTCACCGAGCAGCGCGGAGGAGGACGTGTCGGTGACCTCCTGGTACGTCACCGTCTTGAGGTACTTGCCGACCCACAGACCACCCGTGTAGCGGGCCGCGCCACGGGTGGGCAGGACGTGATTGGTGCCGATGACCTTGTCGCCGTACGACACGCACGTACCCTCGCCGAGGAACAGCGCCCCGTAGTCGTGCATCCGGTCCAGCGCCTGGCGCGGGTTCTCGGTCAGGACCTCCACGTGCTCGCTGGCGTAGGAGTCGGCGACGGCGAACGCCTCGTCGAGCGAGTCCGCCACCACGATCTCGCCGTGGTCGCGCCAGGCCGGGCCGGCGAAGTCCTTCGTGGGCATCCCGGGGAGGAGGCGTTCGACGTGCCGCTCGACCTCGCGTCCCAGCTCCTCGGAGGTGGTGACGAGGACGGCGGGGGAGTCGGGCCCGTGCTCGGCCTGCGACAGCAGGTCCACGGCCACCACGAAGGGGTCGGCGTGCTCGTCGGCGACGACCAGGATCTCCGTGGGACCGGCGAACAGGTCGATGCCGACCTCGCCGAACAGCTGCCGCTTGGCCTCGGCGACGTAGGCGTTGCCCGGCCCCGCGATCAGCGGCACCCGGCCGATGGTCTCCGTGCCGACGGCGAGCGCCGCGACGGCCTGGACCCCGCCCAGCAGGTAGATCTCGTCGGCACCCGCGAGGTGCATGGCGGCGACGGTCGCGGCCGGGATCTCGCCCCGGATCGGCGGGGTGCAGGCGGCCACCCGGGAGACCCCGGCCACCTTCGCCGTGACGATCGTCATGTGGGCGGAGGCGGTCAGCGGGTAGCGGCCGCCGGGCACGTACGCGCCCGCGCCGGAGACCGGCACGTGGCGGTGACCGAGACGCACACCCGGCAGCGTCTCGATCTCGATGTCGGTCATCGAGTCGCGCTGCGCCTGGGCGAACGTGCGTACCTGCTGCTGCACGAAGCGGATGTCGTCCAGGACCGTCCCGGGCACGCCGGAGACGATCCGCGCGATGTCGTCCTGGGACAGCCGGAAGGACTCCGGGCTCCAGTCGTCGAACTTCTCCGAGTACTGGCGGACGGCCTCGTCGCCGCGCTCGCGGATGTCGTCGAGGATGGCGGTGACGCGCTCGGCGACGTCGGCGCGGGCGGCACGGACGTGACCGGCCGGAACGGCGGACTTCAGGTGTCGGGGCATGGTGACTCTTCCGTACGGAGGGGGAGGGGGGTCGTGGGGTGACGGAGCGGGGCTCAGCTCACCCGGGGGAGAAGGTGGGGGGTCCGGGCGGCCGTCACGAGGCCGCCGAGGACCGAGGTGAGCGCCTCGGGCCGCTCCCACGGCAGCAGGTGTCCGGCGCCGGGCACCTCGTGCAGCCGGGCGCCCGGGACCGCGCCGGCGATGGCCCGGTGGAAGGCGGGCGGGCACAGGGCGTCCCGCGTGCCGCAGACCACGGCGGTGGGACAGCGGGCGGTGCGCAGCGCGGGGAAGGCGTTCCGGCGGGTGGCCTGGGCGGCGAGCTGGGCGCGTGCGGCGCGCGGGCCCACCGCGCGGGCCATGCGGCGGTAGCGCTCCGCGAGGCGGGCGGGCGCCGGGTCCCGGGCGAACATCCCCGGCAGGGTCTGCTCGATCACCGCGTCGAACCGGCCGTCGCGGGTCGCCTCGTCCAGTGCGCGCCAGGCCGCGTACTGGTCGGGGCGCGGAGCCGCCGCGTTCGTGGAGACCAGACACAGCCCGGCCACGCGTCCGGGGGCGCGGCGCAGCACCTCGAACCCGACGATGGCCCCGAGGCTGAGCCCGACCAGCACGAAGGGGCCGGACGTCGCGGACAGCACGCCGTCGGCCAGCTCCCCGACGGACGCCTCCGCGAGCGCGACATGGTGCACCGGATGCCCGTCCGGGAAGCCGACGTCCGACCACAGGCTCGCGTCGCACAGCATGCCCGGGACGACGACCAGGGGCAGCGGCCCGTCCGGCGCGGCGGGGGAGGGGCCGGGCATCAGCGGCGCGCGGAGCGGGGCAGCAGCGCGTACGGGGCGACGTACCCGTTGTGGTCGATGCCCAGGCCGGCGTCGGCGGCGGCCTTGACGACCTCCTCGTCCCACTCCAGACGGACCCGGCCGTCACCGGAGTTGACCACGAGCAGCTCGCCCCGGTCGTCGCCGGCGTTGCGCAGGGTCCGCCAGGCGTCCTGCGGCACGGAGAGCATGTCGCGCGGGCCCAGCCGCACCGACACCGGGTCCGTGCGGTTGAGGGTGATCTCCCACAGTCCGTCCTTGACGATGAGCGTCTGCGTCTCGTGCTGGCGGTGCAGGGAGACGCCCTGGCCCGGGTCGGCGCGCAGCCAGGCGGCATTGTGGCCGTGCGGGTTGAAGATGCGCGGCTCCTGGTGCGGGTCCTCCGTCATGCCGTACCCGATGACACAGCTCAGGCGCGCGCCCGCGCCGGGCAGGGAGCTGTCGAGGAAGGGGTGCTCGGACCAGACGAGCTCGTCCGCCGCCGCGACCCGGCGCTTCATCTGCTCCGGGCTGTAGCGGCGCAGCCGGTCGATGTGCTCCTGCGCCATCGGCTGCACGAGTTCGGTGCCCTCGGGGATCTCGTCCCCCGCGACGGTGTCGACGAGCTGGTTGTCGGCGGTCAGGTACAGGCCGTGTCCCTCGGCCTCGCGCAGCACGGACGGCCCCCAGATGATGCCGCCGGTGTCGTCCATGCCGAGCACGGTGAACAGCCAGCCGTCGTCCGGCCCGGTGTTGGTGAAGCCGCGGAAGATCCAGGTCGGCACCGACACGACGTCCCCGGCGCGCAGCGGCAGCTCGCCCTCGGTGCCGTCGGCGCCCCAGCGCAGCAGGTACTCGCCCTCGGTGCAGACGAACACCTCGGCCGTGTAGTGCAGGTGGAGGTTGTTGGTGATGCCGTGGGGCATGGCCGCGGCGCCGATGTTGTACCCGTGGGGGAGCCGCAGGTTGACGAACTGGCCGGCCGCCTGCGACACCCCCGGTCCGATCATCGCGTAGTTCTCCTTGCGGTCCGAGCCCGGCGTACGGCAGTCGATGAACGCCTGGTTGCAGGAGACGAAGTCACTGCGGCGGATCGTGCGCCGGTCGAGTTCCGCGGGGGTGACGACGGCATCGGGCATGACGGCTCCTCTGGTCGATCGAGTCGTGAATACGTATGCATTTCCATGACAGGGGGTGTCGCCGGCAATGTCAAGGGGTGCGCCGCAAAAGTCGAGTGGGCCGCTCCGCGGGACGTGACGGAGGGCGCGCGCACACGACCCGTTCGAGGTCGCGGACCGATACATACGTATCCTGGAGCGGAGGGTGCCAGGTCGGCGCGCGGCGGGCGGCGAGAAGAGGGGTCGATGGGGATCACGAGTCACGACGTGGCGAAACTGGCGGGCGTGTCCCAGCCGACGGTGTCCCGCGCCCTGCGGGACGACCCCAGGGTGTCGCCGGCCACGCGGGAGAAGGTCAGGGAGGCGGCACGGGCGCTCAACTACGTGCCGAGCGAAGTGGGCCGCTCGCTGTCCACCCGCTCCACGCGGCGGATCGGCGTCATCGTGACCGACCTGACGAACCCCTTCTACCCCCACGTCGTCGCGCCCCTGCACGACGAACTCGGGCGTCTGGGTTACCGGATGATGCTCCTGACCGAGCGGTCCGACGAGGCGGTCGCCCAGGAGAACCTGCTCGACCAGTCGCTCGACGGCGTCGTCCTCGCGACGGCCACCACGGACTCCCGTCTCCCCGCCCTGCTGGACCGTCGCGACGTCCCGTACGTCTTCCTCAACCGCGACACCGGCCGGGCCGGCGACTACGCCTCCGTCGTGGACAACGAGGGCGGCGGCCGCCTCGTCGCCCGCGAGCTCGCCGCGCTCGGGCACCGTCGCATCGCCGGCGTCTTCGGCGCGGCCAACACCACCACGGGCCGGGAACGGGAGCTCGGCTTCCGCCTGGCCCTCGCCGACGAGGGCATCGGCCTGCCCGAGGACCGGGTGGTGCGGGGCCCCTTCGAGTACGAGACCGGCTACGAGGCCCTGCCCTTCCTGCTGGGCGCGTCGCAACGGCCCACCGCGGTGTTCTGCGGCAACGACGTGGTCGCCGTCGGCGTCCTCAACGCCGCCCGCGCCGCCGGCCTGTCCGTACCCGCGGACCTCACCGTCATCGGCTTCGACGACCTTCCCATGGCCTCCTGGGAGGTGCTCCGCCTGACCACGGTGCGCCACGACCTGCCGGAGCTGGCCCGTCAGGCGGCGCGCCTGCTGGTGCGCCGGATCACGGGCCGGGCGGACCCGGCGGGGGAGCGCCTGGTCCTGCCGACGGAGTTCGTGCCGAGGGGGACGCACGCGCCGCCGGCGTGAGCCGTCAGCGCCGCACGGCTCACCGCCGCACGGCATCGGCCGGCGAGGGTGCCGGGGACGGCCCGGCGTCGTCGCGCGACCGGGCCGGCGGCCGCGCACGCCCGAGCCGCCGTTGGCGCAGCACCCCGACTCCGACGAGCACGGCGGCGAGTCCGAGCGACAGCCACAGTTCGAGCCGGTGCTCCGGGAGCACCGCCATAAGGACCAGGACGCCCGCGATGAAGGCGATGGTCGCGACGGTCAGGTACGGGAACCCCCACATCCGCACGTCGGACGGCCGGGGCCCCGTACGCCGGGTCGCGTACTGCGTGACCGCGATGACCAGGTACATCATCAGGGCGATCGCGCCGCTGGAGGCGATCAGGTAGCCGAACACCTTCGGCAGCGCGTAGTTGGCGATCACGGCGGCGACGCCGATGACCGTCGACGCGGCGACCGCGAACCGCGGCACGCCCGACGAGGAGGTGGCCGCGAACGCAGCCGGCGCGTCGCCGCGCCGGGCCAGCGAGAAGGCCATGCGCGACGCGGTGTAGATCGCCGAGTTCAGGCAGCTGCTGACGGCGACGACGAGGACGACGTCCATGATGCGCCCGGCGCCCGGGATGTTCATGCGGTCGAGCACCGCCTGGTACGAGCCGTCGGCGAGCGCGTCGGAGTCCCACGGCACGAGGCTCACGACGAAGAAGATCGACCCGAGGTAGAAGAGACCGAGCCGCCAGACCACGGCGCGCACGGCCTTCTTGATGTTCTTCCGCGGTTCCTCGGACTCCGCGGCGGCGATCGTGACGATCTCGCTGCCCTGGAAACCGAACATCGCCGTGAGCAGTCCGGCGAGCACGGCCGCCCAGCCCCGCGGCGCGAACCCGCCGTCGCTCCAGAGGTGGCCGACTCCCCGGGCGTCGCTGCCCGGCAGCAGCCCGAGCACCGCGAGCGCGCCGAGGACGAGGAACGCCACGATGGCGATGACCTTGAGCAGGGCGAACCAGTACTCGAACTCGCCGTAGTTGCGTACGGCGAGAAGGTTGCTCCCGGCCAGGAGGGCGATCAGTACCAGGGCCGGTATCCAGCTGGGCACCGCGACGAACCCGCCGATGACCCGGCCGGCGGCGATGGCCTCGATGGGGATGACGAGGACGTAGAACCACCAGTACAGCCAGCCGACGGAGAAGCCCGCCCAGCGGCCCAGGGCGCGGTCGGCGTAGGTCGAGAACGAGCCGGTGTCGGGGTGGGCGACCGCCATCTCCCCGAGCATCTGCATCACCAGGACGACCAGGGCGGCCGCCAGGAGGAACGAGACCAGCACGGCGGGTCCGGCCGCCGCGACGGCGGTGGAGGAGCCGACGAAGAGTCCGGCTCCGATCACGCCGCCGATGGAGATCATGGTGATCTGGCGGCCCTTGAGGCCGGGCGTGAGGGCGGCGTCGTGCGCGCCGGGCGGGGAGGTGGACGGAGGGGGTCGGTGCATGGGAGACCTCGGGGACGTGGAGGGGAGGAGCGGAGTCCCGGCCGGAGGGGGTGGGCCGTCGCGCTGTACGGCGCCCGGAGCGTCCGCGCCGTGGCACGGGCGCTCCGGGCGTGATGCGGTGTCGTCCGCGCGGCCGGTGTCCTACCGGTGACCGGTCACAGCTGCTCGCGCAGCGGTGCGGGAACGGAGTCGAACGCCGAGGACGTACGGCCGATCCGGTCGATGCGCAGCGTGGCCGTCGCCCCGTGGGCGGCGAGTCCCTCGAAGGCGGAGATGCGCTCGACGGCGGGCGCCAGCGCGGCGGTGCCCTCCTCGGTCGCCCTCTGGTAGGTGAGGGGCTTGAGGAAGCGGGAGACCGACAGGCCCGCGTTGTAGCGGGCGGTCTTGCCGGTCGGCAGCACGTGGTTCGTGCCCGCGATGCCCTTGTCGGAGTACGCCACCGTGGACCAGGGGCCGATGAACAGCGAACCGTAGTTGGTGAGGCTGCGCAGGTAGAAGTCGTCGTCCTCGGTGTGGACCTCCAGGTGCTCCGGGCCCAGGACGTCGGCGACGGCGACCGCGTCGTCCGCGTCCCGCACCACGATCACGGAGCCGAAGTCCCGCCAGGCCGCTCCGGCGATGTCGCGCGTCGTCAGCTTCTCCAGCTGGCGCTCCACCTCGGCCGCCACCGCCTGGCCCATCGCCTCGGAGGTGGTGATGAGGGCGGCGGGCGAGTTGGGGCCGTGCTCGGCCTGACCGAGCAGGTCGGCCGCCACCCACGCCGGGTCGGCACTGTCGTCGGCGATCACCGCCACCTCCGACGGACCCGCGAGCAGGTCGATGCCGACCCGCCCGAACAGCTGCCGCTTGGCCTCCGTGACGAAGGCGTTGCCCGCGCCGACCAGCATGTCGACCGGTGCCTCGCCGAGCAGGCCGAAGGCCATGGCGCCCAGCGCCTGGACACCGCCGACGGCGAACACCCGGTCCGCCCCCGACAGGTGGGCGCCGTACAGGACGGCGGGGTGGGCGCCGTGCTCGCCGGACGGCGGCGTGCACGCCACGACCATCGGCACACCGGCCGTCTTCGCGACGTTGACGGTCATGAAGGCGCTGGCCAGCAGCGGGAACCGGCCCGCCGGCAGGTACGCGCCGACCCGGGAGACGGGGACGTACCGCTGGCCGCAGTTCACCCCCGGTGCCAGCTCGATCTCGAAATCGGTCAGGTGCTCGCGCTGCGCGGCGGCGAACCGGTGCGTGCGCTCGTACCCCATCTCCAGCGCGGTGCGGACGTCCGGGGGCAGCGCGTCCCCGGACTTCTTCAGCTCGGCCTCACCGATCTCCAGGTCGCCGGACCAGCCGTCCAGTTCCTCGGCGTAGGCGCGGACCGCGTCCAGCCCCTTGCGTTCGATCTCCCGCAGCATCTGCGAGACCCGCTCGACCACCTTGGGGTCGCGCTGGGCGGGGGGACCGTCGACGGCGGGCTTCTTCAGCCACTGGAGAGGGGGGAGGGCCTGTGCTTCATCGTGCGTGATCTGCATGCCCGGGACGCTATGCGGGACCGAGCCACAGGACCAGAGGGGCCTGTCCTGACCGAACCACAGGGAAACCCTGTGGCTCCGTCGAGGGCCGTCACACACCCCTGCTCTGGCGCAGCTCCCGCAGGGTGTCCTCGGCCAGCCGGGCCAGCTCCCGGGTGGCACGCGACAACGGCCGGCCCCGGCGGCGGACGAGCGCGATCGTGTCGTACAGCGGCTCCGCGAAGGACGCCGTGTGCAGCCCGGACGGGAACGTCGGGCTGCCGATGACGGCGCTGCTCGCGATCGTGTCCCCCACACCGACCGCGGCCAGCTTCACCGCGGCCTCGACGTGCTCCAGCTCGATGAGCGGATCGATCCGGACGCCGGCCAGCTGGGCCCGCTCGGCGAGCTGCCGCCGCGTCGGGTCCTGCCACCCGTAGTGCGCGTCGTACAGCACCAGGGGCGCGCGGGAGAACGCCTCGATGGTCACGGGTTCGCGGGTGCGCTCCCTGTCGGCGCTGACGTACAGGACCTCGTCGCGCAGCAGCGGCGTGACCGACAGCACCTCGTCGTCGATCGGCAGGACGACGAGCCCCGCCTCTATGCGCCCGGCCGCCACGGCGGCGGCGGTCTCCGCCGAGTTCTGGCCGACGAGCCGGACCCGGACCCTCGGGTAGCGGGCGTGGAACATCTGGACCAGGTCCGCCAGGAGGTAGTAGTCGGCGTTGCGCAGGACTCCGAACGTCGCCGTGCCGCCGCCCAGCGAACCCAGCGAATGCACGGCACGGATCCCGCCGTCCGCCGCGGCCAGCGCTTCCTGCGCGTACGGCAGCAGCTCCTGCCCGGCGGTGGTGAGGGCGAGCGTGCGGCTCCCGCGGACGAACAGCTCGGCGTCCAGCTCCGCCTCCAGGCGGCGGACCAGCTCGGAGGCGGAGGCCTGGGCGATGTCCATGGCCCTGGCCGCGGCCGTGAACGAGCCGAGCCGCTCGGCCTCGACGAACGCCCTGAGCTGGTTGAGGGTCATGCCGCCCGCCCTGCGGTGGCGGCGGACGGAGCGGGTGAGGACCAGGTCGATGGCATGCCGGAACCCTAACGGGGCGGACGGCTCACCCGGGCCGGCCGACGCCACAGGTTTCTCCTGTGCCTTCCGCAGGGGATGCCCGCCTTGTCCCGCGCATCGTGGAGTGGTTGGCTTCCGCCGGTCCCCCTGTACGCCGCCGCCCGCGGAAGGTGCCTTCTCCCATGCCCACCCCCTTGCCGCTCGGACTGGTGCAGGCGGCCGCCTTCCACCACGCCGACGACAGTCTCGGCCTGTTCGCCGACCAGGTGCACCGCCTCGCCCGCACCTACCCGGCCGTCCGGCTGTTCGTCTTCCCGGAACTGCACGTGTGCGGGCACCGGCCGGACGAGGATCCCGAGCAGGTCATGAACGCAGCGGCGCAGGAACTCGACGGCCCGAGGGGCACGGCGCTGGCCGCCCTCGCCCGCGAACTCGGAGTGTGGCTCGTCCCCGGCACCGTGTACGAACGCGGCGAGGACGGGCGGATCCACAACACGGCGCCGGTCTACTCGCCCGACGGCAGGCGGGTCGCCGAGTACCGCAAGATCTTCCCCTGGCGTCCGTACGAGACCACCGCGGCCGGCGACCGCTTCGTCGTCTTCGACATGGAGGACCACGGGCGTGTGGGCCTGTCCATCTGCTACGACGCGTGGTTCCCGGAGACCACGCGGCACCTGGCCTGGCAGGGCGCCGACCTCGTGCTGAACCTCGTGCGCACCCCGACCGTCGACCGTGCCCAGGAACTCGTCCTCGCCCGCGCGAACGCGATCGTCAACCAGGTCTTCATGGCCAGCGTGAACGCGGCGCCCCCGGACGGCATCGGCCGCAGCGCCGTGGTGGACCCCGAAGGCCGGGTACGCGCCGAGGCGGGGCCCGAACCGGAGATCGTCGTCACGGACGTCCTCGACCTCGCCGGGGCCCGCCGGGTCCGCCGGCACGGCACCGCGGGACTCACCCGCGTCTGGGCCCCCTTCACGGAGGACCAGCAGCCCATCGAGCTCCCCCTGTACGGGGGCCGGATCGACCCGGCACGGTGGCACCGCGGACTGCCGCCCGCCTGACCGGCCGGGGCCCGCACGTCCCCGGAGGTCACCCGGACGGCCCACGCGGCGTCGAGCGTGCCCGGGCGTGGTCGGCCTCGGCCGCGCGCCGGAGGAACGAACGGTGCCATAGTGATACATGTCCCCCGCGGACTCATCCTCTGGAGCCGGAGCTGGAGCGGTCGATGTTCCGCAAGCGTCCTGCACACGACGGCGACGAGCTGCTGGCCAGGCTCGGATCGCTCACCGCACAGGCGCGCGAGCTCGCGGAGCTGCAGCGGTCCCGGGTGGAGCTGGCCATCGCCCTGCAGCGCGGCATGCTCCCGGGCGACATGCCCGACGTCCCCGGCTTCCATCTCGCCGCCCGGTACTCGCCCGCCTACGCCGGGCTGAACGTCGGCGGCGACTGGTACGACGCCTTCACGCTGCCCGACGGCCGGATAGGCCTGTCCGTCGGGGACGTGCAGGGCCACACCATCGACGCGGCGGCCTTCATGGGACAGATCCGGGTCGGCCTTCGGGCGCTCGCCTCCGTCACCAGCGAGCCCGGCGAACTCCTCGCCCGGACCAACGACCTGCTCCTGACCCTGGGCACCGACCTCTTCGCCACCTGCACCTTCATGCGGTTCGACCCCGGCACCGGCACCCTGGAGAGCGCGCGGGCCGGACACATCCCCTGCGTGTGGGCCACGGCGGACGGGAAGTCCGGCGTCTCCGAGGACGAGGGGGGCCCGCCGCTCGGTGTCCTGGCGGGCACGGAGTACCCGGTGACCCGCTACCGGCTCACCACCGGCGGCGTCTTCCTCCTGCTGACCGACGGTGTCGTGGAAGGCCCCTCACTGCCCGTGGACGAGGGGCTCGAACGGGTCGTGCGGCTCGCCGGCGTCGCGGCCGTCGCGGGCATGGAGGCGACCTCGCTGGCCGCCGCCGTGATCAAGAACGCGACGCTGGTCGGGCACGAGGACGACGCGGCCGTGCTCGTCGTCGGCCACGACGGGCGCGCCGGTCGGCCGTAGAGCCGCGGGGCAGCGCGCCGCTCGCCTCGCCGACGGGGCGGCGCCGGTGTCTGATGGCTGCTGTGGTGGGTATCGCTGGGTGGCCGCGCCCGCTCGTCCGGGCCCTGGAGACACTGCTCGTCGCCGGCTGCTACTACGCGGCGGGCCGGCTCGGGCTGCTGCGTCACCTGGTCGTGGAAGGCGCGGTCGTCGCCCCCATGTGGCCGCCCACCGGCGTCGCGGTGGCCTGCCTGCTCGTCCTCGGGTTGCGCTGCGTGCCCGGCATCGTCCTCGGCGCCCTCCTCGTCGTCATGTCCATCTCGCCGCTGCGGCCCTCGGTGCTCGGCATCCTGGCCGGCAACACCGCCGCCCCGGTCTGCGCGTACCTGCTGCTGCGCGCGGTGGACTTCCGGACGGACCTGAGCCGCCTGCGCGACGGCCTGGCGCTGGTGTTCCTCGGTGCGCTGACCGCCATGCTGATCAGCGCCGGGGCCGGTGCGGGCATGGCTGTCCTCACCGGCGACCTCGCCACGGACCGCTTCTGGCCCGTCTGGCTGGCCTGGTGGGCGGGCGACGCGATGGGCGTCGTCCTCGTCACTCCGCTGCTCCTGCTGCTGTACCGGGTCCACCGGCCGCCCCCGCGCTCCCGGTGGGGGGAGGCCGTGACCATGATCCTGGTGATCGGCGTCCTGGTCCCGCCGATCACCCTCAGCCCGGTCAGCGTGCAGTTCCTGGTCTTCCCCCTGCTGATCTGGGCCGCACTGCGCTTCCAGCTCGCGGGCAGCCTGCCGTGCGCGCTCTTCGCCTCCGTGACGTCCACCGTCGCCGCCACGGACGGGTCCGGCTCCTTCACGGGGCTGACCGACATCGAGGTGATGATGAAGCTCCAGGCCTTCAACGGGGCCATGGGCCTGACCGCCCTCCTGCTGTCGGCGGTGATCATCGAACAGCGCAACACCCGGCGTTCGGTGGAACGGGCCTGTCAGGAGCTCGTCGAGGCCTTGCAGCACCTGTCCGCGGGGGAGTCCGCGCGCAAACGGCCACTCGGGGAGGAGGACCGCTGAACGGCCGTCCCCCGGCACCCCGGGCTGTGCTCACCGGCGGTGTCCGGGTGCGCGCGGCCGTCGTCCGGCCCACCCTGGGAGCATGCCCGGTGACCCTGCCATCGTCGTCTACCCGCCCGCCCAGGACGGCGGCCGGCGCGTCCGCCTCGACGACGCCTTCATCGGCCTGGCCTACACGCTCGTCGACATCGCGGAGTTCCTGCGCCGGGCCGGCCTGGAGGACGTGGAGGCCTCGGACGTCGAGGCCGCGCGGTGGATCGAGTGGCGCGGCGGCGGGCCGCACCACTGGACGGCGTGACGGAACGCGGGCCGGCCGCCCGGCGGCCGGTCGCCCCGCGGGCGTCAGGCGGGCTGCGGGGTGAAGGGGAACATGGCGTCACCGTCCGGCTGGACCACGCCGTAACTGCTCTCGGGCACCTTGTTCCAGACCCCCGGCAGATCACCCAGCGGCTCCGACACGATCAGACGGGTGTCGTCGGACGCCTCCCGCAGGAACGGCAGGTCGGGATGGAGCGCGCGCAGGCTCTCCACGGCCGAGCTGTAGAAGAGCGACCGCGTCTCCTGCCGGCTGGAGTAGCGGAAGGCCCACAGCCGCCGTCCCTCGGTCACGGCGACCGTCATCTGCAGCGGGTACTCCACGTGGTGCTCGCGCCCGATCTCCTCCACCAGTCCGGCCATCCGCGCCACGGCCCCCGGCGGATCGTCCTCCAGACCGAGAGTGAGGGCCAGGTAGAACATCATCTCCGAGTCCGTCGACCCCTCCATGTCGGAGAACAGCCGCGGATCGACGGCCAGGGCCAGGTCACGCCGCAGCCGGGGGAATTCGGCGATCGCGCCGTTGTGCATCCACATCCAGCGGCCGTGGCGGAACGGATGGCAGTTGGTCTGCTGCACCGGGCTCCCCGTGGACGCCCGGATGTGCGCGAAGAACAGCGACGACCGGACGTGGCCGGCGATCTCCCGCAGATTGCGGTTGCTCCACGCCGGGCCGATCTCCCGGACGATCGCGGGCGTCGTCATCTCCGGCCCGAACCATCCGACGCCGAACCCGTCCCCGTTGGTCGTCTCGACGCCCATACGGGCATGCAGACTCTGGTCGATCAGGGAGTGCTCGGGCTTGTAGAGGATGGTCTCCAGCAGCACCGGAGTACCCGAGTAGGCGAGCCATCGGCACATCGTCTGCCGCCTCCATGGTCTCGGGGCACGTGCCGCGAGGGGCGCCGCGCGTCAGTCGACCGGCCAGGTGTGGACCGGGGCGTTCAGATGCATGTAGTCCATGTACTGCCGGGTCATCCGCCGCAGGGCCTCGTGCCGGCCGACGTGGGTGGAGTCGTCGATGTGATGGAACGCCTCCTTCTGCCAGACCGCGCCGTTGCGCCCCGTGACGCACCGCTGCTCGATGATGCCGAGCAGCGGTTCCCGCCAGGCCGCGTCCATGCCGGACAGCTCCAGCCCCCGGTGCGCCAGCGGCAGCAGCCGGCGCAGCACCAGTTCGGGCACGGGCACCTCGCCCATGCCCGGCCAGTACAGCAGGGCCTCGATGCCGTGCCGGGCCGCGGTGTGCAGATTGTCCTCGGCGACCGAGAACGACATCCGCGACCACACCGGCCGGTCCTCCTCCACCAGGGCGCGGGTGAGCCCGTAGTAGAAGGCGCCGTTGGCGAGGGTGTCGGCGACCGTCGGCCCGGCGGGCAGCACCCGGTTCTCCACCCGGACGTGCGGCTTGTCGTGGGCGACGGCGTAGACCGGGCGGTTCCAGCGGTAGATCGTGCCGTTGTGGAGGGTGAGTTCGCCCAGCTCGGGGATGTCACCGCGGTCCAGCGTCTCCGCCGGGTCCTGCTCCTCGCACAGGGGCAGCAGCGCGGGGAAGTAGCGCAGGTTCTCCTCGAACAGGTCGAAGACGCTGTTGATCCACCGTTCGCCGAACCACACCCGCGGCCGCACGCCCTGCGCCTTGATCTCCTGCGGCCGGGTGTCGGTCGCCTGCTCGAACAGCGGGATGCGGCTCTCGTGCCACAGCTCCTTGCCGAGCAGGAAGGGCGAGTTCGCCGCGAGCGCGACCTGCACGCCGGCGATCGCCTGCGCTGCGTTCCAGTAGGGGGCGAACTGCTCGGGGGACACCTGGAGGTGGAACTGGGTGCTCGTGCACGCGGCCTCCGGGGTGATCGTGTCCGCGTAGGTCCGCAGCCGGTCGACGCCGTCCACCTCGATGTGCAGGTCCTCGCCCCGGGCCGCGAACACCTGGTCGTTGAGCATCCGGTAGCGCGGATTCTCCGACAGCGCGGCCTCGCCGACGTCCGACTGCCGCAGCGTGGGCAGGATGCCGATCATGATCAGATGCGCGCCGACGGACGTCGCCCGGTCCTCCGCGTGGTTCAGGGCGCCGCGGATCTCGGTCTCCCAGGAGTCGGGGCCGCCCGCCGTGAGCCGGCGGGGCGGGATGTTGATCTCCAGGTTGAACCGGCCCAGCTCGGTGGACCAGGCGGGGTCCGCGATGGCCTCCAGTGCGTCACTGTTGCGCATCGCCGGTTCGGCCTCGTCGTCGACCAGGTTGAGCTCGATCTCCAGACCCACCTGGGGCCGCTCGGTCTCGAACCGGGACTCGCGCAGCATCTGCGCGAAGGCCTCCAGGCACTCCTGCATCTTGATCCGGTACCGGCGGCGGTCCTCGCGGGTGAAGACCAGCGCCGGGACGTCACGCCCCATCGGCCCTCCCGGTTCCTCGGACGCCTCTCCACCCAGCGTCGCACCGCCCGCCGCCCCGCACCACGCGGGCGGCGGGCCCGGGGCGCCGGGGAGGCGGCGGGAACGGGACGGCGCCCGCCGCACCGAGTGCGGCGGGCGCCGTGTCCGGCGGGCCTTCGCCCGGCCGGTGCGGGCTCAGAGCTTGCCCGACTCCCGCACCGTGATGGTCGCGGAGGTGCGGCCCGACGGGGAGGAGCCGTAGCCCTCGATCCGGTCCACCACGTCCGTGCCCTCGACGACCTTGCCGAAGACGACGTGCTTGCCGTCCAGCCACGGGGTGGGGACGGTGGTGATGAAGAACTGCGAGCCGTTGGAGTTCGGACCCGCGTTGGCCATCGACAGCAGGTACGGGCCGGTGTGCTTCAGCTGGAAGTTCTCGTCCGCGAACTTCTCGCCGTAAATGCTCTTGCCGCCGGTGCCGTTGCCCTCGGTGAAGTCACCGCCCTGCAGCATGAACTGCGGAATGACCCGGTGGAACGGGGAGCCCTTGTAGCCGAAGCCGTGCTCGCCGGTCGCCAGCTCGATGAAGTTCTTGGCGGTCTTGGGGGTGACGTCCTCGAAGAGCTCGAAGACGATGCGGCCCGCGTCCTTGCCGTCGATGTCGATGTCGAAGAAAACCTGGGAATTGCTCATCCCACCATTGTGACGGGTGTGGTCCGCGGACCGGTAACCGGCTGCCCCTCAACGGGTGGCGAGCAGCAGCAACGTGTCGATCACACGGTTGGAGAAGCCCCACTCGTTGTCGTACCAGGCGACCACCTTGACGTGGCGGCCGTCGACACGGGTGAGCTCCGCGTCGAAGACCGACGAGGCCGGGTTGCCGGTGATGTCGGAGGACACCAGCGGGTCCTCCGAGTACTCGAGGACACCGGCCAGCGGGCCCTCGGCCGCGGCCCGGTAGGCCGCCAGCACGTCCTCGCGCGTCACCTCGCGGGAGACGGTGGTGTTGAGCTCGACGATCGAGCCGACCGGCACCGGCACGCGGATCGAGTCGCCCGACAGCTTGCCGTCGAGGTTCGGCAGCACCAGGCCGATCGCCTTGGCGGCTCCCGTGGTGGTCGGCACGATGTTCACGGCGGCGGCACGGGCGCGGCGGGCGTCGCGGTGCGGACCGTCCTGGAGGTTCTGCTCCTGCGTGTAGGCGTGCACCGTCGTCATGAAGCCGTGCTCGATACCGGCGAGCTCGTCCAGCACCGCGGCCAGCGGCGCGAGCGCGTTGGTCGTGCACGAGGCGTTGGAGACGACGGTGTGCACGTCCGGGTCGTAGGCGTCGGTGTTGACCCCGTACGCGAGCGTCACGTCGGCGCCGTCCGAGGGCGCGCTGACGAGCACCTTCCGGGCGCCCGCGTCGAGGTGGGCGCGGGCGGCCTTGGCCGACGTGAAGCGGCCGGTCGCCTCCAGCACGATGTCCACGCCCAGCTCGGCCCAGGGCAGCCGCGCCGGTTCACGCTCGGCGAGCACCCTGATCCGGCGGCCGTCGACGACCAGGGCGTCCCCGTCGGCGGTCACCGGGCGGCCGAGCCGGCCGGCCGTGGTGTCGTAGGCGAGCAGCCGCGCCAGCGTGGCGGGCTCCGTGAGGTCGTTGACGGCGACGACCTCCAGGTCGCTGCCGCGTTCCAGCAGAGCGCGCAGCACATTGCGTCCGATGCGGCCGAATCCGTTGATGGCGATACGAGTCATGAGAGGTGTCCCTTTCGTCTCGCCACCCAGGTTGGCGCGCGCCGGACGCCCCGGACAGCGGCGCGATCGCCACCGTTCGAAAGGATCCCGCCAGGCGGGCCTACGCTCACGGCGAGGCCGTCACTCGCCCTGGGCGAAGGTCCGCCGGTACTGGGTCGGCGTGGTGCCGAGGATGCGCTGGAAGTGCAGCCGCAGATTCGTGGCGGTGCCCAGACCGACGTCGCCGGCGATCTGCTCGACGCTGCGCTGCGACCGTTCGAGCAGCTCACGCGCCATGTCGATACGGGCGCGCATGACCCACTGCATCGGCGTGTACCCGGTGTCCTCGACGAAGCGCCGGGACAGGGTGCGCGGCGACACCGCCGCGTGCCGGGCGAGCGTCTCCAGGGTGAGGGGCTCACCCAGCCGGTGCAGCGCCCACTCGCGGGTCGCGGCGAACCGCTCGCCGAGCGGCTCGGGCACGCTGCGCGGCACGTACTGCGCCTGGCCGCCGCTGCGGTAGGGCGCCGCCACCAGGCGCCGGGCCGCGTGGTTGGACGCGGCCACCCCGAGGTCGCCGCGCAGGACGTGCAGGCACAGGTCGATGCCGGAGGCGGCGCCGGCCGACGTGAGCACCAGGCCCTCGTCGACGAACAGCACGTTCTCGTCGACCCGCACCAGCGGATGCTTCGCCGCGAGCGCCCGCGTGTAGTGCCAGTGCGTCGTGGCCCGCCGGCCGTCGAGCAGCCCCGTGGCGGCGAGCGCGAAGGCGCCCGTCGAGATGGCCGCGAGCCGCGCCCCCCGGTCGTGGGCGGCGACCAGCGCGTCGACCACGGCCGGCGGAGGGTCCTCACGGTCCGGGAAACGGTAGCCGGGCAGGAAGACGAGGTCGGCCCACGCCAGCGCGTCGAGGCCGTGGGCGACGTGGTACGACAGGCCGTCGCCGCCGGTGACGAGACCGGGCGCCGCGCCGCACACCCGCACCTCGTACGGCATGCTGGCCCGGGTCGTGAACACCTGCGCGGGAATGCCCACGTCGAGGGGCTTGGCACCCTCGAGCACGAGGACGGCGACGCGACGCAGGCGGGGTGCTGGCACGGGGACAGGGTATGCGGGGCACGGTCCCCGCTACGGACCGGCGTGCACCTGGCAGGCCCACAGGCTGGGGGTCTGCGGATACAGGTCGCGCAGCGCGCGCACCGCCGTGTGCAGGGCCCCGGCCGTGCGGGCCACGTCCAGCGCGCCGCCGCCGGTGTGCAGCTCCTCGTACACGTCGCGGGCGACCTCGGCGCCGACGGCGTCCACGACGTGCCACAGGGAGCCCACGACGTGCGGGAAGCCCGCCATCTGCAGGGCGCTGACGATGTGGACGGCCTCGTCGGCGAGCTCCGGACTGCTGCGCAGGGTGTCGCAGGCGGAGAGGTACGCCAGCCGGGCGGACGGCAGCCGGAGCCGGGCGAGATCGCGGACGGTCAGCGGACGCTCGGACGCGTCGTGCAGCACCAGCCGGCTCTCGGACGGGCGTCGCAGATCACCGAGGGCGTGGCAGGCGAAGTGCGCGTGGGCGTGGCGGGGCAGGGCGGAGACGACCGCGGAGCGCGTGGCGGCGGCGTCCGCCAGCACCGCGGCACCGGGGAGCAGCCCCGCCAGGTGCTCCGACTCGCGGCGCGCGCCGGGCAGGGGAGCGGCGCCGGCGGCCTCCGCGACGCCGACCACGAGCGTCGTGGTGCCCGCGGGCCGCGCGACACGCTGCCGGGCGTGGTGCAGGGCCCGCAGCGTCGGTGTGTACGAGGACGTCACCCGGTCGAACGCCCCGGACACGCCGTCGGCCGGGGCCGCCGCGTGCAGCGGCAGCGTCCCGAGGGCGCCGCCGGGCGACCACCACACGCGGGGCCACGGCCCGGCGGGCCGGGCAGGGAGGCCCAGGTGGTCCAGGACCGGCCCGGTGACCGTCCGCCACAGCCAGTCGAGGGTGTCCCGGACGACCTGCTGCGCGCGCCGCGCGTGCTTGCGCGGCGTTCCGGGCGCCTCGATGCGCACGAGTGCCTCCTCGAACGCCTCCCGGTGTGCCGCCGTCGTCCGGGGGTCGAGACCGGGCAGCGGCACGGCGTCGACGGATCGGCCGGTGACGACCAGGGCGTCGCTGCCGTACGGGGAGACGTTGACCAGGACCACCGGGCCCGCGGCGGCCGTCGCCCGCAGCTCGCTCTCGTCCCACTCCCGCACCGGGCGCAGCAGGCCGAGATCCGGATGCTCCGCACGGATGCGCAGCGTGAGCTCCTGCCATTCCGCGGCCAGCCGCTGGCGCCGGTCGGCCCGCGCGTCCGTGGCGCGTGACGGATGCGCCGCGCCGCCCGGGACGCGGTCCGTGACCTCCTCGCTCAACTGCTCCCGGTCCTCGGTCGCCGTGTCGAGGGCCGCCCGGAGTTCCTCGAAGCGGTCGGCCAGCCCGGGCGCCTTCTCCCTGAGCCGGGTGAGGTCGCTGTCCGCGTCGAACGCCTGGGACAGCAGGACGCCCCTGGCCTGCTCGAGGAGCCCCACCGCGAGCCCGGGACGGCCGCAGCGCACCGCACAGGCCGCCGCGGCGGCGCCCAGGCCGGCGGCCTTGCCGAGCAGCAACTCCTGGTCGTCGCGGAGCAGATGGCGCGGCGCGACGGCGTGCAGCAGGTCGACCGCCCGCACGTAGCCGTCCAGGGCCCGGTCCCACGCACCCAGCTCCGCCCAGAGGTCGCCGCAGGCCCGTGCCGCGTTAAGCCGCTGCCAGGGCGGGCACTGCGGCTCCAGGGCGGCCGTGCGGAACACCTCGGCCGCCTCCGCCAGATCGGTGTCGCGGCCCCGGCCGGTGCCCCGGTCCCGCAGGACGACGCCCAGGTTCGTCAGCCGCAGCGCGCGCCGCGCGTGACCGGGCGGGGTGACCTCGACCGCCCGGCGCAGCAGGGCGACCGCCTCGGCCCGGACGCCGGGCGCCACCCGCGAATGCAGGGCCGCCAGGCGGGACTCGGCGGCCACCGTCAGGGCGGGGGGCAGCTCGGGCGAGTCGTCGGGCAGCGCCGCCACGACCGCGTCGGCCAGCCGGTGTGCCTCCCGCGCGTCACCGGCCCGCCACTCCCGGTCGCAGCGGGCCATCAGGGCCATCGCCAGATTGTGGCGCCGGCGCGGCAGGAGGGGATCCTCCGCGGGGGTCAGCGCGAGCGCCTGCCGGAAGAGCCCGACGGCCTCGTCTAGCCGGGCGACCGGGTCGGGGGCACGCTCGAAACCGGTCATCGCGCTGATCCCCGTGGAGCCCAGCAGCGTCGCGCGGTGCGCGCGGCCGAGCCCGGGCAGCCGCCCGGCACGGTCCCGGCACTCCTGTGCCTCGCGCAGGTCCTCGCCGTCGCCGAACAGGCCGTGGCGCAGCCCCAGGGCCATCCCGAGGTTCAGCAGCCGCACGCCGAGCACCTCGTGCCCGTCCGGGGTGAGCGCCACGCCCTCCCGCAGCGCTTCCACGGCCTCGTTCAGCTCCTCCGGGCGGCCGCTGCGCTCATGACTGTCGCTCAGCACGAGTCCGAGATCGCAGAGCGTCACGGGCCGCTCCGGGTGACCCGGCGGCAGCAGCGACTCGGCCCGCCGCAGGAACGCGAGGGCCTGTGCGAGGTCCGCGCCGTTGCCGTCCGGGTCGAGCCGGTAGCGGGCGTGCAGGGCCATCGCGGGCGCGAGCAGTCGCGTCGCGGCGCGGGGCGTCGCCTGTGTGGACACGGCCGCCACGGCGGACAGGTGCGAGATCGCCGCGTCCAGATCGGCCGGATCGCCGCGCAGCGCGTAGCGGCCGCGCAGCGCGTTGCCCAGCGCGGCGCGTACGCCGGTGCGCTGCTCGGGATCCCGCGCCGCGTCCAGGGCTTCGGTGAACACCGCGACCGCCTCGTGCAGATCGTTCGGCCGGCCGGCGCGCTGGTAGCGCAGGACGAGCGCGATACCCAGGTTGAGGCCTGCCGCGGCCGGGCCCTTCGGGTCGCCGGGAGCGGCCCTGCGGAACAGGTCCACCACCTCGTCGCACTCCTCGACGGTGGCGCCGTCCCGGTGCCGCAGCGCGAGCAGCGTGCTGCCCAGGGTGCTCAGGCAGTGGGCCAGGTGCGGGCTCCCGGGCGGGAGTTGGGCCAGCACGTCGCGGGCGATGCCGACCGCGTCGTACAGGTCCTCGGGGTCGTGCTCCCGCTGATAGCGGTCCAGCAGCTGGATGCCCAGGTTGCTCAGGGCCGGGAGCCGGTCGGGGGAGCGGCCGGGGAGGGCCTTCAGGGTGCGGTGGGCGAGGAGCGGTCCGGCGTCCGGACCCGGTTCCCCCTGCTGCTGTCCGCGTTGCTGTCCGCCGAGGGACAGCGCGCGGGTCAGATCGGCGACCCGGGCCCCGTACGCGGGGTCCTCCTCCGGTGTCGCGAGGACGGCGAGGCTCCCCGCGGCGACGGCCGTGGCGAGCAGCACCTCGCGGCCGGGCACCGAGGCGCTCACCCGCTCGGCCAGTGCGTACAGGCGCAGGTCGTCCTGGGTGGCACGGCGCGGCGTCCGGTGCTGCCGGCCCTCGGCGGCGATCAGGGCCGCGGCGCACTGGGCCGACCACTCGGCGACGCCGTCGGCGTCCGCCGGATCGGGAAGGTCGGCGGGGTCGGTGGCGGCGAAACCGGCCGCCAACTGCGGTGGCACGAGCCGCGGATCGGCCACCCACACCGGGAAGAGCAGCGTCCCCGCCATCGCTCCGTGGATGCTGCCCTCGGCACCGCCGGTGGCCGACGCGCGGGCGACGCACAGCCACCCGGCCACGTGCCGGGCCTCCAGGTCCGTCCTCGGGTCCGCGGCCCGCAGCAGCGCCCGCAACTCGGCGTCCGCCTCCGGACCGAACACCACGCCCGGGTCCACCCCGGTCTGCGCGGTGCCGGCCCGCGCGAGGCGCGTGCGGACGGCCCGTACGAGCCGGTCCCTGTCGTCCCTCACCCTGTCGTCCCCCCTGCGGTCGACTCCGACGGCTTGGCGACTCACTCTCCCCTGTGCCCGTCCTGAGGCACACTGTGACCATGACCGTATCGCCCGGCGTTCCCGAACTCGCGCACCGGCAGGCGGCGTTGTGCGCCCTGCTCGGCTCCCGGGAGGAGATGCAGCGGCCCGGCGTCGGGGAGGCGGCCGAGCGCGCGCGGGACCTGTTGCGCGCGGGCGCGGCCGCCGACGAACTCGCCGCCTGCTTCGACGCGCTGGACCACGCCCTGCGCCGGGCGGGGTACGCGGGCGGACTGCTCGTCGCCTCCCGGGGCGTAGCGGTGCCGGGCGTGACCACGCACCTGAAGGTGGCCGTGTGCCCCGCGGCGGCGCGCTGCAGCCGCACGGAGCGGGCCCGCGACCTGCTGCCCGCCCCGCACTGCGCGGTCCACGACGCGCGCATGCACAAGGCGCGCCTGCGCCCCGACCGGTGAACGCGCCCGGACCGCCGACCACATGAACCCGCTTCTCGCCACCCTGGGCGGCAAACTCACCGAACGCTGGCTGAACCTGCTGGTGCTGCCCGGCGCCCTCTTCCTCGCCGTCGCGGCCGTCGGCACCCGACTGGGGCACCGTCACTGGCACGACGTCGACCGGCTGCGCGCCACGCTGGACGACCTCGCAGCACGTCCCGCGCTCGACCGGACCGGCACCGCCGCCCTCCTGGTGGCCTTCGTCCTGCTGACCGCCGCGGCGGCGGCGCTGGCCGCGCAGTTCCTCGGCGGCGCGGTCGAGCGGTACTGGCTTCGAGCCGGCCGCGACCCGCTCTCGCGCGCCCTCACCGCGCGCCGACGGTCCCGGTGGGCCCGGAGGGACGCCGGGCTCGGGGAGGCCGTGGCCCGAGCCACCCCGGCCGGCGGGGGAGAAGGCGGTGCGCTGACGGTCCCGGCGGCCGTGTGGGCACGGATCCAGGACCTCACCGAGGCCCGTGACCGCATCGCGCCGCGCGCGCCCGTGCGGCCCTGCTGGTACGGGGACCGCATGCAGGCGGTGGCGGACCGCGTCGAGGAGGCCTACGGTGCCGACCTCGCGGCGCTGTGGCCCCGGCTGTGGCTGATCCTCCCCGAACCCGCCGTACGGCAGATCCAGTCGTCCCGCGACTCCTTCGGCGCCGCGGGACGGCTCGCGGCCTGGGCGGCCGGCTACGCCCTGCTCGCCTGCTGGTGGTGGCCGGCCGCGCTGCCCGCCGTCGCCTGCGCCGCCGTGTCGCGGGCACGGGCCCGGGCGGCGCTGGAGGCGCTGGCGGAACTCGTCGAGGCCGCCGTCGACGTTCACGGCAGGGAACTGGCCGCCCGGGTCGGCCTGGTGGCCCCGGACTCGACAGGCCCGCTGGCCGCCGCGGCGGGCGACCGGATGTCGGAGCTCTTCCGGAAGGCCGGCTGAGGCCGGCCGGCCCCGTGGCGGCAGCGGCCCGGGACCGGATCAGTCCAGTCCGAGGACGTCCATCGTGTGCTCGGCCATGCGGCGCTCCCCCAGGGCGTTGGGGTGGACGGGGACCAGGCTCCGGCCGAACAGGAGCGGCTCGATCCACCGGGTGCCGGGGGCCTTGCAGGCGTCGTGCCCGTCGGAGGCCCGGGCGAAGTCCACGTAGGTGACACCGGTCTCCTCGGCGGCGCGTTCGACGACCGCGTTGAGGTGTGCCTGGATGCCCCGCAGGTAGGGCACGTCCCCGGAGGCGATGGGCAGCTTCAGGAAGCAGGACGGATCGGCGGCGGCCGGCACGATCCACGGGTAACCCAGGGCTGCCACACGGGCGTTGGGCGCCTTGGCGCGGACATCGAGCAGCGCCTTCTTGAGGGCGGGGTAGGTGTTCGCCTCGATCTCGTCGTCGAAGGACGTGCCGTGCTCGTCCTTGCAGGGGCTGCCCTTGCCGCCGCTGAGCAGCCCGGCGGTGCCGCAGGCCGTCACCGCGTTGATGAACGTGCCGTTGTCGTTGCCGCCGATGGTCAGCGTCACCAGGTCCGTGCCCGCGCCCAGCGCGTCCACCTGGGGTGCGACTCCGGGGTACTGGGCCTGCGTGAAGTGCTTCGTCTCGGCGGCGCCGCACGTGACGTCGTCGAGGCGGGCGCCCGTCCGGGAGGCGATGACGTGCGGGTAGTTCGCGGTGGAGCGCAGACACAGCAGGTTCGTCGGGTCCACGGGCAGGACGCCGGAACCGGCGCTGTAGCTGTCGCCGAGGGCGACGTAGTCGAGGGACGGTGTGGTGTCGGCGGCGGCAGCGGTGACACTGAGGGCCAGCGTGCCGACCGCGGCAGCGGTCGCGGTCATGACACGGCGCACGGCGTGCTTCGGCATGTGCTCTCTTCTCTCGGGAAACGGGCACGGGAAGCGGGCACGGCGGTGCCCGCGCAGGCGTGCTGATCGGTGAGAGTGCGGCGGCTCGAGCGAAGGAACGGGGCGACGGCCGTGCCACGGTCGAGAACGCGCACGCCGACGACCGTGGAGTACCGAACGCGAGTTACCAATCGGTTCTACCGTGAAGTAATCTGCCCGCGTTCCCGTCACCGCGTCAACGTTGTTGACGGAACTTCTTGCAACGGGCATCCCGTTGCCCGCCTCGCGGGGCCCACGACGCCCACGGCGAACACCCGCCCGGGCCAGGGCTGCTCTAAAGTGGCCTTCACCAGTGCAGACGACTGCGGATCAGTGAGGTAGTCACCAACCATGCCGACCGAAACGTTTGAGTTCCAGGTAGAGGCGCGTCAGCTCCTGCAGTTGATGATCCACTCGGTCTACTCGAACAAGGACGTCTTCCTGCGCGAGCTCGTCTCCAACGCCTCCGACGCGCTGGACAAGCTGCGCCTGGCCGCCCTGCGGGACGACACGCTCGACGCCGACGTGAGCGACCTGCACATCGAGCTCGACATCGACAGCCAGGCCCGCACCCTCACGGTGCGGGACAACGGCATCGGGATGTCGTACGAGGAGGTCACGCGGCTCATCGGCACCATCGCCAACTCCGGCACGGCCGCGTTCCTCAAGGAACTGCGCGAGGCACAGGACGGCGACGGGACCGACGGGCTCATCGGGCAGTTCGGCGTCGGCTTCTACTCGGGCTTCATGGTGGCCGACGAGGTCACCCTGGTGACCCGCCGCGCCGGCGAGACCCAGGGCACGCGCTGGACCTCACGCGGCGAGGGCACGTACACCCTGGAAACGGTGGACGAGGCGCCGCAGGGAACCGCCGTCACCCTCCACCTCAAGCCGGCGGACACCGAGAACCAGCTTCACGACTACACCTCCACCTGGAAGGTGAAGGAGATCGTCAAGCGGTACTCGGACTTCATCACCTGGCCCATCCGGCTCGTCGGGGCAGCCGGTGACGACGGCGGGCCCGGTGGGACCGAGACCCTCAACTCGATGAAGGCCCTGTGGGCGCGCCCGCGCGACGAGGTGTCCGACGACGAGTACCACGAGCTGTACAAGCACCTCAGCCACGACTGGCGCGAACCGCTGGAGACGATCCGGTTCCAGGCGGAGGGCACCTTCGAGTACCAGGCCCTGCTCTTCGTCCCCTCCCACGCCCCGCACGACCTGTTCACCCAGGGACAGCGGCGCGGCGTGCAGCTCTACGTGAAGCGCGTCTTCATCATGGACGACTGCGAGGAACTCCTCCCGCCCCACCTGCGCTTCGTCAAGGGCGTCGTCGACGCGCAGGACCTCTCGCTCAACGTCTCCCGCGAGATCCTCCAGCAGGACCGCCACATCCGCATGATCCAGCGCCGCCTGACCAAGAAGGTCCTGTCGACGGTCAAGGACATGATGGCCTCCGCGCCGGACCGCTACGCCACGCTGTGGCGGGAGTTCGGCGCCGTCCTCAAGGAAGGCCTGATCACCGACTCCGAGAACCGCGACGCGATCCTCGCCGTCTCCTCGTTCGCGTCCACGCACGACGCCGACGCGCCGGTCACGCTGAAGGAGTACGTGGAGCGGATGAAGGAGGGCCAGGACGCGGTCTACTTCATGACGGGCGAGTCCCGGCAGGCGATGGAGGCGTCCCCGCACATGGAGGCCTTCCGGGCCAAGGGCATCGAGGTGCTGCTGCTCACCGACCCGGTGGACGAGGTGTGGACCGACGCGGTGGGGGAGTACGAGGGCAAGCGGCTGCGGTCGGTGACCAAGGGCGAGATCGACCTCGACGGCGACGAGGAGGAGAAGACCGACGCGGAGAAGGACCGGCGGAGCGAGGAGTACGCCGGGCTGCTCGGCTGGATGACGGAGCACCTGAGCGAGGACGTCAAGGAGGTCCGCCTCTCCTCCCGCCTCACGGTCTCCCCGGCCTGTGTCGTCTCCGACGCCGACGACCTCACGCCCGCGCTGGAGAACATGTACCGGGCGATGGGCCAGGAGGTGCCCCACGCGAAGCGCATCCTCGAACTCAACCCGGAACACCAGCTGGTGAAGGCCCTGAACCGGGCCTACACCGAGCGTGAGGACCGCACGGAGGTCACCGAGACCGCCGAGCTCCTCCACACCCTGGCGGTGCTCGCCGAGGGCGGCCGACCGCAGGAGCCGGCCCGGTTCGTCAAGCTCGTGGCGGACCGCCTGGAGCGCACCCTGTAGGCCCGCCGGCCGGCCCGCGGGACGGCCGGCCGAGGGCGGCCCCCGCGGCCGGGGCCGCCCTCAGCCGCCGTACTCGATCGCCACGCCGCCGACGCCGGTCGTGAGCGGTCCGCTGCAGCCCACGCCGACCGAACTCGTCCCGCCGGGCGACACGTAGATCCAGTTCGAGTAGTTGTCGACGGCCCAGCCGCAGATCGCACGCACCGAGAACGCGTGCAGCTGCGTCCCGGGGTTGTGGCACTCGCCGTAGGCCGTGTCGTTGGCGATCCAGGTGCGGCACTGCAGCACGTTCCCCTCGGCGGCCGCGGGCGTGGCGGTCACGAGACCGACTCCCCCGGTCAGAGCGACCGCGGCCGCTCCGGTGACGAGTGCGCGTTTCCAGAGACCCTTCATGTCATGCCCTTCCGTTCACCGACGTTGCGTCCAGTGAAGGCCCAGGGCGCGCCGGCGTGAACCTGTGACATGCCAGGGGCACGCGCCGCGCGCCTCCGGGCGGGTGGTGCGCGGACCGCGGGGCGGAGCTGAGAGGCTGAGCGCATGCGTCTGTACGAAGAACGTCTCGGCGTCCCGAGAGCCGCCTCCTGGCTCGCCGCCCTGCTGAGCGTGATGGCCGCCGTCCTCCTGCTGCCCTTCGGCCCTGTCGCCGCCGTCACCGGACTGCTGGTCGTGGCCGCCCTCACCGCCCTGGGGCTGCACTCCTACGGTGCCGCAGCCATCGTGGTGACGGACCGGCACCTGACGGCCGGACAGCTCCGGTTCCCTCTCACCGCTCTCGGTCTCGCGGAGATCCTCGACGCCGAAGAGGCGTTCCTGTGGCGTACCCGGCGGGCCGACGTCCGCGCGAAGATGCTGCTGCGCAGCCACATCCCGACGGCCCTGCGCATCGAGATCGACGATCCGGGCAGCTCCGTCCCCTACGTGTACCTCTCCACCCGGCAGCCGACCACCCTCCTCGCCGTGCTGTCCTTCGCCCGCCGCTGAGGCGTCGCCCGCGATGGTCACTTGTGCGGTGGGGTAAATTCGGGTGCGTGTGGGGCGGCGGGCCGGTCAGACTCGCGGTATGACCGCGAAGATCAGCCGTATCAACCCCGACCGGTTGCACGAGACGCCGGGCTACCACCACATCACCGTGGTGGAGACCGGCCGAACGGCCTATCTGGCGGGTCAGTGCCCCCTCGGCCAGGACGGCTCTCTCGTCGGCGCCGGCTCCCTCGACGCGCAGGTCGACCAGGTCGTCACGAACGCACTCGCCGCCCTCGCGGCGGTAGCCGCTCAGCCGCAGCACGTGGTGCGTTCGGTGATCTACGTGCGCAGCGACGACAGGGAGGACCTGGGCCGCGTCTGGCACCGGCTCACCACTTCAGCCCTCGGCCCCGCCTTCACGTCCGCCAGCACGCTCCTGGGGGTCGCGCAGCTGGGCTTCGCGGGCCAACTGGTCGAGGTGGACCTCACCGCCGCTCTGCCCGACTGAGCGGTCCTCGGGAGCGGGCCGGGCGCAGCGCGTCAGCGGCCCTGCCGGCCGTCGCGGCCGCCCTGCTGGCGGGGGGCGACGGGCCTGGCGGCGGGGGCACTCGGCGCCGCATCCCAACGGCTGTGGGGTGCGTCGGGGTCCGGGGCGCCCTCCTCCTGGCCCGCTTCGGGCAAGGACCGGCTGCTTCGTGGCATCGAGGCCGGACGGGATCGGGGTCGGACAGGGTGCACGATCCCGTACGGCGTCCGCCGTTTGTCCGTCACGTAGAGCGGCACGCCGTAGGCGCGGCATCCGCCTCGGGCCGGCCGGCCAGGAGATCCATGATCCGCGGGCAGTCCGCCGCCGGTACGGTTGAGCGAGCCTCCAGCGGAGGGCTCGCACGGGCGTGCGGGCCCTCCGGTGGGGCGTCGCGCGTTCAGACCGCCGCCGTTTCCTCGGCCTGCACGACCCAGCAGGCCACCTCGGAATCCACCGTCATGCCTGGCGTCCGCAGCAGAACGGGCTCGTCCGTCCGGCAGCGGTCGACGGCCAGCGGGCAGCGGGGGTGGAAGCGGCAGCCGGGCGGAGGGCTGCCCGGATCGGGCACCTCGCCGGTCAGCGCCTGCGGGCGGGAACCGGTGCCGTCCGGTACGGGCACGGCGGCCAGCAGGGCTTGGGTGTAAGGGTGCCGCGGCGCGTTGAAGACGTGCTCGACGGTGCCCGTCTCGACGACTCGGCCCAGGTACATGACGACCACCCGGTCGGCGAGCGCACCGACCACCGCCAGGTCGTGTGAGATGAACGCGAGCGCAATGCCTTCCTCGCGCGACAGGTCCCGCAGCAGATTCGCCACCGCCGCCTGCGCGGAGGCATCGAGGGCCGACACCGGCTCGTCCGCGACGATCAGCTTCGGGCGGGAGGCGAGCGCCCTGGCGATCGCGGCCCGCTGTCGCTGCCCGCCGGAGAACTCGTGCGGGTACTTGTCCGCCGCTCCGTCCGGAAGGCCGACCCGGCGCAACGCCTCCACGGCCTCGCGGGCGCTCTCCGGGTCGCGGCGGCCGCGCCCGGTGCCCTGCGCGCGCTCGCGAGCGGCCACGACTTCCTGGATCTGCGCGCCGATGGTGCGCCGGGGGTTGAGCGAGGCGTTCGGATCCTGGAACACCATCTGCAACGGCAACAGGCCGGCGGCGCGGCGGCGGCGGCCCATGGTGCCGACCGGCGTGCCGTCGAAGGAGACCGAGCCCGCCCGCACCGGGGCGAGACCGGTGATGGCCCGGGCCAGGGTGGACTTGCCGCAGCCGGACTCCCCGACGATGCCCACGACTTCGCCCGGGGCGATCTCCAGGCCGACGCCGGCCAGGGCACGCGTCGGGGGCAGCCCCTTGCGCGGATATTCCACGACCACGTCCTCGACGCGGAGCAGCGGTGCGGCCGGGTGGCCTGCGGGGACGCTCATGCCTTCCTCCTGGCGGGGGCATCGGCCGCGGAGACGGGGCCGGGAGTCGGTGGGGGGTCGGCGGGGCGGGCGACGCCGGGCTCGACCAGTACGCAGGCGGCCGTACGGGCGGGGCCGATGGTGACCGGCTCCGGACGGGTGCGGTCGCAGCCGTCGACTGCAGACGAGCAGCGCGGGTGGAAGGGGCAGCCGGGAACCGGTGCGTCGGCGGCGGGGGCCGAACCGGGGATGGGGCGCAGCGGCACGGTGTGCCCGACAACGGAGCGTGCACCGAGCGAGGAGTGCGGCAGGGCCTGCAGCAGGCCTCGTGTGTAGGGGTGTTGAGGAGCGCCGATGACTTCTGAGACAGTGCCGGTCTCGATGACGCGGCCGGAGTAGAAGACGGCGATCCGGTCGGCGATGGAGGACAGGACTCCGAGATCGTGGGTGACCATGACGACGGCCATGCCCGTCTCGCGCCGCAGCTCGTCGAGGAGTTCGACGATTCCGGCCTGGACCGTGACGTCGAGGGCGGTGGTCGGCTCGTCGGCGATGAGCAGGCGCGGGCCGCAGGCCAGGGCGGACGCGATGGCGATGCGCTGGCGCATGCCGCCGGAGAACTGGTGCGGGTAGCGGGCGGCGGCCGAGGCCCCGCCCGGGATGCGCACCATGTCGAGCAGTTCGGCCGCGCGGGCAGCCGCCTGCTTGCGGCTGATGCCCTGGTGGCGGCGGACGTGATCGGTGAGCTGCCGGCCGACGGTGAGCATCGGATGCAGGGCGGAGGACGGGTCCTGGAAGACGACCGCGATGTCCCGTCCGCGCACCCGCCCCCACTCCTTGTCGGGAAGTCCGACCAGTTCCCGGCCGTCGAAGCGGACCGACCCGGTGACGGTGGCCCGGTCGGGTCCGAGGCCGACCAGAGTCATGCCGGTCACGGTCTTGCCGCTGCCGGACTCCCCGGCGACGCCCAGCACCTCGCCGGGACGCACCTCCAGACCGACACCGTCGACGAGCCGCACATCGCGCCCGCCCCGGAGCAGGGTGACCGTCAGGTCACGTACGCGCAGCAGAGGCTCGGCGGCCGTACCGGATTCCGTCGTACCGGTGCGTGCCGTGCCCGTACCCGCGCGGGTGTCCAGCGGGGTGCGCGCGTCGAGGGTCCGGTCACCACTCATCATCGTTCTCCAGCCGTCGAGAGCTTGGGGTCGAGCCGGTCGCGCAGGGCGTCACCGAGGACGTTGAAGGCGACCACGACCGTGACGATGGCGAGCCCGGGCACGACCGCGAGCCACCACTGGTTGAAGTACTGCGACGCCTCGGAGACCATCGATCCCCACTCTGCGGCCGGCGGCCTGGCACCCAGCCCGAGGAAGGACAGCCCGGCGAGGAGCAGGATCGCGCCGCCGACGTCGAGCATGGCCAGAACGAGGAGCGAACCGGCGATGCCGGGCACCAGGTCCACGAGGATGGAGCGGACCGAACCGACTCCGGCGAGCCGGTTGGCGTGCACGAAGTCCGTCTCGCGCAGGGAGAGCACGGCGGAGCGCACGGTGCGTGCGTAGCCGGGCCACCAGACGAGGGCGCCTGCGAGCACGGAGTTGGGCAGGGACGGGCCGAGCGAGGCAGCCACCGCCATCGCCAGGATGATGACAGGGAAGGCGAAGACGACGTCGGTGACGCGCATCAGGACCTCGTCGACCCAGCCGCCGAAGAAGCCCGCGACGAGACCGACGACCGTGCCGATCACGGCGGTCACCGTGATGAGCAGCAGACCCACCGGTACTGAGAGCCTGGCGCCGTACAGGACACGCGAGAGCACGTCGCGCCCGGCGGGATCGGTGCCCAGCCAGTGCGCGGACGAGGCGCCCTCGAGGGGTACGGCGCTCTGGTCGAGCGGGTCGTACGGTGCCAGCACGGGGGCGAGGACGATGACGACCGTCCAGACAAGCAGCACGCCGACGGCGACGCCTTGTGCAGGGTTGCGGCGTGCCCAGCGCCAGGCGCCGGCCACCCGTCCCCCGCGGTGGCCCAGTGCGGTGACCGGAGTCGAAGTAGCGGTCATGAGAGGCGGATCCTCGGGTCGAAGGCGGCGTACAGCAGGTCGGCGACCAGGTTGACCACGACGAAGACCAAGGCGATGAGGATGGACACGCCCATCACGGCGGGCAGGTCGAGGTTGGTCGAGCTGCGGAAGGCGTACTGGCCGATGCCGTTCCAGGAGAACTGCTGCTCGATGTAGACGGTCGCGGCGAGCAGCAGGCTGAAGGAGAGAGTGGTGGCGGTGATCAGCTGGCCGGACGCCGAGCGCACCGCGTAGCCCCACAGGACGCCGCGCCCCCGCAGGCCCTTGGCATGCCCGGCCTTGACGAAGTCGGACGACAGCGCCTCCAGCACCGCGCTGCGGGTGAAACGCAGCACCATGCCGACGACGGACAGGGCGAGGACCGAGGCGGGCAGGACGAGATGAGCGGCTGCGGATGCGAAGGCGCCCAGGTCGCCTGCCAGGAGGGCGTCGGCCGTGTAGAAGCCGGTGATCTGGCCCGGTGGGTCGAGGGCGGGGGCGAGCCGCCCGGAGCCGGGCAGGATGCCGAGATTCTTGACGAACAGCACGGCGGCGACCATGCCGATCCAGAAGGTCGGCAGGGAGACCCCGGTGAGCGACAGGGTGCGGGAGATCCGGTCGAGACGTCCGCCGCGCCCCTTCGCGGCGAGTACGCCGAAGAGAACACCGGTGACCAGGGCCATCACGGTGGCGGCGACGACCAGTTCGAGGGTGGCGGGGAGCTTCTCGGCGAGGTCGTCGAGGACCGGGCGCTGGGTCTGCTGCGAGGTGCCCAGGTCTCCGGTGAGGAGGTTGCCGAGGTAAGAGGCGTACTGCACCGGCAGCGACCGGTCGAGGCCCTGCTCGGCGCGGTAGCGGGCGACGATCTCGGGGTCGTCCAGGGCGCGCTGGCCGAGATTGGCGGTGGCCGGGTCCGCCGGGACGACGGAGCTGAGCAGGAAGGTGACGAGGGTGACGCCGAAGACGATCAGCACCGAGGAGGCGACGCGGCGCAGTGCGTACGCCAGCAGGGGCGGCACCCTGCGGCGGCCGCGGCGGGCGTCTTTCGCGGGGACCGGCGGGCCCGCCGGTGCGGGGGCCGGTCCGGCGGGAGCCGGGCTGGGGGCGGTCTCGGTCATGGGTCACCCCTCCGAGCGGCCGAGCGTGGCCAGATCGAGGTAGTAGAGCGGATTGCGGACCAGTCCCGTGACCTCGGCCGAGGCGACGGTGACGAAGTTCGGTTCCAGCAGCGGGACGAAGGGGCCGTCCTCGTTCATCGCACGGTTCCACGCCGTGTAGGCGGTGAGCCGGTCCCGCTCGTCGACCGAGCCGTACGCCGCCTTCGTCAGGGTGCCGAGTCCGGGGGCGTCCTTCGCGGGCCAGTGCACCCGCTTGGAGAGGAAGTCGCCGGGCGCGAAGCCGAGAATGTTCTGGGGGTCGAGGTAGTCCGGCGGGTAGGACCACAGGGCGAGTTGCGTCTTGCCGTCCACATACCGCTGCAGGGAGGTCGACGTCGGCGAGGGCCGGAGCGTGACCGTGATGCCGATCTTCCCCAGGTCGCTCTGGATGCGCTGGGCCAGTACGCCGTAGTCGAGGCCGGCCAGCCGGTGGTAGTCACTGGCGTAGTCGAGGGTCAGCTCGATTGTTTCCAGGCCCTGTTCCTTCTCTGCCTTCTCGACGAGGGCTCGGGCCGCCCCGGGGTCGTACGCGGCGGCGTCCGCCTTCCCCAGGCCTCCGGTGAAGACGGTCGGCAGGATGCCGGTGGCCTGGGTGGAGCCGGGGCCGGCGATCTCGACGAGGCCCGCGTAGTCGATGCCGAGCCGGATCGCCTTCTGCACGTCCGCGGAGGCGCTGGGGAGGTTCTTCGCGCGGCTGACCGCGAGATAGAGCACCTCGGCCGCCCGGCTGTCGTCGACCACGAGGTTGTCGTCGTTCAGGCCCTTGGTCTGCAGCGCGGATATGTCGAGGGCGATCTGCGAGTCACCGGACTGCACCCCGAGCAACTGCTGCTGCGCGGACGGCACGTTCCGGATGATCACCCGGGGATATGCCGGTGCGTCACCGGCGTACTCCGGGTTGGCCTCCAGGACGATCTGCGAGGAGTTGCTGTAACTCTTCAGCCGGTACGGCCCCGAGCCCGCGGACCGAGTGTTCAGCCAGATCTCGGCCTTGTCCTCGGTGACCGCGTCCTTCGCGTCGGTGCCGCCGTGCGCGCGCACCACGTCGGCGTTGACCACTCCGAACTGGGGGGTGGCGAGCATCGCGGGCACATCGGCGCGGGGTGACTCGGTGGTGAGGACGACCGTCCGCGCATCCGTGGCCTCCACGGAGACCCCGGCCATCAGATAGGCCGGGCTGGCGTCGACGTGACGCAGCCGGTCGAAGGAGAAGACGACGTCGCTCGCCTGCACGGGGCTGCCGTCGGAGAAACGGGCGTCCTTGCGGAGCTCGAACGTCCAGGACTGCCCGTCCTCCGAGTTGGACCACGACGTGGCCAGACCGGGCACGGGAGTGCGCAGGTCCTCGCCGCGGTAGGTGGTCAGCGTCTCGTACAGGGCGTGGTCGACGAGGTAGTCGGTCGGCTGGTAGACGCGCGCCGGATCGATGGACTTGGCGTTGAAGGCCGTGTCTATGACCAGGGTGTGGCGCGCTGCCTCGACAGAGACGCCGGCGGTCGCGCAGGAGGTGAGCGAAGCCGTCAGGGCGCAGGCCAGAGTGAGGGCGGCGAGGGTACGCCGCCGGGTCCGGGGCGGCAGGGGGCGGTGGGGCATCGGGAGTCTCCACTCGGAGAGACGGGCAGGGAGGAGTCGGGGGACGTCGCTCCTGGTGGCGTCCCGGGACGGGGCAGGCACCGGGTGCGCACGGCCGGCGGCCGGTGCCCTCGGCGGGTGCAGGTACCGGAGCGGCCGGTCCGCGGGAGCCGGCGGGGGTTCGGCCCCGCCGGGTCCGCGCGCGTCTAGGCCGTCACGGGTACGGCCCCCCGGCCGCCCTGCAGGTCCACGTCGATGGTCTGCCGGTACAGGCGGAGCCAGTTGCCGCCGCACAGCTTCTCGACCTCGTCGTCGGAGAAGCCGGCCTTGGCCAGCCCGGCGGGGATGTTGCCGAACTGGGCCGCCGTCTCGAACCACTCCGGGTCCGGCACGACCGGCGACTGCCCGGGCTTGCCCGCCCCGTACTCGGGGCCGCGCGTCCAGTGCCCCTTGCGCATCTCCACCATGTGCTCCTCCGTGAGGAACCGCCCGAGGTCGGAACCGACGCCGACGTGGTCGACACCGATCCGCTCCACGGTGCGGGCGACGAGCTCGCACCAGCTCTCGACGGTCTCGCACCACTCGCCGGCGATGTTCGGGTACATCGTCAGGCCGAGCACCCCGCCGCGCTCCGCGAGCGCGTCGATGACCTCGGGCCGCTTGTTGCGGGCGTGGTCGAAGAACTCACGCGGATTGGCGTGGTTGATCGCCACCGGGACGGCCGAGGCATGGATGGCGTCGTAGGAGGTCCGGTCGCCCACATGGGAGCAGTCGACGACGATGCCGCAGCGGTTCATCTCCTCGACGGCGTTGCGGCCGAAGCGCGTCAGGCCCGCGTCGGTGGTCTCGTAGCAACTCGCGCCCAGGGTGTTCTGGATGTTGTACGTGAGCTGCATGACCCGCAGGCCCATGCGGGCGAACAGCTCGATGTAGTCGAGCCGGTCCTCGATCGGGGACGCGTTCTGGGTCCCCATGAGGACCGCGGTACGGCCTTCGGCGGCCGCCTCCTCGATGTCGGCCGTGGAGTACGCGATCCGTATGAGATCGGCGTTGTCGCGTTCCATGCCGTACCAGTCGGCGAGGGCCTGCATGGTCTCCGCCGCGTTCTCCCAGAACGCGATGGTGTTCGTCACGCAGTCCACGCGCCCGGCGTGCAACTCCTCGAAGACCGTCCGGTTGAAGACGCCGCACTCGAGTCCGTCGATGTTCATCGCTGCTCCTGCTCCTTCTTGGCCGTGCCACCGACGAAGTCCACGTCGTCGGTGAGGTCGGGTTCGATCACGCCGTTCTCGTCGACGGCGGTCGCGCCGGCGTGCTTGAGCGAGGTCACCGACTCGGTGGACAGCGCACGTGCGGAGTCCTCGAACAGCGACCACCACAGGGCTGCGGAGATCATCACTCCGGTGTGTACCGCGCGGGCGGCGGGCAGTGAGCCGACGAGCGGCAGGAGACGCAGCAACTCGGGATCATCGGGCAGCTCGGGCGCCCGGCGCTCCATGACGAGCAGTACGCCGCTGCCGGCCAACTCGTCGGGCACCGGGGGCAGCCCAGCGGCCGGTGCGGCGGCCGAGGGGGCGGGCGTCACGGTGAGTACCACTCCGCGGTCGGTGCCCTGGTGCTCCAGCACGGCGGCGAGGCCTGCGTGTTCGACGCGCCCCGCCCACAGGGTGACCCGCTCCCCGGGTCCGGCCTGGAGCAGGTCGAGCAGCGCGGGGGCGACGACGAGGGCGCTCTGGCCGAGACAGTCGACCACGAGAGCACCCGGGATCTCGGCGACGATCTCCACCCGGCCCGCGTCGGCACGGTCGGCGGCGCTGAGCCCCTCGGAGAGGAACTGCAGAGCCGGCAACCCGGCCGCCTGGGCATGCAGCACCAGATCGCGCACTGCGGGAACGGCGCCGAGGGCGAGACCTTGGGCCTGAAGCAGCCGCTCGCTGACCAGCCGCAGCTCACGCAGCGACAGCCGGAGCGTCTCGGCATCGGAGGCGTTCTGCCAGGTGCGGCCCAGGCGGTCGGCGGTGCCGTCGCTCCCGGGAGCACTGGCGAGCGTGGCGGAGGTCATCGGGCGGCTCCGTTCGAGGGGGCGGGCACGGGGGCTTCGAGGACAAGGGTGTCGGCGGGGCGCGGTATGGCCGGCCAGAACCACGGGCCCACAGCGCCGGCGCCGAGGTCGGCCGCCGTGGGCGCGCCCTGGAAGATCACGCCGCGCAGGTCGCGGCCCAGGTAGTCCTTGGTGCGTTCCAAGCCGTAGAGGGCCGCGTTCGCCAAGCGGATGATCCGCGCAGGCACGAAGGCGGCGTCGCGGATGTTGGCGTGCGGGACGGCATACGCGTGTCCGGCGAGGGACTGGAGGCGTTCGACGGCTCCCCGCAGCTCGGGGCGGGCTGCGAGGAGGCGTCCGACGGGCAGCGCCGGGTCCTCCTCGGTGGCGAGTACGCCGTCGAGGTGCTGGACCATGCCGGGTACGTCCACGGTGAGATCGATGGTGCCCTCGGGCAGTTCGGCGGTGGCGCCGCACCTGGGCTCCTCCGCCGACCGGGACTTGTACCAGGTGTTGGAGACCGCGCCCGGTGCGGTCCGGTCGACGGCAAGGGCCCAGGCGTACCGCTCGGCGAGCAGCTCACGAAGCTCACCGATGGCCATCGAAGCGTCCCGGCGGAACGTCTCGTTGACAGTGAGTTCCGCCGCGAGCCGGTCCGACTCCTCGGGGTCGAGCTCGGTGAGTACGGAGTTGACCACCTCGGCGGCCTCGTCACAGACGTCCTCGACGCCGTCGACCAACTCGGCCACCGTCGGCACCCGGCCGTCCGCTTCGGCCGCAGCGGCGCGTCCGGGGATCGCGGCGAGTACGCGGCGCAGGTCGGCGACGATCCGCTCGGCGGGGGTGAAACAGGTGTACTCGTTGACGTCTTCGCTCTGGTACAGCGCGGCCCGCTCCAGCAGTGCGACCAGCGTGTCCCTGACGGCGGTACCAGGGGCCGCCCTGAGGCCGCGGGCATGGGCCAGGGCCTGTTCGCGCAGCGCGATCCAGCGGTCCACCAGCACCGGGTGGTTGCTGACCCAGAGGACCAGTCCGAGCGCGGAGCTGTTGCCGACGCCGAGGAAGCGGCGGACCTGCGGGGCGAGGGCCACCGCGGTGTCCGAACGGCGGGCGGCCAGCGCCTCGACCAGGTCCGCGCTCAGCTCACGCATCATGTAGGCGGACAGCAATTGGGCGTGGTACGGCACCGCCAGAGGATGGTCCTCGCCGTATGCCAGGAACGTCCGGGTGCCGAAGGTGCCGTTTCCGTCCAGCCCGATGTTGCGCATGAGGTAGCCGACACGGGCGAGCGCGACGGTGTCGGGTTGCCGGCCCGCGGCCAGCGCCTCCACGACGTGCTCGAAGACGCGCAGCGAACGGTTGGCGCGGCACCAGGTGAGCGTGTGCGCCGTGGCCCGGCCGTGGTAGAGGCGCGGCATCTCGTTGCGGGTGTGCTCGATGTCCTCGGTGGTGGCGGGACCGTCGAGGAGGGCGCCCATCATGTCCCACCCCAGGTCGAAGATGCGCAGGGTGCGCTCCTGCGAGGAGGGCGGGAAGGCGAAGGCCACGAAGTCCATCGCCCGGTCCGCCGTGTGGATGCGGTAGACGGCCTCACCGCTGCCGTCCGCCTCGACGGTCAGCGAGCGGCGCTCGACGCGCCAGCCCTCTCGGAGCATCCGGTTGACCAGGGAACGGGCCGACGAGAGGCGCCCGGCCTGCAAGGAGGAGAGGGCGGTAGATGTCATGATCTCGTCGGCCGGTCGGCCGACGGGGCCGACCAGGCCGACCGGGCTGGGCTGTGGTGCCACGGATGGTTCCTTTCGTGCGGGTCACACGGTGCGACGGCCGCCGCGGGCGGTGCGGCGGTCGTCGCCGCGGGCCAGTGATCCGGCCCGTGTGGGGTGACAAGGCGGGTGCGTGACGGGCGGCAGGGCAGCAGAAGACGGCCCAGGGCCGGGCACGCGGGGAGGGTGAACGGGGGAACGCCGGCCAGGGGTGCGGTCCGGCCGCGAGGTGGTGCGCTGGAGCGGGCGGTGTGGCGGGGCCCGCCCGGGGTCAGGGGCGGCGGCGCCACGGGGCCGTGGGGTTCGGGCGGACGAGAGGGTCGGCACCGTGCGGGTGGCAGCGGCGGCTGCGGACGGGGACCGGGTCAGAGCCCGGTGGCGAGGGGGGTCGGACGACGGCGGTCACCTGCTCCCGGAGACGATCTTGGTGACGCGGGCCGCGCAGGCCATGGCGTCGCCTGCCGCGGCTTCGGCGTCGAAGCGGACCATCGGGCCGACCACGGACAGAGCGGCCATCACTCGGCGCCTGGCGTCGAAGACCGGGGCCGCCACGGCAACTGTCGGTTCCAGCCGGTTCGGCAGCGAGATCGCGTAGCCGAGGTGCCGAATGTGCTCCAATTCGTCGTCGCGGGCGGTGGGGACGCCCGCGTCCCGCAGCGCTGCCAGATCGTGCGGCAGTGCCCATGCGGTGAGTACCCGGCCGGAGGCCGTGTCGGAGATCGGCATCCGCGCCTCGATCCTGGAGTCGACGCGCAGCAGCCGGTCCACTTCGACCCGCTGCACTATCCGGGCGGAGTCACCGTCGAGGACGGCCAGCGACACCGTCTCGTCGACCAGGGCGGCCAGTTCCTCCATCGCCGCGGTGGCCCGGTGGCCGAGCCCCGCCTGGGCGAACGCGGCGTCGGAGAGCCTGGAGACACGGAGGCTGAGCCGGTAGGTCCCGTCCTCCGCCTGCTCGGCCCAGCCACCGGCGCACAGCGTGACCAACTGCCGGTGCACATAGCCCCGGTTGCCGCCGGTACGACGGGCGAGCTCGGAGACCCCTACGCCCTGCGGCTCGTCGGCCAGGGCGGCGAGGACCTCCAGCGTCTTGAGCGACGAGGTGAGGATCTGAGTGACCACTGCGCTGTCTCCTATAAGAGGACACTGTCTCCGATCGAGACGCGTCACTTAAACACCGCACCAGCCGGACCGTCAATGGTCGCCGGAAGGGAAATGTCAGACACGCCATGAGTCCTGGTATTCACCTGTGCTGGCCTTCGAATTGACTCCACTGCATCGCTCAAACCAAGGAATGTGAGCTCTCGCCAGTTACGGCGAGGGGTCCCCACCTGTCTTCCATGCGGTGACAGGAGAGTCTTGGACACGCCGGTTGGCTGTCGACGCGGAGCAGTTCCGGCGTCGCGTTCGGCCTGCGCAGCGCGGCGCTGATCGTGACCTCGGCTGCGTAGGCGTCTCCGGCGGCGGCTCGCTGCCAAGTGACGGCGACGGTGATGCCGAGTTCGCGGAGACGCCGGCCCGCAGCCCTGACGCTGATCGGGCGGCCGGACTGAGCGCCGGGGAGGAGCCAGGGTGAGTCCGTCCGACGAGAGCGGCATGGCTGCGGCGGACTGCGACGTGCTGGAGGGCCAGTTCAGCGACGGGGCAGGGCAAGTCGACGGAGACGGCGCCGAGGCGGGGCGGACATCGACGGTCTCGCCCTCACGGCCAGGGCACATCTGCAAGGAACGTCCCTGGCCGAGCTGATCCGCGCCGCCCCGGCCCGGCCGCCCGTGAGCGCACCCGCACCACTGCCCGGGGTGCCGTGGCGGCGGCGGGCGGTCAGGCGGCAGGGTCGACTTCGGGGTGCGTGAAGCGCACGGGCTTGCCCAGCGACCGGGCGTAGGCGATCTCGGCTCGGGTGCTGTCCCCGATGTAGTCGCCGACCACGAGCACCTCGTCGGCGAGCCGGATCTTCGCCCGGTGCAGTTCGTCGAGCCGGACCTTCAGCGCCTCGGCCTCGACCGGATCGGACCAGAGCTCGTGCGGCGACTTCATGTCACAGCCTGGTTTGACGACGATCCTTCCCGCTTTCGTCTCCAGCAGATCGGCCTCGTTCATCTCGGCCATGAAGCGGGTGGAGCCGCAGATCGCGACGATACGGGGAAGGCTCAACAGCTTCTTCGCGGCGGCGAGCTTCTCCTCGGGGGTGAGCAGTCGCGGGTCTGACACTGTTTCCTCCTGGTGGTGCGGTCCGAGACGATCACCGGCCCCCGGAACGGATCGATCAGAAGAGGCCACTTCGCATGTGGTGCGTCAGGTCGTCGAGTATCTCGCGCAGCCACGGACTGCGGACGGCCGGCAGCCGGACCAGGGTGCGCCGGAACACTTCCGGGTCGGCCCGGAACAGGTGGCGGGGGCGCGCCGCGGGCGGATCGAAGTCGTCGCGGAGGGCGCCGTCGGGAAGTGTCCCTGACGCGGGGGCGGGCGGGTCGGGCTCGGGGAAGGCCAGTCGAAGCCACACGCCGAACGGCAAAGGCACCAGGTGCGGCGCTGGGAGGGCCGGGGCCCAGGTCCTTCCCGTCCGAGGGTGGGACGGCACGAGGAGGATGGCTGTGTCCTCGCCGGGAACCGGCAGTCCCGGTCCGGCCAGGGCGGCACTCCTCGCGGGCCCGCCCGCGGGCAGCAGGGCGTCGAGCGCGCGTTGGAAGACCTGGCCGGCCAAGCCGTCCGGGACGGTCACCGGTCGGCCCTCCGACGCCGCCAGCAGGTGGGCGAGCGCCTGACCGGCCGCCGCCTCCCACTGCGGGCTCCACGACCACCAGTGGTTCGACCAGTGCCCGGCCGCCGTCCGCGACGCCCACGTGGCGATCGGCTCGAACGGGGGCGTGCCCTCACCTGTCTCCATCAGCTCCGACCAGGACAGCGGCGCGGCACCGGCGCCGTCGACAGGGACGCGGCGTACGGCGTTCGGGGCGAGCCACAGCGCCTGCCACAGCGAACAGTCGTCGATGCGGCTCGCCACGGGCAGGGAACACTCCACGCAGGCCACGTTGGGGCCGTCGGCGCCGTCGAGGCCGCAGCAGTAGCCGCCCGCGCGTGCCTCCGGGATCAGGGCCGTACCGGTGGCATCGCCCGGCGCGATGACGACGGCGCCGGGCGCGCCGTCGGAGAGGGCGAACACCGGCGCGTGGACACCGCGGGCGGTCGCTTCCTCCGGAGCGATCTCTTCCCACCTCCGCCACGGCGGCCCCCAGGGCTCCGGGTCCACGGCGAACGTGCCCGACTCCATGAGCACCGGGGGCTGGGTTCCGTTGCCGTACTTCTGGTGAGCGTGGACCGGCAGCGCGACCTGCGACAGCGGGACGGTCAGCCTGGCCCCACAGTCGGCACAGAGAAAGACGAACAAAGATCCTCCGCGGGAGAAACAAAGGCATCGTCGCAGCACTACGGCTCACCGGCCAACGTGTTTTCCATCCGGCGACGACGACCGACGCAGCGCCGCCACGCCTACGGCTCGGCGTGAGCGCCGGAGGGCGGCACGCGGCGGCCGTTTGCGGGACGCGGTCGGGTGAAACCCGGCAGGCACCGCGCGGCGCGCACTGTCCCATGCCGCGCCGGCAGCAGCACACCAGCAGCAGAACAGGAGCGGCTCATGAGCACTTCCGTCAACGAGATGCTCCGCACCTACCCCGCGGACCTGGGAGGCGTGGACCGGGAAGCCATGGCCAGGTGCATCGAGGAGTGCATCGCCTGCGCGCAGGCGTGTACCGCGTGCGCCGACGCCTGCCTGTCGGAGGGCATGGTCGGCGATCTGACCAAGTGCATCCGCACCGACATGGACTGCGCCGACATCTGCAACGCCACCGCATCGGTGCTTTCCCGACACACCGGCTACGACGCCGACATCGCCCGGGCCGTCCTGCAGGCCTGCGCCACCGTCTGCAAGGCGTGCGGCGACGAGTGCGCCGCCCACGCGGACATGCACGAGCACTGCCGCGTCTGTGCCGAGGCGTGCCGGCGCTGCGAGCAGGCGTGCCACGACCTGCTCGCGCGTCTGGGCTGACCCTCCCGCCGCACAACCGGGCCGTGGGCCGTGGGTGTCCCGCCGGCTCGACCGTGCCGGGGTGCGGAGTCACCCCGGCAGGCGCAGCGCGCGGCCTTGCTGGTGGGAGGGGTGCCGAGCCCGTACCGGCGGTGCGCACGGACCGAGCACGGTGTAGAGAGGAGGCATGTCACAAGGGCTCGACGGACTTCGCCGGCCGGACCGACCGGGTCGGGCGCTGGTCGCCATCCCGATCGCGTGGATCGTCGCGGTGTCCGTGACCGACGTTCTCGCGCCGCCCCACATCCACCTCGGGCCGCTGCTCGTCGCCGCCCCGGCGATCACCCCCCTGTTCGGCGGGCCCTGGACCGTGGGACTGGTGGCCGCGCTGGCGGTGATCGCGCAGACGGTCATCGGGGTGCTGCGCGACACCGGCGAACTGCTCTCCGCCAACCACGAGGCACAGGTGCTCGCCCTGCTGCTCGTGGGAGCGAGCCTCGTCGTCTTCTGCGTGGTGCGCGAACGCCGCGCGCGAGAGCTGACCCAGGTGCGGTACGTGTCCGAGACCGCCCAGCGGGTGGTCCTGCCCCCGCTGCCCGGCCGGCTCGGTCCGCTGCGCACCGCTTCCCTCTATCTCGCCGCGGAGGCCGAGGCCCGGATCGGCGGCGACCTGTACGCGGCGGCGCGCACCGCCTCCGGCACCCGGTTGATCGTCGGCGACGTGCGGGGCAAGGGGCTGACCGCGGTCGGTGACGCGTCGCTGCTGCTCGGCGCGTTCCGCGTCGCGGCTCACCGCCGGGCGAGCCTGGGCGAGCTGGTGGCCTACCTCGACCGCAGTGTGTGCTGGGACCTGACGGAGCCGGGGGAGACGGCCCGCTACGGGGAAACGTTCATCACCGCCACCGTCCTGGACATCCCCGACCGGGGCGACCGCGTTCAGATGGTCTCCTGCGGGCACCCTCCGCCCATCGTCCTGCGCGAGGGCCGGCCGACGACGATGAACGCCCGTCATCCCGCACCACCGCTGGGACTGGGCGAGCTGACGGACCCGAGTTACCACGTCGAGGCCTTCCCGTTCCTCCCGGGAGACCTCATGCTGCTGTACACGGACGGCGTCACCGAGGCCCGCGACCCCGCCGGCACCTTCTACCCGCTCGCCGAGCGGGTCACCGGCTGGACCGAGAGCGACCCCGACGCTCTCCTCGGGCGCTTGCGGCGCGACCTGCTGCACCACGTCGGCGGTCACCTGGACGACGACGCCGCCATGATCGTCGTCGAACGCCCCGTCACGCCCCGCGCCTGACACGCTGGTGCGCGAGAGCAACGGTGCGCGCATGCTGGGAGGGGGCCGGACGCACGCTTCCGCCTTCTCGCACCAAGGAGCAGGCCATGCCATCCCTGCACTTCCACATGAACTCCTCGATGACCCCCTCCGAGGTGATGGGGGTACTGACCGACTTCAGCCCTTCGCGGGTGGAGCGGTGGCCGTCCATCGATGCCGAGCACTTCGCGGTCCACGAGAGGGGCGAGACCTGGGCCGAGGTCACGGAAGGGAACGGCAAGTCGTGGGAGCACGCACGCTATGAGTGGGATCCGTCGCACAACAGGGTCACCGTCACCACGCACGACTCGACCCCCTTCGGGCCGGGCGGGTGGGACTTCCGGATGACGCCCACGAGCGACGGCACGCGCATCGACGTCCAACTCGAACGCCATCCCAGCTCGCTCAAGGCGAAGGTGCTCTCACCGATCATTCCCTTGGCCGGACCGGTGTTCCGCAAATCCTTCAAGGAGCCCCTGAAGTCCGTGTAGCCACGTGTTCGCCGGCGAGGGTCGCTGAGGCCGAGGGCCCCTCCGGGGTCGGACCGGGAGGAGCCCCGCGGCCACCGCGCGGTCGCCGGCGCATGCGGTGCCCGCCGCACGTGCCCGACGTCGACGGATCAGGCGGAGGGGGCCGGGGACGCGGTGGGGGCGGGGCCGCCCCCGGGTGCGCCCTCGCCGTCGTTCGTGGCGCTGGGGTCGACCGCCATCGTGATGTGTCCGATGACGCCGCGCTCGACGTGCCTCTTGTCGTAGACGAGCTCGAGCAGACCGCCCGGTGTGCCGGTTCCCGGGTAGATCGAGTCCTGGTCGAGGGTCACGCGCGTGACGGAGTTCGCCGAGTAGGGGGCGACGCCCGCGGTGGCCTTCACCGACTCCTCGGAGAAGTAGAACTGGCCGGTGTGACAGGTGCGTCCGCCGGTGTAGCCGTCGGAGGTCCGGGAGCCGCCGGTGTGGACCTTGGTGTGGATGTGGACGGCGCGGCCGCTGTACCAGCCGGGGAAGACGGTCCGGAAGGTGACGAAGCCCTGGTGGTCGGTCATCTGGATGCCGCGCAGCCAGGTGAGGTCGTCGGTCGGAGTCGCGTGACCGCCACCGCCACCGCCGCCCGGACCGCCCGGGCCGTCCGGAGGCGTCGTCGGCGTGCCGGAGGGCGGAGGGCCGGGAGGCGTTCCGCCGCCGTTGCCGATCTGGGTGTAGCCGGAGTAGACGCCGGACGCGTCGCAGTGCCAGATCTCGACGGCCGAGTTGCGGATGGGCTTGCAGGTCGCGCTGTCCACGGCGCGCAGCACGAGGAGCAGCGGCACTCCGGTGCGGTCCTCGACCACGTTCTTCCGGAAGAGTTCGTAGTCGATGTAGTACGGGCCCTCGATCTGCTCCGTGGTCAGCGACATGCAGGCGCTGGACGCGGAGGCGGCCGCCTTCACCGAGGCGAGGGTGCCGGCGCCGGTGGCGCTCCGGCCGGCGGCGCTCGCTGCGGCGCTCGCCCCGCCGAGGGCGACGGCGCCGGCCGCGCCGCCCAGGAGCAGCATGCGCCGGCGGGAGACGAGTCGGGAGACGAGGGCGTTGTCAGGCTCTTCGGGAGCGGTTTTCGACATGCACGCGACCGTAGGGACGGTGCCTGTCAGCCCGGTGTGAATCACCCGCCGCCAATGCGCCAACCTCTGGCCGGTAACGGTCTGGCCCATGGCCGGCCGGGTGGTGCTGCCTGGGCGCTGCCGGGGCCGGCGTCCGGGTGGTCGGGCGGTGGCGTCCTCAGCCGACGTGGACCCGGGGGCGCCGGGAGCGGTCGGGCTCGGCCTCGCGCAGCACCTCCCGGGTCACCGGGGCGACCTCGCCGTGACCGAAGAGGAAGAAGCGGAGGAAGTTGGCGAAGGGGTTGCCCTCGGTCCATTCGAAGTAGATGTGGGGGGTCTGGCCGGTGAGGTCACGGGCGTGGAGGAGGAAGGCGGCCAGGGCGTTGGAGACCGAGGAGCCCTCCAGCGTCAGGACGCGGTAGCGGCCGTGCATCACCTCGCCGTGGACGGTCAGACCCGACTCGAACTCCGAGGGATCGGTGACGGTCACCTCCACGAAGACGAAGTCCTCGTGCGACGGGACCTCGTTGTCCGCACGGATCTGCTCGACCTTGTCGCGGTACTCGGCGACGTCCCGGTCGTCGGGTTCCTTGGCGATGAACTGGAGCTTGCGGCTCGCGATGTCCCGGACGAAACGCTCCGCCGTCACGTCCAGCTCGACCTCGGTCACGCGGAGCTCGAAGGAGCGGGCGAGCCGGGAGAGGAAGGAGACCAGGACGATGGCCGCGATGAAGCAGGCACCGATCTTGACGCCGTCCGGACGCTCCATGACGTTGAGGACGGTGGTGTAGAGGAAGACCGCGGCGATGACGGCGAAGGCGATGGTCCAGCCCCGTTGCGCGGCCCTGCGGGCGGCGACGGTCACCGCGACGGCCGCCGAGCTGATCAGCACGAGGACACCGGTGGCGTAGGCACCGCCCTGTGCGTCGACGTCGGCGTCGAAGATCCACGTGACGAGGAACCCGACGAGCGTGAAGACGATGACCATGGGGCGCACCGCGCGCGCCCAGTGCGGTGCCATGCCGTAGCGGGGCAGGTACCGCGGCATCAGGTTGAGCAGCCCGGCCATCGCGGAGGCTCCGGCGAACCAGAGGATGGCGATGGTCGAGACGTCGTAGACCGTGCCGAAGCCGTTCCCCAGGTACTCGTGTGCCAGGTACGCCAGTGCGCGCCCGTTGGCCTCGCCGCCGGACTCGAACTGCTTCTCCGGGATCAGCACGGTGGTGATGAAGCTGGTGGTGATCAGGAAGGCACTCATGATCAGGGCGGCCGTGGTGAGCAGCTTCCTCGTGTCCCGGACGCGGCCGGTGGGCTGCTCCTCCGTGTCGGACGCGTCGCCCCGGACGTGCGGCATCACGGCCACGCCGGTCTCGAAGCCCGACAGGCCCAGCGCGAGCTTCGGGAAGACGACGAGTGCCACGCCGATCATGGCGAGGACGTCGCCGTGCTCGGCGGTCAGGGCCCTGGTCCAGTCGGTGACGAGGTGCCCGTCGGTGGCTACGTGCCACAGGCCCGTCACGACGACCACCACGTTGAGCGCGAGGTAGATCCCCACGAGCACCACGGCGACGCCGATCGCCTCCAGGAAGCCCTTGAGGAAGACCGCGCCGAGCAGCGCGATCAGGAACAACGTGATGATCAGTTGCTTGTCGTGCAGGGCGTCGGTCAGATGCGGGTTCTCCACGAGGTGCGTGGCGGCGTCCGCCGCGGACAGCGTGATGGTGATGAGGAAGTCGGTCGCCGCGAAGCCCAGCAGGGTGAGGACGAACAGTTTGCCCTTCCAGAACGTCAGCAGCCGCTCCAGCATCGCGATCGAGCCCTGCCCGTGCGGGCTCTCCTGCGCCACCCGCCGGTACACGGGCAGCGCACCGGCCAGGGTGACGACCACGAGCACGATGGTGGCGACCGGGGAGAGCAGTCCGGCGGCCAGGGCGGCGATGCCCGGCTGGTAGCCGAGCGTGGAGAAGTAGTCGACGCCGGTGAGGCACATCACCCGGTACCAGGCCCGGCCCTGGTGCGGCGGTTCGGGCTGGGCGTGCGGTCCTTGAGGGCCGCCCTCCCTGCCCATGTCGGACAGGCCCTCCAGCATCCACGTCCGCAGGCGGCGGGGTGGCGGGTGCCCGGGCGCGGACACGCGTGACGCCTTCGGGCCGGTGCTCGGGCGCTGACCGCTCAGGGGATCTTCACCCAGTCGAGCGTGCGGTCCACCGCCTTCTTCCAGCCGGCGTAGCCTTCGGCGCGCTGCTCGTCGGACCACTGGGGCTCCCACCGCCTGGACTCGTGCCAGTGCGTGCGCAGTTCGTCGGTGTCGCGCCAGAAGCCCGTGGCCAGTCCGGCGGCGTAGGCGGCGCCCAGTGCGGTGGTCTCGGCGACGACGGGACGGCTGACCGGGACACCGAGGACGTCGGACTGGATCTGCATGCACAGGTCGTTGGCGGTCACGCCGCCGTCGACCTTGAGCACGTCGAGATGGACCCCGGAGTCCGCCTCCATCGCCTCCACGACGTCGCGGCTCTGGTAGCAGATGGCTTCCAGGGTGGCCCGTGCCAGGTGTGCGTTGTCGTTGTACCGGGCGAGGCCGACGATCGCCCCGCGGGCGTCGGAGCGCCAGTACGGTGCGAAGAGGCCGGAGAAGGCGGGGACGAAGTACATGCCGCCGTTGTCGTCGACGGTGCGGGCGAGATCCTCGCTCTCGGCGGCCGTCTTGATGATCTTCATCTGGTCGCGCAGCCACTGCACGGCGGAGCCGGTCACCGCGATGGAGCCCTCGAGCGCGTACACGACGGGCTCGTCGCCGAACCGGTAGGCCACCGTGGTGAGCAGACCGTGCTGGGAACGGACCAGCTCCGTACCGGTGTTGAGCACCAGGAAGTTGCCGGTGCCGTAGGTGTTCTTGGCCTCACCGGGGCGGAAGCACACCTGCCCGACCGTGGCCGCCTGCTGGTCGCCGAGGACCCCGCCGATCGGCAGGGGAGCGCGCAGCGGCCGGGTCGTCCGGGTCACCCCGTAAGCCTCCGGGTGCGAGGAGGCGTTGATGGCCGGCAGCATCGCCCGGGGGATGTCGAAGAAGCCCAGCAGCTCGTCGTCCCAGTCGAGCGTCTCGAGGTTCATCAGCATGGTGCGGCTGGCGTTGGTGACGTCGGTGGCGTGGATGCCGCCGTCGGGGCCGCCCGTCAGGTTCCACAGGACCCACGCGTCGGTGTTGCCGAAGAGCGCGTGGCCCCGCTCCGCCGCTTCGCGCACCCCGTCGACGTTCTCCAGGATCCACTGGATCTTGCCGCCGGAGAAGTACGTCGCCGGGGGCAGTCCGGCCTTGCGGCGGATGACGTCGCCCTTGCCCGAGCGCTCCAGGTTGGCCGCGATCGTGTCGGTGCGGGTGTCCTGCCACACGATGGCGTTGTAGTAGGGGCGGCCGTTGCGGGGGTCCCACACCACCGTGGTCTCACGCTGGTTGGTGATGCCGATCGCCGTCAGGTCGGTCGCCGACAGGCCGCCGTAGCGCAGGGCGTTCTGCATCACCGAGTTGGTGCGCTCCCAGATCTCCACCGGGTCGTGCTCCACCCACCCGGAACGCGGGAGGATCTGCGCGTGCTCCAGCTGGTGCTTCGCCACCTCGTTGCCGCCGTGGTCGAAGATCATGAATCGGGTGCTGGTGGTCCCCTGGTCCACCGCGCCGATGAAGTCCGCCATGATGTCTGCCTCTCCAGCCGGTGTGGTCAGTCCGCGGGTGCCGGGACGCGTCCCGGGGGCTCGGGTTCGGCGGTGGGCAGGAAGCGGCCGATGAACAGCTTGTACAGACCGGCGCCGAGCACGCCGCCGATCAGCGGGCCCACGATCGGCACCCAGAAATAGAGGTTCCCGTACTGGTCCCGCCAGGCCCCGCCGTACCCGGTGATGAAGCTGGCCAGCCGGGGGCCCAGGTCGCGGGCCGGGTTGATGGCGTAGCCCGCGTTGGTGCCGAAGGCCATGCCGATCGCGACCACGATCAGGCCGATGACGAAGGGCGCCAGGTTCGCTCCCGGCGGTGAGTTCAGCACGTCCGTGAGGGCCATGATCAGCAGCAGCAGGATGGCGGTGCCGATGACCTGGTCGCGGAAGGCGCCCCACTCGTGGACCGGGAGTGCGGTGTTCCCGTTGGCGGGCAGCGTGGAGAACACGAACTGCGTCTTGAGGGTGTGGCCGGGGTCGGCCTTCGCCAGGGCCTCGGTGTAGTTCCAGCGGACCAGGAGAGCGGCCACGAAGGCGCCGGCCGTCTGGGCCAGCGCGTAGGGCAGCACCTTGCGCCACGGGAACCCCTTGAACACGGCGAGGGCGACGGTCACCGCGGGGTTGAGGTGGGCGCCGCTGAGCCGCGCCGCCACGTAGACGCCCAGGGTGACGGCAAGGCCCCACGCCCAGGAGATGCTGTCGTGGTTCCCGAGGCCGCCTTCCGGGTCCGTGAGGGCCCCGCCCGCGACCACTTGGGCGACCACGCCGCAGCCGAAGAGAATGAGGATCATCGTGCCGGCGAATTCAGCCGACAGTTCGCCGATGAGTGAGGACCGTTTGCTCCGCTCAGCCATGACAGCTCGCCTTCTGCCGGCTCGGCCGGCCGTCGATCATCCGAGCGACGTCTGCCACGCTAGGACCGGTCGAGGAGGAGCGCACGTCAGGCGTGGCGGCGGTGTCGACGGCCCGCGCACCGCGAACTCCGCGCCACAGCACCCCGTACGGGGGCGGACGCCGTCGGCCGGACGGGCCGGCGACGGCTCACGCGCGCTGCGCCGTACGTGTTGCGGCGTCGCCCGGTGATCGGGGGCAACCTTGTGAGCGGGTGGTGAGTCTCCTGAACGATCACACCGTGATCGGACCCACGAGGAGACCATCATCAGCGCCATACGCAAGACCCTGACCGCCACCGCCGTCGTCGGTGCCGTCCTCGCGGGCTCCGCCGCCTGCGGCACGGTGGAGCAGCTCTCCGCCGGCAAGAAGCTCGACCGGGCCTTCGAGGAACTCGGCAAGAAGAAGTCGCTCTCCTTCGAGCTCGACCTGGACACCGACGTCGCGTCGCTGAAGGCGCTCGACGCCGCATCCGAGCCCGCGCCCGGCGAGGAGATCCCGGACGAGGCCGCCCAACTGATCAGCGACGCGAAGATCACGTTCACCGTGCAGTCGAAGAAGCCGCTCGAGGAGTCCGGCGAGAAGGACTTCGCCGGCATGGCCATGAAGGTCACCGGCTCGGACGGCGACCTCGTCGAGTACCGGGTGGTCGGCGACTACGTCTACCTCCGTTCCGACGTCGAGAAGCTCGGCAGGGCGATGGGCAGCCCCATGCCCTCCGTCGAGGATCTGCCCCCGCAGGCCGGAGGGCTCAAGGACGCCCTCGAGGGCAAGTGGGTGAGGATCAGCACCAAGGAGATGGAGGAGGCCGCGGCCGCGGAGGAGGAGGGCGGGGCCGCTCCCGGACCCGAGCCGACCCTCGACGCCGCGACGCAGAAGAAGCTCGTGAAGGCGCTGCGCGGGGTCGTCGCGCGCGAGGTGGAGCTGAAGACGTCCGGGGAGAAGGACGGCGCCGAGCACGTCACCGCCACCGCTCCCTTCCGCACGCTGATCACCGAGCTGCTGCGCGAGATCCGCCCGCTGGCGAAGGACCTGCCCCCGGGCATGGAGCTGCCGACGGACAAGGATCTGAAGGACGCCCCCGACACCGATGTGACGGCGGACTTCACCCTCAGGAACGGGGAGCTGACCGAGGTGGACATCGACCTCGCGAAGCTGGCGGAGGACGCCGACGTCAAGAAGCTGAGCCTGGCCCTGCGGATCAGCGACGGCACCCTCCCCACCGCCCCGGCCGGTGCGACCGAGCTGGACCTGGGCGAGCTCATGGGGGGCCTCTTCGCCGGCCCGATGGCGGACGACGAGGAGTTCGCCGAGAGCGGCCTCGCCGACCCGGACTTCCCGGAGGACGAGTTCTGACCGCGCCGAGCGCGTGAGGAGCGGACGCCGCACTCGTACGGTGAGTGGCCCACGCGTGCGGCTCGTCCGACCGGCGGCTCCCGCCGGACGGTGTGCGACGGGCCCCGGCCGTCCGGCCCGCGCTCACTCCCGACAGGGGCGCTCGGGAGCGTCCGCGCCGTGGCCGACGACGGTCACGCCGGAGACCAGGGCACGGGCGGCGTCGGCGAAGTACCGCTCGTCGGCACCGGGGGCGAGGCCGAGGACGACGCCCTGGCTGAGGCCGACGAACAGTGCCCTGAGCGCGGTGACCAGACGTTGCGCCTGATGCGACGTCACGAGGCCGCCGTCGTGGACCCGTCCGGTGAACAACGCGACCAGGTGACGCTCCTGAGCCTGGACGGACGCGGCGAGCTGGGCTCTCAACCCGGCGTCGTGCAGGGACATGTCCATCAGGGTGATCTGCAGTGACAGGGCGGACACGGCGTCCGGGGTGTCGCAGCTGCGCCGGTAGTACCGGGCGAAGCCGTCCACCGCTTCGAGCAGGTCCGCTCCTGGCGGGACCGCCTGTTCGATCTCTTCGAGGCAGGGATCCTTCGGACGGGCATCATGGGCGACGGAGTCGTCAAGGTGCTGCTCGGTGCGGTGTTCCTCGCAGGAGCCGCCAGGCTCGGTCATCTGCTCGGCGTGTCCGCGTGGTTGATGGTCCTCTCGGGCGCGGCCCTGCTGGTCGGCGGCGGCGCCGAGATCAGGTGTCTGAACCGCCGCACGCAGCGCACCTACATGCGTCTGATGATCGCCTACGACGGCGGCTGGGTGCTGGCGACGCTCGCCGGTCTGCTGACGGCCTGGCGAGGCAGCGGCGCCGGGGGAGAGGTGTGGGTCGGTTACCAGGCGGCGGCTCCCGTCGCGCTCGCCGTCCTGCTGGTCGCCGCCGCGCCCGCCGGGCAGGTCCCGGCCGCCCGCGCCGCCGCGTGACGTCCCGCCCCGCGAGGCGACGCGGCCGGGGAGCGCGAGGGCCGCACGCGCCGTCGGAGTCGTGTGTCGTGTCCGTCCGGCAGTGTCCCGGCGGAGGCGCCGCGCGCTCCGCCGGGACGAGAGGGAACCGGATCAGCGGGTCGTGGTGACCCGGTGCTCCTTCAGCGCCGCGCAGTTGGAGCCCGTCACCTGCACGGACACCGGGCCGATGCTGCCGCCCCAGTCGACGCAGTGGCCCTTGCCGTAGGCGCGGATCGGGCCCGCGTACGACGTGTACCTCCCGTAGTCCCCGTCACCCTGGTCGGTGTCGGGGACGTACAGGTACGCGGACATGTCCACGGCCGTTCCCACGGTGTTGCGGATGGTCACGACGCAGTTGTTGCCGTTGGAGGCGTTGTAGGTCAGGTAGACCGTCCCCCTCGAGCCGATGGGCGCGGAGTTGACGGTCTTGTAGCCGCTGCCGCAGACGGTCTGCGGTGTGACGCTCGCCGCGGCGGAGGAGGGCGCGGCCAGGGCGGTGGTGCCCGCGACGGACACCGCCGCCAGTACGGCAGCGGCCAGCTTGGAGCGGGTCGACATCATTTTTCCCCCTTGTGTGGTCTTGGAGCCGGTTGGTGCTCCTGCCTGGTGTGACCCGTGACGTACCGGAATGGTTGTGTCACCGTCGGCAGAAGTTTTTCGGCGTGCGGACGGCGTGCGACGAAGACGAACTCCCGGCCCGGACGGTCAGGAGCCTCACGCACGTCGTCGACCACGTACCCCTGCGCGGTCAGGTCCGCCTCGACCTCCTCGCGGTCCCGGAAGCGCACTGTGGACTCCGACGTCAGGACCTGCCCGTCCACGGCGAAGACGTACGTCCAGCGGAACGTCACCAGCGGCAGGCTCACGTCGGTCAGCTCCACCCAGCTCTCGACCGTGCCGGCGCCCGCGATGTCCGTCACGCGGCGGGAACGCGCCCGGTCCCACTCCTCCCAGGCGCGGCGGGCCGGATCCCGTGTCTCGAACACCAGGTGCCCGCCCGGCCGCAGGCATCCGTACGCCACCCGCAGAGTCTCCTGCCACGCCTCCGGGGCCACGACGGCCTGCGCCACGTTCGCCGTCATGGTCGCCAGATCGACCCGCAGGGGCGGGAGAGCGGACACATCACCGTGGATCCATCGCACCCGTTCACCACCGGGCTTGCCCCGCGCGACGTCGATCGACGCCGCGGCGGGGTCCACACCGACGACCTCGACGCCGCGGCCGGCGAGAAGAAGGGCGAACACCCCCGTTCCGCACCCGATGTCCAGCACCCGGCGCGCACCGAACTCCTCGGCCATGCGGACGTATGCGTCGAGATCGCCGCGATCGGGGTCGAGCGGGTCGTGGATCGCGGCCAGCCGTGGATGCCCGAAGCACTCGTCAGCCATGGGGCCGACGGTAGGCGGCACCGGCTCCGGAGCACCAGTCAGTTCCGCTGCGGGCCGGAGAAGTTGCACGCCCCATCGACGCGCGGCGGGTGTCGCTGCTAAACCTGCACCACCCGTACCACCTGCACCCACCGTTCAAGGAGGAGCATGTGAGAGCCCGTAGCGCGGCCACCCGGACCGCCTCGGCACTTGTCGCCGCCCTCGCGCTGACCGCCGGCCTGGCCGGTCCCGCCGTCGCGGCGCCCGGGGCGGAGGCCGAACCGGCCGCCGCACCCCGGACGTTGACGGGGGAGGCGGCCACCGCCACCGACCCCGTCACCCACGAGGAGAACGACCGCGTCCCCGAGGGCTCGGTCTGGACCCAGCACTACTTCCCGTCCTCGGACCGCTCCGGCACCCGACTGCACGCCGACGTGCTGCTGCCGGAGAGGACGGCCGGGAAGAAGAACGCGAAGGTGCCGGTCATCCTGTCGATCGGCCCCTACTTCTCCCACTCCGGGCAGACCGGCCCGGAGGGCTGGACCCACACCGGCCCGTCGTCCCGCTTCCAGGACTTCATCGAGGGCACGGACCTGTTCGACCAGGGCTACGCCTTCGTGATGGTGGACCTGCGCGGCTTCGGCGGCTCCACCGGCTGCCTCGACTGGGGCGGCCCCGGCGAACAGGCCGACGTGAAGGCCGCGGTCGACTGGGCCGCGAAGCAGCCGTGGTCCACCGGCGCCGTGGGCATGTACGGCAAGTCGTACGACGCCGTCACCGGGCTCATCGGCAACGACCTGGACCAGCGCGCCCTCAAGGCCGTCGTCGCCCAGGAACCCCTGTGGGACATGTACCCGTACATCTACTCCAACGGCGTCCCCCGTCCGAACGTGACCGGCACCGCCGACGCGTACAACTCCATCGCCACGATGCCCCCGATGGCGGACGACGACCCGCGCTACCAGGCCAACGCCCGGTACGAGGAGAGCCACCCGGAGTGCCTGACCGAGAACTCGGCCGGATACCGGATATCCGACCGGCGGGACCCGTACTGGACCTCCCGCGACCTCGCGAAGATGGCGAGGGGCAGCGACACCCCGCTCTTCGTCACCCAGGGCTTCATCGAGAACAACACCAAGCCCGAGGAGATGGAGGAGTACCTCGACAACCACCGTGGCCCCGAGCGCGGCTGGCTCGGCCAGTGGGACCACGTGCGCGGCGGCGACCGCGTCGGTGACGGACGCCTGGCCATGGGCCGTGAGGGCTGGTACGACGAGACCCTGTCCTTCTACGACCAGTACCTCAAGGGCATCAGGCCCGCCGTCCGCTATCCGGCCTACGCCGTCGAGGACTCCACCGGCGCCTGGCGCGCCCAGCGCACCTGGCCCGTCACGGAACGGACGGTCACCCTGCCGCTCGGCGGCGGTTCGTACGTGGACGACGGCGGCGCCTCCGCCGGCGCGGCACTGACCGCCTCCGGCGGGCCGGCACCGCAGCCGTCCGCCCAGCCGGCCGGCAGGTGGGACATGGAGAACGCGCCCGCGACCGAACAGGCCCCGCCGCGCGGGCTTGCGGGGGCACTGGCGAAGCGACAGCAGGCCGGTGCCGTCGCGTCCAGCTTCTTCGTGTGGTCGAAACCGGTGAAGCAGGACGTGCGGGTCACCGGCACCCCGCAAATCTCGCTGACCGCGCGGGGCGAGGGCAACGTCATGCTCAAGCTGTACGACGTCGCCCCCGACGGCACCGCCGTCATGTTCGACGAGCAGGTCTCCCTGGTGGACTCGGGCCGGCTGACCGTCGATCTGAAGGCGACCGACTGGACCCTGGCGGCAGGACACGTCCTGGCCGTGGAGATCGGTTCCGTCCGGACGGGATCGTGGCGTGACACCCCGTCGGGCGAGACCATCCAGGTCAAGGGCGCGAAGCTCAGGCTGGCCCTGGACGACCCGGCCGACGACGTCGCCACCGCCGGCGACCGCTCACCGTTCCTGGACACGTACCTGCGCCAGTACACGGTGAACCTGCCGGCCGGTCCGGCGACGTTCACGGTGGTTCCGGGCGGCCGCCTCTGACCCCCGCCGGCCCCGGCGGCAACGCGCCGGGGCCGGCCCCGGACCCCGGGCCGTCCCCGCCCCCCGGCGCAACACACCGGGGGGCGGGGACGGTTCAGGCCCGGTCGGCGGGCCGCTCGCCCGGGGGGAAGCCCGCCGGCAGGTCCACCGGCGTGCCGTACACCCGCAGCTCCGCGGCGGCGGCGAACGGCTGCCCGTTGAGCGCGTTCAGCGCCGTGAACCGCACGAACGAGGCGCGGACCCGGTCGAAGGAGACGCGCTGCATCTGCGGCACGTCCTTCAGCGTGCCCGTCGCCACCGTCGTCCAGTTCGTGCCGTCCTGCGACACCGCGACCTCGTAGCCGCCGACGCGTCCGTTCTGGCCGCCGCTCTGGCGGGTCTGGTAGCCGAAGCCGTCGACGTCGGCCGCGCCGCCGAGCTTCAGCGTCACCCAGTGCGGGTAGGGCGCGGGCGTGCCGGTGTAGTCGGTGTGCCAGATGGTGCCGGGGTCACCGTCGAGGACGTTGGACACGGGTCCCTCCCCGGCGCCGGAGGAGCCGTTCTCCGAGTCGGCGGTGGCCGTCATCGAGCCGGGGGAGAGCAGGGGCTCGGTGGTCACCGCGGCCCGGGCGTCCGCCGAGACGGTCTTGGTGGCCCCGGCGTGGGCGTAGGTGGCGGTCGCCTGCCAGGCGGCGGTGGTGCCGGCCGCGCCGGCGGGCGGCCTCAGGAGCCAGGTGGTGCTCACGCTCGCGCCCGGCGCCACCGTCCCGAAGAGGTTGCCGTCCTTCTTCCCGACCTCCGCCTTCCAGCCCTCCGGCAGTCCGCGCAGCGCCATCCCGACGTTCACGGCGTCGGCGGACTCGTTGTTCGTGAAGGTGGTGACGAACGCGCCCGGCACCCCGGGGCTCAGCTCGGCACCGGCCGGGACGTTCACGTCGGCGCAGGCGGCCCCGGTCCCGGCCTCCCCCAGGTCGGTCACGGTGACGTCGTCGACGACCAGGTCCGTGCCCCCGGCGCCGCCGAGCTTGCGCAGGCCCACCCAGGTGTCCCCGCAGCCCGCGACGATCTCCTGGGAGTACGTCGCCGTCTCCAGGGAGGGCTCCAGGACGTCACGGCCGATGTCCCGGGAGGCCGTCCTCCCGTCCGCGACCCGGTCCGCGCCCCTCACCCAGGCCCACTGGCCCTCGATGTTGGTCTGGTACGAGAACGAGACCCGGTACCTGTGGCCCTCCTCGAACGGCACCGTGGCGGGCGTCGTGCGGTACACCAGCCCCGTGTTCTCCGCGTGGGACTTCAGCGAGTGCCGGCCGGCGAGCACGTCGTCGACCGCCTTGCCCTTCAACGTGCCGCTGTCGTACGGCGAGTAGGTGTTCTTCCACGCCTTCTGGCTGTACGGCTCGTGCAGGTCGCTGATGCTCGTGCGGGGGTCGGTGACGCCACCGGCGTCGCCCTTCACGAACGGGCCCCAGCCCGGCTGGTTGCCCTCGAAGTCGTCGTGGGCGACGACGGTGCCGGCCTCGGCGCGGGGGAGCGGGGAGGTGGTGTCCGCCATCACGCGTACGTCGTCCAGCACGACCGGCGCCGCGCCGTCACCGGCGCCGAGCTCCACCGTGACCTTGCCGCCACGCGGAGCCGTGAACGCGACCGAGGCCCGCTGGGAGTAGGTGTCGCGTTTCTCGTCGGCCGCCATCCAGTTGCGCGCGGGGGTGATGTCGAAGGTGTTCTGGGCCGGGGCCGCGGCGCCGCGGACCCGGAGCGTGGTGTCGCGGCGCTCGCCGGGGCCGATCTCGACGTCGGCGCCGAGCGTGTACCGCCTGCCCGGCACCAGGCCGGAGACCCGCTGGGAGATGCCCGCGGTGCCCTCGCCGAGGCGGACGACGTTGTCGCCGTTGCCGGACCGTGTGATCGCGGCGTCGCCCCGCGGGTTCCAGGCGTCCAGGTCCCCGCCGTTGAACCCGGGGGCGGTCAGCCCGGTGAACTCGCCGTACGCCGCGTCTCGGTGCGGCGCCTTGCCGCCGTTCGGCACCAGGACGTAGGGCTGCCCCTTCTCGCCGGTCAGCGTGACCTTCCCGTCCTCGGCCTTCACCCGGGCCCTGCGCACCCGGCCCTGGTCGGTGAGCGCGTACAGGGTGAAGTTCCTGTTCCGCGCGAACTGGCCGGTCAGCTCGAAGGTGTGGGTGCCGCCGGAGGCGCTGAAGAAGTACATCTTGTCGGCGTCGCTCGGTGAGGACGTGCCGTTGCCCTGCCGGGAGTCGCCCCACGGCAGGAGATAGGTGTCGCCGTCGAGGACGACGGTGCCGTCCATGGAGATCCGGCGCCGGCCGTCCACGGCCTGCACGCGCACGCCGTCGGTGAGCGTCGCCGACCTGCCGCGGTCCCAGTCCGTCACCTGGTAGTGCTGGAGGAACTTGGTGGGCAGGTTGTCGGTCCAGATGTTGCGGTAGAAGGCGTTCCAGTCGTCGTGGCCGGTCCAGCCCTCGAACTCGACGACGCTGGCTCCGCCGAGCAGCGGGTCGACGTTCCAGACGTCGCGGTCGGAGTTGGCGATGAACCGGACGATGTCCGAGTTGATGCCCTTGTTGGTGGCGCCGCCGTAGTTCTTGTCGGCGGCCCAGTGCGACCACAGCGACGAGCCCTCGAACTTGTACGACCACTCGGTGGCGACCTCGAAGCCCATCCTGCGCAGCCCGGCCGCCAGTCCGTCGGCCAGCCAGCCGCTGGAGTAGTAGGCGTCGATGTACACCGTCTTGACCTGCGGGGCCTCCTTGCGCAGCCGCGCGAACCGGTCCAGGACGGCGCCGGTGCCGAGGTCCTTGCGCTGGTCGATGTGGTAGGCCTGGTTGAGCCAGTCCCACCCGTTCGGCTGTCCCGCGACCAGCTCCTGGCTGAAGTTCTTCGCCTGGGCGTACGCCTCGGTGGCGTTGACGTGCACGGCGAAGTCCGCGTTGTAGCCGGCGCCGGTCCCGGTGAGCCTGTTGAGGTCCTCCAGTCCGCCGGCGCGCACGTTCTCGTTGCCGCCGTAGTCGGGGTGGGCCGAGTCGTGGCCCTCGCTCGCGTAGCCCTTCTCCAGCACCCACTGACCGAGGTTGTCGGTGGCCATGGAGATGCGCTTGGTGTTGTCCAGGGTCTTCAGGAACGGATTGGTGGCCTGGCTCGCGAAGTTGAACGGGATGCGCTGCACCACCCGTTCGGGCACCCGGTCCGCGCCCAGCGGGCGCCGCGTGTGCTCCCGCTGGGCGATCGCGCCGTCCTGCCAGTCGACCGTGCCGTCGCCGTTCGCGTCGGCGGCGAGGACCACGGTCGCCCGGGGCAGTTCGTAGGTGGCGACCCGCGGATCGGTGGCGCCCTGCGGGTGGTGGGTGTAGGTGCCCACGGACAGCTCCGCCCGGCGCCTGCCGCCGCCGGCGTCGACGATGCGGGACTGCAGGCGGGTGTTCCCGTTGGTGTTGTCGTTCTGCGGAGAGTCGTCGGTGGCGTTCGTGACGATGCCCGCGGACAGCTGGGCGTTGCCGACGAACGCGTACGGGGTGCCGACGGGCGCCGCGTCCGGGGCGGTGCCGTCGGTGATCGGGATGAACCGGTCGGCGGTCGTCGTCGAGTCCGTGGAGATCTTCGTACGGGCGAGGTTGGCGCCCGGTGCGGAGGAGTCGACGGAGACCAGGGACTGGCCGGGGATCGCGAGGGTCCGCACCGTCGGGGCGGCGTCGCCGGAGATCCTCTCGACGGCGAAGACGACCGTGGTGTCCTCGGTCACCGTGATGGTCGAGGTGATGGTCAGGCCGGGCAGGTCCGTGAAGCCGGAGGTGTAGGTGGCCTTGCTTCCCTCCGCCTTCATGGTGGTCGTCGCCCGGTGCGGGGTGCCGTTGACGGTGAAGGTGTCGAGGACGGACGCCTGTCCGCCGAGGGTGCGTGTGCCCAGCCGGTAGGAGACGATCTGCGGGAACTCCTCGGCCACCGTGACGGTCAGGCCGCCCCGGGTCAGCTGCACCGGCGTGGCGGCCGCCGGCGCGGAGGCGGACGGGGCCCGGGGCGGCGCGGCGCCGGCGGGCACGGCCGCGGTCGACAGCATGCCCAGACACACGCTGAGCACCGCGGCCACGGCAGCGGGGCGCGGGCCGCGTCTGCGCCCGGGCGGGCGGGGTGACGGGGACGTCGTGGTTTCCACCTGGTACTTCCTCCTCGGATCGGGTGAGGGACGGGAGACGGCGGTGAGATCGTGACGGCGGCGGCGAGGCGACGGCGGCCGGGAGCGCGGAGCGCCGTGGACCGCCCCGCGCGCGGGAACGGGGCGTAAGCCGCCCGGGACGGGTCAGAAGGTCTCGACGTACTCCTCGGCGGGCCCCAGTTCGGGCCCCTCGCACAACTCGACGCGGTCACCCGGGCGCTCCAGCTCCAGCAGGGTGACGGTGTTCTCGCCCGGCACGAGCAGGGGTGCGGGCACGTAGAGCGTCCGCTGGGGCCCGGTCTCCCAGTAGCGGCCGAGCAGAACGCCGTTGACCCAGGCGAAGCCCTTGGCGAAGCCGGGGAACGCGAGGAAGGCGTCGGCGGGCTCGGGAGCCGTGAAGCGGGCCGAGGCGAATCCCGCGGAGCCGTCCGGTCCGGCGGCCGACACGGCGTGCGCGAGGTCCTCCCGCGTCCACGTGTCGAGCGGCAGCCGGTGCATGGTCCAGCCGTGCACGAGCCGCCGGCCGACCGAGACACCGCCGAGGATGCCCTTGTGCCCGCCGAGCAGCGGACCGTAGTTCACGCGCCCCTGGTTCTCCACCAGCAGCTCCAGAAGCACCCGTTCGCCCCGGCCGTGTATCTCCAGGGAGGCGGTCCCGCCCTCGAGGACGCCGAGCGGCGCGCCGTCCAGGAAGACCTGGGCGCGGTCGTGGAGCCCGGAGACCGCGAGGGTGTGGCTGCCGCGGGGCAGGAGCGGTTCGGCGCGGTAGAGGACGAGACCGGACGCCTGCCCCAGCTCCTCGAAGCTGAGCGGATGCGGGGAGGCCACCGGTTCGGACGCGGCCCGCAGCGCCGCGAGCAGCGGGGCCCCGGCGCGCACGGGGACCGTCCGGGCGGCCAGCAGCGACGGCTCGGGCGGCAGCGGGCGTGCCGGTGCCCCGGTGACGGCGAGCAGCCGCTCGCGGAACGCGTGGAACTTCGCCGTCGTCGCGCCGTGTTCGGCGATCGGCGCGTCGGAGTCGTAGCTCGTCACCGTCGGCTGGATCACGCCGCCGTCGTGATTGGCGCCGGCCCACAGGCCGAAGTTGGTGCCGCCGTGCGCCATGTAGAGGCTGACCGAGCCGTCGGCGGCCAGGATGTCGTCGAGCGTCCGTGCCGCGCTCTCCACGGACCGGACGTGGTGCCTCTCGCCCCAGTGGTCGAACCAGCCGTTCCAGAACTCGGCGCACACGAACGGCTCGTCGCGGCGGCGCGCACGCAGCAGCGCGGCCGCCTCACCGGCGTGGGAGCCGAACGTCGCGGCCGCCAGGTGTCCCGGCAGCGCGCCGCCGTCCTGCATCAGCTCGGTGGGACCGTCCGCCGTGTAGAGCAGCTCCGTGACACCGCGTTCCACGAGGGCGTCCCGCACCCAGCGGAGGTAGCCCCGGTCGTCGCCGTAACTGCCGTACTCGTTCTCGATCTGCACGGCGACCACCGGGCCGCCGCGCCCGGCCTGCAACGCGGCGAGGCGCGGGATCAGCTCGTCGAACCAGCGCGCGACCTCTGCCAGGTAGGGCGGGTGGGAGGAACGCAGCCGCATGCCCGGCCGCCCGGTCAGCCAGACGGGCAGGCCGCCGTTGTCCCACTCGGCGCAGATGTACGGGCCGGGCCGCACGATCACGTCCAGGCCGGTCTCCTGGGCGGTCCGGACGAAGCGCTCGACGTCGTGGCCGCCGGTGAAGCGGTACCGGCCCGGCCGTGGCTCGTGGAAGTTCCACGGGACGTAGGTGTCCACGGTGTTGAGTCCCATGGCGGCGACCCGCTCCAGCCGGTCCGCCCACTGGGCGGGGTGGACGCGGAAGTAGTGCAGCGACCCGGCGAGCACGCGGTGCGGGCGCCCGTCCCGCAGGAGCGTCCCCCGCGGATGGGTCAGGACGGGCCCCGGCGCGCACGAGGGATCCCCGGCCGGCGTACCGCTCGCCCGGTCCTCCGTCGTCCGGCCGTCGGCGGGACCCGATGTTATCGATGACACTTGCTCTCCCTCTCGGCCTCGGTAGGCGCGCTGGCGGGAACTATGGCAGACGTTGTTATCGATGCCAATATCGGTGGTGTGGATAGACTGCGCGCGACAGCGGTACCTGCGACGACGCGGCCGAGACCGCGGCCCGACGGGAGAAGCGGACGATGGCATCGCGAACACCGGCAGCCGGCGAAGCGCCGGCGCGCGGACGTGCGGCGGGCGACGGCGTGGCACGGCAGCCCGGCATGACCGATGTGGCCCGGCTCGCCGGTGTGTCCGCGCAGACGGTGTCCAGGACGCTGGCCGGGCACCCCAACGTCAAGGCGAGGACCCGCGCCAAGGTGCTCGCCGCCGTCGAGCAGCTCGGCTACCGCAAGAACAACGCGGCCCGGGTGCTGTCCTCGGGGCGCAGCCGGACGATCGGCGTCGTGACCCTGCAGACCAACTTCTACTCGCGCACGAACCTGACGTTCGGCATCGAGACGGCGGCGCGGGAGGCCGGGTACGCGGTCAGCACCGCGACCACCGCGTCCCTGGACACGGCCGCGATCGAGGACGCCCTGTCCCGTCTGGCGGAACAGGGCGTCGAGGGGGTCATCCTCTCCGTGCCGCTGGTCCACGTCAGCGCGCGGATCGAGCAGCTCACCGGCGCGGTGCCGACCGTCACCGTCGACGGATCACGGACCCCGGCGACCGAGGTCGTCGCCGTCGACCAGACCCTCGCGGCCCGGCTGGCGACACGGCACCTGATCGAGCTCGGGCACCGGAGCGTCTGGCACGTGGCCGGGCCGAAGGAGTGGCTCGACGCGGCCAGCCGCTGCGCCGGCTGGCGCGACACCCTCGAGGCCGCGGGCCTGGTCGCGCCACCGGTGCTGGAGGGCGACTGGACACCCGAGTCCGGGTACCGCAACGGGCTGGTCCTGGGCAAGATCCCCGACGCCACCGCCGTGTTCGTGGCGAGCGACGAGATGGCCTTCGGCGTCGTCCGGGCCCTGCACGAGCTCGGCAGGAGGGTCCCCGAGGACATCTCCGTGGTCGGCGTCGACGACATCGCGCTGGCCGAGTACTGCTCGCCCTCGCTGACCACGGTCGCCCAGCCGTTCACGCAGATGGGCGCGCTGGCGGTCGCGCACCTGCTGCGGCACATCGAGGACCCGGAAGCCGCGCCCGAACCGGCGTCCGTCGAGCCGGCGCTGATCGTCCGGGCCAGCACGGCCCCGCCGCCCGGCGGGCGGACGGACCGGGCCCCGGCGTAGCGCGCGGGGACACGCGACACGGCGGCCGGCCCGGGGGAGCGCCGGGCAGGTCTCGGAGGGCCTCGCCGAGGGCTGGCACCACGTCGCCGAGGCGGGGGCGGCGCACTGACGGGGGAGGGCTCCCGGGTGCGTCCCTCTCCGTTCCGCTCCCGTCAGGGCCTCGTGTCGTCCGGCGTCCGGCCGTCGACGGGGATGTCCAGGCGGCCGGCCACCGTGGTGAGGGCCGTTCCCAGCGGCAGCGCGACCCGGGTGAGGGCGTGCCGGTCGCCCCGGGTCGGGTCCCGGTTGACGATCAGCACCGGTTTTCCGGCCTGGGCCGCCTGGCGGACGAAGCGGAGCCCGGACATCACCGTCAGCGAGGAGCCGAGGACCAGCAGCGCCGCCGCCTCACGGACCAGCCGGCGGCAGTGCTCGACGCGAAGCGGCGGAACCGCTTCGCCGAAGAAGACCACGTCCGGCTTGAGGATGCCGCCGCAGGCCGTGCAGGGCACCACCCGGAAGTCACCCACCTGGTCGTCGGTGAGGTCCGCGTCCCCGTCCGGGTTGATGCCGGCGGCCACGGGCTCGAAGCCCGCGTTGGCCTCCTCCAGCCGCCGGGCGAGTTCGCGGCGCGGGCTGAGGGCGCCGCAGGAGAGGCAGACGACTCGGGCCAGGCTCCCGTGGAGTTCCACGACGTCCTCGCTGCCGGCGGCCTGGTGCAGGCCGTCGACGTTCTGTGTGATCACCCCGGACAGCAGCCCGTGCCGCCCGAACGCGGCCACGGCCCGGTGCCCGGCGTTCGGGAGCGCGCGGCCGAAGGTGCGCCAGCCGAGGTGGCTGCGCGCCCAGTACCGGCGCCGGGCCTGTGCGGAGCCGGTGAAGTCCTGGTAGGTCATCGGGGTGTGCCGGCTCAGGCTCCCGCCCTCGCCCCGGTAGTCCGGGATGCCCGATTCCGTGGAGATGCCGGCCCCGCTGAGCACGAGCACACCGCCGTCGCTCAGCGCGTCGACGACGGGCCGCGGGTCCAGGGTGCCCGGCGGCAGGTCCTCGGTGGGGGTCCAGCTGAGAGTGGGGCGCATGCGCATGCCGCCAGGGTACGGAAAGCACTGTGCGTCGGACGGCGGCGACCGTAGGGTTCCGGTATGGCGGACGAGAATGCGGGGGCGGTGCGGGCGGCCGTCGAGGGGGAGCTGCGGCTGCTCGATCCCGAGGTGCGCGCTCACCCGGAACGTGTCCTGGAGCTGCTGGATCCGGAGTTCACCGAGATCGGGGCCTCCGGACGCCGGTGGGACGTGGAGTCGATCCTCTCGGTGACGAGCGGCGGCTCGGTGTCCCCCCGGTCCCCGGTCGAGGTGAGTGAGATGTCCGGGGTCGTCCTCGCCCCGGGCGTCGTCCACCTGACGTACGCCGCCGACAACCAGGGACACCGGGTCCTGCGCAGCTCGCTCTGGCGTCTGACGGAGACGGGCTGGCGGATGTACTTCCACCAGGGCACTCCGAGCGCCTCCTAGTACGCCGCCACGCTCCGGGGAACCGTGCGCGGCGCGGCCGGGAACTCGCCCGGCCCCTCGCGCGTTGCGCAGGGGACCTGATCATTTCGGTGCGGGACCGGCGGCGCCGCCGTCGCGGGGGGAAGTGAGCGACGCATGGCCATGGTGGGCCTGTTCTGGATCGCCGAGGGCGACGTGTACGTGGGCGCGAAGCCCTCCGGCCTGGCGCCCGGGGCACGCCTGACCCCCGAGGGCGTGGTGGCGCTCGGCGAGCGGCAGTCCGGCGTCCACCTGTGGGAGGACGTGCGCGCCCTGACCGTGACGGACGTTCCCGTGAAGTCCCTCGTACGGCAGGCCGGCGTGTTCAGGGACCTCGCCGTGACCATGGTGGTGAACCTGGCGATGCCCATGGGGCCGGACCGGACGGACGAGGCGCCGGCGCTGATGACGCTGCGCGTCACGTCGCCCGCCGCCGACCACGAGCTGTCGGTCTACGCCGCCGCGGCCGCGGGCTACTCGCCGGCGGAGGTCGAGCTCTCCCTCGCCCTCCTGTCCCGCCTCACCGACGGCGCCGCGACCATGGCGACCACCCGGCCGCGATGTCGCAGTGGGGCCGCGCCTCGGCGGGCGGGACCCCGCGGGGGCCGGAACGGGAGAGGCTGCTGCGGAGCTGGGCGGCCGGCTAGGCGGGCCCCCGGGAGGGCCGCCGGCCCCCGCCGCGGACGTCCCGTGCCCGCGTGCCGCGCATCAGCTCAGCGCCGTGGACAGATCCACCCACTCGTACACCAGGAAGATCGCGCACGCCGCCAGGACCACCAGCCAGAACGCCATGGCCGCCGCGTCCTTGCCGGGCTGCGGCTCGGCCGCGGTGGCCCGCTCCGGGTCCTGCGGGGAGTAGTGGACGGGGACCGTGTCGCCCTCGGCCCGGTCGCGGGGGCCGCCGCTCTCCCGGAAGCGGACCGCGCGGCCGTCCCGGGTGGTGTAGTCGTACTCGTGCCACTGCACGCGCCGGGCCACGTTGTTGACCATCTGGGTCGTGGCCCAGGCGCGCACCACCCGCGCGGGGGCGCTCAGTCCGCTCTCCCAGGCCTCCCGCCGCTGCCGTGTCCGGCGGACCAGCGCGACCGCGGACCAGACCATGGCGGCCAGCAGGACCACCATGGTGAGGTGGAACAGTGCGTTCATGGCGGTGGGTACCCCCGTACTCGTCGTCAGGACTCGCGTCCGCCGGACAGCCGACCGGCTGGGGCCGTTCCGGCGCACGCGGACCCTACCCGAGCGGTGCCCGGCGGGTGACACCGCCCCGGCGGTGCCGCCCGCCGGGGCACGCGTGGTCAGCCCAGCCGCCCCACCCGGAACGTCGTCGTGTACGCGCGTTCCTCGCCGGGCTCCAGGAACGTCATGGAACCGTCCTCCCGGGCCGCGGCCTCGCCCCCGACATGGTGCGTGGAGGGCTCGAACCCCACCGCGTAGGCGCCCTCGCGCAGGTGCAGCCACTGGAAGAAGCAGGGGAACTGCGCGGTGTCGAACTCCAACTCGAAGTACACGCCGAGGTGTTCGTTGACCAGCCGCGGCCGGACCAGGCCGCCCGCGTCCGGTTGCAGTTCGTGCTCGTAGACCTGCTCGACGAACCCCGTCACCGGGCCCGGCATGTCGGTGTGGGAGACGCCCTGCTCGGCGACGCTGTCGCTCTGCCACACGGTGCGGTGCGGCGGCAGTTCGTAGCGTGCGCCCTCGTCCAGGAAGGGCCAGCCGATGTTGACGTGGTACAGGTACATGTGCGGCGTCGGGTCGAATCCGGCGTTGCGCACCCGGTCGGTGAGCCGGATCTCCGTACCGCCCAGGTCGGCCTCGATCCGGCGGGTGAGCCGCAGGTGCTCGCCGAAGACGGCGGCCTGCCGGACCTCGCCCTCCGCCCACAGCACGCAGCGGCCGTCGTCCTGCCACCGCTCGCCGTACCCGGTGAGCCGGGCCGGCAGGTTGGCGACGCGTCCGTGCAGCGCGTGGACGGCCGTGCGCCGCGGCGGATAGCGGTACTGCGAGGCGTCGACCTCGGCGCCGAAGAGGGTGTGGTCGAGGCCGGCGGTGAGCAGCAGTCCCGAGAAGCTGCGCATCATCGACAGGCCGTCGTCGTCCCGGTACTCGTGCAGACCGGGATGCCGGAACCCGGTCGCGGAGCGCCAGCCGAAGCCGCGGCCCGCGAACTCCGCGCCGCCCAGGTCCATGGCCCGGTCCACCAGCACGTCGAAGGAGAGCCCCGCGCCGGTACGGAACTCCAGCGTGCGGATGCCGCGTTCGGAGCCGTCGTCCAGCACCACGGACCGTACGCCGCCGGCCGCGCTCAGGTCGCCCGCGAGCCGCGCCAGGGACCGACGGTCGTAGGAACGCCCGTTGAGGTTCACGACATCACCCACCCTCCGTTGACCTCGATGCACTGGCCGGTGACGAAGGAGGCGTCGGGTCCGGCGAGGAAGGACACCACCGAGGCCAGCTCGTCGGGGCGCCCGCGCCGCTTCAGGGCCTGGTGGTCCAGGACGTGCCGCCGGTAGGCGCCGGGGTCGTCGTGGATCTCCTCGGCCGCGGTGGGAAAGGCGCCCGGCGAGACGCAGTTGACGCGGATCTCCGCGGGGCCCAGCTCCCGGGCGAGGGCGCGGGTGAACGCGACGGCGGCGCCCTTGGTGGAGACGTACGCGGCCAGCGAGTCCCAGCCGCCGTGCATGGTGATCGACGCGATGTTGACGATCGCCCCGCCGCCCGTCGCGGTCATGCGCCGCGCGGCGGCCTGGGCGGCGACCCAGTACGCCCGCTGGTTGACCGCCACCACCTCCTCGTACTCGGCGAGCGGAACGTCGAGGAACGGCCGGCTCGGGTACACGGCGGCGTTGTTGACCAGGACGCGCAGCGTGCCCAGCTCGGCCGCGGTCCGGTCGACGGCCGCCTCGACGGCCGTCGCGTCACGCAGGTCGGTGGTGAGGGGCAGGACCCGGGCGCCTGCCTTCTCCACCTGCGCGGCGGTCTGCTCCAGCGACTCGGCGTCGCGGTCGAGTACGGCGACGTCGTGCCCGTCGGCGGCCAGCCGGACGGCGACCGCCCGGCCCAGGGCGCCGCCGGCGCCGGTCACGAGTGCGGCTCGGGGTTGTTTCATCGGTGGATCCCATCTTCCCGGTGCCGGCCGGGCGCCGAGAGGGCGGTCGAGTGGGCGTTGACACTGCGAGCGGGGCCCGCTTAGCGTGCATGTTAGCGCTATCGATAGCGCTAACAACAGGGTCCGGACAGGCAGTGCGGCGATGACGCCCACGCGTTCCGCACCCTCGTCCGCACGTCGGTGCCGCCCCTCAAGGAGCCCCATGACCACGCGTGACAAGCCCGGAATCCTCGCCGGGTACCGGGTCCTCGACTGTTCCATCGCCATGGCCGGCCCGTTCGCGGCCCAGCGCCTCGGCGACCTCGGCGCCGACGTCGTCAAGGTGGAACCGGTCACCGGCGAGTGGCAGCGCCACGCCGCGGCGGGCGGTGCGGCCGGCAACCGGATCAACGTCTCCTTCCTCTCCCTGAACCGCAACAAGCGCTCACTGGCCGTCGACCTCAAGGACCCGGCGGGCAAGGAGGTCCTGCGCCGCCTCGTCGCCGGCGCCGACGTCTTCCTCCAGAACTACCGCCCCGGTGTCGCCGACCGGCTCGGCGTCGACCACGCGTCCCTGGCCGCCGTCAACCCGTCCCTCGTGTACGTCTCCATCTCCGGCTACGGCGAGGACGGCCCCTACGCCCAGCGCCCCGGCCAGGACCTGCTGCTGCAGGCGATGTCCGGGGCCATGCTCTCCGCGGGACGGGCGGGCGAGGCCCCACGGGCCGCGGGCCAGTACCTCGTGGACGCCGTCACCGCGTCAACGGCGTTCGAGGGGGTCCTCGCCGCGCTGCTGCACCGCGAACGCACGGGTGAGGGACAGCTCGTGACGGTGAACATGCTCGACGCCGTCACCACCCTGCAGATGCAGGAACTGTCCGTACACACCGTCGGCGGACTGCCCCAGACGCGGTCCGCCGAACCGCACGCGCACGTCTACATACGCTCGCCCTACGGCGCCTTCCGGACCGCCGACGGCTACCTCGTCCTCGCCTTCCCGCCCCTGAAGCGGCTCGGCGAGATCATCGGCGAGGAGAGCTTCCTGTCCATGGAGGACGAGGAGCACGGCTGGACCCACCGCGACGAGATCTTCGCCCGCACCGCGTCCCGCCTGCTGACCCGGCCCACGCGCCACTGGCTCGACGCCTTCGAGGCCGCCGGCATCTGGGCCGGCCCGGTCTACGGCTACGCGGACCTGGTCCAGGACCCCCAGATCCGGCACAACGGCACCTTCGTCACCTACGACCACCCCACCGAGGGCCGCGTGACGACGCCCGGCTTCCCCTACCGGTTCTCCGCGACCCCGCCCCGCATCGACCGCGGCGCACCCCTCACCGGGGAACACACCCGCGAGATCCTCGCCGAAGCCGGGCTCGGCGCACAGGAGATCGAGGAACTGTTCGCCTCCGGCGCCGTGGCGGAGACCTCATGACGTACGCCGGACTGACCTGGGACCATCCCCGCGGCCACGACGCCCTCGCCGCGGCGGCCGGCGACCTCGTCCACTGGGACGTGCAGCCGCTGGAAGGCTTCGAGTCCCGTCCCGTCGACGAGCTGTGCGCCCGGTACGACCTCGTCGTCCTCGACCACCCGCACCTCGGGGAGGCCGTCCGGGCACGGTGCCTGCTGCCGCTGGACGATCTGTTCACCCCCGGGGAACTGGCCCGGTGGGACGCCGCCTCCATCGGCCCCACCATGCGTTCGTACGCCATGGACGGCAGGCAGTGGGCGCTCCCCCTGGACGCGGCCACCCAGGTCGCCGCCACCCGGACCGACCTCGTCGGCGAGGCGCCCGCCACCTGGGACGAGGTCCTCCGCCTCGCCCGCCGCGCTCCGGTGGCGCTGTCCCTCGCCGGGCCGCACGCCTTCCTCACCTTCGCCTCCGTCGCGGTCGCGATGGGGGAGGAACCGGCCGCCGACCCCGACGAACTGATCAGCCCCGGGACGGGGGCGGCCGTCCTCGACCTGATGGCCGCAGTCGACGCGCTCGCCCCGCCCGAGACCCGTGCCCTCAACCCGATCGGGCTGCTGGAACTGATGTCGAGCACCGACCGCCTGGCGCACTGCCCGCTCGTCTACGGCTATGTCACCTACGCCGACCGGACGGCCTTCACCGACGCCCCCACCGTGGCGCCCGGGGGACGCCCGGGATCCACCCTCGGCGGCACCGGGCTGGCCCTGAGCGCCCGTTGTACCCCGTCCGACGCCCTCCTCGACCACGTGCGCTGGCTGATGTCCCCCGCCGCACAGCGCGACTTCCTGCCCCGGCACCACGGGCAGCCCAGCGCGCGCGCCGCCTGGACCGATCCCGCGATCGTCGGCGCGGACTTCTACCGGCGCACCACCAGGACCTGCGAACAGGCCTGGGTCAGACCCCGGCACGCCGGTTACATCGGCTTCCAGACCGCGGCGTCGGGCGCCGTCCGGGCCGCGCTCGCCGGGGAGGCCGGCCACCGCGACGTACTCGACCGTCTGCGCACGCTGTACCGGGCGAGCCGCACACCGGAGGAACGAGCAGCATGACCCACAGTGATCCCACCGATGCCACCCCTCCCGCCCCGTCCGGCCCGCCCGACCTCGGGACCGGGCACGTCCTGCTCGACGTGGCGGACCGGGTGGCGACCCTGACCCTGAACCGGCCCGGGAAGCTCAACGCCGTGACGCCCGAGATGTCCCGCGCCCTGGTGCGGGCGATCGCATGGTGCGACACCACCGACGACGTCCGTGCCGTGATCGTCACCGGCGCCGGCGAACGCGCCTTCAGCGTCGGCTCGGACATCGGCGAACTCGACCGGTACGCGACGCCGTGGGACTTCCGCCACCGCGTCGACTACTGCGACGCCGTCCGCGCGGCCCGCACCCCCACCATCGCGGCGGTCGGTGGCTACGCCCTGGGCGGTGGACTGGAGACCGCGCTGTCCTGCGACATCCGCCTCGCCGCGGACACCGCCTCCTTCGGCGCGCCGGAGATCGCGCTCGGCTGGATCGGAGGCGGCGGCATGGCCGCCTTCCTCAGCCGCGCCGCCGGCCCCGGCAACGCCGCGCTGATGCTGCTCACCGGCGAACGCATCGACGCGGCGCGGGCGCTGGACTGGCACCTGGTCAGCGACGTCGTGCCGCGCGCCGAACTGCTCGACCGGGCCCGCGCGCTCGCGGCCGTGATCGCGTCCCGGGCTCCCGTGGCGGCGGAGACCGCGAAGATCAACCTGCGGGCCGCCGGCAATCTCCCCGAGGACCAGGCGCTCGCCTACGAACGCGACCTCCAGACCATCTGCTTCGCCACCGAGGACGCCGCCGAAGGCCGTCGCGCGTTCGCCGAGAAGCGCACTCCCGTCTTCCGCAAGCGCTGAGAGGAACGCCCATGAACCAGTGGCCGGACGCCGAGACCACCCTGCCGTCCGACGGTACCGAGGGGGCGCTCGTGGGCCGGGTCTGGCGACCCGGCCTCGGACCCTCCGTCGTCGCCGTCCGCGACACCGGCGTGTACGACGTGACCGCGGCCTTCGCGACCGTCCGGGACCTGTGCGAAGCACCCGACCCGGCGGGGCGGCTGCGCGCCGCGGACGGGGAGCGGATCGCCGGGCTCGGTGAACTGCTGGCCAACACGCCGGCCGGCACGCGGGACACCGGCCGGCCCTGGCTGCTCGCCCCGGTCGACCTCCAGGCCGTCAAGGCCGCCGGGGTGACCTTCGTGGTGTCGATGCTGGAACGGGTGATCGAGGAGCGGGTCCGCGGCGACGCCTCGGAGGCCGCCCGGACCCGCGAAGGGATCCGCCGGGTCGTCGGGGACGACCTCGCTGCGCTGCGGCCGGGCTCCGAGAAGGCCGCCGCGCTCAAGGAGATCCTGGTCGCCCAGGGGATGTGGAGCCAGTACCTGGAGGTCGGCATCGGCCCCGACGCCGAGATCTTCACCAAGGCCCCCGTACTGGCCGCCGTCGGCAGTGCGTCCGACGCGGGGGTGCATCCCTCCTCCCGGTGGAACAACCCCGAGCCCGAGGTGGTCCTGGCCGTCTCCTCCACCGGGGCCGTCGTGGGCGCCACGCTCGGCAACGACATCAACCTCCGTGACGTGGAGGGCCGTTCCGCGCTGCTCCTGCCGCAGGCCAAGGACAACAACGCCTCGGCGGCCCTCGGACCGTTCCTGAGACTCTTCGAGCCGGGCTTCGGCATCGACGACGTGCGGGGGGCGACGGTGTCCCTGACCGTCGAGGGCACCGACGGCTACCGCCTCGACGCCGAGTCCTCGATGTCCGCCATCAGCCGCGACCCCCTCGACCTCGTCGCCCAGCTGATCGGGCCCCACCACCAGTACCCGGACGGCGCGGTGCTGTACCTGGGCACCATGTTCGCGCCCGTCGAGGACCGCGACGCGCCGGGACAGGGATTCACCCACCACGACGGCGACCTCGTCAGCATCGCGACACCCCGGCTCGGCACCCTCGTCAACCGGATCCGGCCGAGCGACGCGTGCGCGCCGTGGACCTTCGGCATCGCCGACCTGATGCGGTCGCTGACCGCGCGGGGAGCGCTGTGACCGCGGGTCCCACGAGCGGCGGCCGTGAGCCGGGGCGGGCGGAGGGCGGCGCAGCGATGGATATCGTTTCCGGTGTGACCCCGCCGCCCCGCCGCCCGCGCAAACGCTCCGCCACCCGATCGGTGACCCTGTCGGACGTCGCCGCCGCGGCCGGGGTGTCGGCCCAGACGGTCTCGCGCGTCGTCCGCGACCCCCTGTCGGTGCCGGACGAGACACGGGCCCGGGTCGAGGCGGCCGTCGCGGCGACGGGCTACGTGCCCAACCTCGCCGCCAGCAACCTGGCGTCGAACCGCAGCCGCACGGTCGCCGTGCTGGTGCCCCAGATCAACGCGTCGGTCTTCGCGGACACCGTGCACGCCTTCTCGAGTGCCCTGGCGGCGCACGGCTACCAGATCTTCGTCGGCTCGACCGACTACCGGCCGGAGCACGAGGAGGAGGTACTGCGCAGCTTCCTGGGGCGCAGGCCCGACGGACTGCTCATGGTGGGCACGCGCCACACGCCGGGCACCCTGTCGCTGCTCGGGGCGGCCGGGGTGCCGGTCGTGGAGACCTGGGGCTGGTCGGACGACCCGGTGGACCTGCTGGTCGGCTTCTCCAACGCGGCCGCCGCGTCCGCGATGGTCGCCCACCTCGTCGAGCGCGGCCGGCGGAGGATCACGTTCGCCGGCCGGCACACCTCGGGCGACTCCCGGGCCGCCGAACGCCTCGACGGCTACACGGACGCGGTCCGCGACCTGTTGGGCAGCCCCCCGCGCACGGTGGACGCCGGTCCGGAGCCGGTCACCATGGACACGGGCGTCGCCCTGCTGGACCTGGCCCTGGAGCGGTACCCGGACTCCGACGCCGTGATGTTCTCGAGCGACGTCTTCGCCGCCGGCGCCCTGCAGGCGTGCGTGCGACGCGGTGTCGAGGTGCCCGGCACTCTCGCGCTGGCCGGTTTCGGCGACTTCGAGCTGGCCCGGCATCTCGTCCCGGCGCTGACCACGGTGGCGGTGCCCAGCGCCCGTATCGGGGAGCTGGGGGCCGAGCTGCTGCTCACGCGGATGCGCGGCGCCCCGGTCGAGGTGCCGCACCGGGACGTCGGCTACCGGGTCGTCGTCCGCGAGAGCACCTGACCCGTCGGGCCTTCGCTCGCCGTCAGGTCCGGGCCGCCCATTCCAGCCCTCGGCCGACGATCGTCGCCGTCTGCGGCACCCGGAGGTCCGCCACGCGGTGTCCCAGGGTGCACACGAACACCCGGCCGGCTCCCCACAGGCGCGTCCAGACCACGGGGAACTCGACCGGGACGTCCCACGGGCCGGCGCTGCCGGGGGCGAGCACGGAGGTGGCCAGGACGGTGTTGAGCGCGTCCGTCAGCACCCAGTAGTGCTCGGTGACGACGTCGTAGTCGGTGATGCCCTCGGTGATCTCCCCGTCCCGGTCCGGCATGGCGGCGATGCGCACGGTGAACTCCTGGAAGCCGTCCGGGTGCCACAGGAACCGGCCGCCGACCATCCGCAGGTAGCGGGCGTTGACGACGTTCGTCCCGATGACGCCGCCGTGCCACCCGGCGAAGCCCGTGCCCGCCTCCACGGCGGCGACCAGGTTGGCCTCCTGAGCCGCGGTCAGCTCGCCTCCCGACCAGGAGTGCACGACGAGGTCGGTGGCGGCGAGCAGGCCGGCGTCGTCGTAGACCGCCAGGTCCTCCGCGACCGAGACCTCGAACCCCGCGCGCTCCAGCCGGGGGGTGAACACCTCCGTGCAGCCCGCCGGGTCGTGGCCCTCCCACCCGCCGCGGACGACCAGTGCTCTGCGCGACCTCACGCCCGACTCCCTTCTCACCGCGCCTGCGGCACGAGCCGCAGACCGGCGTCGTCGGGCCGGACGTGCGGTCCGGCCGGTACGGACCAGCCGCCGGACGCCGTCTGCGTGGCGATCGCCTCCTCGTCGACCTCGATGCCCAGCCCGGGGGCGTCGCCGAGGACGATCCCGCCGTCGGCGATCTCCTGGTCCACGCGCAGCCCGACCGGGAAGTGCAGGTCCTGCACCTCGGTCACCAGATGGTTCGGCACGGCCGCCGCGGCGTGCGCGACGGGGTTGGCGTTGTACCCCACGGGGCTCACCGGCAGGCTGTGGCCGAAGGCGAGGGTCGACACGCGCAGGAAGTGGGTGATGCCCCACACGCTGCCGGTCTGCACGACCCCCACGGCGTCCGCGGCCAGCAGCGGCCGGTAGTGCTCCAGGCCCGTCAGATTCTCCCCGGTGGCGACGGCGGCACGGATGCCGGCGGCGACGGCGCGGTGTCCGGTGACGTCCCACCGCCGGACCGGTTCCTCGATCCAGGTGATGTCGGCTTGTTCCTCGACCTGCCGGGCGAGGCGCACCGCCTGGTGGTGGCCCCAGGCCTCGTTGACGTCGTACATCATCGCCGGCCGCTCGCTGTTGGCCCGCAGCACGTCCCGGACGGCGGCGAGGCGCCGCACGTCCCGTTCGACGTCGAGTCCGCCCTTGACCTTGGCGCCGGTGAAGCCCCGCCGCGCCCACTGTTCGTAGAAGGCGACGAGTTCGCCGTCGGACAGGGCGTAGTCCAGACCGGAGGCGTAGGCCGGTACGAAGCGGTCGGCCGCGCCGAGGGTCCGCCACAGGGGTTCCTGCGCCATCTTCGCCTTGAGGTCCCACAGGGCCATGTCGAGTGCGCCGATGGTCCCGAAGGTGTGGCCGCTGTGCCCGTACTTGAAGACGTGGGCGAGCATCCTGTCGTAGAGCGAGGTGACGGCCCGCGGGTCCTGGCCCTCGAGTGCGGGGAACACCCGGTGCACGTCGGCGTGGCCGCCGAGCCCGACGCCGGTGAGGCCCCCGTCCGTCTCCAGGAGCACGACGGGCACCTCGGTGACTCCGCCGGCGACGACACCGTTCACGTCGCCCACCGGCCGTCCCCAGCGGTGCACCGTGGCAAGTGACCGGTATCCGGTGATCCGCATCACGCTTCTCCTTGGTCTGCCCGCGTCGCACGCGAGGCGCCCGCGTGGTGCCACCCGCCCCACGCCTGTCATTCATAACTTGTGATACGAGTGATGACCTTAGCACGTTCGGCTAACCTTGGGTCATTGGACAGCGGGGGCCGGGCAAACCTGCACGAACATTGGGAGTCTTCGACCAGATGAGTAAGCCATCCGCGGACACCACTGCCGTGTCCCGACCTCAACGGCGCCGGCCACCGCTCGCTGCGGCCGTCGTCCAGAGCCTCGCGACGGCCATCGTGCTCGGTGAGTACCCACCGGGCACGGCCCTGCCGTCGGCGGGTGACCTCTGTGAGGAGTACGAGGTGAGCCGGACCGTGATCCGTGAGGCGACGACCACCCTCGCGGAGAAGGGCCTGGTCGCGACGCGGCAGGGCTGGGGGACCGTCGTCCTCGACCAGGACCAGTGGAGCCTGCTCGATCCGCTGGTCCTCGACGCGCTGTTCCAGCGCAAGGACCGCCTGGTCTACCTGGACAACCTCATCGAGATCAGGACGACGCTGGAGTGCGCCATGGCCGCCCGCGCCGCCGTGCGCATCGACGACGCCCAGGCGGGCGCCCTCTCGGCCAAGCTCGACGAACTCGCGGCCCTCATCGACGATCCCGAGGCCTATTCGCGGGCGGACATAGAGTTCCACGAGATCATCCACCGGGCCTCGCAGGACGCGTTCGGGCGGGCCATCGTCTCCAGCATCCAGGGCAAGGCGGTGCGCTCCCCGCAGTACAGCGGGGATCCGACCCGTGAGGACATCGAGCTGACGCACGAGGCGCACGCCCGGGTCGCGGCGGCGGTGCTCGCCCGGGACGTCGACGGGGCCGCCGAGGCGATGCGTGAGCACATCACGTCGTCGTGGGCCCGCCGGCGTCCGGCCGACCTGCCCGACGCGTAGGGAGCCGTGACGAAGCGGCGGAGGGACCCGTCACGGACGGGCCCCTCCGCCGCACAGGAGGGCGGCGCTCAGCCCGTCACGGCCGGCCGATCCCCTCGCTCGTGACGTGCCGGTTCCACTCGGCGACCCAGGCGGACCCGTACGCCCCGGCCACCGCGCCGGAGCCCGAGAACTTCAGCGTGCCGAGGTCCAGGCCCGTGTCCGCCACCGAAGCGGCCGCCAGTACATGGGTGTTGACCTTGTCGCTCCAGCGCGACACGCCGTACTCCGCCGCCGGCTGCGTGAAGGCCGCCGTCGTCTCCACGAACCCCGACCCGCCGCCCACGACCACCGCGTGGTCGACCTCGACGCCGGACGGAACGTACACCGAGTCGGGGTCGTCCCAGACCGTCGCCCGGCTGCAGCCGTTCGTACCCGCCGTCGAGTAGTCGGCCGCCGTGCAGTCCCGGCCGGTCGCGGTCACCCTCGGCACGTACCACCGCGCCACCTGCGGGTACGAGATCGGCTTCCCGTCGGAGTACCTGGACTTCCCGCTCGTGTAGTGCTCGTGCCAGGCCGCGACGGTCTCGGGAGTCGCGCTGTACTTCTCCCCCTCACGGACGTCGAGGAAGGAGTCGAAACGGCTCTGCAGCACCCAGCTGTTGTCCAGCGGGAGCCGCGTCTCGCCCTTCTTGTGGTAGATGCCCCCGTGACCGGCGTGCTTCACCCCGATGAACACGTTGTCGTTCGCGGTGTTGCTGTGCCCGGAGTTGAAATTGACCCCGGAGTTCGAGCCGTTCACCACGTTGTGGTGGAACCGCACGCCCGAGGCTCCGTCGTCCATGTACAGGGCGTCGTTCGAGCCGCCGATCTTCTCGAAGTGGTTGTACGCGATCTCGTTGCCCAGGTACGTGAAGTCCCGGCCCGCGTACACCGCACCCATGTCACCGGCGTTCTTCACCACGTCGTAGAAGTGGTTGTGGTTGACCCGCATGTCGTTGCCCATGATCTGCACCGCCATGTGCGGGGCGTCGTGGACGTAGTTGTACTCGAAGGAGTTGCCGACCCCGTACAGGTAGCCGGCCGGTGTGTACGTCGCCAGCTTCGAGAAGCGCGCGATCTCGTTGCGGCGGGCCACGTTGTCGCCCCGTTCCAGCGTGGCCCGGTCCCCGCCGCCGAGCAGTACCCCGCCGCCCCCGAGGTCGTGGAGGTAGGAGTTCTGCACGACGTTGCCGTGGCCGCCCCGCAGGGTCTCGTAGTCGGGCATGCTCGTGATGGTGTCGGCCGGCCGGCCGATCCGGACCGCGTCCATGCTCACGTTGGAGATGTCGACGCCGTCGACGAGTGTCCCGACGGCGTCCAGGAGCTGCACGCCGCTGACGAGCGACCCGGTCATGGCCAGTCCCCGCAGAGTGACGCCGGTGGTGCCCTCGAGCAGGAAGAAGTTCTTGTCGAAGGTCTGCAGGGTGGCACTGGTGCCCTCGACGGTCCCGCCCTCCGGCCGGTAGTAGAGGACGTCGTTGTCGTGGTAGCGGTCGATGTAGTACTCGCCGGCCGTGTCCATCTCCGACAGGACGTTGATCACCTTGACCTTCGTCCACGCGTCCTGCGGGATGTACATGGACGGGTACTTCGTGTAGAGCCGGTCCTCGCTCCACGACAGGATCCGCATCATGTCGTTGGCGTAGTTGTTGCCGAAGTACCCGGACAGCCAGCCCTCGGTCTCGGACTTCGTGTTGTCGATGTCCTCGATCCACCGCGGGTCGAGCTGCACCGGCACGTCCGCGTACGCACCGAATCCGCGGGTGCCGAGATCGTCCACCACGGGCACGGACTCGGGCGCCCACCGCCGGTAGCGGTCCCCGTCGAGCGCGCGGCCGCCGACCGTGAAGACGGACGGCGTCATGCGCCTCATCTCCTGCACGGACCAGGTGTCGCGCTCCCCGGGGCCGGCGAGGAGCTGCTTCTTGTCCTCGAACTGCGCCCTCGGGGTGGTGCCGGAGGAGTTCCAGTCGTCCTGCCGCCCGAAACGGCCGTCGACGTCCACGTTCATGAGGTCCCGGGGACCCTCGGCATCCCACTTGTCACCCGTTCCCCACAGGTGGCAGCCGGTCTGGGTGGTGGGGCACGTGGAGCCGTTGGGGTACTCGGCGAGCACCTGCGTGTCACCACCGACGACGAGTTCCGGCGCGAAGGGGTCCTGCACCCAGTTGAAGCCGTTCTTGTACAGCGTGCCGGGGTCGATCCCCTGCGCTCCCAGGTCGTAGACCCACACCCCCTCCCGCAGCTCGGGGGTGTCGAGGCGGCTGTTCGAGGAGTACCGGGGCTGCGCGAGCGTCTCGGCGGACAGGTCGGTGAGCCTCTTCCAGCCGTCGGCCGGCAAGGCGTGCGACCCGGTGATCGTCACCTTCTCGTTCCGGTACGCGGTGTACGTGACCCACGAGTTGTCCGGCCCCGTCAGCCGGACCGTGTCGTCGAGGACGTAGGTGCCGCCCCGGACGTACACCGTGCCGCGCGCTGTCGCGGACGTACGGCCGGCCAGCGCGTCCCGGGCGGCGGTGAGCGTCCTGAAGGGGTCTCGTCTGCCGCCGCTGTTGCCGTCGTCGCCGTCGGTGGCCGAGACGTAGACCGTCAGTCGCCCGGGGGCGGCGGAGTCGGGGGCCGCGGTCGCGCCGGTCGCCGGCCCGCCGACGCCCGTCACCAGCGCCAGTGCGACGGACGCCAGCAGTGTCCGTGCCGGTCGTCGCCGGGTTCTCGCCATGGGGGTGCCCTTCCGTGGGATCTCGTGTTCCTGGCAGGTGCGGTGCGGTGCGGTGCGGTGCGGTGCGGGGTGCCGGGGTCAGCCGTTCTCGGGCCGCAGCCGAAGGCCCTGCATGCCGCCGTCGACGGCGAGGGCGGTACCGGTGACGGAGGCCGCGGCCGGGGACGCCAGGTAGGCGACGGCCGCGGCGACCTCCTCGGCGGAGACCAGCCGCCCCGTCGGCTGCCGGGCGTTGAGCGCCGTGCGCTCCGCCGCGGGATCGTCGGCGCGGGACAGCAGCCGGTCGATCCACGGGGTGTCCGCCGTACCGGGGTTGACGCAGTTCACGCGGACGCCCTCACGGACGTGGTCGGCCGCCATGGCGAGCGTCAGCGACAGCACCGCCCCCTTGCTCGCGCTGTACAGCGCGCGCTGGGGCAGTCCCGCGGTCGCGGCGACCGAGCAGGTGTTGACCACCGCCGCGTGCCGGGACTCGCGCAGCAGGGGCAGCGCCGCCCGGGTCGTCCGCACGATGCCGACGACGTTGACGTCCAGGACGTGGTGCCATTCGGCGTCGTCGTTGTCCGCCACCGTGCCCTGCGCGCCGATGCCCGCGTTGTTGACCAGGATGTCGAGTGCGCCCAGCCGGTCCGCGGCCTCCGCGACGGCGGTGCGGACCGAGGCGTCGTCCCCGACGTCGCAGCGCACGGGCAGCAGGGAGTCCCGGTCGGCGGCCGGCAGGGCGCCGGGATCGAGGTCCAGGACGGCGACCCGGGCGCCGCGGCGGGTCAGGAGCCGGGCGGTGGCGAGCCCGATCCCGGACGCGCCGCCCGTGACCACGGCCGTGAGACCGTCGAGTTCGAGGGGCGGGGGAGTGGTGCTGTGCGGCATGGAAGTGTTCCTCGGCGTGGGGTGACCGCACGGTGCCGCCTCGCGGGCGGACACCGGACGGCACGGGGGCGGGGTGGTCAGTCCAGGTGGAAGAGTTCCTCGCCGGTCACCCACCGCTCCCCGGGCTCCGCCGAGTCCAGGGGCTGCTGGCAGGGGTCGGTGAGCGTCCACCACTGCTGGGTCTCCGGATCGGCGGCGATGGCGGCCATGTCCGCCTCGTAGTCGTCGCCGGTGTACTCGAAGTAGGCGAACAGCGTGTCGTCGCGCAGGAAGATGGAGTAATCGGTGACATGGGCGCGCGAGAGGGTGTCCAGCACCGGTTGCGGAACGGAGCGGTGCAACGCCCGGTACCTCTCGGCGTGTTCGGGTCGCAGCCGGATCACGGACGCGACCCGGCGGGGTGTGCGGGGTGCGGGCATGGCTGGTCACTCCTTCGTGACGCCGGGCCTCGCGGGGGTCGGTGCTATCCCTTGACCGCTCCCGCCGCGAGGCCGCTCATGATGTGCCGCTGCATCACGACGAAGATCACCAGGATCGGGATCACCGCGAGCAGCAGCGTGGGGAACACCTTGGTGTAGTCCGTGGAGTACTGGCCGACGGCCGCGTACACACCGGTGGTGACGGTGTAGACGCCGCTGCCGGGGCCGAGGATCATCTGCGGGCTGGCGAAGTCGTTCCAGACGCTGAGCGAGTTCAGGATGAACACCGTGGCGATGATCGGCCGCATCAGCGGCAGGATGATCCGCCACAGCGTGCGGTACCTGCCGGCCCCGTCGATGGCCGCCGCCTCGTCGAGCGACCGGGGCAGCACGCGGATGTATCCGAAGAACACGAACAGCGTGAACGGGACGGTGGTGGCCGTCATGAACAGGATGAGCCCGGGCAGCGTGCCCATCAGACCGATCGAGCGCAGCACGAAGATCACCGGCACCAGGATCACCTGGGTGGGGATGAACATGCCCGCGATGAAGAAGAACAGCAGCATCCGGGCCACCGTCTTCGGGGTGCGGGCCAGCACGTAGGCCGCGGGCGCGCACACCGCCATGGCGAGCGCGTTCACGCAGACCACCAGCGCGAGGGTGATGCCGTAGCCCTTCAGGATGCTGAAGTCCGGGTTGTTCCAGGCGTCCGCGAGGTACTGGAAGGTCGCCGTGCCGAAGTCCAGTGTGAACGGGTTGGCGAGGATCTCCCGCTGGCTCTTGAAGGCGTTGACGACCAGGAGGTACATCGGCACGAGCATGCCGAGGGAGACGAGGGAGATGAACGCCACGCGGACGGTGGCGGCCGGGGTCAGGGTCTTCTTCATCCGATGGACTCCGCGTCGTCCTCGGCTCGCCGGCGCAGGACGAGGACGGTGATGGCCAGGACCGCGGCCGCCAGGATCAGCAGCACGGCCTGGGCCGAGGCGACGCCGATGTTCCGCTGGGGGAAGGAGACCGCGAGGATCGAGTAGGCGAGGGTCTTCGTGGAACCGGCGGGGCCGCCCCCGGTCAGCGAGACGACCACGTCGTAGGTCTTCAGCAGGGAGATGCCGGAGGTGATGACCGCGACCGTCACCGTGGACGCCAGGGAGGGCCAGGTGACGGCACGGAACGTCTGCCACCTGCCCGCCCCGTCGATCCGCGCCGCCTCCAGCAGGTCCGCCGGCACGGCCTGCAGGCCCGCCAGGTAGAGGACCAGCTGGACGCCGAACAGGGACCACACGATGACGAGGATCATCGACCACAGGGCCCAGTCGGGGTCGCTGAGGAAGGGCAGGCTGTCGGTGCCCACCTTCTCCAGCATGGTGTTGACCACCCCTTGCGGCCCGAGGACGGCCTGCCACAGGAAGCCGACCACCAGCGCGCTGAGCACGTGCGGGTAGAACATCACCACCCGGCCGAAGGTGTTGAACCGGTTGGTGCGCTGCAGCAGCAGCGCGAGGCCGAGCGCGGCGAGGTTGACCGCGAGCGCGCCCACCACGGCCACCACCGCCGTGACCGCCATGGTGCCGGTCATGTCGTCGGACCCGAGGACGGTGCGGTAGTTGTCGAGACCGATGAACTCCGGGACGCGGGTGGGGAATCCGTTGTACTCGGTGAAGCTGTAGTAGAACGCGTAGACCACCGGTACGACCAGCAGAGCGACGTAGACGAGCACCGCGGGGACGACCATGCTGACGCGGGCGCCCGCGTCGCGCCATCCCCGCGGCTTCGAGGGAGATGTCCGTTCCATGGGTCAGCGGTTCTCGTCGACCCACTGGTCGACGGCCTTGGCGGCGTCCGCCGCACTCGCCCCGGTGTACAGGCTCTGCGCGACCTCGGTGAACTTCGGGTTGAACCCCGTCACGGGGAGCCGGACGTTGCCCTGGCCCTCACCCACGGCGACCAGCTCGGGGGCGTTGTCCAGGATGTCCTGGATCTGGGCGTCGACGGCGGTCCGCTGCGCGTCGGCGTCCTTGCGGAACACCCCGTCGGAGCCGAGCTGGGCCTTGATCGCCGCGGGGTCGGTGACCAGGAACTCGACCAGCCGCTTGGCGCCGTCCTCGTCGGCGGTGCCCTTGCGGACCATGTAGGGGTTGGCCATGGTGGCGCCCTGGGGGCCCGGGTAGGGCTTGCCGTCCGCGGCCGGCGGCGAGAACACACCCACCTCGAACGGCAGGTCCTTGGTCCGGTCGAGCGTGGCGGCGAACCAGCTGCCGTTGGTGTACAGGCCCACCTTGCCCGCGACGAAGTTGCCGTCCGCCTGCGAGGGGTTGAGTCCGACGTCGCTCTTGGCGATGTAGCCCTCGCCGATCCAGTCCTCGTACATCTCGAACGCGGGCTTGTACACCTCACCGACCGTGAGCTGCTCGTCGGAGACCGCGGACTGCCACTTCGGGTGCAGCTGGTTCAGCGCCGGGTGGTACATCTGCTGGAGCTGAAGGCCGGTCTGGAAGTCCCCGGCGGTCTGCAGGGCGATGTAGCCCGCTCGCTTCAACCTGGCCATGTCGTCCGCGAGTTCCGCCCAGGTGGTGGGGGTCTTGGCGATGCCGGCCTTCTCGAACGCACTCTTGTTGTAGTAGATCAGCGACTGGGTCTGGGTGCCGACGCCGACCGCGTAGTGCTTGTCGCCCAGGGCGTACTCGTCGAACATCGGAGTCCCCTTGGCCCAGGGCTCGTTGCCGAGGTCCACCAGCTCGGGTGCCGTGTCGTCGTCGGGGAAGATCGACTGAATGACGTCGGGAGCGGTGCCGGCGGCGAGCTGCTGCGGGAAGGACTCGGCGACGGACTTGCCGGTCGGGCCCTCGATCTTCACCTTCAGGCCGGTCTTGTCCTCGAACGGCTCGACCAGCTTCTCCCAGTAGGCCTGATCGAGGTTGTCGGTGAGATTGACCATCATCCGTATCTCGCCGTCCTCGCCGCCGGCCGAGCCGGAGCCCGACGAGCAGGCCGCGACGAGCATCAGCGGAACCGCGGCGGCGAGCGCGGCACCGCGCGCCCTGCTTCCTCTGGGGGTTGACATCATCGTCGTCTCTCATTTCCTCGATGGGGAAAGCGGGGACCCGCACCCGCCCACGGTGGGGCGGGGGCGGTACGGGCAGCCGTCACAGCCGCCCGCGGTAGGGCAGGGGACCGACGGCCGTGACATCGGTGGGTGCCTCGCCGTGGTCGACGCGGTAGATGCCGTCGTCCGCGACGAAGAACTCGGGCACGTCCGGGTAGCGCAACTCCTCGGGCAGCGCCTCGCGGTCCGTCCAGGCGAAGAACTCACGGGCGAAGGCGGCCCGGTCCTTGCGGCCGTACAGGTGCAGGTCGCCGGCGGTCAGCGGGCTGCGCACGGACCAGTGGACCCCGGACTCGCTCCAGTAGGCGCGATCGCTGACCAGGACCGACTGCCGCTCCCGTGCCGAGAACACCCGGTCCCAGAAGCCGTCGCCCGGACCGAGCGCGGCCATCAGGAACATCAGGTCGTGGGCGTGCCAGGCGGTGCTGGGGGCGATGTCGGCCTCGTTGTGCCAGCCGCTCGCGGAGGCGAAGTAGCCGGCCGGCGTCTGATAGCGGGCGTAGGTGGCGAGGCAGGCCGCGGTGAAGGCTTCCAGCTCGGCGTCCGGGCCTTCGGCCAGGACCTCGTGGATGCCGTACAGGGTCAGTCCCATGCCCGCGATCAGCATCGGTGTGTCCGTCTTGAGGGCCCGCTCGCCCTTGACGTACCAGTAACGGTGGTAGCGGGTGGCGCCGGTGTCGTCGGTCCAGGCCGAGCGGGCGACGTGCCGGCACAGGCGCCGTGCCTCGGCGAGGAGTTCCGGGTCGCCCTGGGACCGGTACCCCAGCACCAGGGGCACGATCATGAGGCCGTAGTACTCGGCCGGCTCCAGGATGCCGCCCTCGGTGCGGTCCCGGACCGTGCGGAAGGCGCCCGCGCCGTCCTGGTCGGGCACGCCCCGGTGGTGGAAGAGACGGACCAGCTCGGCCAGGTCCTCGGGAATCTCGTCGGCGTAGGTCTTGTCGTCGCTCAGCTCGGTGTAGAGCTGCTTGACCCAGACCCGGGCGTACTCCTGGTTGCACGTGCCGTCCTCGCCGGGACGGCCGCCGCCGTACATCTCGCAGGCGTCCAGGTTGCGCCGTACGGCGGCCAGGACGCCGGCCACCTCGTCGTCGGGCAGCAGATGGCCGGCGTGCCGCAGGGCGAGCAGCATGCCGAGGCTCGCGACGGCGTTGTGGATGAGGCCCTGGGTCGCCGACTCGCCGACCTGGAAGCCGATGTGCCGGTACTGCCCGTCGGGCTGGGTCTCGCCGGCCTGGTAGCGCAGCAGCCGGCGCAGCAGCGCGGTACCCCGCTCGTCGGGCCGGGCCGCGAGTGCCTGGGCCCACGCGGCGACGGCTGGGCCCGCGAAGGTGGTGTGCCCGCTGGTGAAGTCTATGAAGGTGAAGGGGTTGGTGCCCCACACGCTGTGGTTGTGGAAGCCGTTGATCGCCCCCTCCTCCGTCACCCAGCTGTGCAGCCAGCCGGCCAGCGCCGCCGTGTCCGGCGTGGTGGTGTGGTGTTCCATGGCGTTCCTTCCGGAGCGGTTCACGCGGCGGCGGCGCGTGCGGCGTTCAGCAGGGCGGCGTCGAGGCGGTAGAAGCGGGCGGCGGTGCCGCCGAGCACGGCGGCACGGTCGTCGGCGTCCAGCGGGGCGAGCAGGTCCGTGACGGCCTCCCAGGTGCGTTCGTAGCCCCCCGCCAGCAGCGAGACCGGCCAGTCGCCGCCGTACATCAGCCGGCCGGGCCCGAACAGCTCCAGCGCGTCCTCGACGAACGGGCGCACCCCGTCGGTGGTCCACGAGTCGAGGGGGCCGGACGCGGAGTAGAGCCCGGACACCTTGGCGTGGACGCCGGGGTGCCGTGCGGCGGCGGCGATCAGCTTGCGCCAGCCGGCGCGGTCCTCGGGGCCGCCGCCGACCGGTGGTTTGCCGAGGTGGTCGACGACCAGGCGCAGTGCGGGGTGACGCTCCGCCAGCAGGGGTACGTGGGCCAGTGCCTCGGGGGAGGAGGTGACGTAGTCGAAGGCGAGGCCGGCCTCGGCGAGCAGGGCGAGTCCCTCGCCGACGTCGGAGCGGAGTATCCAGTCGCGGTCGGACATCTCGTGGACGAGAGCCCGTACGCCCACCACGTGCGGGTCGCGGCGCAGGACGGCGAGCCGGGCCCGGGCACGGGCGGGGTCGTCCAGCGGTACCCAGGCGACGACGCCGACGGCCCGGGGGTGGGCGGCGGCGGTCTCCAGCATGTGGCCGGTGTCCGCGTCGTTGTCCGCCGCCTGCACGAGCACGGTCGCGGTGACTCCGGCGGCGTCGAGCGCCGGGCGGACGTCGGCGAACCCCATGGCACGGTCGATCGGCGCCATCGCGGGACCCAGCCAGTCGTAGGGGGCGCGGCCGGGGTCCCAGACGTGCTGGTGGGCGTCGATGACGGTCATGACCGTTCCTCTCCGGTACGCGGCGCGGCGGGTGCCGCGGGGCCGTCGGGGACCAGGCCGAGGAGTGCCAGTTCGGCCCAGAGCGCGTCGGGCACGCGGGCCGCGAGACGGCGCGCGTTCGTGCGGGACTGCTCGGCGTCGCGGGCGCCGAGCACCACCGACACGACCGCGGGGTGCCGGAGCGGGTAGGCGACGGCGGCTTCCGGCAGGGTCACACCGTGGCGTTCGCAGACGTCGGCGACGGCGAGGGCGCGCTCGGTCAGCTCCCGGGGGGCCGGCGCGTAGTCGTACGTGGCGTCGGCCGGGGGCCGGGGGGCCGCGAGCAGGCCCGAGTTGTAGACCGCGGCGGCGACGACGCCCACGCCGCGCTCCTGGGCGAGCGGCAGCAACGCGTCCCGCGCGGACTGGTCGAGCAGGGTGTGGCGGCCGGCGACCATGACGAGGTCGACGTCGCAGCGGCGGACGAACTCGGCGAGCATCGCGGCCTGGTTCATGCCGGCGCCCACCGCCTTCACCACCCCCTGGTCGCGCAGTTCGACGAGGGTGTCGACGCCGGTGGTCGAGGCCTGCTCCCAGTGGTCGTCGGGGTCGTGGAGGTAGACGATGTCGATGTGGTCGAGGCCGAGGCGCCGCAGGCTGCCCTCGAGCGAGCGCATGATCCCGTCCCTGCTGAAGTCCCAGCTGCGGCGGAACGCGGCGGGCACCGCGAATCCGCCGTCGTCCTGCCGGTGTGCCGTTGCCGGGCTGGGCGTCAGCAGCCGGCCGACCTTGGTCGACACGGTGTACTCGGCCCGCGGGCGCCGTGCGAGGGCGGCGCCGAGGCGGCGTTCGGACAGTCCGAGACCGTAGTGCGGGGCCGTGTCGAAGTAGCGGACGCCGCTGTCCCAGGCCGCGTCGACGGCGCCGACGGCGTCCTCGTCGCTCGTCGGCCGGCCCAGGTTGCCCAATTGGGCCGCTCCCAGACCGAGTTCGGACAGCCGAAGGCCGGGTGCGGGGGTGCGGGAACGCATCGGCCTCACCGCACCCTCGTGGGCGCGGAGACCGCCAGGTCCTCCGGGTGGGCGAACGGCCGGCCCGAGGCGAACCGTTCCACCTCGTCGGCGACGGCGTCACCGAGGCGGTGGAGTTCACCGCCGAGCGATCCGGCCAGATGAGGGGTGAGTACCACGTTGTCCAGGGTCCACAGCTCGCTGTCGGGTGCCGGCGGCTCCGGATCCGTGACGTCGAGGACGGCGTCGATGCGGCCGGTGCGCAGCTGCGCGATCAGGGCGTCCTGGTCGACGACGGCACCCCGCGCGGTGTTCACGAGGGTCGCGCCGTCCCGCATCAGCGCCAGCCGGCCCGCGTCGATCTGCCCGCGCGTACCGGGAGTCAGCGGCTGGTGCAGGGAGACGACCTGACTGTTCGCCATCAGCTCGTCGAGCGGCACCAGGCGCGCACCGAGACCCGCCGCCTCCTCCTCGGTGAGCGTGGGGTCGTACAGCAGCACGTCGAGGTCGAAGGGGCGCAGCAGGGCGAGCACCGCCCGGCCCACGGTGGAGGCGCCGACGATGCCCACGGTCTGCCGGTAGTTGCCGCGCCCGGTGTGGGCGGCGACATGGTCCGGAAGGCTCATGGACGCGCGGTAGCGCCGCTCGTGGACGAGGACCCGCTTGTTGGCGAGCAGGATCATCGCCAGCGTGTACTCGGCCACCGGCCCGGAGTTCGCGGTACGGGCGTTGGCCGCGACGACGCCGCGGGCGGCGAGGGCCGCCGGGTCCTCCAGGCAGGTCGCGGCGACCCCGCCCGCGTAGACCACGGCCCGCAGCCGCGAGGTGTGGGGAAGATGGGCGGCGCGGACGACCGGCGCGCCCCAGCCGGCGATGAGGATCTCGGCCTCGGCCAGAGCGTTCCGTGACCGGTCGGAGTCCAGCTCACCGATGACGAGGCCGGTGTCGATGTCGGCGGCACGGCGCAGCCGGGCCAGGGCGTCCTCGTCGAAGAGGGCGCGGGCCAGCCGCGGGGGGTTCATGGCGAGGACGGCGCGTGGTCGCGTCACGGGGTGCTCTCCCTCTCTGTGCGCGCGTCGCGGGGAAGACCGCGGGCGGGGCCGCGGACGCCGTCCACGGCCGGCCCCGGGGGCCCGGGCTCCGGAACGAGCCGCAGACCGGCGCCCCGTGGCCGCACATGGGGCCCTTCGGGGCGGGACCACCCCGCGGTCGCGTCCGCGCCGGCGACGGTGGTCTCGTCGACCGTGATGCCGAGGCCGGGTGCGTCGCCGAGGACGATGCCGCCGTCCGCGATGACCTGGTCCACGGTGAGCCCCACGGGACTCGTCGTGTCCTGCACCTCGGTGACCAGATGGTTGGGGGCGGCGGCAGCGGCGTGTGCCAGGGGGTTGGTGTCGTAGCCGACCGGGCTGACCGGCAGGTCGTGCCCGTGGGCGAGGGTGGCGACCCGCAGGAAGTGGGTGATCCCCCAGACGCCGGCGGTCTGCACCACCTGCAGGGCGTCGGCGGCCAGCAGGGGACGGAACTGTTCGAGCCCCGTCAGGTTCTCGCCGGAGGCGACGGCGGTGCGGGCGGCCCGGCCCACGGCCCGGTTGCCCTTCACGTCCCAGCGGCGCACCGGTTCCTCGATCCAGGCGAGTTCGACGCGGTCCTCGATGCGGGCGAGCAGCCGCACGGCCTGGTGCCTGCCCCAGGTCTCGTTGACGTCGAGCATCAGCGCGGGGGAGCGCGTGTTCCCGCGCAGCACCTCCGCGACGGTGCGCAACCGCCGGATGTCGCGTTCCGTGTCCAGACCGCCCTTGATCTTGGCGCCGGTGAAGCCGCGCTCGGCCCAGCCGGAGTACAGCGTCGCCAGCTCCTCGTCGTCGAGCGCGATGTCGAGCCCCGAGGCGTAGCCGGGCACGAAGCGGTCGGCGGCGCCGAGCGTGCGCCACAGCGGCTCGTCGGCCATCTTCGCCTTCAGGTCCCACAGCGCCATGTCGAAGGCGCCGATGGTGCCGAAGGTCGTGCCGGCGTGGCCGCTCTTGAACGTGTGGGCCAGCATGCGGTCGTAGAGCGCGGTGACGGCGCGCGGATCCTGGCCCTCGAGGGCGGGAAAGATGCGAGCGGCGTCGCCGTGGGCACCGAGGCCCACTCCGGTGAGGCCGCCGTCGGTCTCCACCAGCAGCACCGGGACGTCCGTGACGCCCCCGGCGACGACACCGTTCGCGTCTCCCACGGGACGGCCCCAGTGGTGCACCGTCCGCAGGGTCCGGTAGCCGGTGATCTTCATCCGCTCCCCCTCCTCGTGCTCGTTCACCGTTCCCCTCGCCCGGGCACTTGCCGCGCCCGGGTGCCACGGCGCGTGCACCCGTGGCCCACCCGGACCGCGCCGGCGGACCGGGACGCGGGAGGTGGGGGAGTGTGCCGGCAGGCGGCGGGGAACGGCGCTGTGCGGCCGTCGGGGGAGGCCCCGAACCGCGCCCTCAACAAGTCGTAACGTATCATACAAGTGATGAGTGGAAAGGGGTCGGCGGCCACCGGATCCGGCTGCGGCTAGGCTGCGCCGAGGGTCTGCCGCTGGCGTCCCAGCCCTTCGATCTCGATCTCCATCACGTCTCCCTGCCGCAGGTAGGGGAACCGGCCGGACAGGGCGACACCCTCGGGGGTTCCGGTGTTGACCACGTCCCCGGGGTCCAGCACGAGGTACTGGCTGAGGTCGTACACGAGCTGCGCGACGGAGAAGATCATGTCCGCCGTGCCGGAGTCCTGGCGCGGCTCGCCGTTCACGAAGGACCGCAGCCGCAGACCCTGCACATCGGGCACCTCGTCGGCCGGCACGAGGAAGGGACCGAGGGGGTTGAAGCCGGCGCAGGACTTGCCCTTCGACCACTGCCCCCCGGAGTGCTCCAGCTGGAAGTCGCGCTCGGAGACGTCGTTCGAGACGGTGTAGCCGGCCACGTGGCCGAGGGCCTGTGCGGGGGACTCCAGGTACCGCGCCGTCCTGCCGATGACGACGGCCAGTTCGACCTCCCAGTCCGTCCTGACCGATCCGCGCGGGATCTCCACCTCGTCGTACGGGCCGACCACCGTGTTCGGCGGCTTGAAGAAGATCACCGGCCGGGTGGGCGGCGCGCTGCCGGACTCGGCCGCGTGGGCCGCGTAGTTCTGGCCGACGCAGATGACCGCGCCGGGCCGGGCGACCGGGGGTCCGAAGCGAAGTCCCTCGGCGTCCAGTGCGGGGAGGGCACCCTCCGCCAGGGCCCGGCGGGTGCGGAGCACCCCGTCCGACGCGAGGAACGCGCCGTCGATGTCGCGGGTCAGGGGGGAGAGGTCACGGGTGACGCCCTGGTCGTCGATGACCGCGGGACGCTCCTGCCCGGGCTCGCCGAGCCGTACGAGTTTCATGTGCGGTTCTTCCTTCGGTGAGGGCCGGCGCCGTGCGGGACGTGTGTGCCGTCGGCCGGGCCGGCGTGAAGAAGGGGCAGGGGTGGCGGCCGCCCTGACGAAGCGTTTCCCCACCCCCTGGGCGTGCGCGGGTGGCCGCTGCGTCCGGGTCCGTCCCGCCGCCGTCGCTCCAGGAATTCCGGGCACAGTATCGGTGTACGGCACCGCCAGTTGTCAATGGACTGCTGGGTTGTCAGTGGGCTGACTGGGCTGACGGCTAGGGTGAGCGCCATGGCTACTCAGGACGGATCGGTATGGGCCAGTGCCGCACCGGCGCCGGCCGTGCTCAGGGCCGGCGCGATCCTCGACGCGCTGGCGCAGGCCCGGGGCCGGGCCCTGTCACCCGCCCAACTGGCCGCCGCGCTGGGCGGCATACCCCGTGCCTCGGTCGTCAACATCTGCGCGGCCCTGCACGCGTGCGCGCTGATCCGGGCCGCGGACGGCGGATTCGTGCTCGGACCCGGGTTGCTGGGGCTGTCCCAGGCCTACCTCGACGCACTCGATCCCGTACACGCCTTCAGGGAGCAGGTGAGCCGGCTGGGCGACCGCGAGGAGTCGCTCCAACTGGCCACCATGGAAGGCACGGACGTCGTCTACCTGTCGGTGCACGAGGGCACCGTCCTGATGCGTCTGACCGGCAGGGCGGGGGCCCGGCTGCCGGTCACCTGCACGGCGCTGGGCAAGGCCATGCTGGCCGGGACGAGCGAGGCCGAGGTGCGCCGGCTCCTCGCCGGCCGCGAACCGTTCGAGGCCCGCACGTCCTGGTCGATCACGGCACTCGACGGGCTGATCGCCGACCTGCGTGAGGCGCGCTCGGCGGGTTACGCGGTCGACGACCAGGAGACCGCCGAGGGCATCGTGTGCGTCGCGGTGGCCGTGCCCGGTCCGCCGGACGGCCGGCCCTTCGCCGTCAGTTCGTCGCTGCTCAAGTCCCAGGCCTCACCCGGCCGCGTGGCGGCCGTGGCCGCACTCATCCAGGACGTCGTGCGCCGGATGAGCGGGCAGGGGTGACCGACGCGGCCCACCGGACCGTCACCACTCGGCGATCCGCCCGTCGGGGTGGCGCCACCGCGCATCGGGGTGGCGCCACTCGCCGTCCCTGGCACGCACCGCCGCCTCGTCGACCTCGATGCCGATGCCCGGACCCGTCGGCAGCGCGATGGCCCCGTCCACGGGAGCGAGCCGTGCCGGATCCAGCAGGTAGTCCGCCATCTCGCCCCGGGGCAGCCCGGCATGGCCGGTGTTGTAGTGCAGGCCCAGGCTCTGCTCGTGCAGCGGCACGTTGAGGGCGACGCCGGACACCTGCAGGGAGGCCGCCAGCGAGACGGGCCCGTTGGGGCAGTGCGGCACGACCGCGACATCGTGGGCCTCGGCCAGGTGGCAGATCCTCACCAGCTCGCCGAGGCCGGTCACGGACACGTCGGGCTGGAGGATGTCGACGCCCCCGCGCCGCAGCAGGGCCCGGAAGTCCCACCGCGAGGTCAGGCGCTCGCCCGTGGCGATCCGGGTCGCGCCCGCCGCCCGCGCCACCTCGGGCAGCAGGTCCTCGTGGCCCGGCGACAGCGGTTCCTCGACCCACAGCAGCCGGAACTGCTCCAGCTCGCGCAGCAGCGGACGCACCATCGACCGGTGCACCCGGCCGTGGAAGTCCAGCGCGACGTCCAGCCCGGTGCCGAACTCCTCGCGCAGCGCCGCGACCCGGGCGACGACCGCGTCCACCTCGGCCGCGCCCGCGATGTGGTCCAGTTCGGCCGTCGCGTTCATCTTCACCGCGGTGAAACCCTGGGCCAGCCGGGCCCGGGCGTCGGCGACCACGTCGCTCGGCCGGTCGCCGCCGATCCACGCGTAGACCCGCGTGCGCTCCCGCACGGGGCCGCCGAGCAGTTCGTGCACGGGAACGCCCAGCGACCGCCCCTTGATGTCCCACAGCGCCTGCTCGATCGCCGCGGCTGCGGTGGCCAGCACCGGCCCGTCGCGGAAGAAGGCCCCCCGGCGCATCCGGTGCCACAGCTCCTCGATCCGCCCGGCCGGTGCCCCGACGAGGTTGTCGGCCAGGTCGGCGACGGCGCCGAGGACGGCCCGCCGCCGTTTCGACAGGAGCGCCTCGCCCCAGCCCGTGACCCCGGTGTCGGTGGTGACCCGGACCATGACCCAGCGGGGCGGCACGCTGTACGCGGTGATCTCGCCGATGAGCAAGGCGGTTTCCCTTCTGTCCGTTCCCGTGGGGGAGTACGGCGTCGAGGGCACGAGGCCCGGACGACCGGAGGGCGGCCTGGAGCACGAGGCGACCGAGCGCCTGGCATGCCGGAGGCATGCCAGCGCAGGCTAGCAGTGAGCGACGGTCATGCGGAACCGTCCACGGGAAGGCCGTTGACCGTCACGCGACGCAGCGACAGGTCCGTGACGGACTGCAGGAGGACGTCCTGCGCTGCGTCGTCGAAGGCGAGCCGGTCCAGGCGCACGCCGCTGACCGGCGCCTGGGGAAGCGCACGGATGCGCACGGGATACTCGCAGCGGCCGCCCACCGACCAGCGTTCCGCGGACAGACGGGACACCTCGGCCGGCTGCTCGCCGCCCGTGCCGCCCGCGTACTGGAAGGTGACCTCGAAGGGCACGTACGTCCAGGCCGGGGCGTCGACGTCGGTGACGCGGACGTCCCGGACGTAACCGCCCCGGGTCGGCGTCGACTTGACGTTGAGCACCGAGGCGACGGACGCCTCGCCCAGGTCCGGGTCGAACGGCAGGTACAGCCGCCGGGCCACCACGTCCGAGACACCGCCGCTCATCTCGCTGCCGATCGCCACCGCCGCCCCGCCGCTGAGGTAGACGCAGTCCTGGATGCGGATGCGCCGGGACGGCACGCCGACCCGCCGGCCGTCCTCGTCGCGGCCGGACTTGATGGCGATGCAGTCGTCGTGCGTGGCGAAGGTGACGCGTTCGATGGTGACGTTCTCGCACGAGTCGGGATCGCAGCCGTCGCTGTTGGGACCCTCGCACTCGATGCGGACGTCGCGCACGGTGATGTTCCGGCTCAGCACCGGATGGATGTTCCAGAACGGGGAGTTGCGCAGCGTGACGCCCTCGATCAGCACGTTCTCGCAGGCGTACGGCTGGATGAAGCTGGGCCGCAGGAAGTGCCCGGCACCGAGGACGCGCTCGGACACCGGGACGCCCTGCGCGCCCCACTGCTCGAGGGTCGCCCAGTCCGTACGCTCGTGGGGCATGCCCGGCTTCCACCCGTACTGCCCGGAGCCCTTCCACGGCCACCAGTGCGCGTCGTCGCTCCGTGCGTCGAGCACCCCGCGGCCGGTGACCGCGATGTCGTGCCGGCCGTGGGCGTAGATCAGGGGCGAGTAGTTGTGGACCTCGATGCCCTGCCACCGGGTCCGCACGACCGGGAGGTAGGCGGCCGGGTCGGTGCTGAACAGCACGGTCGCACCCTCGGCGACGTGCAGGTCGACCCCGCTGAGCAGGTGGATCGCACCGGTGGCCCAGCGGCCCGGGGGTATCAGCACGTGCCCGCCGCCGGCGGCGTGGCAGGCCCGGACGGCCGCCCGGACGGCGGCCGTGCAGTCGGTGGTGCCGTCGCCGACGGCCCCGTGGTCGGTGACGGGGAACCAGGCGTCGGGGAAGCTCGGACGGCCCCTGCCGCCCGCGGCCGCGCCGGTGGCGTGAGCCAGGGGGACGGCGGCGGCGGCCGCCAGGGCCCCGAGCCGGAGGACGTTTCTGCGTGCCGGATCACTCATGCTTGTGCCCCTCGGTGAGGTGGTCCGGTGGGGTGCGGTCGCCGCGCCGCACGGGAGCGGTGCCGGGCCCGGACCGGTCGGGAAGGTAGCGGGACGCCTCGCCCGCGGCGTGGGCGGCGAACATCGGGCCGGCGACGTCGGGGTCGCCGGAGCGCAGGACGTCCAGGAGTTCCGCGTGGTGTTCGGCCATCGCGCCCCACCCGCCCGCGTAGCGCGGATCGCCCAGCACGTGCAGGTCCCACAGGCTGGACTCGATCATGCGCCACAGGCGGATCAGCGCCGCGTTCCGGGCAGCCTCGCACAGATGGCGGTGAAATGACATGTCGGCGTCACGGAAAGCGCCGATGTCGTCCTTGGCCGCGGCCCGGCGCAGTTGCGTCACGTCGTCGGTGAGCAGCCGTGTGTGCTCGGCGTCCAGACGGCCGGTCACCCGGCGGGCCGCGTACTCCTCGAACATCACCCGGATGTCCCGCACGTCCTGCGCCTGCCGCTCGGAGATCCGCGCCACGTAGGTGCCGCGGTGCGGCTGGGAGATGACCAACCCCTCGTACGCCAGGCGCTTGATCGCCTCCCGCGGAGGGGCCTGGCTCGTGCCGAAACCGCGCGCGATCTCCGACTCCACCAGCCGCTGCCCGGGGGCCAGCTGACCACTGACGATCCAGTCGCGCAGCAGCGAGTACACGTGGTCCGACAGCAGCTGGCGCGGCATGCGCGCAGCGCCCGGGACCGTCCCCCCACCGGCCCTGCCGCCCTCCGTGCGGGTCCGGCGGCCCCGCGGTCCGGGCGGGTCGGGCAGCTCGGCCAGCTGCTCGCGCCAGATCCGGGCGACCGTGGACTGCGACAGGCCCAGGGTGTCCGACAGGGCGCGGGTGGAGGGCACCGGGGAGCCGTCCCGGGCCTGTTCGAGCACGGCCGCGACATGCGCCTCCGCCTCCTGCCGGACCGTGCTGCGCGGCCGCCCCGAGCGGGGCGCGTCCCGCAGACCGGCGATGCCCCGGCGCAGGTAGCGGTCCCGCCACTTGGCCACCGTGGTCGGAGAGACCCGCAGCCGCTGCGCGATCTCCGCGTTGGTCAGTCCCTCGGCACAGGCCAGGACGATGCGGCTGCGCAGCCGCAGCGCCCCGGGCGGCCGCTGGGCACAGTCGGTCAGGGTGGCCCGGTCCTCCTCGCTGAGCGGGGGAAACACCGGGACGTCGGGAACGGTCATGGCGCCGCGCCTCCTTGACTGGGCGGACTTCTGACTCGGATGCCGGGAAAACGCCGTCCCGCCGGTCACCAACTTCAGATTGGTTCCTGTGTATTGACGGCACATCGGCACGAACATATTAACTATCGGTGGTCGATCAGTGACCCACTAGACGGTGTGTGCCGTGCTGCGAGCGCAGCCGCCACAAGCCCACGTCCCGGGCCGTCCCCCGCTCCCGGGCCCCTGGCGGGTCCGCGGACCGCGCGGTGCTCCGGGGCGACGTCCGCACCACCGCACCACGTCCGGCGCGGCGCGTCACCCACCCGTGACGCCGAAGGCCGCCGGGCCGTCCACGGACTCGACAACGACATCACGTACTCCACGCGGCAAGGAGGCCTCCGTGCCAACCACGCAGCCACAACCCCTACGGCGCAAGCCGAGACTTCTGCTCCTGCTCGCGGCCGGCAGCCTGCTGGTCGGCGGGGCGATGCTGGACGTGCCGGACGCGAACGCGAAGCCCGCCGCCTGCAAGGCCACCGAACTCTTCGTGTCGCCCGACGGGAACGACAAGGCCAAGGGCACCGAGAGCCGGCCCCTGAAGACCATCGAGGGAGCACGCGACCTCATCCGCGACAAGGGCCTGAACCGCCCCGGCCGGATGCACTGCGACATCGACGTCAACCTGCGCGCCGGCGACTACCCGGTGAGCAGCACCATCGAACTCGACGACCGCGACTCGGGCGCCGACGGCCACCGGGTGGTCTACCGCTCCTACGACGGCCCCGGCAAGGCCCGGGTCATGGGCGCCCGGCCCGTCACCGGCTGGGAGGAGTACAAGGACGGCATCTACCGCGCGGACGTCGGCACCGACAACCCCTTCTACACCCTCTTCGAGGACGGCAAGCGCGCCACCACCGCCCGTTACCCCAACCGCACGTCCGACGACGAGTGGGCTCCGTACCTGACCTCCGTGCTGAAGGAGCCGGAGAAGGAGGCCGTACGTCAGTGGCTCTACTCCAACCCCGGTGAGTGGGACCCGAAGTGGGACCTCAGCAACGCCCAGGCGGTGATCTGGTCGGGCGGCAGCTGGAGCTGGTTCACCGACACGGTCCCGATCCGGGACTGGAACCCCGCCAAGAACCAGATGACGCTGAAGTACTGGACCCGCTACGCGCTCATCAACTCCCGCGGCGGATCGCGCTACTTCCTGCAGAACTCCCTGGACTTCTTGGACCAGGCCGGCGAGTACTACATGGACTTCAAGAAGGGCCAGCTGTACTACAAGCCCCGCGGTGACATCAACGACGTCACGGTGCTGCGGCCCACGGTGAAGACCCTGTTCGACCTGGCCGGCGCCGACCCGGACCGGCGCGTACAGAACATCACGCTGGACGGACTCGCCCTGCAGTACACCGACTTCGTCGACTGGTACCGCTACGGCTGGATCAGCGACGGAGACTCCGGCGAACCGCGCAAGTACCCGGAGTACGACCGGCAGATCGAGCTCCCGCGCAACCGCTTCGGTGCGGTCACCGTCACCAACAGCAAGGACATCACCCTCTCCCGGGTGCACGTGTCCGACACCGGTTACCACGCCGTCTACGCCCTGTTCGCCAACGACGGGCTGACGGTCCGCGACAGCCTGCTGGAGAACACCGGCGGCGACGGGATCAAGGTCGAGGGTCCCTACCCCGGCGAGGGCAACACCTCCAACGGCCACGTGCTGACCAACAACTACATCACCCACGTCGGCGAACTGGTGCCCGGTGACGCCTCTGGCATCGAGCTGCAGAACACCGGCAACAACACCGTCAGCCACATCCACGTCAGGCACAGCGCCCGCTACGGCATCAGCCTGGAGGTGCGGCCGGAGGTCGCCCTGAAGGACAACTACGCCCGCAACAACACCTTCGAGTACCTGCGCATCGACGAAGCCGGCCTGGACAGCGGGGACATGGGCGCCTTCTACACCTACGGCGTCAACAACGTCGAGCCCTACCCGATGGACAACCACGTGCGCCAGATGGTCATCGGCGACGTGATCCCGGACGGTTCGATGCCGGACAGCGGCACCCGGGGCATCCACATGGACGCCGGCGGCTGCGGCTTCACCTTCCAGGACATCGAGGTGGGCAGGACCACCGACCAGTCGTACCAGAGCTACCAGTGCAACGACGTCAAGAACGCCAACTGGGAGGCCGGCTACGACGCGTCGAAGATGGAGTACGACAAGATCGGCGTCACCGGTGACTTCCCCTACCCCCTGCCGGACGGCGACACCCAGTGAGCGGCCGCTGAGCGACCGCATCCGATGATCCCCCCCGGGCAGCGTGCGTCCAGAACCGCTGCCCGGGGGAGCGGCGGGCGCCGGCCCGCGCCGACAGCACCGCACCAGACCGCCCTCACGACGTACCTGGAGGCACCCATGCCCGAGTTGTCCCGACGAAACGTCCTGGCCGCGGCCGGAGCCACAGCGGCGGCGACCGCGCTGAGCGTCACCACCGCACAGGCCGCACCGGACGGCACCGCACCGGCCGCGCCGGGACCCGGCCACGGCGGCGACGCCATGCGTCTGTGGTACCGGGCCCCGGCGGGGGAGTGGCTGGAGGCACTGCCGGTCGGCAACGGCCGGATCGGCGCCATGGTCTTCGGCGGTACGGACACCGAACGGCTGCAGCTCAACGAGGACAGCCTGTGGGCCGGCGGTCCGCACGACTACGCCCGTCCGGGCGCCGTGGAACACCTGGAGGAGATCCGCCGCCTGGTGGTGGAGGAGAAGTGGAACCAGGCGCAGAGACTGATCGACGCCGAGTTCCTCGGCAGCCCCTCCGAGCAGGTCGCCTACCAGGTGCTCGGCGACCTGGAACTCGCCTTCACCGGCACCGGCGAGGTCAGCGGCTACGAACGCGAGCTGGACCTGGAGACCGCCGTCGTCCGCACCGGATACACCCGCGGCGGCGTACGTCATGTGCGTGAGGTCTTCGCCAGCGCCCCCGACCAGGTCGTCGTGGTCCGGATGACCGCGGACACCCCCGGCTCCATCGGCTTCACCGCCCGGTTCACCACCCCTCAGCGGGCGAGCGACTCGGCCGTCGACGAGCACACCATCGCGCTCGACGGCGTGAGCGGCGACTGGTACGGCCTGCCCGGCTCGGTCCGCTTCCGCGCGCTGGCCCGGGCCGAGGCCGAGGGCGGACGGGTACGCACCGACCAGGGGACCTTGACCGTCGAGGGCGCCGACACGGTCACCCTGCTCATCTCCATGGCGACCAGCTACCGCAACTACCTCGACGCCGGTGCCGACCCGGTGGCGCGTGCCCGCCACCACCTGACCCCGGCCGCCGGCAAGCCCTACGAGAAACTGCTCTCGCGGCACGTGGACGACTACCGGCGGCTGTTCAGCCGGGTGGCCATCGACCTCGGCCCCTCGGGGCGGACCGGTCTGCCCACCGACCAGCGCATCCCCCTCTTCGCCGACGGCAAGGACCCGCAGCTGGCCGCGCTCTACTTCCAGTACGGCCGCTACCTGCTGGCCTCCTGCTCCCGCTCGCCGGGCCAGCCCGCCAACCTCCAGGGCCTGTGGAACGACAGCATGAACCCGGCCTGGGAGTCCAAGTACACCGTCAACATCAATTTCGAGATGAACTACTGGCCGGCCGGCCCCGGCAACCTCGCCGAGTGCTGGGAGCCCGCCGTGCGGATGGTGCACGAACTGGCCGAGTCCGGCACCCGCACCGCCAAGCAGCTGTACGGAGCGCCGGGCTGGGTGATGCACCACAACACGGACGGCTGGCGCGGGACCGCGCCGGTGGACTTCGCGCAGTACGGCATGTGGCCGACCGGCGGCGCGTGGCTGTGCGTGATGCTGTGGGACCACTACCAGTTCACCGGCGAGACCGGCATGCTCGCCCGCAACTACCCGGTGATGAAGGGCGCGGTGGAGTTCTTCCTCGACGCGCTGGTGGTGGACGCCAAGACCGGCTGGCTCGTCACCAACCCCTCGCAGTCCCCCGAGGTCACCCACCACCAGGACGAGGGCGAGAGCGTCACCGTCTGCGCCGGTCCCACCATGGACATGCAGCTGCTGCGGGACCTCTTCGACGCCTTCCGGCAGGCCGCCAAGGTGCTCGACCGCGACCCCGGGCTCGTCGAACGGGTCAGCGAGGTCCGCGACCGTCTCGCCCCCACCCGGATCGGCTACCTCGGCCAGATCCAGGAGTGGCTGGAGGACTGGGAGGAAGCGGCGCTGGTCCGCAGCCGCCACGTCTCGCACCTCTACGGTCTCTTCCCGAGCGCGCAGATCACCCCGCGGGGCACTCCGGAACTGGCCGAGGCGGCGGCCAGGAGCCTGGAGCTGCGGGGAACGGCGGGCCAGGGCTGGTCCCTCGCCTGGAAGATCAACATGTGGGCCCGGCTGCTGGACCCGGCGCGCGCCTACAAGCACCTGTCGGACCTGCTCACCCCGGCGCGCACCGCGCCCAACCTCTTCGACCTGCACCCGCCGTTCCAGATCGACGGCAACTTCGGCGGCGTGTCCGGCATCACCGAGATGCTGCTGCAGAGCCACGCCGGCGAGATCGATCTGCTGCCCGCCCTTCCCGAGGCCTGGCCGACCGGCTCCTTCCGGGGGCTGCGGGCCCGCGGCGGCTTCGAGGTCGACCTGGAGTGGACGGCGGGCACCGTCACGCACGCCGAGGTGCGGTCCCTGCTCGGCAACCCGGTGCGCATCCGCACCCCGCACCCGGTGGACGTCGAGGGCGCCGACGCCGGCCGCCCGGAGAAGTGTGTGGTGTCCTTCGCCACTCGCCGGGGCGGCCGGTACCGGCTGAGCTCAGCCGGCCAGTAGCGGCATCCACACCCGCATCGCGCCGTCGCCGCGGTTGTCCCACTGGAAGTAGGGCACCGCGGTGGCGGTGACGGGACGCTCGGCGTCCACGGCGTCCGTGCCGCCGAGGGTGCGGTAGGGCAGCCCGTCCTGGTGCCGGCCGGTGACGGCCGCCGCCCGGGTCCGCAGGGCCACGGTGGGGCCGACGCCGGCCAGGTCGTCGTGCGCGACCTCCTCGAACACGGTGTCCGGGGAGAGTGCCAGGTCGTCGACCGCGACGCCGTCCTGCTGGTCGGTCTGCTCGAAGCAGTAGACCAGCGGGCCGCGTTCGACGGCCGCGCAGCCGCGCACGGCGTCGATCCGCGGGTGCGGCAGGGTCAGCCGGGGGGTCAGGTCCAGGTGCAGGACCACCGTGTCGCCGGGCTGCCACGACCGGAGCAGCACGGCGTACCCGTGCTCGTCCGCGGTGACCGCGGCACCCTTCTCGTCCGGCGTGTCCAGCCGGGTGCGGGTGCTCCACGGCGGTATGCGGAGCGCGAGCGCCCAGGGTCCCGAGGGCGCCTCGGTGACGGTGACCTCGACGGTGCCGCGCCAGGGGTAGTCCGTCCGCACCCGCAGGCCCAGCCGGCCGTCGGCGAACGGGCAGGCCAGCGTGACCGACGTGTACTGCTGCAGGTGGAGGGTGGGCACCCCGGCGTGTTCGGAGACGGTCGCCGCGTAGTGCTCCAGCGAGCCGACGAGGCGGGTCACGGCCGGCGGGCAGCAGGCGGAGAAGAACCACTCGTCGCGGCACCGCGGGTCACCGACCGCCTCGGCGTGGTCGGGGCGCCGTTGCAGCGGGTTGCCCTTGTAGTACGTCCTGCCGTCGTCGGAGCGCGCCGCGGCGAACGCGTTGAGGAGCGTGCGCTCGATGAGATCCGCGTAGCGGGCCCGGCCCGTGGCGAGCAGCAGCCGCCAGCTCCACTGGATGCTCGCCGCCGAGGCGCACGTCTCGTTGTACGACAGGTCCGGCGGCAGTTCGTAGCGTTCGCCGAACACCTCGCCCACCTGGCGGGAGCCGAGGCCGCCGGTCAGCGAGGTCCGGGTGGCCACCATGTCCTCCCAGCGGCGCGCCGACGCCGCGAGCAGCGACGCGTCGCCCGTCTCCGTGGCGACGTCCACGACGCCGGCCTCCAGGTAGAGCGCGCGGACGGCGTGTCCGGTGAGGGCCGGTGCCTCGCGCACCGGCAGATGGTCCTGGCGGTGGCGCGCGCCGTGCTTGTGCCGGCCGACCAGGCCGCGGCCGCGGCGCTCGACCAGCGCGGACGCCAGCGCGAGGTGCCGCTCCTCGCCCGTGACCCGGTACAGCTCGACCAGGGCGGTCTCCACCTCGGGATGGCCGTCGAGACCGGGACCCGCGCCGTCCAGGAAGACCTCGGCGAGGTGGCCGGCGAGGCGGCGGGCCACGCCCAGCAGCCGGGTGTCCGAGGTCGCCCGGTGGGCGGCCACCGCCGCCTGCATCAGGTGCCCCGCGCAGTACAGCTCGTGGCTGTCGACCAGCCTGGTGTAGCGCCCGCCCGGTTCCGCCACCTGGTAGTGGGAGTTCAGGTAGCCGTCGTCCTGCTGGGCGCGTTCCAGCAGGTCCGCCGTCCGGCCGAGGAAGTCCGCGAGGTCCGCGTCGCCCTCGTGCTGGAGCTCCCACGCGGCGGACTCCAGCACCTTGTACACGTCGGAGTCCATGTAGACCGGTCCCCGGTACCGGCCGTCCGTCTCGCCGGCGGCGATGCGGAGGTTGTCCAGGTTCCCCGCCCGCTCCAGCCACTGCCGGGCGAGCGGCAGGCTGACGGCGCGGTTGACGTCCCGCCACCGGCGCCACAGGCCGCCGGTGAGCTCGGTGCGTTCCAGGTGCAGCGGACGGTGCGCGGAGTGAGCTGTGCCGGTGGGAACCGCGGGTCCCGACATGGTCACCTCTGGATTCTGGGCCGGCCCTAGATCCTGGGCCGGGCGAGGAAGGCGATGGTCTGGTCACGGACCCGCAGGATGTGGGCCTCCAGCAGGTCCCGGGCCGCCTGCCGGTCACCGCGCTCGAGCGCGTCGACCACGGCCCGGTGTTCGCCCACGGCCGTGTTCAGCCGGGACGCGGTGATGGGGGCTTCCATGCCGGTGCGCGTCACATGGATGCTGAGGTGCAGGTCGTCGTGGAGCTCCAGCAGCCGGGGCAGACCCCCGAGCTCGACCACGGCGCGGTGGAAGCGGCTGTCGTTCTCCCGGAAGTCGATGTACCGCGTGTGGTCCTCGACCGACAGGCGGGCCAGTTCGTCGGCCTCGTCCACCAGTTCGCGCAGACGGGCCGGCGGCTCGCGGTCGGTGCGCTCCGCGAACAGCCGCAGGGCGTGCGACTCGAGCATCAGCCGCAGTTCGAACAACTCGTAGATGCTGGAGAGCGAGGGGATGGCGACGGTGAATCCGGCGACCGGGTCGTAGGCCAGCAGACCGCGCTCGTAGAGGCGCCCCACCGCGCTGCGCACCGGGGTGCGGCTCATGCCCAGGCGCCGGGCGAACTCCCGGACCGGGACGGGCTGGCCCGGCGCCGGGTGCTCCTTCGTCAGCCAGTCCACCAACGCCTGGCGCGCCCGGTCCTCCAGGCTCTCCTCGGACGCCGGCGCTGTCGACGACGCGGCCGGTTCCTGCCGGGCCGATGCCGCTTTCGGTGGGGTCATGCCGTCCTCCTGGCACTCCGCGACTGCTGTCCGGGCCACCGTATCGTCCGGTCAGCGCGCCCGGACTCATGGTATGCCACTGGTAGGCGGAGTGTCTGCCGGTTCGGGCGACGCCGTGTGAATCCCTGCGCGCCGCGAACGGGCCGGCGCACCCGGCGCGGGCCCCCCGGCGAGGCGGGTACAGCGGGGTCGGAGCGGTCCTCGGAGTCAACTCGTGCCTCCGGCAATGGGCTTCACTCCGGCAAGGGGGGTGTTCAGTGAGTGACTCATGTGCTTCCATCGCTGGCATGCCATAGGTATGCCGACGAGGAGTCGTCCTGTGCGATCTATGTTCAGTCAGCTTGTTTCCCGTGTGCGCCCGCTGCTGCGCACCGGCCCGGTCCTGGCCCTTCTGCTGGCCCCGGCCGTCGTCGCCCCGCCGGCCGCGGCCGACGCGACCGGCGGCGCCGCGGGGGGCCGGCCGGTGTCCGCGGCACCGAACGGTACGGCGCGGGCCGTCTGCGCCGACACCCCCTTGCGCCTCGCCTTCGACTCGGCCGTCCAGCTCGGCACGGAAGGCCGTCTGACCGTGCACCGCGCCGACGGCAGCGCCGCGGACACCGTCGACCTCGCCGACCCGGCGACGTACCGGCGGACCGTCGGAAACGCGCGCTCCGACTACGGCGAACCGCACCTGTGGACCTACGAGCCGGTCGTCGTCACCGGCCGCACCGCCACCGTCCTGCTGCACCGCACCCTGGAGGCGGGCCAGGAGTACTACGTCACCGTCGAGCCCGGCTTCTTCCGTGGCCACCGGGGCATCACCTCGCCGCACGCCTGGCGCTTCCGCACCGCGGACGCACCGCCACGCGGCACCCGGCGCCTGCGCGTGGACGCCCGCGGCACAGGTGACTTCTGCACCGTCCAGGGCGCCGTCGACTCCGTGCCGGAGGGCAACCGCGCCGAGGTGCGCATCGACGTGGCCCCCGGCACCTACCGGGAGATCGTCTACGTCGGACCGACCCGGCCCCATCTGCGGATCCGTGGCGCCGGGGCGGGCCGCACCGTCATCGGCTACCCGAACAACAACCTGCTCAACGGCGACTCCGCGATGGCCGGCGTGCCACCCGAGCAGAGCTACTGCCCACGCCGCGTCCTGCCGGACCCCGACCGCTTCAACTGCTGGCGCGCGGCCTTCGGAGCCGACGCCGACGACTTCCGGCTGAGCGACCTCACCGTCCACAACCTCACCCCCAAGGGCGGATCGCAGGCCGAGGCCTTCCGTGGCAACGGCGACCGCATCGTCCTCGACGGGGTACGCGTACTCAGCTTCCAGGACAGCCTGCGGCTCCAGGGCAGGGCGTTCGTCACCGACTCCTACATCGAGGGCAACGTCGACTTCTTCTGGGGCACCGGAGGCGTCTTCGTCCGGGACTCCGAGCTCAAGTCGCTGGACATCGGCTACATCAGCCAGATCCGCAACGCACCCGACGCGCCCGGCGCCGTCCTCGTGAACACCAGGCTCACCCGTGCGGACTCCGTACCCGACGGCAGTGTGCTGCTCAGCCGCATCGACAGCCGCTTCCCCGCGAGCCAGGCCGTCTTCGTCGACACGGCCATGGATTCCCACGTGGCACCGGTCGGCTGGGGCCTGACCGGCTTCGACTGCTCGGCCGGGCAGCGGCTGCGCTTCTGGGAGTACGGCAGCACGGACCTGAGCGGCGCGCCGGTGGACACCGGCGACCGGCTCTCGTGCTCGCGGCAGCTGTCCGCCGCCGAGGCGCGCGAGTGGCGCGACCCGGCCCGCCTGCTGGACGGCTGGGACCCGGCCGCCGCACCCGACCACACCCGACACCACTGAGGGGCCGTCATGCCACCTGTCAGCCGCAGATCCCTGTTCCTCACCGCGGGCGCCGCCGCGACCGCCGCCACGCTCGCGGGTACCGGCCCGAGCGGCACGGCGTCCGCGCAGGGGATGCCGCCGGGCGGCCGCCCGCCGGCCCGGCCGCGCCCGGTCGCCCCCGTCGACCAGGAGGTGGCCCGGGCCCACGGCATCGACTACCGGGCCCTGCCGCAGCAGGTCGTCGGCGTCGACGTCGAGCAGCTGATGACCGTGCACACCGAGGCGGACACCGAGCGTCTGCGGCAGCTGCTCGTCGCCGAGGTGTGGAAGTCCGCCGACGGGCGGCTGCCGCAGACCCTGCCCGAGGTGGAGCAGGGCGTCACCGCGCCCGAGCTGCCCGCCTTCACCGGCGTGCGGCGCACCGACCGGCTCACCGTGCACCTGCCGTACGGTCTGCGGTCCGTGGTCCACCTGGTGCTGCCGCGCCGCGCCGCCGCCCACGGACGCTTCGCCCTGTACCACAACGGCCACGGCGAGACACCCGAGACCATGCAGCGCACCGCGCAGGCACTCCTCGACGCCGGCTACGGCGTGCTGCTGTGCGCGATGCCCTTGTACCACTGGAACCCGAAGCAGCTGCAGAGCCCCACCGACCCCGGCACCCTGGTGACCCCCGAGTCCCACAACGACCTGGGGCCGTGGGAGACCGAGACCTTTTCCACCCTCCGCTTCTTCCTGGAGCCGCTCGCGGTGGCGGTCAACCACGTGTCCCGGACCTACCGGCCCTCGTCCCTGCAGATGATCGGTCTCTCCGGCGGTGGCTGGACCGCCACCGTGTACCCGGCCCTCGATCCCCGCATCACCCGCAGCTATCCGACGGCCGGTTCGCTGCCGTTCTTCCTGCGCTCGGCGCCGCCCAAACCGAGCCCCACCACCGGCGACTGGGAGCAGCGCCTGGACAGGCACCCGGTGTTCTACGGCATCTGCGACTTCCCCGACCTCTACGCCCTGGCGTCCGTCGGGCGGCACCGCCGGCAGATGCAGATCCTCAACCGCTTCGACGCCTGCTGCTTCAACGGCGTGGGGCACCGCAGCTACGAACCGGTGGTGCGCCAGCGGATCCAGGTCATCGGCAACGGCCACTGGGAACTCCTGGAGGACGCCACCCACGGAGAACACACCATCAGCCCCCACGCCCTCGACGTGATCCTGTGGGACCTCGACGTGAACTGCGCCGACGAGCCCTGAGACGACCCGTGTCGCCCGGACGGCGCGACACCCCGACCGGCCCGACTCCCTCGACCCCTCAAGGAGAAGCCACGCCATGAATCCCCTGAACGGCCACGCCACCGGCAGGAGCGACGACACGGACAGACGCCTGGGACGCCGCGCCTTCGTCGTCGGCGCCGGGGCCCTGATCGGTACGGCGGCCCTGCGCATGCCGTCCGCGCAGGCCGCCGACAAGCTCGCCGCGGCGGCCGACGCCGCGGGCGACGTCCTCGCCTTCCCCGGGGCGGAGGGCGGCGGCCGCTATGCCACGGGAGGCCGGGGCGGCTCGGTCTACGAGGTCACCACCCTCGCCGACTCCGGGCCCGGGTCGCTGCGCGACGCCGTCTCCGGCAGCGACCGTACCGTCGTCTTCCGGGTGTCGGGGAACATCGAGCTCAAGGGCGGCCTGGACATCACCGGGTCGAACCTCACGATCGCCGGCCAGACCGCGCCCGGCGACGGCATCTGCGTCGTGGGCAACGAGACGAAGGCGAAGGACGTCGAGAACATCATCCTCCGGCACCTGCGCTTCCGTGGCACGGACACCCTCGGCACGCCCATCGACACCTTCGGCATGGAGCGCTGCCGCAACGTCATCATCGACCACTGCTCCTTCAGCTGGGCGGTCGACGAGGTCTGCTCGCCGTACGGCAACGAGAACTTCACCATGCAGTGGTGCATCATCGCGGAGGGCCTCGCGATGTCCGCCCACGAGAAGGGCCGGCACGGCTACGGCGGACTGTGGGGCGGCGACAACGTCACCTACCACCACAACCTGCTGGTGCACCAGGGCGGACGCAACCCGCGCTTCAGCTTCGTCGAGGACGTGCCCCAGCGGGCCGACCACCGCAACAACGTCATCTACAACTACGGCTTCACCTCCTGCTACGGAGGGGAGTGGGCCGACGGCGTCAACATGGTCGGCAACTACTACAAGCCGGGTCCCGACACGCTCGCCGGCATCGCGCCGGTCATCGTCGCGCCCAACCGCGGCGGCATCTGGCACGTCAGCGGCAACGTCATAGAGGGCCACTCCGACATCACCGCGGACAACACCCGCGGCGTCGACTTCCCGGCCGGCGGGGTCACCCTGCGCGAGGCGCCGCTCGACTTCCCCGACCCCATCGAGGCGCAGTCGGCCAAGGACGCCTACCAGGCCGTGCTGGACGGCGCCGGAGCCACCCTGCCGCGCCGCGACGCCGTCGACGCACGCGTCGTGGCCGACGCGCGCCAGGGCACCGGACGCATGATCAACTCACAGAAGGCGGTCGGCGGGGTCGTCCCGCTCGCCTCGGCACCGGCCCCCAGGGACAGCGACCACGACGGCATCCCCGACGACTGGGAGAAGGCGCACGGCCTGGCGAAGAACGACGCAGCCGACGGCAGCACCATCGACCCGGCCACCGGCTACAGCCACCTGGAGCTGTACCTGAACTCCCTGCGCCGTACCGGTGCGGCCAACCCCGTCGTGACGCTGACCGCGCCGGCCATCGACACCGTGCTGACCTCGGCCGCCGGCACCCACGACATCACCCTGCGCGCCGAGGCGCAGGCCCAGGACGGCGCGACCATCGCGTCGGTGGCCTTCTACGCCGACGACCAGAAGGTAGGCGAGGCCACCTCCGCGCCGTACGAGGCCGTCTGGAAGGGGGCACCGCAGGGCACCCACCACCTCACCGCGCGCGCCACCGACAGCACGGGCACCTCCACGACGTCCAGCATGGTGCCCGTGCACGTCAACCGGGAGACCGCGCTGGGCAGCTGGACCGCCACGGACATCGGCAAGGTGCCCGTCGCGGGAGCCTCCGCCCTGGACCGCGGCGTGTTCACCCTGCGCGGGTCCGGCAAGCTCAAGGGGCGCAAGGACTCGTGCCGGTTCGTCCACCAGAGCGTCGACGCCCCCGGCGACGAGGTCGTGGAACTGATCGCCCGCCTGGACTCCCTCAGCGTCGTCTACCAGGACGTCCTCGCGGGCATCATGATCCGCGAGAACCTCACCCCCGACTCGCCCTTCAACGCCCTGGGCATCTACATCGCCGAGGGCGGCATCAAGGCCGTCGTGAAGCGCATCCACGCCAACGGCACCGAGATGAGCGTCGGCACGTACCCGTACGACGAGGACGAGATGCTCGACGACAAGCCGTACTGGCTGCGCATCACCCTGCGCGGCGACGAGTTCACCTCGGAGATCTCACCGGACTCCCTCCAGTGGACACGCGTCGGCTACGAACGGATCCCGATGGGCGACAAGGTCTACGCGGGCCTGTTCGTGGACGGGAACAAGGAGGCCAACGCCGTCTCGAACTACGTGACCGCGACCTTCAGCCAGGTGAAGATCAACCACTAGCCGCCGCACGCGGCACTCTTTCGGGCCCGGCACCGTTCCTTGGTATGCCGCAGGTGGACCGGGCCTGACGGACGTTCACCCCAGCCGGTCATTGCCTGTGCCCCAGGGGTTGACGGCCACCGGGGTACTCAACAGACTCGTGGCATACCACCGACATGCCGCAAGGCGAGGTATTCATGCCGAGACATGCGCTCCACGGGATCATCGCACCGACCGTGTCACCCATGAACGCCGCGGGCACCCTGGACCGGTCCTCGCTGGAACGGCACCTGACCACACTGATCGACGCCGGGGTCCACGGACTGTGGATCAACGGGACGACCGGCGAGTTCCACGCGCTCGACCACGACGAACGCACGCTCGCCGTCGCTGTCGCCGCCAAGACCGCGGGCGGCCGGATCCCCGTGATCGCGCATGTCGGCGACGCCGCGACCGCGTCCACCGTGCGCCACGCCCTCGCCGCGGTGGACGCCGGGGCCGACGAGATCGCCGTCATCGCCCCGTACTTCGCCGGCTACGGACGTGAGGAACTGCGGGACCACTACCGTGCCGTGGCCCGTGCCGTGGGCTTCCCGGTCATCGCCTACCACATGCCCCAGCTCACCCGGTCGGCCCTGACCGTCGACTGCGTGCTCGACCTCACCCGTGAGGGCGTGCTCCGCGGCATCAAGGACAGTGCCGGCGACATGACCTGGCTGCGGCAGCTGCTGAACCGCCTCGACCGGCACGGCCTCGACCTGCGCTGCTTCACCGGCGGCAGCAGCCTCACCGACCTGTCCCTGTACGCGGGCGCCGCCGGAGCCACCTCCTCGCTCGCCAACGTGACGCCCCGCCACCTGGTCGCCCTGTACGAGGCGGCCCGCTCCGGCGACTGGCCGCGCGCCCGGATGCTCCAGGAGCAGCTGGAGGAGCTGCTCGACCTGATGCGCGCCGCCCGCCGCGAACCCACCCTCTCCGCGATCGTCAGCACCTTCAAGTTCGTCCTGGCGGCCCTCGGCCGCATCGATGACGCCCATGCCGCCGACCCGCTGGCGCGCCCCGACGCCGAGGAACGGCGCCGCCTGGCCGCGACCGTGGTTCCCAGGGTCCGCGAGCTGGAAGCGGCAGCTCACGCAAAGGAGCGTGGACATGACTCCTGACCGCACACCGTCCCCCTCGCACCGCGGCGTGCTCGACCGGCGCACGCTCCTGCGGGCGGGCGGCGGCTTCCTGGTGGCCACGTCACTGGCGGGCTGCGGGTTCTTCGACACCGACCCCGACGACGGCAGCAGCGGTGGCGGCGGGGGAGCGAAGGGCAAGGAAGCGCCTTCCCTGAAGGAGAAGGCGGACGCCGGCAAGCTGCCCAAGGTCCAGGACCGTCTCCCCGCCGCCCCCCTGGTGGTCGAGCCCCTCGAGGAGACCGGCGCCTACGGCGGCACCTGGCACTCCGCGATGATCACCCAGGAGGACATCGGCTGGCTGAGGTTCAGCCTGGGCTACGAGCCGCTGGTGCGCTGGGCGCCCGAGTGGGAGGGCGTCACCAAGACGGACATCCTGCCCAACGTCTGCGAGAAGTACGAAGTCGTGGACGGGGGGAAGGAGTTCGTCTTCCACCTGCGCAAGGGCCTGAAGTGGTCCGACGGCAGGCCGGTCACGGTGGACGACTTCGCCTTCGCCTTCACCGACTACAACACCGACCAGCAACTGCACCAGTACGGCGTGTACGAACTCTGGCTGTCCCGGTCCGGGAAGCCCGCCCGCTTCGAGATCGTGGACGACCTCACCGTGAAGTACGTCTACGAGGAGCCCAAGCCGGGCTTCCTCGAGGAGATCGCGGGCACGACGGGCGTGTACATGGTGCTGCCCAAGCACTACTTCGAGAAGTACCACATCAAGTACAACAAGGACGCGAACGCGGTGGCGAAGAAGGCCGGCTCCGCCGACTGGATCAACCACATGGAGATCATCGCCGAGCCGTGGAACAACCCGGCGATGCCCACCCTCAACGCCTGGATCGCCAGGAACGCGGCCACCAAGGGCAGCCAGGTCGTCTGCGAGCGCAATCCCTACTACTGGAAGACCGACCCGGACGGCAGCCAGCTGCCGTACATCGACAAGGTCATCGTGCAGATCCTGGAAGAGGTGGAGGTCGAGGTCCTCAAGATCTCCAACGGCGACCTGGACATGCAGCTCTACCAGTTCGGCACGGTGCGCAACAAGCCGGTCGTCTCCCGCAACCGCACCAAGGGCGGCTACCGCCTCGTCGACGTCGAGCCCGACGCCGCCAACACGATGATCATCGGGTTCAACCGGACCCACAAGGACAAGAAGAAGCGCGCCCTCTACGGCGACAAGAACTTCCGCATCGGGCTCTCCCACGCCATCAACCGGCAGAAGATCATCGACACGGTCTTCGCCGGGCAGGGCAAGCCCTGGCAGGCCGGCCCCAACGAGGGCAACGAGCTCTACGACAGGGAACTCGGCACCCAGTACACCGAGTACTCCGTGGCGAAGGCCGACGAGTACCTGGACCGGGCCGGCCTGACCAGGCGCAACGGCGACGGCATCCGCCTCACCGAGGACGGCGACCCGGTCGCCTTCAGGGTCTTCGTCGTCTCCGAGATGGCCGATCTGGTCGACGCCCTGGACATGGTGCGCACCGACTGGCGCAAGGTCGGCGTGGACGCCACCATCTCGCGCATGGCCGAGACGCTGTACTGGGAACGGGTCGAGGCCGGCGAGTCCGAGGCGGCCGTCTGGGACTGCAACAACTTCGACATCCGCACCGGCACCGGAGGCAACCACTACTACCTGCCCAACAACCCGCGCGGCTCCTCCCGGTTCGGCGGTGAGTGGGCCAAGTGGTACTTCAGGGAGGGCAAGGACGGCGAGGAGCCTCCGGCCCGTATCAAGGAGCAGTTGCGGCTCTTCGACCGGATGCGCGCCACCTTCGACGCCGACGAGGCCCTCGCGCTCGCCCGGCAGATCCTGGAGATCACGAAGGAGGAGCTCTACTACATCGGCATCTCCACGCCGCCGAAGGACTACGGGATCGTCCGGACGAACATGGTCAACGTCCCCACGTCGTTCAACGCCACCGGCTTCCACCAGGCGCCCGGTCCCAGCAACCCGAGCACCTACTTCTTCAAGGGCAAGGCCTGACGGCCGGACGGGAGTGACGGGAATGCTCTCGTTCGTCACCCGCCGCCTCGGCTGGATGGTCCTCACCCTGGGGGCCATCTCCCTGGCGACGTTCTTCATCATCCAGCTGCCACCGGGCGACTACGTCTCCACGCTCCAGGCCAACGCCGAGGAGCGCGGCGAGGTGATGGGCCCGGCCGAGGCCGCGGCACTGCGCGACCGCTACGGGCTGGACCAGCCCTTCCTGACCCAGTACTGGAAGTGGATCAGCAACATCGTCCTGCACGGCGACTTCGGGCAGGCCTTCGCCTACAACAGCCAGCCGGTCTCCGACCTGATCTGGGACCGGGTGGCGCTCTCCTTCACCCTCTCCATCGCCACCATGTTGCTGATCTGGGCGATCGCCTACCCGATCGGCATCTACTCGGCCGTCAGGCAGTACTCCGCCGGCGACTACATCGCCACGTTCTTCGGCTTCGTCGGCATGGCCGTACCGGAGTTCATGCTGGCACTGGTGCTGATGTGGGCCGGCATGCGCTACTTCGGGATGAGTCCCGGCGGGCTGTTCTCGCCCGAGTACCAGGACGCCGCCTGGAACCTCGGCAAGGTGCTCGACCTGGCCTCGCACATCTGGCTGCCCATCGTGATCATCGCGGTGTCGGGCACCGCGGGTGCCATCCGCATCGCGCGCGCCAACCTCCTCGACGAGTTGTACAAGCCCTACGTCATGGCGGCCCGCGCCAAGGGCCTGCCCGAGTGGAAACTGCTGCTGAAGTATCCGTTCCGGATGTCCATGAGCCCGTTCTTCTCCACCGTCGGCTGGCTGCTGCCCGGCCTGATCAGCGGCGAGACGATCATCTCGATCGTGATGAACCTGCCGACGACCGGGCCGCTGCTGCTGGGCGGTGTCACCAACCAGGACATGTATCTGGTGGGCAGCTTCATCCTGATCCTGTCCACCCTCACCGTCATCGGCACCCTGATCAGCGACCTGGCCCTCGCCTGGTGGGACCCCAGGATCAGGCACAGCTACGAGGGAGGGTGAGCGGCCCATGCTGACCAAGACACCGCAGCCCGGAGAGGCGGCGCTCGCCGACGACGCACCCGTCGCCGGCGGGCAGGCCAGCCCCTGGCGGCTGGTGTGGCGCAGGTTCCGCAAGCACCGGCTCGCCATGGCCGGCGCGGTGATCGTGGTGATCGCCTACTTCGTGGTCGTCTTCGCCGAGGTCCTCGCACCCGGCTCGCCCAGCGCGACCGACGAGAAGCACACCTACGCGCCACCGCAGACGGTCAAGGTGGACCTCAGCTGGGACGACGGCCTGCGCTTCTACGCCAACGGGTACACGACCCGGCGCGACCCGGAGACCTTCGAGCAGATCCACACCGTCGACCCGGACCACCGGATCCCGCTGACGTTCTTCGCCAAGGGCGACTCCTACGAGATGTGGGGCCTGATCCCCTGGGACCGGCACCTGTTCGGCGCCGCCGACCCCGACGACAGGGTGTACTTCCTGGGCGCCGACCGCTCCGGCCGCGACGTGCTCTCCCGGATCATCCACGGGGCGCGGGTCTCGCTGTCGATCGGCCTCGTCGGTGTCGCCGTCAGCTTCTTCCTCGGGCTGCTCTTCGGCGGCATCTCCGGGTACTTCGGCGGCACACCGGACCTGCTGATCCAGCGCGTCATCGAGTTCCTGATGTCGATCCCGACGCTGCCGCTGTGGCTGTCGCTCTCCGCGGCCGTCCCCGACCAGTGGGGACCGCTGTCGCGGTACCTCGCCATCACCACCATCCTGTCGGTGATCGGCTGGACGGGCCTGGCGCGGGTGGTGCGGGGACGCTTCTTCTCCCTGCGCGAGGAGGACTTCGTCGTGGCCGCCCGCCTCGACGGCTGCGGACGCCGGCGGATCATCTTCCGGCACATGGTGCCGTCCATGTCGAGCCATGTGATCGCGTCGATCAGCATGGCCGTGCCCGGCATGATCCTCGGCGAGACGGCGATGAGCTTCCTCGGACTCGGCCTGCAGTCGCCCGCCGTCAGCTGGGGGGTGCTGTTGCAGGAGGCGCAGAACGTCCGCACCGTGGAGACCGCGCCCTGGCTGCTGATACCCGGCATCGCGGTGTTCGTCACCGTGCTGGCCATGAACTTCGTCGGTGACGGACTGCGGGACTCCGCAGACCCGTACAAGTAGGGGGCTTCGCGTGGACTCAGTGGACAGCGCGGGCGGTGGGGAGCGGTCCGGCCCCACCAAGGGCGGCACGCCGGTCGCCGACCGCCCGCTCCTCGAAGTGGAGGGCCTGCACACGCAGTTCCGGACGGACGACGGCCTGGTCCGGGCCGTGGACGGCGTCGACCTGACCGTCCGGCGCGGCGAGGTCCTCGCCGTGGTGGGGGAGTCGGGATGCGGCAAGAGCGTCATGGCCCGCTCGATCCTGCGCCTGATCGACAAGCCGGGGAGGATCACCGGCGGGCACATCCGCGTGCACACGGACGACGGGGTCGTCGACATGGCGACGGCCGAGGGGCCGGCCGTGCGCACCGTGCGCGGCAGGAAGGTCGCCATGGTCTTCCAGGAGCCCATCGCCGCGATGAGCCCCATGCACACCCTCGGCAACCAGCTCGGCGAAGCCGTCCGGCTGCACGAGGGCGTGGACAAGAAGGAGGCGCGCGCCCGCTCCGTCGAGCTCCTGCGCCGCGTCGGCATCCCCGCACCCGAGCGGCGCATCGACGAGTACCCGTTCCAGATGAGCGGCGGGATGCTGCAGCGAGCCATGATCGCCATGGCCCTGTCCTGCGGCCCCCAGCTGCTCATCGCCGACGAACCGACGACAGCCCTGGACGTGACCACCCAGGTACAGATCCTCGACCTGCTGCGCTCCCTCCAGCAGGAGACCTCGATGGCCGTCATGCTCATCACCCACGACCTCGGCGTCGCCGCCCAGATGGCGGACCGGGTGGCCGTGATGTACCTCGGCACCGTGGTCGAGGACGGCCCCGTCGAGGAGGTGTTCCGCGCGCCGCGCCACCCGTACACGAAGGCGCTGCTGAGGTCCGTGCCCACCCTGGGCTCCGGGTCGCGCGAGCGCCTGCGCCCCGTGCGGGGCATGGTGCCCCATGCCTACCGGCGACCGCCCGGCTGCCCCTTCCACCCGCGCTGCGACGAGTTCATGGCGGGCCGCTGCGACGTGACGGTCCCGTCACCGGTGCGGGCTCCCGGCCGTTCCGCGGCGGTGAGCTGCCTGCTGTACGAGGAGGACCCCGCATGACCGCCCCGCCCCCGGCCGCCGAGGCCGCCCGCACCCGGTCACCGCTGCTGCAGACGCACGGGCTGACCAAGCACTTCCCCATCCGCCGCGGGCTGCTGGGCCGCACCGTCGGACACGTGCGCGCCGTCGACGGCGTGGACCTGACCGTGCCCGCCGGCGGCACCGTGGCCCTGGTCGGCGAGTCCGGCTGCGGCAAGAGCACCCTGGGCCGCTGCCTCATGCGGGTGTTCGAGCCGACCTCCGGCGAGATCTCCTACCGCCGCGCCGACGGCACCCTGGTCGACCTCGCCGCGCTCGACGAACGGGCCCTGAAGCCGTACCGCAGCGAGATCCGCCTCGTCTTCCAGGACCCGTTCGCCTCGCTCAACCCGCGCATGACCCTGCTGCAGATCGTCGGCGAGCCGCTCCGCGTCAACCTGGGCCTCACCGCCGCCGAGACCGAGGAGCGGGTCGCGGAGCTGCTGCGCCGCGTCGGTCTGCGCCCGGAGTACCTGCGGCGCTACCCGAACGCCTTCAGCGGCGGCCAGCGTCAGCGCGTCGGCATCGCCCGCGCCCTGGCGCTCGCGCCGCGCCTCGTCGTCGCCGACGAGGCGGTCAGCGCACTCGACGTGTCGGTGCGGGCCCAGATCCTCAACCTGCTCAAGGACCTCCAGGACGAGTCCGACCTGACGTACCTCTTCATCTCGCACGACCTGGGCGTCGTGGAGTACATGGCCGACGAGATCGCGGTCATGTACGTGGGCCGGGTCGTGGAGACGGGGGCCACCGGCGACCTGTACGGCCGGCCGCTGCACCCCTACACCGAGGCACTGCTGTCCGCCGTGCCCGACCCCGACCCGTGGGCCCGGCGACGGGAGCGCGTGGTGCTGCGCGGTGAGGTGGCCGACGCCTCCGCCGTGCCCCCGGGCTGCCCGTTCCACCCGCGCTGCTTCTACGCGCGCGACCGCTGCCGCACCGAGGTGCCCGCCCTGCGGCAGATCGCGCCGGGCCGGACGGCGGCCTGCCACTTCGCCGGAGAACTGGAACTGAAGGGAGTCGACGGAACATGAACGAACGGACATCCGGGAGCGGCCGGGCGGAGGGCGGTCCGGCGGGGCACGACCCGCGGTTCGACGGCGTCCTGCGCACCCGCGCGGGCGACCCCGCCGTCCGGGAGGCACTGCTGCCCGCCCCGCACCCGGGCGACAGCCACGCCGCGAGCCTTCTCGAACTCGACGACGGCGACCTGCTGTGCGCCTGGTTCAACGGACCAGAGGAGGGCGACCGCGACACCAACGTCGTCCTGTCCCGGCTGCCGCTGGGCACGGACCGCTGGACGGACCCCGTCGCGCTGTCCGCCGACCCGGACCGCGCGGAACAGAACCCCGTCCTCGCGCAGCGGCCCGACGGGACCGTGTGGCTCCTGCACCCCTCGAACGAGCCGCACGACCAGACGACGGCGCGTCTGGTCGCCCGCACCTCCGGCGACGGGGGCCGCACCTGGAGCGCGCCGCACGTCGCCCACGACGGCCCGGGCGTCTTCGTCCGCAACCCGCCCATCGACCCCGGTGACGGTTCCTGGCTGCTCCCCGCCTACCGCTGCCGTCCCGGCGCGGAGCACAGCACGGTGCTCATCAGCCAGGACGAGGGCGCCGGCTGGCAGGAGTACGACCTCGAGGGGAGCGATCACCTGGTCCAGCTGACCACCGTCCGCCGGCTCGACGGCTCGCTGCTCGGCCTGCTGCGCAGCCGCGCGGCCGACCGCGTGCACGCCGTGGTGTCCACCGACGCCGGCCGGACCTGGAGCCGGCCGGTCCCGACCGAACTGCCCAACAACAACTCGGCCGTCCAGCTCACCAGGCTGCGCAGCGGCGCGCTGGCGCTGATCTACAACCACGCGAGCCTGGAACGCGGCGAGTACCGCTGGGTCGGGAAGGGCGCCGGACGCCGCAAGAAGGCACTGCGCACCCCGCTCACGCTGGCCCTGTCCGACGACGACGGACGCACCTGGCCCTGGCGGCGCGACCTGCAGAGGGCCGACGACGAGTACTGGGACAACGAGTACGGCTACTCCTACCCGTGCGTCCTGCAGGGCCGGCGCGACGGCGCGCTGCACATCGCCTACTCCTTCCTCCGCAAGACGATCAAGCACATGACGGTGACGGAGGACTGGGTCAGGCAGGCCCGCCCGTGACCCCCGGCGCACCCGTGGAACGATGGGGCACCTTCGAACTGACGCTGCGCGGCCCCGAGGACGGCAACCCCTACCAGGATGTCGCGTTCGGCGCCGACTTCCGTCACGGTCACCGCGTGGTGCACGCCGACGGCTTCTACGCCGGCGACGGCGTCCACCGGGTGCGGTTCATGCCGGACCGGGAGGGCGAGTGGACGTACACCACGCGTTCCACCGCGCCCGCACTGGACGCGGTGGAGGGCGGCTTCACCTGCACACCGCCCGGGCCGGGCAACCACGGCCCGGTCCGGGTCGCGGGTCCACACGCCTTCCGGTACGCCGACGGCACGCCGTACCTGCCCTTCGGCACCACCTGCTACCACTGGACCCACGACGAGGACGAGGAACTGGAGGAGCGCACGCTGCGCACGCTCGCCGCGTCCCCCTTCAACAAGGTCCGCATGTGCCTGCTGCCGACCCGCGCGATGAACCCGCCCCGCCTCCCCTTCCCGGGCACCGCCCCGGGGCCGCCCCGGCCCGGCCGCCTGGACACGACCCGCTTCGACCCGGCGTTCTTCGCCCACTTCGAGCGGCGGGTACGCGATCTGCGGGACCTGGGCGTCGAGGCGGACGTCATCCTCTTCCACCCCTACGACCAGGGCCACTGGGGCGTGGACGACATGAGCCGGGACGAGGACCTGTTCCTCGTCCGCCACGTCGTCGCACGCCTCGCCGCCTACCGCAACGTGTGGTGGTCGATCGCCAACGAGTACGACTTCAACACCGCCAAGACGGTCGAGGACTGGGACCGCATCGGACAGTACGTGCAGCGGTCGGACCCGTACCAGCACCTGAGGTCCATCCACAACGGCACCCGCATGTACGAGTACGAACGGATCTACGACTTCCGCACCGCCTGGACCACCCACCAGTCCGTCCAGCACTGGGACGCCGAACTGGCCCCGGCGTGGCTCGAACGGGTCGCGAAGCCGGTGGTGATCGACGAGATCGGCTACGAGGGGATCCTCGGCCGCCGCTGGGGCAATCTGACGGGCCGTGCGCTGCTGCGGCAGTTCTGGCACGGCATGACCGCCGGCGCCTACGTCGGCCACGGCGAGTGCTATCCCGGGCGGGACGAGGACGACTCGGCCTGGATCTCCCGGGGCGGACGGCTGCACGGCGAGGTCACGTCCCGCATCGCGTTCCTGCGCCGGCTGTGGGAGGAGTCCCCCGGCGACGTGTTCGTCTACTTCGGTGACCGGTGCCACCGCCACCGCGACGTGCCCCTGCCGGAGGACGGCGGCCCCTTCGGCCTCGACCTGATCGACACCTGGAACATGACGGTGACCCCTCTGCCCGGCCCGCCGCGGGACGGCACGGTCCGCGTGCCGCTGGACCACCGCCCGGACCTGGCACTGCGCATCCGGAAGGCGACATGACACCGAACCCGCAGACGCCTACGGCGACGGCTCCGGCCCGCGGGCCCGTCCGTGTGCACGGCACCCGCTTCCGGCACGCCGACGGCGCACCCTTCCACCCCTGGACCACCAGCGTTCCGCAGGCCGACGAGGCGACGCTGCGGACGCTGGCGGGCTCGCCCTTCACCAAGGTGCGCATCCTGGACGCCACGCTCCCGCTGGACCGGCTCGAGCACCAGGTCCGGGCGCTCGGGGGACTGGGCGTGCAGGCGGAGGTCATGCTCCACGGGCGCGACATCCCCGAGACCGTCACCCGGCTCGCCGGTCAGCCCCACGTCTGGTGGTGCGCCCCGCCCGACCCGGAGGCGCAGACCGACATCCAGGAACACGACCACGGCCACCACCCGCTCACCGTGCACGGCCCGCCGGGCACCGACTTCGGCGCGCCCTGGATCACGCACGCCTCCGTGTGCCACCCCCAGACCCGGGCCGTGTCCCGCCTGGTCCAGGACCTGTGCAAACCCGTCCTCGTCGACGACTGCGGTGCCGAGGGGGACGACCCGGACGACCCCGAGCGCGCGCTGCCGGGACGGGAACTGGTCTCCCGGATCTGGGAGGCGGTGTGCCGCGGCGGCTACGCCGCGCACGCCGAGTCGTGGGGCCCCCGGCCCTGGAGCGGGGGCGGCGGGCGCCTCGCCGGCACCGCGGTGCGGCGCGTGGCCTTCCTGCGCGCTGTGTTGGAGGCGGCCCCGCCCGGCCTGGCGCACACCCCGGAGACCTACGACGCCTCGACCCTGGAGGCGCCCGGCGAGTACGTCCTGCAGTACCTGGGCCCGCACCGCTATCCCCGGCGCCCCTTCGACCTGCCGGCCGGCACCTGGCGCGTGGAGCTCCTCGACACCTGGAACATGACGGTCCGGACGCTGCACGACGCGTGCGGCACCGGCGCCGTCGTCGAGCTGCCCGCGGAGCCGTACCTCGCGGTACGGCTCCGCAGGCGGTGAGTCACCAGTCGAAGCCCGCCTCGACCTGGGCCTTGATGTACGCGGGGATGTCCACGGTCTCGGTGACCTGGAGCGCGGAGGAGACCCGCAGGCCGTCGCGCAGGACGTGCTGCCGGAACACCTTGTACAGGGGCAGGTCCCAGTACTCGGTGTTCTCGTAGTCCGTGAGGAGGGCGTTGTCGCCCCAGAACACGCCCGAGGTGTCGATCCCCTTCAGCTCCGGGATCGCGGCACCGAACGCCGACTCGACGGCGCGCGAGCGCAGCGCGGGCTTCATGCCGTGCCGGGAGAGCTCGACCTGCCCCTCCTGCGACACCAGCCACTTGAGGACCTGGAGCGCCTGAGCCTTCTTCCTCGACTGCGGCGGCAGGAACGCGGCCATCGTGTTCGGCTGGTACACCGCGTTGTCGCCCCTGCCGAGGACCGGCACGGACGTGACGCCCAGTTCGACCCCCTTCGCCAGCTCGCGCCACTCCTCGGCGTCGTCCTCCTGGAGGTAGAGAGGGCTCAGCGCATAGGCGTTGAGCTTCCAGAGGCTGTCGACGGCCATGGCCACGTGTCCGCTGGTCAGGTACTCGTCGACGCTGGTGAAGATGTTGTGCGGGTGGAGCAGGAAGCGTTCCATGTTGGCACCGAGGCGCTGCCAGCCCGCCGAGGTGATGTTCACCTTCACGTCCTCGGGCGCCGGGTTCTCGCTCCCGCCGGGCACGAACGGGTACAGCCCCAGCTGGTTGAACTCCAGGTAGAGGTCCGGGTGCTGCAGATAGCCCTTGTAGGCGACCAGGTCCTGCTCGAAGGTCAGCTTCTTGGCGAGGCGGAACGCCTCGTCGTACGTGACACCGTTCGCCGGCGGCCTCAGCCCCTTCATGTCGAAGATCTTCTTGTTGTGGAACAGCACGAACTCGTCCACGAACAGCGGCACTCCGTACAGCCCGCCGTCCGAGCGGGCTCTGACCTGCGCGACGGCGGCCGGGTCGAGCGATCCCAGGTCGATGCCGGCGGTGCGGATGTCGTCGGTGAGGTCGCGCAGCCAGCCCCGCGGCTCCAGATCGCGGTCGATGCGCCTGCGGGGGTCCTCGATGACGATGTCGGGGACGACGCCGGCCTTGTCGAGGTCCTCGTAGCGGATCGGGTAGTCCCAGGTCACGGCCTTGATCTTGAGTCCGGGGAAGGCGGCGCGCAGCGCGTCCCCGATGACCTTGTCGAAGAAGCCGGGGTTCTCGAACGGCTTGTAGTTGGCCATGAAGACGAACAGCTCGTCGTCGCAGACCTCGAACGGCTGGTCGTACTTGTTGGGGATGGTGGTGCACGTGGCCCCCGCCGTCCGGGCGCTCGCCGTCCGGCCGGCGGTCGTACGGGCCTGGGCGGGAGCGGATGCGGCGAGGGACGCGCCGGTCAGCGCCGCCGCGCCCACGGCCGCCGAGGCGGCGACGAACTTCCGGCGGCTCGGTGCGGACGACGGCTGGGGTTCGCTGCTCTGCGGGTGTGCGGTCATACGGGTGTGCCTCTCCTTCAGAGGGGGGTCGCCGGCGATCGCGGCAGGGAAATCGGTGAGGAACGCCACTGGTATGCCAGGCGAATGCCACAATGGTTCCGCTGACATCGAGTGCGGTCAACACCCGCTATAGAGATGGGAGTTGCAAATGTTCCGAATCGGCAGCGGAGACAGGTACGCGGAACTGGTCGACCGGAGCCGCCGCGGTGCGCCCCGCCTGGTCCTGGGGCATGCCGCGCCCGAGGGCGACACGAGCCTCCGGGTGCCGCTGGACGACCTGTTCGTCGCGTCCACGGGGCGGCCCTGGGCACCCGCCCGGCCCGGCCTGCGCACCTGGTCGCTCTCGCGCACCGGGACCGGCCTGCGGGCGCGCTGCGGCCTCGCCGGACTGCCCGGTCTGGAGGTGGACCTCGACCTGTCCTTCGCCGACGACCTGCTGCACCTGCGGACCACCTGGCGCAACACCGGGGACACCGAGTGCGCGGACGCCGTACTGGGCCTCGCCCTGCCGCTGCCGGCCCGGGCGCCCGAGTCGGTCACCCTGCCCCAGGTCCTGTACCGGGGCAACCCGTCCGCCGACCCGGCACGCACGGTCCCGCGCCTGACGGCGGGCCGGGACGGCGGCCTCGTCGTCGAGGACCACAGGCTGCCCGTGCCCTGCGCGCACGCGGAGTGGCGCACCGGCAAGGAGCCCCGGTACGCCACCCTCTACACCGCCCGGCCCGGCTCCGGCTCCCTCGGCGCGGTGCGCGGCGCCGGGGGAGTGACGCTGCTCGGCCTCAGCGGTGCGCTGCTGTTCAACGGGGAACCCGACACGGCGTACGTGCACAAGGGACGCACCGCTCCCCGCGCCGAGGGTTACCTGGACCTGCTGCCGGGTGAGGAGTTCCGCGGTCACCACGTTCTGGACTGGGGACGCCCCGCCCGCCCCGGACACGGCTTCCGGGCCCTGGTGCACCGGGGCCTCGGCCTGTACCGGCCGCGCGGTGCGCGCCCCCTGCCCCTGGACGAGATCGTGCGGCTCAAGACGGCCGCCCTGGACCGGCGCTGGTACGACTCCGGCGGGGCCGCCGGCTACCTGAAGTTCACCGGCACCGGGCACACCGCCGGCTTCATGTACGGATGGACCGGCCAGTGCCTCAAGCTCGCCTGGTGTGACGCGCGCCTCGGCGTCGAGCACGGCGAGGCGTGGCGCGTCGAGCGCTGCCGCAGGGCCGTCAACTTCTTCCTGCGGGGCAGCACCGTGCCCGGTTCACCCGGGCTGCGCCTCAGCTTCTACGCCACGCGGGACGGGGCCTGGTCCGGGTTCACCGGACAGGACGGGCCGTTCGTCTCGGCCCGCGCCCTGGGCGACACCCTGGGCGACCTCGCCGACGTCGTCGGACTCTTCCAGGAGCACGGACACGCCGTCCCCTACGGCTGGGTGCGGGCGCTCGTCGACGGAGTGCGGGCGGCGTGCGCCGGCGGCCCGCCCCCGTTCGGCTGGCGCCCGGACGGCACGCCGCTGCCGACCGAGCCCGGAGCCGCCGGTCTGCCCTGCGTGCTGGCCATGCTGAAGGCCTTCCGGGTCACGGGGGAGGCGGAGCTGCTCCGCACCGCCGAGGCCCTGGCCGGCCAGTACCACCGGCGGTTCGCCCAGGACTTCGCGACGCCCTTCGCACGCGCCACCCTCGACGCGGCCTGCGAGGACAAGGAAGGCGGCATCGCCTACTTCCTGTGTGCCTACGAACTCCTGCTGCTCACCGGCAAGCGGCGCTGGCACGAAAGGGCCCAGGAGGCCGCCGACTGGCTGCTCACCTGGGTCTACCAGTGGAGCCCGCCCTTCCGGGACGGTTTCGCCGTCACCGGCTGGCCCGGTGTCAGCGTCCAGAACCACCACGTGGACGTGTTCTTCCCGGCGTACGAGCTCGCCCGCCTCGGAGACCTCGTGGACCGGCCGGTCTACCGGGAGCTGGGCGAGCTGGTCCTGCACGCCTTCGGCCAGGGCATCTGCACCCGGCCGGGGGAGTGGGGCTTCGCCGAGCCCGGTGAGCAGGCGGAGGGGTTCTTCCCCACCAACTGGCAGGAACGCGGGACCAGCAACACCTGGAACCCGTCCTGGGTGACGGCCCAGGTGCTGTCGCAGGCCCTGCGCATGCGGGCCGAGCGGACCGGTCAGCCGGTGCCCGCCCGGGCCGGCTCGGGCCGGTGGACGCCCCGCGGCCGGTAGCCGAGCGCCTCGCCGGCCCCGAGGTGGTCGGCGAGCAGCCAGGTGACGGCCAGCCACATCTCCGTGCCCTGGAGCCCCGCGACGCGGTCCGGCCGGTCGCCCGCCTCCAGCGCGAAGGAGAAGCCGGCCCCGTCCTGCCACCGCCCGAGCACCCGCTCGAGCTGGGCCCGTGCCCAGTCCCGGCCCTCGGCGACCCGGTGGTCCGTGCGGCGGGCGCACCACCACAGCGGATGGATGACGTCCAGGACGTCACAGGCCGTCCCCCGGTCCGGGCCGAACCACGCCGGGTCCCCGCCATGGGTGAGCACCGTGTCCACGACCCGCTCCGGATACGGCACGGGGAGCCCGAACTGCGCGAACGTTCCGCGGACCGTCCGGTAGAAGCCGTTGACGGGCTGCCGCCAGCCCTCCTTCGCGTCCGGGGCGCCCCACAGACCGTGCATCGGGTCGGACCGGGTCAGCAGCCATCCGAACAGGGCCTCGGTCAGCGGCGAGGCCACGGGGGAGACACCAGGGGCGGCGAGGTGCAGCGCGGTCGCCACCCCGTCCACCCAGTGCCCGCTGCGCCACGCCGCGGTGCGCCACGGCAGCCCGTCCAGCCGCTCCACCAGCCGCGCCGCCGGCAGTTCGGTGACGGCCCGCACCGGGTGGGCGAAGCGCGAGCCGAGCAGGTCGAGCGCGTAGCCGACGCTGAGGATGTGGTACATCGCCGCGTCGTCGTCCAGGGACGGCGACCGCCGCCCGATCTCCGGCACCAGCCCCGTCGCGGGGTCCTGCGACGCGCGCAGGCGCCCGACCAGCCCGTCACGGTCCGCACCCGGCGGCGGCCCGCCCAGCAGCAGGTCCGCGATCTCCACGGCGTCGCACGTCGCCCGCACCGTGGGGGCGGCGCCGGGGCGGTCGGTCCAGGCGTCGTCCGAGCGGCAGCGCCCGAGCACGTCGTGCGCCTGCTCCCGGGCACGCTCCGCGAAGCGCTCGAGACGGGCGTCCAGTCCGGGCGCCGCGGAGGGGGGAGCGGCGGTCCGTGCACCGCGCGGTGCCGTGTCCCGCCGGTCCCGCAGCAGGCGGGCCGGGTTGCCCGCGGCGACCGACCAGGCGGGCAGGTCCTTCGTGACGACCGATCCCGCCCCGACGACGCAGTGGTCGCCGATGGTCACCCCGTCCACGACGACGACGTGGGAGCCGATCCACACGTCGTCGCCGATGACGATGCCCTGCGAGGTGAGGGGCTGGCGGTGGACGGGCTCGCCGGGGCCGAAACCGTGGTTGAAGCCGAGCAGCGAGGTGTGCGCGCCGACCCGTACACCGTCCCCCGCCGTCACCCGGCCGCGCACCGTGGAGAAGGGGTTCAGGGTGCAGTCACGGCCCAGGCGGACCTCGTCGGTGACCACGGCGTGGGCACCGATGTACGAGCGGTCGCCCAGCCGGAGCTCGTCGGTGTGGACGCCCGCCCACGGCGACACGAACACCCGCTCGCCGAACTCCGCCGTGCCGCCGCTCGCCCGCGCCTGCCGCGCGAGCGCGGCCTGATGGTCCAGCTGGGCGGCCCGCTGGGCGTCGTCGCTCCTGCTCCAGAACTCCCACGGGCAGTGGTCGAACCGCCCCGGCCGCGTCTCACCGTCCACCGGACCCACCGGTCACCCTCTCCCTCACGAACCCGTCCACGCACTCGACGACGTCCTCGTCCGTCAGGGTGCCGAAATGAACGTCGTCCAGCCGCAGTTCCCGGATCGGCGCGTGCGCGTACCCGCGGGCCAGCACCGCCCGGCGCGCACGCCCCACGGTGGCACGGCTGACGCTGATGCCGCTCACCCGTGGCGGGTACGCGCCGGTGTCACCCTCGCCCCGGTGGAAGTCGCACGTGATGAACTCCTTGGTCAGATGGGTGACCGTCAGGTCCGCGAGGTGGATGTTCTCGGCGAAGCCGCCCCGGACGGAGTTCGTCTTGATGTACAGCCCGAAGTAGAGACCGGGGCCGCCGATGCGGCAGCGGCGCACGTACACGTTGCGGATGCCTCCGGTCATGTCGCTGCCCAGGGTGATCGCCCCGTAGCGGTGGCGCAGCGCGCAGTCCTCGACGACGATGTTCTCGCTCGGTGTCGCGACGCGGCGCCCGTCGGCCTCCCGCCCCGACTTGATGGCGATGCAGTCGTCCCCGGCGGTGATGTCGCAGCGCCGGATCACCACGTCGCGGCAGGACTCGGGGTCGATGCCGTCGTTGTTGGGGCCGATGCTGTCGATCGTGACGTCCTGGACGAGGACATTGCTGCACAGCACGGGATGGATCTCCCACATCGGGGAGCGGACGATCGTCACCCCCTCGACGAGGACACCGTGACAGCGCTGGAACTCGACGAAGTTGGGGCGGAAACGCCGGCCGTCGGCGTACACCCGCTGCTCGACCGGGTCACCGTCCTCGGCCTGCCGCCACAGCTGCGGCCAGTCCTCCTCCTGGTGGCGCGTCCCGGGGCGCCAGCCGAACTCGGCCTGTCCCGCCCACGGCCACCAGTGCTCCTCGTCGGCCTGGCCGTCCAGGACGCCGCGGCCGGTGATCGCGATCTCGCGCTGGTCACGGGCGTAGACGAACGGTGAGTAGCCGTAGCACTCGACGCCCTGGAAACGGGTGAGCACGGGCGGGAGGTACCGGGCCGGGTCCTGGCTGAAGCGCAGCACCGCGCCCTCTTCGAGGTGCAGTTCGACGTGGCTGAGCAGCCGCACCGGACCGGTGAGGTAGACGCCGGGCGGGACGGTGACGCGCCCGCCGCCCGCCGTGTGGCAGGCGACGACGGCACGGCGCAGGGCGAGCGTGCAGTCGGTCCGGGCGTCGCCGCGCGCCCCGAACCGGGTGACGGGGAAGGTGCGGTCGGCGAACCGGGGCGGCACCACACGGGCGACGACGGCGTCGGCCTCGGCCCAGGGACCGGCGGCCCCGGCCGGGCCGGCTCTGTCCGGGGCGTCCATCAGGCCGTGACCTCCTCGCCGTTGATCGTGACGTGTCGCAGGACCAGTCCCTCCACGTCGCGCTGCTCGTTCGGCCCCGTCATCCCGTCGAAGGCGCAGTCGCTCAGCAGCACGTCACGGATCGGGTTGGTGTCGTTGCCGATCAGGGTCCAGGCGCGCGGACCCGAACGCGTGGTGAGCCGGTGCACCTCGATGCCGCGTACGTCGGGGTAGAAGTCGCCCGTCTCCAGACGCTCGTAGTTCAGGGCGATCTCCACGACCGCGTCCCCGACCTCGCCGACCGTGATGTCGTGACACAGGACGTCGCGGACGTAACCGCCGCGCAGGGGGTTGGACTTGATGCGGACGGCCCGGTCGAGGCGCGGGCTGTCCATGCGGCAGTCCCGGGCGACGATGTCCGAGATTCCGCCGGACGTCTCGCTGCCGATGGTGACGCCACCGTGCCCGTCACGCATCTCGCACCGCTCGACCAGGGCGTGCTGCATGGGCACGCCGACGCGCCGCCCGTCGGCGTTCTTGCCCGCCTTGAACGCGACGCAGTCGTCGCCCGTGTCGAACACGCAGTCCTGGATGAGGACGTAGGAGCAGGACTCGGGGTCGATGCCGTCGTTGTTGGGGCCGACCGGGCTGTCGACCGTGACCCCGCGCACGGTGACGTTCCGGCAGAGCACCGGGTGGATGTTCCACATCGGGGAGTTGCGGACGGTGACGCCTTCGATCAGGACGTCGCGGCAGCGGTAGAACTGGATCAGGTTGGGCCGCAGATGGTGCCCCGCGCCGAACTCGCGCTCGGCCACCGGCACGCCCGCCTCTCCCCAGGCGATGAGCTGCTGGATGTCCGGCGTCTGGGGCGCGGGCCCGCCGTCGGCTCCCTTCGTCCAGTGCCACCAGTGTGTCGCGTCGGCCTGCCCGTCGAGGACTCCCCGTCCCGTGACGGCCACGGTGTGACAGTCGTACGCGTACACGAAGGGCGAGTAGTTGAAGCACTCGATGCCCTCGTAACGGGTGTAGACCGCCGGCAGATAGGCGGCCGGGTCCTGGCGGAAGCGCAGCGTGGCGCCCTCCTCCAGGTGGAGGTCGATCCGGTCGCGCAGGTGCACGGCCCCCGTCAGCCACTCGCCGGGCGGTACGACCACGCGCCCGCCGCCCGCCCGCGCACACGCCTCGACGGCCGAGCGGACGGCCTCGGTGCAGTCGTGCACACCGTCCCCGACCGCCCCGTGCTCGGTGATCAGGACGCGCCGGCGGGGGAAGCGCGGTGCGTGCACCCCGGCGAGGATGCGGGCGGCGCGGCGCTGGGCATCGGGCACGGCGGACTCGTCCGCGCGTGCGGCGGCGGTGCCCGCCACGTGGGCCGCGGCGACACCGGCCGCGGCGAGGAAGGTACGACGGCCGGGCGCGCTCACCAGGACCACTCCTCGGCGGGCACGTGCAGGGTGTGTTCGCGCAGGGGGGCCTGCGGAGCGGGTGTGCGGGTCGGGTACATGGGGCGGATCCTGCCTTCCGGTTCGATGCCGATGACGTCGTCGCCACGCCAGCGCACGCGGTAGACGCGTCCGGCGGCGTTCTCGTCGGTGACGGTCTCGGGCAGCGGGAACGTGACGGTGACGCGCTCCCCGGCGCGCGGCGCGGCCACGGCGAGGGTGCCGTCGGACGCCCACAGGCCGGCCTCGTCGCCGTGGTGCGTGCGCTCGGGGCGGCCGGGGGCGGTGCGGGTGACGCGCACGTGGGCGTAGCCGGCCCACTCGGGTACGCGCAGGCGCAGCTCGCGGCAGTCCTGGCGGATGTCGAGGTCGACGCGTCCGGTGTGCGGGAGGTGGCTGAGGACGTCCACGAACGCGCTGCCGCGGTTGAGCAGCAGGTTCACCCGGACGAGCCGCTCGTCGCCGGTCACCGCGAGGGTCCAGCCGGTGAACAGGCCGCGCACCCCCGAACCCACGCAGCACGCCTGGACGTCCGCGGTGTGGCCCCGGCCGAGCACGGCGTCCGACACGTAGTCGTTGGGGGCGCCGTACCCGGCGAACGCGCCGCGCAGCCGCTCGCCGACCCGGTGGCGGGTGATCCAGCCGGGCTCGTCGCCGCCGCGGTCGGGCGCGGAGCGGACCCACGAGACGTCCAGGAGCTGGGAGGAGGTGAGGTGTCCGCGCAGGAAGCGCTCCAGCACCTGCCAGTAGGCCCGGTGTCCCGCGCCGGCGAGCGTGCCGGCGATGGCGATGAGGTCGACGAGGGAGCAGGTCTCGTGCTCGAATCGCTGCCCGGCGAGGTCACCCGGTGTCCAGCCGAAGGCCGTGCACTGGCCGAGCGCCCAGTCGAAGCTGCGGCGCACGAACTCGGTCAGGGCGTGATCGCCCGCGGCCACCGCGTACCTGGCCAGCCCGTCCAGCGTGCCGAGTCGGGTGTGGAAGTGACCGCTGCGGTAGGCGAGCGCCGGGTTGAACGAGCCGTCCGGCAGGAACACCCCGCTGTACTCGGTGATCAGCCGGGCGAACCAGCCGCACAGCTCCCACGCCTGCTCGTTGCCGCTCAGCCGGTGCCAGCGCAGCAGCGGCATGATGAGCCGCCCGCAGAACGACGCCGGGTCCGGGGCCAGGTGCAGCTGCACGGCGTTCGCCGAGGGCCAGCCCCGGTCCGTGTACTCGGAGGCGGGGAAGTACCAGACGTCGCGCTCCTTGACCGCGATCCGGTGCAGCGCGGCCACGAGCCGGTCGGCCGCCTCGGCCGCCTCCCCGTCACCGCCGTCCTGGTACCAGCTGGTCAGCGCGAGCAGCGTGGCGCGCTGGTCGATGAGGTTGGCGTGGGGCTCCCAGTGCCCGCGCGGATGCCGGCGGCGCCGGGTGAGGCCGTCCTCGCCGATGAGGGAGAGCAGCGTCTTCTTGTACCGGGCCTCGACGTCGGTCCACGACGACGTGCCGGTCATGTGGCGGGCCAGGACGCAGGCGTCGGTGAGCCGTCCGTGGCTCGATCCGTAGTCCCAGTCGCCGTGGCGCAGTTCCGCGGGATCGGCGAGCAGGTCGGCACCGAAGAAGGGAATGCCGTCGAGACCGTCGTCGGCCAGACCCGCGACCGCGTTCATCGCCAGTCCGGCCCGCTCTTCCAGAAGGAGGGTTGCTGGTATGCCAGTCATGTGTGTCACGCCGTCTCGGAGTCCGAAGGGGCAGTGATGCGGGTGAACGACGAGAACGCTAAGCGCGGTGGTGAGGGGCGTCAAGAGGGGGAGAATGCGCAGGACATGGCCATCTGACGAGTGAAGCAGGGGGTGTTGACGCGCTCCTCCGGGAGTCTTACGGTTCCCGTCATCCCCACGGACGGGTGGCATGCCAGCCCCGCGAGGCGGGAGCGGGTGACGCGATCGGAGGGCTGATGCGCACGGCCGTACTGAGACAGGTCGCCAGGATCGAGATCGAGGAGTGCGCCGTTCCGCGGCCCGGCGACGGTGAGGCACTTGTCGAGATGCGGGCGGTGGGCCTCTGCGGCAGCGACCTGGCGGCGTTCCGCGGCGGCCACCCCTTCCGCGCACCCCCGGTGGTCCTCGGCCACGAAGGGGCGGGCCGGGTGGTGCGCGCCGCGGCGGGCGGCTCGGTGCCGGCCGGTACGCGGGTGGCCGTCCTGCCGCTGGTGTCCTGCCGGCGGTGCGGGCGCTGCGAGCAGGGGCTGGCGCACCTGTGCGCGCACCGGCGGCTGCCCGGCGCCGGCTTGCCGGGACTGCTGAGCCGGTACGTGGCGGTACCGGAGCACGCCCTGGTGCCGCTCGCCGACGACCTGCCGTACGCGCGGGGCGCTCTGGTCGAACCCACCGCGGTGGCCTGGCACACCGTCCGCGCGGCGGGCGTGCGCCACGGCACCCGCCTGGCCGTGCTCGGCGCGGGCGCCGTCGGTCATCTCACGGCGGCGGTGGCGCGGCTGCACGGAGCGGGGGAGCTGCTCGTCAGCGACGTACGGGAGCAGGCCCTGAGGCTCGTCGCCCGGACGACGGGGTGCCGCACGGTGAACGCGCGGACCGGCACGGTCGCCGGGGCCGGGCGGACCGACGCCTTCGACGCGGTCGTCGTCGCGTCCGGCCACCCCGGCTGCCTGGACGAGGCCCTCGCCCTGTGCCGGCCGCGCGGCACCGTCGTGGTGCTGCCGATGTTCGCCGGCCCGGTGCGGTCCGGACTGAACCCGCTGGTGCTCAAGGAGGTGCGGATCAAGGGCTCCTCCCTGTACGGGCCGGGCGACTTCCGCGCGGCGGCGGACGCCGTCGGACGCCGCGAACTCGACGTCCGCCCGCTGACCGAGGGCGAACCGGCGCCGCTGACGGCGGCCCAGTCGGCCTTCGAGGCGCTCGACCAGGGCAGCGACGTCCTGAAGTTCTTCCTGGACCCGGCGCGCTGAGCACCGGGCCCCGACAGGAGTGAGGAAGGCATGACAGGCGAACAGGTCGTGGCCGCGTACGACATCGAGAGCTGGCTGCCGCCGCTGCGGGCCGCCGAGGTGCTGGCGAACGAGCAGTCCACGGGCACCTTCGTGCGGGTGCCCGGCGAGAGCGACGCGCTGCGCGGCCGGTTCGGCGCGACGGTCCTGGACGTGACCGAACTGCCCGACGGCACCGGCCCGCCGCTGCCCGGCGCGGCCCGGCCGCCCGGCTCCAGTACGCGTCCGCACCGCGCGCGGGTCCGGATCGCCTTCCCGCTGCACAACTTCGGCCCCTCACTGCCGAACCTGCTCGCCGCCGTCGCCGGCAACCTCTTCGAACTCCGCGAACTCGCCGCCGTACGTCTCGTCGACCTCGCACTGCCCGCCGCCTTCGCCGCGCGCTACCCCGGCCCCGCCTTCGGCGTGGAGGGCACCCGCCGTCTGACGGGCGCGCCCGACGGCGCCCTGATCGGCACCATCATCAAGCCGGGAGTGGGCCTCGGGCTCGACGCGCTGCGCCTCCTGGTGCGCGAACTCGCCGCTTCCGGGATCGACTTCATCAAGGACGACGAGCTGACCGGCAACCCGCCGCACGCCCCGCTGCGCGAACGCGTGGCCGTGGTGACGGAGGAACTCGACAGGGCCGCCGACCGCACCGGGCGCCGCACCATGTACGCCGTCAACATCACCGACGACATCGGACGCCTCGAGGCCAACCACGACCTCGTGCTCGCCGCGGGCGGCACCTGCGTCATGGTGTGCGTGCAGACGGTGGGCCTGGCGGGCGTCGCGCACCTGCGGGAGCGGGCCGCTCTGCCCGTCCACGGCCACCGGGCCATGAGCGGCGCGCTGCTGCGCAGCCCGCAGATCGGCATCGGGCCGCTGGTCTTCCAGAAACTCGCCCGCCTCGCCGGCGTCGACCAGCTGCACGTCGGGGGCATCGCGAGCAAGTTCTACGAGAGCGACGAGGACGTCGTCGCCTCGGTACGGGCGCTGCGTGAGCCGTTCCTCGGGGGGTACGAGGCGCTGCCCGTGCTGTCCTCGGGGCAGTGGCCGGGACTGGCCCACCGCACCCTGGACCTCACCGGCACCACCGACCTGCTGGTCCTCGCGGGCGGCGGCATCCACGCCCACCCGGAGGGTCCCGCGGCAGGGGTCGCGGCGATGCGGGCGGCGTGGCGGGCGGCCGCCGAGGGCGAGCCCCTGACGGAACGGGCCGCCCGGGACCGGCACCTCGCGCGTGCCCTGGAGCACTTCGGAGGAGGGCGGGCATGACGGACCGCGGCGGGGGCCGGGCGGACGCGGGCGGGGGCAGGGGTCCGGCACGCGCCCGTACAGGTCCGACAGGGCACCACACCGGGCCGGCCGGCGCCCCCACCGGGCCGGCAGGCCCCCGCACCGGGCTGACCGGGCGCCCCACCGGGCCGGCAGGCCCCCGCGTGGCCTTCTACGGTGACGACGTCACCGGCTCCACGGACGCCCTCGCCCAGTTCCACCGGGCCGGACTGCGCGGTCTGCTGCTGTTCGGGGACCGCACGCCGGACCGGTACGACCTCGGTCCCGGGACACCCGCCGACGCCGGCGACCCGCGCGCGTACGACGTGATCGGCACCGCCGGAGTCGCCCGCTCGCTGCCCACCGCCCGCATGGCCGACGAGGTCGGGCCCGCGCTGGAGCGGCTGCGGGACACCGGGGCCGCGTTCGTGCAGTACAAGATGTGCTCGACCGCCGACTCGTCACCCCACCGGGGCAGCCTGGGACGCGCGGCGGAACTCGGCCGGGAGGTCTTCGGCACCACGGCCGTACCGGTCCTGGCCGCCCAGCCGGACCTCGGGCGCTACACGGCCTTCGGCCACCACTTCGCCCAGGACGACGACGGGCGCGTGCACCGCCTCGACCGGCAGCCCACGATGTCCCGCCACCCCGTCACCCCCATGGGCGAGTCGGACCTGCGGCTGCACCTGGCCGCGCAGACGGCTCTGCCCGTCGCCTCCTTCGACCTGCGGGCCTACGGACTGCCGTTCCCCCAGGCGCGGTCGCGCTACGAGGCCATGACCGCCGCCGGCCCCTCAGTCGTCGTCCTCGACGCCCTGACGCGCGAACACGCACGGTACGCGGCCCGGCTGCTCCTCACCTGCGGGACGGCCCCCGGGTACGCGCTCGGCTCCGGCGGACTGAGCCTCGCGGTCGGCCAGGTGCTCGCCGGCACCGGGACGACGGTGCCCTACCGCCTGCCGGAGCCCGGCCGGGCGATCGTCGTCGCGGGCAGCCGGGCCGCCCGGACCGGCGCCCAGCTCCGCCACGCCGCACGCCACGGATGGCGGACGGTGCCCGTCCCCGTGGACCCGGACCGCGGCTGCGACACCTCGCCCGCCGTGTCGGCCCGGCTGCGGGACGCGGTGCTGCGCGCCCTGGACGGCCCGGCACCCGGCGTCGTCGTCCACGCGCTGCCGACGGGCCCCGGCGGCACACCCGGCGCGGACCCCCTCCACACGCTCGGGGACACCCTCGCGCACGCCGTCCGCACCGCCGTCACCGACGCCGGGGTGCGCCGCGTGGTCGTGGCGGGCGGGGACACGGCCGGCCGAGTGGTGCGCCGGCTGGGCGCCCGCAGCGCGGAGATCGACCTCCTGCTCGCCCCCGGCGCCGCCCTGTGCCGCCTCCACTGCGACGAACCGGCCCTCGACGGCCTGTCGCTCGTCCTCAAGGGCGGGCAGGCGGGCCCGGTCGACCTCTTCGACCGGGTCACCGGACGGACCGGCACCACCGACACCCCCACCGACCCCCTCAGGGAGCCCGGGACGTGACCACCGCACCGCACACCCTGCGCACCGCCCACCTCACCGACCCGATCGGCATCGACGACCAGCACCCCGACCTGTCCTGGCGGTCCGGCGACGGGCGGCAACAGGCCTACCAGGTCCAGGCGGCCACCGGCTCCGCGCTCCTCGACTCCGGCGCCTGCGACCTCTGGGACAGCGGACGCGTCGCCGGCACCCGCACCACGGGCATCCGCTTCGGCGGCAAGCCGCCCGGAGCCCGGCAGCGCGTCTGGTGGCGGGTGCGGATCTGGTGCGACGACCGGCCCACGCCGTGGAGCACCGCCGCCACCTGGGAGACGGGCCTGCCCACGGAGTCCGACTGGGCCGGAGCCCAGTGGATCACGGCACGGCAGGACGAGCCGGCCTCCCGGCTGCCCCTGCTGGCGAGGGACTTCCGCCTGCCGCACGCCCCCGTCACGGCCCGCCTGTACGCCACCGCCCTCGGCACCTACGAGGCCACCGTCAACGGTGCCGCCGCGGGCCCCGCCCTCCTCGAACCGGGCTACTCCGCCTACGACAAGCGCCTCCTGTACGCCACGTACGACATCACCGACGCGCTGCGCGCGGGCGACAACACCGTGGGGCTGAGCCTCGGCAACGGCATCGCCCACGCCCCCCGGGTGCCCGGACGCTACGCCAAACTGCAGGTCGACCACGGCCGGCCCCGCGTGCGCGCGCTCCTGCACGCCGTCCACGCGGACGGCTCGTCCACCACGCTCGTCACCGACCCGACCTGGCGCACCGCCGAGGGACCCGTCACGCTGTCCGCCTGGTTCGGCGGCGAGGAGCACGACGCGCGTCTCGCACCGGCCGGCTGGAACAGCCCCGGCCACGACCGCCGGGCCTGGCACGCCGCCGTGCCCGCACCGCTCGACGGCGTGCGGCTGACCGCCCGTACCCATCCGCCCGTCGAGGTCGTCGACACCGTCACCCCGGTCTCCATGAGCGAACCGCGCCCCGGGGTGCACGTCTTCGACCTCGGCGTGAACATCGCCGGACGCCCGCGTCTGAAGGTCACGGGTCCCGCAGGGGCCTCCGTCGTGATCCGCCCCGCCGAACTCCTCGCGCCCGACGGCACGGTGAACCAGCGCTTCACCGGCAGCCCCTGCTACGACCGCTACACCCTGCGGGGCGACCCGCGGGGCGAGGAATGGGCCCCGGCGACCGTCTACCACGGCTTCCGCTACCTCCAGGTCGAGCACTTGCCCGGCCCGCCCGCCCCCGACACCGTGCGCGGCGAGGTGATGCGCGCCGCCAACGCCCGCGCGGGCGGCTTCAGCTGCTCCTCCGGCCTGCTGAACGGCATCCACCGGCTCATCGACCGCGCCGTCCAGGGCAACATGTTCAGCGTCCTCACGGACTGCCCGCACCGGGAGAAGCTCGGCTGGCTGGAACAGACCCACCTGGTCTTCCCCGCCGTGGCCGGCGGTTACGACGTGGCCGCCCACTACCGCAAACTCGTGCGCGACATGTCCGACGCGCAGACCGGGTCGGGACTCGTGCCGGGCATCGCCCCCGAGTACACCGTCTTCGAGGACAAGTTCCGCGACGACCCGAACTGGGGCGGCGCCCTCGTCCTCGCCCCCTGGCACCTGTACCGCACGTACGGCGACACGGCGACCCTGCGCGCCCACTACCCGGACATGCTGCGCTACCTCGAGCACCTCCACTCCCGTTCCGACGACGGACTGCTGCTGCGCCACGGCCTGGGCGACTGGATCGCCCTCGACGACTCCACGCCCAAGGCCGTCACCGCGACCTACGCCCACCACCGCATCGCCGCGGCACTCGGCGACATCGCCGAGGCGATCGGCCGCACGGGCGACGCCGTCGCGCACCGGCGGCTCGCCCGCCGGATCTCGGCGGCCTTCCACGCCGAGTTCTTCGACCCGGCGGCCCGCACCTACGGCAGCGGCAGCCAGGCCTGCGACGCGCTCGCCCTGGAGGCGGGCGCGGTCCCCGCCGCGCAGCGGCCGGCCGTGCTGGCGCACCTGGTCGCGGCGATCCGCGCGGAGAACGACCACGTCACCGTCGGTGAGATCGCCCTGCCCGCACTGTTGCGCGTCCTGTCCGCGCACGGCCGCGACGACGTGGTGTGGGACGTCCTCAGCCGCACGGACAGTCCCAGCTACGGGTACCAGCTCGCCCACGGGGCCACGGCCCTGACGGAGCGCTGGGACGGCCCCACCCGCGGATCCTCGCAGAACCACTTCATGCTCGGCGCCGCCGCCGAGTGGCTCACCGCTTCCCTGGCGGGCCTGCGACAGGCCGAGGGCTCCGCCGCCTACGACCGCATCGTCGTCCGGCCCGCCCCGGTGGGCGACCTCGACTGGGCCGGTGCCTGGTACGAGACGCCGCGCGGGCGGGCCGGCGCGACCTGGCACCGGGGCCCCGACACCTTCCGGCTGACCGTGGCCCTGCCGCCCGGCGCACCCTCGCGCGTGGAGCTGCCCCTGCCGGACGGCGGCCGCGACGTACGCGACGTCCCGCCCGGCACCTGGGAGTTCACGGTCCCCGGCGACTGGTCGCGTCGCGAGTGAGCCGCCCGGAACACCGCACCACAGAGACCTGGAAAGAAGGAGTGAGGGGCAGTTGACGACACCCGAGCGGTCGGCGGACGGCACGCGGACCCCGCCCTACTGGGCCGACCTGGACCCGGGCACCGGACGCCGCCCACCGCGGGCCCACTTCACCTCCGCCGACCGGCGGCTCGACCTCGGCGGCACCTGGTCGTTCCGCCTGTCGCCGACCGCCGACGCACCCCTGGACTTCCTCGGACCGGAAGGCCCGGGCGGCCCCGGCTCCCGGGACGGCACCTGGACCACGCTGCCCGTCCCCGCGCACTGGGTCCTGCACGGCCACGACACCCCCCGCTACACCAACACCGCCTACCCGTTCCCCATCGACCCGCCGCACGTCCCCGACGCCAACCCCACCGGCGACCACCACCGCACCTTCCACCTGCCCGACGGCTGGCGGCGGCCCGGCAGCGTGCTCCGCTTCGACGGCGTCGACTCGTGCTTCAGGGTGTGGCTCAACGGCCGGGAGCTGGGCACCTCCAAGGGCAGCCGGCTGCCCGCCGAGTTCGACGCCGGCCCCGCCCTGCGCCCCGGCCGCAACGCTCTCGCCGTACGCGTCCACCGCTGGTCCTCCGGCAGCTATCTGGAGGACCAGGACATGTGGTGGCTGCCGGGCATCTTCCGCGACGTGACGCTGCTGGAGGTCCCCGAGGGCTCCCTCGGCGACTTCTTCGTGCACGCCTCCTACGACCACGAACGGGGGAGCGGCACCCTGCGCGTCGACACCGACGTGCCCGCCCACCTGTCACTGCCCGAACTCGGCGTCCACGGCCACCCCGCCGACCGCGTCCTCGCCCTCCCCGGCGTCGAACCGTGGAGCGCCGAGCACCCCCGCCTCTACACCGGCGAGCTCACCCCCCGCACCGGCGCCGCCCCGGTCCGCCTGCGCATCGGCTTCCGCACCGTGGCGATCCGCGACGGACGCTTCACCGTCAACGGCGCCCCCGTGCTGCTGCGCGGCGTCAACCGCCACGAGCACGACCCCGACCACGGCCGTGCCCTCACCGTGGACACGATGCGCCGTGACCTGCTCCTCATGAAGCGCAACAACATCAACGCCGTGCGCACCGCCCACTACCCGCCGCACCCCGCCTTCCTCGGCCTGTGCGACGAGCTGGGTCTGTGGGTGGTCGACGAGTGCGACATCGAGACCCACGGGTTCATCCACGCCGACTGGGCGGGCAACCCCGCCGACGACCCCCGCTGGCGGCCGATGCTCCTGGACCGCATGCGCCGCATGGTCGAACGGGACAAGAACCACCCCAGCGTCGTCGTCTGGTCCCTCGGCAACGAGAGCCACCACGGCACGAACCTCGCCGCCCTCGCCGACTGGACCCGCGAACGCGACCCGTCCCGGCCCCTGCACTACGAGCGGGACCGCACCTACCGCCACTCCGACTTCTACAGCCTCATGTACGCCCCCGTGGACGAGGTCGACCGCATCGGCCGGCACGAGGAGGCGGCGCCCGACGAGACCGCCGGCGAGCCCGGACTGGAACGGCGCCGGCGCGGGCTGCCCTTCCTGCTGTGCGAGTACGCCCACGCCATGGGCAACGGCCCCGGCTCCCTCACCGACTACCAGCGCACCCTGGAGCGGCACCCGCGCTGCGCCGGGGCCTTCGTGTGGGAGTGGATCGACCACGGCCTGCGCCGCACCGACCCCGACGGCCGTACCTGGTTCGCCTACGGCGGCGACTTCGGGGACAGCCCGCACGGCGGCACCTTCTGCATCGACGGGCTGCTGTTCCCGGACCGCACGCCCTCGCCGGGACTCGCGGCGTACAAGAAGGCGGCCGAACCGGTCGCCATCGGCATCGACCTCGGTGCCGGGCGCCTGCGGGTGCGCAACCGGTACGACATGCGGGACCTGGCACACCTGAGGTTCGAGTGGGTTCTCGAGGCGGAGGGGGTCCAGGTCGCGCGGGGCGAGGTGAAGGTGCCGCCCGTGGGCGCGCGCCGGGAGACGGACGCCGCGCTGCCCGACCTGCCGGGCGGGCCCGCGGGGGAGACCTGGCTGACCGTCCGTGCCGTCCTCGCCGCCGACGAGCCGTGGGCCCCGGCCGGACACGAGGTCGCGTGGGCACAGACCCGTGTCCGGCCGGCCGCGCCGCGCACCCGCCCGAGGGGGCGCCGGCTCACCCTGGCCGACGCCGACTTCGACGACCGCACCGGACTGCTGCGTGCCCTGGGCGGCCTCGATCTGAAGGGGCCCCACCTCGACGTCTGGCGCGCCCCCACCGACAACGACCGCGGAATGGGCGACGCATCGGTCCTGCGCACCTGGCGCGCCGCCGGCCTCGACCGGCTGGTCGCCCGCACGGAAGGCGTCGAGCGGGAGCCGGACCGGCTGGTCGTCCGGTCCCGCCTGGCACCGGCCGGTCTGCCGCACGGCCTGCGCCTGCGGCAGACCTGGACGCCGGAGGGCGACGCGCTGCGACTGACCGTCGAGATCGTCCCGGACGGACCCTGGGACGGCCTGTCCCTGCCGCGGGCCGGCGTACGGTTCACGCTGCCCGCCCGCCACGACCGGGTCCGCTGGTACGGCAAGGGTCCGGGCGAGGCGTATCCCGACAGTGAACAGGCCGCCCGCATCGGCCTGTTCACCGCCGACGTGGCCACGCTCCAGACGCCGTACGTCGTCCCGCAGGAGAACGGGCGGCGGGCGGCGGTCCGCCGGGCCGAGCTCGTCGACCCGGTGACCGGGGCGGGGCTGGGCGTGGAGGCCGCCGACCCCGGCCGGCCGTTCGGGCTGACGGTGCGGCCCTGGAGCACCGAGGAACTGGAAGCAGCCGCGCACCCGGTCGACCTCACCGCCGGTGACCGCCTCCACCTCCACCTCGACACCGGGCAGTACGGTCTCGGCAGCGCGTCCTGCGGTCCGGGTCCGCTGCCGACGTACCGGCTGCTCCCTCAGACCTGGCGGTTCGCGCTGCTGCTGCGGCCGCTCGGGGACGGCGGGACCCCATGAGCGTGGCCTGCACGACCTTGGTCCGCACGACCGTTGTCCGCACGACCGCCGTCCGGGCGGGCGTCCGCCCGGAGCACCCGCACGTCCCACGCCCCCAGCCGCAGGCCGTCCCCGGCGGCCAGCCGCTGTGCGCCGAGCACGTCGCGGACCGCTTCGGGGACGCTGACCCGTACCGGCTCCCAGGCCCAGTTGTGCACGAACCACAGCCGGTGCCCGTGCGGGTCGAGCGCGGACGTCACGGTCACGCTCCCGGGCAGCGGCGCCCACCGGTTCGCCGCGGTCGTCCCGCCGGTGACGTGCCGGGCAAGCGCCTCGGCGAAGGAGGAGTCCGGCAGGGTGCCGACGTAGGTGACCCTGCCCCGTCCGTGGTCCCGGACCGTCGCCGCCGCCCACCGTCCGAAGTGGGGGTGCACGTAGTGGGCGAGCGGCCGCGCGTCCTCCGTCTCGACGCCGTCCGCCCAGGCCAGCGCCCGCGCGCCGGGGGCGAGTCGCAGCTCCGATCCCGCGCTCGGCCTCACCTCCAGCGGGGCGCTCAGGTTCGCGTACTCCAGGTAGCGGATCCCGGCGGCCGCCCGCAGGACGTCCCCCGGCGCCACCTCGGGCCGGGCCCGTGCCTCACCGTCGGCGTAACCCGTCCGGCAGGTCAGCACCAGGTGTCCGCCGGAGCGCGCGTACGCGTCGAGGAGGGCGAGGGTGTCGTCGTCGCACACGTAGAGGCCGGGAACGACCAGGGTGCCGGTGAGCGCGCCGGGGCCGTCCGCGCACCGGCGCAGGGCCTCGGTCAGCTGGGCCGGCGACATGATCCGGGCCTGCGCCCCCGCGTCGAAGAACCCCTTGGAGAACGCCCCGAAGATCCGCGCGTACGACCCCGGATCGGGTTCGAGGGTGCCCGGGCGGGTGAGCGGCGGCTGGCACTGCATGGCCCAGTCGCTCTCCACCGACCGCACGAGCACGGCGTCCGCCTCCGGCACCAGGCCGCTCAGCGCTTCGCCGGCCGCCTCGAACTCCTCGGCCACGCGCCGCACCTCGCGCAGCGTCCGGCCCGGTTCGAGCGCGTGCCCGAGGATGCCGCCCCAGTAGGTCTCCGCCCCGTACGGCAGCGTGTGCCAGTGCCAGTACTGCACCAGGCGGGCCCCGCGTGCGGCGAGCGCCCAGGCGGCCTGACGCAACTGGCCCTCGTAACCCGGCTGGTTGGTGTGGGACCCGCCGATCGAGGCGGCGTTGGTCTCCGTGACGAGGAACGGCTCCTGCCGGGCACCCCACAGCCGGTCCGCCGACTGGTACAGCTGCCACACCCCCTGCCCGAACCAGCCGCCCTCGTGCCGCCGGCCCGCGTCGGGAAGGGCCAGTTCGTCCTGGGCCGCGTAGTAGACGTTCCCGGCCGTCACGTCCAGGCCACGGGTCACCGCCACCTCGTCGACCGCGGGGCGGGACACCGCCAGGCAGGTGGTCACGTACTGGTCCGCCCGGGCCGACTCCCGCACGATCTCGGCCTGACGGTCGATGAACTCGGCCGTCAGAGCGGCCTGATGGCGGCGCCAGGCCAGATCGTACGAGGGGGTGGTGTTGCCCCGCGGGGTCCACAGCTCCTCCCACGACGACAGGCGGTGCGACCAGTAGGTCAGCCCCCACGCCTCGTTGAGCGTCTCGACGTCCCCGTACCGCTCCCGCAGCCGTGCCACGAAACCCTCGAACACCGAGGCGTTGTGCAGCAGGTGCAGCCCGGGCTCGTTGTCGACCTGGAAGCCCACCACCGCGGGGTGCGGGGCGTGCGCGGAGACGATGCGGCGCACCAGCCGCTCCGCGTACCGGCGGAACACCGGATGCGTGAAGTCCACCTCCTGGCGGGCGCCCCAGGGCACCGGGCGGCCGTCCGCGCGCTCCGCGGCGATCTCCGGGTGGGCACGCTGCAGCCAGGGCGGGACCGCGTAGGTGGGCGTGCCGAGCAGGACCCCGATGCCGCGCTCGTGCGCCCCGTCCAGGACGCGGGCCGGCCAGCCCAGGTCGAAGACGCCGTCGGCCGGCTCCCAGGTGGACCACACCGACTCGCCCACCCTGATCAGGGAGATCCCGGTCCCGGCCATGAGGTCGAGGTCCGTCTCCAGCCGGTCGGTGGGCTGGTATTCGTGGTAGTACGCGGCACCCACCCGGACCCGGTCGGCCGGCCCCACCGGGGCCCGTCCCATGTGATTCGACATGACCCGAAGGTGGCATGCCACCTGCATGCCGTCAATGGAAGGAGTCCTGCGTGAACACCCCGAACCACCGCGCGGCACCCCCGTACCGGCCCGACTGGGCATCCCTGCGCGAGCACCGCGTCCCGGACTGGTTCCGCGACGCCAAGCTCGGCATCTGGGCGCACTGGGGCCCGCAGTCCGCGGCCCGCAGGGGCGACTGGTACGCCCGCCACCTCTACGGCCCCTACGAGGGCACCGAGGACTTCGAACGGGAGCGGACCGCCCGCCAGACGGCACACCACCGCCGGCACCACGGGCACCCCTCCCGCTTCGGCCACAAGGACCTGTGCCACGCCTGGCGGGCCGAACGGTTCGACCCGGAGGCGCTCATGGACCGCTTCCGGCGCGTGGGGGCCCGCTACTTCGTGTCCCTCGCCACCCACTGCGACAACTTCGACCTGTGGGACTCCCCCCACCAGCCGTGGAACTCCGTCAACGTCGGACCGCACACCGACATCGTCGCCCGCTGGGCCGCCGCCGCCCGTGCGGCCGGGCTGCGCTTCGGGGTGAGCATGCACGCCGGCTCCTGGACCTGGCGCTGGCTCGACGCCGCGTTCGGGCACGACACGCAGGGCCCGCACGCGGGCGTCCCCTACGACGGACACCTCACCGCCGCCGACGGAGCCGGCACCTGGTGGGAAGGGCTCGACCCGCGCGCCCTCTACGGGCCCCCGCGCCGGCCCGGCGAGAAGCCGGACGCCGCGTTCGTCGACGACTTCTACGCCCGGCTGCGCGACGTCACCTTCCGCCACGAGGCGGACCTCGTCTACCTCGACGACTCCCGCATGCCCTTCGACGAGGGCAGCGTGTGCCCGGCCGCCCCGCCCAGCAGCCGGGGCCTGGAGTTCCTCGCCGACTACTACGGCCGGCGGCCCCAGGGCACCGTCAGCATCAAGACGATCCCCGACGAGGACCGCGGGGCCGTGCTCCTGGACGTCGAACGCGGGCAGCTCGGGGCCCTCGACGAGCACCCCTGGCAGTACGACACCAGCATCGGCGACTGGTTCTACCGGGACGGCGAACGCTACAAGACGGCCCCCGAGATCGTGCACCTGCTGATCGACACCGTCAGCAAGAACGGCTGCCTGCTCCTCAACGTCCCCCAGCTCCCGGACGGCACCCTCGACGAGGCGACGGGAGCCGTCCTCGACTCCCTCGGTGCCTGGACCGAGGCGTGCGGCGAGGCCGTCTTCGGCAGCCGCCCCTGGACGGTGTACGGCGAGGGCCCGACGAACGTCACCGGCGACCGCGCACGGGAGAAGCCGCTCGACTACACCCCGGACGACATCCGCTTCACCCGCGGCGCGGGCGACGACGGCACGCTCTACGCCTTCCTCATGGCCTGGCCGGACGACCGCACCGCCCGCATCCGCAGTCTCGGTACCGCGCGCGGTCTGGTCACGGGACCGCCCCGCCGGGTCACCCTGCTCGGCACCGGCGCCCCCCTGCGGTGGACCGCCGGTCCCGGCGGCCTGGAGGTGCAGCTCCCCGCCCGGCCCCCCACCCCGTACGCGCAGGTGCTGCGGATCGAACTCGACCGACGCGACTGAGGAGGACCACCGTGCCGTACCCGATGACGGTCTCCGCCCCCGTCTTCGAGCACCACCGCGAGGCCCTCGGCATCGGCGAACCCGCGCCCCGCCTGAGCTGGCGCACCCGCACGGACGAGCCCGACTGGAGCCAGCACGCCTACCGGATACGCGTCGTGGACGCCGCCGGCGGCACGATCGCCGACACCGGCCGCACCCCGGGCACCGACAGCGTGCTGGTGCCCTGGCCGGGCCCGCCGCTGACCTCCCGGGCCCGCGTCACCGTCCAGGTCCGGGTGTGGGGCGGCGCGGACGGCGCCCCCAGCCCGTGGTCGCAACCCGCCACCGTCGAGACCGGCCTGCTGCACGCCGGCGACTGGTCGGCCCGCCCCGTCACGCCCGACGGCGGCGACGACCGGGACGCACTGCCGGTGGCCCTGCTGCGCCGCGACTTCCGCCTCGACGGCTCCGTCGCCTCGGCGCGGCTGTACACCACCGCCTACGGCGTCTACGAGACCGAGATCAACGGCATCCGCGTCGGCGACGAGGTCCTGGAACCCGGCTGGACCTCCTACCGGCACCGGCTGCGCTACCGCACGCACGACGTCACCGCCCTGCTGCGGCCCGGCCCCAACACGATCGGTGCCCTGCTCGGCGAGGGCTGGTACACCGGCCGGCTCGGCTGGGACGGCGGCCGGCGCCACCACTACGGCCGCCACCGGGCCCTCGTGGCACAGCTCGAGATCCACCACACCGACGGCCGCACCCGGACCGTCACCAGCGACGGCCACTGGCGCTGGACCACCGGACCACTGCTGCGCTCGGAGCTCTACGACGGCGAGACCTACGACGCCCGCCGGGAGCGGGACGGCTGGTCCCGGCCGGGCCACGACACCCGGGACTGGTCACCCGTGCGCGAACTGCCCGCACCCGCGGCCGAACTGACCGCGCCCACCGGGCCGCCGGTGCGCCGCACCCGCACCGTCCCCGTCCGCGAGGTGCTCACCACGCCCACGGGGCGCACCGTCGTGGACTTCGGGCAGAACCTCGTGGGACGGCTGCGCCTGCGGGTGACCGGACCGGCCGGGCACACCCTCACCCTGCGCCACGGCGAGGTCCTGGAGGACGGTGAGCTCGCGCTGCGCCCGCTGCGCGGGGCCGCCGCCACGGACACCTACGTCCTGCGCGGCACCGGCGCACCCGAGACGTACGAGCCCCGCTTCACCTTCCACGGCTTCCGGTACGCCGAGATCGACGGCTGGCCCGGCGCCTTCGACCCCACCGCCGTCGAGGCCGTCGTCCTCCACACCGACCTGGAGCGCACCGGCTGGTTCGACAGCTCCGACCCGCTGCTGAACCGGCTGCACGAGAACGTCGTGCACTCCCTGCGCGGCAACTTCGTCGACCTCCCCACGGACTGCCCGCAGCGCGACGAACGCCTGGGCTGGACCGGCGACATCGCCGTCTTCGCCCCCACCGCCGCCTTCCTCCACGACTGCTCCGGCATGCTGGGCGGCTGGCTGCGCGACCTCGCCGCCGAACAACTGGCCCGTCCCGACCGCTCCGTGCCCCTCGTCGTCCCCGACATCCTCGACCCGCCCATGGGGGACCGGCCGCACGCCCTGTGGGGCGACGCCGCCGTCCTGGTGCCGTGGGCCCTGTACGACGCGAGCGGCGACCTCGCCCTGCTGCGCACCCAGTACCCGTCCATGACGGCCTGGGTGGACCTCGCGGCGGGCCCTGCGGAGGCGGGCGGCGGGCTGTGGCGCGACCCGGACCAGCTCGGGGACTGGCTCGATCCGGCCGCCCCGCCCGACGACCCCGCCGCCGCCCGCACCGACGCCGGACTCGTGGCCGCCGCCCACCTCGTGCACTCGGCCGACCTGCTGGCCCGGATCGCGGGCCTGCTCGACGAGAAGGACGACGCCGACCGGTACCACGCGCTCGCGGCACGGCTGCGGACCGCCTTCGCCGAGGAGTTCGTCACCCCGGCCGGCCGGCTGGCCTCCGATTCGCAGACCGCCTACGCGCTGGCCCTGTGCTTCGGCCTGCTGTCCGGGGAGCGCCGGCGGCGGGCCGGGGAACGCCTGGCGCGGCTGGTGCGCCGAGCCGGCTTCCGCATCGCCACCGGCTTCGCCGGCACCCCGCTGATCTGCGACGCGCTGTGCGAGGCCGGCCACGCCCGGCTGGCGCACCGCATGCTCGCCGAGCGGCACTGTCCGTCGTGGCTGTACCCCGTGACGATGGGGGCCACCACCGTGTGGGAACGCTGGGACTCGATGCTGCCCGACGGCAGCGTCAATCCGGGGCAGATGACGTCCTTCAACCACTACGCCCTGGGCTCGGTGGCCGACTGGCTCCACCGCAGGGTCGCCGGTCTCGCCGCGGCCGAACCTGGCTGGCGGCGCATCCGGGTGGCGCCCTGTCCCGGCGGCACGCTCACCCGGGCGTGGGCCGCGCACGAGACCCCGTACGGGCGGGCGGAGGCGGGCTGGCGCATCGAGGGGACGCGGCTGACGGTGGAGGTCCTCGTACCGCCCGGCGCGCGGGCCGACATCCACCTGCCGGGCGGGCGTGAGCCGCTGACCCGGGGCCCGGGCCGGCACGCCTTCGACGTGCCGCACGCGCCCGAGGACCCGCCCACGGCCCTGGGCCATCCGTTCGTCGCGAAGGACGACTGCGGATGCGGCACGCCGGACGGTGCACCGCCCACCGCGGCAGCGGCCCCGTGACCGGGTCAGCGGTGGTAGGGCGGCATGGGACCGCGCAGTTCCGCCCCCACCCGGTCGCACTCCTGGAGCACGTCGTCCGGCAGCGGGCCGGCCGCGGCCGCCTCCAGGTTGGCGCGCAACTGGTCCGCACCGGAGCAGCCGATGAGGACGGCGTCGGTCGACTCCCGGTGCAGCAGCCAGCGCAGCGCGAGCGCGGCGAGCGGGATCCCGGCGTCGTCGGCAACGGCCCGCAGCCGGGTCACGGCGGCGAACAGGCCGTCGTGCCAGTAGCGGTCCTGGTAGGCGGCCGCGAGGCGCGAGGTCCCGAACCGTCCGGTGCCCGGCTCCCGTTCCGCGCGGTACCGGCCGGTGAGCAGGCCGCCGGCCAGCGCGTTGTACGCCATGGTGCGCAGTCCGTGCGAGGCCGGATGCGCGGCGTACCCGGTGTACTCCTCCTCGATGCGCCGGGCCAGCAGATTGTGCAGCTGCTGGGCGATCACGGGACGCGGTGCGCCCAGGTCGTCTGCCAGGCGCACGAGTTCGGCGATGCGCCAGGCGGCGTGGTTGGACACGCCGAGCGCCAGGATCCGTCCCTCGGCCGCGAACTCCGCCACGGCGGCCATGGTCTCGGCGGGCGGTGTGACGTGGTCCGGCTGGTGCAGGTAGAAGAGGTCGACGTGGTCGGTGCCGAGCCGTTTGAGGCTCCCCTCGAGGGCGGCGCGCAACCCGGCCCGCGACAGCGGGGCGTGCGCGCCCTGGTCGGGATGCGGGATGCCCGCCTTGGTGGCGAGCACGACGCGGTCACGGCGCGTCGGGAGCAGGTCGGCGAGGATCCGCTCCGTCTCGCCGCCCGCGTACACGTTGGCCGTGTCCACGCCGGTGACACCGGCGTCGAGGGCCATGTCCAGGATCCCGGCGGCCTCCGCGCGGTCCACGGTGTCGCCGAAGGTCATGGTGCCGAGCACGAGCGGGGACAGCGGGACGGGGACGTTCGGTATGCCGAAGGCGGGAGCGGGGGCCATGGGGGATTCCTTCCACACAGGCGGGGGGTGCGCCGGGTACGCCGTGCTCTCGGGGCCTCGGGCGTCGGCCCGTGGCCGCCCGCACGACGGTGGCAGGACCGCGCGATCCGCGCAAGAGGTCTCGCGCGGATCGCGCAGCCCTGCCATCCTGTGCCGCCGGGAGCCGCGTCCGGACCGGAAGGGGACCGATCATGACGCCCGACTCGGCCGTGGACGACCGCCGTTGGCCTCTTGTCGTGATCGCCGACGATCTGAGCGGCGCCGCCGAGTGCGCGGCCGTGCTCCCCGGCCGCGCGAGGATCCTGCTGGGCCCCGCCGTGCCCGTGAGCCCGGGGGAGACCCCGGTGATCGACCTCGACTCCAGACGGCTGACCGCGAGCGGAGCGGCGCGGCTCGTCGCGCGGACGGTACGACGGCACGCGGTGGCCGGCACCCGCCTGCTGAAGAAGGCCGACTCCCTGCTCCGGGGACGGTTCGCCGCCGAGACCTCGGCGTTCGCGGCAGGCGCGGGTGGCCTCGTGCTGGCGCTCGCGGTGCCCGCCGCCGGACGGACGGTGCGCGACGGCGTCGTACGGCTCCACGGCGTACCCCTGCACCGCACCGACGCGTGGCGCGGCGAGCCGGGGCAGGCCCCGCGTTCCGTGACCGAGGCGCTGGGCGGCGCCGACGCGACCGTCCTGACCCTGGACCGGGTGCGCGCGGGAACGACGCGCCTGGAGCGGTGCATGCGCGCCGCCCTCGTCGGCGGGGCGGCGGTGGTGTGCGACGCCGAGACGGACGCGGACCTGGACGCCGTCGCCGCGGCCGTGAACCGCCTGCCGCACGGCGTACGGGCGGTGGGAGCGGGCGGGCTCGCGGCAGCGCTGGGACGGCTCGGCGGGCCGGCCGCCCCCCGCGCGGACCCCGCCCGGGCTCCCGGCGGGCCGCGCCCCGTCGTGGTCGTCGTCGGCACGGCGCACCCCGGTGCCGTTGCGCAGATCGCGCAACTGACGCGCCACGGGGCCCGGCACATCGAGTTGCCCGCCGCGTCGCTGCTCGCCCCCGTCGGCGGCGGCCGGTCCGCCGCCCTGGCCTCGGCCGCCCCGGGCCGTGCCCCCGTCACGGTCGTCAGCATCGCCGGCACCCCGGCCGCGGACCCGTCCGACGCGCCCCGGCTGGCCCGGGCCCTCGCCCGAACCGTCGCCGGGACACTGCCCGAGGACGCTGACCTCGTCCTCACCGGCGGCGAGACGGCCCGCCGGGTCCTCGACGAACTGGCGGTCACCGCCCTGTTGCCCATCGGGCAGGTGCACCACGGCGCCGTGCACTGCCGCACCGCGGACGGCCGCGGGGTCGTCACCCGGCCCGGTGGCTTCGGCGGCCCGGACTCGCTGCTGCGCATGGTGGGCGCACTGCACACGGAACAGGACCGCGCACCGCGGGCACCGCACGCATCCGACGGAGGCACTCGATGAACCCCGCAGGCCACACCCCCAGCCGCACCGGAACGCCCGCACCGCCCCCGGACGCCGGCCCGCTCGTCGCCGTGACCATGGGCGACGGCGCGGGCGTCGGCCCCGAAGTCGTCATGGCCGCACTCGCGCACCCCGACACCGTGCGGTGCTGCCGGCCCCTCGTCGTCGGCGACGCCCGCAGGCTGCGGCGGGCGGCCGCACTCGTCGGCAGCGAGGACACCGTCGTGTCCGTGCCCGGTCCCGACCGGGCCGAGTGGACACCCGGACGCGTCAACGTCGTCGACCTGGACCTGCTCCCCGACGACCTGCCCTGGGGGCGCCTGTCGGCCGCGGCGGGAGAGGCCGCCTACCGGTACGTCGAGGAGGCGGCCCGGCTCGCCGCGCGCGGCGACGTCGACGCGATCTGCACGGCCCCCCTCAACAAGGAGGCGCTGCGCCTCGCCGGCCACCCCTACGCCGGCCACACCGAACTCCTCGCGCGTCTGACCGGGGTGGACGAGGTGTCGATGATGCTGACGACCCCCGGCCTGAGGGTCATCCACGTCACGACCCACCTCGGCCTGCTGGACGCCGTCCGCCGGATCGACCCGCCGCTCGTCGAGCGCACCGTGCGCCGCGGCCACGAGGCCCTGGTGCGGGCCGGCACCCCCGCGCCGGTCATCGGGGTGTGCGGCATCAACCCGCACGCCGGCGAGAACGGCCTCTTCGGCCACGGGGAGGAGGAGACGAAGATCGTCCCCGCCCTCGGCGCGCTGCGTGCCGACGGCATCGACGTCCACGGGCCGCTGCCCGCCGACACGGCGTTCTTCCTCGCGGCCCGCGGGGACTACGACCTGATCGTCGCGATGTACCACGACCAGGGCCACGCCCCCGTCAAGGTCCTCGGCATCGAGAACGGGGTGAACGTGACGGTCGGACTCCCCGTCGTCCGGACCTCCGTCGACCACGGCACCGCCTTCGACATCGCGGGCACCGGAACGGCCCGGGCCGACAGCATGGTCGAGGCGCTGCGCCAGGCGGTCGCCCTCGCCGCCCGGAGGCACCGATGACCGGCGCCGCCCGCGAACGCCGGGAACGCATCGTCGCCCTGGCCCACGACACGGGCCTCGCCGGAGTGGACGAGCTCAGCGCACGCTTCGCGGTGAGCCCGTCCACGATCCGCCGGGACCTCGCGAAACTCACCGCCGACGGACGCCTCGCCCGGACCTACGGCGGCGCCATGGCGCTCACGGCGTCCGTCGAGACACCGCTCCACCGGCGCACCGCCGAGGCCGCCGACGCCAAGCGGGCCATCGCCGCGTACGCCGCCACACGCGTCGCACCGGGGCAGACGGTCCTGCTCGACGCCGGCTCCACCGTGGGGGCACTCGCCCGCGTCCTGCGCGGCACCGGCGGCCCGTTGAGCGTCGTCACGCCGAGCCTGACGGCGGTGCTCGAACTCGGCGGAGCCGACGGGGTGCACGTCACCTGCCTCGGCGGCGCCTACCGGCCGCTCAGCAACGCCTTCGTGGGCCCGCTCACCGAGGCAGCCCTGGAACGCATGACGTTCGACGCGGCGTTCCTCGGCACCGACGGCGTGTCGCCCCATCTCGGCATCTGCGAGGCCGGCGCGGAGCAGATCCGGCTCAAGGAGCTCATGGCCCGGCGCTCGCACCGGGTCCACGTGCTCGCTCACGCGGCGAAGCTCGGCGCGGCGCCCTTCCACGCCTGGGCGCCCTGGCAGCCCGGCTGGACGCTGGTGACCGACACGGAGGCGGATCCCGGCCAGGTCCGCGACCTGCGCGGCCGCGGTGTCGAGGTCCACCTCGCCGAGCCCGCCGTCCGTTGACCCGCCCCGTGCCCACCGGGCGCGCGGGACGAACGAGGAAGCACCTCAGGAGGCTGCCATGACCGTCACGCCCCACCCCACCGACCGCCCCGGCCTCACCTTCGCCGGCGGCATGTGGAGCTTCGGCCGCATCATCGACCGGTACGCGACCGACGGCTACGGGCCGGAGATCCCCACGCTGCGGACGATCGACATCGCGGGACAGACGGGCGAACTGACCGGGCTCGACCTCAACTACCCCTTCGACCCCGGCGTGTCCGTCGACGACGTGCGCAAGGCCCTCGACACCAACGGCCTCGGGGCCGTGAACATCACCCCCGTCGTCTACGACCGCGGCTTCCGCAACGGCGCCTTCACCGGCCCGGACGCCGCCACCCGGCACCGTGCCGTCGATCTCGGGCACGAGGCGGTCGAGGTCGCCCGCCGGCTCGGTGCCAGGTACGTCAAGTTCTGGCCCGGCCAGGACGGCTACGACTACCCGTTCCAGGTCGACTACCCCACCCTGTACCGCCACGCCGTCGAGGGCATCAGGGACATCGCGCGCGCCCACCCCGACGTCACCTTCGCCATCGAGTACAAGCTCAAGGAGCCCCGCAACCGGCTGTTCTGGTCGACGGCGGCGGCCAGTCTCCTCGCCGTGGAGCGGATGGGTGTCGACAACGTCGGACTCGTGGTCGACTTCGGCCACTCGCTGCTCGCCAAGGAGAACCCCGCCGAGGCGCTGAGCCTCGCCCACTCCATGGGAAGGCTCGTCGACATCGAAGTCGACGACAACTACCGCGAGTGGGACGACGACCTGACCGCGGGCTCCCTCCACCTCGTGGAGACCCTGGAGTTCCTGCATGTCGTCCGCACCCTGGACTGGCACGAGCCGCTCAAGCTCGACCTCTTCCCGTACCGGGAGGACCCGCGCGACGCGGTGCGTGAGTCGGTCGCCTCGCTGCGCGCGCTGGACGAGTGCGCGGCGCGCCTGCCGCTCGACGAACTGCGGGCGGCCCAGGAACGGCACGACGCGATGACCGCCCAGCGCATCGTCCGGCGGGCCCTGCTCGGCAGGTGAACCCAGGCACGAGCCGTACGGGTCCACGGACTTGTGGACCCAGTGTCCCTACTCTCAAGTAGCCTGCCGCAGGTAAGTCATCATATATGTGCTGACCGTTGACGCCTTCCGGTGCGGTCCCCAGAATGATCCGGCCACGGAAAACTTTGCCCGCGCTCCCTCGCGGAACGAGAGGTCGGATGACGAACGCACATGTTCCCAGGCGTCGCTTTCTCGGCTCGGCCGGAGCCGTCGGACTCGGTGCGGCGGCGCTGCCCCTGACGGCCGGCTCCGGCACCGCCGGGGCCACCGCGCCGGCTTCGGCGCCCGGGGCGGACAGCGCCCCGGGTACCGGGACGGACCTGCCGTACCCCACCGAGCGACGGCCGTTCGCGATGCCCGGCATCAAGGACCAGGACTGGACCGGGGCGCTCTTCGTCGGCGACGGCGAAGCCCGCTTCGCCCTGCGCGTCGGCCTGCTCACCGAGACCGGCAAGGTCGTCCGCGAGAAGATGACGAACAACCTCTGGCGGATCGGCCCGATGGCACCGGACGGCGCCTACAAGCAGGTCGGGATCAGCACCGACGAACGCAAGATCATGCCCGCGCACCTCGACGCCCTGCGCGAGGTGATCGCACACCCCGACCAGTGGTCCGCGGACAGCGTCGCCGACGCCACCGCGAAACTCCCCGCCCTGGAGCGGCAGTACGCCGACATCCAGAGCCAGAAGCACCACGTCCGGGTCCGCTACGCGCGCACCGGCGACGGCAGCACGCTGGTGGGGACCGTCACCGCGCTCCACGACGACACGACCGTCTTCCTGGAGGTCGCCGCGCCCTGGGGCGAGGAGGCGGCCTTCGCACGGGACGGCCAGGACGTGACCGGCAGCGCGCCCGGGCTCCTCGACCCGGCGCGGACGGGCCACTTCCGGCTGGCCCCCGGCGACGAGGCCGACAGCGGCGGCTGCTACGCGTCGGTCGCCGACATGACCGCCGCGATGACGGGCGGCGACGGCGAGCCCGGCACCGCGGCCGCCGCCCTGCGCTACCGGCTCGTCAAGGGGCAGACCCTGACCTTCACCGCCGCGGTCGGCGGGCGCCCGCCCCGGCTCGAGGCGCCCGAACCGCACGAGGCGGAACGGGTGCTCGCCGCCGCCGAGGCGGCGGTGCGCCGCGACAACCTGACCGGTTCGGGCCCGGCCGGCCGGGCCGCGGACGCGGTGCGGGACGCCCTGTCCCTCAACACCAACTACGACCGCGACCGCCGGCGCGCGTTCGTGATGTGGGGCTGGGGCGGCGGGGGCGGCCTCTTCACCGGATGGGACTCGGCCTTCGACGCCGTCGACGCCGCACTCGTCAGCCGCCCCCTGGCCACCCAGCACGAGACCGACGTCTTCGACGCGGACGCACCGCCCAACCAGGTCCCCCTCAAGGGGCCGCGCTACGACCAGCAGAACTCCGGCCCCATGCACGCGTACGCCGTCTGGCGGCTGTACACCAAGTTCGGCGACGAGACCGTGCTGAGGAAGGCGTACCCCACCCTCGTCACCTACTACGACCTGCTGCCCGAGTGGGACACGGACGGCGACGGACTGCTGGAGACGCCCTACTTCGGCGACAGGGTCGGCGGCCGGGGCAACCACCTCGGCCTGGACGACAGCCCGGTCTACGCCGACTACCATCGCATCCCCAAGGTGGGCGGCAGCGGTGACGGCCGCGACAACACCGATCTCACCGACGTGGCGCTCAACTCGTACTACGCGCTGCTCTCCGAGACCCTGGCGAAGATGGCCGGCGTGCTCGGCAGGAAGGCGGACGCGGCCCGGTTCGCCGCACACCACCGGACCGTCAAGCGTCTCCTCAACGAAAGACTCTGGCATCCGGGCCGGCGTCTCTACCTCAGCCGCTACCTCGACGGGACCTGGAACGAGGTCGTCACGCCCACCGTCTTCTACCCGCTGTTCGCCGGGATCGCGACACCGGAGCGGGCGGAGATCCTGGTGCGCGAGCACCTGCTCGACCCGGAGGAGTTCTGGGGCGACCACGTCATCCCGAGCGTCGCCCGCAACGACCCCGCGTACTGCGGCGGCGGACCGGTGAACCCGCGCTCCGAGCACTTCCGGTTCTTCGACCGGTACGGCGAGGACACCGCCCCCGAACAGTGGAAGGGCGCGGCCTGGCCGCCCATGAACGCCACCGTGTACGACGGCGTCAAGCGGTACGGATTCGACGACGTGGCGGGTGAGTTCGCGGCCCGCAGCACCGCGATGTACCTCGACGCCTGGGACAAGGACAACTGGTTCCCCGAGTCCTTCGACCCCGAACCGGGTCAGTCGATCATGGACTCCGCCGTCGACACCGCCTGGCGCACCTACTCCTGGTCCAACGCCATGGCCGTGCAGAGCCTGCACGAACTGATCTCTGACAACCCGTGGGACGGCGACCCGTCCGGCATCATGTTCGGCACCCTCTCGCTGCCCGGCACCAACAGCATCGCCAACGTGCGGCTGCGGGGGCACACCTACTCCGTCTCCGCGGGACCGCGCCGGACCACCCTCGTGCGCGACGGCAAGGTCGTCTTCCGGGCCACCGGCGCCCGCGTCGCCGTCCGCCACTTCCTGCTCGGCTCCTCCGGCGCATCCTTCGACGTCAACGCGGACGGACAGGCCCGCATCGAGGTGTTCCCCGAGCGCGGCCGGCCGCGCGGCACACGGGTGGGCGCGGGCCGGACCAGGATCCGGCTGTGACGCCGCCCCGCCCCGCGGCGATGACAGGAGTGATCACATGACCGGCGCCGGCGGACCGGCCCGCGGCCGGACGGCCGCGACCTGAGCGGCCGGCTCCGCACCGGGCGCGCCCCCTCGACCACCGCCGAGGGGGCGCACCCCGGGTCACGCCCGGACGACCGCCCTGCCGTACGGAACGAGCCGCACCGGGCCGACGAGACCGTAGTTCTGCCGCTTGGCGACTCCGAACACCGGCGCGTCGGTGACCCGCAGGCGGTTGAGCAGCGAGGTGGCGACCTCCACCTCGATGGTGTTGGTGCCGCGGCGCAGGTACGGGCCCACGTCCACCACCGGCGTCAGCTGGTCGGCGGGCGGCAGGGCGCGCCCGTTGACCGTGACCCGGTAGGTGTCGAACACCTCGCCCAGTTCCAGCCGGGCGCCGTGACCACCGCTCCAGGCGGCCCCGAGCCTCACCGTGGTGCGGTACCGGCCCACGCCCGAGGCATCGGCCAGTTCCGGGATCTCGGGCCAGGGCTTGAGCCCGTCCAGCTCGACGGTGCGCCGGGTCCTGGTGGTGCTCGACGGGGTGGCGCCCGGTGTCCAGTCCTCGGCGGTCAGGGTCCAGCGGGTGAGCTCCACCGGCTCGGCGACCTCCTCGATCGTCGCGCTGACGGTGGCCCCGCCCTGCAGGACGGTGGTGTAGGTGCCCGGACGCGTGTCCCGGATCTCGAGCCGGCCGCCCTCGGCGCGGCGGACCTCGGCCGCCTCGCTGGACGTCGCGTTCCAGCGGGGTGCGGGGCCGGGGATCCACTTGCCCGGACGGGCCGTCGCGATGATCGTCGTGGCTCCCGGTTCCAGTGTGATGCGCAGCCGGAGGCGCCCGTCGTCGAGCCGGGTGTGGACCGCGAGCGATTCGATCGTGCCGGTCCAGGCGTCCAGGACGTAGGGGACGGCGTCAGGCCTGCGCAGGGTGAGCGTGACGTCGTGACTGATGGTCGTGCCGGTCGAATTCTTCTTGCTGACCGAGTCGTTGGCGAAGAAGTAGTAGTCGGCCTCCGTGTCGGCCCGGTGGGCGTGCAGCAGCATCGAGGACTGCGCGTACTCGACGTCGCGCTTCAGTCCGAGCGCGGCGATGCCCTGCGGGACGTCGGGGCGGTCGGGCACGTTGGCGACGCTGGGCTGCGCCAGCAGTTCGGCGATCAGCTCCAGCAGCCGGTCGTTGTCGCCCGTCTTCGGCAGCCCGGGTACGTGGCCGTCCTTCCAGTCCCCGATGACGATGATCGGGAGGCTCTTCCTGGCGTAGCCGACGAGCTTCTCGGCGACGTCCAGCTGGAGCGTGTGCTCGCGGTTGATCATGACGTCGCCGTCGACGAGGAGCGCCTTGAAGGCGGGGCCGTCCGGAGCGAACCGGCCGTCGCGCACCACCGCGGTGGGCAGCGAGAGCAGCCGCGGGCTGAGGAAGAGGTGCGTCCAGCCGGCCGGTACGCCGTCGGCGCTGAACCAGGACGCGCCGAGCCCGGAACCGGCGTAGCCCTTCTGCCACAGCACGCCGATGTCGGCCTTGTTGACACCTCTCTGCAGGACGTACTGAGTGCGGCTCAGATACGCGGCGACGTCGGGCACATGACGCCAGGTGGGCTGGCGGGGGCCCCAGGCCTCGCCGTAGCCGGAGCCGCCGTTGTACGGCGAGAAGGCCGCGAAGCCGGGCCACTCGGCACCCGGGGCGTCGGCGTAGGCGTAGCCGTGGAACACGGCCTGGTTCACCCCGGCCGCGTACTGGGTGACGAGCTTGCGGAGCGTGGCGTCCCAGGTGGTCGCGTAGGCGCCGCCGGCCGTGCCGCCGGCCTCGTTGGACAGCACCAGCCTGCCGCCCATGTCCCGGCCGCCGGCCAGGCAGCGGAAGTCGTCGAGGTTCTTGAACCCGAGCGACTCGCCCTCGGGCACGTCCAGCAGCGCGGCCTTGTACATCGCGTCGGTCTGCAGGCCGTACGGCTGCACGCGCAGGCGCAGTCCGAGGCCGTTCGCCCACTTCCGCACCGGGAGCAGGTGGTTCTCGACGTACAGCTCGGTGACCACCTCCATGTAGTCCCGGCGGACGGCCTTGTTGGTGGCGTCGTCGAACGCGAAGGCGTACTTCTCCTTCGTCTGGAGGAGCACGGGCAGGTACGGGGCGAGCGAGTAGCCCATGCGGCGTTCGAACTCGGCCATGATGCCGGGCGTCCACAGCGTCGCGTGCGTCTCGATCTCGAGGGAGTCCTCGAAGAGCGCGCCCCCGGTCTCCCGCAGCAGCTTGCGCATGCGCGGGGTGAGGATGCGGCTCTCCCAGAAGTCGATGACGGCCCGCGTCCCGGCCTCGCTGAAGTGGTCGACGACATAACTGAGCGGAGTGGTGTGCGCGGGGCCCTCGGGGCGCTGGCCGGAGCCGCGTTCCCAGCAGGCGATGACGAGCCAGGTCCCGTCGTCCGGCGCGGTCCACTCCAGCCGCCCGTCCTGGACGCGGGAGGCGACATCGGTGACCGACTCCTTCTCCAGCCGGGCGGGGAAAGCGGTGGGCGAGGTGCCGGCGACCACGCGGACGGCCTGCACGGACCGCACCTTCCGGGTCGTCGCGGCGGAGTCGGCGGCGGTCACCGGCTCGGGGAGCGGGCCCGCGAAGGCGGTTCCCCCGGGTACGACGGTGACGCCGTGGGCCAGCTCCTTGATCGCGGAGTTGCTGTCCGGAGTGATGCCGGGAACGGCCGCCGGCCAGGCCGGGCCGATGGTGAGGTCCACGAGGACGCCGCGCTTCTTCGCCTGACCGAGGGCCGTCTCGACCGCGTCGGCCCAGGCAGGGGTTCCCCAGCCGTAGCGCGACGGGTCGATCGGCTCGGAGACGCTGTGGGTGACCGCCGCGATCTCCACGCCGCCGAATCCGGCGTCGGCGATCCGGTCGACCTCCCGCCTGATCTCGTCGGCGTCGACCAGCGCGTCCGGCCACCACCAGCGGAACTTGGGACGGACCGCCGCCGCGGGGGAGGAGAACGCGCGGGCGAACGCGCCGCCGGGCCCGGTCGCCGGGCCGGCCGCCGCCGTCTGCGAGGACGTTCCCGCCGCGGCGGCGGTCGTGGCGGTGCCCGCCGACAGGGCCGCCGCGGCCCCGGCCGCGGCCGTCATCTTGAGCAGGGCCCGCCGCCGCAGGCTGTCGTGCTCGAAACCGTCTTCCTGCTCAGGTGTGTGTCTCATCGCGCCTCGTTTGAACGTTTTAATTGGCCTGGCTGGAACATACGCAGCCCGATGTGCCGCCGCAAGGGTTCGGTGGAGGTGGATCGTCCGGCAGTCGCCGGTAGCGGCGACAGTGCCCGTTACCAGCAAGTACCGTGCGGCAGCGGTCCGGTGGCGCGCGGGCGCGGACCTCGGCGGGGTTGTCGTGACCCTTGACTCGCCCCGAGGCTCCGCCTACTTTGCCGTTCGGCTGACAAAAACGTTTCAACGCACGCTGTGGAGCCGGTTGCCCGACGGGTGCCGCCTCCCGCCGTCCCGTGCACGCATCGGCCCGTCACCGAGTGGTCCGTCCCTCCCCGAAGGAGCCCGGCTTGTCCGCGCGACCCCCTGTGCCCAGCCCCACCCGTCGCCGTGTCCTGACCGCCACGGCCGCCGCGGCCGCCACCACGGCGGTGGCCGCGGTGCCCGCGGCGGCCGACGAGACGTCCGCAGCCGTCCGGGCCACCGGTTCGCCGGCCGCCGCCGGCCCCGGAGCCGTCGAGGCCGTCCGGCCGGCGCTGGACGCGTTCCCGCTGTCCGCGGTCCGGCTCCTGGAGAGCCCCTTCCTCGCCAACATGCGGCGCACCTGCGCCTACTTGCTGTACGTCGACCCGGACCGGCTGCTGCACACGTTCCGGCTGAACGTGGGGCTGCCGTCGACCGCCGAGCCCTGCGGCGGCTGGGAGGCCCCGGACGTCCTGCTGCGCGGCCACAGCACCGGGCACCTGCTGTCCGCCCTCGCCCAGGCGCACGCCAACACCGGTGACGACGCCTACGCCGAGAAGGCCCGTCACCTGGTGGCGGCGCTCGCCGAGTGCCAGGCGCACGCGCCCGCCGCCGGCTACCGCCCGGGCTACCTCTCCGCCTTCCCGGAGGACGTCTTCGTCCAGCTCGAAGCCGGGGGCAAGCCCTGGGCGCCCTACTACACCCTGCACAAGATCATGGCCGGCCTCCTCGACCAGTACCGGCTGAGCGGGAACGGGCAGGCCATGACCGTGCTGACGGGCATGGCGGCCTGGGTGGACTCCCGCACGGCGCCGCTGCCCCACGACCGCATGCAGTCCCTGCTCCGGGTCGAGTTCGGCGGCATGAACGAGGTGCTGACGAACCTGTACCTGGAGACCGGCGACCCGGCGCACCTGCGCACCGCGCGGCGCTTCGACCACGAGGAGCTGTACGAGCCGCTGGCCGCGGGACGTGACGAACTCGCCGGACGGCACGCCAACACCGAGATCCCCAAGATCGTGGGCGCCGCGCAGAGTTACCGGGCGACGGGTGAGCGGCGCTACCTGGACATCGCGACCCACTTCTGGGAAACGGTCGTCCGGCACCACTCGTACGCCATCGGCGGCAACTCCAACCAGGAGTTCTTCGGCCCGCCCGGCGAGATCGTCAGCCGGCTGTCCGAGGACACCTGCGAGAACTGCAACAGCTACAACATGCTCAAGCTCGGCAGACAGCTGTTCCTGCACGACCCCGCGACCACCGCGTACATGGACCACTACGAGTGGACCCTCTACAACCAGATGCTCGGCGAGCAGGACCCCGACTCCGAGCACGGCTTCGTCACCTACTACACCGGCCTGTGGGCCGGTTCGCGGCGGCAGCCCAAGGGCGGACTCGGTGCGGCGCCCGGCAGTTACAGCAGCGACTACGACAATTTCTCCTGCGACCACGGCACGGGCATGGAGACCCACACCAAGTTCGCGGACACCATCTACTTCCGCTCCGCGGGACCGGACCGCACGCTGTACGTGAACCTGTTCATCCCCTCCGAGGTGACCTGGCGGGAGACGGGGGTGACGCTCCGTCAGGAGACCGGTCACCCGGAGAGCGACCGCACCCGGCTCACCGTCACCGCCGGCGACGCGCGCTTCGCCCTGAAGGTCCGGGTCCCCGCCTGGCTCGCCGACAGCGGTGGCCGGGCCGCGGTACGCCTCAACGGTCACGCGACCGGGGCGCCCGTCCGCCCGGGCCGGTACGTCACCATCGAGCGCCGCTGGCGACGCGGCGACACGGTGGAGCTGACCTTCCCGCGCGAGCCGGTCTGGCGCCCGGCCCCGGACAATCCGCAGGTGAGGTCGCTGTCCTACGGTCCCGTCGTGCTCGCCGGCGCCTACGGGGCGACCGCGCTCGCGACCATCCCCGACATCCGCACCGGGTCGCTGCGGCCGGTGGCGGGCGTCCCGCTGGAGTTCACCGCCGTGGCCGACGGCCGCGAGGTGCCCCTGCGGCCCTTCTACAAGGTGCACCACCAGAACTACACCGTCTACTGGGCCGTCACCCCCCGTCAGGGCCGCGAACGGGACGTCGCCCGCTACCGGCTCGACGAGGGCAGCGGCGCCACGGCCGCCGACGGCACCGGTAACTTCCCCCGCGCGGCGCTGACCGGCGGCGCCGGCTGGACCACCGACGGCACGCGCACCGCGGTGCTCCTGGACGGGACGGACGGTCACGTCACGCTCCCGGAGGGGCTCCCCGCGGGCCTGACCGAACTGACGGTCGCCGTGCGCGTCCGCATCGACTCGCTCGCCAACTCGGCGCGCGTCTTCGACCTCGGCTACCACAAGAGCACCTACCTGTACCTCACACCCCGCACCGGCGCCGGCCGGGCCCGCGCCGCCCTCAAGATCTCCGGCATGGAGGGCGAGGACGTCGTCGACGCCGCCGGACCCCTGCCGCAGGGGCGCTGGATCCACGTCGCCCTCACCCTGGCGGGCGGCACCGGCATCCTGTACGTCGACGGAGCCGAGGCCGGACGCAACGCCGCCATGGTCACCAGCCCGCTGCTCCTCGGTGCCAGCACACGCAACTACCTGGGCCGTTCACAGAACTCCACCCACCCGTATCTGCACGGCGCGGTCACCGACTTCCGCCTGCACAACCGTGCCCTGACGGCCGCCGAGGTGGCCGCCCTCGCCGCCGGCTGACCGCGCCCCCGGGGTCGCGGTCCTTCTCCTTGCCGCGCAGCGCCGGCACACACGAACCACCCCACACCCGCGTCTGCCCGGGCCCGACGGACCGGGCACCCACCTGCCCGGTGCCGCACGGCACGGGCGCCCCGCCCCGAGATCCCACCCCGAACGATGGAGTTCCCGTTGTCCGCATCAGACCTGACCAGACGCCGGTTCGTCGTGGCCGCCGGAGCGGCGGGCGCCGCCTTCACCGTCGGCCTGCCCCCCGCCGCCACCGCCCACGCCGCTCAGCCGGCCGCCGCCGGCGCCACCCGCGAGTCCGGTTACGTCCCCGCCGACTTCGCCGACCCCCGCCCGGACAGCCGGCCGACGGTCTACTGGTACTGGAACGGCCCCGTCACCCCCGAACTGGTCGAGACCCAGATGGCCGACCTCCGCGACAAGGGCATGTTCGAGGTCATCCTCTTCCCCTTCGACAACGCCGAGATGCAGCCGGTGTTCTTCACCGAGGACTGGTTCGCGATCGTCGGCCACGTCCTGGAGGTCGCCGAGCGCACCGGCATGCGGGTCTGGCTGTTCAACGACGACCACTTCCCGAGCGGCCGGGCCGGCGAGTACATCGTCACGGGCGGCACCGTCGGCTCCCGCACCTACGAACCCCGGCCGGACCTGAGGCTCAAGGCACTGTGGCGGTCCACCACCGTCGTCGAGGGCCCCGCCTCCGCCGACCTCACCGCCACCACCGGGGTCGGCGTCGACACCGGCCGCCTGGTCGCCGACGCCGACGTCCTCGGCGGAGCCGCCGTACTGAGCGCGGGCGCCGACTGGACCGACTGCACCGTCACGGGCAGTGCCAAGGCCGAGCACGGCGCCGCGGGGCTGGTCGTCCGCGCCTCGGCGACCGGAACCGACGGCTACGCCGTGGAGTTCGACCAGACCGGCGTCGTCACCGTCCTGCGCCTGGCCGACGGGAGGGCACCGGAGGAGCTCGCGCGCAGCAGCCGCACCGACGGCTTCAACAAGACCAAGTTCCACACCCTCGTCGTCACCGTCCGCGGCGACGCCGTCGCCGTCACCCTCGACGGCAAGGGCAAGGGCACCGTCACCGACGCCGCCCACACCTCGGGCAGCGCGGGCGTGCGGGCCGTCGACGGGCAGCGCGCCCTGTGGGAGAGCCTGGCCGTCACCGCCGCCGACGGCACCGTCCTGTACGAGCAGACCTACGACGCCCCGGCCGCCGCCGGCGACTTCCCGGCCCGCCCGAAACCCGAGGGCACCGCCGCACCGGTCGCCGCCGTCGCCCGCCCCGTCGGCGCCACCGGCACGGACCACCTGGTGGAACTGACCGCCGACCTGGCGACCGGACGGCCCTGGAAGGTCCCCGCCGGACGCTGGCAGATCGACCTCTTCGGCGGCACCGCCCTGATCGACGACAGCCAGGGCTACAGCCGCAGCTACGTCGACCTGCTCGACGACGAACCCGTCGACCTGTTCCTCGACATGGTCCCGGGGGAGTACCACCGCCGCTTCGGCCGCTACTTCGGCAACGTCGTGCCGGGCTTCTGGGACGACGAGCCCTACTTCGCCTCCGCCGAGGCCCACTTCAAGCGCCTGCCCTGGTCACCGACGCTGCAGGACGCCCTGCGCGCCGTCGGCGTCGAGCCGGGCACCGCGTACGCCTCGGCCTTCGACGACCTCGGCCGTGAGGGCCGCATCGCCCGCGGACGCTACTGGCAGGCCGTCTCCGACCGTTTCGCCGTGTACTTCGAGAAGCAGTCCCGCTGGTACGACAAGCGGAACGTCGCCCTCATCACCAACCCGCTGTACGACGAGACGGCACCTTCCAAGCGCATCGCCTCCACCGGCGACCTGCACAAGGTCCACCAGTGGGCGCAGATCCCCGGCGGCGACATCATCACCGCCGAGTACGTGGCCGGCGAACCGACGATGATCCCGCGCAACCCGGTCAGCGTCGCCCACCAGATGGGCCGCGAACGCGCCCTGCTGGAAGCCTTCGGCAACATGGGCTGGCAGGTCGCGCCCGACTTCGCCCGCGCCCTCGTGGGGGCCAACGCCGCCCGGGGCATCAACCTCACCGCGCTGCACGCGCTGTGGACCGACGAGACCCGCGTGTACTTCCCCCCGCCGTTCGGCCCACGCGCCCCCTGGTGGTGGGCGATGAAGCCGCTCGCCGACTGGATCGGCCGCGTGATGGAGGTCGCGCGCGGCACGTCCGCCGCACGGACCGCGCTCGTCCAGCCGCAGCGGGCGGCCGAACAGTGGCGCGGCACCGACCGGCAGGGCGCCGTCGACAGCGCGCTCAGCGACGCCGCGTACGCCCTGGAGGCCGCCCAGGTCGACTTCGACCTCGTGCACGAGGGAGCGCTGAGCGGCGACCGGGGCCTGATCGCCCACGCCACCGCCCGCGGCGGCCGGCTCACCGTCGGCGAGGCCCGCTACGACCTGGCCGTCCTGCCGCTCACCCCGACGCTCGACGCCGCCGCCGTGAAGACACTCACGGACTTCGTGCGCGGCGGCGGCACCGTCGTCGCCGTCGGCGAGCTGCCCGGGGACGAGGCGAACGGCGGCGACCGCGGCCTGGAGCGCGCGCTGTCCGCGCTGTTCGGCGAGCAGCTGCCCGGCAGCCGCCGCACCGGCGCCGGAACGGCCGTACGCGTCGCCGACGTGTCCGGCCTGCGGGAGGCCGCGCACGCGGCCGGCGTGGCCGCCGCCGTGCTCGAACCGGCCGCGGAGGCCGTCCGCGTCCTGCGCACCACCCGCGGCAAGGACGTCGCGTTCCTCGTCAACAACGAGAGCGGGCAGGCCGTCGAGACGGTCGCCGCACTCCCGGCCACGGGCGTCCCGGAACTGTGGGACCCCGCCACCGGCACCGCCCGCCCCGCGCCCGTCCACCGCCGCGACCGGGGAAGGGACGGCCTGCGGGTGCCGCTGAGCCTGCGCCCCTACGAGACCCTCGCGATCGTCGTCCGCCCCGCCACCCGCCCCGGCGCCCACCTCACCGACGCGGCCCTGCCCGTGGAGGACGTCACCGCGGTCGGGAACACGCTGCACGCCACCGTCGTCGCCGACGCGCCCGGCAGCTACCCGCTGGCGGGCACCGACGACCGGCACACCTACCGCGGCACCGCCGAGGTCACCGACCCGCTCGACGCCGTGGACCTGGACGGCGACTGGACGCTGACCCTCGACAAGGAGGGCGCCACGCCCGTCACCCGCCCCCTGAGCAGCTGGACGGACCTCGACCCGCTGTTCTCCGGCAGCGGTACCTGCACCACCACCCTCGACCTGGACCGGGACACCCTCGACGGGCGCGGCTTCCGCCTCGACCTGGGCACGGTCCGCGAAGTCGCCGCGGTGACCGTCAACGGCACCGAGCTGCCGCCGCTGCTGTGGAGCCCCTACACCGCCGACGTCACCGGCCTCCTGAGGACCGGCCGCAACACGGTCAGCGTCCGCGTGTCCAACACCCTCTCCAACGAACGCAAGAAGCCGCTGCCCTCCGGCCTGCTCGGCCCGGTGACCCTGCGGCCGTACCGCCGCGTCACGGCCGTCCTGAACCGTGTCTGACCCGGCAGCGTCCGCCCCGCCCCGCACCCGCAAGGAGCACACCCCATGAGCAGAGCGCTCACCCGGCGCGCCCGCCGGCGCCCGGCACTCCTCGTCGCCTCCGGTCTCACCGCACTCGTCACCGTGCTGCCCACGGCCGTCCACGCCGACGCCGGACCCCCCGCCCGCATCGCGCCCGCCGGACTGCGCACCCAGCACCTCGCGCAGGCCCTGGGCATCGACGACACCACGCCCTACCTGAGCTGGAACATCACCAGCCGGGCCGCGGGCGTCGTGCAGTCCGCGTACCGGGTGCAGGCGGCCAGCTCACCGAGCAGACTGAAGCAGGGCAGACCCGACCTGTGGGACTCCGGCAAGGTCAGCTCCGGCGTCCCGCAGACCACCTACGCCGGCAAGGAACTCGGCTCCCGCACCCGCGTCTACTGGCGGGTCATGCTCTGGTCCGCCGACACCGGCCGCGACTCCGGGTGGAGCGAACCCGCCGCCTTCGAGACGGGCCTGACGCGGCAGCAGGACTGGGACGCGGACTGGATCACCCACCCGGACTGGCAGCTGAGCAAGCGCACCGTCGAACCCGTCGTCGTCGACCTGCCGCGCACCACGGCCCGTTACGTCCGCCTCGACGTCACCAGGCTCGGACTGCCGCTCGCCGACGACTTCCCCGCCGAGTCCTGGCGCCTCCAGCTCGGCGAGATCGACGTACGCGACTCCGGCAGCGGGACCACCGGCCTCGCCAAGGGCGCCGCCGTGACCGCTTCGGAGACCGACACCCTCCGCAAGACCTGGGAACCCGCACTCGCGGTGGACGGACTGCCCAACAGCGCCCTGCAGACGGCCGCCGGCTACTCCAGCCCGCCGCACACCGGCCCCGACGTCTCCGGCACGCCGGTCGTGCTCACCCTCGACCTCAAGTCGGCCAGGACCTTCGACCAGATCGCCCTGTACCCGCGCGCCGACGTCCTCACCGACGACGGCCGGGTGCCGAACTTCCCCGTCGACTACACCGTCTCCACCGGCGACGCGCCCACCGGACCGTTCGCCGAGGCCGCGCGGATCACCGGACAGCAGCCGCCCACGCCGTACCTGCCCGCGGGACTGCCGCTGTTCACCAAGGACTTCGCCCTGCCGAAGAGCGTGCGCAGCGCACGGCTGTACGTGTCCGGCCTCGGCGTGTACGACGCCAGCATCAACGGCGAACCGGTCGGCGACGCCGTCCTCGAACCCGCCAACACCGACTATGCCGAACGCGTGCAGTACGCCACCTACGACGTCACCGACCGGCTGCGCTCCGGCCGCAACACCATCGGCATCGAACTGGGCAACGGCATGTCCAACGTCGTCAGCACCGCCGACCGCTACCGCAAGCTGTACGGCAACCTCAGCGACCCCAAGCTCGTCGCCCAGCTGGAGATCACGCTCGCCGACGGCACCGTGCGCCGCATCGCCAGCGGCAGCGACTGGCGCACCACCCTGGGCGCGACCACCTCCTCCAACTGGTACGGCGGCGAGGACTACGACGCCCGCCGCGCGATCCCCGGCTGGAACAAGCCCGGCCGGGACCGCGGTGCCTGGAAGGCGGCGGCCACCGTGTCCGGACCCGGCACGGCCACGGACCCCGCCGTCCTGAGCGCACGCGAGACCGAACCCGTCCGGGTGATCGAGACGCTCACGGGCAAGGCGGTCGAGGGCGCGGCCGAGGGCAGCCGGATCTTCGACCTGGGCCGCAACATCGCCGGCTGGCCGGAGATCACCGTCACCGCCCCGGCCGGCACCGCCATCCGCATCCTGCCGGCCGAGAGCCTCAAGGACGGCCACGCCTTCCAGTCCATCAGCAACGTCGGCGGCCCGCTGTGGGACACCTACACCACGCGCGGCGACGGATCGGAGACCTGGCACCCAAAGTTCGGCTACCACGGCTTCCGCTACCTGGAGCTCCAGGGCCTGCCCGAGAACGCGACGGTCACCGTGCGCGGCAAGGTCCTGCACACCGACAACGCCTCCTCGGGCGACTTCACCAGCTCGGACCAGTTCGTCAACGGCATCCACTCGATCATCCGCCGGTCGATCGAGGGCAACATGATGAGCGTCCTCACCGACTGCCCGAGCCGGGAGAAGCTCGGCTGGCTCGAGCAGAACCAGCTGCTCTTCCCCGTCCTCACCGGCAACTACGACATGGAGGCGTACTTCCGCAAGCTCGTGCGCGACATGTCCGACGCCCAGACCGAGGACGGCCTGATCCCGAGCACCGTCCCCGAGTATACCGACCTGCCGGGCGGTTACCGCAACGACGCCAACTGGGGCGGCGCCTTCGTCCTCGTCCCCTGGCAGCTCTACACCACCTACGGCGACCGCGACACGCTCACCACGTACTACCCGCAGATGAAGCGGTACGCGTCGTTCCTGGAGCAGCAGGTGAAGGACGGCATCCTCGACTACGGTCTCGGCGACTGGTTCACCCCCGACCGGACGTTCCCGCGCGCCGTGGCCGGCACCTACGGCTACTGGCGGGTCGTCGACGCCCTGAGCCGCATCGCCGCCGTGCTCGGCGACGAGGACGGCGCGGCGGCCTACCGGGCCAAGGCCGACGCCAGTGCCGAGGCCCTGACCGCCAAGTACTACGACCCCGCCACCGGCACCTTCGGCGGCGGCGGCCACGGCGCCGAGGCGCTCGCCCTGGACATGGGCGCCGTCCCGGACGGGGAACGCGACCGGCTGCTCGGCCACTTCGTCCGCAGTGTGGAGGAGGCCGGCCACCACCTCGTGCTGGGCGAGATCTCCCTGCCGGCCGCCTTCCGCGTGCTCTCCGCGGCCGGCCGTGACGACGTCGTCCACGGGATCGCCACGCAGACCACCAGCCCGAGCTACGGCTACCAGGTCCTGCACGGCAACACCACGCTGGGCGAGTCCTGGGACGGCGGCCCCGGTCAGTCCCAGAACCACTTCATGCTCGGCGCCATCGACGCCTGGTTCACCGACCGGGTCGCCGGCATCGAACAGGCCCCCGGGTCCATCGGCTACCGCAAGCTGCTGATCGATCCCGCCGTCGTCGGTGACCTCACCTCCGCCTCCGGCTCCTACCGCACGCCGTACGGCACCGCGAGCACCGACTGGAAGCGCGACGGCGACCGCTACCGGCTGCGGCTGAGCGTGCCCGCCGGCAGCACCGCCGAGGTCCACGTGCCGTTCTCGCGGGGACGCGTCGCCGCCCCGGACGGAGCGGAGCTGCTGCGGACCGAGCGGGGCGAGGCCGTCTACGAGGTCGGCTCGGGCGACTGGACGTTCACGTCGGTGTACGCGGCCGACGGCTCCTGAACGACCGACGGCGGTGGCGTCGTGCGACGCCACCGCCGTCGGGCTTGCGTGCGCGTACGGCGCGGGAGGTCAGCGGGTGGGCAGGCTCGAACCGCGGACGACGAGCTCGGGCTGGAGGACCACGTGCTGGTGCCGGTGTTCGTCCGCCCGGTCGCCGGCCTCCTGGAGAAGCAGGTCCGCCGCCAGCGCGCCCATGGCACGGGCGGGCTGCCGGACGGACGTCAACGGCACGGTCGCCGCGGCGGCGAACTCGATGTCGTCGTAACCGACGATGGCCATGTCGTCCGGGACCTTGACGCCGGCCGTGTACATGAACTGGAGCACGCCGAGGGCCAGCAGGTCGTTGGCGCAGAAGACCGCGGTGGGCCGCGACGCCAGGCCCAGCAGCCTGGCCCCCGCGTCCCGGCCGGCGGCCACGTCGAGGCGCTCGGTGGGAAGTTCCTGCAGCGCGGAGGGGGGCAGGCCGGCCTCGGCGACGGCGCGCAGGGCCCCCGCCCTGCGGTGCTGCACCTGCTTCAGATGGGGCGGCCCGCTGACGAACGCCACGGAGCGGTGCCCGGCGCCCGTGAGATGCCGGATCGCCATGGCACCGCCGGCGACGTCGTCGACCGACACGGAGCAGCCCCGCTCGTCACCGGCCACCCGGTCCACGAGCACGTAGGGGATGCCGTGCCGGCGGAAGTCGCCCAGACTCCGCCCGCTGGGGTCGGCGGGGGTGACCAGTACGCCGCGCACCCGCTGTTCGGCGAAGAGGTCGAGATACTCGGCCTCCTTCCGCGCGCTCTGCGCGCTGTTGCACAGCGTGACGGCGAGACCCGCGTCGCGGGCCGTGCGCTCCGCTCCCTGCGCCAGGTCGACGAAGAACGGGTTGCCCATGTCCAGGACCAGTACGGCCATGACACGGCTGCGGCCGGCCCGCAGCTGCCGGGCCGACTCGCTGCGCACGTACCCCAGACGCGCGATCACCTGCTCCACATGACGTCGCGTCCGCTGCGAGACGCGGCTGGGCTGGTTGAGCACGTTGGACACCGTGCCGACGGAGACACCCGCCTCCCGTGCCACGTCCTTGATGCCGACCACCGGCGTGGAGTGGGTCATGTCTGTTGTCTCCTGCTGTTCTCTCCCCGCCGTCGAACCGGTGCCGGGGAAGTGTTCGTCCTGCGAAAGCCGGGACGCGGGCTCACGCCAGGTGGAAGACCTCGGTGAGAGGGCGCATGGCGGCGTCGGGCGCCTGACCGTCGAGTTCCTCGAAGAACTCCGCCATCCCGGCCTGCCAGCGGGCGTTCACCTCGGTCGCGTCCATGGCCGCGCGGGCCGCCTCGAAGTCGTCGGTCTCCAGATAGCCGACGAGCAGGCCGTCCTCCCGCAGGAAGAGGGAGTAGTTGCGCCAGCCCGCCGCGGTGAGCGCGGCGCGCATGTCCGCCCACACGTCCCGGTGGCGTTCACGGTACTCGGCGGCCTTCTCGGCGCGGACCTTCAGGAGGAAACAGACACGTTGCATCGGATCACCTTGCTGCCGACGGTGGGGCCCCCGCGCGCCCCCGGGCCCCCCGGCGCGGGGGCGCCGCCCCCCCCCCGGGCCGCGGGGCGGGGTCGGTCTCCGCCCGGGCGCCG